>CAWGGT010000006.1:0-8693 GCA_963822185.1 uncultured Pseudomonadota bacterium
AGGGCGACGGAGGAAGCATATAAAAAGCAGTGGCTTCCGCAGAATCGTCAGTACCCAGACTGGGATTGGCCTGAAATATTCCGCCGTTATAAGGATATAGACAGACTGGATATTTCCCTCTGGTCCGGTGACCGGCTCAGCGCGCTCGGAATTGCGACTTGTAGCGGGCTGGCCGTCAATTTGCATTTCGTAGAGGGAGACCCTGCGCCAGATTGTCCCTTAATAGGCCGGAGGGTGTTAATTTGTTTTGAAATTTCAGCTGCTTATGGACAAGCCATTGGCAAGACGGAACTACGTGTACGCCCATCAAATGACACACTGGTGGATCTATATAGAGATCGATACGGTTCCCCGCATGGCTGGCCCCGCTACCGTCACCAGATGAGCGAGCGAAAGCCGAAGGGCATCATCTGGAAATGCCGCTGGGGCTGGCATGAGTGCCGGACAAGGGAGGAAAAAGTTAAGTCCACCTTTGACTATCAATGCACAAAGTGCCCGGAGTTCCGACTTGCGGAGTTTCTTGGAGCATGGACCGGAGAGGCTGCGAAGCGCCCACCGAAAGCGCTATCAGGAAAGCTAGTGCAACGGACCAATCAGATGATTCAGCGGATTAACCTACAAGCTGGAGCAAACCCACTGTACCCCTGAACCGTCCGTCTGAATCAGTGCACTAGGTGCGCAGTCCCGCCGCATCATCGAGACTGTCCGGCTCTCGGCAATCTAGTGCTGCTTTCCGTTGCTCGGGAGTAAGAAGCGCCAAAAAACCGGTCATAGGGCGTGACCGCTCATACGCTGGCTCGGGGTCCGGCAGCGGCTTGGAGCGAAGGGTCATTTCAGACCAGGTATCGCCTACCCACTTAGCTAGAGCGTTCATCTTCATATCTCCCGCTTATAATATGGCGTTCCTTTACGGGGGGGTTCAAGCTGGAAAGGGGTGCTGGGCTGTCAGCGGCAAATTAGGACACTACCCAAGGGGGCGGACGAAATTTTTTTTGCCCGGCTTGCACCCGGGCGCTGGCGCCCCATTTAAGATGTTGAAATGACAGGCTGCCGGGGGCCGGAATGATGTATATGCTTGCGATTTTCTGTTCGCCGCTGGCGCTGCTGTTCAGCGGCAAGCCCTTTCAGGCCCTGTTCAACCTGATCCTCTACATCCTCAGCATCGTCGCCTGGGTGACGATCATCCTGCATGCGCTGGGGCTGTTCCTGTGGGTCGTGGCCTTCATGCACGCGGCGCTGGCGATCCATAGCGCCCATGAGGACCGCCGCGCTCGCATGATCGCGGACGCGATGGCGCGGCGGTGAGGCCTCTTTCCTCCCCCGCCTGCGGGGGAGGTGTCGCGCGCGAAGCGACGCGACGGAGGGGGAAAGTCTTGCGAGCGTCGACGTCCCCCCATCCCCCGGCTTCGCCGTGGACTTTCCCCGCAGGCGGGGGAAGAAAAATGGCGTTGCGCCGAGCTACGGCGCGTAGCTGGAGCGGCATTTGACGCCCCAGTGGCCGACCTCGCAGGTGATCACATAGATCGAATCGAAGCCGCCGATGACGCTGCCGTCCTTGCGGTAGCGGGTGAAGCGGATGTCGATATGGACCTTGTCCGGCCCGGCATGGATGACCGCGCGCCGCTCCCAGGCCGAATGATCCCACTCCGACAGCGCGCCGCGGGTGAGCATCTCCGGCTTGTGGAAGTCGGCGTCGATGACGGTCAGCGTGTTCGAGGCGAGCCGGACCGAAGGGAAATTGAAGGTCTTGTTCCAGGCTTCGATGTCGCGCGCATTGAACGCGGCCATGAAGTCATCGAGGACTTTCTGGGCGGCGGCGATGGAGGATTGGGGCTCAGTCACAGGAACCGTCATGTTGCCGGAAGTTCTAGGCCCAGAGCGCTCGCAAGGGCAGTCATATGGTCAGAATCAACCAAAGACCTTCTGTTTCCATCGTGCAGCCACCCGACAATTGGCGAAATATAATCGGTGACCTTACCCCATGGGACCGGGGCGTCGCCAAACGACTTATTAACATAAGATGCGCGTCCATCTACAAGCTCAACCAATGCAATTCCATGCGCGGCAGCATACTCAGAAGCACCCGACTGAAAGCCACTTGTGCTAAACACGATACCCTTCTGCGCTCCGACTGATTGCATTTTTACGTATAGCGATTGCACCTTCTCGCGACCAACAGGACGAGAATAGCGCTTGCACTCTATGAGCGTGAGATAGTTCACCTCGAGAGCGGAGAATCGGACTGTAACGTCGATCTCGTACTCGCCATCCGAACCGACTACGACCTCTCGATGGTTCGAGGTATAGTCGTCCAAATTCGTCCCCAGCGCATCAACAAATTCTCGAACCTGCTTCTCGAATTGCTCAGGTGTCAGGCCGAGTTCCGGGTAGCCCTGCATTTTGTCCTAACAGTCCGTTCAGTCGTTAAACCACCACAACAAGATGCAAATGACGGAACTGTCTCTCTCACACACTCTCCTCCGCCTTGGGCGGGGGGAGTTGTTTCGGGGCGGCGGGTTTTCTCGGCTTCGCGTCCGCGTTGGTGACGAATTCGAAGGCGAGCTTGTCGGCGTCGCGATCCAGAAGCACGCGCACCGTGCCGCCGGATTTGAGCTTGCCGAACAATATCTCGTCGGCCAGCGGCTTCTTGATGTTGTCCTGGATCACGCGGGCGAGCGGACGGGCGCCGAAAGCGTCGTCATAGCCCTTCTCGCCCAGCCAGCGCGTGGCTTCGGGCGTGAGCTCGAAGGTCACGTCGCGATCGGTGAGCTGGGATTCGAGTTCGAGCACGAACTTCTCGACCACACGATCGATGGTCGAACGCGACAGCGGCGCGAAGGAAATGGTCGCATCGAGACGATTGCGGAATTCCGGCGTGAACAGCTTCTTGATCGCTTCCTCGTCCTCGCCCTGACGCTTGCCGCGGCCGAAGCCGATGGCATCCTTTGCCGCGTCCGATGCGCCGGCATTGGTCGTCATGATCAGAATGACATTGCGGAAGTCGATCTTCTTGCCGTTGTGATCGGTCAGCTTGCCGTGATCCATCACCTGCAGAAGGATGTTGAAGAGGTCGCCATGCGCCTTTTCGATTTCGTCGAGCAGCAGCACGCAATGCGGATGCTGGTCGACGCCATCGGTGAGCAAGCCGCCCTGATCGAAGCCGACATAGCCCGGCGGCGCACCGATCAAGCGGCTGACCGTGTGGCGCTCCATATATTCGCTCATGTCGAAGCGCAGAAGCTCGACGCCCATGATGGAGGCGAGCTGCTTGGCCACTTCGGTCTTGCCGACGCCAGTGGGGCCGGAGAACAGGTAAGAGCCGATGGGCTTTTCTGCCTGACGCAGGCCGGCGCGCGCCAGCTTGATCGCCGAAGAGAGCTGATGGATCGCCTCGTCCTGACCATAGACCACGCGGCTGAGATCGGCCTCGATATTGCGCAGCAATTCGGTGTCGGACTTCGACACGGATTTGGGAGGGATGCGCGCGATCTTGGCGACGACATCCTCGACTTCCTTCACGCCGATGGTCTTGCGGCGCCGGGATTCGGGCAGCAGCATCTGCGCGGCGCCGACTTCGTCGATCACGTCGATGGCCTTGTCCGGCAGTTTGCGGTCGTTGATGTATTTCGCCGCCAGCTCCACCGCGGTTTTGATCGCGTCATTGGTGTAGCGGATCTTGTGATAATCCTCGAAGTAAGGCTTGAGGCCCTTGAGGATCTTGATCGTGTCGGGGATCGTCGGCTCGGCGACATCGATCTTCTGGAAGCGGCGAACCAGCGCGCGATCCTTCTCGAAATACTGGCGGTATTCCTTGTAGGTGGTCGAGCCCATGCAGCGCAGCGAACCGGCCTGCAATGCAGGCTTTAAAAGATTGGAGGCATCCATCGCACCGCCGCTCGTTGCGCCGGCGCCGATCACGGTGTGGATCTCGTCGATGAACAGCACCGCGCCGTCGATGGCTTCCAGTTCCTTGACCACGGATTTCAGACGTTCTTCGAAATCGCCGCGATAGCGCGTGCCGGCGATCAGCGCGCCCATGTCGAGCGCATAGATGGTCAATTCCTTGAGCACCTCCGGCACTTCGCCATTGACGATCTTGCGGGCAAGACCTTCGGCAATCGCCGTCTTGCCGACGCCGGGATCGCCGACGAAGAGCGGATTGTTCTTGGAGCGGCGGCACAGGATCTGGATCGTGCGCTCGACTTCCGCATCGCGGCCGATCAGCGGATCGATACGGCCGGAGCGCGCCTTGTCGTTGAGGTTCACGCAATAGGCTTCGAGCGCTTCGGTGCCCTGCTTGACCTCCTTGGCGGCTTCTTCTTCTTCTTCGGAACCGCGCACGGATTTCTGCTGCGTCATGCCCGGACGCTTGGCGATGCCGTGGCTGATGTAAGAGACCGCATCCAGCCGCGTCATATTCTGCTCCTGCAGAAAATAGACGGCGTGGCTTTCGCGTTCGGAGAACAGAGCGACGAGGACATTGGCGCCCGTCACCTCGTCGCGGCCGGAATTCTGAACATGGAGAACGGCGCGCTGGATCACGCGCTGGAAAGCGGTGGTCGGCTTGGCGTCCTCGCCATCCTCGATCACCAGGGTCAGGAGTTCCTCATCGACATGGTGCTGGAGGGCGAGACGCAGCGCCTCGGAATCGACATTGCAGGCCTTCATCACCTGCGCGGCATCGGGATCGTCCATAAGCGACAGCAGCAGATGCTCCAGCGTCGCATATTCGTGATGCCGGTCGCTCGCGAGCTTGATGGCGCGGTGTAACGCTTGTTCCAGGCTGCGAGACAATGAGGGCACGGGGCCTACTCCTTCTCCATGGTGCATTGTAGAGGATGTTGATGCCGGCGGGCGAATTCAATGACCTGCGCCACTTTTGTCTCCGCCACCTCATAGGTGAAGACGCCGCAAATACCCACACCGTGGCGGTGGACATGCAGCATCACCTCGACCGCCTCGTCGCGCGTCTTGTTGAAGAAGCGCTCCAGAATCAGCACGACGAATTCCATCGGCGTGTAATCGTCGTTCAGAAGCAGCACCTTGTACAGGCTGGGCTTCTTGGTCTTGGGCCGCGTCTTGGTGACGATGCCGGTGCCGGAATCGCCCTCGCCGTCGTCCGTGCTGCCCTTGTCGTGTTTCTTATCCGTCATTACCGCTCGGCACTTTCACGCCGCGCCCTGTCAGGCGCAAATCTTCGTTCCTTTCCAGATTAGCGGAAAGGGGGGAGGAAAAGGCAACTGCGCAATGCGTGCGCGTGGCTTGGGCGCGGGACCCGCAGCCCGGGGGGCCGCCCCACGGCCACAAAGCAGAAAGGCCCGGATGACCGAAATCACCCGAGCCCTTCGCGGGGCATTCAGAATTCCAGAAGAGCGGAGTTCCGTCGCCGATTCAGGCCGCCTTGGCGCTCTGGACCACTTCCACCCAGGCCTGAACGCGGCCCTGAAGCGGCTCGATCGCCTCTTTGCTGGTGGAGGCGAAGATCTCGCCCAGCTTCGTCATCTGGCCGACATAGGCGTCGAAGGCCGATTTCGCGAAATCTGATTGCATTTCGAACGCTTCGTGGACCGATTTGGAGGCCATCAGCGCCTTGGCGTGCGCCATCTGGTCCTCGATCGCCTGCTTGGAAAAGCTGTAAATCTCGTTGTGGAGGGTCTCCGCACCCTTGCCCGCGACATTGGCGGACTTGAGATAGGCCTCCATGGTGTCCTTGCCGTAGCTGAAGAGCTGATCATAGCCCTTGGCAGCCTTTTCGAAGCCGGTTTTCAGGGCTTCGGTACCGGTCTTCATCGCCGCTTCGACGGCTTCCGGGCCGCCCAGCTTGGTATTTGGCCTTCGCCTTGGTCGTCGTCGCCATGTCCATCGATCCTTTTGCGGTTGCGCTTCGGTATCCTGGCGCACTGCTCACTCCGGCCAACGTCCGGGCGGGGAAATGAGTTATTCCCGGACTGCTGCAGTGCAACATAAGTTATATGCGCTGCACCCTTCCCGAAGTCAAGTATTTTACATTGCACCGCACAATTAATGGCCCATGCCGAACGGAGCATATGGCCGGCGGAAACCCGGCCGCAATTCCGCCCCAAATCTTACCACTAGGTAAATGCCCGTATTTTAAGGTTTTTTTTTACCGTCCCCTTGCGGATGGCTGCCGGTTACTGGTCTCATTGTGACGGGCTTCGGGCAGTTGCCATCGATAGAGGTCGAGTATGTTTTTGCGGCGGCGCGCCTTTCTCGGCGCGATTGCGAAGAGGAATTTCTCGGTCCTGCTCCCGGCAGCGATCGGCCTGATTCTGGCCCTCGCCCCGCAGGCCGCACAAGCACGTCATCATTACCGCCACGTCAGCCTGACCTATCCCAACAAGGACGCCGCGCTGATACTCGATGGCGAGACGGGCAAGGTGCTCTATGCGCGCAACGCCGATCTGCTGCCGCTATCCCGCTTCGCTCACCAAGCTCATGACGCTGTATCTGCTCTTTGACGCGCTGAAGCAGGGCAAGGTGACACTGCAAACGCCGATGCCGGTGTCGGCCCATGCGGCCCGCCAGTCGCCGGTGAAGCTGTATCTCATCCCCGGCGTGGACACGATTACGGTCCAGCAGGCCATCAAGGCGATCGTCGTGCGCTCGGCCAATGACGTGGCCGTGGTGGTCGCCGAGAAGCTCGGCGGCAGCGAAAAGCATTTCGCCCAGATGATGACGGCGGAAGCCCGCAAGCTGGGCATGGACCACACCCATTACGCCAATGCCTCCGGCCTGCCCAATCGCCAGCAGATCACGACTGCATCCGATCTCGGCATCCTGGCGCGGCACATCGCTTACGATTTCCCGCAATATTACCACTATTTCGCGACGCCGAGCTTCACCTGGAAGGGCCACACCTGGAACACGCATGACAATCTGATCGGCCACTACAGGGCGCCGAGGGCATGAAGACCGGCTACACGGTGATGTCCGGCTTCAATCTCGTATCGAGCGTCGTGCGCAAAACCATCACGTCATCGGCATCGTGATGGGCGGGCGCACCGCGCATATGCGCGACGAGGAGATGATCCGTCTGCTCAACCAGACCTATGCCCGCATCGACGCGCAACCCACGCTCGTCGCCGGCAACGAAGTGCCCTGGCAGGCCATTGCCGCCGGCCGTGCGCCGCAGACCGTCATCGCCGGCTTCGACATCGGCGCTGCGCTGGTGCCCAAGCTGAAATCTCGTAGCGTGGCGATGGCCTCGCTCACGCCGGATCTGCGCTCGGCCGATGCCATGGATCCGAACGACGAGGATGTGGCCGAGACGCGCTCCGATCCAGCCGACATTTCCTCCGGCGACGATGCCATTGCCGACCTGATCGCACCGAAGCCGCGCCCCCGCCTAACGCTGGCCTCCTATGAACCCGTGACCATCCCGCAACCCACCGCACGCAACACGGCGCTGCGCGGTAGCGGCACGCCGGCGCCCGTGGCAGGTGCGCTGGGCATGACAGACTGACCATCCAGATCGGCGCCTACGCGAACCGCAAGGTGGCGCGCGCGCAGCTCGCCGCTTATGCCGAGAAGTCGATGGATATCCTGGGGCAGGCCAAGCACATTGTCGCGCCGTTCCAGAGCGTGGACGGGCACAAGCTCTATCGCGCGCGCTTCGGTCCCTTCGTCGAGCGCGAAGCACGCCAGGTGTGCGAACGTCTGACCGAACGCGGCCAGACGCTTCGCGGCCACGACGACGCGGTAGGCGCATTAGCGCCAGCAACACATCCTTGGCTTCATTGATCTTGGCGGCGAGATAATCCGAGCCACCGCGGTCGGGATGGTTCTGCATCATCAGCTTGCGATGAGCCGCGCGGATGTCATCGGCGCCAGCGCCGGACTGAAGTCCCAGAACGGCATAAGCCTCGTCGCGCGACATGCCGCCATCGGGCCGTGCCCGCGAACGACCGCTGCTGCTGCCACCACCACTCTTGCCGCCTTGCGCCTGCTCCTGCCGCGCGCCCTGCCCCGTTCCGCGCCAGCCAGGGCCGAAGCGGCGATCGAGATAGGTTTCGAGCAGGCGCGCGGTTTCGGCATCGCCGGGTGCGGCCTCGCTGTAGAAGGTTCGTAGCGCGCCTTCGGACATGCGCTCGAGCGCGCGATCCTTGTAACGGCCTTGAAGTACGGTGCCGCGCATGGCGCCCGTCTCGTGATCGAGTTCGAGTTCCAGCCAGGCCGTGCGCACGGCGGTGTTCGGCCCGCGCCCGGCTTGGCGCCGCCCGCCCCGCTTGCCGTTCCGCCACCGCTACCGCCCCGGCCAAAATAGGGCCAGCCGCCGGGCCAGATGTGGCCGCCCGTATAAAGGCCCCAGGCCATGCTGCCGAGGAGCATGGCGACGCCGACCCGATCGACTGTCAGAAGCGCCAGCGCCCCTAGCCCCATCAGGATCGCGCCGGTCGTGCGCAGCCCCTTGGCGAGCGATTTCGGATTGGCGCCCGCAAACATCTGGCCAAGAAACAGCAACCCGATCAGCACCAGGACGCCGAGAATTACTTCCGGCATTATGCCCCCCGCATATGGCGCGCGAGACGCAACACATCGCCGCCGACCTTGTCGCCGTAATCGCGCAAGGCCACCTCGCCGCCCGCGGCATAAACCGCGGCAGCCATCAACAGATCGCGCAACTGCTTCGCCGCCCCCGCATCGAAGCGCGCATAGACACCCTTGGTCAGGCG
>CAWGGT010000007.1:0-29989 GCA_963822185.1 uncultured Pseudomonadota bacterium
TCCCTGCCCCAACCGGTCCAGGCGCAGCGCGCCATCGGGATTGACCATGACTTCGATCACGGCGGGATCGGCAAGCGCTGCCGCAATCCCGGCGCCCATCGCCGTCTTCAGCATCGCCCGGCGCCGGCCATGGGCTTCGATCTGTGCGGCCTCACCCGACATGGGCATCCTCCTCGCCGGCTCGCGCGAGAAGCTCGGCGCGGAAGTTCTTGCCGTTCGCAAGCCGGCGGCTGACGGAGTCGATGAATTCCTGGAAGCGGTCCTGCGCCAGGGCGCGCGCCGCGGCCTGCTCGGCCTTCGGCAAGGGCGTCGTCACCATCAGCTCGAAGCGGACGAAGAGCGCCAGGCTCTCCATGACGATGGCGACGTCGCGCTCGATGCGGGAGAGCTGGCCGCCGAAGCGCTCCAGCCGCACCTTGAGCTTGTCGTCCAGGGCATCGGCGCCCCGGCTGTCGATATAGGCGCGAAGCGCATCGGCAATGATCACCGAATGCGAGGCTCCCGGCTTGGCACAGAGCCGGTCCAGCTCCGCGAACAGAGCCTCGTCGAGATAGACGTGCCGGCGGATCTTCATGGCAGCCCTCAGAACTCCGGCAAGAGGTCGTCGCGGCCGCGGTCGCCCTCGTTCATGGCGTAGGCCCGGGAGATCGTCTGGCGCGCGCCCTCCATGGCCTTCGCGTCAGCGACTGGATCGTCGTCGTCGAACAGCGGAAGCGTGTCTTCGCGGGCGACATCCGGGCGAACGACTCGCTTCTTCCGGCAGGCCGGGATGGCGCTCCTGCTGCAGACCGCCCTCCTCCAGCTCGGCCAGCGCCAGGCTGTCCTGCAGCCTGGTCGTGCAAGCGGAGATCGAGACCGCGGACCTGTCCGCTCCAATCGTTCGGCCGCGGCGGCGGCCGGTCGTCATAGCGCGCCGGTGCCAGCTGCGGCGCGGGCAGGATCCGGCTCGTGAAATTCCGGTCCTCGTAGTAGCGCAGCTTCTTGGCCCGGATCGGCGCGCAGGCCGGAGACGAGGACCAGCTCGTCCTTGGCGCGGCAATTGCATGACCTCGCCGGGCGTCAGAAGCGGGCGTGCGGTCTCCTGGCGCGAGACCATGACATGGGACAGCCAGGGCGCGAGCCGGTGGCCGGCATAATTGCGCTGGGCGCGCAGTTCGGTGGCCGTGCCCAGCGCATCGGAAATCCGCTTGGCCGTGCGCTCGTCATTGCTGCGAGAAGGCGACCCGGACATGGCAATTGTCGAGGATGGCGTTGTTCTCGCCATAGGCCTTGGAGATCTGGTTGAGGGATTGGGCGATCAGATAGGCGCGGATGCCGTAGCCGGCCATGAACGCCAGCGCCGTCTCGAAGAAATCCAGCCGCCCCAGCGCCGGAAACTCGTCCAGCATCATCAGGAGCTGGTGCTTGCGGCTCTTCTTCGGGATCGCCCTCGAGCCGTTCGGTCAGATGGCGGCCGATCTGGTTGAGGACCAGCCGCACCAGCGGCTTGGTGCGCGAGATGTCGGACGGCGGAATGACGAGATAGCGCCAGCAGGTTCGCCCGATAGATGATGCGTTCCCCCTCCTGCCGTGCCAGATCCTGCTCGATCAGCCATTGCTGGCGACGGGCCATGCGCGGCACGCACGTCTTTGCCGAAGCCGGCATCGCGCAAAGCCATCGGCGTCGCGCGCAATCAGCTCGCGATCGAGCCAGGTCGCTCCATCGCTCTTGAGCTGTTGCTCAAGCGGGCATCGCCGATAACGTCTCGACGATGACAGGGCTGCTGCGCGCCCGCTGGCGCTCGAAGCGGGCGGCCCGCACCAGATGATCGTCTGCCACGATCCAGGTTCCATCCGGCTCGCGCTCGACGAGATCGCCCTGCCGGCGCATCGCCTCGAGCCGGCGCATATGGGTCTCGGCGAAAGCCGCGCTGGTGCTCGGATCATGCGCCAGATGCAGCGCCACGCTGTAGCGCCCGCCATGGGCCGCGGCGATCTCGGCCACGGTGTGGTCGACGGCACGCGCCTCCACGGGCCTCGGCGCGATGGCCACAATGCTGCTCTCCGGCACCGTCTCTTCGCCTCGTCCGATATCGACATAGTGGGTGCGCCCGTCGACGCCATCGAGCACCAGATAATGGCGGTCCTGTTCCTCGTCGGCCAGCCCCCGCGCCAGCACGCGGCCGACAAGGCGCTTTGGCTTCCGGATCGGTGGGATCGTAGATGGCGGCATTCGCGATGCTCTGCCCCCGCCCCTGGCGCTGCAATTCGGCATGGATGGCCTTGATGATGTCGCCGCGTTCCCCCAACCGCCGCAGCACCGGCTCCAGATCGTCGTCGAGCTGCCAGCGGCCTGGTGCGATTTCGTCGGCGAGGCCGAGCCGGCGCAGCTTCTGCAGCCGGCCCGCCCGCAAGGCCTGGCGGAAGCCGTCCTCCTCGTTCGCGTCCCGAGCGCACCACGCGCTCTTCGTCCATCTCGCGCAGCAGCCTCCGGTCGAGGCTGGTGAAGCGCTCCTGCTCGATCTCGGCGCGCAAGCCCTGCTCGATCTCGCGGTCGCTCCTGAGGCCCAGATCGAGGGTGACGATCTCGGCCGCACGCTCGCGCATGCCGTGCCGGATGTAATCGCGGGCGATAACGAGATCCTTGCCGGTGTCGTCCTTGCCGCGCAGCAGGATGTGGGTGTGGGGATGGCCGGTGTTGTGATGGTCGACGGCGACCCAATCGAGCCTGGTATCGAGATCGGCCTCCATGCGCGCCATCAGCCGCCGCGTCATGCCCTTCAGATCGTCATAGGCGGCGCCGTCATCGGCCGAGACGATGAAGCGGAATTGATGCCGGTCGCCGTCGCTGCGCTCCAGGAAGGCGCGGCCATCGGCGCGATCATGCGCGGCATCATAGAGCTCGCCGGGCAGCCCTTCGCGGGTGACGCCATCGCGCTGCAGATAGCGCAGATGCACCTTGGCGGCATTGAGCCGGCCCTGCAGCTTGATCACGCGCGTTTTGACGATCACGCGCCGACTGCGGAAAGCGGCGTATTTGTCGCGCGCGGCCAGCACCCGCCCCACGCCGGCGCCGCGGCCGATGCGGGCGCCGGTGAAGCCGGAGCGGCTCGGGCGCGCCAGCCCGCCCGCTTTCGCCGTGCCTTTGAGCACCGAGCCGAGATAGCGCCCCTCGCCTTTCGGCGGCGTCGCGCGGATGCGGCCCAGCTCCGGTTCGAATTCATTGTCGCGAGGCATCGTCATCACCACCGACAAGACATCGTGTCATCAACGCGCCGATCGCCATGGACGCGCAAGTCGCGCGTCTCGCGACGACGCGCCCACACACAGTCACGTCATGCGCCCACAAAAATTCGATGTGCAGACCGAGACATACGCGCCTCTGTGGGCGCGGGCTTTTATCTTGCCAACCGCCCACAACCCGCCAAACGAGCGCCCAATGTGCCAATCGGTCGCGCATCGAAGCCTCCATTTCAGGGCTGAGGATGGGAGAGCGGAACGAACACGGCGCGCGCCAAAGCGTGCGCGGACGGCACGAAATTGCGTCCGGAATCCTGTTTCGAATGGGACTCATTGAGCCCTGATTTGGGTGATTTCGACGCGCCTATGCGCATGAAAAACAGTCCGCCATTGGGATGATTGACGGCGGGATTCGGTGTCTTGGCGGATGTTGTTTCGGCCTTCGAACCGCGGATCTCGTCGCTGGTTTTGAAGGCGAGATCGCTGCCCGGGACGAGACGCTGGAGATAGAATTGGGTCGAGGCTGGCAAGGGTTTGCGGCCGTCCAGCCAGGCTTCCAGACGCTTGGGGCCGGCCTGATAGGCGGCAAAGAGATCGGGATAGCCATAGCGCTCATAGAGGCTGCGCAGATAGGCGGTTCCGGCCAGAATATTGTCCTGCGGATCGAAGGGATCGGTGCCGAGACCGTAGCGGTCGCGCATGGCGCGATAGGTCTTGGGCATCAGCTGCATCAGGCCCATGGCGCCGGCGGACGAGACGATGGGCGCGCCATGCCAGATCGTGTGCCCGCCACTTTCGGCCGCGATGACGGCGCCGAATCCAGGCTCGGGGAATGGCAAAGCGCTGCGATGCGTGCGCGATCTCGCGCGCGCCAGGGCGTCAGATCGACCTGGCTGAGCGCGGGCAACGGTGCAGCCACTGCGGACGGTTGCGATGTTGCCGGGCACGGCGTCAGCAGTGGCGAGCCGTGCAGGGCGCAGAGCGTGGTGAAGGTCACCAGGTCCATAGCGGGATCAACCTGCCGATCACGGCTTGGCGCGCAATCGCCCCGAAATACCGCCCGTCGAACGAGTCCGGGACGGTTGCCATGAGCAGAAACACATCGCCCGTGCCGAGCACGCGGCAGCCCTGCCAATGCGGCAGCGCGCGGCCTTCGCGGTCTTGCCGAGACGGGTTGCGACCGCGTGCCCATCCACGAAGATGGTGCGGCCGTCCGCACAAATCCGTTCGCCGCGAACAGCGACGACGCGTTTGACCAACGGCACATCGAACGGCAGATAGCCGCGCCGCGCCGCAAGCGGCGGGCCGCGGACGGTGCCCAGGCCAGCACGAATTCGCCGCGTTGCGGAGCTGCATCCCGATCCAGCCAATAGAACCCCAAAGGCGCGCTGGCGGTCGCGTTGTAGATCAGCCGCGCGGCCGGATGGGCGAGGCAAAGCGCAATGCCAAGGGCTGCGAGTGCCGCCGAACCGACGCCGATTGTGTGGCCCATCCGCGTGCGGCCCCATCGCGGCCATCGACGCGGGTTCGCAAACGAAGCGCCGCTCATGCCGGCTTCGAGCCTGCCACCGCTCCGGTGTTCGTGCGCTCGCTGTTGCGGCGTCCGGTCGTCACATGGCTGCGCGTTTGCGACCAGGCATCGAGGTCTTCGCGGGTGTAGCGCACATAGCGGCCATGCTTGCGGTAGGGCGGACCGTTGCCGGTGACGCGCATTTTTTGCAGCGTCTGGGGCATCAGACCGAGATAGTCGGCGGCCTTGAGCGTGTTCCAGAACGGGTCGTCGTCATGCATGCCGTTGCCCATCACACACCTCGTCACTTACGGTGCGCGATGACGGAAGCCAACCATCATGCGCCCCCTTGAGCCGCAGTAGAACATTGGATCGCACACGGATGATCTGGCAAAAGCACAACTTTGAATCTTTGCCAGAGGAGATCACAACTCTGTCACAGGAGCCCCCGCGCCGAAGACGGCGCGAGGGCCAAAATGGGTCTAGTCGAGCGGATTCCAGATTACCGCGAAGACGGACTCATCGTCCTGTCCGGCGGCGCGCCCGAGATTGGCGTAGAGCTTCTTCGGCCCGAAGGCGGGATCGGCGAAGCTGAGCGAGATATAGTCTTCGCCCGAGGTTTTGCCGCGCCGGCTCCATCCCCCGCCGATCTCGACCGCCTGGCTGTAGACCCGATAGTCGGGCTGGGTGTCGCCGTTCTTGGCCGCATTGGGCACGATCTCGATCGGTGCCTTGAAGGACAGAGTGCGGAGCTGGCCTTTGAAGCTGCCGTCCGTGGCTTTTGTGACATGACCGATTGCTGGCATCGAAGCCTCCATTGCAGTGTCGCGGGAGACCATTCTCCCTTGCGATGGCGACCCGAACGGGGCGGGCCGGAAAGCCTGCGAACCCGTCAGGGCCGCAGCGAAGCGCAGGACCGGAGCGGCACGGAATTTTGCGCGGGAGCCTGCGACCGCGAGCCGCGAGGAGCGCCGTCGGGCGCGGGGAAAAATCCGTGTCCGCGATGGTTTCGCGAAGGCGACGGCACCGCCCCAGGGTCACGCCAAAGCCAAGGGAGATGATGGCTCCGCTGACGCTGGAGGCATGCGCCAGCTTCGGTGTCACGGATAGAAAGATGGCAGCTTCTAAGACCGCACCTCAGTTGACTGCCGCCGCATCGCGTGCCCGACAAGACGGGCGACACCCCCCACCGCAGCGCAGACAGACGATGGATGAGGCTGCGGATGACGCGGAAAACCCCGGAAGCGGGATTGCCCCTGCCCGCCGTTTCCCGGCGCCGCACGGTGTTTTGGAGCAGCGACAATTGGGCGGCTTCGGCATCGTCGCCCGCCACAATCACGGCGCAGGGCGGCGGCGCGATGGCCGGATCTCGGCGACATCGGGCGCGGGATCACGATAGCGCATGTTGCAGGCCGAGACTTTTCCGACGGCCAGTTCGATGTGTTGCAGGTTCAAAATTTTGGTCCTTTCGAGTGGAGTGAACCGGCCCACCGGGCGCACGCCTGGTGGGCCGGGCGGCGTCTCAGGACGCCTCGGCCGCCACCGCATGCGGCGGCTGTTCGGTGGATTGCTGATAGGCGAGCAGGAAGTCGGCGGCCTTGCTGGCCTGACTGGCGGCATGAAAGATCGCGCGGCGTCGTGTTTCAGGATCGTCCGCCAATGGTCGATATAGCCGGCATGGCGCACCTGCGGGACGATGCCGAGATGGGCGCACAGAAACGCGCTGGTCAGTTCGGCAATCAGTTCCTCGCGCGCATAGGCCTGATCGCCGAAGCGCTGCGTCAGGTCGCGACTGAGGCGCGTCGGATGCGCCGTCCAATGGCCGAGTTCGTGCAGCGCGGTGCAGTAGTAATCGGCCGCGCTGACGAAATCCGCACCCGGCGGCAGGCGGATGAAATCCTCGCGCGGATGATAGAAGGCCTCGCCGCCACCGATGCGGATGATTGCGCCCGTGGCGGCAATCAAAGCCTCGGCGGCGCGGTGTTTCTCGTGGGCGGCAATGGGCTTGGGCGGGGCCACGATCTCGGGCGGCAGGCCGTCGCATTGCTCGATGTTGAAGACGGTGAAGCGCTTCAGGAACGGTACGCGCCTCGGTTCGTCATCGCCCTCGCCTGCCCCGTCGCGCGCCTCGCGCGGCACGAAGCTGTCGGCGTAACAGATGGTGGTGCCGCGCTCGCCCTTGCGCACATGACCGCCCAAGCGCCAGCGCCTGCTTGAAGGTCAGCCATTCCTGCGCGGCAAATCCGCGACGCAGCACGGCGTCCCAGAGGATCAGGATATTGATGCCGCTATAGGCGCGGCGGGTGGCGGCGCTGCGCGGCAGGCCGAGGGCCACGCCGGAACTGGTCCACGGCTTGACCCAGGGCACGGCCCCGGCTTCGAGTTCGCGCACGATCTGGTCGGTGATGTCGTCATAGAGCGACGGCTTGGCGGCGCCTTGGGCGCGGGCCTGTCCGTGTCTCGGCTGATGGGATGTCTGGTGCATCTGATGCCTCCGGCTCGGTTTCCCTCGCCCGCATTCCCCGGGAGAGCGGGGCGGGCGGCGAACACGAACCGGAAGGCCCGCCGTCACGAGGCGGCCGGCACCGGAACGGCCGAAACGAAGTGGAGGACCCGGAGCGAATGCGCAGGGTTGCGGGCCGCCGCGGCGGGCCTAAAGGCGAGTGCCGCCCGCCTTGCGATCCGGGGAATGCCAGACAGACAGAGCCATCGCGGTCCGCTGAGCGACAGCGTACGGACGCGCGATGACCGCATCAAGCGTCAGGGATCGAAGCCCGAAGGGCCGCGACCGCACTTCTGCGGGCGCGGTTCATGAAGAGCCCGGCGTCCGGCGGCGCGCAGCGCGACCGGGCGGACGCCCGCACGGGGCGCAGAACCGACTTTATTTGATTGCGGCTTTGCCGCCGCGTGTCGGCTTGACCAGTTCCATGTGGCTGACGCCGAGGGCCTGGGCGAGCTCATAGAGTGTGACAATGGTGGGATTGCGCTGTCCGCGCTCCAGCCCGCTGATATATTGCTGGGTGAAGCCGGAAACGTCCGAGAACTGCTCTTGCGTCAGGCCTTTTTCCAGCCTGATCCGCCGCACATTCCGTCCGACCAGGGCGCGCATGTCCATGTGCGCAAGATCGGCGGAATACACACTTTAGGTTTATCCACTATAGTATGTATCTGACACGCCCAGACACCGGAGTGCGCCCGTGACCCAGGTTGAGCTCCATCCGATCATTGCCGACGAGGTGCCGTGGTCGGATCACGTCACGGCCTATGACGAAGCGCATGTCATCGTCTATGTGCGTCTGCTCGATGCCGAGGCGGCCGGGGCCAGCGCGGACGAGATGGCCAGGATCGTGCTCGGGATCGATGCGGCCAGCGAGCCCGAGCGGGCCGCCAAGGCGCTGGCCAGCCATCTCAGGCGCGCCCACTGGATGACCGAAGTGGGCTATCGCGATCTGCTGCAATAGGCGCGAGGCGCTATGCCAGAAACTGTCGATAGCCGCTCTGCGTCAGCAGCCGGCCGCGCGCGATCGCCCGGCGCACATAATCGCGCAGCGGATTGTGCGCGGCATGCCAGTCGCGTTCGACGCGGGCGCTCCCGAACAGCGCGATCGCAATGTCGCGATGCAAAGCTCCAGCCTCGGCGCCATCGAAGGCCTGGACGACACGGGCCATCCGAGCTCCGGCCCGTTCGCGCGGATAGTGAACTGGCCTGAGACTGCCGTGATTCATCAGATCGACGAGCCGGCGCACCGATTGCAGCCGTGCCCGGCGCAAGCCCCGCGGCGGCAGGACCGGCGTCACCAGCACGGCCTTGGGCAGGCGCGAAGCGCCATCGATTTCGAGCTGCAAGGCGCGGCCATCCTGCGCGAACAGGATATGCGTGCGATCCTGGTCCGGATCGGCGTGGACGTGAATGCGGCAGGTCAGATGCTCGGTCAGGAACTGCCCGGCATCGGTTTCGCAGCCCTCGGCCAGTGCCACGACCGGCAGCACTTCGGCGCAGGCCTCGCGGCGCCAGAACACATTGGCCTGGCGGGCATCGATATCGGGATCCTCGAACACGAGCAGCGGCCAGGGATCGGGAACCGGCTGCTGCGTGGCCCCCGCTGCACGGCAGGCCGCCCTGTAGTCGGCGTTGCGGCGCAAGAGCTCCCAGCCCCAGGCGCAGCGGGGCAAGTTTGCCATCCACTTGTAGCGCTCGGAATGAGGCCAAGTCAGAGATAAGTTATCTTGAGCAATTTCCGGAGGAACTCATAGTATATTCCTCCTACATCACAGAATTTTCTACAGTATACACATCCTTATTGATATATTTTTGATTGAAAATATGAGTGATAATTACCCCGTGACAACATGAATATTTTCTTGATCCGCACGCCTGGCACGAATTCGTGACAAGATTTCCTTATCATTGCGATTTATTGCCATATGTCAGAGTCCGCTTTGAAATTCAGGGGTGAGCGTTTCTGCGGATGAGGTTTGCGCCCATGGCGACGAGGATCACGGCGTGAGAGACGTCGATGCGCTGCTCGTAGTCGCGTACGAGGCGGCGCCATCCATCATCCAGCCGAAGGTATTCCTTACGACGCAGAGGAGGTTGCGACGACGGCGTGTCACATAATCGTCCGTCGCCCCATCACCCCTCCGGTTCTGCAAAACACCAACCTCGGCGTCTTCGAAACCGGAGGCAAATCAGCTTGCCGGAACAGGACCGCAGTCATTTCCATCAGCAGATTACTCCACCTCTCACGGCTGCAGGAACGAACCACTCACCGCCGCAGTCGCTGTCGCGACCGGATCGGTGGCCGAACGTGAAAGCGCAACGGTGTAGTCACCCGCCGCGATACGCCAGCCATGTGCGGTGGTATCGAAGTTGGCGAGTAGCCGCGGATCGGCCGTGAGCGTGACGTGTTGCGTCTGCCCGGGCGCCAAGCTGACGCGCTTGAAGCCGATTAGCCGCTCGATCTTCTGGCCAGCCTGCGAGGTCAGATAGACTTGCGGGACGGCATCGCCTGCCACTTTGCCGGTGTTGGTCACATCAAAGCTGACGGCAAGCGTGTTTCCGCCCTGCACGGCAAGATTTGAATAGCCGAACGTCGTGTAGGAAAGCCCGTAGCCGAAGGCGAACAGCGGCGTCAGCCCCTTGTCCGCGAACCAGCGATAGCCGACCTTGGCTCCCTCGATGTTGTAATCCACGTCGACTTTATGACCCCGCGGGTGGTCGATGCCCGGAATCTCCGGCCGCGGCAGCTGGTCGACGCTCTTTGGGAAGGTGATTGGCAGATGGCCGGAGGGATCGACATCACCAAACAAGACATCGGCGATGGCGTGACCGCCGCTCTGGCCCGGATACCAGGCCTCGACCACGCCCGCGACCTTATCAAGCCAGGGCATGCTCACCGGATTTCCGGTTTCCAGCACAACCACCGTATGGGGGTTTGCGGCCGCAATCGCCTCGATGAGCGCATCCTGCCCGCTCGGCAGCGAGATATCCGGCACGTCCGATCCTTCGATCGTCCACTGTGTCGCGAACACCACCACGACATCGGCCCATTTTGCGAGCCTGGCGGCCGATGAAACGTAGCGACCGGTATCAAAGCGCACGGTGGCATTCGGCACCTTCGCCCGGATAGCCGCCAGTGGCGGATCGGGGTCGAAGGTCATGCTTGACCATGGCGATGCGTGAGCGCCGCCGCCAACGGGAACCATCGGGTAGCGTCCATCCGGCGAATACGGGGCCACCTGCGAGGAACCACTGCCCGAAAGCACGCCCAGATCGGCACGGCCGCCAATTACGGCAATCTTTGTGGCGCTCGTGGTCAGCGGCAGGATGCCGTCAGCATTCTTGAGGAGCACGATACCCTTGTCGGCCACCTTCTCGGCAACCTTGGCATCGGCCTTGTAGTCGATCTTCGTTTTCTTCGGCGGATGTTCGAACAGGCCGACGGCGAACATCGACCGCAAAATGCGATGCACCATGTTGTCGAGGCGCGATTGCGGGATTGTGCCGGCCTTCAGAGCGGCTTCGAACGGCTTGCCGAAATAGATTTCCTTGTCGGTTTCCTGCCCGGATTCCTGATCGAGTCCGAGATTTGCGTAGTCCGTCGCGTGAACAGCGCCCCAGTCCGACATCACCCAACCGGGATAATTCCAGTCGCCCTTCAGAATGTCATTGAGCGTGTGATTGTTGCCGCAACCGTAAGCGCCATTGATGAGGTTGTAGGAGCACATGACCGAGCCGGGCCGGCCATCCTCGATCGCGATCTCGAAGGCCAGAAGATCGGATTCACGCATTGCCGCCTCACCAAGTATGGAGTTGGCATAATGGCGATCCGTCTCCTGGTCATTGAGCACGAAGTGCTTGGCCGTCGAGACGACATGCTGGTCCTGAATGCCGCGGATAGTTGCGCCGTCCAACGTCCCGGCCAGAAGCGGATCTTCACCAGCGGTATATTCAAAGTTTCTGCCGTTGCGGGGATCACGGGACAGATTGACGCCGCCGGCGAGGAGCACATTGAACCCCTTGCGCCAAGCTTCCTGGCCGATCATTGCTCCGCCGTCATAGGCGAGTTGGGGGTCGAAGGTCGCGGCAAGCGCCTGCCCCGAAGGCAGTGCGGTCGCGCGGTCGCCTTTGCGGGCATTGAAGGGATTGGTGACGCCCAGACTGGCGTCACTCTCCTGCAGCGCCGGGATACCCAGGCGCTTGATGCCTGGGATGTAACCCGCCGAACCGAGCGCACCCTTGGGCGGCTTGATCCCCCTCTGGAGGAACGGCGTTGCGAAATAGCCGTGGATCAGCTGCAGCTTTTCCGCCTGCGTCATACGCTTTTCGATCAGCGTAGCGCGCGCGTCGGGATCGAGCGTTGTGTTCATCCACGGCCGCGCGGCGCGCGCGGCGGCCGGCGCGGCGACAGCGGAAATCATCAAGGTAATGAGTGCCGCACCCACAATTGAAACTGACTTCATAAGACTTTCCCTCCCGATGCCCTCCGTCGCCGCGCGACGATCATGACGAATGATTGTTATTTTTCCCTGCAATTTTCTTTGACGTATCGGCCTGCTTGGCCACAACATCGAGCTGCGTTTTCCAAGGATCTTTCATCGCCTTTGGCCCCTGCTGCGTGAAGTTCATCAGCGCGTCTGCCTTGCGCGTATAGGCCGGCCAGTGCGGCAGCGAACTGCCATTGGGATCGCCAGTCTTGGCAAAGTTCACCCAATAGGCGTGCATCTTCTCGGCAATCGCCTCGTCGGCCGCGGTCACACCCGCGCCGTAATTCGCGTCTTTCACCGTGTCGAAGGCATACGGGATTTCGCTGGCATGGGGCGCGCCCTTGATGCCCATCATCGCCGCAAAGGCCGATTTGTCGATCGCGTCCTGCTCGGCCGGGGCGACATAAGAGAAACGGTATTCATAGGCCGGAAGCCCCTGTGCGGAAAATTCCCGCACCGTGAAGCGCGCCGGTTCGACCATCAACCGCTCCATGCCGATCTCCCAGGCGATTGCACGCAGCGACGCCTTGCCCGTGGGATCATAGGCCTTGCGCGCCGCCTCGGCTTCAGGGCCGAAGGAGGCGAAGGCCTCTTTCTTCGTCTTTGGGCGGAAGATGCTGAGATCGGCGCTGTTGGCGCCGATCAGGATCGGAACCTTGGCTTCATCGCCGGCTTCATAGGCCTGCTCCGGCGACATGGTCACGATCCTGCCGTCCTGGATCGGACCGGCATAGGTCGGCGGACCTGAACGCTGCCTCGTCGTGCCCATATTGAGACCGGCGAGAACCTTGTCGGCCGGCAGTGCCCGCAACTCGGCAAGCGCCTTGGGCCCAGTACCATCGATGCCGACCGATTTGGCGAAATTGACGCCGATGGTCTCCGCCGAGGGCGTTCCGGGCAAATCCTTCGAGAGGCGGCGCGGGCCCATCAGATTGCTGCGACCGCCACCGGATTCGATCGCGGCACGCTCGAACAGACCGCGCGCCAGCGGCGATGTCAGCAGCATGTGCACCGAACCGCCACCCGCCGATTCGCCGAACACGGTGACGTCGTTCGGATCGCCACCGAAGGCAGAGATATTGGCCCGCACCCATTTGAGCGCGGCGATCTGATCCATATAGCCGTAATTGCCGTGTAGCCCGCCCGGGTCTTCCTTTGTCAGGGCCGGAAAGCCGAAGAAGCCGAAGCGGCCGAGGCGATAATTGAAGCTGACGAAGACGATGCCGTCCTGCGCAAAATGCGCGCCGTCATAAATTGCCGGCGACGAGCCGCCATTGACGAAGCCTCCGCCATGTATCCAGACCATCACCGGTAGCTTCTTCTTCGCGTTGTCCGGACGCCAGACATTCAGATAGAGGCAATCTTCGCTCGGCTTGGTCCGCAGGGGCGCGGCGTCTTCGGGGAATGGCTTCTGCATGCAGTCATGCGCGTAGGTCTTTGCCTCGCGCACGCCCGTCCACGACGCCGCCAGCTGTGGCGGCTCCCAGCGCAGCTTGCCGATCGGCGGCGCTGCATAGGGAATGCCCTTGAAGGCAAGCACACCGGCTTCATGCGTACCCGCGAGTGTGCCCGTCTTCACGGTGACCTCGGGGCCGGAGCGTGACGACGCTTCTGGCGAGACCGGTGGCTGCGGTGCGTATGTAGCGCACCCCGCAAGCAGCGCGCAGGCAATGGTGCTGAGTACAACCTTCGAGATCGTACGCATCGCTATTCCTCCCCTCTTAATCCCACCGAGATCCTTGGTGTCGTGGCGCGACCAAGGGCGGAGAACCGGCCAGATCTAAAGGCCAGTCGTCCCCAGTGAGATTTATTTGCTCGCAATTTAGCGATATATCTGGCCTATTACAATCAAATTCGATAACTATCGATCAAAATAGGTCTCCAAGGGAGGCAATTTTGACCAGTATGCCGCGACAATGGCCGGGGTGGGGGTATGGACCTGATCATCTTTGGTGCGACGGGTGACCTGGCGCAGCGCATGCTGCTGCCGTCGCTTTTTGCCCTTTACGAGGAAGGCCTGATCGCGCCGGAGTTCCGCATTCTCGGCACCGCCCGCCGTGCGCTGGGCGATGACGGCTTCCGCCAGCTGGCTGAACAGGCCCTGCTGAACTACCTGCCTGATGCGGGGGAGCGGAAGGCACAAATCCCTAAGTTCTTGGAACGTCTTCATTATACGGCAGTAGACACGTCCAATCCGGACGACTTCGCCGCGCTGAAGGACGCCTTTGAGAGGTCTCGTGCTCGGGAGCCGGCGATCTTCCTGTCGACAGCACCCGCGCTGTTTGAAGCGACCATCGCCGGGCTCGCCTCTGCCGGCATCAATGGCAGCAATGCACACATCGCCCTCGAGAAGCCTCTGGGGCATGACCTGGCATCGTCGCGTCTGATCAACGACGCCGTGGCCCTGGCCTTTCCAGAGGAGAAGATCTTCCGGATCGACCACTACCTCGGCAAGGAGACCGTACAGAACCTCTTGGCATTGCGCTTCGGCAACGCGCTGTTCGAGCCGCTATGGAACGCAAGCAATATAGACCATGTGCAAATCACGGTCGCGGAAACGATCGGATTGGAGGGCCGTAAGGGTTTTTACGATGATACCGGAGCTCTGCGCGACATGGTGCAAAACCATATGCTGCAGCTCCTGGCGCTGGTGGCGATGGAAGCGCCGGCACATCTCGATGCGACGGCCGTCCGTGACGAAAAGGTCAAGGTGCTGCGTGCCCTCCGTCCGCTGGACGAACACAGCGTCGCGACCCATTCCATCATCGGCCAGTACATCGCCGGTAACGCCGGCGACCGGGGCGTTCCGGCCTATACCGAAGATCTCGGCGCGCAATCAGCAACGGAGACCTTTGTCGCCCTGAAGGTCCATATCGATAACTGGCGCTGGAAGGGTGTGCCGTTCTATCTGCGCACCGGCAAACGCCTGAAGCGACGCCAAACCGAGATCCTCATCCAGTTCAGAAGTGTACCCCACTCCGTTTTCGACGAGGATGGCGGCCATCTGGCAGCGAACAAGCTGGTCATTCGCCTTCAGCCGGAAGAAAACGTACGGCTGCTGGTCATGACGAAGGTCCCCGGGCTTGATCGCGACGGCATCCGCCTGCGCGAGGTGCCACTCGACCTTTCCCTGGCCCATGCCTTTTCCGGCACACGCCGGCGCATCGCCTATGAGCGCTTGCTTCTCGATCTGATTGAAGGTGATCCGACTTTGTTCGTCCGGCGCGACGAAGTCGAAGCCCAATGGACCTGGATCGACCAGATCCGGCACGGCTGGGAGGCCGCCGGGATGCGGCCGCGGCCTTATCCGGCCGGAAGCTGGGGGCCCTCCGCCGTCAATGATCTGGTCGCCCGCGACGGAGTGCGTTGGCATGACTGATACGCTTGAGGTCCCGATCTCAGAGGCGCTGTTCGCCGATCGCGAAGCCATGGCCGACGCTGCGGCCGCGTTCATCGCCGGCAATCTGCTCCAGGGCCTGACGGTGCGCGGCCGGGCCGGCTTGATCGTCACTGGAGGACGCACGCCTGGCGGCATCTATGACAGGCTCGCGCGGACCGCGATCGCCTGGCCGCAAGTGACTCTCACGCTCTCAGACGAGCGGTTCGTGCCGCCGGACCATCCCGACAGCAACGAGGGCTTGATCCGTAACCGCCTGCTGCAATACGCAGCCGCGTCCGCCACCTTCATCCCACTCATGGGCAAAGGTGAGACTGTTGAGACTGTCGCTGCACAAGCAGATCGCGGTCTTTCGGCTCTCCGTTGGCCCGCCGATCTGACCGTCCTTGGCATGGGCGATGACGGCCATATCGCATCGCTTTTTCCGGAGAGCCCGGTACTCGCAAATGGTCTTGCCAAGCGTGCCTATCGGCGCTGCATCGCCGTGCCTGCCGGCATGCCAGCACCTCAGCAGCCCCGTCTAAGCCTGACACTCAAAGCCCTGACGAATACGCGTGCCATATTGATCGTGACGACCGGGAAGGCCAAGCGGAGCGTCTTCGACGCTGCACGCCATGGCGATGCCGACGGCCTGCCGATTGCACATCTGCTACGCCGCAGCCGCGCGCCAATCCATTTCTTCTGGGCACCGTAAGGACGCCACGATGACGATGCATTCCACTGTCGAAGAGGTTACGGCCCGCGTGACAATCCGTTCGCGCGAACGCCGCCGGCACTATCTCGACCTGATTGCGCGCGAGCGCGAGAACGGGACGGGACGACGCCATCTGTCCTGCGGGAACCTCGCGCATGGATTGGCGGCATCCGGCGACGATAAGGCCGTACTACGAAGCGGCTCTCGGATAAACATCGCGATCGTCACCGCCTACAACGACATGCTGTCGGCCCATCAGCCCTATGGCCGCTATCCCGATCAGATCAAGCTGTTTGCCCGTGAGGTGGGCGCCACGGCGCAGGTGGCCGGCGGCGTGCCGGCCATGTGCGACGGCGTTACACAAGGACAGTCCGGTATGGAGTTGTCGCTGTTTTCGCGCGACACCATTGCCTTGTCCACGGCGGTCGCCCTCAGCCACGGCATGTTCGAAGCCGTCGCCCTCCTGGGCATCTGCGACAAGATCGTGCCCGGCCTTCTGATCGGCGCACTCCGCTTCGGCCATTTGCCGGCGGTGTTCGTGCCATCCGGTCCCATGCCATCCGGCCTGCCCAATAAGGAGAAGGTGCGCATCCGCCAGCTTCATGCCGAAGGAAAGCTTGGTCGCGACGATCTTCTGGATGCCGAGACGGCGTCCTATCACGATGCCGGCACTTGTACCTTCTACGGCACCGCCAACTCCAATCAGATGATGATGGAGGCGATGGGCCTGCATATGCCCGGGGCGGCCTTCGAGCCCCCGGGTACCAAGCTGCGCCAGGCGCTGACGCGCGCTGCGACCCATCAACTAACGAGACTTGGTTGGTCCGGCGATGACTACCGACCGCTTGGCCACTGTGTCGATGAGAAGGCAATCGTCAACGCCATCGTGGCCCTCCTCGCAACCGGAGGCTCCACCAACCACACGATCCATCTCCCCGCGATCGCACGTGCGGCGGGCATCGTCATCGACTGGGAGGATTTCGATCGGCTCTCCTCCGCCGTTCCGCTGATTGCACGGGTGTATCCGAACGGTCCAGCCGACGTGAATGCATTTCAGCAGGCCGGCGGCACAGCCTATGTGATCGGTGAACTGCTCGAGGCCGGGCTGCTGCACCGCGACGTCACGACGATCTGCGGTAACGATCTGGCAGCTTATTCGCAGGTGCCCGCGCTGGGAGACGATGCAGTGCTCTGGAATGCCAGCAGCGGTTCCGGCGACAATACGATTCTCAGGCCGGCCTCCGATCCGTTTGGTGACGATGGCGGGATACGGCTCGTTTCCGGCAATCTCGGCCGGGCGATCTTTAAGACCAGCGCCGTGGATCCCGAGCGGTGGACCATCCAAGCTCCCGCATGCATCTTCGCTGATCAAAACGACGTTCTCGATGCCTTCAAGGCAGGTCAGCTCGATCGCGATGTCATCGTGATCGTCCGCTTTCAAGGACCACGCGCCAATGGCATGCCAGAACTTCACAAGCTGACGCCGGCACTGGGTGTATTGCAGGACAAAGGCTTCAAAGTGGCGCTCGTCACTGACGGCCGCATGTCGGGTGCGTCCGGAAAGGTCCCGGCAGCCATTCATGTCAGCCCCGAAGCGCAATCCGATGGGCCTCTCGCCCGGTTGCGCGATGGGGACATGGTGCGGCTGTGCGCCAGAACCGGTGCTCTGAGCGCGCTGGTGGATGAGGCTGAACTGGCCGCACGTCTGCCCGCAACCCCGCCCCCTGCCGCCGATGGCACCGGCCGAGAACTCTTCGCCGGCTTTCGTCATCTGGCCGATGGCGCCGAACAAGGTGCCTCACCCATTCTTTCTGCCGGAGCACTCTAACTATGCAGATCGTCGCAGCCGATATCGGCGGCACACACGCTCGCTTCGCCATCGCCGAACTGAAAGACGGAGAAGTGATCTCGCTGTCTCAGCCAGTGCTGATCAAGACCGCCGACCATCCATCGCTGGAAGACGCATGGTGCAAGTTTGCCGACATTCACGGACACGAGCTGCCCAAGGCCGCCGCCATTGCCCTCGCCTGCCCCATCAGCGGTGAGACATTGCGTCTGAGCAACTGCGACTGGACCATCGTCCCCGCCGGATTGGATGCGCGCCTGGGGCTTTGCCGGCTCACGCTCCTCAATGACTTTGCGGCCGTTGCCCATGCCGTGGCCGATCTTCCGCCATCCCACATTGAACCCTTGCATGGTCCGAAAGTTAGAAACGGCCCGGCCCAAGTCACCAGCATTCTCGGGCTGGGCACCGGCCTCGGCGTTGCCCAGCTTCTGCGCTATCGCGATCATTACCATATCGCCGGGAGCGAAGGAGGCCACGCTGGCTTTGCGCCCGTCGACCGGATCGATGAAGCAATCTTTGAGCATTTGCATGAGCGATACGGCCGCGTATCCGTAGAGCGCATCGTGTCCGGCCCCGGCCTTCGGAATCTCTGCGAGGCGTTGACCCGCGGCGTTGGCGACATACCGGAGTCCCCTGACGATCGGGACTTGTGGGAGTCCGCAATCGCCCGCTCCGACAATCTTGCGACCCGGGCACTAGAGCAACTCTGCCTTTGCCTGGGAACGTTCGCTGGAGACATGGCCCTCACCCACGGAGCCGATGCCGTTGTCATTGCCGGCGGGCTTGCAATTCGCATACGCAAGTTTCTGGAGCAAGGCGGGTTTCGAGCACGATTTCTGGCCAAAGGACGCTTTGCGAACCATATGGCGGCTATTCCGGTCGGGCTAATGACACACCCGCAACCGGGGCTCTTCGGCGCAGCGGCCGCTTTTGTGAAGGAGCACGCGATATGACGATCGACGCAGTGATGCGCCTCTCTCCTGTGATCCCGGTCGTAACTATCCATGAGCCGTCTCATGCGCGGGCCATCGCCGAAGCCTTGCGCGATGGCGGGATCAAGGTGATCGAGGTCACATTACGGACCGATGCCGCCATCGACGCGATCCGCGAAATGAGCGCCGTCGACGGTGTAACGGTGGGCGCCGGAACCCTGCTCTCGCCCCAGCAGATGGATGAGGCGGCAAAGGCCGGCGCGCGTTTCATGGTGAGCCCTGGGCTTACCGAGACGCTTGTGAAACATGCTGGCGCCTGCGGCTATCCATTTCTACCCGGCGTCGCGACGGCAGGCGATCTCATGCGCGGTCTGGATCTGGGTCTCGACAGATTCAAATTCTTCCCGGCGGAAGCAAGCGGCGGCATCAAGGCCCTCAAGGCGCTGGCCGCCCCCTTCAAAGACTGCCGTTTCTGTCCGACAGGCGGGATCAGTCAGGAAAATGCCGCCGATTGGCTCGCCATACCTCCGGTTCTGTGTGTGGGCGGAACATGGCTGGTGCCGTCAGGCCAGCCCAATCTTGATCAAATTCGGCGTAACGCCGAAGCCGCAACCAGGCTCATCCGCCCGATTTAAGGCGCGTGAGGACAGCCAGCATTTTGATGTTTCGGTTCAATTAGCGAAGGGGCCACTGAGATGCACGACGCGACGCAAACAAGGTCTGCCAATCTATTGTTCGTTGCATTGCTTGCCGGAATAGCGGCGCTGGGAGGTTTGCTGTTCGGCTACGACACCGCCGTCATTTCCGGTGCCGTCACGGCCATCCAGTACAATTTCGTCACACCCTGGCATTTGGGAGCAGGATCGGCTCATTGGCTGTCGGGCTTCGCGGTCAGCATTGCATTGTTGGGATGCGTCCTCGGCGCCATGGCCGCGGGGTTCCTCGCGAACAGGATCGGGCGGAAGGGAAGCCTCATTCTGTGCAGCCTTCTCTTCATCGTCTCCTCCCTGGGGGCGGCCTACCCGGAATTCTTCTGGAATGCGTTCGGCGCCGTTGGAAAGTGGACCATTCTTCCATTCCTGGTTTATCGGGTTCTCGGTGGCGTGGCGATCGGCATGGCATCGATGTTATCGCCCATGTACATCGCCGAGATCGCGCCACCGGAACGCCGCGGATTTTTTGTTACGTTCCAGCAGATCGCCATCGTCCTGGGTATCAACCTGGTCTACATCGTCAATTGGAAAATCCAATCATTTGGCGATCATACCTGGCTGATGACGGAAGGCTGGCGGTACATGCTCGCCTCTGCGGCGTGCCCGGCCCTGCTCCTCTTCGTCGGCATGCTCGCCCTTCCGGATACACCGCGCTACTACGTCATGCGTGGGCGGACCAGCGATGCTCTGACGCTCCTGCAGAGAACGACCCGGGAAAGCGGCCAAGACATTCTACGCAGCATCAAGGAGTCCCTCGTACCCAAGCTCGGGTCGCACAAAATCCTGACGCCCGTCGTAGCGATAGGCGTGGTTCTGTCGGCATTGCAGCAGTTTGTGGGCATCAATGCCGTTCTCTACTACGCCCCGGTCATCTTCGAAAACATGGGATCTTCGACCAATTCGGCCTTTCTCCAGACCGTTCTGGTCGGCCTTGCCAACACCGTTTTCACCGCCGTCGCCGTCTTCAGCGTCGATAAGGTTGGCCGCAAGCCGCTCCTTATAATCGGCGCGACCCTCATGGGACTGAGTATGTTTGCGCTCGGTCTGCTATTCACGTTCCAATCTCTCGGTATTGCCGCGTTGATCGCGATGCTGGCCTATATCGGAGGCTTCGCGCTGTCCTGGGGGCCGGTCGTGTGGGTCGTCCTGTCGGAAATGTTTCCGAATGCCATCCGTAGCCGCGCGCTCGCGCTCGCCGTGGGTGTGCAATGGGCCGCCAATTTCCTCGTGACGACGATATTCCCGGTGATCGATCAGAATGACGGGCTGAATGCGATCTTCCATCACGGCTTCGCATATCTGGCATTTGCTGCGATCTGCGCCGTGAGCATCGCCTTCGTGTGGGTCACAATCCCGGAGACAAAGGGCGTGCCGCTGGAGGACATGGAGCAGCACTGGAAGAGCAGAAAAGCAACTGCCAGTCCTGACAGCTCTCCGGCAGCTTGAATTATGAAGGCAAATGCGACGCGATGAGCATCAGTCAATTTCCTATCCGTCGCCTTCTCGTTGCGAACCGCTCGGAGATCGCCATCCGCGTTTTCCGAGCGGCGAGCGAATTGGGCATCAGGACCGTCGCGGTTTACGCCGACGAAGACGCTCTGTCTCTGCATCGCTTCAAGGCGGATGAAGCGTATCGCATCGATGGAGGCGGGCCCGTTTCATCGTACCTCTCGATTGAGGAAATTCTGTCCGCCGCGCGTACGGCACAGGTGGATGCGATCCACCCCGGATATGGCTTTCTGTCCGAAAATCCGGACTTCGCCGAAGCCTGTGCTGTTGCCGGGATAAGCTTCATTGGTCCGTCGTCCGCGACGCTGCGGCTTTTGGGCGACAAGGTTTCGGCCCGGAAGCTGGCGATGGAAGCCGGCGTCCCCGTTGTACCGGCCAGCGATCCCCTGCCGGATAGCGATACCGAAATCCGGCGCATTGCCGCCGCGATCGGATATCCGCTGATGCTCAAGGCGAGTTGGGGCGGCGGTGGCCGCGGGATGCGGCCGGTCGAAAGCGAGGCGCAGCTTCTGGATGCGGTTCGCAGCGGGCGTCGGGAAGCCGGTGCCGCCTTCGGTCGCGATGAGGTTTATCTCGAGCGATTGGTGCAGCGCGCGCGCCATGTCGAAGTGCAGCTTCTGGGCGATCGGCACGGAAATCTGGTCCATCTCTTCGAACGGGATTGCTCGATCCAGCGCCGCAACCAGAAGATCATCGAACGGGCGCCGGCGGCCTATCTCGACGAGAAGATGCGCGGCGACCTATGTGAGGCCGCCTTGGCGATCGGAAAGGCGGCCAGTTATGTCGGTGCCGGTACGGTCGAATTTCTTGTCGACGAGGAAACCGGCCGCTTCTATTTCATCGAGGTCAATCCGCGCATCCAGGTGGAGCATACCGTCACCGAGATGGTGACTGGGATCGATATCGTGAAGGCGCAGATCCATATCTGTGATGGCGGCAGGCTCGGTGTCGAGGACGAGACCGGCGTCCCGGCGCAGGAGGGCATCTGTCTGCGGGGGCACGCGCTGCAATGCCGAATCACGACGGAGGACCCGGAAAACAGCTTTATCCCGGATTACGGACGGATTACGGCGTATCGAGGCGCGTCGGGGTTCGGCATACGCGTCGATGGAGGCACGGCTTATTCCGGTGCGCGTCGTCACGCGCCATTACGACCCGCTTTTGGAGAAGGTGACCGCCTGGGCCCCCAGTGCGCAGGAAGTGACCGCGCGCATGTTGAGAGCCTTGCGCGAATACCGCATCCGCGGGGTCGCGACCAATCTTCCATTTCTCGAGAACGTTCTGAGCCACCCCCAGTTCGCGGCCAACGCCTATACAACCAGGTTCATCGATGAGACGCCGGAGCTCCTGCTTCCACGCCTGCGGCAAGACCGGGCCACGCGGCTGCTGCGATACATCGCCGATGTCACAGTCAACGGGCATCCCGACGTCAAGCATCTGCCGCGGCCGGCGAGAGTGTCAGCGCCGTCCCTCCCCCCGTCCCCGAATCAGGAGCCGCCGGGCACCCGCCAGATCCTCGAACGCGAAGGCCCCGAAGGGCTGGCCCGCTGGATGCGCGCTGAACAGCGTGTGCTCGTTACCGATACGAGCTTGCGCGACGCGCATCAGTCGCTCCTTGCCACGCGCATGCGCACGATCGACATGTTGCCGGCGGCGAGCGCCTGTGCGCGCACATTGCCGGGGCTTTTTTCCCTTGAATGCTGGGGGGAGCGACATTCGATGTCGCCATGCGGTTCCTGCAGGAAGATCCCTGGGAGCGGCTCGCCGCGATCCGGCAGCGCGCGCCCAACCTTCTGATGCAGATGCTGCTGCGGGGCGCCAATGCGGTCGGCTACACGAATTACCCCGACAATGTCGTGCGCCACTTCATCAAGCAGGCCGCGGATGCGGGTGTTGACGTTTTCCGCATATTCGATTGTTTGAATTGGGTCGAGAACATGCGGGTCGCGATCGATGCCGTCGTGGAGAGCGGCAAGGTTGCTGAAGGGGCCATTTGCTATACGGGCGACATTCTCGATCCGGATCGCGCCAAGTATAGCCTCGGCTATTATGTCGACCTCGCCCGCGCGCTCGAAGCTGCCGGATGCCATATCCTTGCGATCAAGGACATGGCGGGCCTTCTCAAACCCGCCGCCGCGAGGGCCCTGATCGGGGCATTGCGCGCGGAAACGGGACTGCCGATCCATCTCCACACGCACGACACCTCGGGCGCGGCGGCCGCGACGCTTCTGGCCGCCGTTGAAGAAGGTGTCGACGTGATTGACGCGGCCATCGATGCCATGTCGGGCGGAACGTCTCAGCCCTGCATGGGCGCGCTGGTTGAAGCCCTTCGTCACACGCCGCGCGATACCGGCCTCGATCCGGCTGCAATCCGTACGCTCAGCTTCTACTGGGAAGGGGTGCGTGGTCAGTACGCCGCCTTCGAAAGCGACCTGAAGTCGGGCGCGTCCGAAGTCTATCTGCACGAGATGCCGGGCGGACAGTTCACGAATTTGAAGGAGCAGGCGCGGGCACTGGGCCTGGAAAGCCACTGGCACGGCGTCGCCAAGGCTTATCGTGAAGCCAACCTGCTGTTCGGCGATATCGTCAAGGTGACGCCATCCTCCAAGGTCGTCGGCGACCTGGCATTGATGATGGTGGCACAGGACCTCGCGCCGACCGACATCCTGGATGAAAGTCGCGAACTGGCTTTTCCGGCGTCGGTGGTCGACATGCTGGCCGGTAATCTCGGGCAGCCGCCGGGCGGCTGGCCCCAAGCCCTGCAACGTCGCGTTCTCAAAGGCAGGCCGGCGATCACGGTACGCCCGGCTTCGCTCCTGTCGCCGATCGACTTCGATGCCGCGCGTGCGCAATCCGAGGCTACATGCGGCCGTGCGCTCAGCGACACCGAATTTACGAGTTGGCTGATGTACCCGAAGGTGTTTGCAGACTTCGCGCAGGCCCGGAACAAATTTGGACCGATCACCGCATTGCCCACACCTGTTTACTTCTATGGCATGGCACCCGGTGACGAGATCGGTGTCGATCTCGAACGCGGCAAGACGTTGCTCATAAGCCTGCAAGCCGTCGGTGAGACGCAAGATGACGGGCAAGTGCGTCTGTTCTTCGAACTCAACGGCCAGCCGCGAACCATTATCGTTCGCGATCGTAGCGCCGTCTCTAACCGGCCCGCCACGCAGCTCGCGGATCCGACCAATCCGGGCCATATCGCCGCGCCCATGCCGGGTGTCGTGGTACGCCTCGCGGTCAAGCCCGGCAGCACTGTGACAGCGGGCGAACTGTTGTTGACGCTCGAAGCCATGAAGATGGAAACGAGCCTGACTGCGCCCACAGCCGGAACAATTGCGGAAATTCTTGTCTCGCCGGGAGCGAGTGTCGAGGCAAAGCAGCTCTTGCTGACGCTGGTGCCATCAGAGCCGTCCGCGGAAGCTTGAAGCCATAGCGGAAATGGCGGCGGAGGAATTGAACCTCCGCCGCAACTTTGTCCGCATCCTATCAAGCAGCTGAGAGGTAGTTTCCGACGCCGATGATGACGGTGGAGAGCACCAGCATGCCGATTCCTGTCCACACCAGCCATCGTGTGCGGCGGCTGGAGCCCTTCCATTCGCTGAGTGCGAAACCCCACAGTGTGCTGAAGATGATGATGCTCGCCATATGCAACGTCCAGCTCGAGAAGCCGTAGCGGCCCATCTGGCTTTCGCCCATCGTGTAGAAGAAGAACTGGAAATACCAAAGCGTGCCGCCAAGCGCCGACAGCAGATAGTTTCGGACCAGCGGCGGCGGTGTGCCGTCGGCATCGGGTGCGGGCCCGCCGCGGCCGATGAACTCGCCGCCCGAGCCATTGCGCCGGATCAGGTGAAAGCACCACAGGAAATTGGTGGTAAAGCCCCCTGCGAGCACCACACAGAGCACCGGCAGGCCCTGATCCAGCGTGCCCGTCCCTGCGGCCAGCGTCAGCGTGCGGATCGGGGCGCCGGCATCGAGCCCGAATGCGAAGCAGCTCGACATCACACCGGAAAACACCGCAACGAGCAGGCCCTTTTTCAGGTCGAACTCCGCAATCGCGGCCTGACTTTCCTCGGGCGTCAACTCGCGCTCTTTCTCGCGGCCGGCTTGCGCCACGATGACGATACCGATCATCGTGACGAAGATGCCGAAGAAGGTGACCTGTCCGCTGGGCGTGGAGCCGAGCGCCAGCACGGTGCCATGGAAGATCGGCGGGCCCATTGTGCCGATGACGGTGGTCAGCCCGAGCGCGACCGCCATACCGAGTGACATGCCCAGATAGCGCATCGTCAGTCCGAAGGTCAGGCCCCCGAAGCCCCAAAGGAAGCCCCAAAAATAGCACCAGCCCAATGTCGACGAAGGGGTGGCCCCCAGCACACCCAGGAGATCGTTCGTTCGCAGTCCTGCGAACAGCCATGGCGCAATGATCCAACTGAAGACACCGCCGGTCAGCCAGAATATCTCCCATGACCAGCGGCGTACACGCTTGTACGGCACATAGAAGCTGGCCGACGACAGCCCGCCCAGCCAATGAAAGAACACGCCCAAAAGCGGATTCGCATTCATATGACGTCACTCCCCCTCCACGTCGGCGCGTCACGTGCCAACGAGTATGTTGCGATCGATTTCTGAGACCTTCGTTGTGCCTGTCAGGGCCATCGCAACACGCATCTCCGCTTCGATAAGCTGGAGAACATGTGTAACCCCTGCTCCTCCCGCGCCGCCCAATGCATAGGCCCAGGCTCGCCCGAGCAGCACGCCGCGCGCGCCGAGTGCGAGCAGGCGCACGACATCAAGGCCGGAACGCACGCCGCCGTCGGCCATGACCGTAAGCCGATCACCCACGGCGTCTGCAATGGGTGGAAGTGCGGACGCGGTAGACGGCACGCCGTCGAGCTGGCGCCCGCCATGATTGGAGACAATGATGCCATCTGCACCGACCGCCGCGGCTTCGCGTGCATCTTCGGCATCGAGAATGCCCTTGATCAGCAGCGGGCCGTCCCAGTTTTCACGGATCCAGCCGATGTCGTGCCAATCGACAGTTGGATCGAAATTGTTGCGCATCCAGGCGAAGAAATCCTCGATACCGCTTTTCGCGCCAAGGACGGGCGCGACATTGCCCAGATTGTGCGGCCGGCCCCAGAGCCCGACATCCCAGGCCCAGGACGGATGCCACATTGCCTGAAACATCCTGCGCAGATCGCCAAGCATACCCGGAGCACCCGCCAGCCCCGAGCGCAGATCGCGATAACGCGAACCAGGCACCGGCATATCGACGGTAAAGACGAGAGCCGTGCAACCGGCCTCTTTTGCCTTGGCGAGCAGATCGCGCATGAAGACCCGGTCCCGGATCACATAAAGCTGGAACCAGATCGGTGCGCTGACGCCGGCCATCACTTCGGCCAACGAACATGCCGAAACAGTCGAGAGACAGAATGGAATGCCAGCCGCCTGCGCCGCGCGCGCGGCCTGAACTTCGCCACGGCGAGCATTCATCCCCGCAAGGCCAACGGGGCCCAGGGCAACCGGCATCGCCAGCTTCTGGCCGAATAGCGTTGTCGAGACATCGAGCCCGGAAACATCGCGAAGCACGCGTTGACGAAGTGCGACGCGCTCAAGATCGGCGACGTTGCGCTCCAAAGTCACTTCGGCATAAGAGCCGCCGTCGATATACTCGAACAGAAAGGGCGGCAAACGACGTCGCGCGAGCGCGCGATAATCTGTGACCGACACAGCCTTCAAACCGGTGCCTCCGATACTTTAGGGCCCGCGCACCATTGGCGTCGATAGGCGCTCAGGTCGACGTCAAGCGGTGCCGCGACCGATAGCGTCGCGGCCGGCTTCAGGCTTGGATCTATCAAGCGCCTTGCACCGTAGGAGACATCGTTGTGCATATTGCCGGTATAGATTCGGCAATCAGGTCTCAGAGTCGCAAGCGCGCGCACGAACACATCCGCTTCCGCGAACCGGCCTTCGACCAGGATCCGTTCGGAGGTTCCGATCAGATCGAGCGACGCGTCGGCAACGAGCGCCGCATAAAGACAGGCTGCGGCGCAGCGCGCGTCTTCGCTATCGGGGGCGTTGATCCAACGGCCCTGCGCTTGGGGAAACGGTCCGACACCCGGTGTCATCGTCGGCAGGACCATGGCGCCGGCGCGCACGACGTCCGAGACAGCTGCAACGAGTGCGCCTTGATGCGGGCCACTGCCGATCTGGCGTAGATCGAACCCGCCCAGAAGCTCGATTTCGCGGCCGCCCATAAAGCGCGCCGAAGGAATGGGCGTGCCGAATGCGTCGACATTCACGAGGCAATCGCGCCCTTCCGGAAGAGCTCCGATATCTGGCACAGTGCCTCTGTCAGGCGAGCGCATGCCGATGAACCAGGTGCCGGTCGACAATATCGTCGCCTCCTGATCGGCGATTTCGGGAAACCCCCGCGCGGCCAATAATGCCGCGTTTGAGTCGTGCAGACCGCAATAGATCTGAGCATCTCGCGGAATGCCCGTGTGGATGCTCCATTGCGAGCGGATCGGCCCCAGGGCCTCGCCAGCGTGCCGAAGCGGCGCGAGCATCTTCGCCCAGCCGCGGTCCAGTGACAGGGCGGACGGCCGTCCCTCCAGCGGGCGCCACAGGTCGGTATGGCAGCCCAGACTGGTGAGTTCGGATGCGGCAACGCCTGACAAGACCCAGGCCCAATACTGGGCCCACGGCAGGATCAGCGACCAGCCATCCAACAAACCCGGATGGAGCCGCTCGAGCCGGTCGATCTGCGCGCCAAGATTGAGGCCGTTCGGCAATGCCGGCGACCCGGTCAAGGCGAAGCTGTCTCGCTGCGCGTCATAGGCCGCGCGCGCGGCCTCGCCCACGGGCTCTTCATAGTCGAGCGGCAGAAGAGCGAGCTTGTTATCCCGTATAATTGCGGCGGCGGCGCCGTGCCCGACTGGGATAATGGCGCCAATCGAGCCATGTGCCGCGAACGCGGTTAACGACCGGCGGAGCCATGACTCAATACCCGCGGCATCGAGTTCCCACATACCCAGGCCCCTCCACGCGGCGGTTTTTATGGCTGAGCCGATCAAGAAGGGTTCCCGCAGCATCCCACAAGGTCAGCTTCGAAAAGGTCTTCCCCACGTCCAGAACAACTGTCAGCGGTCCAGCCAAGCTCGCCCCCCATCAGGACCTATTTTGATCGATAATTATCGAATTTGATTGTATTAGGCCAGATGCATCGCTAAATTGCGAGCAAATAATTCTCACCGGAGTAGACACCCCATGAAACAGGCTGGTTCCGCGCACTTGGACTCGGCACACGCCCTCCTTTTCGCCATCCCCACGAACAAGTGGGTCGATGCTGACGCTGCGGGCAAATCGGAGGCAGAGCTGCTTCTTTATCGCTCCAACCTTCTGGGGTCCGACCTCACAGTCACGAATTTCGGTGGTGGCAATACTTCTGCCAAGACGAATGAAAGTGATCCGCTGACGGGTGGAAGCGTTCAGGTGCTCTGGGTCAAAGGATCTGGTGGCGACATCGGCTCGATGACGATGGACGGGCTCGCCACGCTTTACATGGACAAGCTCCTGTGGCTGGAAGAGCACTACCGCGGGTCGAGCATGAAGACGAGATGGTCGGTTGCCTTCCACATTGCACGTTCAACCTCAATTCCCGCGTCGCCTTCGATCGACACGCCGCTGCACGGCTGCTGCCGTTCGCCCATGTCGACCACGTTCATCCGGATGCGATCATTGCCTGGCGGCGTCATCGAATGGCGAAAGCGTCACACAGGAAATCTGGAACGGAAAATCGGTTGGCTGCCGTGGAAACGGCCCGGATTCACCTGGGCGTGCGTCTGCGGAACTTGTGGAGCCGACACCCAGGGTACGAGGGCGTCATGCTTGCCGGCCACGGGATCATCTGCTGGGGCGACAGCGCGAAGGATTGTTATGACAACACGATCGAGCCTGATTGCGGACGCGGCCCGCTTCCTCAATGCCGAGCTTGCCAGGAAGCCGGCATTCGGAGGTCAGATCGTCGTTACCTCATCCTCCCGGCGAACGTGCCGCCATCGCTCCGATCTCATGCCGCGCCTCAGGGGCCTGATGACCGGAGTACATGGAAGGTCGGTCGATTTCTCTGACGATCCGGAGACGCTCTGAGTTTGTCGGCAGCAGGGACTGTCGAGCGGTTGGCATCGATCGGCACCTCGTGCCCAGACCACTTCCTTCGCACAAAGATGCGCCGCTCTGCCCTCGACCCGGTCAAAATCGGGGACGAAGCGTATCTTGGTCGAGCGGCTCGGAAGCTACCGGGAAGACTACGCGGCCTACTATGCGCGCTGCGCGCGGCCGGCGACCCCAGCCATGCGCGATCCCAATCCGGTCGTCGTACTGGTACCGGGCGTCGGCCAGATCACCTTCGCTGCAGACAAGACCACAGCCCGGCTGGCCGGAGAGTTCTATCGCAACGCGATCAACGCAATGCGCGGTGCCGAGGCCATCGGCGCCTATGTCGGCCTCGGATGAGCAGGAGGCTTTTGACATCGAATACTGGGCTGCTTGAGGAGGCCAAATTGCGGCGCATGCCGCGCCAAGGCCGCTTGCGGGGCGAATCGCGGCTGGTGACAGGTGGCGCTGGTGGAATCGGGGCTGCAACCGCGGCGCGGCTCGTGGCTGATGGCGCCTGCGTCATACTGGTTGACCTTGACGCCGAGCGTCTGGAGCAGGCCGCTGAAAGGTTCGACGAAACTTTTGGCAGCGACCGCGTCCGCGCCGCCAAATGCGACGTGACGAGTGAAGACGAGGTTACGGCCGCGTTCGAAGGCTGCGCGCGTGAATTCGGTGGCCTCGATATACTCGTTGCCAACGCCGGAATCGCCTCCTCTGCGCCATTGGCGAGACCACACTGGCACTGTGGCGAAAGAACTATAGCGTGTTGGCCGAAGGCTACTTCCTGACAGCACGGGCGGCGTTTTCGCTGATGGAGCAACAGGCCGGCGGGTCAATAATCTTCATCGGTTCGAAGAACGCGCTGGCGGCAACGCCGAACGCCTCAGCCTAGCTTCATCCAAAGCCGCGTCGCTGCATCTGGCTCGCTGTCTGGCGCTCGAGGGCGCGTCTCACGGTATCCGCGTCAACATCGTAAATCCGGACGCAGTGATCCACGGCTCGCGCATATGGGA
>CAWGGT010000008.1:0-117951 GCA_963822185.1 uncultured Pseudomonadota bacterium
GGCTCGCCCTTGCCCGAAGCCACGGCCGCACGTCCAGGCGCGGCGCTGCCGTCGGCACGCTGCGCCTTGCGGCCAGCACGCTGGCCAATGCCGCAAAGGCTGGCGGGAACCTTGCCCGCACGCCAGGTACGACACTCGACTGGGGCATGGATATCGCCACCAAGGCGCTTCGCCTCGCCGAGTCCCAGCTGACCGCTTCATCACGCGCAAACTCGCGTTCCCGGAGCTAGGACACAACGAAGGAGATTGATATGGCCACGATATTGGGTTCGCTCGAAACCCTGATCCACGACACTACCCAGGCGCTGATCGACAGCCAGATCACTACCAAGGTGTCCGACATGTATACGGGCTTCATCAGCTCGGGCTTTGGCGTCGTCGACGAAACGCTGAAGGTGGTGCGCCGACATCACCGCGCCCCCGCCGCCCCCGACACCGTAAGCCGTCCGGTTCCGTCGCAGCCCGCAAACCCTTCGAGGAGGTTCGACATGCACACAGGACACTATGATTACTGCTCGCATCGCCATTTTGCCGCGCCCTGTTACCCCTACTACGTGCCAGTGGTCTGGATCGCGATGCCCGCCGTGGCTTACGCGCCGCTCAAGGTGCCGCGCGAGATCGATGCGGATTTGACGGGCACATCCGAGACCGGTCTGGTGGGTGGAAGCGCCGACAAGGTCCATCTGTCGCTCGAATATCTCGTCGAAAGCGGCGCGGCCTCGCCTTCGGTGAAGGTGACCACCACATCGGATGGCGCCAGTGCAACCTGGAGCGATGATGCGCCTTCAGCCGGGTACCACGTGCAGGAGGCGCTGCTTTCCGTCTCTCCCGGCACGAAGGTGACGCTGGATGTGAACAACGCGACCGCAAGATTGCGGTGGTGCGAAACGATCTGTTGCTGAGCGCAGTGTGCAACCTTCTTCAAGGAGACTGGATATGAGCCGACCTTACGCCGCCCCTCGTTATACGGGCGCAAGGGTGATGCCGTTCCGCCACCCCATTTCCGTCCCGGCGCGCATCACCATGGCCCCGGATTCTGCCGCAGTTGCGGCCAACCCAGCGGGCAGTGCGGCTGCGGCTGCCGCGAATGCCGCAAGGAGTTCCAAGGAGCTTGAGTTCACCGGCGCAGCCGCATCCGTCAAGGCCGACACCACGGCGGCACGGAATGCGAACGTCGATACCAGCGGCCTTCACGTGTTGGGTTTTTCGAGCCTCAATATGGATGCGTCGGCAACCGCTGCCGCGGCCCGCACGATCCCCAGTGCGTTTATCGGTGGCGGTTGCTGCGTTCACATCTCGGTCGAGTACGCCCCCATCGTGCCGACCGCAAAATCTGCCGTGCTGGTCGCCGTGGCCGATTCCGAAGGCACCGTGCTGGCCTGGGAGAAAATCGAGCAACCCGGCGCCCACTACACGGTCAAGGAAAACATCATCACGACCAATCCGGGCGCCACGGTGAAGCTGTTCGCCGTCAATGCGACGGCGCGCATCCGCTGGTGCGAAGTTTTCAGCTGCTGATCCCCGTCTCACAGGAGAGCGACAATGGCCAAAGAAGGAAGCCCCCAAGGACGCGCCGGCCGAAGCGGCCGCCGCCCTGAACAAGGCCCAGACCGAGTTCCAGCGTTACACCGAGCGCATGCGTGCGCAGCAGCCCGGTGCGGCGCCCGTCTTCATGGTGCCCTATCCGCAAGGCGGGGGGGCGATGCCTGGCTGGGCCGTGCCGCCTTCCGTGGCGATGATGCCGGGCTATGGACCGCCCGGTCCCGGCGGCGAGATGGCCGGTTCAGGCTCGCTGACGCACCGCCTCGGCTCCACGCTGCGCCTCGGCTTCGATGTGATCAACGCCGCATTGGTGGGTGGAGCGCGCATGCTCAACGGCATTTCGGATCTCGGCTACGGCTATGCCGTTTCAGCCTATGATCATGAGGGCTGCGGCTGTGACGACTGCTGCCGTGATGATTGCTGCGGCTGTGATTGTTGCGATTGCTGCGAGCCCTGCTGCCATCCCGGCGTCGGAAATTGTTGCTGACGGCGCAAAGTACGTCGCCCGGCAAGATATTGCTCATCCCCCTCTGGTGATCCGTGCTTGAGCACCGTTCCCATTACATACGTCTGGACGTGACATGCCCCGACGGTGCATCCAGAGCGGTGAATCTCCTCCAGAGTGGCCGCCGCGACGCGAAGACCGAGGCAAGAGCCGCCATATCCCTCGGGGATCAGAACTGACAGGAAGCCGGCGCGCGTCAGCGTTCCGACAAATTCCGTCGAATAGGCGCGATTTCGATCCTTCTCCTGACAGTACTTCCCAAGGAATTCCGTGCGTAAGCGCCGAACCGTCTCACGGATGTCCGTGAAGTAGCGGCCTCATTCATTTGGACCATCTTTTTCGAAGTCCCTGACATCCTGAAACCCGATGAGACCGCAGACTTCCTTGAAGTCTAAGAGGGGCATTTCCGTTCCCTTGGATAGTAGATGAGACTACCTACTGCCCGACCAGGTCTCTCAAGTGGCTCGCCCAACCACAAGAAAGGAAGGCTCTCGGCTTGTCATCCAAGCCGGAGCGGTCGCGGTCGAGTAGCTAAGCCATTTGGCTTCGCCCTCACAGATCCGGGCAGGCGGCTTTCCCGCACCCGGCTCTTCCCGGAAGAAACCCGCGTCATGCCGCGCGTGGTGTCCAAGGATGTGTGATCCGAGGCTGGGGCAAGGGCAAGCGCGCTGTAACATCTTCGAACCAGTCCCATCCCATCCGCCGATTTTTCTGGCTTCGCCGCCGCAGGCAGTTGAACCAGATACGTCGGACGTCTTGCAGGAACCCGTTGAGAGAGCGCCAGTTGTGCGGCATGCCGTAGTAGCCATAATGGCCGCGTAGCACGCTGCAATACCAGCGATGCTGCTCGGCCAGCGGCGCGTGCATGATCCGCCATGCGTCCTGGCGCAGCGCTGTCAGTTTTCGCGACATGCGCTTGCTCTGCGTCTTGTGCTTGACAATGAACCTGCCGTCCCGGGTCCACCCGCAGTAATGGGTGAAGCCCAGGAAGGCGAAGGTCTTTGGACGCCGCTCGCCGCGCCTTCGGCGTGTTTGGGCCGGTAGGCGGCCAAACTCTATCAGGCGCGTCTTGTCCTCGTGGAGTGCGAGGCCAAATTTGGCCAACCGTTCCTTGAGGTCGGCCAGCATCTGCCGTGCGTCCGCCTCGCTCTCGAACCCCATCACGAAGTCGTCGGCATAGCGTACGATCGAAACTCGACCGCGTGCGTTCCAGCGGCGCCATTGATGGACCCAGAGGTCGAGAACATAATGCAGGAAGATGTTGGCCAGCAGCGGGCTGATGCCCGCCCCTTGCGGTGTCCCCCGATCAGTCTCGTGCCATTCACCGCTCTCGAGAATGCCAGCTTCGAGCCACATCCGGATGAGCCGGAGGACCCGAAGGTCAGCGATTCTGTGCGCCAGCATTCGCAGAAGCCACTCGTGGTCAACCGAGTCGAAAAAGCTGCGAATGTCAGCGTCGAGCACCCATGTTACCCGCTGGCTCATGATCGCCGTATGCAATGACGACAGAGCCTGGTGTGGATTTCGCCCCGGCCGGAAACCGTAGGAGAACCCAAGGAAGTCGACTTCATAGATGGCGCTCAGCACCTCGGCTACCGCCCCCTGGACGATCTTGTCTTCCAGGGTTGGGAACTCCAAGGGGGCGTCGGCCACCATCAGCTTTCGGGATATAGACCCGCCGAACCGGCTGAGGCCGGTAGCGCCCGGTATGAACCCGCGCACAGAGGTCCCGGAGATTTGCTTCCAAGTTCTGCTCGTAGTCGCACACCGTTATCCCATCAACTCCCGCACTTGCCTGCCGCTTCTGACGCCGGAACGCTCGTTCAAGCGCTTCGATGTTTATGTGATGCAGCAGGGCGGTAAACCGGGTCTGGACGGCCGCGCGGGCCGCCGCGTTCACCCTTGCGAGATTGGATGGCATGACAACCCGGCTCTGTGTCCGGACCTTGCTCCCCTCGCGCGGGTTCCTTCCGGGCTGGCCCCTTTCCTCGGCGCGTCTCGTTTCCTTCGACGGCGTCATCAGTACTATGAACCAGTCCGACTCCCGACCTCAGCTCGGACAACGGCTCCGGCAGCGCCTTGCCATTCTCCCCCGCCAGAGACCAATCTGGCGGACCCGGTCGGGTCTCTCATGTTCCGATAAATGCTTTTCATGCGTGAGGCGGCCTTCGACCCCGGCGATCGTGGTCGACCGTGACAAGGCCATCGTGTCGGGCCCCAAGGCTGCAATAGCCGCCGCCATCACTGCCGGAGAGGTGAAAGGCGAAGTTCGCAGTTTTGTACGGGAATGGCGCGCCCGAAAGGATTCGAACCTCTGACCCCCAAATTCGTAGTCTGGTGCTCTATCCAGCTGAGCTACGGGCGCCTGCCGAAGGGCCGAGAACCTATTCAGCCCGACGCCGGATGGCAAGCGCAGAAATGCCCGAACGGGTGGCAGCGGTGCCGCATCGACGCGCCGGCGGCCCCGGCAGGTGCCATCCTGTCTCCAAATCGGGCAAGTCCCGAAGCTATACGCGAAATTTGCCCCCAAGCGGGGTGCGACTTACCCTTGTCCCAATCGCGCCCCGTGGTTAAGACTTGCCGTGGCCCCAAGCAGCTTTTGGGGTAAGGGCGTCGGGCGCGTATGTGCCAGGGTGCATAGCCGGGGGCGGCCTATCGATCCGGCGGAGCGGAGAATCGACAGATGAGGGGAATTTCGGTGACGCGGACGGGATCCATGCGGTCCGTCAGTCTTTTCGCGGCCGCTATTACAATTGCTTTTGGCCTTGCCGGGTGCGGGACCGTCGACAACGCATTATTTGGCAGCGGCCAGGATACGGAGGCCGCGACGGCCCCGGCGCCGCAACCTGGCGGCATGCCGGGCACGCTGCCGGGCAGCGACGGCGGCATGGGGGCGGCGCCCGCCTCCTACCAGCAGCGGCGCTGACGCCGGCGGCATGTCCATGGCGGCGGGCACGTCTGCCCCCATCACCCCGATCTCGATCGAGCCGGGCTCCGATACCGGCACCGCCGTCGGCCACACGGTCGCCAGCCTCCGCGGCGCCCTCAGCGCCATGCAGGGCAAGATCGTGGGGGCGGCCAACCAGCTCGCCGACCTCAAGAATAGCGCCGCCCAGTTCGCCGGCACCTATCACCAGCACAAGGCGACGATCACCACCCGCCTGCAGGTTGGCACGACAAGGGGCAATCCGGAGCTGGTGAGCCAGTGGAACGCGGCCCAGAGCGCCCTCGATTCGCTGACCGGCAACATCAATTCCATGAACGCGCTGGGCACCCAGGTGGCCGATATCTCGTCGCGCGCCCATTACATCCTCGACACGATCCAGGCGACCTACAATGTCTCCGGCGCCGTGGACGAGGATCACCGCCAGCTTTCGGTGCTGGAGGATGAGACCAACCAGACCATCGTGCTGACCGACCGGCTGCTCAAGGAAGTCTCCGACGACATCCAGCGCCAGACCGCCTATGTCGCCAATGAGCGCTCCAATCTGACGACGCTGTCGGCCGCCATCAAGAATGGCGAGCTCTATGGCAGCGCGCTGGGCATGTCCGGCCCCTCGCCCGTGGCCTATGGCACGGCCCCGGCCGGCACCCCGCTGGTCACGATCCGCTTCGACCACCGCAATGTCGAATTTCAGCAGATCCTCTACACGGCACTGAATCAGGCCCTGCAGTCGCGGCCCAATGCCACCTTCTCGGTGGTGGCCGTGTCGCCGACCCGGGGCACCGCCGCTGCCGTGCAGCTGTCCCAGACCGCGGCCCAGCGCCATGCCCAGCAGGTGCTCAGGGCGATGACGGATATGGGCGTGCCGGGCGCACGCCTAGGCATCTCGTCCTCGACCGACCCGTCGATCGCGGCGCCGGAGGTTCGCGTCTACGTGCGCTGAATATCAGGACATCAAACAAAAGAGGCGCGGGATCGGCATCCCGCGCCTTTTTCTTTTGCGGTTGTATTCCGGGCCGAAATCCTGCCATCCGCCGTCGCAAAGCCGCGCCGCGACGACGTGACGTCCCCGCCCATGGCGTTCGGATTCCTCAACGGCTTTCGGGAAATCTTTCGCGATAACTCTGAATGCCACTCAGCGATTGCGCCTCATAAACGCCGCGCGCAATCGCCCGCGCCAGACAATCAGCGGCAACATGGCCCAGCCGCATGACATCGCGCGGGCGCGCCTTGCCGATCTTCTTCTTCGCCGTCGAAACACCGAACAGCAGATCGCCATCGAACGGCGTGTGCACGGGCCTCAGCGCGCGCGCAAAGCCATCCGTCGCCATGATGGTCAGCCGCTTGAGCTCGACCTTGCTCAGCACCGCATCGGTGGCGACGATGGCGATGGTCGTGTTCTCGCCGGGGCGCACCGCGCCCTTCATGTCGCGCGGCATCTCGGAGCTGACCGGCATCATGTCCACCGGCCGCCGCCCGCCGAATTCGCCGCCCTGTTCGAACGGCCAGGCCCAGAACGCATCGGAGCCCGGCATCACCGGCGAGCCCACCGCATTGACCGCCACCAGCGCGCCGACGGTGAACCCGTCTTCCGTCACCCAGGAGGCGCTGCCGATCCCGCCCTTGTAGGCCCCGGCAATGGCGCCGAAACCGGCCCCGGCATTGCCGAGCATGAAATCGTCACTGGCATCGCTGGCGGCCCGTTCGCCCAGCGCGCGATAGGGCGGCATCGCGCCCCATTCCTTGTCGCCGCCATTGGCGAGATCGAACAGGATCGCACCCGAGACCACAGGCACCAGCGGCGCTCCCGGCGCGATCTGGAAACCGCGGCCGCGCGCCTTGAGCCAGCTCTGCACCCCGCCCGGCGCATCGAGCCCGAAGGCCGAACCGCCCGAAAGGCAAATGGCATCGATGGACTCGACCAGGCTGACCGGCTCCAGCGCCTCGACATCGCGCGTGCCCGGCGCCCCGCCGCGAATATCGGCCACGGCCATGAAGGGTTCGTCGCCCAGAAGCACGGTGACGCCCGTGCGAACGCTGTCGTCCTCGGCCTGACCGACAGTCAGCCCTGCCACATCGGTAATGAGATTGCGCGCTCCGGGTCCCGCCATGGGGGAAAGGCTAGTCCGCCTCACCGCACCTGTCGAAAAAAATCTTCGCGCGCCCCTTGAAACGTCACGCTGCAAACACCATCTGACCTAAATCCACGAAATTGCGATCAGCCCAAATTGATCAGCCACGCGCCCGCGCCACCAGAAACAGGCGCTGGAAGGGAAAAAGCGTGACCCCGCTGTCCCGCCGGGGATAGGCGCCGCCAAGGCAGCGCGATACGCTTCAAGGAATTCCGCGCGTTCCGCGTCGTCCAGCGCCGCCGCGAAGGGGCGAAGGCCGGTGCCGCTCATCCAGTTGAACACCGCATCCTCGCCTTCGAGCACCTGACAATACTGCGTCTCCCAGATATCGAGCGAAGCCGCATGGGCCTCCAGCACGTCGAAATACTCTTCCGGAGCGAGCACATGATGCCAGTCGCGAACACCCTCGAACTTGTGCGCCCAGGGCTTTGCCCTTCGCCACCTCCGGAATCAACGTGTGGCACGGCTCGCTGAAATTGCGCGGCACCTGCATGGCGAACATGCCGCCCGGCGCCACGCATTCCATCAATCGCGGCAACAAGCGTGCGATGATCCGGCACCCATTGCAGCGTCGCATTGGAGAAGACGACATCGTGAGGCTCGTCCGGCGCCCATACCGCCACATCGGCTTCGCGCCACTGCGCATCCACGCCCGACTTGCGCGCGGCCGCCAGCATCTCGCGCGAAGAATCGACGCCCGTGATTTCGGCCTCCGGCCAGCGCGCGGCGAGCAGCGCTGTCGAATTGCCCGGCCCGCATCCGAGATCGACGACATGCTCGGGCGTCTCGACATCGACACGCGCCAGCAATTCCGCCGCCGGCCGCGTGCGGTGTTCGCCGAAATTCAGATAGATCTTTGGATCCCACGCCATGCTCAACTCTCCCCGGTCTGGAATATCGATACGAAAGCGCGTGCCCTCGGCGCCCGTCTCGGCCAGCGTGACATCGCCGCCATGGGCGCGTGCCAGATCGCGCGCAATGGCGAGACCGAGCCCCGTGCCGCCCGGCCGCGCCGCGCTGGCAAAGGGCTGGAACAGACGCGCCGCCACATCCTTGTCGATGCCCGGCCCGTCATCGGCGATATCGATCAGCACATGACGGCGTTCACGCACCGCCTCGACGCGGATCGAGCCACCCTCGCTCACCGCTTCGGCGGCATTGCGCATCAGATTGAGCACGATGCGATAAAGCTGTTCGCCATCGGCATCAATCTCAAGATCGGACGCAACCGCATTGACGGTGAACACGCTCTTGCCGGAGACGCTGGCGCGCGCGGCCTCGCCTGCTTCGTCGATCAACGGCGCGAGCGCAAAGCGTTTGCGCATCGGCGGCGTCTCATCGGCGCGGCCATAGCGCAGCGTGTTGGTGGCGAGCGCCACAGCGCGATCGATCGAGGCCACAAGCCGCGGCGCCAGACGCTGCACCACCGGATCGTCCACCGCCGCCAGACGGTCGGAGGCGAGCTGCGCGCTGGAGAGGATGTTGCGGAGGTCGTGCTGGATTTTCGCCACCGCTGCGCCCAAGGCCGCCAGCCGCGCCTTCTGTTGCAGAAAGCCAAAGATGTCGCGCTGCATCGCGCCCAGTTCGCGCTCGGCAATGCCGATCTCGTCGCGCCGCTTGGAGGCGGCGATGATGCGCGAAGCATCTTCGGGATTGGCGCGGAAGGCGATCATGGCCTGGGCGATGCGCCGCATCGGCCGCACGAAGATGAAATAGAGGCTGAAGAACACCAGCACCGCCGTGACGGCGGAGAGGATCAGCGCCAGCAGCAGTATCCGCTGCGCATAGTCCAGCAGCGCGGCGCGGATCGGCTGTTCGCCGACGATCACCTCGATGGTCTGCGGCGCCCTTGATGCGCGTCGGCGCGATCACATGCAGCACACGGTCGCCGCCATTCGCAAGACAATCGACCGCGCGCCAGATCTCGGTGAAGAAGCCGCGATCGCGCAGATCGATGGTGACATTGATCTTGGGCGGCATCTCGGTGACGAGGAAGAGTTCGCGCTGGTCGGGCCGCTTCAGCATCACCGCGCTGGCGCCGGCGCGCGCCAGAAGCTCGCGGCGCAAGCTGGCCGACAATTGCCCGCCGCCCGCCTCGGTGAAGGGCAGGATCGCGATCTCGGCCAATTCGATATGGTTTTCCAGAAGAGCGCTGTGATAGCGCGCGATGGTCGGGAAGAAGATCACCGCCTCGGTGATCATCACGAAGGCCAGCGTCAGAAGCAGCAACCGTCCGGAGAGGCTATGCGCAACGAGCCTCCAGGCGTCCCCCACGCGTGCGCGCAACTGTTCCCGGCATGGCCGTCATAGAGCATGACAAAGGGGCAAAATGAAGCCGGATGACGCGTATATTAGCCGAACCAGGAAAGCACCCGCACCAGCACCCGCGTGCGCCCGCTGAACAGGGCCGGCGTGAAATGGGCCCCGGCCGCGCGCTTCGAAATCTCGGCCAGGGTCGGATAGGCGATCACCTGGCCGGCCAGCGTCGAAAGCTTGAGCCCCTGGCCGATGGCAAGCGCCCAGCCCCGCGATCAGCTCGCCGGCCCGGGGCCCGACAATGGTCGCCCCGATCAGCCGCCCGTGCCGGTCGGCCACCAGCTTGGCGAAGCCGCGGCCCTCGCGCATCGCCACGGCGCGGTCGTTCTCGGCGAAGGAGGCGCGGGTCACGCGCACGCGGCTATCGGCGGCGCGCGCCGGCCTCCTCGGTCAGGCCCGACCTGCGCCAGCTCCGGATCGGTATAGGTGACATGCGGCACGCGCGAATAATCGGCGCGGATCGGCAGGCGGAACAGCGCATTGCGGATCACGAGCCCGGCCTGATAGCCGGCGACATGGGTGAATTGCGGACTGCCGGCGACATCGCCGATGGCATAGACGCGCTTGTTGGTCGTCCGCAGGCGATGATCGACGCTGATGCCGTTCGGCTCCCATTCGATCTCGGCGCGTTCGAGCCCCAGCCCTTCGAGATTGGGCTTGCGGCCCACCGCGATCAGGAGGTGGCTGGGCCTGAGGATCTCGCTGCCATGCGGGGTGACGATCTGCGCTTCGACACCGCCCTCGACCGTGCGGAACGAGGTCGCCTGCGCGCCTTCGAAAATGCGCACGCCCTCGTTCATCAGGGCGTCGCGCACGACGCCGGCGGCTTCCGCATCGTCGCGCGGCAAAAGCCGCGTGGCCTCGACGAGGGTGACCGCGCTGCCAAGCCGTCGGTGCGCCTGCGCCATCTCGCAGCCGATCGGCCCGCCGCCGATGATCAGAAGATGGGGCGGAATGAAATTCTTCTCGAAGATGGTCTCATTGGTGAAGTACGGAACATCGGCGAGGCCCGGCAGCGGCGGCACGGATGGCCGCGATCCGGTCGCGATCACGAAGCGCCGCGCGCGGATTCTGCGTGCCACCCGCCTCGAGCGTGCCCGGCATCGATGAATTGCGCCGGGGCGCGGATCACGGTGCAGCCGAGCCTTTCGAAGCGCTCCTGCAAATCATTGGGCGCGATCTGGGCGATGACCTCTGCGATATGCGCATGAACCGCGGCGCCATCGATCTCGGGCGCGCCGGTCTTGATGCCGAACGCGGCGGCCTCGCGCACGGTCTGCGCCACGCGCGCGGCGGCCAGCAAGCGCCTTGGAGGGCACACAGCCGGCATTGAGGCAATCGCCGCCCATCTTGCCGGCTTCGATCAGCACGGTCTTGCGGCCGAGCTGGGCCGCACCCGCCGCCACCGACAGGCCGGCCGAACCGGCGCCGATGACGCAGATATCGGCTTTGATCGTATCCATACTCAGTCCGTCCCGGACTGTGCGGCGAAAGCTGCGCCAGACCATCGGCAGCAGCGACAGCACGGCCAGCCCGATCAGCGGCCACAACACTTGCCGGCTTGAAGATCAGGCCGAGATCGGGCGTGCCGCCGGCATCGAAGATCGCGCCCAGCCCGTTGCCGAGCCCGGCATAGACGAAGCGTGCCGGGAATGATGCCGAGCAGCGGTCGCCAGCACATAGGTGCCGAGCCGCACGCCGAGCAGCCCCGCCGCCAGATTGACGAGGAAGAAGGGAAAGACCGGAACCAGCCGCAGCACCAGAAGATAGTTGAAGGCGTTCTTGGCGCGGAAGCCGTCCTCCATCGCGCGCGATGCGCCCGCCCACGCGCGCGCGAATGGATCCGGCCAGGCGCCGTTCGCGCCGCCAGGAAGATGATCGTCGCCCCGATCGTGGCGGCAACCACGACCAGCGCCGCCGCCTGCCCAGGTGCCGAACAGAAAGCCGCCGGCCAGCGTCATCAGCGCGGCGCCCGGAATGGAGAACGCCACCACCAGCAATGTAGACCGCCGCGAAGGCGGCCATGGCCTGATAGGGATGGGCCGCCACCCAGCTCTCGAGCACGGCGCGATGGGCCTTCAGCGCCTCGAGGGAGAGCTGATGCTGCAGCCCGAGCGCGAAAAACAGCGCGAATCCAGCCGCCAGGATGGCCAGCGGCAGGAAGCGGCGCGAGGCGGCTTCCGGCGGCTTCGACCGTGGCACTTCGGCAACATCGTCCTGCATATCTCGCCCCTTCTGTGGATGGTTTCGCCCTGTCACATTTATTTCATGCCGCACCGTCACCGACGCGTAACAATCCGGGCCTATCGCGGGCCGGGATAAGTGCCCACCTGAGTTCCAATTCCAAACCATTATCGGAGGCAAGGATGCTTCGACATCTTACTGCGGCGCTGGCCGCAACGGTCGTACTCGCGTCGGTTCCCGCGGTTGCCGGGACAACCCTGAACGGTGCCGGCGGCACCGCCATTTACCCGGTCCTGTCGGTCTGGGCCGCAGAAATACCATGCCAAGACCGGCACGGCCGTGAATTATCAGGCCATCGGCTCCGGCGGCGGCATCCAGCAGATCACCAACAAGACCGTGGATTTCGGCAATTCCGACAAGCCGCTGAAGCCGGCGGATCTCGACAAGCGCGGCCTCGTGCAGTTCCCGCAGGTCATCATCTCGATCGTGCCGGTGGTCAATCTGCCGGGCATCAAGCCCGGTGAGCTCGAAGATCGACGGCCCGACGCTGGCCAACATCTATCTCGGCAAGATCACCAAGTGGAACGATCCGGCGCCTCGAGAAGCTGAACCCGGGCGTGAAGCTGCCCGAACATGGCCATCACCGTCGTCCATCGTTCGGACGGCTCGGGCACGACCTTCAACTTCACCAACTATCTGGCCAAGGTCAGCCCCGAGTGGAAGAACAAGGTCGGTGCCGACACCTCCGTGCAGTGGCCGGTCGGCCTCGGCGGCAAGGGCAATGCCGGCGTGGCCGCCAACGTCCAGCAGACCAACGGCTCGATCGGTTATGTCGAATTCGCCTATGCGATGCAGAACCAGCATGACCTACATGGACATGAAGAACATGGCCGGCAAGACGCGTGAAGCCGACCATGGCGGCGTTCCAGGCCGCGGCCGCCCATGCCGACTTCACCAAGACCAAGGATTTCTACCTGATCCTGACCAACCAGCCCGGCGCCACCAGCTGGCCGATCACCGCGGCGACCTACATGCTGATGCGCCCGGACTATACAAGGCCGAGCAGAATCACGAAGTGCTGAAATTCCTCGACTGGTCGCTGCATCACGGCCAGAAGGACGCCGAGAAGCTCGACTACGTCCCGCTGCCGGACAGCGTCGTCAAGCAGATCGAAGCCTCCTGGGCGAAGACGCTCCCGGGCGCCTGGAAGTAAAACTCCCCCCTGCCCGGCCCGGGCTCGGCCCCGGGCCGCGGCGCTATCTGGGCCGGCCGGGTCCCCTTCCGGCCGGTCCTTTTCTTTGCCGAAACAGAATCTTGACGCGCAAACCGGCCCGAACCGACGCGTTCCGGCTTTTTCCGGCCGTCCGGGCCGTTGACAGCGCCCGGCCTGGCTGCTTAGAAACCCGGCTCCCTTTGGGGGGTCGGATTTGCCGGCCCTAGAGGAGATGTGAGCCATGAAACGCACTTATCAGCCCAGCAAGATCGTCCGCAAACGGCGTCATGGCTTCCGTTCGCGCATGGCGACGAAGAGCGGCCGCCAGATCATCGCCCGCCGCCGCGCCCACGGCCGCAAGAAGCTGTCGGCCTGAGGGACAACCCAAAGCCCGACCGCCTGCCTGCGGGTCAGCCCTCGCGGGAGCCTGGGCCGGAACCCGGCCTGACCATGGACCGCCTCAAGACCCGCGCCGATTTCCTGCGTGCCCAGCGCGGCCTCCGCCGCCGCGGCCGCCTCCCTGACCCTCGAGACCTGCCCGACCCCGGCCGCCAAATCCGCGCCCGGCCGGGCTGCGCGTGGGCTATACCGCCAGCCGCAAGGTCGGCGGGGCCGTCGAGCGCAATCGGGCCAAGCGCCGCCTCAGGGCCGCGGCTGCGGCCTTGCTCCCCCTTTATGGGCAGGAGGGCAATGACTATGTTCTGGTCGCCCGGCGCGAGACGCTGAGCCGGCCTTTCGACGGCCTGCTTGCCGATCTCGCCAGCGCACTCAAGGCGGCCCAGGCCAGGATGGCGGGGGCGCGCCGCCCGTTCGGCAAACCAGACGCCGGAGAGCCCCAGTGACGGACCATGTGACGGACCATCAGTCCAGAGCCGCATCCGCTTTGCCGCCCCCGGCCTTCGGGCTGCGTGCGGCGCGTGGCCGTGGCCCTTCTGGTGCTGCCGATCCATGCCTATCGCCATGCTCGTCTCGCCGCTTCTGCCGCCCTCCTGCCGCCACCAGCCGACCTGCTCGGCCTATGCGCTGGAGGCCCTGCACATTCACGGCCCGATCAAGGGGCTGTGGCTGGCCCTCAAACGCATCGGCCGTTGCCATCCCATCTCCTGGCTCGGCGGTTCGTCGGGCTTCGATCCCGTTCCGCCCGCCAGATAGAGTTCAAAGAGTTCGATGAGCGAAAACCGCAATCTGATCCTGGCCATTGTGTTGTCCGCCGCCGTGCTGTTTGGCTGGCAGTATCTTATCGCCAATCCGCAGATGAAGTCGCAGGAGGCCGCCCACAAGGCCGCCGCCCAGCACAAGACCGAACAGAGCATCGGCACGGCCCCGGCGGCTCCGACGGGCGTTGCTGCGCCGTCGACACCGCAATCGGGCATGGCGCAAGCGACAACGACGCTGAGCCGCGCCAAGGCCATCGCCGATAGCGGCCCGCGCATCGCCATCGACACGCCATCGGTCGACGGCTCGCTGGCGCTCAAAGGCGCGCGCATCGACGATCTGCGCCTCAAGCACTATCACGACACCGTCGACAAGAAGAGCCCGGAGATCGTGCTCCTGTCGCCGGCAAAGACGGCCCATCCCTATTACACCGTGCATGGCTGGGTGGCCGCCGATCCGAACGTCAAGGTGCCGGGCGCCGACTCGCAATGGACCGAGGCCGGCAACAATGCGCTGACGCCGAAGACGCCGGTGACGCTGACCTGGAACAATGGCCAGGGCCTCGTCTTCACGCGCACCATTTCGGTCGACGACCAGTACATGTTCACCCTGCATGACAGCGTCGCCAACAACAGCGGCAAAGCCGTCACGCTTTATCCTTATGCCTATGTCGCGCGCGAGGGCGTCGAGAAATCGGCGATGCACTCGACCTGGATCCTGCATGAGGGCTTTGTCGGTGTCGCCGATGGCTCGCTCAAGGATGCGACCTATTCCGACTTCAAGGACGACAAGCCGCCGCAAACCTTCAACTCCACCGGCGGCTGGATCGGCATCACCGACAAATACTGGATGGCCGCCGTCATCCCGCCGCAGAACGCCAAATTCGATGCCGCCTATCGTGCTTCCAACGCCTCCACGGGCGCCAAGGACGACAAGGCCTATCAGGCCGATTACCGCCTGGACGCCGAGACCATCGCACCGGGCAAGACGATCGATCTGACCCAGCGCATGTTCGCCGGCGCCAAGGTCGTCTCCATCCTCAACCAATATGCCAAGACACTGCACATCGCGCGCTTCGACCTCGCCGTCGATTGGGGCTGGTTCTGGTTCTTTACGAAGCCGATCTTCTGGCTGCTCGACACCTTCTATCACTATGTCGGCAATTTCGGCGTCGCCATCCTGATGCTCGTGGTCGTCATCAAGGCCGCCTTCTTCCCGCTTGCCAACGCCTCCTACAAGTCGATGAGCAAGATGAAGAAGCTGCAGCCGGAGATGAACAAGATCAAGGAGCGCTTCGCCGACGACAAGGCGCGACAGCAACAGGAGATGATGGATCTCTACAAACGCGAAGGCGCCAATCCGGTCTCCGGCTGTCTGCCGATGCTGCTTCAGATGCCGGTGTTCTTCTCGCTCTACAAGGTGCTCTACATCACCATCGAGATGCGGCACGCCCCGTTCTTCGGCTGGATCCACGATCTCAGCGCGCCCGATCCCACCTCGATCGTCAACCTCTTCGGCCTTCTGCCCTATCACGTGCCGCTCTGGATCCCGGCCTTCATCTCCATCGGCATCTGGCCGATCCTGATGGGCTTCACCCAGTTCCTGTCGACGCAGATGAACCCGACGCCGGCCGATCCGGTGCAGGCCAAGATGTTCGCCTTCATGCCGGTGATCTTCATGTTCATGATGGCCGGCTTCCCGGCGGGCCTTGTCGTCTACTGGACCTGGAACAACCTGCTCACCGCGGCCCAGCAATATGTCGTGATGACCCGGCAGGGCGTCGAGGTGCATCTCTTCGACAATCTGGGACTGCGCGGGCTGATGAAGCGGCTCTCCGGCAAGCCCGGCACCTGACATGAGCGAGAACGGCCCCGACATCGACGCGGCCGCAGACGCCCGTGAAGCCGAGCGCGTGCGCAAGCTGTTCGCGGGCGCCTGCGAGTTCGTGGCCGGCGCGGCGAAGGTCGAGATGATCCCGCCCGACAGCCTGCCGGAATTCGCCTTTGTCGGCCGTTCCAATGTCGGCAAATCGAGCCTCGTCAACGCGCTCACCGGCCGCAATGCGCTGGCCCGCGTCTCGCAGACCCCGGGCCGCACCCGCCAGATCAATTTCTTCGATCTGGGTGGCGTGCTGATGCTGGTGGACCTGCCGGGCTATGGCTACGCCAAGATCTCCAAGCAGATGGCGGCCGAATGGCAGCACCTGATCGGGACCTATCTCAGGGGCCGGGCGAGCCTGAGGCGCGTGGTGCTGCTGATCGATTCGCGCCGCGGCATCCGCGATACCGACCGCGAGGTGATGGCCATGCTGGACCAGGCCGCGGTCTCCTATGTCATCACCCTGACCAAGATCGACACCCTCAAGGCCTCCGAGCGCGAGGCCGCCATGGCCCAGGTGATGGGCCAGATCGCGGGCCATACCGCCGCATATCCTGAAATTCTCGTCACCTCGGCCGAGACCCGCGAGGGGATCGAGCCGCTCAGGCGGCACCTGGCCGCGCTGGTGGCATCGTGACCGTTACGCTATAACGCCCGCGGTTTTTGGGAACAGGTCATGACGCAGCCGGACGATCACAGCCACGACCGCAACCTTCGCGTGATGGCGCGCTGGCGTTCGACGGCGCGCGTCCTGGTCGAGGCGCTGCCTTATATCCTGCGTTATGACAGCCAGACCATCGTCGTCAAATATGGCGGAAACGCCATGGAAGAGAGCGTCGCGCACAATTTCGCCCAGGACATCGTGCTGATGAAGCAGACGGGCATCGATCCCGTCGTCGTCCATGGCGGCGGGCCCCAGATCGGGGCCATGCTCAAGAAGCTCTCGATCCATTCCGAATTCATCGACGGACTGCGCGTCACCGATGCCGCCGCCATCGAGGTGGTCGAGATGGTCCTGACCGGCAAGATCAACAAGGCCATCGTCAGCGGCATCAATGCGGCCGGCGGGCGGGCGCTCGGCGTCTCGGGCAAGGACGGCAATCTGATTGTCGCCCGCAAGCTCGAACGCACCAAGAAAGATCCCGAAACCGGCGAGACAAAAACCATCGATCTCGGCTTCGTCGGCGAACCCGAAACGGTCAATCCCGACGTGCTCAAGAACATCATGCGCTCGGACCTGATCCCCGTGATCGCGCCCATCGGTGTCGGCAAATCGGGCGAGACCTACAACATCAATGCCGACACGGTGGCCGGCGCTGTCGCCGGCGCCATGAACGCGGCGCGCCTCGTGCTCCTGACCGATGTCGAAGGCGTGCTCGATCGCGACGGCAAGCTGCTTTCGAAGCTGAGTGTCGCCGATGCGCGCGGCCTGATCGCGGACGGCACGATCTCGGGCGGCATGATCCCCAAGATCCAGACCGCCATCGAAGCCGTCGAATCCGGCGTCTCCGCCGCCGTCATTCTCGACGGCCGCATTCCCCATGTGCTGCTGCTCGAGCTCTTCACGGAGCATGGCGCCGGAACGCTGATCACGGCCGGATAGCCGATGCGCTGGCTTACCGCAGCCCTGATTCTGTGCACAGCGACGAGCCTTGCCACACCTGCGGCCGCGGCGCTGCGCCTGTGCAACCGCACGAGCTACATTCTCTACGCCGCGAGCGGTACGGCGACGGACGGCACGGTGACCACCAAGGGCTGGACGCGGCTCATTCCCGGCGGCTGCGCGACCGCGATCCAGCACGATCTCGGCCCCGACACCTTCGTTTATGCTCACACCTCCCAGGCGCATGACGGCCCGGCGCATGATTGGGGCGGCACACTGCCGCTTTGCGTCAAGGACACCGATTTCACGCTGGAAACACCGGCCGGGGCCGATCGCTGCGGCAAGAGCGATGCCTATACGGTGCCCTTCCGGCGCCTTGAGCCCGGCGGCCAGACGGACTGGACCACCACCTTCACCCAGTCGCCGCGCTTCGCGACAGCATCCGACGCAAGCCGCGCGGGGCTCGCCCGGCTGCTCGCCGATCTTGGCTATCATATCGGCACCGGCGCGGGCGGGCTCGACCGGGCGCTCGACAAATTCCGTGTACGGATGAAAATGACGGCAGATGCCGGCACCGCGGCCCTGTTCGATGCGCTCGAAACCGATGCCATGAAGGTGGCCGCACCAGCCGGCTATTCGGTTTGCAACGATACGAACGAGACATTGTGGTCCGCATTGGCGTTCCGGCGCGGCAAGGCGTGGGCCGCGCGCGGCTGGTGGCAGATGGAGGCCGGCGCCTGCGTCCGCGCACTGACGACCGCACTCCAGGCCAACCACATCTATCTTCTGGTCGAACGCAAGAACGGCAAACGGATCGTCACCGGCAAAACGGAATTCTGTATCGCCTCTGTCGCGTTCGATATCGAAAAGCGGGGCGACTGCAAGACGCGCGGCCTGACGGCGGCGGGCTTCGCCACAACCGATACGCGCGGACGCAGCGGCTTCACCGCCCATGTCAGCGAGGACGGCCTGCTGCCCCCGCTACGCCTGCCGCAATAGGGTTCTAATCGTCCAGCCCGAAATAGCTCAGATGCCAGCGCATCTCGTCTTCGCTGAGCGGGAAGTGCACGCCCTGGCGCGCCGGCAGCACCTCGCCCGCAGGAAGGCGTAGCAGGAAGGTCTGGATCTTGAACGCCACCCGCATCGAAAGCCCCGCGCGCCACACCAGCGCGGTGACGGGCTTGGCGAGCCGCGATTCGAGAATGCGGTGCACATCGTCCTTCGGCACCCCGGCCAGAAGCGCCAGCGACTGCACGACGATGTCGCGTTGGCCGTCCTGCGCGGCGGAGACGACGAATTTGTCATCCAGCGTGCCATCGCGATGGCGCGCGGCCACGACCGCCACCGCATCGCCGACCTCGTCGTCGCGATCGATCCGATCCTGCATGCGATGGCGCAGAAACTCGCGCGTGTCTTCGTCGAGATTGACGCGACCGGCAAGCTGATCCACCAGCGCGGCGCTGACGAAGCTGGCAATGCGCCGGATCGCGCGTTGCGACAGGTCCTCGCGCAGCACCAGCGGCCTGTGCCAATCGCGGATGCGTTCGGCCTGCTCGATGATCTTGTCCATCGTCTTCTGGCGGATCTGCGCGCTGGCATTCTTGAGCAGCGCCGCCACCGACGGCACATCCATGGCCGCCGCAATCGCCTGCGAGACACTGGCGCTCAGATTCTCGCGCCTGGCGATGGCAGCCAGCGCATGGCGCGCATGGGCCGTGGTGATGATGTCGATGAGATCGGAATCCGACAACAGCGGCGAATATTCGAGAACCGGCGCCGACACGATCTCGATGTCGTGGGCCATCTTGAGCGCGATACGCCGCGGCAGGCAGTCCAGCGTCTTGACCTCCTCGGCCAGGATCTGGCGCACGCGCGGCAGCTGGTCGTCGGCCAGGCATTGCAACGTCTCAAGCGTCAGCGTCTGCACATCGGCGCAGGCGTTGTTCGACACCTCCGGCAGCAGCCGGCCGATCTTGCGGGCCAGTTCGGCGCGCACATCCGCGTCGCGGCTGTCGGCGAGAAACCGGTTGGTCTGCGCATTGGCCGAAGGGTTGGCCGCCACCGCCCGGCGCGCCGTCAGCGAGCCCTCGCGCGCGATGAAGGCCAGCACGTCAGGATCGGCGTCGGCGCGGTGGGCCAGTTCCTCGCGCAGTTCCTGCCCACGCTCTTCAAGCAGGCGCAGCACCTCCTCGCGGCTCAGATGCCGCGGCTGCTCCGGGCCCTGCTTCTTGCGTTTGGCTGTCACACTCTTCTCCCGCCCATGCCGACAAATTGGGGTCTCCAATTGTCCCGCGAACTCCATTAAGACGGCATAAAGGGATTTGGTGAACGCGCGGGCACCCAAGCCGGTAAAATCCCTGCGGCAAATCGTTAACGCCAGCTTGCGCGGGCGAGGCCTATCGCGCATTTTCGCAGCCATGCAGGACAGCCGCCCCGCCCCCGAAACAATCATGCCGGAACCGGCTTCCGGCCCGGATTTCCGTCATATCGAGACCTGGGTGTTCGATCTCGACCACACGCTCTACTCCATCGACGCTGCCCGCCACGCCGCCATGTCGGAGCGCATCTGCCTCTATGTCCAGCGCCTCACCGGCCTCGAACGCGATGCGGCCTGGGACCTGCAGAAGCTGTATCTCAGGGATTATGGCAGCACGCTGGGCGGGTTGATGCGCCATCACGGCGTCGATCCCGACGCCTATCATGACGACGTCAACGACATCGATGCGCTGGAACTTGAGGCCGATCCGAAACTGCGCGCCGGGCTCGAGCGGCTCAAAGGCCCGCGCCTCGTCTTCACCAACAATTGTGGCCGCTATGCCGCCAAGGTGCTGGAACGCCTGGCCATCGCCGATCTCTTTTGCGACATCGTCGATGTCCGCGTCATGGACTTCGTGCCGAAACCCAATCCATCAGCCTATGATGCGATCGCCGCGCGCGGGGCCGTGTCCGGCCGCGCCGCCATGTTCGACGATGCGGCGCGCAATCTCCTGCCGGCGCATGACCGCGGCCTGACCACCGTGTGGTGCCGCAACGATCTGGGCATCTGGAATGCGCCCTCCAAAAACGACGGCGAGGCCGCGACGCCAGACCATATTCATCACGAAACACACGACCTCGCCCATTTTCTTCAGACGATCAGGATTTGAACCATGACCAACCTTGCCGATCTCGAACGCGTCATTGAAGACGCCTGGGAAGCCCGCGACAGCCTCAATGGCGCGACGACCGGCCCCGTGCGCGAGGCCGTCGACGCGGCTCTCGATGCGCTCGACAACGGCACCGCGCGCGTGGCCGAGAAGTTCAAGGATGAATGGCTGGTCCATCAATGGCTGAAGAAGGCCGTGCTGCTGTCCTTCCGCCTCAACGACATGAAGCCGATCGAAGGCGGCCCCGGCGGCGCGCCGTGGTGGGACAAGGTCGATTCAGAAATTCCTCGGCTGGGATGCCGCGCGCTTTCAGGCCGCCGGCTTCCGTGCCGTGCCCGGCGCCATCGTCCGCCGCTCGGCCTTCATCGGTAAGGGCGCGGTGCTGATGCCGAGCTTCGTCAATCTCGGCGCCCATGTCGGCGAAGGCACCATGGTCGATACCTGGGCGACGGTCGGCTCCTGCGCCCAGATCGGCAAGCACTGCCACATCTCCGGCGGCGCCGGCATCGGCGGCGTGCTCGAACCCTTGCAGGCCGGCCCCGTCATCATCGAGGACAATTGCTTCATTGGCGCCCGCTCGGAAGTTGTCGAAGGCGTGGTCGTCGGCGAAGGCTCGGTGATCTCGATGGGCGTCTTCATCGGCCAGTCGACCAAGATCGTGGATCGCGCCACCGGCGAGATCGTCTATGGCCGCGTGCCGCCCTATTCGGTGGTGGTGCCCGGCAATCTGCCCGGTGGCCCCAACAGCCCCTCGCTCTATTGCGCGGTGATCATCAAGCGCGTCGACGAACGCACGCGCTCGAAAACCTCGATCAACGAATTGCTGCGGGATTGAACTCCTCTCACCTCCCCGCTTGTGGGGAGAGTCGGTCTATGGCTCTCCGCCCTGCAGCGCCGCCAGCATGTCCGGATCGTTGCCCACCAGCGCCTGGATGATCGGCGCGAAGGCGGCCATCTGCTCCATGCCCTGCGGTCCGAGCGTCAGCCCGCCATCGATGGTCAGCGCCTGTCCCGTCACCCAGTCCGAGCCATTGCTGGCGAGATAGAGCGCGCCTTCGGCAATGTCGCGCGGCCGCCCGCCGCGATGCAGCGGCTGCGAATGTTTCGCCGCTTCGGCAATCGCCTCAATGCGCGTATCGGCCACCTGGCTTGGCACGCCCAATCCTTGCGCGAAGATGTTGGTCGCGATCAGACCCGGGCAGATACAATTGACGCGGATATTGTGCTCGGCCAGCTGCGCGGCCGAGATTTTGGTCATGTGAATGATCGCGGCCTTGGCGATGGAATAGAGCAGCGGCCCGTAACCGGCCTGCAGCCCCGCGACAGACGCCGTCGAGATAATGGATCCGCCGCCCTGCTTCTTCATCGCTGGCACGGCATATTTCATCCCGAACAGGGCCGCGCGCAGATGCAGATGCATGACCGAATCGAAGCCTTCGGCCGTGACGCCATCGGCCGCATCGCGCGCCCCGCCGGCGCCGGCATTGTTGAACAGCACATCGAGCTGGCCGAATTCTTTCTCGGCTGCGGCGATGGCCGCCGCCACCTGGGCGTCATCCGTCACATCGCAATGGACATATTTGACGACGCCCCTATGCGCCTCTTCCAGCCGTGCCCCGCGATCATCGGCAATATCGGCGGCGATGATCTTCGCGCCTTCCTTCGCGAACAGTTCTACCGTGCCCAGGCCTATGCCGCTTGCCGCCCCGGTGATGACCGCAACCTTCCCGTCCAGACGCCCTGCCATGTTTTGGCCTCCCGCCACTGCTTCATTGATGTCGTTTCATTGACCATAGCCCAAGCCCCGGCCTAAATCGCAAGCCATGAGCACCATCGACCCCATCGCGCTGAGCCAGGCCCTGATCCGTTGCCCATCCGTCACCCCAAAGGATGCGGGTGCGCTGGCCGTGCTCGAAGCCGCGCTCAAGCCCCTGGGCTTTGTCTGCCACCGCTTGCGGTTCGAGGAAGCGGGCACCGCGCCGGTCGAGAACCTCTATGCCCGCCTCGGCACGGGAGCCCCGCATTTCTGTTACGCCGGCCATACCGATGTGGTGCCGGTGGGCGATGCCAAGGCGTGGAGTGCCGATCCCTTCGGCGCCGAGATCCGGGGCGGCGTGCTTTATGGCCGCGGCGCCTCAGACATGAAATCCTCGGTCGCCGCCTTCGCCGCCGCCGCCGCACGCCTGCTCGAAAGCGGCAAACCGAAGGGCTCGATCAGCCTGCTCATCACCGGCGATGAGGAAGGCGTTTCGATCAACGGCACGAAGAAGATGCTGGGCTGGCTGGCCGAACACGGCGAGCACATCGATCATTGCGTGGTGGGCGAGCCGACCTCCGCCGCCACCTCGGGCGATACCATCAAGATCGGCCGCCGCGGCACCATGCGGATCGAGTTCACGGTGCGCGGCATTCAGGGCCACACCGCCTATCCGCAGCGTGCGCTCAACCCGATCCCGATTCTGGCAACACTCGTCAGCGAACTCGCCGCCGAACCGCTCGACAGCGGTACCGATCATTTCGAGCCCTCAACACTGGTCTTCACCACCTTCGATGTCGGCAATCCGGCCTCCAATGTCTCGCCGGCCGAAGCCTTCGCCGCCTGCAATATCCGCTTCAACGATCTGCACACGCCGGAGACGCTGACCGCGCGCATGAAAGCCAAGGCCGCCGAGATCGCGAAGCGCATGGGCGGCGAGATCGCCGTGACCACGAATTGCAGCGGCGTCGCCTTCCTCACCGAGCCCGGCCCCTTCACCGACCTGCTCGCGCGCGCCACCGAAGGCGTCACCGGCACGCGCGCCGGAATTCTCCACCGGCGGCGGCACCTCCGATGCGCGCTTCATCAAGGATCATTGCCCGGTCGCCGAAATCGGCCTTCCCGGCACGACCATGCACAAGGTCGATGAGTGCATGCCGGTGGCTGAAATCGAAAAGCTGACCGAGATCTACACCGCAATCCTCAGCGCCTATTTCGCGGCGCCGCCGGCATGAACAACGCCCCCATCGGCGTGTTCGATTCCGGCATGGGCGGGCTCACCGTCATGCGCGCGCTGATGGCGCGGCTGCCGCATGAACGCTTCGTCTATCTGGGCGACACGGCGCGGCTTCCCTACGGCACCAAGAGCGCGGACACGGTGCGCCGCTATGCGCTGCAGGCCGCGCATGCGCTGACGGCACGCGGCGTGAAGATGGTGGTGATCGCCTGCAATACCGCCTCGGTGTCACTGCCCGCGCTCAAGGAAGCGCTTGCGCCGCTGCCGGTCGTCGGCGTGATCGAGCCCGGCGCCGAAGCCGCGCTGGCCGCCTCACCGCATGGCCCCATCGCCGTCATCGCCACCGAAGGCACGGTACGCGGCGGCGCCTATGCCCGCGCCATCGAACGGCGCGGCAACGCTACGGTGGTGCAGCAAGCCTGCCCGCTCTTCGTGCCGATCGCCGAAGAAGGATTGACTAGCGGTCCCGTCGCCGAGGCCATCATCCACCGCTATCTCGATCCACTACTGGCGACCATGCCGAAGCCGAACTGCCTGCTGCTCGGCTGCACGCATTATCCCGTTCTGAAGGACGCGATCGCGCAGATCGCGGGACCGGGCATCGCCATCGTCAACAGCGCACAGACGACCGCGGCCGCCGTCGAAAAATTGCTGGACGAGACGGGCTTTCGCACCACCGCGCAACGGACACCGCGCCACCAATATTTCTCGTCACCGATGCACCCGACCGTTTCGCCCGCATCGGCGAAATCTTCCTCGGCACACCCATCGATCCCGGCACGGTCGAACTGGTGGATTTATCGTGATCGTCATGGGCGGCCCCGAGCCGCCCAACCATCACGCGAGCGTCCGCGAGCGATGGATTTTTGGCGCGTCGACACGCGCCAGATGGGTGGCCGGGTCAAGCCCGGCCATGACGGATGAGTGCTAATAGTCGACGCGTATCAGATAAAGCCCGTCCGGCGGCGCCACCGGGCCGCATTCTTTGCGGTCCGCCGCCTTGAGCGCGCGCTCGACATCGCGGCGGCTCCACTTGCCTTCGCCGACCAGCTTGAGCGTGCCAACTATGGAGCGCACCTGATTGTGCAGGAAGGAACGCGCCGAGGCTTCGATCACCACTTCGTCGGCGGCGCGGCGCACGCTGAGCTTGTCGAGCGATTTCACCGGCGATTTCGCCTGGCATTCGCTGGCGCGGAAGGTTGTGAAATCATGATGGCCGACCAGCGCCTGCGCCGCGTGATGCATCGCCTCGTCATCGAGATCATGCATTACATGCCAGGCATGGCCGCGATCGATCACCAAAGGCGCGCGCCGGCAGACGATGCGATACATGTAATGCCGGCCGATGGCCGAAAAGCGCGCATGAAACTCTTCGGACACCTCTTCGGCCTGCAGCACCGCCACCGGATCGGGCCGCAGATGATAATTGAGCGCGTCGCGCACCTTGTCGGCGGTGAAACTCTTTTCCAGATCGAAATGCGCCACCTGCCCCAGCGCATGCACGCCGGAATCGGTGCGGCCCGCGCCCGTCACCGTCACCGTCTCGCCTGAGAGTTTGAAAATCGCCGCTTCCAGCGCCCCCTGCACCGAAGGGCCATTGTCCTGCCGCTGCCAGCCCTGGAATGGGCCGCCATCATATTCGAGGGTGAGCTTGTAGCGCGGCATGACGGGGCTATCGCGCCGCGGCGGCGGTCCAGACGACCTCCAGCCTTTCGTCGCGCGAGGAACTCATCTGCAGCGCCGTGATGTTCTCGCGGATGGCCGGAAAGCGCCCGGTCAGCGCCATCTCGAAGCCGCTGAAGCCTTCGGCGAATTCGTCGATCTCCAGCTCCGCGTCCTTGGCCGCGATCAACACGAAGAACACTTCGCCCGAAATCATGGCATGCGTGCCTGCCGAAATTTTCGTCACATCGTCCCAGCACACCGTGTCTCTGGCCTTGCGGCGCGCGAAGGTAAAACCGTCCGCCGTCACATCCACGGCCTCGCGCGCCTTCTTCTGCTTGCGGGCCTGCTTGATCTCGCGGGCGAAACGCTGAAACCGGCTGGTCATGACAGTCTCGTGCCTTCCGGCAGCGCGAAGCCGCGAAGAAGATCCTTCGCCTCCATCACGCCCTTGCCCGCGCGCTGCACGCGCTTCAGCGACAACGCAGCATCACCGCAGGCCACCGTCAAGTGATCGTCCAGCACCGTGCCCGGCTCGCCCCGCGCCAGCCACCGGCTCGGCATAGAGGATCTTCAACCGCTCGCCACTCGGCCTCGCACCACGCGCCCGGCACAGGCGACAGCCCCCGGATCAGGCAATCGATCTCGGCGGCCGGTTTCGCCCAGTCGATGCGCGCCTCGGCCTTGGTGATTTTTTTCGCATAGGTCACGCCGTCTTCGGCCTGCGGATTCTCGTCGATGCTGCCGCGTTCGAGCGCCGCCAGCGCGCGCGCCATCAGATCGGCGCCGAGGCGCGACAGCGCGTCATGGAGTTCGCCATAGGTCTTGCGCCCGATATCGGTGCGCTCGGCCATCAGCACGGGGCCGGTGTCGAGCCCTTCTTCCATGCGCATGACCATGACGCCGGCTTCCGCATCGCCGGCCATGATCGCGCGCTGGATCGGCGCCGCCCCGCGCCAGCGCGGCAGAAGCGAACCATGCAGGTTGAAGCAACCGAGCCGCGGCGCCTCGAGCACAGCCTTCGGCAGCAAGAGGCCATAGGCCACGACAATCGCCGCATCGACCTCGAGCTCGGCGAAAGCCTTCTGCTCGGCCTCGTCCTTGAGGCTCACGGGCGTGCGCAAGGGAAGATCGTAAGCCTCGGCCAATTTCGCCACCGGCGAGGGCTCGGCGGCGAGCCCGCGGCCCTTGGGCCGGGCCGGCTGGGAATAGACGGCGGCAATCTGATGGCCCTGCCCCACCAGTTCGGCAAGGGTCGGCGCCGCGAAATCGGGCGTGCCCATGAAGGCCAGACGCAGGGTCATGGCCTCAGCCCGCCTTTTTCAGCTTCTTGGCCTTGGTCAGTTTCCGAAGCGCCATGGAGCGCTTGAGCTTGGAGAGGTGATCCAGGAACAGGACACCGTCCAGATGATCCATCTCATGCTGCAGGCACACGGCCAGCAGACCATCGGCTTCCAGCGTCTGCGTGTTGCCCTCGCCGTCCAGATATTCGGCTTTGATCGCCTTCGGCCGCTCCACATCGTCCCAGATCTCGGGCACCGACAGGCAGCCCTCTTCCATGGTCTCGGTCTCCTCCGAGGCCCAGGTGATGACCGGATTGATGAAGACGCGCGGGTTCTTCTCGCCGTCGCGCTGGTCGATATCCATCACCAGCACGCGCTTGGCCACGCCCACCTGGATGGCGGCCAGGCCGATGCCGTCGGCGTCATACATGGTCTCGATCATGTCGGCGACCAGCGCGCGGATTTCCGCGTCGACGCTCTCGACGGGCTCGGACATGGCTTTCAGACGCGGGTCGGGCGCGGTAAGGATAGGACGAATGCTCATGGCTGGGAGATAGGCGAGCCGCCCTTCGGGGTCAAGACACGCCTTGCAGGACGACATGGATTTGCCCTTGATTTTGCTGGGTTTTGCCATTCTGGCGGCGGCCGTGATCGTCGCCTTTGCCGTGCTGCGAGGCCGGCCCGGCCCCGGCCGAATCGGCGCCCCCGGACCCGCGCCTCGACACGCTGCTGGCCGCCCAGGGCGAAATCTCCGGCCGCTTCCAGCAGACGCTCGAATCCCAGGCCCAGCTGCAGAAGGCGCTCAGCGAACGGCTTGACGGGCTGACCCAGCGCATGGGCGAGAGCCTGCACGAATCCGCGGAGAAGACGGCGGCCACGCTCTCCAGCATCGGCGAGCGGCTCAACGTCATCGACGAGGCGCAGAAGAACGTCGCCGCACTCTCCGGCCATGTCGTCAGCTTGCAGGAAATCCTCTCCGACAAGCAGACGCGCGGCGCCTTCGGCCAGGAGCGGATGGAGGCCATCGTCTCCGACCAGCTGCCGCCCGACCATTACGCGTTTCAGTCCACGCTTTCGAACGGCAGCCGGCCGGATTGCATCATCCGCATCCCCAATATGGGCGCGGTCATCGTCATCGATTCCAAATTCCCGCTGGAAGCCTATGAAGCGCTGCGCTCCGCCGCCACGGATGAGGAGCGCAAGCTCGCCACAGCCCGCATGCGCACCGACATCCAGAAGCATGTGAAGGACATTTCGGAGAAATATCTGATCCCGGGCGAGACCCAGACTCCCGCATTGATGTTCGTGGGTTCCGAATCCATCTATGCCGAGCTGCATACGAGCTTCTCGGATCTGGTGCAGCGCGCGCGCCGCGCCCAGGTCGTGATCGTGTCCCCGCATGTCTTCATGCTGGCGATCAACACCATCCAGACCCTGATGCGCGACGCCAGGATGCGCGAGCAGGCCCATCAGATCCAGAAGGAGGTGGCGCTGCTGCTGGTCGATGTGAACCGGCTCTCCGACCGCATCGGTGCGCTGCGCACCCATTTCGACCGCACCAACAAGGATATCGGCGAGATCGAAACCTCGCTCAAGAAGGTCACGAGCCGCGCCACATCGATCGAACAGGTCGAACTCAGCGCGCCGGATGAGAACAAGGCGCTGCCAAAGGCGTGACGCCTAAAGCGACCGCCGCGCGCTGAACGCCGCACTGAGCGTGCCTTCGTCGAGATAGTCGAGTTCGCCGCCCACCGGCACGCCATGGGCCAGCCGCGTGATCGTCACGCCGGTCGGCTCCAGCGTGTCCATCAGATAGTGCGCCGTGGTCTGGCCTTCGACGGTCGCGTTCATGGCCAGGATCACTTCCTCGACGCCGTCCGCAACGCGCGCCAGCAACCCGTTCACATTGAGCCGTTCCGGGGTCACGCCATCGAGCGCCGACAGCGCCCCGCCCAGCACGTGATAGCGGCCCTTGAACACGCCGGCCCGCTCCAGCGCCCACAGATCGGCCACATCCTCGACGATGCACAAAACATGGGTCTCGCGCCGTGGGTCGCGGCACAGCGAGCAGGGCGAGGCCGTGTCCAGATTGCCGCAGATCTCGCAGGTGGTGATGGCATCGGCCGCCGCGCGCAGCGCCGCCGCCAAAGGCTCCAGCAAAAGCTCGCGTTTCTTCAACAGAACCAGCGCCGCGCGCCGGGCCGAGCGCGGCCCGAGCCCCGGCAATTTCGCCAGAAGCTGGATCAGACGCTCGATCTCGGGGCCCGCGGGATGATTTGCCATCCCGTTTTTTCTAGCAGGCGCGGGCGAAGCTTGCCATGGTCCCTGTGACCCCGCATCGAGCGACAGGACTGGACATGGCTGACGACGACAACACCTATCCGCAGGCCGGCAAGCGCCGCATGACGCTGCCGCCGCCCGTCGCCATGGCCGCCAATGACGGCGCACTGGAGCGCGAAATGCTGGCGCAGATGGACCCGGACACGGTGTTCATGATGGGCGACACGCCCAGGCTCGAAAAGATGCCGGACAAGCCGACCCTGCTCGATTTCTTCCGCCACCGCTTCGGCAAGGTCACCTACAACCACCTCCTGCAAAGCGCCAAGCTGGCGCTCGATGGCGGCCACGACGAGAAGATCGTCATCGCCTGCCTGCTGCACGACATCTCCAATGGCTGCCTCATCCGCACCGATCACGGCTATTGGAGCGCCCAGCTTGTGCGCCCTTACGTCAGCGAGGAAGTGGCCTGGGCCATCGAGAAGCATCAGGCGTTGCGCTTCCTGCCGGACGAAAGCGTCGGCTATGGCTATCCGGAAGCCTATACGAAATATTTCGGCGAGGATTATGTGCCGCCGCCGCACATCCAGCGCGAGATGCGCGAAGCCGCGCGAGCATCGCTGGTACATGACCTGCCGCATCGTGACGATGAACGACGTCTATTCCTTCCAGGACGACGTCTCCATCGAGCCGGAATTCTTCGAGGACATCATCGGCCGCAACTTCAAGCAGCCCGAAGAAGGCCTCGGCTTCGACGGCTCACCCACCGCCCATATGTGGCGCACGATGATCTGGCCGAACAATTTTCTGTAGGGACTAAAGCCCCGGAATGCCCATGCCCGGCGGCAGGCCCATGCTGCTGGCCAGCTTCTGCATCTCTTCGGCCGTCTTGCGTTCGGCCTTGGACTTGGCATCGGCCGCCGCCGCCACGATCAGATCCTCGACGATCTCCGCCTCTTCCGGCTTCATCAGCGAGGGATCGATCTTCACGCGCTTCAGTTCCGATTTGCCGCTCATGGTCACCCGCACCATGCCGCCGCCGGCCGTGCCTTCGACTTCGATTCCGGCCAGCTGGGCCTGCATCTCGGCGGCCTTTTCCTGCATGGCTTTCGCCTGCTTGAACAGATCGGACAATTCCATCACGCGTCCTCCGACTCGATCGGGATCGGCATCGCCTTCATTGGCCGCCAGTTCCACACCCGGTTCCTTTTCGATCACACGAACAACTTCGGCGCCGGGAAAACGATCCAGCACCGCGCGCACCATGGGCTCGGCCATCACGCTTTCGAGCCGCGCCGTGGCCGCGTTGCGCTTGGCTTCGGCCAGAGTCGGCGCGCCGCCTTCGCGCGCCACCGTCACCACCCAGCGTTCGCCGGTCCAGTCCTTGAGCTTCTGCGCCAGATCGCCGGCAAGGCTGCGCGGCGCCCGGGCCGACGGACGAAACTCGATCCGCCCCGGCTCCAGCGCGACCAGATGCATGTCGTTTTCGATATGCACCTTGAGGATGCGCGCGCCATGCGTTGTCGCCAGCGCGGCCAGATCTTCGAGGCTGCGCAGGCTAGGGGAAGATCGAAACCGCCATTTGCGGCGCAGGCGCAGTCTGCGCACCGCGTGCCGGCACATCGCTGCGCGCGCTCGATGTCGCCTGCGCCCGCACAGTGCCACCGGCACCGGGCGGTGCCGGTGTGTTTCCGCGCGGGGCAGCACCACCGGTCTCCATCACGTCCTTGACCAGCCTGTCGGTCGGCGGCAGCTCGGCGGCATAGGCCAGCCTTATCAGCGCCATCTCGCAAGCCGCCATGGGACGCGTCGCATCGCGCACTTCGAGCAATCCCTTGAGCAGCAACTGCCAGGCGCGCGTCAGCGCCGGCACGGGCAGCTTGGCCGCCATCTCGCTGGCGCGCTTGGCCTCGCTCGAACTGCCGTCGAAGAATCCTTGCGCATCGGGCGCCACCCGCAGCCGTGTGAGAAAATGGGTAATCTCCATCAGATCCTGCATCACCTGCAGGGGATCGGCGCCGCGGTCGTAAAGATCGGAGAGATCGGCCAAAGCTTCGGCAATTCCGCCGCCCATCACCTTCTCGAACAGGTCGAGCACGCGGCCGCGATCGGCAAGGCCCAGCATGGCGCGCATGCTGTCGGCGGTGATGCTCTCGCCCTCATCATGGGCGATGGCCTGATCGAGCAGCGACAGGGAATCGCGCACCGAGCCTTCGGCCGCGCGCGCGATCAGCGCCAGCGCATCGGCGTCGATCTTGACCTGTTCCTGTTCGGCGATACCGGCCAGATGCTGCACCAGCACATCCGTCTCGACACGCCTGAGGTCAAACCGCTGGCAGCGCGATAACACCGTCACCGGCACTTTGCGGATTTCGGTGGTGGCGAAAATGAACTTCACATGCGGCGGCGGCTCTTCCAGCGTCTTGAGCAAGCCATTGAAGGCCTGCTTCGACAGCATGTGCACTTCGTCGATGATATAGACCTTGTAGCGGGCGCTGGCCGGGGCGTAGCGAACGCCCTCGATGATCTCGCGGATGTCGTCGATGCCGGTGCGCGAGGCGGCGTCCATCTCCTGCACGTCGACATGACGGCTTTCGGCGATGGCGCGGCAAGGCTCGCACTGGCCGCAGGGCTGGATCGTCGGTTCCGTCCGCTTGCCGTCCGGGCCGATACAATTGAGGGCGCGGGCGACGATGCGCGCCGTCGTGGTCTTGCCGACCCCGCGCACGCCGGTGAGCATGAAGGCATGGGCGATGCGGCCGGTGGCAAAAGCATTCTTGAGGGTGCGGACCAGCGCATCCTGGCCGATCAGCCCGGTGAAGTCGGAGGGGCGGTATTTGCGCGCCAGCACGCGATATTGCTCGGCCGCTTTTGGCTGCGGCGGCGTGTCGAGACCCAGGCCGGGGCCCTCAGCGATGTCGTCCGGAGTTTCGTCCATGTCCAACTATAGCAAGCCACGGCCGCGCGCGGCGGGTTTCGGCTCGGCATTTGTGGATAAGTGCCCTGATGGACAGGTGAGAGCCCGGCCACGACCCGAAGCGGATTCGTTACGGCTGCTTCCTTCCGGACCTGACCGGGTTGGCGAGTGCTTCGCCCGCAACCGGACTCCCACGGGCGATATAGAGATTTCCGGCCGCGAATGCGAGTCGGGCACTCTGCCTCAGGGCTCGAAAATCTCTTCGATCCTGAGGCCGAACAGGGCCGCGATGGCGAAGGCCAGCGGCAGGGACGGATCATAGCGCCCGGTCTCGATGGCGTTGACGGTCTGGCGCGAGACGCTGAGCGCCTCGGCCAGGGCGCCTTGCGTCATCGCGCGGGCCGCCCGCAACTCCCGGATGCGATTGTTCATTTGTCCTGCATCGCGAAAATGGCGCTGGTGATGGCCCAGCTCACGGCCAGGGTTGGAAAGGCCCAGGTGATCGCCAGCGGCGGCAGCCCCAAATCGGTCAGAAAGACATAGCTCATCAACAGGCAGGAGCCGACGCCGAACGCCAGCGCCACCGCCTTGAGCATCCGAAGCCGGGCATATTCGTCGATGCGCCGGTATTGGCGGATCACCGCCCAGAGGCAAAGCCACAGCGGCACGACCGGCAGAATTTTGATCGCCGCCGCAGCGAGGGGGCCGGGCCCGGCGGCCAACAGCCAGGGGCGGATGAAAAGCGCCCCCGCATAGAGGCCCATCGTCAGCCCCAATTCGATCAGATAAAGCCGGCCGGCGGTTTTGACCGGTACGCTGTGCAATGCCATCGAGGCCTCCATGTAAAGTAAGCTTTACATAAGAGGCTTCCGGGCATTTGTCAAGCGTCCTTTACATCCTTGCGATGCTTGCCCTTGGTCAGGGCCACGATCACCCCGCGCAAGGTGCGGACCTCCTGATCGGTCAGATCGGCCCGGTTGAGCATGGCCCTGAGGTTGAGCCGCATCTGCCCCACCTTGTCGGGCGGGTAGAGGAAGCCGGATTTGAGCAGCTCGTCCTCCAGATGCTCGAACAGGTGGATCATGTCGGCCCGGCTGGCGGGCACGGCGAAGCCGCTATGCTCGATCTGCTCGGCCGGGGTGGCATCGCCCGATTTCCACCACTCATAGGCGTTGAGCAGCACGGCCTGCCCCAGATTGAGCGAGGAGAAATCCGGGCTGGTCGGGATGGTGATGATGGCGGTGGCCAGCGCCACCTCGTCATTGTCGAGGCCCGAGCGCTCGCTGCCGAACAGAAGCCCTGTTTTCGCGCCGCGAACCCGCTGCCGCGCGCAGCCGGCCCGCGGCCTCGGCCGGGGTCAGCACCGGTTTGGCCACGCCGCGCAGCCGGGCCGTGGTGGCATAGACGATCTGCAGGTCGCCCAGCGCGTCGGCCAGGGTCTCGAACACCTGCGCCGCCTCGACGATGGCAAGGGCGCCCGCCGCCATCGAATACGCCCGCTCATTGGGCCAGCCGTCGCGCGGGGCCACGAGCCTGAGGTCGGAAAGGCCGAAATTGGCCATGGCGCGGGCGGCGGCGCCGATATTCTCGCCCAGTTGCGGGCGGGCCAGGATGATGGCGGGTGCAGATGTCATGGTGCCGGTTTTGCCCCGGCCCTGCCCCGCCGTCCAGCACCTATCCCGCGGCGCGGGCCATGCGCACGAAGCCCTCGGGGCCTTTCGGGCTGAAGGTCGCGAAGCCGTCGACCGAATCGAGATCGATGACGATGGCGAGACCCTTGCGGCCCGGATCGGCGTTGTGCTCGAATTCCGGGGCGGCTTCGAACACGGCGTTGCGCTCGGCCTCGTCGCTCGCCATCCGGGCGCGGCCCTGGAACTGGTACATGCCGCGCGTCTCGGCCGAGCGATACATCAGCGCCACATGCGGGTTGGCGCGGATGGCGGCGACGGTGTTGCCTTCCACGCCCGCAACCAGAAGCCAAGCTGGGTGTCGCTATAGACCTGCAGCGAGCCCCGGAACGACAGGACCGGCCGGCCCTCGGCGGTGACGGCGGCCACCAGGATCGGCGACCCGCTTTCCAGGGCGGAATTGACGGTGGCCTTGATCTCGTCGGTGAGCTTGAGCGGGGTGGGCGGGGGCAAATCGGGCATTGGCATATCTCCGGTCACAAATGCGGCGCTACCGAAGGTATGCCCGTGACCAGACAGCGTCAAGACATTTCGGGTGGGCCGCGCTGGGCATGCGGGCCGCCGCCACCGCTTTGACGGCCCGGGCCCGGGCGGCTATAGGCTCCGGCGAAATTCGCCACGCCTTCCAGCTTCCCGAGGAGTTCCATGGACAAGATCAAGGTTGCCAATCCGGTCGTCGAACTCGACGGCGACGAGATGACCCGCATCATCTGGGATCTCATCAAGAAAAAGCTGATCCTGCCCTATCTCGACATGCCGCTGGAATATTACGACCTCGGCATCGAGCACCGCGACGCCACCGACGACCAGGTGACGATCGACGCCGCCAATGCCATCAAGAAGCACGGCGTCGGCGTCAAATGCGCCACCATCACGCCGGACGAAGCCCGCGTGAAGGAATTCGGCCTCAAGGAGATGTACAAGTCGCCCAACGGCACGATCCGCAACATTCTGGGCGGCGTGATCTTCCGCGAGCCGATCATCTGCAAGAACGTGCCGCGGCTGGTGCCGGGCTGGACCCAGCCCATCGTCATCGGCCGCCACGCCTATGGCGACCAGTACCGCGCCACCGATTTCCTGGTGCCCGGCAAGGGCCGGCTGACGCTCTCCTTCGTCGGCGAGGACGGCACCAAGATCGAGCGCAAGGTGTTCGACTTCCCGGGCTCCGGCGTCGCCATGGCGATGTACAATCTCGACGCCTCGATCATCGATTTCGCCCGCGCCTCGATGAACTATGCGCTGCAGCGCAAATATCCCGCTCTATCTCTCGACCAAGAACACGATCGTCAAAGCCTATGACGGCCGCTTCAAGGATCTGTTCCAGAAGATCTTCGACGAGGAATTCGCCGACAAGTTCAAGGAAGCCGGCATCACCTATGAGCATCGCCTGATCGACGACATGGTCGCCGCTGCGCTCAAATGGTCCGGCGGCTATGTCTGGGCCTGCAAGAACTATGACGGCGACGTCCAGTCCGACACGGTGGCGCAGGGCTATCGGCAGCCTCGGCCTGATGACCTCGGTGCTGATGAGCCCGGACGGCCAGACCGTCGAGGCCGAAGCCGCCCACGGCACGGTCACCCGCCATTACCGTCAGCATCAGAAGGGTCAGGCGACCTCGACCAATTCCATCGCCTCGATCTTCGCCTGGACGCGGGGCCTCGCCCATCGCGGCAAGCTCGACGGCAATCAGCGCCTGATCGAATTCGCCCTGCACGCTGGAGAAGGTCTGCGTCGACACCGTCGAGAGCGGCTTCATGACCAAGGACCTGGCGCTCCTGATCGGCCCCGAGCAGAAATGGCTGACCACCGAAGGCTTCCTCGACAAGGTCGACGAGAACCTGAAGAAGGCCATGGGATAGGCCGGCCTCCCATTTCGGCAATACAGACCGGCGTCCGCACCTCTGCGGGCGCCGGTTTTGCTTGGTAGACTGCCGCTCGTGAGCCCTTCCCCCTTGTGGCAGAGTGGCCAAATTCAGGGCGTCGGTTGGAGATATCCAGGCCCGGAATATTGCTGATGAGGCAACATGGCGGGGCGGGGAACCGACGAGGCGGTCTTCAATCATGCCTGAGCCCTGCCGCGCGGCCCGATCACCCGGCGGCGGGATCGTGCGGTTTCGTCGCCTGGGCCACCTCTTCCTTCGAAATATCGCCCAGCCCGCCGAAATCCTTGAGCCGTTCCTCGGCCAGTTCCTGGACGCGCCGTTCAAGCTCGGGATGGCGGCTCAGAAGATTCGGTGAAATCGTCGGTGGCGAGCGCCAGCAGGCGGCATTGCGAGGCGGCGACGATGGTCGCCCGCCGCGTGGCTTCGTGCAGCAGCGCCAGTTCGCCGAAGAAATCGCCCTGGCCGAAGCGGATGCGCCGTTGCGGCAGCACCACATCGACCTCGCCTGACACGATGAAATACATGGCGCGTGCCGGCTCGCCCGGCGCCGAGATGATGCTGCCCGCCGGCAACATTTCGGCCTGCAGAAGCTCCATGATCTCGCCCAGCACCGGCGCCTCGAATTCGCGGAACAGCGGCACGCGCGCGAGCATGCCGAAGGTGACGACGAAATCGCGCCGGTGGATGGCGTTGACGAAGCCGGTGGCGATGATGCCGACGGGCAGCGCGAACAGGCCCAGCCCGACGATCATCGTCAGCGCCGCCGACCATCCGCCCCAGCGCGGTCATCGGCACCGCATCGCCATAGCCGACCGTGGTCAGCGTCGTGATCGCCCACCACATGGAATCGGGGATCGTGCCGAAGACCTTGGGCTGGACGGCCCCTTCGACCGCATGCATGGCCGCGCCCGCAAACACGGTCGCGCACAGCATCAGCAGCAGCGTGCCGAACAGCGCGCGCCGTTCCTGCGCCACCACCTGCACCAGCGTCGACAGCGCCGGCGAATAGCGCGCGATCTTGAGCAGCCTGAGCAGGCGGAAAAGCCGCAGGATGCGAAAATCGAGATAGGGAAAGAACGGCGCCAGGAAGCTGGGCGCGACCGCCAGGAAGTCGATCAGCATCAGCGGCCGCAAGGCGTAATGCAGACGGCCGCGCACCGGCGAATGATCGCTCGAGCAGCGGATCCTCGGGCGCCGCCCACAGCCGCAAGAGATATTCGATGGTGAAGATCGTGACCGAGGCGATTTCGAATTCGACCAGATCGCCGAGCCAGGACGTCTCGATGGCGGGCACGCTTTGCAGCGTATAGGCCACGACATTGGCGATGATCAGCGCGATCAGCGCGCCATCGACCATGGCGCCGACCGTGCCGCTGGCCGGCCCGCCTTCGAGCGCGAGATAGACGCGATGGCGCAGGCGGCGGCGCGGCGGTGAACCGCCCGCACCCGCGCCATGCGCCGGCTCGTTCATGCGTCGGCCGCGGCGCCGAGCCGCTGTTTGATCGCCTCGACCGCTTCGGCAAGTTTGGCGATCTCCGGCCCGCCGCCTTGCGCCATGTCGGCGCGGCCGCCGCCCTTGCCGCCAAGCGCGGCGGAGCCGAGCTGCACCAGTTCGCCGGCGCTGAGCTGCTTCGACAGATCGTCGGTCACGCCGATCACGAGCGAAACTTTTTCATTCGCCGTGTTGGCAATGACGACGACGCCCGGATCCGATCTTGACCTTCGCCTCGTCGGCAATGCCCTTCAGCTCCTTCGGCGAAAAATCGACGAGCGGCCGATAGAGGAAGCTCACCGAGCCGATCTTCTCCACTTCGCCGTCCGCGCCACCGGACTCGGCCGGCCCCGCCAGCGCCAGCGCGCGCTTGGCGTCGGCCAGTTCGCGCTCGAGCCGGCGGCGCTCTTCGGCGAGCTGCGCGACACGCGCCGGCAATTCGGCCGCGCTGGTCTTCAGCGCCGCGGCCGCATCGCGCGCCAGCTCGGCCTGGCCGGCCAGATAGCGGCGCGCGCCTTCGCTGGTCATCGCCTCGATGCGGCGCACGCCGGCCGCCACCGCGCTTTCGCGACAGGATCGTGACCAGACCGATATCGCCCAGGCGGCGCACATGGGTGCCGCCGCACAATTCGACCGAATAGGGCTTCGACGCCGTTGTCGTCCTCGCCCATGGTGAGGACGCGCACTTCGTCGCCATATTTCTCGCCGAACAGGGCTTCGGCCCCGGCTTCGATGGCTTCGTCGGTCGCCATCAGCCGCGTCGAGACATCGGAGTTCTGGCGCACGATCGGCATTGACCTGCGCCTCGATGGCTTCGAGTTCGTCGGGCGTCAGCGCCTTGGGATGGCTGAAGTCGAAGCGCAGCCGCTCCGGCCCGACCATCGAGCCCTTCTGCGACGACATGCGGGCCCAGCACGCGCTTGAGCGCGGCATGCAGCAGATGCGTGGCCGAATGATTGGCGCGGGTGGCCCGGCGCCGCTCGCCATCGACGCGCAACTCCACCGCCTCGCCCAGCTTGAATTCGCCGCCCGTCATCTTCACGACATGGACATGCAGCGCGCCCAGCTTCTTCTCGGTGTCGATCACTTCGCCTTCGCCGCCGTGGCCGGAGAAGATCGCGCCATGATCGCCGATCTGGCCGCCGGATTCGCCATAGAAGGGCGTCTGGTTGGTGAGGATGCGCACGGTCTCGCCGGCCTTCGCGCGTCTCGACACGCGCACCGTCCTTGATGATGGCGACGATCTTGCCTTCGGCCTCTTCGGTGTCGTAGCCGAGGAATTCGGTGGCGCCGAGTTCGTCGCGCAGCTCGAACCACAGCGTTTCGTCCGCCGCCTCGCCCGAGCCGGCCCAGGCCTTGCGCGCCTCGGCGCGCTGCTTGGCCATGGCCGCGTTGAAGCCGTCGCGGTCGACGCCGATGCCGCGCGCGCGCAGCGCATCCTCGGTCAGGTCGAGCGGGAAGCCATAGGTGTCGTAGAGCTTGAAGGCGACCTCGCCGGCCAGCCGGTCGCCCTTGCGCATCGAGCCGGTGGCCTCGTCGAGCAGCTTGAGGCCGCGCGCCAGCGTATCGCGGAAGCGCGTTTCTTCGAGCTTCAGCGTTTCGGTGACGAGCGCTTCGGCGCGCTTCAGTTCGGGATAGGCCTGCGCCCATCTCGGCGACCAGCGTCGGCACCAGCCGGTACATCAAGCGGGTCCTTCGAGCCGATCAGATGGGCATGGCGCATGGCCCGGCGCATGATGCGGCGAAGCACATAGCCGCGCCCTTCGTTCGACGGCAGCACGCCATCGGCGATCAGGAACGAGGTCGAGCGCAGATGATCGGCGATCACGCGATGGATGGCGGCATGGCCGCCCGTCGCCGGCGCGCCGGACAGATCGGCCGAGGCTGCGATCAGATGGCGGAACAGATCGGTATCGAAGTCGTCGTGCACGCCCTGCATCACCGTGGTGAAGCGTTCGAGGCCCATGCCGGTGTCGATCGAAGGCCGCGGCAGGTTGCGTGCGCACGCCGCCGGCCTGCTGGTCGAACTGCATGAAGACGAGATTCCAGATCTCGACGAAGCGGTCGCCGTCCTCGTCGGGCGACCCGGGCGGGCCGCCGGCGATCTGTGTCGCCATGATCGAAGAAGATTTCCGAGCACGGCCCGCACGGCCCCGTCTCGCCCATCGACCAGAAATTGTCGGAGGTGGCGATGCGGATGATCTTCGAATCGGGAAGGCCCGCGATCTTCTTCCAGATTCCAGCCGCCTCTTCGTCCTCGGCATAGACGGTGACCAGCAGCCGCTCCTTGGGCAGGCCGAATTCGCGGGTCAGCAGATCCCAGGCAAAGGCGATGGCCTCGTCCTTGAAATAATCGCCGAAGGAGAAATTGCCCAGCATCTCGAAAAAGGTGAGATGGCGGGCGGTGTAGCCGACATTGTCGAGGTCGTTGTGCTTGCCGCCGGCGCGCACGCATTTCTGCACCGTGGCGGCGCGGCTGTAATCGCGCTTCTCCTGCCCGGTGAAGACGTTCTTGAACTGGACCATGCCGGCATTGGTGAACAGCAGGGTGGGATCGTTGCGCGGCACGAGCGGCGAGGACGGCACGATGGCGTGGCCATGGGCGCCGAAGAAGTCGAGAAAGCTCGAACGGATGTCAGCAAGGCTTTTCATGGCTTGCTTGTAGCCGCCCCCCGAAATCTTGTCATCAGTCCCGGCGCAGGACGCTCAGGGGGCGAGCAAGCAGGGTTGGCGTGGCGGCTGCTTGCGAAGCGGCCTCACATAATGGGGTCGCTAGCGCCAGCGTGGCGACGGGCGGCATTGTGTGAGGCCGCCAGAAATAAAAGAGGGGCGCCCCAAATGGAGCGCCCCTCCGAGGAGCCGTTCCCATGCCAACAGGAACGGCAAAACTCATTCCTCGGCCGCGACCGCCTCGTCGTCTTCGCCGGCCTCTTCGCCATGGACCATGACCTCGGCGATCAGCCCGGCCGACTGGCGCACCTGGGCCTCGATCTTGGCGGCGAGATCCGGGTTGTCGGCCAGAAACGGTCTTGGCGTTCTCGCGGCCCTGGCCGACGCGCTGGCCCTCATAGGAGAACCAGGCGCCCGACTTCTCGACGATCCCGGCCTTGACGCCCAGATCGATCAGCTCGCCGGTCTTGGAGATGCCCTTGCCATACATGATGTCGAACTCGACCTGCTTGAAGGGCGGGGCCACCTTGTTCTTGACCACCTTGACGCGGGTCTGGTTGCCGACCACCTCGTCGCGGTCCTTGATCGCGCCGATGCGGCGGATGTCGAGGCGCACCGAGGCATAGAACTTCAGCGCATTGCCGCCCGTGGTCGTCTCCGGGTTGCCGAACATGATGCCGATCTTCATGCGGATCTGGTTGATGAAGATGACCATGGTGTTCGACTTGGAGATCGAACCGGTCAGCTTTCTGAGCGCCTGGCTCATCAGGCGGGCCTGCAGGCCCGGCAGCGAATCGCCCATCTCGCCTTCGAGTTCGGCCTTGGGCGTCAGCGCCGCCACCGAATCGATGACGACAATGTCGACGCCGCCCGAGCGCACCAGCGTGTCGGCGATCTCGAGCGCCTGTTCGCCGGTGTCGGGCTGGGAGATCAGAAGCTCGTCGATATCGACGCCCAGCTTCTTGGCATAGATCGGATCGAGCGCATGCTCGGCATCGATGAAGGCGGCGACGCCGCCCTTCTTCTGCGCCTCGGCCACCGCATGCAGCGTCAGCGTCGTCTTGCCCGACGATTCCGGGCCATAAATCTCGATGACGCGCCCGCGCGGCAGGCCGCCAATGCCGAGCGCGATGTCGAGGCCCAGCGAGCCGGTCGAGACCGTGTCGGTCTCCACGGCTTCGCGGCTGCCGAGCTTCATCACCGAGCCTTTGCCGAAGGCCCGGTCGATCTGCGAGAGCGCCGCTTCGAGCGCCTTCTTGCGATCGCTGTTGCCGTCTTTTCCCACCACCCGAAGAATCGCCTGTGTCATCGCCGCTCGCTCCTTATTCCATATGGCCGGGGGAATCCCAAGGGGCCTGTAATGCCGCACAGTACATGCTTTGTTCTCATTCGCAAGATGCTGTATAAGTTACTGTTATGCATAGGTATTATTTGATATCGTTCCGGCCTTGTTCCGATAATCTGCGCGCCGCCGCCACATGCAAATTGGCGTGAGTTTTCGCGAGAACAAAAAGGCACCACCAGATGTGGTTGAAACCCCGCCGGGGCCTACTGAAGCTGGTTCGAGCCGATTCGCCCGGCCGGCGGGGACTCAGCTTCCGGTGCGGGCCTGCGCCGGCGCGCCGGAGAGCACATCCTTGACCTTGGCGGCCAGCTGCTTGAGGCCGAAGGGCTTGGGCAGGAAGTGCAGGGTCTCGGCCTTCTCGTCATTGCGGCGGAAGGCTTCCTCGGCATAGCCCGACATGAAGATGACCTTAATCTCGGGGCGCAGGCGGCGCACATTGCGGACCAGGGTCGGCCCATCCATGTTCGGCATCACCACATCGGTGATCAGAAGATCGATGACGCCGTCGCGGTTCTTGACGATCTCAAGCGCCTCTTCGCCGCCGCAGGCTTCGAGCACATCATAGCCGCGCAGCTTGAGCGCGCGCGCGGCAAAGCTGCGCACGGCCTCTTCGTCCTCGACCAGCAGGATCGTGTCCTGGCCGGTGACGTCGCGCGGCGCGGCGCGTTCCGGCTCGGCTGCCGGCGTAGCCTCGCCGCGGAAGCGCGGCAGATAGATGCGGAAGGTGGTGCCGCGGCCGATCTCGGAATCCACCGTGATGAAGCCGCCCGTCTGCTTGACGATGCCATAGACGGTGGCGAGCCCCAGTCCCGTGCCCTGCCCCGTCGGCTTGGTGGTGAAGAAGGGATCGAAGATCTTGCCCAGATGTTCGTTCGCGATGCCGCTGCCGGTATCGGTCACGTCGATGCGCACATAATCGCCGGCCGGCATGATGGCCGAGCCCAACGCCGCGGCCTGCACCACGCTTTCATTGGCGGTGCGGATCGTCACCGTGCCGCCCTTGGGCATGGCATCGCGCGCATTGACGACGAGATTGATGATGGCGTTGGAAAGCTGCGTCTCGTCGGCATGGACGGGCCACAGATCCTCGCCATGTTCGAGTTCGAGCTCGATACCTTCGCGCAGCAATCGGCGCAGCATCAACGCCAGCTCGCCGACCACATCGCGCAGCACCAGCACCTTGGGCTGCAGCGTCTGCTTGCGCGAGAAGGCCAGCAGCTGCCCCACCAGCGTCGCCGCCCTGAGCGCGTTCTGGTGAACCTCGTTGATCTCCTTGAAGGAGGGATCGCCGGCCTGATGGCGCATCAGGAGGAATTCGGAATTGCCGATGATGACGGTCAGCAGATTGTTGAAATCATGCGCGACGCCGCCGGCGAGCTGGCCGACCGCCTGCATCTTCTGCGACTGGGCGAATTTGGTCTCCAGCGCCTTCTGCTCGGAAATGTCGATCAGGTAGAGGATCACCTGCCCGCCGCCCTGCACGGGGCTGGCAAAGAGCTCGCCCATGCGATCGGACGAGGCCAGCGGCCGCAGTTCGACCGGCGTGCCGCTCACCGCTTTCCCGCCCAGCGCCGCGGCGAGGAGATCGCTGACCGCCTGACGGTCGCCCTGATCGACCAGATCGGCCAACCGTTTCCCGTCGGCATGGCCGGCCAGACCGAAGAAGCGCTCGAAGGCCGCATTGGTCTCGGTCAGCTTGCCCTCGGCATCGGCGAGCGCCATCGCCACCGGCGCGTCATGGAACAGCGAGGCCGGGAGCAGGTGCCGCGGCGGTCTTGTTTGCCGGGGTCGGAGCGCTGGCCGGCAATCGAGGCGGATCGGCCTCCTCGGCCTTGCCGCCCAGCCGCGGTGTGAACCACCAGGCCGTCTGGCTGTCGGCCAGCGGGCGAACAGCGGCCACCAGTTCCAGCCCCGGCCCGACGCGGAAACTTTCCTCGCCGGCCCGGCCCTCCGCGGCGCGGCGGCTGAGGCGATAGAGCACGGCGGCCGAAGCATCGCCGGCCAGCGCCAGTTCCGGCGGCGCCGGCGCCTCGCCATCTTCCGTCCCGGCCATGCGGCGATAGACATCGTTGCAGTCGAGCACGGCCCCGTCCGCGCCGGTCACGGCCCAGGCGACATTGGCGCGGGCGGCGGCTTCGGCCACGCGCCGCGCCTCGGCCCCGCTTAGGCCCTCGCGCGGCCACACCGCATAGAGAAAGAGCGAGGCCACCGCGCCGATCCCGGCCAGCAGCGCCACGCCGGCCCAGTTGGAGGCATCGGGCGCGCCAACAGCCACGCCGGCCGCGATCACGGCCAGCGCCACAAAGCCCAGGGCAGCCCAACGCCAAGCGCCGGCCGGCAGGCCATAGCTTCCGGTCAGGGGGCGAGTCGCCATCATGATTCGACCTTAGCCGAAACCGGATGGCCATGCGCGAATTTTGCCGATTTGGGACAGGCGCTTCGGGGGTAGACCTAGTGCCGCATCTGGCCGCTGAGCCGCATGACGTAGCCGATGACCTGCGCCACGGCCTTGTAGTGCTCGGAGGGCACCGCCTCGTCCACCTCGACCGCGGCATAGAGCGCGCGCGCCAGCGGCGGGTTCTCGACCACCGGCACCTCGTTCTCCTCGGCCACGGCACGAATCCGCAGGGCCAGCGCATCGACGCCCTTGGCCACGCAGACCGGCGCCGCCATCGCGCCACTTTCGTACTTGAGCGCCACCGCATAGTGGGTCGGGTTCATGATCACCACTGTGGCCTGCGGCACCGCCGCCATCATGCGCTTGCGGGCGCGCTCGGTGCGGATCTGCCGGACCTTGGCCTTGATCGCCGGATCGCCCTCGGACTGGCGCATCTCTTCCTTGATCTCCTGGCGGCTCATGCGATTGCGCTTGAAGAACTGGTAGCGCTGATAGAGGTAATCCAGCAGCGCGATCACGGCGAGCACAGCCAGCGCTGCCATCGCAATCTTCAACGTCAGGTGCACCATGTCGCTGGCGACATCCGCGGTGCTGTCCTGAAGCACGGCGACGACCCGGCCGCGTTGCGGCCACAGCACCGTCCACACCGCGGCGCCGACCACCCCCATCTTGGCCATGCCTCTGACGAGATTGGCGAGCCCTTCCATGCCGAACATGCGCTTGAAGCCGCTGATCAGGGACAGTTTGGTGATGTCCGGCTTAAGCTTCTCGGCGCTGAACACCGGCCCGTGCTGAATGAGATTGGCGCCCAGCCCCGCCGCCATGATCAGGCCGAGCGGCGGGCCAAGGATCTGGAACAGGCTCCACAGCACATGACGCGCCAGCTCCATGGCGCCGCCGGGTCCCACCGAAAGCTGGTCCGGCTGTTCGAGAAAGGCGCGAAAACCGCGCGCGAAGGCTTCGGCGCTCGAATGACCGAACAATGCGATCGCCAGCGTACCCGCACCAAGAAGCACAAAGGTCGAGACCTCCTGGCTCTTGACGATGTCACCCTGCTCGGCGGCGTCTTGTAGCCGTCGTGGTGTTGGGTCTTCTGTCTTTTCTGAATCGTCTGTGTCGTCGGCCATCTCTGTCCCCTCAGCCGAAATGCGCCATCTGGGTGGCGTAGTAGTTGAGGAACAGGGTCATCATGGAGCCGATGAGCAACATCATCAGGAAGAATCCTGCGAGGATGTTGACGGGCATGGCGACGAAGAAGACCTGCATCTGCGGCATCAGCCGCGCCAGCAGGCCGATGGCGGCCGAAACGGCGAAGCCGAAGACGATGAAGGGCGCGGCGAGCTGCAGCCCCAGCGCAAAGGAGCCGCCGACCAGGCGGATGGCGAGTTGGGCCATATCGGCGGTCGGCAGCGCTGCGCCCGGCGGGATCAGCGTGTAGCTGCCCTCGATGGCGGCGATAGCAAGATGATGCAGATTGGTGGCGAAGATCAGCGTGGTGCCGAGCATCGTGATGAAATTGCCGATCGTCGAGTTCTCACCGCCGAAGGACGGGTCGATCGACTGGGCCATCGCCAGTCCCGTCGTCGTGGCGATGAGATAACCGGCAACCTGCAGCGAACTCATGATGATGCGCGCCATGGCGCCGACGAGAACGCCGGCCGTCACCTCTTCGGCCAGCATCAGCGTGAGCCGGGTGACATCGCCGGGCGAGGTATCCGAATAGGCGTGGGCGACAGCCGGCGTCATTGCAAAGGAGATGGCGAGTGCCAATGCCAGGCGCACGCGCGGTGGAATGCCATGGTCGCCGATCGCCGGCAGCAGCATGATCATCGCGCCCGTGCGTGCGAACACCAGCAGATAGACCAGCAGCATGCCGGAGAGATCGGGAATGTGGAAACTCATATCTGCGCGCCTGTGCGCCTTGCGCCCCGCACCTCAGAAAGCGGCGATGCGCGCAGCGATATTGGTCATCAGCCCGTACATGGCCTCGCCCGCGAAGGGCAGCGTCACCAGCAGGACCACGAAGATGGAGATGATCTTCGGCACGAAGACCAGCGTCATTTCCTGGATCTGCGTCAGCGCCTGAAGAAGGCCGATGACGAGACCGACCACCAGCGCGGTGATCATGGCCGGCGCGGAAACCTCCAGCAGCACATAGATGGCCTGGCGGGCGAAATCGATGGAATCGGCAGGTGTCATGGATGCTCCGCGTGCCTCAGATCGGCATGTTCATGATGCTTTGATAGGCCTGGATGACCTTGTCGCGGACCGCGACCACGGTATCCAATGTCAGTTCGGCCGAATTGACCGCGTTGACGACGCTGACCATGTCGGCCTTGCCCATGGCCTGCTTGGCCGACATGGCCTCGCCATTGTGGATCGTGTTGACGGCGTCGTTGACCGCGCCTTTGAGCACATCGGCAAAGCTGCCCGAACCGGCGGTGTTGCCGAGTCCGGACGCGGCGCCAGATGTGGCGGCGCTATCCGTTCCGATCTTGGCGATGGCCTGATAGGCGGCGGTGGCGGCGGCGGGTGCGATAGCCATGGTTCAGTCTCCTTGCGGCTCAGCGCTTCAGAAGATCGATGGTGCTCGCCAGCATCGTCTTGGTCGCATCCATCACGGTCAGGTCCGCCTGGTAGGAGCGCTGCGCCTCGCGCATGTCCATGATTTCGATCAGCGGATTGACGTTCGGCAGTTTGACATAGCCCTGTTTGTTGGCGACCGGATTGCCGGGATCGTATTGCTCGCGGAAGGCGCTCATATCCTCGACCGGCTTCCCCGATTCGACCAGTGTGGCGCCAAGCTGGCGATTGAACTCGCTGTTCATGGTCGGAACCTGGCGGCGATAGGGGTCGCCATTGGCCGTCTGGGCGGTCGAACTCGCATTGGCGATGTTCTCCGCGATGATTTTCATACGGTCCGATTGCGCCCGCATGCCGGACGCGGCGACCGCCAGTGACGTTGCCAGATCCATCGTCTCTTACCTTCCTAGTGACCGATTGCCGTGCGCATCATGGTGACGGCCTTGGCGTAGAGGTTGGAGGCCGCCCGATATTGCGCCTGGGTGTTGGCGACCTTGATCATCTCCTGCTCGATCGACACCGTGTTGCCGGTCGGATTGGCCTCGGTATCGGCGGACAACATCTCACTGAAGCCGCTGCCTTGCGACGGGTTCACCGCGATGTGGCGCGGATCGGTGACGGCAAGCAGGGGTGAGAAATTGCCCTGCACGGGGGTCCGGCGCAGCAGCTGGCTGAAGTCGACCGGCTTGAGATCCTTCGCCTCGAAGCCCGGCGTATCGGCATTGGCGACGTTCTGGCTCAGCACAGACTGGCGGTCGTTCAGCCACGACATGCGCTGGCGCAGAATATTGAAAAGTGGAATACCCGGCAGGTTCACGGCGCCCTCCGTATACGGAAAATTATCCCTAACCGGTCCCCACTCTGCGCGTCAGGAATTAATCGCCGCTTAACGCAAGCGAACCTTTTTGCCGGGCAGAAATTTCCCCTCTTTAACGCGCGATTAAGGTTGACGCGCCGAGGATGCGCTCGAGGAACATCACTCGGAACTTCCATGGACGCGATCGACATCGTCCGTTATTTCGGCGCACTGGTGCTCGTGCTCGGCCTTCTCGGCCTGGCCTGGGTGGCGGCGCGCAAATACGGTTTGCCGGGTGTGGTCGCGCCCAGCGGCTTGCGGCGCATCGCCGTGGTCGAAACGCTGATGCTCGATGCGCGTCACAAGGCCTATCTCATCCGCCGCGACGACACCGAACATCTTGTGGTGATCGGTCCGCAGGGCGCGGCAACGGTGGAGACCGGCATTGCCGCGCGCAGCGAACCGAAAGCGCCGGCGCTGGAGGCCGTATCGTGAAGCGGCGCTGGCTTGTTCTTATCGCGATCGCGCTGGGCGTGGCTCTGCTGCTTCCCGAGGCGGCGACGGCCGCACCGGCAGCGGCCGGGGCCGCAGCCAATACCGGCCTCAACATCAATCTCAGCGGCGGCGGCCTGTTCACCCAGCGGCTGATGCAGATCGTGGCGCTGATCACGATCCTGTCCATCGCGCCCTCGATCCTGATCATGATGACGAGCTTTGTGCGCATCGTCGTCGTCCTGTCGCTCTTGCGCACCGCGCTCGGCATCCAGCAGAGCCCGCCCAATTCGGTAATCGTCAGCCTGGCGCTGTTCCTGACCTTCTTCGTCATGACGCCGACGCTGACGGCGGCCTACAATGCCGGCGTCAAACCGCTCATCAATCAGCAGATCACGACAGAGCAGGCGCTCGACCGCGCCTCGAAGCCGGTCAAGACCTTCATGCTCGATCATGTGCGCGACGCCGACCTCAAGCTGTTCGTCGATATGAGCCACGCCAAGAAGCCGACAGGCCCGGACGATGTGAGTTTCTCCACGCTGGCGCCGGCCTTCATGCTGTCGGAGCTCAAACGCGCCTTCGAGATCGGCTTCTTGATCTTCGTGCCGTTCCTCATCATCGACATGGCCGTGGCCTCGATCCTGATGAGCATGGGCATGATGATGCTGCCACCCGTCATCATCTCCCTGCCGTTCAAGCTGATCTTCTTCGTGCTGGTCGATGGCTGGCGGCTGGTGGCCGGTTCGCTGGTCGCCAGCTATTTGCACTCCCCACCCCCGACCTGACGACGAGGCCGCGCCACGCGAGCGCGCACGCGACGTCTTGACGTCATAAATATTTCGACTATTCTCGAAATATGGAATCGAAAGCTGCCCTCGCCGCCCTGTCGGCCCTCGCCCATGAGACTCGCCTCGCCGCCTTTCGCCGTCTGGTGACGGCCGGTCCGGCAGGCGAGAGCGCCGGCGCGCTGGCCGATGCGCTTGGCGTGCCGCCGCCCACCCTGTCCTTCCACCTGAAGGAATTGGAGCGGGCCGGCCTCGTCGAGGCGCGGCGCGAGAGCCGCAACATCATCTACGCGGCGCATTTTTCCGGCATGCGCGATCTGCTCGGCTTCCTGATGAAGGATTGCTGCGCAGGCCGGCCGGAGATTTGCGCCTTGGACCTGGAGACCTGCTCATGAATCGGCTGCACATCCATCTGAACGTCCGCGATATCGACCAGTCGGTGCGCTTCTATTCGGCACTGTTCGGCGCCGAGCCGGTGAAGCTTGAACCCGATTACGCCAAATGGATGCTGGAGGATCCGCGCGTGAACTTCGCCATCTCTGCGCGCGGCGGCGAAGCCGGCCTCAGCCATCTCGGCATCCAGGTCGACAACGCGCCCGAACTCGCCAATGCCGCCGCGCGCGCCAAGGCGGCCGCCGGTGAGGTGCTGGTCGAGGAAGGGGCAAGCTGCTGCTACGCGAAAAGCGACAAGAGCTGGGCCGAAGACCCGCAAGGCGTGCGCTGGGAAACCTTTCTGACCTCCAGCGATCTCACCACATTCGGCATCGGCGCCGACGAGACGCGCCTCGAAGGCACGCGCAAAAATGCCTGCTCCACCAAATCGGGCTGCTGCTGATGACGAAGCCCGAAGCCGCACGTCGCGCTTTCAACGTGCTTTTTTTGTGCACCGGAAATTCAGCCCGCTCGATCCTGGCCGAAACGATTTTGACCGTGGAGGGCCACGGCAGGTTCCGCGCCTATTCGGCCGGCAGCTTCCCCTCCGGCACGGTCAATCCCGTCGCGCTGCAGCTGCTTGAGCATCTCAACCTGCCGACGGATGGCCTGCGCTCAAAGAGCTGGGACGAGTTCGCAGCCAAAGATGCGCCGCAAATGGACTTCGTCTTCACGGTCTGCGACAACGCGGCCGGCGAAGTGTGTCCGGTCTGGCCGGGCATGCCGATGACCGCCCATTGGGGCGTGCCCGATCCCGCCGCGGTCGAAGGCAGCGACGCCGAGAAGATGCACGCCTTCCGCGACGCCTTCCGCCAGCTTTCCAACCGCATCCGCATCTTCGTCAATCTGCCCTTCGAGAAGCTCGATCGCCTCGCGATCAAGCGCGAGCTCGACACGATCGGCAAGGTTCAGGCGCCCGCCGGCGATAAAGCCGAAGAAGACAAACCCGCATGAGCACACTGCCCGCCGCGCATGAGCGCGAGAGCAAGCCGGCCCTCGGCTTTTTCGAACGCACGCTGACGCTGTGGGTCGCGGCCTGCATCGTGGCCGGGATCGTGCTCGGTCGTGTCGTGCCCGGCATCTTCCACGCCGCGGGCGCGGCAACACTCGCGCAGGTCAATCTGCCCATCGCTGTGCTTGTCTGGCTGATGATCGTGCCGATGCTGCTCAAGATCGATCCGCGCGCCTTGCGCCATGTCGCCGAACATTGGCGCGGCATGGGTGTGACGCTCGGCGTCAACTGGCTCATCAAGCCGTTCTCGATGGCGGCGTTGGGCTGGCTCTTCATCGGCGTCGTCTTCCGCGCCTGGCTGCCCGAAGCGCAGATCGATCAATACATCGCGGGCCTGATCCTCTTGGCCGCCGCGCCCTGTACGGCCATGGTGTTCGTGTGGTCGAACCTTGTCGACGGCGATCCGCATTTCACGCTGACGCAGGTCGCGCTCAACGACTCCATCATGATCGTGGCCTTCGCGCCGATTGTCGGCTTCTTGCTCGGGCTCTCGGCCATTGTGGTGCCGTGGGATACGCTGCTGTTGTCGGTCGGCCTCTATATCGTCGTGCCGGTCACGGTGGCGCAGCTCTGGCGCCGGCAGATATTGGCGCGCGGCGGCGAAGAGGCGCTCGGCGCCATGCTCAAACTTCTGGGCCCGGTCTCGATCGTGGCGCTGCTGGCAACGCTGGTGCTGCTGTTCGGTTTGCAGGGCGAAGAGATTCTGAAGCAGCCGCTCGTCATCGCTCTCCTCGCGGTGCCGATCATCATCCAGGTCTATCTCAATGCGGCCATCGCCTATCTCGCCGACCGGCAGTTGGGTGTGGCCTGGTGTGTGGCCGGGCCCTCGGCCCTGATCGGTGCCTCGAATTTTTTCGAACTCGCCGTGGCCACGGCCATCGCACTGTTCGGCTTCCAGTCCGGCGCAGCCCTGGCCACGGTGGTGGGCGTTCTGGTCGAGGTCCCGGTCATGCTGTCGGTTGCCCGGCTCGTGAAGGCCAGCCGCGGCTGGTACGAACGGGGTCTTTCCAGGCCCTGACCCGCTGCCTATTGCCGCAGTGCAATATCGGCGGAATTTTGCCCTAAACTATTGAAATGACAGGTATCAGCGTGAGACCTGTCCCGTCCATGGCCGGGCTCTCTCACCGATTTCATTGGGGGTATGCGCAATTCGCAATTCTCATGCGCCCCGTCACGTGCTTATTTGTGAATACAAAATGTTGAAGGAGATATTCACATGATCAAGATCAGAACACTTGCACTGGCCGCCGGCCTCGCGCTTTCCGCAGTCTCCATGGCCCATGCCGATGGGGCCGTGACCGGCAAATGGACCTACAAGATCGGCGCCACCGGCACGCCCTGCAGTGTCACGCTTGAAGCCGATGCAAATGACAGCAGGGGTGGCAATATCGTTTCCGGTGACAAATGCCCCGGCGGACTGGCCGCCATCGGCCATTGGCGCACCATGGGCACGCGCCTGCAGCTGATGTCTCCGTCCGGCAACCTCGTCGCCGTCCTCGGCCCCAAGGATGGCGGCTATGTCGGCAAGCAGATCGGCGGCGGCCGCAAGGTGGCCCTCAGCCGCTGATCGGTAGCGATCTGCGAATATCCCTGTGACGGGCCGCGCTCTCAGCCGAGAGCGCGGCCCGCCGCTTGCCCCCCGCGTTTTGCGGGTTTGAAGACAGCCGCGCACATGTCACTCTATCGTCCGGCGGGGGCACCGGAAGAGGAGCCACGGCATGAACCGTTTCATCGAACTTGACGAAGCCCAGACGTCGCTCGGCGATCTCATCGCACGCATGGGCTCAAGCACCATCGTGCTCACGCGCGACGGCGAGCCGGTCGCACGGCTGTCGCCACTGGAGGCCGCGCCCGATCATCGTGCCAAGGAAAGCCGGCGCGGCGTGACGCTGGCACCGGAATTCGAGCCGCCTGATATCCGCCTCGACCGCATGAGGCAAAACGGCGACGTTCCGCACCGCCTGCGCCGGCCGTCACGCTGACACGAACCTCTCCATGCCTTGCGTGAAGGCCTTACGCCTTCACGCCGGCCATGCGGCAGATCTCATTCCATTCGGCAGGCGCCACCGGCTGCACCGACAGGCGCGACTGTTTGAGCAGCGCCATCGCATGCAGCTTGGGATTGGCCTTGACGTCTTCGAGCGTGACCGGCATTTCGACATCGCCAACCGCCTTCACATCGACGAGGCCGAAGCGCCCGCTGTCATCGGTCGGATCGGGCCGGTATTCACCGATCACCTCGACGATGCCGACAATGCGTTTCTCTTTCACAGAGTGATAGAAGAAGCCGCGATCGCCCTTTTTCATCGCCTTCATATTGTTGGCGGCCTGATAATTGCGCACGCCGTTCCACGGCTCGCCTTTGGCGCCGCGTTTCTTCTGCTGTTCCCAGGACCAGGCCTCGGGTTCACTCTTGAACAACCAATACGCCATCCCTAGAGCGCCGCCCCGCACGCATTCGCCGTCGCCTTCCACGGCATAACCGTCGTGGATCGGAACAGACCGGCCTTGGCGTATGGGTCGTTCGCGGCCCAGGCTTCGGCGGCGGCCAGATCCTTGACCTCAAGCACAATCATGCTGCCGATCATATCGCCGGCCGCGTCGAGATAGGGCCCACCGAGACGCACCTGCCCCGTCGCCTGCACATAATCGAAATGGGCCGGTCGTGTGGCCTGGCGCAAGGCCAGCCCGCCGGGCTTGTCCATCGCGCTGATGATAAAAAGCATATCCGTCTCCTATTCGGCCTTGAGGGGCCGTTGCATGAGATGCGCCGCTGCCGCTTCAAGGCTCAGCGACCCATCGAGAATCCGTGCCATCGCTTCGGCCACCGGCAGTTCGATACCGAGCTGGCGCGCGCGCAGCACCAGCGCCGGCGCCGTCGCCGCGCCTTCGGCCAGCGGCCGGCCTTGCGCAAACCAGTCCGCGCGCGGGCGGCCCGAGCCGATGGCGGCACCGAAGGCAAAATTGCGCGAGGTCATGCTCGTTGCCGTCAGCACCAGATCGCCCAGTCCGGAAAGCCCCATCAGCGTTTCGGGCCTGGCGCCGAGCGCCGCACCGAAGCGGCGCAGTTCGGCGAAGCCGCGCGCCAGAAGCGCGGCGCGCGCGCTCTCGCCCAAGCCCGAGTCCGTCCACAATCCCACAGGCGATGGCGTAGACATTCTTGGCTGCGCCGCCGAGCGCGACACCGACGAGATCGTCGCTGGCATAAGGCCGGAAGCTGGCGCTGCCGAGGCTCGCCTGCAGGCGCTCGGCCACCACCATGCGGGCTGCGATCGTCACCGCCGTCGGCAGATGCCGCGCCACGTCATGCGCGAAAGAAGGCCCCGACAGGATCGCCGCTTCGGCCCTGGGCGCGGCGGCCGCCAGCACCTCGGTCATCAACAGGCCGCTCGCCTTTTCGATTCCCTTGGCGCAGATCACAACCGGCGCGCCCGGCACGATGAGCGGCGCGGCGGCTTCCAGAACCGGCCGCAAGTGCTGGGCGGGCACGACCACCAGCACGGCCTCGGCCCCGGCCGCGCTGGCCAGGTCATAGGTCGGCGCGATCGCGTCGGGTAGACGCAGCCCGGGCAGATAGGCGGCATTCTCGCGGCTGGCGGCCATTGCCTCGGCCGCCTCGCGGGTCCGGGCCCAGAGCGTGACGCGGCGCCCGGCCTCGGCCGCCACCAGCGCCAGCGCCGTGCCCCAGCTGCCGGCGCCGATCACGCCGATGTGACCATAAGCCGCTGGTTTTTCGTCACTTTCTCCCAAATCGGGCCTCATATTGCACTGCGAAGATTGAATGGTTTGTTGATTATTCAGGAGCGATGACTACACTCGATCCGTGAATAGAGAATCCCGGGAGTGACCCCCAATGTCAGGCAAGGACGACATCCGCGGCAAGATCGTCGATGCAGCCAAGAAACGCTTTTCGCATTTCGGCTACGGCAAGACCACGATGGCCGAAGTCGCAGCCGATTGTTGCATGTCGCCGGGCAATCTCTACCGCTTCTTCCCGGGCAAGCTCGACATCGCCGAGGCCATTGCCACCACCGATTACGAAAAGCATCTGGCCGCCTTGCGCAAGCTCGCCATCGCGCCGGACAAGTCGGTGAAGCAGCGTCTGCACGATCTGATGTTCGAGGAACTGCGTCGTACCTATAACAAGCTCGAAAAGGATCCGCGCGCCTATGAGATGGCGCGCGTCATCTCCAGCGAGCGGCCGGAATTCGCCAACTGGATGCTGGCCAATGAGCGCAAGATCCTGGTCGAGATGCTGGAAGAGGCCGAAACGCGCGGCGAGTTCGAATTCGGCGACAAGGAGCATGTCGCCGAGATGATCCAGTCGGCGACGATGAAGTTCCGCTATCCGCAATTGTGGTCGAAGCTGACACTGCCCAAGCTCGAACGGGAGCTGGAGGGCGTGCTCGACCTTCTCGTCAACGGCGTCTGCCCCGACAGCGCGCAAAAAGGTCGGCGCCGCGGCCTGATCCGGGCATCGCGCGCCTTCCTTTTTCCGCCACAAAGCCCATCTAGACAGGCTTCATGCGCCGTATCTTCACAGCTGCCGTCTTCTCCGTCGCCGCCCTGGCCCTGGCTGGCGCCGCATCCGCGGCCCAACCGAAAGCGGCCTCACCAAAATCCGGGCCCGCGGCTACATTCAACGCGCAGCAGCAGGCCGAGCTCGACCGCATCAGCGCTGCGCTCAACGCCATCCACACGATGAAGGGCGGCTTTGTGCAGATCGATCCCAATGGCGGATTGGAACAGGGCAAGTTCTACATCGAAAAGCCCGGCCGCGTGCGCTTCGAATATGACCCGCCGACGCCGACGCTGATCGTCAGCAACGGCACGACGATCGCAGTGAAGAATACCAAGCTCGATACCGTCGACCGCTATCCGCTGCTCTCCACGCCACTCGATTTCGTGCTCTCCGATCATCTCGATCTGAAGAACAATGACGCGGTGACCAGCGTCGAGCATCGCGGCGACTCGCTCATCGTCCGCGCGCATGCGCGCGACAAGCACGTGCAGGGCGACATCACGATGGTCTTTTCCGATCCGGGCCTGGAGCTGCGCCAATGGACCGTGATCGATCCGCAGGGCCTGTCCACGACGGTGGCGCTGCGCAATGTCGAGACCGGCGTCAGCCTCGATCCCTCGCTGTTCGTGCTCAAGGAGCGCAACCGGTTCACCAAAGGCAATGACGACTGAGCCCTGCGTCGCTCGTCCTGGCAGGCTAAACGCCTCGCCCCGCTTGCCGGCTTCCTGACGCCGTGTTAGCCGATAACCCGCATGCCCAAACATCGCCCGATCGTCGGCCTTCCCTGCGACCACCGCCTGGTGGACGGGCTGCCCTTCGACATGGTCGGCGAGAAATACATCGCCGCCGTGCGCGACGGCGCCGGCGCCACACCGTTCCTGATCCCCTCCCTCGAAGAGCCGCTGCCGCCGGACGAACTCCTGGCCACGCTGGATGGCATCCTGTTCCCGGGTTCAGCCTCCAATGTCTCGCCCGATCGCTATGGCGGTCCCCCGCCGCGTGACGGCAACATCGCCGATCCCGTTCGCGACGCGACCACGCTCGCACTGATCGAGGCAGTGCTGCGCACGGGCACGCCGGCCCTGTTCATTTGCCGCGGCCTGCAGGAGCTGAACGTGGCGCTGGGCGGCACACTGTTCCAGCACGTCCATGAAGTGCCGGGCCGGCTCGACCACACGGCAACACAGCGCAAGACCCTGGCCGAGAAATACGCGCGCGCCCATCCGGTTCGCGTCGAAGCGGGCGGCATTCTGGCCGATCTCTTCGGCACCGACGAGTTCGCGGTCAATTCGCTGCACGCCCAGGCCATCGACCGGCTGGCGCCCGGCCTTCGTATCGAGGCGCGCGCGCCCGACGGCACCATCGAAGCCGTCTCCATGCCGTCCGCCAAAGGCTTCCTGCTCGCCGTGCAATGGCATCCCGAATGGCGCTGGTTGGAGAATGCGCAAAGCCGCACCCTGTTCGAAGCCTTCGGCAAGGCGTTCGGCGCCCATCAGTCCGCGCGCAACCCGAAGGAGCCTGCAACATGAGCCGCGATACCGCCGCCGACGAAATCGGCGCCTGGCTCAAGGAACGCCGCATCGGCGAAGTCGAATGCATGGTCCCGGACATGGCCGGCATTGCCCGCGGCAAGATCCTGCCGACCGAGAAATTCCTTTCGGGCCTCAGGCACAACACGCTGCGCCTGCCCGAATCCATCTTCGGCCAGATGGTGACCGGCGGCGACGCCGAAACCGATGTCCTGACCTATCAGGCGCCGGACATGTGCATGAAACCCGACCCGGCAAGCATCCGCCTGGTGCCCTGGTACAAGGAGCCGACGGCGCAGGTGATCTGCGACTGCCTGGCTTTCGACGGCACACCCATCGCCCATGCGCCGCGCGAACGTGCTCAAACACGTGCTCGCGCTCTACGAAGAACGCGGCTGGCGGCCGGAGGTCGCGCCCGAACTCGAATTCTTCCTCGCCGCCAAGAATCTCGATCCCGACTATCCGTTGCAGCCGCCGGCCGGCAATACCGGCCGCCCGCAGTCCGGCCGTCAGGCCTACGGCATCGATGCCGTCAACGAATTCGATCCGCTGTTCGAGGACATCTACGATTACTGCGAGGCCCAGGAGATCGGCATCGACAGCCTGATCCATGAGGAAGGCGTCGCCCAGGTCGAGATGAACTTCAACCATGGCGACCCGCTGGCGCTGGCCGACCAGACCTTCCTGTTCAAACGCACGGTGCGCCAGGCCGCGATCCGCCACGACATCTACGCCACCTTCATGGCCAAGCCCTACGAAGCCGAACCCGGCTCGGCCATGCACATCCATCAGAGCGTCGTCGATGCCAAGAGCGGCAGAAATCTGTTCGCCAATCGCAATGGCAAGGATTCCAAGCTCTTCCTCTCGCATATCGCCGGCCTGCAGAAGCATCTGCCCGCGGCGATGCCGCTGATCGCGCCTTTCGTGAATTCCTATCGCCGCCTGGTGCGCTTCCTCTCGGCGCCGATCAACACCCATTGGGGTCACGAGAACCGCACGGTGGGATTGCGCGTGCCGATCTCCGATGCCACGAGCCGGCGCATCGAAAACCGCGTGCCGGGCGCCGATGCCAATCCCTATCTCGCGATCGCCGCCTCGCTCGCCTGCGGCTATATCGGCATGGTCGACAAACTGGCGCCGACCAAGGCGATGGAAGGCAACGCCTATGAGTCCTCGCGCTATCAATTGCCGCGCCACATCCTCGACGCCACGGCGAAACTCAGAGCCTCGTCCGAACTCAAACATGTTCTGGGCGAGACCTTCGTCCAGCTCTACAGCGACGTGAAAAGCTCGGAGCACGACGCCTATCAGCAGGTGATCAGCCCGTGGGAGCGCCAGCATCTGCTTCTGAACGTCTGATTGCGTCTTTGTAATGCGATTTGCCCGATGCAACCACCGGGCGCATTTACCCCGACATAATACATCTTCGGCATACTCATTTTCCAAGTATGGATGTGTTCTATGCCAACACCTGCAAGGCTTCTCGGTTTCGCCTTCGCCAATGCCGATCTTCTCTTTGAGATAGACCGGGACGGGAAAGTCGTTTTCGCGACCGGCGCGGCCAGCGAATTTCTGCCCGGCAAGGATGCGGAGCTGGTGGGCCGCGGCGCCGCCCGGCTGTTCCAGCCATCTGAAGGCGTGAAATTCACGACCTTTGCGCGGGCTCTGGGCAGTGGCGGCCGGGCCGGCCCGCTACGCCTGAAGCTGGCGACCGGCGGCGAGGCGGTCATCTCGATGTGCCACCTGCCGCAAAACGGCAAAAACATCTCCTGCACACTGGCCCGGCCCGGGCAGCGCCAGGACTTCGGCGGAGCGGCGGGCGACACCAAGACCGGCCTCGCCGGCAAGGACAGCTTCCTGGCCGCTGCCAGCGCCATGGCCGATGGCAGCCATGCAATGACGCTGGTCGACGTACCCGGCCTGCCCGATGCTTGTGCGGGCTTGCCGGCGGGCCAGGCCGAGCAGCTCATGAAACGCATCGGCGAGGTGGTCCGGGCGGCCGGGCCCGAGGGCGCAGGCCGCGTCGGTGAAACAACCTTTGGTGCCGTAAGCGAGGTGGGCAAGACATCCAAGCTCGGCACGGCGATCACGGCCGTCCTCAAGGAAGGTGGGCTCCACAATTCGCGCGTGGCCGAGACCCTGGTGACACTCGCCGGCGGCGGCTTTAGCGAAGAGCAGCGCCTGCTTGCCTTGCGCCATGTCGTCAGCCGCTTCGCCGAAGGCAAGCACGACGCCAAGCCGGGCGAGGATCTTACCTCCGCGTTCGACAAGATGGTCAATGAAACGCAAGAGCGCGCGCGGGCGCTGACCGACATCGTGCTCGATGGAAAATTCTCGCTGGCCTATCAGCCGATCATGGATCTGGCGAGCGGAGCGCTTGCCCATTGCGAGGCGCTGGCGCGCTTCGAAGGCACCGACGAGACAGGTGAGACCGTCGCCTTTGCCGAGGCGCTCGGCATTTCCGACGCCTTCGACGTTGCCGTCACGGCCAAAGTGCTGGACGAGGCCGCGGCCCATCCCGACGCCCATGTTGCCCTCAATATTTCGGGCAGCACGCTGTCGTCGCCAACCACCTTCGGCCTGATCGCGGGGCTTCTGGCCGCGCGCCGCAATCTGGCCTCTCGCGTCCTGATCGAGATAACCGAGACGGTGCAGATCGACGACCTCGCCACCGCCAATCAGGCCGTCCAGGCTCTGCGCAGCATGGGCTACAAGGTCGGCCTCGACGATTTCGGCACCGGCGCCGCCTCCTTCCAATATCTGCACGCCTTTGACGTGGACTTCGTCAAATTCGACGGCACGCTGATCCGCAATCTCGGCAACAGCCCGCGCGAGGACATGCTCGTCGCCGGTCTCGTCAAACTGTGTGGCGAACTCAAGATCCAGACCATCGCCGAAGGGATCGAGAGCAAGGAGCAGCTCGAGCGCGCCCGCGCGGTCGGCTTCGGCCTCGGCCAGGGCTACCAATTGGGCCGCCCCTCCGAGGATATGCCTGCCCCCTCGCCGGTGTCGCGCAACGTCAAACGCAAGGGCAGACAGGAGAGCTGGGGCTGATGACGCCTCAGTCGTTCCAAAAAGCCGCGATCACGATCCGCGCCGACGGCGGCATGCATCCTCATCCTGAAGCTTTGCAGTGAACAGGCGCGCCTTTTCCTGCTAGCCTTTCATCCATGACATCCAGGGCGACCCTGCTGATCCTCTGTGCCCGGATCGGGTTCAATCCTTGAGCGACGCTGCACTTCGCGCGCCGCGTCCGTTTGCTCGCACATTCCGCAGAGACCGTCATGAGCCACAAGACCCACAACCGCACCGCCCATTGGCAGGCCATCGATGCCCGCCATCACATCCACCCCTTCAGCGATGCCGCTGCCCTCGCGGCCGAGGGCGTGCGCGTCATCACCAAGGCCGATGGCGTTTATCTGTGGGATTCGGCCGGCGAGCAGATCATCGATGCCATGTCCGGGCTGTGGTGCGTGCAGGTCGGTTACGGCAATCGCGATCTCGCCGAGGCGGGCTACGAAGCGCTGAAGACGCTGCCCTATTACAACCACTTCTTCAAAACCACGAACCCCTACACGGCCGAACTGGCGGCGAAGCTCGCCACGCTGCTGCCGGAGGGCCATGAGCGCGTGCTGTTCGCCAATTCCGGATCGGAAGCCAATGACACCGCGCTCAAGCTGATCCGCTATTACTGGAACCTGAAGCGCCGCCCCGACAAGAAGATCCATCTCAGCCGCGATTATTCCTATCACGGCGTGACTTTCGCCGCGGCGTCGCTGTCCGGGCTGACGCCGATGCATCCGCAATGGGATCTGCCGCTGCCGGGCTTTGAGAAAGTGCCTGCGCCTTATTGGTTCGGCGCGGCGGCAGCGGGTTATGGCGACATCCATCCCGATGAATTCGGCCTCCTCATCGCCGGCAAGCTCGAAGAGAAAATCCTCGAACTCGGCGCCGACAATGTTGCCTCATTCTCCGCCGAACCGGTGCAGGGCGCCGGCGGCGTCATCTTCCCGCCGCCGACCTTTTGGCCGCAGGTTCAGCGCATCTGCAAAAAATATGATGTGCTGCTGCACATCGACGAGGTCATTACCGGCTTCGGCCGCCTGGGCGACTGGTTCGGCTGCGAGACCTTCGACATCGCCCCCGACATCATGACCATGGCCAAGGGCCTCAGCTCCGGCTATCAGCCGATCAGCGCCATTTCGCTGGGCGCGCGCATGGGCGAGGCCGTCGCCATGGCCAATGAAGAGCTGGTCCACGGCTACACCTATTCCGGCCATCCGGTGGCGAGCGCCGTCGCGCTCAAGAATCTCGAAGTGCTGGAAGCCGGCCTCGTCACCCGCGTGAAGAACGAGATCGGCCCCTATCTGCAGACGCGCCTGCATGAGGTCTTCGAGGATCATCCCATCGTCGGTGAGGTGCGCGGCCATGGCCTGCTCGCGGCCATCGAACTCGTACCCGATCCGGCAAAGCGCGCCTTCTTCGAGAATGTCGGGGATGTCGGCACTCATTGCCGCAATTACTGTTTCAACGGTGGCCTCATTTCGCGCGCCATTCGCGACACCATGGTGCTCGCCCCGCCGTTCACCATCAGCGAAGGCGAGATCGAGGAGGTGCTGACGAAATTGCGCGCCGCCGTCGACAACACCGCGCGCGATTACGGCAAGCTGTAAAGCCTTACGGAATTACCTGTTCGGCCACGGCGGCTTCGTCCTGCTCCTGGCGCGTCACCGGCTGGATCAGGCGGCGCGTCTTCCAGTCGCCGCGCAGGAACCAGATGCCGGCAATCGTCGCGGTCGCAACATTGGTCATCGGAAACGCCCACCACAGCCCATCCGTGCCCATGCCCAGCCGCTCGGCCATGACAAAGGCAAGTGGGAATTGCAGCACCCATTGCGAGATCAGGCCGATGATCATCGCCGCCATCACATCGCCGGAGGCGCGCAACACACCCGTCAGCGCGAATTGCAGCCCGATGAAGCCGAAGCTCCAGGCGACGATGCGCAGCAGATGCGCGCCTTCCACGATCACGGCCGGCGCGGCGGGCACGAAGAAGCGGACGATGCTATGGGCGAAGACAAAGGCGATGATGCCGGCGACGCTCAAGGCGGAAAACGTCACCAGCGAGGCCAGCTGCGCCACGCGCTCGGCGCGCGGAAGATTGTTGTTGCCGATGTTCTGGCCGACCAGGGTGGAGGTCGCCATCGAAAAACCCATGGCCGGCACCACCACGACATTGATCACATTCACCGCCACGCCGAAGCTGGCCGTGGCGACGGTGCCGAAGCTGGTGATGAGGAAGATCATCACCGTCATGCCGAAACCGCGCGCCGATTGTTCGATCGACGCCGGGTAGCCGAGATGGAAGGCGCGCTTCATGAAGGCGACATCGGGCCGGAACAGCGACCATCTGAGATGAATGCCGTAGCGGCCCGAGAACAGCAGCCCGACGCCGATCACCGCCGCCAGCCCCTGCGCCAGCAGCGTGGCAATGGCCGCCCCCATCACGCCCAAAGCGGGCATGCCGAACTTGCCGAAGATCAGAACCGGGTCGAGCCAGAAATTGGCGAACACCGTCCCGGCGATGATGTAGAGCGGCGCCGTGACCTGCCCCACCCCGCGCAACAGCGACTGAAACATGATGTAGGCGAAGATGAAGGGCATGGCCGCCAGGCTCACGCGCAGGAAGGCCAGCGCCGCCCGGTCGACATCGGGCGCCACCTGCATGAGCTTGAGCAGGAAGGGCGCGACGGCGATGCCGAGCCCGCCCAACACCACCGACATCCCCACCACGACCAGCAGCGTCTGCGCGGCGACGTGATCGACCATCTTGTGATCGCCGGCGCCGGCATATTGCGCAATCAGGATCGAGCCGGCCACGGCGAAGCCAATCCCCGCCGAAATCATCACGAACAGGATCGGCATCGACACCGACACGGCCGCGACCCCCACCGCGCCCAGCCGCCCGACCCAGAAGGCGTCGATCAGCTGATAGGCGATCTGCAGCACATTGGCGCCCATGATCGGCACCGCCAGCAGGATCAGCGAGCGGACGATGGAGCCTTCGAGCAGGCGCGGATCGAAAGCCCTTCTGGGCGCGTGCGGAGAGGACATGGCGGACGGTTCCGGTGCGGGCCACCGGGGACGGTGACGGCGTACCCGTTCTCATGCCGAGCGGCGGGGCCGCCCGTCAACTCTCATCGCCGGATTGGCGCAGGCGGTACACGGCCTTCTGGCCCGAATTCGGGAACCGGGCCGCGATTTGACCAAAAAAACATGTCACAAAAAAAACACTGTCTATTAAAAATGGACAATTTTCGTCCCTAAAAGAAAAAATACTTGCGGACTGTGGCCGATATGCATAGATTCAAGTTCGAGAAGGACGGAATAACCGCCCGGCAGGCACTGCCCCCCCGCTCGCACGCCGGGTGGCGTTCTTCTCAGGGTGCCGGTCATCCCCTCCCGGCACCAGCGCGTAACGGCGCATGGCGCCCGATCAGCCCCCTGGTCGGGCGCTCTTTTTTTCGCCCCCACAAGTCGGGCCCCGAAATCAGACCGGCCTCACCCGCCTCAGCGTCAGGTTCAGCCGCCCGCCGCCTGGCACCACGGACGAGGTTCCCGCGAGCACGCGGTCGATGCCATGGAAGGCCAGCCGCGCCGGTCCGCCAAAGGCCAGGACGTCGCCCGAGCGCAATCTCAGGCTGTGCGTCTTGCCCTTGCGCGTCGTGCCGCCGATGCGGAACACGGCCTCGTCGCCCAGCGACAGCGAGACCACCGGCACATCCAGCGCCGCCTCGTCGCGGTCCTGATGCAGGCCCATGCGCGCGCCATCACGATAGAGATTGACGAGACAGCATTCGGACGGCGCCGCCCCCTCCGTCACGGCCTGCCAGAGATCCAGCAGCACCGGCGGGATCGCCGGCCAGGGCGCGCCCGTCACCGGATGGCGTTCGACATAGCGATAGCCGCCGCGATCCGAATACCAGCCCAAAGAGCCGAAATTGGTTTCCTCGACCGAGAAGGCTTTGCCCGAACCCGGCATCACCGGCCGGTAGAAGGGCGCCGCCTCGGCGCGCGGCGAACACATCGGCCACCAAGTCCGCCTGCGCAGCGGCATCCAGCGCCCCCGGCCACAATGTCACGCCGGGCGCCACAACCAGCCGGTTGGCGATGCATCGTCATATCCCGGGCGCGGTGCCGGGCTTGTCGTAGAGGCCGCGGAAGCTCGTTCCCATCCCGCGCGCCTCAAGCCAGAGCTTGAGCGCCTCGGGGCTGTACTGACTGGCGATCCAATCGGCGAGCGGCCAGCCGCCCGCGCCTTCACGCGCGAATTCGGGGAACTGGCGAAGCCACAATTGCTGCGGCTTGGGCAGATGCAGATAGGGCCAGCGCGCGAACTGCGCCGAGCGCCACCTCGAACGCACCCCAGCCTTCCCGGTGCAGGATATAGAGCGCGGCCGCAAAGCTGGTCCGGTCCTGCCCGCCCGAGCATTTGAGCAGCAAGGGACGTGGCGCCGCGTCGAACGCCGCGATCAGATTGACCAGCATCTGCTGTGTCGGCAGCCGCCGCGACGACAGCATGACATCGAAATGGCCGACGCCACGCTTGGCGCAGACCCGCTTTTCATAATGCCACCAGCGCCAATCGGGATTGGGCCCGCGCAGATTGATGACCGCCGCAATGCCGTGGCGCTTCAGGAACGGCCCGAGAAATCCGGCATAGGCCTGGGCCGCGCGCGCGGCCTCGCCGGGCACGACCCAGTGGAAATTGTAGAGAATGTCGCCGAGCGGACGCATGGCCGGGACCATAGGCGATGGCCGGCGGTTTCAGCGAATGATTTTCGTCATCCGGATCAGCGGTACCGCGACGCCGCTGTCGGCGGGCACCTCGAACGCCTCGGCATCGACAAAGCCATAGGCGCGATAGAGCGGCGCGCCCGCCAGCGTCGCCGTCAATTCCAGCCGCGAGAAGCCCTCCTCGGCGGCGGCCGCTTCGGCCAGCTCGAGGATGCGCCGGCCGACGCCACGGCGCACGAAATCGGGATGGGTGTACATGGCCCGCACCCGCGCCGCATCGCGCGCCGGATCGAGCAAGGAATCGTCGCGGCCCGCCGAATGATCGCCGCCGAACGGCGTCGCCCGCCGGCTCCAGCCGCCGCAACCGGCGATATGCGCGCCAGCCTCGATCACGAAATAGGTTCCGTCGGCGATCAGCTGGCTGTCGAGCCCCATCACCGCATGGGATGCCTCGACCTGCGCATCGCTCAGAAAGGGACGCTGCAATTCGCCGATCGCCAGCGCCATCACTTCGCGCAAGGCCGCCAGATCGTCACTGACAGCAATACGATGCGCAAACTCTGCCGGCATCTCAGATCCTGAACGAAACACTGACCGCGCCGAACTGATCGACGCCGGGCTGGGTGTGATATTCCTTGCTACGGAACACATGGGTGAAGGTCAAGCGCACACGACTGAAGCTGATCACGGCCCCGAATTGCAGATCGCCCACCAGCGGCAGCTTTTCGACGCTGCGACTGTTCGCGAAACTGCTGCCGTCGAGAAACAGATTGCGCGCAATGGCCCGCCCGTCGAAGCCACCGAACACATACCAGCTGAACGCGCCTGTCGGTTCATAGAAGCTCGACCCCGGCAGGCTGGGATCGATGCGCAACGGGCCGTAATCGTTCGGCAGATCGAAACCGATGCGCATCATCGCGCCGGCATTCACATAGTCATAGACATTGCCGACGGCACCGCCGAGATGCGGATTGATATCGAAGGAAAAGCCGATCACCTTGCCGGAGACAAAGGCGCGCCAGCTCTTCTGATAGATCAGCACGCCGGCCGGCTCGTTTCCGAGCTGCGTGGCCCAGCCCTCGGGATGGGTCGCATGCACGAGTCTTGTGCACGAATTTCTGGGTCTGCTCGGCCAGCGATGCGGGCCCGATCATCCCCACCTCCATCTCGATCTGATCGAGCGTCTCGCCATTGTCGGCAACCAGACCAAGCCCGGCATAGAGAAAGCCCGCATAAGGCCGCACGCCCGGCGGCGGATTGACCAGCGAGATGTCGGTCGGCGTGTACATATTCTGTCCAAGCGACAGGCTCGCACGCACATCGCCGCTTTGCGAAAAGAAGGGCAGCCAGCGCGCCGCGCGCACCGCCCAATCGGGCATATCGTCCGGTGCGAGCGTATAGGTCGCCAGCACGCCATTGGTGTAGTCGCGATCGGTGTGAAAGAAGAGATCGTTCTCGAACACCAGCGAGAGCGCGCCGCGCTCGTGTTGTGGCGCGGCCTGCGCGTGCAGCGGCGCGGGCGTTAGTGCGGCAAGACACGCAACCGCCACCAGACCGGTAGGAACCCACTTCGCCATCACATGGCCCTCGTTCCGCCCGCCGGTCCGCGCACAAGAATGATGGCTTGAGCCTACGCTTAAATGCCGGTGCGGTCCCGAAAGAACTGAATCACCCGCTCTTCGGCCTTTTTTGTGGGCGTTCCCGCCCTGTCCTGCAGATTGAGGGTCAGCACCGAATGGGGTCCCATCGGCCCCGGTTCGGCATCGGCGTCCTCGAATTCATGCGCTTCGAAACGATCACCGAAATGTCGCTTGTATGTCGCGAAGCGTTCGTCCGGCACCATCTTGTCGGATTTGAAGCGCAAGCCGATCAGCGAGAGGTCCTCATTCTCGAAGCGCCGTTTGGCGCAGGCAATCTCCTCATCGGAGACATCGATGGCGCTGCGATTGCGCTTGAGGACCGCCACCGGCATCGACGGCTGCGACAGCACCGGCGCCACCACACACGGCTCGGTCATCATGGCCAGCGCATAGCCGCCGGTGAAGCACATGCCGACCGCGCCCACGCCCTTGCCGCCGCATTCGCCATGGACCTTTTTGGCGAGCGCCCGCAGCCAATCGACGATCGGACTCGACTTTCCGCCGCGCCACACCTGGAATTCGCGCGCGATGCACATGTTCTTGAACATCTGCCCCAGCGCATAGCCGGTCGAAACCGGCCGGCCCGGCTCGCCGAACAGGCTGGGCAGGAACACGCTCATCCCGGCCTCCGCCACCCGGTCGGCGAAGCGGATCACGAGCGGATGCAGCCCCGGTATCTCATGAATGATGATGACGGCAGGGCCCGCCCCGCGCCGATAGACATCGCGCGCCCAGCGCCCGTCATCGAAGCGGAATGTCTCGTACTCCTTGAGCGCGGCGGAATGATCCATCACTGTCCCCTCGTCAGTTGGATGACACTCTGTCACAGAGGCGGGCGCGCCGTCTCTCGGGGTTGGCGGGCAGCGCCCGGATTCCCCGCTTGACCCGCCCCGGGCCATCAGTATATTGCGCGCCTTCCGGGCGGCATGGGCCGCGGCCGGACACTATTAATTTCAAAGGGTTAGCCATGTTCGCGGTTATCCGCACCGGCGGCAAGCAGTACAAGGTCGCGAAAGACGACGTCGTCTCCATCGAAAAGCTGGAAGGCGATGCCGGCGCCGCGGTGAGCTTTGACGAGGTTCTGATGGTCGGCGGCGAGGCCGTGAAGGCCGGCGCGCCGCTGGTTTCCGGCGCCTCGGTCAAGGCCGAGATCGTCGAGCAGGGCCGGGGCCCGAAGGTCATCGCCTTCAAGAAGCGCCGCCGCAAGGACAGCCGCTCCAAGCGCGGCCATCGTCAGGCCTTCACCACGGTGAAGATCACCGAGATTCACGCCGGCTAATCCGGACCAGACAGAACACCAGGAAGAAAACCCATGGCGCACAAAAAAGCAGCCGGCTCTTCGCGCAACGGACGCGATTCAAACCCGAAAATGCTCGGCGTGAAGAAGTTCGGCGGCGAAGCCATCGAGCCGGGCAACATCATCGTGCGCCAGCGCGGCACCAAGTTCCATCCCGGCACCAATGTCGGCATGGGCAAGGACCACACGCTTTTCGCGACGGCCGGCGGCGCGGTCTCGTTCAAGACGGGCTTCAAGCGCCGCACCTACGTCTCCGTAGTCCCGGCGACGACTGCCCCGGCCAAGGCCGGTTAAATCGGCGGCTCACATTTGAGGCCGCCATCCATTGGCGGCCCATGAGGCGAGGGAGATGGTCCGCCATCTCCCTTTTTTGTTCCCTCGCGAGAGGGAAGAGCCATGTCCTGCCGACTGTTGGAAACCGAACGCCTGCGCCTGAGACCGCCCGAGGTGAGCGACATTGCCGCCATGGTGGCGCTCGCCAATGATTATGACGTGGCGAAGAACCTCGCGCGCGTGCCCCATCCCTATACCAGGGACGATGCGGTCGGCTTCATCGCGCACGCCGCCGAAGGCCGCGCCAAGGGCAGCGATTTCAGCTTTGTGATCCTGCGCAAAGAAGACGCCGTGCATATGGGCTGCTGCGGCCTGCGCCTGACCGAAAGCGGGCTGTTCGAGATGGGTTATTGGCTGGGCAAACCCTATTGGAACCGGGGCTACGCCACCGAAGCGGCCCGAAAGCTCGCCGGTTTCGCCTTTTCCAGGCTCAAGGCCGCGGCCATCACGGCGGGCTATTTCCACGACAACCCGGCTTCGGGCCACGTGCTGGAAAAGGTGGGCTTCAGGCCCCATGGGGCGGAGCAGCGCGACTGTGCGGCGCGAGGGCACACCGTCTATTGCCTGGGTGTGCTATTGGAGCGCGAACAGTTCGGGCGCAGACCCGCAGCCTGACGGAAAGACGACGCCATGAAGTTCCTCGATATCGCCAAGGTCCAGATCCGCTCCGGTTCGGGCGGCAATGGCTGCGTTGCCTTCCGGCGCGAGAAATATATCGAATTCGGCGGCCCCTGGGGCGGCGATGGCGGACGCGGCGGCGATGTCTGGGCCGAGGCCGTGGACAATCTCAACACGCTGATCGACTACCGCTATCAGCAGCACATCTATGCCAAGAACGGCCAGCCCGGCATGGGCCGCGACATGCATGGCGCCGGCGGCGCCGATGCCGTGCTCAAGGTTCCGGCCGGCACCGAGATCTACGAGGAAGATGGGGAAACCCTGATCGCCGATCTGGCCGAGACGGGCCAGCGCGTGCTGCTGGCCAAGGGCGGCAATGGCGGCTTCGGCAATGCCCATTTCAAGACCTCCACCAATCAGGCGCCGCGCCGCGCCAATCCCGGCCAGCCCGGCGAAGAAATGACGATCATCCTGCAATTGAAGCTGATCGCCGATGCCGGCCTTGTCGGTCTTCCCAATGCCGGCAAAGTCGACCTTCCTCTCTCGCGTCACCGCGGCCAGGCCGAAGATCGCCGGCTATCCCTTCACCACGCTCGCCCCGCAGCTCGGCGTCGTGAAGATCGACGAAAACGAATTCGTGCTCGCCGATCTGCCCGGCCTGATCGAAGGCGCCCATGAAGGCGTCGGCCTCGGCGACCGCTTTCTCGGTCATGCCGAACGCTGCAGCGTGATCCTGCATCTGATCGACGGCACCGAGAAGGAAATCGTGCGCGCCTACAAGACCATTCGCGGCGAACTCGAAGCCTATGGCCACGACCTCGCCGACAAACCGGAAATCCTCGTCCTCAACAAGATCGACGCCATCGACAACTCCGCGCTCGCCCGCAAAAAGGCATCGCTCGAGAAAGCCAGCGGTGCGAAGGTGCACACGATTTCGGGCGTCACCGGCGACGGCGTGCCCGATGTGCTGCGCGCACTCGTCAAAGCCATCGCCGATGACCGCGCAGACAAGGCCGGCCACGGCCGGCGCGAAGGAGCCTGGACACCGTGAGCGATGCCTTTGCCAGCGCGAAATGTGTTGTCGTCAAGGTCGGCTCGTCCCTCCTCGTCGATGCCGCGCGCGGCACGCTCAAGCGCGCCTGGTTGAAGACCTTGTGTGAAGACATCGCCGCGCTGAAGCAGACCGGCGCCCATGTCGTTCTCGTCTCCTCCGGCGCCATCGCGCTCGGCCGGCGCGCGCTCAAGCTCAAATCCGGCGCATTGCGTCTCGAGGAAAGTCAGGCCGCCGCCGCCGCCGGACAGGTCGGCCTCGCCCATGCCTATGCCGAAACCTTTGCCGAACTCGGCATCGTCGCCGCGCAAATTCTGCTGACCCTCGACGACACCGAGGAACGCCGCCGCTATCTCAATGCGCGCGCCACCATGGCCACATTGCTCGGGCTCGGCAGCGTGCCCGTCATCAACGAGAACGATACCGTCGCCACCGCCGAAATCCGCTTCGGCGACAATGACCGCCTCGCCGCGCGGGTCGCCTCCATGATGGGCGCCGACCGGCTTGTGCTGCTCTCCGATGTCGACGGGCTCTACACTGCCGATCCGACGCGCGACGCGAACGCGCGGCACATTGCCGAGGTCAAAGCGATTACGCCCGACATCGAAGCCATGGCCGGCAAGTCCGTGTCCGGCGTCGGGCGCGGCGGCATGGCGTCCAAACTCATCGCCGCCAGGATCGCAACCCAGGCGGGCGCCGATGTCATCATCGCCAAGGGCGAGACGCCGCATCCGCTCGCGGCCATCACAGCCGGCGCGCGCGCCACGCACTTTCACGCCGTCACCAATGCCGCCGCCGCGCGCAAGCGCTGGATCGCCGGCGGCCTGAAAGTTGAAGGCACACTCCGCGTCGATGCCGGCGCTGCCCGCGCACTCGGCTTCGGGCAAGAGTCTTTTGCCGGCGGGCGTTTCCGCCGTCGAAGGAACATTCGAACGCGGCGCCGCCGTGTGCATTGCCGGCGCCGATGGGCGCGAAATCGCGCGCGGCCTCAGCGCCTATTCCTCCCACGATGCGCAAGCGATCCTGGGGCGGAAAAGCGCCGAAATCGCCGCTATACTGGGCTATCGCGGCCGCGACGCCATGGTCCATCGCGACGACATGGCGCTGACGGCGGCGCTGCAGGAGACCGAGGATTCGCGACCATGAATATCCGCGACACAACCAATCTCGCGACGGTAATGAATGCGCTCGGCACATCCGCGCAGGGCGCCGCCGCTGTGCTGCGCAGCGCTTCGACCGACACGAAGAACCAAGCCCTTACCGAAGCCGCGCGCGCCATCCGTGCGCGCACGCAAGACATTCTCGCCGCCAATGCGATCGACATGGATGCCGCCCGGAACGTGGATCTCACATCCGCCATGCTCGACCGCCTCAAGCTGAACGAAGATCGCATCGGCGCCATGGCGCGCGGACTTGAAGAGATCGCGGCCCTGCCCGATCCGGTCGGCCGCGAGCTGGCGCGCTGGACCCGGCCCAACGGTCTCGACATCGCCCGCGTCGCCACGCCCATCGGCGTCATCGGCATCATCTATGAGAGCCGGCCCGAATGTGACGGCCGATGCCGGCGCGCTGTGCCTCAAATCCGGCAATGCCGCGATCCTGCGCGGCGGTTCGGAATCGGTGCATTCCTCGCGCGCCATCCATGCCTGTTTGTGCGAGGGCCTGCGCGCGGCCGGCCTGCCCGAAACGGCGATCCAGCTTGTGCCGACGACCGACCGCGCCGCCGTCGGCCTGATGCTCGAAGGCTTGGGCGGCACGATCGATCTCATCATTCCGCGCGGCGGCAAGGGCCTGACGGGCCGCGTGATGACTGAGGCGCGCGTGCCGGTGCTCGCCCATCTCGAAGGCCTCGTGCATATCTATGTTCACGAAAAGGCCGATCCCGCCAAGGCGCGCGACATCGTCGTCAATGCCAAGATGCGCCGCACCGGCATTTGCGGCGCGGCCGAAACGCTTCTGATCGATCGCAGCATCGCTTTCGACCATCGGCATGGAAGTGCTGAGCGCGCTCCACGATGCCGGCTGCGAAATCCGCGGCGATGCGGAGGTGCTGCAAAGCCTTACCTGCCGCCAAGCCCGCCAGCGGATGAGGACTGGCACACCGAATATCTCGACGCCATCATTGCGGTGAAAGTGGTCGAGCGGCATCGACGAGGCGATCGACCACATCGAGACTTACGGCTCGCATCACACCGAAGCCATCATCACCGAAGATGCAAACGCCGCCGAGCATTTCCTGAACGCGCTCGATTCGGCAATCGTGATGTGGAACGCCTCGACGCAATTCGCCGATGGCGGCGAGTTCGGCATGGGCGCAGAGATCGGCATCGGCACCGGCAAGCTGCATGCGCGCGGGCCCGTCGGCGTCGAACAGCTCACGACCTTCAAATATGTCGTGCGCGGCAGCGGGCAGGTTCGTGGCTGAGAGCCCGCATAGCCTTGCCCCGCCCGCGCCGGTTGCGCCGGGCCTCAGGATCGGCCTGCTCGGCGGCTCCTTCAATCCCGCCCATGAGGGCCATCGTCATATCAGCGATGTCGCGCTGCAAGCGCCTGGGCCTCGATTACATCTGGTGGCTGGTCAGCCCGCAGAACCCGCTCAAACCGGCAGCCGGCATGGCTCCGCTCGCCAGGCGGCTCGAAGCGGCGCGCCATTGCGCAAGCCATCCGCGCATCGTCGCCATGGATATCGAGCGCCAGCTCGGCACGCGCTACACCGTCGACACCGTAAACGCACTGCAGCGCCGTTTCCCGCAGGTGCATTTCATCTGGGTGATGGGCAGCGACGCCCTGGAACAATTCCATCTCTGGCGAAACTGGCAGGAGATTGCCGCGCGCCTGCCCATCGCCGTGGTGACGCGGCCGGGCAGCGTGCTGGCCGCGCTCAGATCGCCCGCGGCGCGCCGCCTCGCCCCCTTCCGGACGGATGTCACGGCCCATTTCGCGCAAATCCGCCCGCCCGCCCTCATCGTGCTGGACGGCAAGCGCAATCCCCAAAGCGCCACCGCCATTCGCGCCGCCGGCCCTCCCAACGAGACCTTGGTGCCCGCCCGGCCCGCATGGTAATGTCGCCCTTGCAGATTTCGGAGTGCGGTATCGTCTCGACAGGCCTTGAGGTTCTCATGTCCCGCCGCCCGCGCTCCTTCGGCCCTGAGCGTGGAGAACGATCCTGACCCGTAAGACGAAAGCCGCCGCCAAGAAGGCGCCCGCGAAGAAAGCAACAGCCCGAAAAGCCTCAGCCAGTAAGGCTCCCGCCAAAAAGGCTCCTGCCAGGAAAGCCGTGGTGAAGAAACCCGCGGCCAAGCCCGCCACCAAAGCCAAAGCGAAAGCCGCCCCCAAGGCAAAGGCTCCCGCCAAGGCGAAGGCCACCACCAAGGCGAAAGCCGCGCCCAAGGCGAAAGCCGTGGCCAGGACGGAGGCTGCGGAGCCGACGCTGCTGGAGCGCATTCTCACATCGCTGGATGCGGACAAGGCCGAGGACATCGTCACCATCGATCTCGCCGGCCGCTCTTCGTTGACCGATGCGCTGGTGATCGCCAGCGGCCGCTCCTCGCGCCATGTCAGCTCGCTGGCCGAGCATCTCGCCCGCAAGCTCAAGGAGGCCGGTTACGGCACGCGCCCCATCGACGGGCTGCCGCAGGGCGATTGGGTGCTGGTCGATGCCGGCGATGTGATCGTCCATCTGTTCCGCCCCGAAGTGCGCACCTATTACGACCTCGAAGGCATGTGGTCGGTGCCGGAGCCGGAGCAGGCGCCGGAACGCGCGGCGCTCTGAAATCTGTTATGCGGCTTCTGATCCTCGCCATCGGTCATGCGCGCGGCACGCCCGAAGGAACATTGACCGACGATTTCCTCGGCCGCGCCAAGGCCATGGGCCGCCAGCTCGGCTTCCCGGCGGTGGCGGCAGAGGAACTTCCCGTCTCCAAGCTGCGCGAGGCCAAGGCCCGCATCGCCGATGAGGGCGCGCGCCTGGCCCGCCGCATTCCCGAAGGCGCCCATGTCATTTCCATGGATGCCAAGGGCAAGGGCATGACCAGCGAAGATTTTGCCGAGATGCTGGCGGCGATGCGCGATGCCGGGGCGCGCGATCTCGTATTCCTGATCGGCGGGCCCGACGGTCTCGATCCCGGCCCCGCCGTCAAAGCCGGGCGCAGCCTCGCCTTCGGCCCGCAGACCTGGCCGCATCTGATGGTGCGCGCCATGCTGTCCGAACAGATCTATCGCGCCATCGCCATTCTCGCGAACCATCCCTATCACCGCGCATAAATCGATGGATGCCGGTTCGCGCCACGCCCGCCGATTCGTCCCTTCGCGGTGACCCACCGCTCGGTGCTGATGATCGCCGTGCCGATGACGCTGGCCTATCTGACCACGCCGCTGCAGGGGCTCGTCGATACCGCCGTCGTCGGCCAGTTGGGCAATGCCACGCTGATCGGCGGGCTGGCCATCGGCACGATCGTGTTCGACGTGCTGTTCAACACCTTCAACTTTCTGCGCTCGGGCACGACCGGCCTGGTGGCACAGGCGTTCGGCCGCGGCGACGCGAAGCGAAGAACAGGCCGTGTTCTGGCGTTCGCTGGCCATCGCGCTTGTGTCGGGCACAGCGATGGTGGTGCTGGCGCCGCTCATCATCGGGATCGGGGCGTGGGTGATGGCGCCGGGCGCGGGCGTGCGCGCGGCGATGGCGAGCTATATGGCGATCCGCATCCTGTCGGCGCCGGCGGGATTGGCGAACTACACCATCCTTGGCTATCTGCTCGGCCGCGGGGAAAGCGGAACCGCGCTGTTTCTGCAAGGCCTGATCAACGGCATCAACATGGTGCTGTCGCTCTGGCTGGGCCTGCATCTGGGCTGGGGCATCACCGGTGTGGCCATCGGCACCGTGGCGGGCGAGGTGACGGGCGCCCTCTTCGGCTTTGCCCGCGTCGTGCTGCGCTTCGATCGCGCGCACCGCCCCACACTCTCCCGCATCTTTCACGCCTCGGCGCTCTGGCGGCTGATGGCGCTGAACCGGGACATCATGATCCGCTCCTTCGCGCTTCTGGCCGCCTTCGCCATCTTCACCCGCACCGGCGCGCAATTCGGCGCCGTCGCGCTGGCGGCCAATGCGATCCTGATGAACATCTTCTTCGTCGCCGGCAATTATCTGGACGGCTTTGCAACCGCCGCCGAACAGATCGTGGGCCGCGCGATCGGCGCGAATTTCCGTCCCGCCTTCGACCGCGCGATCCGGCTGACCGCGGGCTGGGGATTTGGTCTGGCGGCGGTGACGGCCGTGCTCTTTCTCGTCTTCGGCCATGCCATCATCGAGCTGATGACGACGGCAGCGGATGTTCGCACGGCGGCGCTGAGCTATCTGCCCTGGGCGGCGTTGACGCCGATCGCCGGGGTGCTGGCCTTCCAGATGGATGGCGTCTTCATCGGCGCGACCTGGTCGCGCGACATGCGCAACATGATGGTGCTGTCGCTGGCCGTGTTCGTGATCGGGGTGTGGCTGGCCGTGCCGGTGCTGGGCAATCACGGGCTGTGGCTGGTGTTCAATCTTTTCCTGGGCCTGCGCGGCGTCAGCCTGATCATTCTGGTCAACCGGCGCGCCGCCCGTACCTTTGCGCCGTCCTCCCTCGGGCCGTGACGCCGCCCGGTTGCAGCGCATTGCAGCAATCCCATCAACCTGATCTTAACCATGCCGGCCCACTCTGAAGCGTCGGCCGCTCTCACCCGCGGCCTTGACGAGGGGTTGTCGCCACTATGGACATCAAAGGCACAGGCCGGGTCGACCGCAGCCGCACCGCGCACAAGGCCAAGGCCGGCGCGCAGGCGGACGGCGCGTTCTCGCTGCCAAGCGAAGGCGATGCCCCCCGGGCCGCGAGCGTGTCGGGCCCCGGCCCCATCGCCGCCCTCGATTCCCTTCTTGCCCTGCAGGGCGTTGGCGATGCCACGTCCGGCCGTTCCAAGGGCCTGGCCCGCGGTCGCCAGCTGCTCGACATGCTTGATGATGTCCGCGATGGCCTGCTCTCCGGCACCATGCCGCGCGCCACGCTGAGCCGCCTGGCCCATGCCGTCAGCCAGCGCCAGGACGGTTTCGCCGATCCCGGCCTGCAGTCGGTCCTGGACGAGATCGAGCTCCGGGCCCGGGTCGAGCTGGCGAAACTCGAGGTCGCCGACCGGGCCGCGGCATAACCCTCTGGCAAAAAAAGACTTTTCTCGGGGCCACCGTCATCGATTTCCGATTGATGCAGCCCGCCCGCGCCTGTATAACCCCCGCGCTCGACTACCACCGGTTTTATCATCTGGGGTGTATCTATGGGTACTGAACTTCCTGCCGGCTACACGCCGTCGGAACGCGAGCCCTTCATGAATGAGAAGCAGCGGGAGTATTTCCGCCGCAAGCTCACGAGCTGGAAGGAAGAGATCCTGCGCGAAAGCCGCGAGACGATCGAAAACCTCCAGAAAGAAACCACGCCCAACGCCGATCTGGCCGATCGGGCCGCGACCGAATCCGAGCGCCAGCTCGAGCTTCGGACCCGCGACCGCCAGCGCAAGCTGATCGCCAAGATCGATTCCGCCCTGCGCCGCATCGAAGACGGTTCCTATGGCTTCTGCGAGGAGACCGGCGAGCCGATTTCGCTCAAGCGCCTGGAGGCCCGCCCGATCGCGACCCTGTCGATCGAGGCGCAGGAGCGCCATGAGCGGCGCGAGAAGGTCTATCGCGACGATTGACGTTTAACAAACGTTGACACTGTTCATGCAACGCTGGCGGGTATGAGCTCTCCAGCCGTGCCCGTTTTCGAACCCGATCCGGTCGACGCCCTGATTGCCAGGGCGAGCCGGGAGGGCTGGCCGGCGACCTATTCCAAGTCCCTCGTCTTCCGCCGCCCCGAACTGAACACGCTGCTAAAGATCTGGCGCGAGAAGGCAGGCCATCGGCTGGCTCCCCGCCGCAACGATATGGATGCCCGCGCCCTCAAGCCGGTGCTGCGGCGGATCACGATCGTCGAGCGCGTGAACGAGCACAATCGCTGCCGTTTGCGCAGCCGTCTCGTCGGTTCGGACATCGCCCACCGTTTCGGCGACCATACCGGTCGCTTTCTGGACGAGTTCATTCCCGCCCATCTCCTGCCGCGCTGGTCGGATGTCTACGACGCCGTGATCGATGCGTGCTGCCCGATCCGCGTCTGGGCACCCTTCGATCATCCGCGCGTCAGCTATCTGACGGGTGAATGCCTGCTCGCGCCGTTGCTCGACGAGAGCGGTGATTCCAATCTGCTCCTCACGGCCACCTATTTCTTCCGCCGCGGCAAAGACTGCGACAACGCCGAACCGGCCGAGGGCGAATAAGAAAACGGCCGGTCTCTCAGGACCGGCCGCCTCTCATCCCCCATTCCCCCGAAAATCAGAACGGCATCAGAATATCGTAGAGCTGCTGGCCGTAGGGCGGCTGCTGCACATCGGTGATCTGCCCCTTGCCGCCATAGGAGATGCGCGCTTCGGCGATCTGCGACAGGTCGACGGTGTTGGCGCTGGTGATGTCTTCGGTGCGCACGATGCCCGAGATCTGCAGATCGCGCAGCTCGTTGTTGACCCGCACCTGCTGATGGCCGCGGATCACCATGTTCCCGTTGGGTAGTACCTGGGTGACGATCGCCGCCAGCGTCAGATTGATCTTCTCCGAGCGATCGACCGAGCCCGTACCGGAGTTGGACGTGGTGGACGACATGTTCACGAGCTTGCCGGGATCGGCTTTTGGCAGCAGCGTGGCCAGCGAACCCTCCAGGCCGAAGAAATTGCTCGCGCCCGCATTGTCGGAATTGTCGCGGCTGCGCTTGCTCGTGTCCGAGATTTTCGCGGCATCGGCAATGGAAATATCGACCGTCAGAAGATCGCCGATACGGCTGGCGCGCGGATCGTGGAAGAAGCTGTGCGCGCCGGCGGTCCACAGCGAATTGACCTCATGGCTGGGCGGCGGCGGCGCCGGCATCGGCATCGTGACCGGCTGATAGCCGGGATGGCCCACCGGATTGGTAATCGGCGAGAGCGCCGGCGGCCTGCCGATATTCTCGATGCGATCGACGGCGCTGCAGGCCGACAGGGCGACGCCGGCAAGGGCGAGGGCGGCCAGCTGTTTGAGCGGAATGAACATCATGATGGCGTCCTCAAAAATCAATTCCGGGTGGCGAGCTGCGCGGGCACGGGATCTGGCGAGATCGTGTTGTCCTCGCCCCCGGCCGCGACCGTGCCCGGTCCGGTGACGGTGGCGGTGATCTGGCGGTAGGAGACGGGATTGAGCACCGTCACCATTTCGCCGCGCCCGCCTTCGCTCATGGCCTTGCCCATGGCCGTCAGCGTGATGCCCGGCGCATGGAAGGTCATGGTCACGGTCGAACCCTTGGTCACCAGGATCGGCGCGCGCACATCGTCGATGCGCACCGGCTGGCCGAGGCGCAGAAAGCGGCGGGCCTGTTTGCCGGCCAGCTGATCCACCGAGGCGGCGACGCCGCTGAACAGATTGCCATTCGGCACGGTCTTGGTGGCCAGATCGTCGGCGGAAATGATGTCGCCGCGCGCGATGTTGCGCACCGGCTCGACAATGCGTGCGCTGTCGCCTGCGTTTGCGGGCGCGGCCTCGGCCAGCACCGGCGTTGCGCCGAGAAGAATCGCGGCCAGGGCGAAAATGAGGGCTTTCATCATCAACCTCCCAGACGCGCGGTGGTCTGCATCATGCGTGTCGGCGGCACTGATGACTTTGGAATTCATTTCATAGGCGCGCTGCGCCGAGATCAGGGCGGTCATCTCTTCCACCGGATTGACATTGGCGTTTTCGATATAGCCCTGCTCGATCGTGCCGTAGCCGGACGCGCCGGGCACGCCAGCCAGCGGCGAGCCCGAGGCCGGGGTTTCGGCATAGAGATTGCCGCCCAGCGCGCTGAGGCCGGCGTCGTTGGCAAAACGGTCGAGTTCGAGCTGACCCAGCACGGTCGGCGCGGTCGAGCCCGGAACGGTGGCGCTCACCTGGCCTTGGGCAGTTGATCGTGACCGTGAGCGCATTGGATGGCACCGCGATGCCCGGCTGCACGGTGTAGCCCTTGTCGGTGACGATGGTTCCCGACGGCGACAGGCCGAAGGAGCCGGCGCGGGTATAGGCATCGGTGCCGTCAGGAAGCTGCACGCGGAAATAGCCGGAGCCGTTGATCGCCAGGTCATAGGGGTTCGAGGTCTGCTTGAGGTTGCCTTGCGAATCGACCCGATAGACGGCCGCGGTCCTGACGCCCGCGCCAAGCTGGATACCGGCCGGCACGATGGTCCCCGTATCGGAGGACTGCGAGCCCGGAGCCTCGACATTCTGATAGAGCAGGTCTTCGAACTCGGCCCTTTGGCGCTTGAATCCCGCCGTATTCATGTTGGCGAGGTTATTTGCGATGACCTCGACATTGGTCTGCTGGGCCTGCATACCCGTCGCGGCGATGCTGAGTGCGCGCATGGGTGTGTCTCCTTATGCCGGCATGCTGCCAAGCTTGTCGATTGCTTGGCGCGTGAGGGTTTCCTGGGATTGGGTAAGGCTGGCGGTCGCCTGGTAATTGCGCATGACCTCCAGCATGTGGCTCATCTCGACGACGGGCTGGACGTTGGAGGTTTCGATCATGCCCTGCTCGATGGCGCTGCCCGTGATCGGCTGCGCCGTCTGGCTCGTCGAATAGAGGCTCGCGCCTTGCTTGGTCAGGTCGCCCGCGTTGGCGAAATCGACCACCTGCAGCTTGCCGAGCTGGCCCAGCTTGCCGGTGATGGTGCCGTCGCGCGCCACATGGATATCGCCGTCATCGGGCGTGATCGTGATCGGTCCGCCCTCGCCCAACAGAGGATCGCCGGCATCGGTGACGAGCCGGCCCTGGCTATCGAGGCTGAAATGGCCGTTGCGGGTATAGCGGGTGCCGTTTGCAGTCTGCACCGCGAAAAAGCCCCGTCCGTTGATCGCCAGGTCGAAGGGCGCGCCGGTGCGCGTCAACTGACCTTCGCTCATATCGCGCAGCACGCCGCCGTCCTGCACGAAGGAGAGGGTCTGGGGGCCGGCCTGACCGCCGCTGCTCGGCAACTGTTCGACATATTCCTTGAACTGCACCAATTCACGCTTATAGGCGGGCGTCGACATATTCGCGAGATTGTCGGCAATCACATCCATCGCCCGGTAGGACGCAACCTGGTGCGAGAGGCTGATGAGTAGCGTGTTATCCATGGACTAGCGGATCCTTTCTGGTCCGTCGTTCGGTCCGCACTCTGCAGCCGCTATGCCAGCGGCGCGGCCCGCGGTTTCGCTGGATTTTTTCCGCCCGCCCGGACACACCCGGCAAAACATGCCCGGTTGTTTCTGCTCAGCAGGGCGATTTGAACCACTCCTTAACCCTACCCACCTAAATTTCTCAGGCGCTTGGCGGCCGCATCGCCACGCGCGCGGGACATTTTTCAGGGGCTGGCAGCCATGGCAAAGGAAGACGTCAACGAAGCCGAAGACGGCGAGGACGATGCCGCTGAAGGCGGCGAGGACGGCGGTGCCAAGAAAGGTTTCGTTAAGAAACTGCTCGGCAACAAGAAGATGCTGATCATCGTCGCGGCCGCGCTTCTGCTGGTCGTGGGCGGCGGCGGCGCAGGCGCCTACTTCTTCCTCTTCAGCAGCGGCGGCGGCGGCGACACGGCCAAGACGGCCAAGGCCGAACCGGCCAAGCCCATCGTGCCGCCCAAGGTCGCCTTCTACGACATGCCGGACATGGTCGTGAACATCCAGAGCCCGGACGGCTCACCCGCCTATCTCAAGCTCGGCGTCTCGCTGGAACTGAAGAGCGACAAGGAAGAAGCCGGCCTCAAGGTCGTGATGCCGCGCATCGTCGACCAGTTCCAGTCCTATCTGCGTGAGCTTCGGGTCGATGATCTGCGCGGCTCGGAAAGCGTGATGCGTCTCAAGGAAGAGCTTCTGCGCCGCATCAATGTCGCCGCCAAACCGTACAGCGTCGAAGACGTGCTGCTCAAAGAAATGATCGTCCAGTAAGCCAAACAGAGTACAGCGAAAAAGATATGGCCGACGAAAACGAAAAGTCCGAAGAGGAACTGGCTGCCGAATGGGCGGCCTCGACCGAAGGCGATGCGGACGGTGGCGAGGTCGCGCCCGAGGCCGCTGAGACCCAGACCGGCACCACCGAGCGCATCCTCAATCAGGAAGAGATCGACAGCCTCCTGGGCTTCGACGTCGATGACGAACAGCTCCAGGACAAATCCGGCGTACGCGCCATCATCAATTCGGCGCTGGTGTCCTATGAACGCCTGCCGATGCTGGAAATCATCTTCGACCGCCTGGTGCGGCTGATGACCACCAGCTTGCGCAACTTCACCTCCGACAATGTCGAAGTCAGCCTGGACAACATCACTTCGATCCGCTTCGGCGACTATCTCAATTCCATTCCGCTGCCCGCGATCCTGTCGGTGTTCCGCGCCGAAGAGCTCGACAATTACGGCCTCTTCACCATCAATTCCAACCTGATCTATTCGATCGTGGACGTGCTTCTGGGCGGTCGCCGCGGCACCGCGGCCATGCGCATCGAAGGCCGGCCCTACACCACCATCGAGCGCACCCTTGTCCAGCGCATGACCGAAGTCATCCTGCAGGACATGACGCAGGCCTTCGAACCCTTGGCGCCGGTCAATTTCGCGCTCGACCGTCTCGAGACCAATCCGCGCTTTGCTGCCATTGCGCGCCCGGCCAATGCCGCGATCCTGGTCAAGCTCAGAATCGACATGGAAGACCGCGGCGGGCGCACCGAACTCTTGCTGCCCTACGCCACGCTCGAACCCATCCGCAAATTGCTGCTGCAGCAATTCATGGGCGAGAAATTCGGCCGCGACTCGATCTGGGAAACCCATCTGGCAAGCGAATTGTGGTCCACCAAGGTCGACATCTCCGCCATTCTCGACGAGCAGGTGATGTCGCTCAACCAGGTCATGAACTTCAAGGTCGGCGACACCATGATGCTCAACGCGACGCCGGATTCGAAGATCCAGCTGCGCTGCGGGCATGTGCCGCTGCTGAACGGCCGCATGGGCCGTGTCGGGAACACCGTCTCCGTCCGCGTCGACAGCGCCGTCCAGCGCACCGATGCCTCGCGCACGATTATCTGATTGTCAGGAACACATCTCATGCATGGAATTGGTCTGTCGCTCTCGATGGAAATCGCCCTCTCGCTGCTTCTGGTGGCGACGCTGGTCTATTGCGCCCTGCTCGAACGCAAGCTGACGGCGCTGCGCAAAAGCCAGGACAAGCTCAAGGATTTCATCGGCGAACTGAACGCCGCCATCACCACGGCCGGCAGCTCCATGCGCATGCTGAAATCGACGGCAGCCGGTGCGGCCGAAACGCTCGACGAGCGCGTCGCCACCGCGCGCGGCCTGATCGATGAATTGTCGCTGCTGACGGCGGCCGGCGAACGCATCGCCAACCGCATCGAGCGCGGTGGCGAACAGAGCCCGCGCAGGCCCGCGAACGGCGTCCTTCCGGCCGCGGCCAGCCGCCTCGAAGCCGCCCGCCCGCGCATCCTGCGTCCCGAAACTGCGCGCAGCGAAGCCCATCGCACCGATGCCCCGCGGCCGGACGCGTTGAGATCTGAAGCCTTGAGGAATGTGCGGTGAAGACCAGGGCCCTGACCAGATATCTGCGCCTCCTGCCCGCCGTGATGGTGGTGATGGGTGGCCTCCTGGCGCTCAAAAGTGCCGATCTCGTTCAGTCCGCCCAGGCCGCGGCGGCGCAGTCCGACACGACCGCCGAACCCGCCGCCAAAGCCGATGGCGCCAATGCGGACGCGCAACAGGGCGCCGATCCGGCCGTTTCCTCCGATCCGGCCGCCGAAGACAATGCCAGTTCGGCCTCCGAGATCGACGTGCTGACCAGCCTGGCCAAACGCCGCACCGCGCTCGACGCCCGCACCAAGGCGCTGGACATGCGCGCCGATCTGCTGGAAGCGGCCGAAAAGCGGGTCGATGCCAAGATCGCCGACCTCAAATCGCTGCAAAGCCAGATCCAGGCCCTGCTCGGCAAGCGCGACGCCGCCGAAAAGGCGCAGGTCACGGCGCTTGTGAAAGTCTATTCCGCAATGAAGCCGCGCGATGCCGCGCGCATCTTCAACACGCTCGACGAGCAGGTGTTGCTGGGTGTCGCCCGCGAAATGAAACCGGATTCGCTGGCCGCGATCATGGCCGCAATGCAGCCGCAGCAGGCCCAGGACCTGACCGTGAAGATGGCCAACCGGCTGACGCTGCCGAAATCGGCCCGAGCTCGCGGCTGCGACCACGGCTCCGGCTTTGCCGCCGCCACCGCAGGCGACAGCCGGCGCGGCCCCTCCGCCCGGCGGTTGAGGTACAAGACGCCGTGGCCGAATCACGCGAAACTCGCGAATCGGAGGGAGTTCGGGGCTGACCGGTATGAAGAGACAGGCCTCCCAGCATCGCCTGTTCCCGCATCTTGCGGCGATGGCGGCGCTTTGCCTGTTCGCCGCCAGTTTCACCGCCGACCCGGCATTCGCCAATTCGCTGACCACCAATGCGGCAGGCGGCTATGGCCGCATCCTCTTCACGCTGAGCCCGGCAGGCAACCCCGTGGCTGCCGTCAAGGATGGCGTGCTGACAATCCATTTCGACCGCAAGGTCGCCCTGTCGCCGAAACCCATCGTCCACGGCCTGCCGGCCTATCTCTCCAGCGGCCGCGCCGACACGGACGGCAAGACTTTCCGCTTCGCCCTGGTCGAACCGGTGCGGCTGCACAGCTCGATCTCGGCGGACAAATATGCGCTCGATCTGGTGCCGGCGAGCTTTGCCGGCACGCCCCCCGATCTGCCGCCGCCGCCACCGCCGCCACCCACCGCCGTGGATGTCGCCAAGCTGCCGCCGCTCAAGGTGCGCGCCGGCGCCTACGCCACCTTCACGCGCCTCGTCTTCGACTGGGGCAAGCGCGTGCCTTATGCCGTGTTCCCCGGCGCCGGCCACATCACCATCCGCTTCGAGGCCGAAGCCCGGCCCGATTTCCACGCCCTCGAACAGGTCGCCCCGCCCTGGGTGAAACAGGCTGGCTGGCGCATCGAGAATGGCGGCACCGTGATCGAGTTCAACACCGAATCCAAGTCCGGCTATCACGACTTCCGCGACGGCAACCACGTCGTGCTCGACATCCTGGCGCCCAGGACCGACGCCGCCGCCTATGATCCGCCGGCCGATGGTGGCAAGCGCAAGGCCGATGCCCCCGTCATTCTCACCCACGCCGACACCAGCGGCGACGCCCTGATCAGCACGGCCCAGGCCAACTCGATCCTCAAGGCCGCCAACAAGTTGAACGGCAAGCCCGCTTTGCCGGTGCCGACGCCCAGGCCCGGCAGCGACACCAAGACCGCCAATGCCAAAACCGGCGCGAAGACCGATGCCCAGAGCGCCACGCGACTGCCCGTGCCGGCCTTGCAAAAGGCCGATGCCGAGCGCACGGCGCAAGGCGCCGTCCTCACCTTTCCGGGCGCCGGCAGCCATGGCGTCGCCGCCTTCGTGCGCGGCATGACGGCCTGGATCGTGCTCGACGGCGCGGGCCCGCTCGATCCCGCCTTCCTGAAAACCGAACTCGGCGATTTCCCGTCTTCCGTCGATGCCTCGAACCAGAATGGCGTCAGCGTGCTGCGCCTCGGCCTGAAGAACCCCGAGCAGATCGCCGTGCGCGCCGAAGGCAGCATCCTGAAAGTCACGCTGGCGCCGAAGGCCGCCATACGCGCCACTGGCATCGAACTGGCGCGCGACGACGACGATCCCGGCGACACCAGCCTCGTCACCCTCCTGCCCGGCGCGCGCCATGCCGTGACGCTCGGCGATCCCGCCGCCGGCGACACCTTGATCGTGGTGCCCGTCGATGCCGGCCGCGCCATGCTCGCCGACCGGCGCTATGTCGATTTCGACGCCCTGCCGACTGCGGCCGGGCTCGTGCTGACGCCCTTTGCTGACGATCTCAAACTCGATGTCAAACACCTGCGCGTGCGCATCTACCGCCCCGGCGGGCTGACGCTGACACCGCCGCAATTGCCGACGGCACAATCGCCGGCAGCCCTCGCCCAGGGTGGCGCCGGCCCCAGCTTCATCGATTTCGAAGGCTGGTCGCATCCGGTCGAAGGCGATTTCCTGACCGAAGAGCGCAAGCTGCGCGAACATGCTGCCCATCTGGCGCCGGAGCGGGCCAATCCCGCCCGTCTCACCGAGGCGCGTTTCTACATCGCGAATGAGTTCGCCGCCGAAGCACTCGGCCTCGTCAATCTGATGCAGGCCTCGGACCCGTCTCTGCAGAACGACAATCAGCTACAGACCATCAAGGCCGCCGCCGATGTGATGATGGGGCGCTATAGCGATGCCTATAACGCGTTGGCCGGCAGCGGCTTCGACAATGACCGTCACGCCGGCTTGTGGCGCGGCCTTGCCGATGCCGGCTTGGAGGATTGGGATGGCGCGCGCAAATCTCTGACCAAGGCGCTGCCGGTGCTGCATCAATACCCGCCCGACTGGCAGGCCCGCGCACGCATTGCCTATGCCAATGCTGAGTTGCATGCCGGCGCGCTCGAAGCCGCCGACGGCGCGCTGGGCCATCTGCCCAAGGACATGCCCAAGCCGCTGTTCCTCGAATCCGAACTGGCCCGCGCCAACCTCTATGCTGCCGAAGGTCGCTATCGCGATGCCCATGTGCTGTTCTCGGCCGTCAAGAAGGGTGGTGATCCGCGCGCCACGGCCCAGGCCATCTATGCCGACACGGTGGCCGGCCTCAATGCCGGCGCGGTGACGCCGATCCAGGCCATCGCCCGCCTCGAAGAGCTGCGCTATCGCTGGCGTGGCGATTCCCTCGAACTCGATACGCTGCGCAAGCTGGGCGCGCTTTACTTCCAACAGAAGCGCTGGCGCGACGGTCTCGAAATCCTGCGCGTCGCCACCACCAGCTTCCCCAATACGGATCTCGCCCGCCAGGCACAGGACGATATGCGCGGCGCCTTCGTCCAGCTCTTCCTCAAGGGCAAGGCCGACAAGATGCCGCCCATCGAAGCACTGGCGCTGTTCTATGACTTCATCGACCTGACGCCGATCGGCAATCAGGGCGACGCGATGATCCGGCGCATGGCCGATCGCCTCGTCAAGGTCGATCTGCTCGGCCCGGCCGAGACGCTGCTCAAATATCAGGTCGACAAGCGCCTCAATGGCGTCGCCCGCGCGCAGGTCGCCACGCGCCTTGCCATGATCGACCTGCTCGATCACAAGGCCAAGGATGCGCTGGCTGCCTTGCGCAGCACGCGCATCGCCGGCCTTCCCAACGACATCGGCCATCAGCGCCTGCTGCTCGAAGCCCGTGCGCTGGCGGCCCTCAAGCAATGGAATCAGGCGCTCGATCTCATCGCCGTCGACGAAGCGCCCGACACGCGCCGCCTGCGCGCCGATATCTATTGGGAGAGCGGCAATTGGGCCGTCGCTGCCGAAAAGGCCGAACAATTGCTTGGCGATCGCTGGAGCGATCCCAAACCGCTGAGCGCCGAAGAGCGCCACGATGTGATGCGCGCGGCCATCGCCTATTCGCTGGCCGAACAACGAACCCGGTCTCGACCGCTTGCGCGACGCATTTCGCGGCCAAGATGAAGGCCAGCCCGGATGCCAGCGCCTTCGCCGTCGTCACCCAGCGCATCGACACGCAAGGCGTCGCCTTCCGCGATGTCGCCGGCAAGATCGCCTCGATCGACACGCTGGAAAGCTTCATGACGGATTTCAAGAAGCACTACGACACGGCCGCCGCGACCAACTAGGCCGCGCTCAATCCCCCAGCGTCTCATCGGCGCCGGCGCCGATCCGTTCGAGCCAGAACAGCGTGTGATCCAGCACCTGCTCCCAGCCGGGCTCGGCCATCGGCCAATGGCTGAAGCCGTCGAGCTCGCGATATTGCACGCGGCCGCGATAGCGTTTGGCGATGCGCCGCACCGTGGCCGGCGGATTGATGCGGTCTGCCGAGCCGGAGAAGCACAGGATCGGACAGGTCACGGCCCGCGCCTCGACCTCGCTCGCACGCGTCAGATCGAAGAACCAGTGCAGGATCTCGAAGGTCGCCAATCCGGATTCCGGCACCATGCGCGCCAGCACGGAATCATGCATCGCCCGATCCAGCCGGTCGAGCGCATGGGTCGAGGCGACCCAGGGTTCGGGATCGAGCACCTTGCGCCAGAAATCGCCGGCCAGATAAAGCGCCTGCGCCGAAGCCACCTCGAACGGCGTCGACGGCATCATGCCCCAGGGCGCGGAAGGCGCCAGCAAGACCAGCGCCTTTGCACGCCCGCGCGCCGCCAGCATCTGCGCAATCAACCCGCCCATGGAGTGGCCGACCAGGATTGCCGGTTCGCCGAGATTGTCGAGCAAGGCTTCGATATCGTCCGCGTAATCGCGCACGCTGGTTTCGCCCAGCGCCCGCGACGGATGATGGCCCTCATCGTGATGGCGCAGTGTCGGCATATGCACATCATAGCCGCGCGCTTCGAAGCCCGGCCGCCAGGTCTCGAAGGCCCAGCCGCCGCAAAACGCGCCGTGGATCATGACGACAGGTGCGCTGGGCACTGTCATGAAAGCGGAAAGGCCAGGTCCTGGAATTCGGCGATGACTTCCGTGTAGGTGTCGCGCTTGAAGGGCACGATCAGCCGCGGCAGCGCTTCCATCGCCAGCCATTTCCATTCGGCGAATTCGGGATGCGCGGTGGCGACGTCGATGTCGTCATCGCTGCCGGTGAAGCGCATCGCGATCCATTTCTGCCGCTGGCCGCGATATTTGCCATGCAGCCCGATGCCGAGCAGATGCTGCGGCAGATCATAGGCCAGCCAGTCGGGATGCTCGCGCAGGATCTCGGCCTTGTTTGTGCCGATCTCTTCTTCGAGTTCGCGCAAGCCCGCTTCGGCCGGGGTCTCGCCCTCATCGATGCCGCCCTGCGGCATCTGCCAGCCCTCGATGGTCTGCTCGATGCGGCGGCCGACAAACACCATCCCGTCGCGATTGATCAGCATCACGCCGACACAGGGCCGATAGGGCAGATCCTCGTGACGCAGATGTTTTCCGGGATGCTTGTGATGGCGGGCCATGAACTCGAATCGAGAGCGGTTATTTTTCCGCCCCGACTATGGCCGATGCGGGCACCAGAACAAAGCCCCGGCCCTGAAGGCCCTTGGCCCAGTTCGCCACCCGCCCGATCGTGACCGGATAGAGGAAGCCGGTGCCGGTGGCGGCCCCCGTCACACGCGCGCGCGCCTCCAGTTCGGAGAGCTTCTGGTCGACCTCCATGCCGGACTGGATGGAATCGATCATGATGTTGCTCTGCACATAGGGCGCCTTGATCTGGCTCGCGATTCCGGCCGCGGCCGAGCGCGAAGTCGTGCCGCCGTCATAGAAGAGCAGCCCGCGCCGGGCGAGATAGGTCATCACCGGCGCCGCCGCATCGCGATTGGCGAGGAAGCGTCCGCCCAACAGATTTGTAATGCCGGCGTAACCGGTAAAGCGGGTCAGCGCCCATTTCAGCCGCTCGATATTGCCGTCTTCGCTCAGCATCGGCCGCAGCGTGTGCGGGCCGGGATCGCTGTCGGGGAAATCGTAAGGTTCCATCGGCACTTCGAGCAGCACCTCATGGCCCAGCTTGCGCGCCTCGCTGACCCAGCGCTGGACGTCGCCGGCATAGGGCGCGAAGGCCAGCGTCACGCCCGGCGGCAGGGTCTGGAGGGCAGCGTCCGTGGCGCGCGCGCTGATGCCCAGCCCAGTGATGACGATGGCGATCTTCTTCTTGCCCTTGAGGGCGGCGGCGGGAAGCGGCGGCGCATAGGCCTGCATGGGCGTGCGTCCGTCATCGGCGATGCGCGGCAGCGGGCCGTCCTTGGTCTGCTCGATCAGCGCCGGATCGGCGATCAGCGCCCGGCCGGCATAGACCGGCTTGGTGACGGTCCTCAGGCACGATTTTGGGCGGCAATTTCGGTTCGGGCGCCGTTTTGCCCGGCGTTTGGGCCGCATTCGCGGTTTTGGCCGGTGCTTTGGCGACACCCGTCCCGGGCTTGGGGCCTGCGCCGATCAGATCGGCCGGGGTTTGGGGCTTGGCCGGCGTTTTGGCGGCGATCTTGGATTCGGTGGTGGCTTTGTGGGCCGGCGCCTTGTGCGCCGTCAGGTCGAGGCTTTCCATCGGCCCGCTATCGGAGGCCTTGCCCAGCACCGCGACATACAGCACCGCGGCCAGCAGCAGCGCGAACAGCGCGAACCAGGCCAGTGCCAGCGGATGCGGCAGGCGGCGCCCGCCGGACAGAACATCGTCGTCGCTCATGCTGCTCGCGGCCATAGCATCAGAGTAAGCCGCGTCATGGTTACCCGAGGGTTAACCCCACTGGCAACGGCTTCAGATCCGGCGCGACCCAGCCGCGCCGGGCGGCGACGGAAAACAGCACATCCCGGCTCCAATATTCCAGCAGCCACCCCGGATCGCCGAGCGGCGAGGCCATCAGCGTATCCACGATCTCGTGCAGCGCGCGCTCCGGCGGCTGTTTGCCCAGAAACCCGCCTGCGGCCAGCAACGAGGCCTGGGTGATGGTCTCGTGATAGCCCTCGGTGTCGCTGTTCGCCCCGCCAACCGATTCATTGTAGCGGCGGATGAACACCGGCATCTCGCGCTCGACAACGATCTCGGGGCGATGGCGCAGGAGCCACAGCGCCGTGGCGAAATGAGCCGCATGCGTCCAGCGCGCCTTCGGCAGGGACAGATCGAGGAAGCCCAGGACAAGGCCTTCGATGTCGTCATCATCAGTGAAATGCCGGCTCATGGATAATCTCTCCGCCGCACGGACCGCTCAAACTCAAGGGCCGCCTTCTTGCGAAGGCGGCCCTTTTGCAGAGCGTGCCGGTGCAGCCGTTTCTGCTGCTTGGCTCAGTCGTCCTTGGCCGGCTTTTCGAGCGCAGCCGACTTGGTGGTGATGAAGCTCACCGTCTTCTGGCCGCGCAACAGGTCGAGCGCATAGGAGAGCTGGAAGTCCTTGTACGTCTTGCCCGGCGCCGGACGGATCACGGGGATCAGATTTTTCTTCTCCGGGTTCTGGATCGCCAGATGGCCCGGCAGATCGGATTCGTGCGGACGCTCGATCTTGGGCAGATCCTGATCGGACTGCGCGACAGCGATATCAGGCTGGATGCCGGTCGCCTGGATCGAATGGCCCGACGGCGTGTAGTAGCGCGCCGTCGTCAGGCGCAGCGCGCCATCGCCTTCGCCCAGCGGGATGATGGTCTGCACCGAACCCTTGCCGAAGGAGGTCATGCCGAGGACCGTTGCGCGCTTGTGATCCTGCAGCGCACCGGAAACGATTTCCGCCGCGCTGGCCGTGCCGCCATTGATCAGCACGACGATCGGCTTGCCGTTCATGATGTCGCCGGCCTTGGCGTTGTAGCGCTGCGTATCCTGCGGATGGCGCCCGCGCGTGGAGACAACCTCGCCCGAATTGAGCATGTCGTCGGACACCGCAATCGCCTGATCGAGAAGCCCGCCCGGATTGTTGCGCAGATCGAGCACCCAGCCCTTGATCTTGTTCGCGCCGATCTTCTTCTTCAGATCGGCCACGGCTTTCCTGAGGCCCGGATCGGTGCGCTCGTTGAAGGCGGTCAGGCGGATATAGCCGACATCGCCTTCGCGATGCCATTTGACACTGTCGACCTTGATGATCGCGCGCTCCATGGACACGTCGAAGGGCTTCTTGGCGCCCTTGCGCAAAATCGTGACCGTGATCTTGGTGCCCGGCTTGCCGCGCATCTTGTCGATGGCGTCATTGAGGTCCATGCCCTGCACCGGCGTGCCGTCGATGGCAGCGATGTAGTCGCCCGGCTTGACGCCGGCCTTGGCGGCCGGCGTGCCGTCGATCGGCGAGACCACCTTGATCAGACCGTCTTCCATCGTCACTTCGATGCCCAGGCCGCCGAATTCGCCGCGGGTCTGGATTTGCATGTCGGCGAAGGCCTTGGCGTCCATATAGCTCGAATGCGGATCGAGCGAGGAGACCATGCCCTGGATGGCGTAATCGATCAGCTTCTTGTCGCTGATGGGCGTCACGTAATTCGCGCGCACACGTTCGAAGGCATCGGAGAACAGATCGAGCTGCCGATAAGCGGTGGTGTCGCTCGCGCCTTGCGCGGCCGGGAACAGCCACAGCGCTGCGGCGAAACCGGCCGCGGCACAGACACCGCCAAAGAAATAACGCTTCATGATCTTTCTGCCTTCCGTAAACCCGTTCCGAGCCATGGGGCTGGGCTCATACCCTTCCCCCGATGCCGAACCTCGAAGTAGAGCTGTGTTTCCTTGCCTGTCTGCGGCAGGGTTCCCAGCGGCTCGCCTGCCAGGACCCGGTCGCCGACGCTCACATCCACGCGGCCAAGGCCCGCAAGGACAAGATCGTAGCCACCGGCCATTTCCAAGATCAATACCGACCCCGTCTTATGGTAAGGGCCGGCGAAAAGAACCTTGGAATCCGCCGGTGCGACCACTTGGGCACCGGCCTGGGTCAAAAATGTGACGCCCGGGGCGCCGGCCCCGCCCACCCCGGCGATTCCGCCCTTGGTCAGACGACCGATCACGGGCGGCCTGAGGGCGCCGCGGCTGAGCCGGGCCTCGCCGGAATCCCCGCCGCCGATCGCCACAACGGCCTGGCCGGCGGTGTGTTCGGCCCTCAGGGCTGCCACTTTCTGCAAGAGCTGTCCCAGATCGGTCGCCTGCTTGGCGATGACGGAGAATTTGGCCTCCAGCTTCGCATAGCGCGCCGCCGCTGTATCGGCCTGCGCCTGTTTTGTCGCGAGAAGTTGATCGAGATGGCCGCGCGCCGCCGAAAGCTGGACGGCGTTGCGCGCGCTTTCCGCCCTGCGTACCACAAGCTGGGTACGGGTCTGGCGCAGCGCATCGAGCCGTTTGGCGAGCCGGGCCGCCGCGCCATAGACGCGCGGCAGCGAAGCCCCCAGCAGCATGGCGCTGCGCGAGGCATTGAGCGCATCGTCCGCCGTCAGCGCCAGCACCGGCGGCATGTCGTGCTGCAGCCTTTCGAGCAGGCCGAGCAGATGCGACACCGCCACCCGGTCATGGGCGAAACTGGCCGAGAGCGATTTCTCCCGGACCGACAGCGCGGCGATCTGCGCATCGAGGGTGATCTTCTCCTGTTCGAGCATCTGCACGCGCGCGGCCGTCTCGATCAGTTCGCGGCGCAGCTGCGCGGCCTCGGCCTTCAGCGTGTCGGAGGTTTTCTTGGCGTGTTCGACATGCGGCTTGGCCGTATCGACCTGCTGCTTGAGAAGCCGGTAGCGTTCTTCGGTGGTCGGCAGCTTGCCGATCTGGCTCGCCGGCACGGCCTTCGACATGTCGGGAATATCGGTCAGCGACGGGCGATGCGGGGCCCCGGCATCGCTGCGTGTCTGCGCGCGCCGGCGTGTCGTCCGGGCGCGGCTTCGGCGTGATCCCGGGCGCGCGCGCGAGTGCAGGCGCGGCGGCCAGCAGCAGCGACAATCCAAGCAAGGGCGGGAGACGGTACGACACGGCGCCGAGTCTAGCAGAGCCCGCCGCACGCGCCGTCACTTCTTGCCCGTTTGTGCCTTGACCGCGGCGATCTTCTTTTCGAGTTCCGCCTGATCGCCCAGATAATGGGTTTCGACCGCCTTCATGTTGCTGCTCGAGGTGATAGACCTTCGGCACGCCGGTCGGGATGTTGATATCGGCGATGGCGTCGTCGCTGATGCCTTCCAGATGCTTCAGGAGCGCCCGGAGCGAATTGCCATGGGCGGCGACCAGCACCGTCTTGCCGGCCTGAAGCTGCGGCACGATCGCGCCCTCCCAATAGGGCATCACGCGGTTCAGCACATCCTTGAGGCATTCGCCGCGCGGCAGATCGGCATCGGGCACGCCGGCATAGCGCGGATCGTGTTTCGGATAATCCGGCGAATCCAGTTCCACCGGCGGCGGCGGCACGTCATAGGAGCGGCGCCACAGATGCACCTGCTCGGCGCCGAATTTCTCGACCGCCTCTTTCTTGTCCTGTCCGGTCAGCGCGCCGTAATGGCGTTCGTTGAGGCGCCAGTGCTTCACCTCCTCGATCCACATCTGGTCCATTTCCTCGAGCGCCAGCCACAGCGTCTTGATGGCGCGGGTCTGCAGCGAGGTGAAGGCGATGTCGAATTTGAGCCCGGCCTCCTTCAGCAGCGTGCCGGCGCCGCGCGCCTCGGTCTCGCCCTGGGCCGTCAGTTTCACATCCCGCCAGCCGGTGAAGAGGTTGAGCTTGTTCCATTCGCTCTGGCCATGGCGCAGGAGCACGAGCTGGGCATCTTTGGGGGCTTTCACGGGACGGATTCCTGACTGGGCTGCTTCGGGGGCCGCAAAATAGGCAGCGGGTGGCGGCCTGTCCACGGCACGAAATCGCGCCGGGAGCCCAGTTTTCATGGATTTGCGCGTATCTGATCCGGCGACAGTGCTCTATCGTAGCCTTGGGAGGGTCGTTTTCTGCCCGGTCATCGCCCCGGGGCGAAAGGACACACCGTGCTGCCACGCCTACTGGCCCTCAAATCCGCCGTGCCGCCCTATGCCCTCGCCCAGCGCGATGTGATGCGCCGCGCCGAGCAGCTCTTCGCCGGGCGCCGCGACATCACCCGGCTTCTGCCGGTGTTCGAAAACACCGGCATCGACACCCGCTATTCCTGCGTCCCGATCGACTGGTACGCCGAACCGCATGGCTGGAAGGAGCGCACGGCACTCTATGTCGAAAACGCCGTGGCCCTGCTCGAACGGATCACAGAAGACCTTTTGGACGAAGCCGGCCTCGACAGCGGCGACATCGACGCCATCGTCGTGGCATCGACGACCGGCATTGCGACGCCCAGCCTCGATGCGCGCCTCGTCGAGCGCATGCAGCTGCGCCGCGACATCCAGCGTCTGCCGATCTTCGGGCTGGGCTGCGCCGGCGGTGCCATCGGCCTGGCCCGTGCCGCGGACATGGCGCGTGCCCGGCCGGGCAGCCGCGTCCTCTTCCTCGTCGTCGAGCTCTGCGCGCTCACCTTCCGCAAGGACGACATGTCCAAGAGCAACGTCGTGGCCGCCGCCCTGTTCGGCGACGGCGCAGCCGGCGCCATCCTCTCGACCGATGGCGAGGGCGCCATGCTGGGCCCGTCCGGCGAATACACCTGGCCGGATTCGCTCGGCGTCATGGGCTGGGATGTCGAGGAAGACGGGCTGAAGGCGGTCTTTTCCACGAGCATTCCCGCGCTCGTCGGCAATGATTTCCGCGCCATCCTGTCGGACTATCTCAAGCGCAACGACATCGCGCTGTCCTCCATCGACGATTTTGCCTGCCATCCCGGCGGTGCCAAGGTCCTCAATGCGCTGGAAGACGCACTCGAGATCCAGCGCGGGGATCTGGGCGGCAGCCGCGCCGTGCTGCGCGATTACGGCAACATGTCGGCGGCGACGGCGCTCTTCGTCCTCGAACGCATGCAGCGCGATGGCAAACGCATTCTCCTGACCGCACTCGGCCCCGGCTTCTCCTGCGCCTTCCAGATGTTCGACGGCACATGACGGCACTGATCTATGTCGTCGTCGCCGCCGTCGCGCTCCAGCGTCTGGCGGAAGTGCTCTACGCCACCCGCAACACGCGCGCGCTTCTGGCGCGCGGCGCGGTGGAAATCGGTGCGTCGCATTACCCCGTGATGGTGGCGCTGCACACGCTGTGGCTCGTCGCCATTGTCTTTGCGCTGCCCAGCCCCCACCGCCTCTATTTCCTGCCCTTCGCGCTCTTCATCGCCTTACAGCTTGCGCGGCTGTGGGTGCTCAAGACCTTGGGGCCATGGTGGACGACACGCATCGTCACCCTGCCCGGCGCACCGCTGATCAAATCCGGGCCCTATCGCTATCTCAACCATCCCAATTACTGGATCGTCTCCGGTGAAATCGTGATGCTGCCGCTCTGCTTCGGCGAATGGCGCGTGGCCCTGATCTTCTCCATCCTCAATGCCCTGATGCTGGCCTGGCGCATTCGCGCGGAGGAGGCCGCTCTCGCACCGCGGCGCGAATTGTGACGCGCCAGACCATCCGACTGTGGCTTGGCTTTGCGGCCATGTGCATGGGCATGTTCATGGCCGTGCTGGATGTGCAGGTCGTCGCCTCCTCGCTGACCAGCATGCGCGATTCGCTGAACCTTTCGATCGAAAGCCTCAGCTGGATCCAGACCGCCTATCTGATGGCCGAAGTCATCGCCATCCCGCTGACCGGTTGGCTAACGCGCGCGCTGTCGTTGCGCTGGATGTTCGCGGCCGCGACCGCAATCTTCACCCTCGCCAGTCTCGGCTGCGCGCTGAGCGACACGCTGGCGCCGCTGATCGGCTTTCGCATCGTACAGGGCTTTTCCGGCGGCATGCTGATCCCGGCCGTGTTCACGGCCGTGTTCACACTGATCCCCGAACGCCATCGCGTGCTGGCCACGGCGCTGGCCGGTACCTTCGCCGTGCTGGCACCGGCCATCGGCCCCGTCATCGGCGGTTATCTGACGCAGACCCACTCCTGGCACTGGATATTCCTCATCAACATCGTGCCGGGCATCGCCGTCTCGTTGCTCGTCGCGAATTTCGTTCGTGCAGATCCGCTCGAATGGATGCATCTGCGCCGCATCGATTACGGCACGATCGCCACCGGCACGATCTTCCTGGCCGCACTCGAGCTTCTGCTGACCCAGGCGCCGGGCCGCGACTGGCAGGGCGTCTTCGTCTATGCCCTGATCGCGATGACGCTGATCGCCTTCGCGCTGACACTGTTGCGCGGCTTCACCCATCCCCACCCCTTCATCAACCTCAACCGGTTCCGCAACCTCGCCTTCTCGGTCGGCTGCGGGCTCAGCTTCATCTTCGGCTTCGGGCTCTATGGCTCGGTCTACATGCTGTCGCTGTTTCTTGGTCTGGTGCGCCAGCACAACCCGCTGGAGATTGGCATCGTCCTGATGGTGACGGGCGGCGTGCAGCTCCTGACCGCGCCGCTGGCCGCTTGGCTTGAGACCCGGATGGACCCGCGCTGGCTGACGGCGATCGGCTTCGGCCTGTTCGGCCTGGGGCTCCTCGCCAATGGTTTCGAGACACCGCGCACCGATTTCAACGCCCTGATCCTGCCCCAGGTGCTGCGGGGACTGGCCGTGATGCTGTGCCTGTTGCCCGCCACGCGGCTGGCGCTCGACGCCCTGCCGGAGGCAGAGGTGCCGGAGGCCAGCGCCCTCTTCAACCTGATGCGGAATCTGGGCGGGGCCATCGGCATCGCCCTGATCGACACCCTGCTGACCGAACGCACCCCCACCCATGTCGCCGCGATCGTGGCAAAACTTCAGGCCGGCAGCCGGGCCACTGCCCGATTTGTCGGCCTGCCGCTGGGCCAGTTCCACGGTACCCCGCTCGGCCCCATCGACGAGTTGACCCGGCAGATCGCCGCCCCCCTGGTCCGCCGTGCCGCCCTGACCGAGGCGTTCAACGAGGCATGGCTGCTGATCGCCGGCCTGTTCCTGCTCTCGCTGCTGGCCGTGCCCCTGATCCGCAAGGCCCATCTCAAGCCGAGCGCCATGGGCCCGGGCGCGCCCTAGGCGGCCATTCCTGCCCGGAAAATCCTGCCGGGCAGGACCATCGGCCTGCGCGAATTCATAATAACACACTGATTTTACACAACAAATATCCTGATAATCCCGGCACGCTTCTGGCAAGGCGATCCGCGGACACATAGCCTGAACAGCAGAACGCGCTCATGCCTCAGATCAATCGTCATTTCCTCCGCCGCACCCTCGCCGCCTTTGTGGCCATGCTCATGGTCCTGATGCCGGTCGAGGCCTTTGCCTTTTCGCGGGTCAAGGACCTCGTCGATGTCGAGGGCATTCGCGACAACATGCTGGTCGGCTACGGCCTGGTCGTGGGCCTGAACGGCTCGGGCGACAGCCTGCGCAACGCCCCCTTCACCCAGCAGAGCCTGCAGACCATGCTGGAACGCCTCGGCGTCAACACCCGCGGCGAGACCATGCAGACCAAGAACGTCGCCGCGGTGATGGTGACGGCCAATCTGCCGGCCTTCTCCAGCCAGGGCACCCGCATCGACGTTTCGGTCAGCGCCATGGGCGACGCCAAATCGCTGCAGGGCGGCACGCTCGTCGTGACCCCGCTGTTCGGCGCCGACGGCAACACCTATGCGCTGGCCCAGGGCCCGATCACGGTCGGCGGCTTCTCGGCCTCCGGCAAGGCTGGCAACGTCACCCGCAACGTGCCGACGGCGGGCCGCATCGCCAATGGCGCCATTGTCGAGCGCCAGACCAAGTTCAGGCTCTCCTCCGAGCACACCCTCAAGCTTTCGCTGCACAATCCCGATCTGACCACGGCCATGCGCATCGCCGAGGCCATCGACCGCTATATCGGCACCAATGTCGCCACCGCGACCGATCCGGCCAATGTGCAGCTGACCGTTCCGGCCAGCTATCCCAAGGGCGTGGTCGGGCTGCTGGCCGATGTCGAGCAGCTCAAGGTCAATCCGGACCAGGCCGCCAAGGTCATCATCGACGAACAGTCTGGCGTGATCGTGATGGGCAAGGATGTGCGCATCTCCACCGTCGCCATCGCCCAGGGCAATCTGACCATCCGCGTCACCGAGACGCCGCAGGTCAGCCAGCCCGCGCCCTTCTCCAAGACGGGCACCACCAAGGTCGTGCCGCGCACCCAGATCCAGATCGACGACAGCCATGGCAACAAGATGGCTGTGCTGAGCCAGGGCGTCTCGCTGCAGAAGCTGGTCGACGGGCTCAATGCCCTCGGCGTCGGCCCGCGCGACATCATCTCGATCCTGCAGGCAATCAAGGCCGCCGGCGCCCTGCAGGCCGAAATCCAGGTGATCGGCTGATGGACGCCGCAATCCAGTCCGCGATGGCGATGGCGCAGTCGTCTCCCATCGCCGCCCCGCAGAAGAGCGCGAACTACCAGGCCGCGCACAAGGCGGCGCAGGAATTCGAAGGCGTCTTCATCGGCCAGTTCCTCGGCCAGATGTTCGAGGGCGTGAAGACCGATGGTCCCTTCGGCGGCGGCCAGGGCGAGGAGATGTTCCGCTCGCTGATGCTGAACCAGTACGGCAAGCTGATCGCCGATCGCGGCGGCTTCGGCCTCAGCAATGCCCTGACCCAGGCCCTGCTCTCCCACCAGGAGGCCAAATCGTGAGCAACGATCCGCGCATCGACACCGTCGTCAAAATGGCCGAGCGGCTGATCGAGGCCCTGACCCAGGACATCGCCATGCTCGAAGCCGGCCGCCCGCGCGAGATGACATCGCTCGATCCGCGGATTCAGCAGCTCTGCGCCCAATATGCGCGCGAGGCCGCCAGGCTGAACCGTCATGAATTGCTGGCCGCGCCCGCCGAGCAGCGCGCCCGCCTGACCAGCACCACCAAACGCTTCCAGGAAGTCCTGGGCCTGCACACCCGCATCCTCACCCGCATCCGCACGGCCAGCGAAGGCATGATCAAGGCCGTGGCCGAGGAAGTGGAGAAGCGCCGCAATCGCGCCCGGCCCTACTCGCCCGCTTATGCGGCCAAACCGAACGCGCCGCGCCCGGCCTCATCCTCGCTGCTCTACAACGCGGTGGTGTGACGATCTTTCTTCCTGCGCGTTGCGGGTGAAAAAATCAAAAAAATTGCCCGTGCCCCTTGAAGCGGCACGCTGCAAACACCATCTGGACTAAATCCACACAGCTGCGAGCAGACACAGGCGGCGGAAAATTCCACCGGCGCGATGAATTGCGCCCTACCCGACGCCGAGCAGCGAGGAACTGCTGCCCGTCGAATTGCTCTGCTGCAATCCGCTTTCGAAGGAGGACAGAGAACTGAGCGCGAGCTGATAGTTCGCGGTCTGCGCCGCCAGATAGGCTGGTGCGGTGCCGGAATTCTGCGTGTTGGCAGTCGTGGATGAGGACGATGCCGGCGTGTTGATGGTCTGATAGATATTCTGGATCGAACCCAGCACGCTCAGAAGCTCGCCCCGCGCCATGCCCCCGCCTGTCTGGCTGGCGATGGACAGTTTCGAGCTGGAAAAGCCAAGACCGAACACCTGCTTGGCGCTGGAACTGGACGAGCTTGAACTCGAACTCGAACTGTCGGCCGCATTGCTGATCGTGCCCGGTGTAATCCCGAGCCGGCCCAGCGCATCGAGATCGGCGGGACCGGCGATCAGCGTCGCGCTGACACCCTTGTTGACTTCGATCTTCAGCGCATTGCCGCCATTGGCATAGGTCACGCTCGCCTTGCCGGCGAACACCATGGCGTTGCTGATCTTGTTGGCCAGCGACTGCAAGGTCTCGCCCGCATCGATGCCGATGGTGGCGGTGTAACTGGCTGTGCCCTTGTCGACCTTGATCTGGAAGGAATTTCCGGCCCTGAGCGTCGTCCCGGAGGTCAGATCCACCGACTGGTTGATATCGATGGTGCCGCGCGGCAGTCCCAAGCTTGTCGAGCACGCTGGAGCCGGTCTGGTCGATGGCGACGGCCGCACCGGTCGAGGTACCGCTGGCGCCGCCGAACTGCCGCGTCCAGGTGACATTGCCCGAGGAATTGAGCGCCGTGACGAAGGCGTTCTGCGTGCCCGTCGCGTTGCGCGTCTGGCCCGCAAAGGTGCCGCTGGTCGTGCCCGAGAGATAAACCGTGCCCGACGAATCCACCGTCAGCTTGCCGGCCGTGTCCGTCGAGCCCGTACCGATATAGGTGACCGTATCCTGATTGACCGTTGAACCGGAATCGGTGAAGCCCGCAACGAAGGCGTCGAGCCCGCCGCTGGTGCCGCTGACGACGCTGGCCTGCCCGCTGCTGGTCAGTGCGCCGTTCGAGCTGGTGCCCGAGAGATAGACCTTGCCGTTCGACACGGCGATGCCGCCGATCGAACCGCCATTGCCGAGCGTGCCCAGATTCTCCTGCCACACCGGCGCCGTCGTGGCGTCGCCGTTCGCATATTTGGAAAGGATGGCCTGACCGTTCTGCACGCTGGCGACAACAGGCTGCCGCTCGGCGGCGACCGCGGTCGCCGCCACCGAATCGGTGCCGCTGGTGCCGAGCTGCTGTTCGTAGGTGATTTGCCCGTCGGAATCGAGCTTGGCGACATAGCCGTCCGTGCCGCCATTGTTGGTCTGGCCGGTGCCGATCACGCCCGTGACCTGGCCGCCGACATAGATATTGCCGGTGGCGTCGACGCTGACCGAATTGGCGCCATTGTCGGCCAGCGTCGGAATCTGTTTGACCCAGGTCTGATTGCCATTGGCGTCATATTTGGCGACGAAGCTGTCGGCATTGCCATTGGCGATGCCGGTGGGCGTCAGATTCGCGGTGGTCGAACCGGCGACGACGAGATTGTTGCTGCTATCGATCGCCATCGAATAGGCATCGGCGTTGCCTGCGCTGCCCAGAAGTTTCGACCATTGCAGATTGCCGGCCGAGTCGTATTTCGTCAGCACGACATCCTGCGAGCCCTGGTTCAGCTCATTGCCGAAACTCCCGGTGGCGGTGCCGATGGTATAGACATTGCCATTGCTGTCGACGGCGGTGGAGCTGGTCGTGGTGTTGCCCGTGTCGGGGCTGAGCGTCGCGTTGAAGGTCGAGGTCGGCGTGCCGCTCGACAGGTCGGAAAGCTTGACGAGACGGCCCTGCTGATCGGCCGCGGTCGTGTAGGTCTTGCTGCCGCTGGCGGTCGAGGTCGCGAGCGCGCTGCCGCTGTTGCCGGCGAGATAGAGCGACGGCGTTGCCCCGGCCGAGGAGAAGTTCAGCGATTCACTTGGCGCCTGGCTGATGGAGATGCCGTAGCTCGACTTGGTCGGATCGTTGATCGTGCCGACCGTCATCGTGCGCGACAGTCTGGAGGTGAAGCCCGCGGCCGATAGCTGCTGGTTGGCATAATTGACGATGTTATCGATCGTCAGCGGCCCCGAAATATTGGCGAAGTTGATCGCGACATTGGTCGTTGTGCCGCCCTTCTTGACCGCGATATTGAAGCTGTCGCTGGTCGAGATGCCGTTCAGCGCGTTGGAGATGTTGGCGTCGGCGACGATGGTGCCGCCCGGATAAGTGAAGGGCGCAAACGGCACCGACACACCGCTCGTGACCGACGATTGCGTCTTGCCGAGCTGCAGCGTGAAATCGTTGAAGCTGTTGGTCTTGATGTAGTTCTGCACCTGCGCAAGGCCGGCCTGGAAGCGCGTGTCGTAACCGACGCGCTGTCCGTCCGTCGCCGTATCGCGCTGACTCATCTTGGCGAGATAGGACAGATTGTTCACCGCCGTGTAGAGCGAGAACAGTTTCTGGTTGTCCTGTTCGGTCTTGGTGCTGTCCGTTGCGCCCGCCGATTTGGGAACGTTCGAGGTGTCGAGGAAATTGGTAATGCCCAGCACCTGCGCGTCGCGCAATTGCTGCGCGGGCTGGCTGTAGGTGCTCCAGGGCGGATTGTCGGCCGAGGTGGCGCTGCTGGTGCTGGCGGTCGCCGAAGACGGAAGAGTATTGAGCGCCGACGTCACCGACGTCGTCACCTGGGAATTGTAGTAGCTGAGCAGCACCGACGAATCCAAACCCGTCGATGAGAGCGAGGTCACCATGCCCGGATTTTCGCTCTTTCACACTTAACGCACTCCTAAACACTATGCTTAACGCAACCTTTACGCACGCGGCGCGACGATGGCGTATGACCATGCGTGCACAGGCTTCGGCCGATCCCTATCAGGCAGGTTTGCGGCTTGCCGCCGCCGGCCGCCACGCCGATGCCATCGGCCGCTTCGAGGCCGCGCTGGCGATCAAGCCCGACGACACCCGTGCCCTCTTCGCCCTCGGCAACACGGCGCGGGCGCTGGGCATGCCGGATGGGGCCTGCGTCTTCTTCCGCCGCGTGCTGGCGCTGGAGCCGGAGCGGCTCGAGGCCCTGGTCAATCTCGCCAATCTGTTGCGTGAGACCGGCCAGGCCGAGGCTGCCATCGCCCTCATCGAACCGGCGCTCGCCCGCGCGCCCGAGGCGCCCGAATTGTGGCTGGCGCTGGGCTCGGCCCATCGCAGCCTCGATCGCCGCGACGAGGCCGAGCGCCATTTTCGCGAGGTGCTGGCCCGCCATCCCGATTATCCGCAGGCGCTGGGCAATCTCGCCGATGTGCTGGCCGATCGCGGCGAGATCGACGAAGCGCTCGCCCTCTATGACCGCGCCCTCAAGCGCGACGGCGCCAATTCTCAAGCCCGCCTCAATCGCGCCGTGCTGCATTTCCTCAAGGGCAATCTCAAGGAGGGATGGCGCGACTATGCCGCCCGCCTCAAATTGCCGGGCAAGGCTCCGCGCCGCGACCATCGCATCGCCCCCTGGTCGGGCGGCCCGCTCAAGACATCGCGCCTCTTGGTGATGGCCGAGCAGGGCGTCGGCGATCAATTGATGTTCGCCAGTTGCATCCCCGATCTCGCCGCCCGCGCCGCCGAGACCAGCGCGCAGGTGATCCTCGAATGCGAGCCGCGCCTTGAGCCGCTCTTCGCCCGCTCCTTCCCGGATGTGAAGGTGATGGCCTCGGACATGGAGTCAAAGGGCGGGATCGTCACCGCGCACTATGGCTGGCTCAAATCCGCGGGCGGCGCCAATGCCGCCACCGAGATGGGCACCCTGCCGCGCTGGCTGCGCGCCAATCTCGAAAGCTTTCCCGCGCCGCATAGCTGGCTCATCCCCGACGCGGCGGAGAAAGCCCGCTGGCAGTCCTGGCTGGCCGCGCAAGGTGGCGGCCCGTTCACCGGTATTTGCTGGCGCAGCGGCAAATCGGGCGGCGACCGCGACCTGCAATATGCACCGCTCCAAGCCTGGGCCGATTTCCTGCGCGACCTCAAAGGCGAAATCGTCTGCGTGCAATACGACGCCACGCCCGAGGAGATTGCCGAGCTCGAACGCCTCTCAGGCCGCACCATCCATGTGCCGCCCGGCCTCGACCAGAAACAGGAGCTCGACCGCGCCTCAGCCCTGCTCTCCGCGCTCGACGCCGTCATCACCGCCCCCACCGCGGTTTCGTGGGCGGCGGCCGGCGCGGGCGTTCCGACCTACAAAGTCCTCTACGACACCAGCTGGACCGCTTTCGGCCAGCCCGTTGAGCCCTTCGCCCCATCCTGCCGCTGCCTGATGCCGAACGAACCCGGCAACTGGCCGGACGTGTTCGCGCAGGCCAAAGCGGCGCTGGACAGCTAGCCGCCACCGCCCGCATCGCGCCCGCGGAATTGAATGCAAATTTTTTGGGGAGCCCCCCTAACGCACCGCCGCGAGCGTCTTCTCGCTGCGCCGGCCCGCCAGCACCTGCGCCAGATCGGCGGCGATGCGCGAAGCGCCGGCCCCGTCCACCGTCATCAATCCGGCCGCATGCATTTCGCGCCGGCGCACCGAATCCGTCAGCAGGCCCCACACCGCGCTGGCGATGTCGCCATCCTCGGCGCGTTCGGCCAGCCCCAGCGACTGGCCCATATGGGCATCCTCGAAGGCCGAAGCCGAGAGCACATGATCCTCGGTCAGGCACAGATAGAGCGCCGGCACGCCATAGGCCGCCAGCTCATAGGCCGTGACGCCGAAGGCGCACAACGCCACATCGGCGCTGGCAAATTCGGTGGCGAGGCCATCGGCGCCTTCCAGCGTTTCGAAATGGGGTGCCAGGCCAACGATCGTTTTCGCCAGCCGCGTCTTGTCGGCCACCCCCGGCCCGATCACGAAGCGCGCCCGGAAGGCCGGATCAAGCGCGGCGAGCGCATAGGCCGCCTTGAGCGTCAGCCCCAGCGGATCGCTGCCACCCATGGTCACGAGCAGCGTGGGCAAAGGCGAATGGGTCTGCGCTGGCAGTTGTTTCTTCGCCTGCCCCAACAGCGCCCATTCCCAGCCGACGCGCGGCATGCAGGTCGAATCCCACCAGTCGAGGCGGGCCACCTGCGGCAGCGGCGGATAATAGGCGAGGTCCGCGGCCAGCCGGCGATTGCTGCCGTCATCAACCACGGCCGTCAGCGAAACGGATTTGGAGAGACCGCGCCAGACCTTCGCGGCCAATGCCTTCGCGCATGTCGCAGATCAGCATGTCGGGCTTGCGCGCATCGATCAGCGATGCCAGTGCCGTCTCGTCGTCATTGCCGTCGACCAGCGCGGCTTCGAAACCGGCAGAGCGGATCGGGGCCAGCGCATCGGCCGTGCCGTTGACGGCGAACAGCGCGCCCATGCCTTCGCGGTCGCGCAGGGCCTTGGCCAGCGCCACCATGCGTTTGACATGGCCATAGCCGAAGCGCCCGCCGCCATCGCAGCGGATCAGCGCCACGCCGCCTTGCGTGCCCAGCGCCTTCTGCTGCACATGGCCGTTCAGCTTGGCGCAGGTCCGGTTCGCGTTCGAGCAGAAGCAGCAGATCCTCAAGCGAGGCCTCGCCCGCCTTGGCCGCCAGCCGTTTGATGCACGGTCTCGACAAAGGCCAGGTCGTCGGGCGTGTCGACCGTCAGCCGTGCGCCTTCGCGCGCCAGCTTGGGATAGGGTCTGGCGCGGGCGATGCGCACGAAATCGGGATGCAGCTTGAAATAGCCGGTGACATGCTCGCGCGCGACCGGATCGTCGGCCGCGTCCATCATCAGCTTGTCGAGCGCCACGCCGGCTCATCGGATCGACGCCCTGATGCGCCGTCACCGCGCCGTCTTCGAGCAGCACGTAATCGGCATTGTCTTCGATCATGGCCGCGATCAGATGATCGATGAAGCCGGCATCGACGAAGGGCGCATCGGCATTGACACGCACGATGACGTCGGCATCGAGGAGATCGGCGGCGCGCGCAAACCGCGTCAGCACATTGTCCTCGGCCCCGCGCACCACCGGCACGCCATGTTCGCGGCCGAATTCGACGATGGCGTCGTCGAGCGGATTGGTCGAGGTCGCAATCGCGATGCGCTCGATGAATTGCGAGCGCTTGAGACGATGCACGATGTGCCACAGCAAAGGCTGGCCGGCGACCGGCTTCAGCACCTTTCCGGGCAGGCGGGTCGAGCCCATGCGGGCCTGGATCACGGCGACAATGCGCAAATGATCGGACGGTTCGGGCGGAAGGAAGGTCATGCAGCGCTCTCCCATGCTTGCCGAACATGAATGAGCGGGCGCATCCCATCGCTGGGATCGGCCCGCCACTCGCGGTCGGCGGCTTCGGACGGCTGCGAAACTTTGAGACCCGTGCCATCGGCGGCCACGCTTTCGCGGATGCGCGCAATGACGGGAGCAATTTCGTGCGGGAGCCAGCAATGGCCGGCGGCATATTCGGCGCCTTCGCCGTCAAGATCGAGATGGAACTCGACCGCCGCCGCATCCCAGCGATGCACGGCGCGCTCGATCACGGCAGCCCTGCGCGTGTGATCCGACCAGCCCACCGCACAGCCCGTGGCCGCGCGGATGGTCTCGATGGCGGCAAGGTTGGCGTCTTCGACCGGCGTCGGATAGGCCGACACGCAATGTAGCAGCGTAATGTCAGTGCAGCCCGCGTGTTTCAGCGTTGTCGCGGCATGCCTGATCTCTTCCAGCGTCGCCATGCCGGTCGACAGCACCACGGGCTTGCCGCTCGCCGCACAAGCTTCGAGCAGCGGCGTCACCAAGAGTTCGTAAGAGGCGATCTTGTAGAAATCGACGTGAGGGGCGAGCTCCGCCACCGCTTCCAGATAGAACGGCGTGCAGGAAAACAGAATATTCTTTTCCCGGCAGCGCGCGGCCAACGGCGCCAGATGATCGAGCGGCAGCTCCCACTCCTGCCGGGCGCGATGTTTCTCGCTACGGGCGAGAATTTCCGGCGCGAACATGCGATCGATCTTGAAGAGCTGGAACTTGACGGCATCGCAGCCGGAGGCGGCCGCTGCGTCCACGAACCCGAGCGCGCGGCCGAGATCCCGCCCGTGATTGCTGGACGCTTCTGCAATGAACAAAGGCGCTTTTCGCCCGAGCATGCCGAATCACTCTTGTCTGCCTTAACCGTTTTTAAAGGCCGCAAGGCTAAGAGAGCGTTAACGAGGCCACCTGAGGGGTAAGGAAATGGGTGCCGCGACCGCTGCAAAAGCTTGCTGTGACGAAACCACCACGGCCTGGGGCACGCATCAGGGCCGGCGCATTGCCCAAAAAGGCCGGCACGATATCATCGCCTGTGACATGTGCGGGTTCACCCACGCTGTGCCGCTGCCCGATCCGGCTGCGCTGGAGCGCGAATATCGCGAAAATTATTACGCCGAAGAAAAACCAACCTACCTCACCCATGCGGGCGAGGATCAGGAGTGGTCCAATTTGGCACAGACCGATCGTCTCGCCGCTTTCGAACGCATTCTGGGTGCCGGCCGCCGCCGCCTGCTCGAGATCGGTTCCGGCCCCGGCTTCTTCCTCAAGACGGCGCAGGACCGCGGCTGGCAGGTGCGCGGCATCGAGCCCTCGCGCCAGGCCTCCGCCCATGCCCGCACCCTCGGCGTCGAAGTGGTGGAAGGTTTCTTCAATGCGGACACCGCACCCACGCTGGGCCGTTTTGACGTCGTCCATCTCAACAACGTCCTCGAACACACGCCCGCGCCGATCGAACTTGTGCTTTTGGCGCGCGAATGCCTGGAGCCCGGCGGGCTGATCTGCATCGGCGTGCCCAATGATTTCTCGCCGCTGCAGATCGCGGCCACCAAGGCCAACGCGATCGAGGATTGGTGGATCGCCCCGCCGCATCATCTCAATTATTTCGACTTCGCCTCGCTCTCCGCGCTCTGCTGACGCGCCTGGGCTTCGAGGTCACCGAACGCATGACCAGCTTCCCGATGGAGGCGTTCCTGCTCATGGGCGACAATTATGTCGGCGATCCCGCGCTCGGCCGCGCCAGCCATGCCAAGCGCAAACGCTTCGATCTGGCGCTCGAACAGGCCGGCTTCGGCGAGGCACGCCGCGCGCTCTATCGCGCCCTGGCCGAGGCTGGCATCGGCCGCGAGGCCGTGGTGATCGCCGTCAAGCCGTGAGCGAACAGACGCAACCCTTTTTCATCGTCTCCAGCGGCCGTTCGGGCACGGCCATGCTGCACAAGGCACTATCGGCCGCCGGCGATATCGAGATGCACCACGAATATATGGTGCAGATCGTCCAGAAGCTGGGCGTCTCGCGTTACATGGGCCTGATCGACGCCGCCGAGGTCACGCGCGTGCTCGCGCAAACCCATGGCGCCGCGATCCGGTACAGCACGGCCGCCCATTGGGGCGATTCCTCCAACAAGCTGTCCTGGCTGATCCCGGAGCTGGCCGCGCTCCTGCCTGAGGCGAAGTTCGTCCATCTCGTGCGCGACGGCCGCAAGGTGGCCGGTTCCTATTTCCGCAAGCTCGCCGAGGAATGCTACGACGACCGCTCGACCGCGATCCTCGCGGCCCATCTCGATGCGCCCGATGCCAATCCCGCCCCGCCGCCGGAAAAGAAATATTGGTGGCCGCAACCCATGGGTGCGCGAGCGAGAGGCTTTCCGTCGCTTCACCCAGTTCGAACGCATCGCCTGGCACTGGGCCGAGATCAATCGCGTGATCCTGGACAGCCTCGCCGCGCTGCCGGCACAGCGCCACCACTTCGTCCGTCTCGAAGATCTGCAGCAATCCGCGCACGAGGTGCGCGCGCTTTTAGACTTTCTTAATCTTCGGGAGACGGACGAGCCTCGCGCGACCTCTTCGCCCGGCCGCACAATGTCAATCGTCCGGAAGACAAGTTGCTCGCGCCCGAACAGCGGGAGGCCTTCGCCCGCATCGCCGGACCGATGATGACACGTCTCGGTTATGCGGATCGTCCCGAATACATCGTGAAGTATTAGCGCGTTGGAAGTTGGTTAACTGTTTTTGGCCAAAGATGGTTACCGGGGACTTGCCGGACGCCTTCCATGAACAACCATTGCGAACTCTGTCGCCACGACGCGCTGGAGCCCGTCTATGAGGCCGAGGGATCGAGCCGCGGCCTCAAGATCCATCTTTGCCGCCATTGCGGCCTCGTCCAAAGCCTGCCGCGCATCGACCGCGCGCCGCGCCGCGCGGCCGCGGCCTCCGGCGGCGCCGATTGGGGCAATATCCGCTATGGCAAGGGCTTCCGCACCAAACAGGCGCTGGCCGCCTTGCGGCGCCACGCCGATCTGACGCCAGGAGCTGTCGCTGCTCGATGTCGGCTCCAATCGCGGCAGCTTCGCGCGCGCCTTTCTCGAGGCCGCGCCGATGCCGCCAGCATCACCGCCGTCGAGCCCGACGAACGCGTGGCCGATCCTTGCACGGACTTTCCGCGCACCGAACTCATCGCCGCGCGCATCGAAGACACGCCGCTCGAAAGCGAGCGCTTCGACATCGTCCATTCCTGCCACACCATCGAGCATCTGGCCGAACCGGCCCGCGTGCTGGCCGATCACTGGCGCGTGCTTGAAACCGGGCGGGCTTCTGATCCTCGATGCGCCCTCGACCGCGATTCTCGACAGCGACGACATGATCGAGGAATGGTTCATCGACAAGCATCTCTATCATTTCTCCGCCGCACGCTGATGCGCATGGTCGCCGCCGCCGGCTTCGACATCGTCGATCCGCCGGACCTCACCGATCGCGAGAACCTGCTCATTGTCGCGCACAAATCCGACCGCGCGCATCCGGCCAGCGAGGCCGATCCGCGCGAAGTGGCCGAGGCCGAACGGCTGATCGCAGCCTATGGCGCAACCCGCGCCGCCAATCTCGCCGCGCTCACTGCTGTCGCCGCCGAGCTTACGGCGCTGGCGCCGAAGCGCGTCGTGCTGTGGGGCGCGGGCCGCCTGTTCGACACGCTCGTCACCCATGGCGGCTTGATGCCGGCCATGCTTGCAAGGCGTGATCGATGCGCATCTGCGCGCCCATCTGCCCACGCGCCATGGCTGCGATCTGAAAGCGCCCGAAGACCTCGCCGACCTCGATCCGGGCGTCGTCGTCGTCATGTCGCGCAGCTTTGCGGGCGAGATCGCCGAACACGCGCAACGCCTCGCCCCGAATGCCGAGATCATCACCTATGGCGAACTGATGAGCCGCGCGCGCCTCGCCCGCGCAGCCTGAAGGAACGGAATAGAGATATGGGACTGGCACAACCGATCATCGAAGATAGCGCCGAGCCGACACTCGACGACCTCGCCCGCCAGGTGGCAGATGCCGCCGCCTTCACCCGCAAGCATGCCATCGCCGCCATCTATCATGCCGGCTCCGGCCATCCCGGCGGCGCCATGTCGTCGGCCGACATTCTCGCCTGCCTGTTCGGCGCCGAGCTGAACATGTGGCCCGACGATCTCAACAATCCGCATCGCGACCGCTTCGTGCTGTCCAAGGGCCATGGCGCCCCCGCGCTTTATGCCGTCGCCTCGCATTTCGGCTATTGCAGCCCGCGCGACGCGCTCACCTTGCGCAAGTTCGGCAGCAAGTTTCAGGGCCATCCCCATGTGCTGGATCTGCCCTGGGTCGAAACCTCGACCGGCTCGCTGGGCCAGGGCTTCTCGGTCGCGCTCGGCATGGCGATGGGTCTCAAGCTGCAGAAGAGCCAGGCCCGCGTTTACACGCTGCTCGGCGACGGCGAATTGCAGGAAGGCGAAGTGTGGGAAGCGGCCATGTGCGCGCGCCCATCACAAGCTCGACAATCTCTGCGCCATCATCGACTACAACAAGCTGCAGAGCGACGATCGCAACGACAACATCATGCGGCTCGAACCCTTGGCCGCCAAATGGCGCGCCTTCGACTGGGCCGTGGCCGAAGTCGATGGCCACGACATCCATGAAATCCTGCGCACCTTCCGCCGCGCCAGCGCTACCCAGGGCCGCCCGCAGATCATCATCGCCAACACCATCAAGGGCAAAGGCGTGCCCTACATGGAAAACGTGCCCAGCTGGCACGGCAGCGTGAAGCTCACCCGCGAACAGGCCGAAGAGGCGCTCCAGGCCCTCGGCAGCAACCGCCAAGAAATTGAGGAATTCCTCGATGACAGCCACAGCTGAAGCTCCCGCCCTGATCGGCAGTTCGGGCGATTCCCTGCGCGAAGCCTTCGGCAAGGCGCTCTCGTCGCTGGCCGACGAATTCCCCAAGCTGGTCGTGCTCGACGCCGACATCGCCGGCGGGACGGGCGTGCATCATTTCCGCAAATCGCATCCCGATCGCTTCCTGCAATTCGGCATCGCCGAACAGAACATGATGGCCGCGGCCGGCGGGCTCGCCGCCGTAGGCTTCATGCCGGTGGTCACCACCTTCGCCGTGTTCTGCTTGCGCGCAGTCGAGCAGGCGCGCCTCTCGCTCGCCTATAGCCGCCGCAACGCCAAGATCGTCGCCAGCCATCCCGGCCTCGATGTCGGCCCCGATGGCGGCTCGGCCCAGTCACTCGAAGACCTCGCTGCCTTCCGCGCCATTCCCGGCATGGTCGTGCTGTCGCCCGCCGATCCCATCGAGATGGCCCAGGCCACGCGCGCCATGTTCGAATATGACGGCCCGGTCTATATGCGCACTGGCCGCAGCCCGGCCCAGCGCCTGTTCGACGACAGCCACCAATTCGAAATCGGCAAGGGCGAAATCCTGCGCAAGGGCAAGGACGTGACGCTGGTCGCCTGTGGCGTCGAAGTCGCCCGCGCGCTCGAAGCCGCCGACCTCTTGGGCGAGGACAAGATCAGCGCCCGCGTCGTCAACATGGCGACGATCAAACCCATCGATGCCGAATTGCTGGCGCGTTGCGCGCGCGAAACCGGCGCCATCGTTACCGCCGAGGATCACAACATCCTGGGCGGGCTCGGTGGCGCGGTGGCCGAAGCGCTGGCCGCAACCACGCCCTGCCCGATCGAATTCGTCGGCGTGAAAGACGAATTCGGCGCCTCGGGCGAACCGGACGAGCTGGCCGAACATTTCGGCCTCAGCGCGCCCCATATCGCCGAAGCCGCCAAGCGCGCCATCTCCCGGAAAGCCAAAAACAAATGAACCGCTTTTCGCTCGCCGGCGAATGCGCCTTCGTGACCGGCGGCAGCCGCGGCATCGGCCGCGCCATCGCCATTGGCCTGGCCGAAGCCGGCGCCGATGTGGCGCTGAGCTATCGCGCGAACCACGACGAGGCCGAAACCACCATCGCTGAAATCGAGCGGCTGGGCCGCCGCGCCACCGCCTTGCAGATGGACGTGACCGACCGCGCCAGCGTGGAAGCCGCCGCGAAGGATGCGCGCGGCTTTGGCGCCATTTCGATTCTCGTCAACAATGCCGGCATCAACAAGCCGACCGATTACGACCAGATCAGCGATGCCGATTGGGACGCGATTCTCGACACCAATCTCAAGGGCCCCTTCATCTGCGCGCAGACCTTCCTGCCGCTTCTGAAAGAGGCGGGCGGCGGTTCCATCGTCCATATCGGCTCGGTCAGCGGCCAGTATGGCGGCCCGCGCACCGCGCATTACGCCGCCTCCAAGGCCGGCCTGATTTCGCTGGCGCAGGTCATCGCCCGCTTCGGCGCGCCCGACAATATCCGCTCCAACACGGTCGCGGCCGGCCTCATCGCCTCCGAGATGGCGGCGGCCGGCATGGCCGCCGCCAGTGTGCAGAAGGCCGCCGAAACCATTGTTCTCAAGCGCATGGGCACGCCGCGCGAAGTCGCCGATGCGGTTGTCTTCCTCGCCAGCGATGCTTCGTCCTACATCACCGCGCAAACGCTCAATGTGAATGGCGGGCTCTATTTCTGATGGACAAGACGCTGCTCATCGTTTCGGGCGGAATTGAAGCCGCCGATGCCGCGCGCCGCGCCAAGGAGATGGGGCTTTACGTCATCGTTTCCGACCGCGACGCGCAGGCGCCGGGCTTCGCCTATGCCGATTCCTGCATCATCGCCGATGTCTACGGCCCGGAAGAGACGGCCGCTGCCGCGCAGCGTTACAGCCGCAAGATCCGCAAGATCGACGGCGTGATCTGCGTCGCCGCCGACGCGCCGATCACCGCCGCAACGGTTGCCGACCGCCTCGGCCTTCCCGGCATCTCCATCGATGCCGCGCAAACCGCTTGCGACAAGCTGGCGATGAAAGAACGCTTCGCCGCGGCCGGCGTGCCCGTGCCGTGGTTTCAGGAAATCGCGACCCCGCAGGAATTGCAGCGCATCGCCGTCGAGCGCGGCCGCGATCTCGTCATCAAGCCGGTCGACAGCCGCGGCAGCCGCGGCGTGCAGCGCGTGGCGCAGGTCAAGGATTTGACCAAGGCGTTCTTCTTCGCGCGCCAGCATTCGCCCAGCGAACGTGTCATGGTCGAGCAATATCTTTCCGGCCCGCAGGTCTCCACCGAATCGGTGATCGTGGACGGGCGCTGCTTCACGCCGGGCTTCTCCGATCGCAATTACGAATATCTCGATCGCTACGCGCCCTTCTTCATCGAGAATGGCGGCGATCTGCCGAGCCAACTGCCGCCCGCAACACAGGCCAAGGTCAAGCAGGTGGTGGCGCAGGCCGCCGCCGCTCTCGGCGTCACCAATGGCACGGTCAAGGGCGACATCGTCGTCCATGAGGGCGAGCCCTATGTGATCGAGCTGGCCGCGCGGCTTTCCGGCGGCTTTTTCTGCACGCGCGAGATTCCGCTTGAACACCGGCGTCGATTTCGTCGGCGCCGCGATCCGTCTGGCGCTGGGCGAAACCGTGCCAGAAGAGGACCTGATGCCGACGCAGTTCACGCCGGTGATCCAGCGCTATGCCTTTCCCGATCCCGGCGTGGTCAAATCCGTTTCCGGCGCCGAAGCTGCAAAGGCAGTGCCCGGCATCGCCGAGGTCATCGTCACCGCGCGCGAGGGCGATGTCATTCCCGCCGCCGGCGACAAGCGCCCCTCGGCCGCCATGGTGCTGGCCACCGGCGAAAGCCGCGAGGATGCGCTCAAGGCCGCCAATGACGCGCTGGCCCAGATCCGGATCGAAACGGCATGAACGCGCCGCTGCGCCAGCAGGAGCTGCAGGCTGGTACGGCGACGCTGAACCTGTTTGCGCTGTTCCACCTCAACCTCGCCTTCTCCTCCATCGAGGAAGAGCAGCGCGCCGAGGTCATTGCGCGCTGTTACTGGCCGCTCCTCGAAGCTCGCCGAAGCCCATGGCCCCATCGGCCTGGAAGCCACCGGCTTCACGCTGGAAGAGATCGCCGCGCGCGATCCGGCATGGATCGACCGAGGCCCGCCGCCTGATCGCAGGCCGGCAAGATCGAACTCATCGGCGCCGGCTATGCCCAGATCATCGGCCCGCTGGTGCCGGCCCGCGTCACGCGAAGCCAATCTCGCCATCGGCCATGACGTTTATGAGCGGCTGCTCGGCGCCCGCCCGCAGCTCGCGCTCGTCAACGAGCAGGCCTATTCGGCCGGCCTCGTGCCGCTTTATCTCGATGCCGGCTATCGCGGCATTCTGATGGATTGGGACAATCCCGGCGCCCATCATCCCGAATGGCATCCCGAGACGCGCCATCTGCCGCAGCGCGCCCTTGGCACCGACGGCCGCAGCATCGCGCTTTTGTGGACCAACACCGTCGCCTTCCAGAAGCTGCAGCGTTTCGCCCATGGCGACATTGACGCTGCAGCGACTATCTCGCGCTGGCTGCGCGGCCGCCACGGCGAAAGTCGATGCGCGCGCTCTGCCTTTATGCCAGCGATGCGGAGATCTTCGATTTCCGTCCCGGGCGATTTCGGACCGAGGAAGCATGTCGGGCCGAGAATGAGTGGAGAATACTCGGCCGGGCGCTGCACGGCGTTACCAGTGAAACCGGATCAATTTGATCGCGCCCATCCCACGTGCTCAAGCTGATCAACCGTGACGGTGGCGGCAACACGCTGCGCCTGGAGAGCTCCGCGTGCCCCGTGCCGGTAAAGAAACAGCGAAAATACAATCTCTCGCGATGGGCCGTCACGGGCCGGGACGATCACCGCCATCAACGCGGCTTGCGAGCGAATCTATCGCGGCCTCCTGGGGGCCGAAAACGTCGGTGACCCGGTCCAGAGTGCCGACTGGAAGGAACTCTGCTATCTGTGGGCCAGCGACTTCCGTACGCATCTCACCGAGGCGCGCTGGGCAGGACTATGCAAAAGGCTCGAAGCTGCGGAGCACCGCTGGAGCGCACCGCCCCTGCCAGCCCCGTTGTCGCCGCCGGCGGACTGCCCGCCCGTCGCCACGCGCTACATTAACATCGAGACCCGGAAACGTCTTCGCGCGCCTCGACCGCCGGCGCGGACTGGCGATTGAGTACATGCGCTTCGCCAATGAGACGCACGCCGTCCTCGGCCGGCTCGGCATGGCCATTTCGACGACATCAATCTTCAAGCCGACTGGTATACTGGCGAATTCGGTATTCGAGGCGCCCGGGGAACACAAGATCACCGATCTGGAATGGTGCGAGACCCTGGAAATGGACCGAGCGGAATAACGATTGTCTGGTCCAGGCTGTCGTCGAAACCCCGCGCGGCCCGATCGACAAGACCATTGCGCTTTCTGGCGGCCGGCCTCGCGCCGAATTCGATCTAGCTTTTCGACTGGAACGATTGGGGCCGCGGCAGCCTGCAGGCTCGGCCATATCACATTGCTGCCCGATGCCTTCGACTGGGACAGCTCATTCTGACCACGCCACAATGGCGGCGCGACGCCGGAACTATTCGCTTGGCGCGACGAGCCCGTCGAGCATGGCGCGCCCGTCTCTTTCCTGGTCTCGTCGTCTTTCGGTCTCGGCATGACCGAGGGCTGGGCCGAGCTCGGCGATCGCGACACGCGCCTCCGCATCGAAGTCGATCGCGGCACGTGCGCCGCTTCTGGGTCTTCTTACCTATAAGCGCATCGGCGGCAGCCTGTTCTGTCAGTTGATGCTGTCGGCGCTCGAACTCGATGAAACGCGCAAACCCGCCGCCTATGCGCCCGGGCCGCGCCGCTTTCGTTTCGCGATCGAGGCCGTGTAGACCTCAGATCTTCTTGTCGAGAAGATGGATTTTCTTGTCGCGCATATAATCGCGCAGCTTGCCGAATTCCCCGGCCGGCCATTCACGCACGATGGCGCCGCTCTGCGCATCGACGAAACGATAGATCAGTTCCGCGCCGTCATTGTCTTGGGAGATTTCGAGACGCAGATCCGCGCCTTGGGGTTCGGTGTCGGGCCCGGGGTGGCGCTCGTCATGCGCGCCCTGTTCGTCCGGTTCGTGGTGGCCGCTGTCCGAAGCCGGTGACACCGGCGCCACATGCCGGACCGCACCGCTTGGGGATGAGGCGGACGGAGCGCCAAAGCGGTTCGTTGCCGAAGCGCCGTGACGAATGCCCTTTGCATTTGCGATCGTGTCGACCATCCGACAGACCCTCCGCCCGCCCAGTCCCTCTTATTGTCCCACCAGAAGGTAAGCCCGTACGCCTTGGGGCGATGCCGTTCACGGCCCGCCCCTTCCGGAAATATGCGGCGGAGCCTTTTGGGCTCCGCCGCGTAAGTTTTACCGGAAGAGAGACAGCGTGATCTGCGGCGACTGGTTGGCGATCGACAGCGCCTGGACACCCAGCTGCTGCTTGACCTGCAAGGACTGCAGCATGGCGCTTTCCGAAGCCATGTTGGCGTCCACCAGGTTGCCGATGCCGGCGGTCACCGTATCGGACAGCTTGCTGACGAAGTTCGCCTGAATGGAGAACTTCTTGGCGCCGCTGGACAGTTTGGCCAGCGAGGCGTCGACGTTCTTCAGCGAAGAATCGACAGTCGCGATCATCGCGGACGCAGTCGTCTGGGTAGCGATCGAACCGGTCGACTTGATGGTCACGATCGTGCCCGAGAGCGACATGTTCTGAGACGCCTGGGTGATGCGCTTGGTGCCGTCAGACGAGGCCAGGGCCGACACGCCGTTCGCGGCCGAACCGTCGATCAGGTTGAAGCCGTTGAACGTCGCGTTGCTGACAATGGTCTTGATCTGATCGCGCAGCGCCGTGAAGTCGTTGTTCAAGGCGTTGCGGCTCGCCGTGTCGAGCGAAGCATCGGAGGCGGCCAGCGCCTTCGACTTCATCTGGATCAGCAGGTCGGAGATCGACTGACCGGCGGAGAGCGCGACGTCGATAGTCGAGATGCCGCGGTTCAGGGAGTCGGTCACGGCCGAATAACCGGCCACGTCGCCGCGCATGTTCTGCGCGATGGCGTAGACGGCGCCGTTGTCTTTCGCATTGGCAACCTTCAAGCCCGTGCTGATGGCGGCCTGAACTGTGCTCATCTGAGAGACGGTACCATTGAGGTTCTGCAGCGCGACCATGGCGCCCGCATTTGTATTGACGCTAAGCATTCTTGCCTCCGTTCTGGCTATAACTGACGAGCTTTTTGCTCCCGAGGGCCTTTTGCCCCCTGCCATCCCTTAGGCAAGTGCCGTGCCGCGCCGCATTTACCTCTGGCTAACTTTCGATTTCGTGGATGCACCGTGAAAACCGTTCCCGGCAGGATCGGGCGCCCGGCAGAAATTGATCGGCAATTCTTACCAATACGCGGAAAATTGTGCCGGGTGCGCCCGGCAGATTCTGCCTAGCGGCGGACAAAAAAAAGGCGGAGCGGGACAAGACCCGCTCCGCCTGTTCCCCCCTGCTCCGTGATCAGCGGAACAGAGACATGATGACTTGCGGCGACTGGTTGGCGATCGACAGTGCCTGAACGCCGAGCTGCTGCTTGACCTGCAGGGACTGCAGCTTCGCGCTCTCCTGCGCCATGTTCGCGTCGACCAGATTGCCGATGCCCGCCGTGACGCGTGTCGGACAGCTTGCTGACGAACTCGGCCTGGATCGAGAACTTCTTGGCGCCGCTCGACAACCGGGCCAGCGCCGAGTTGACGTTGGTGAGCGATGCCTGGACCGTGGCGATCATCGCCGAGGCCGCTCGTCTGGGTCGAAATCGTCGCCGTCGTAGCGATGGTGACGATCGAACCGGACAAGCGACAGGTTTTCGGCCTTGGTCGTGATCCGGCGCGTTCCGTCGGCGGAGGCAAGCGCGCTGATCTGGTTCGTCGAACCGTCGACCAGATTGAAGCCGTTGAAGACGGCATTCTTGATGATCGAGGTGATCTGATCGCGCAGCGCCATGAAGTCTTCGTTCAACGCCTTGCGGCTGGCGGTATCCAGCGCGGCGTCGGAGGCGGACAGCGCCTTCTGCTTCATCTGGATCAGAAGATCCGAAATCGACTGCCCCGCCGACAGCGCCACATCGACGGACGAGATGCCGCGATTGAGGCTGTCCGTACACCGACTGCATAGCCGGCCACGTCGCCGCGCATGTTCTGCGCAATGGCGTAGGTGGCGCCATCGTCCTTGGCGGTGGCGACTTTCAGGCCCGTGCTGATATGGGCTCTGGGTGGCCTGAAGCTCGGAGTTCGTGTTGATTGAGGTATTGCAGCGCGACCATCGCGCCTGTGTTGGTGTTGACACTAAGCATACTTGCTCTCCATCCCGTTCTGGTGGCCTGACGGCGTTCTGCCGCCTCGGCGGTCAGATGCACCCGCACACCTATCGCAATGGCCGTGCCAACTCGGTGCATTTGAAGAAAATTTTTAATGCATTGATTTCACTGGATATTTTTAGAGATGCGGCAGGCGGCCGGCGGCAAAACTTGCCGTTCGGCAGATCGGGGCGGTCAGAAACTCCAGCGCGGCACAGGCGCGCGCGCCGCCAGACAAGCAAAAAGGCCGGCCCTTGCGGACCGGCCTTTTCGACTGAAAGCGGATATCGGCTCGTATGTGTCAGGCGGCGCCCTGCAGGCCCTGCATGATCGTGCGGTTGACTTCGATCAGCGGATCCATCGATGCGCCCTGGCGCATCACATCCTTGGAGTAGCGCGTGACCCACAGCGACAGCGACACGATCTGCGCGCGCACTTCCTTGGGAAGGCGGTTGCGGTCGTCCATGCAGTCGGCGGCCAGCGTGCCCCACAGGCGACGGTTCCAGTCGACCGCTTCGGCCAGCGGACCGCCCGTGATGCCGTTCTTCTGCGCATCCATCAGCGCGCCGGTGACCTGGCCGAAGAGCCGGTACTCCGTGTTGCGCGAATCTTCAGTAACTCGCTGCGTGCTCTGATACGGTATGCCTAAATCCCAATTAAAAATTCTACCTTTTGTATCGGAAACAAGAGAAGTGACAGAATGATCGTTATATGTCTCCTTTGAATTGGTTAGCACCATGGACTCCATGCCCTCATCCAGAAGTCCTTTGTGAAGCAAATATGCACCTCTGGCAGCTCCCCCGCCTAAGTTGCCTCCAATCAAATGAAGAACTTTCACTAAAACCTCTCTCTTTGGTAATCTGCTATTTATTAAATTTATAGATCAGCTAAATCTATCCCGTAAGCATGCAAAAGGGCGAATTGCTTTGCGAAAGTGGAAAATACTTTCTTTGGAAATAATTTATCATTTATGTCCCTGAAGTTTATCGGAAATGATCGCAATGCGCGTCAGCCTGAAAGCCAATTCAATTCAAACTATTAGGCCATTTGGCTGCCTTGACGTACTGATCATCTGCCCGGTTAAGGTTATACGGCACAAATATGATAAATACTGCAACAATTTCTATCTGGTTGAATTGAGACGGCTTGGAACACAAATTTATTTAAAGCTTTTGTTTACGATATATAATATGAATGCGACGCTTAAAACTAAGAAAAATTGCTGTTAAACAGAAAATATGGATACATTTTAATACAGTGTATGACAAATTTTTCATACCACAATATTTTTTTATTTGGTAAAAAAGTCGTCAAGTCAATGAAATAATCAGATCTGTTTACATTAAGCTGGCTATTTAATGACTAAGTGATAGAAAAAACTTAATTTTATAATAGAATTATTTTTTATTTAATATGAAAAACCTGTGATAAGGACACTCGAACAATTCTATAAGTTTATTTTATTATAAAACCCGCTTTATTTATTACTGATATGATTTCTTTTAAAGAATAACCAGATTTTCCTATTTCCCAATAATGTTGCCCGTCAAATGCATGCACCTTTTTGCGAATTTTGGGCAAAGGAAAAATTATTTTTATTATTCTTACAAGTGGAATTTTAAGGTATATTCTAATTTCTGGAGATACATCAGGGAGTGATAAAATTGTTGAGGATTTAGAAATACGAAATAATTCCAAAAGAGCTTTTGGAAAGTTGTCGAAAGGCAAATGCTCTAAAACTTCATAACATGCTACAACATCAAAAGTATCGTTTCGAAAAGGCAAATTTAACAAACTACCTACTACATCAGGCGTCAATGTATATCAAAGTCAAGGGTTTTAATGTTGAAATTTCTTTTTTTAAAATAAGTTGATACAAACCCATTACCTACACCGATCTCAAGAGTCCTATTTGGATTGAGGTTTCTTATTTCATTTATTTGGTACCAGTAACTAATAAAATGTTCTTTCTTATCATAATATTCAGTGAAATAATGAGATCGTTTCACTTGTACTTTCATTTTTTTACCACAATCCATGTAACAATAGGATATATAGATTCATTCCATGAAACGATTAAATGCTTAAGGCTATATTTGATTTAAGATATTTTCATAAACATAAACTAAACGCTTAGAAAAACAAGTATAAAGTTAATACGATTACCTATCCACCACAAACAAATAATTTTTGAAAGATAGTTACAGAAGCAATTTTATGTGCTTAGGAGAAAAACGCCAAAATTACTTTAGAAAAAAATGAATATAATTTATACAACATGAAGTATGATTGTTATGCTACGGTTATCAACTATCCATCTCTCAAAGGGTGGTATTGAGTTAAC
>CAWGGT010000009.1:0-56669 GCA_963822185.1 uncultured Pseudomonadota bacterium
CAGAAGGTCAAAATGTCTTGAAGATTTGCCACTGTTCGATCAGGGCCGCTTGGCATGAATTTGTACCGACCATTCCCTCGTCTCAGTCGCGGCGCCGCTGATCGCATCATGGGATACCTGGTCATTTATCAAACTGCGCCGCGACAGCAGTATACGCCCGACGCGGTGCGACAGCATCTCGGTCCGCTGTCGAGATGGCTCGCACGGAGCCCCAGCCCAGCTTCCGATCACGCCACCGATCCTGGTTTCGGAGGTCACGTCACCGGTTCGTGAATTGGTCCACCCGGGCAGTCTCACAGCCCACAAAAGTGACGACGTCTCACTAAAGTCACAGGCTTATGGCTGCAAATTCATTTTACAGTCGAACTCGGTCCCGGGCTGGACGCGGTCAGCGGCTAAAAAATAAGTGTCGCGCCCGCAAAAAAGGCAAGAAACACCAACGGTCTAGCTGGGTCATAGGGGTCAAGGGAAAGATCGGTAAAGTTGTCCGATAGTGGACAAACGATCCTTAATGCCTTGATGCCAAGAATTCAATGTCCGAGATTCTGGAGGTTTGTGTAATGGGGCTCACAGCGATAACCGACTTTCCACTCCACTACGAACGCTATTTCGCCGTGGTACCGGCGACAACCCCAGAACTTGTCCGCAAAGCCTACCGTCTTCGCTACCAGGTTTATTGTGTTAGAATCCGTCGAGGATCCTGAGCAGCAAATTGATGGATACGAGATAGACAAATACGATGACGATGCGGTGCATACGCTGCTGCTGCATCGTCGAACCGGCGAAGTTGCCGGAACCAGCCGGGTCTTCTGCCACATAATGGCGAAATTGGCTCCTTGCCAATGGCGACACTTTTGACCGGCGCCGACCGGCACCGCTTCGACAAGTTGCCCGGTGCCCAAACGGCGGAAATCTCGCGGTTTGCCGTATCAAAACAGTTTCGGCGACGCCAAGGCGAGACACGGTACGCCGATGTTGGGTCTGCAAAAAAGCTCGACGCTCCCGAGATAGATGAGCGGCACTTGATGCCGTTCATTACCCTCGGGCTTCTGAGGGGCGTGTTCGACATCTGTCTGGAATACGAGATCACACATCTCGCAGCGGTGATGGAGCCACCTTTGATCCGCATCTTGCGGCGCCTCGGTCTCGAGTTCGTTCCGATTGGCGGTCTTGTTGAACATCACGGACGGCGTCAGCCATGCATCGCCAAGCTGGCTGATTTGATTCAGAAGTCGCGTGAGAGCGCGAGTCTGCTTTGGCAGTACGCTGGCAGCCACACCCTCGCGGAGCGAAGGAGCCGATTGCTAAAAAGCGTGCATGAGGGCTGAGGGCAGGCTTCCGCAGTCGCGAGTTGTGCCCAGGATCAGACGCATGGGACACTCGGCCACGCGAGGCCAAGTTACCGGCGGCGTATCCAACTGCGGCGATCAAGGCCATCTCTCAGACCGAGAGCGCCGAAGCTGCCTTCCAGCTCACGAAGCTGAGACTGTTTCGGATCAGATGCACGCTGCAGGTCTGCACCTGGGTCAGGGGAAATACCATGGTGATCGCTTCGGGGAATCCTTTCAGCCCATTAACGACGGCGATCAGGATATCGTTGGAGGCGGCGCCGTCGCGATCCTGGATATCGGCGGCATGGACGACGGCACTCAACAGCAGGCCGAGCGTGTCGACGAGAATGTGCCGCTTCTTGCCCTTGATCTTCTTTCCCGCATCGTAGCCATGCGGATCGATCACGCCCCCCTTTTTCGGCGCTTTTCACGCTCTGGCTGTCGATGATCGCGGCGGTTGAGGATGCGTCTGGGAGCGACGAACGTCCACGCGACGACGCTTTCGATGGTGGCCTCGGAATCCCTGGCGAGCTGGCAACAGCGATTGGGCCAGACGAAGGTTCGCTTTCTGGCCCGCGACATTGCCAAGACAGAGGCTTACAAGACGTCCCGCCGCCAGCGCAAAAGGTCGAGATGCTGTTCGCGCATCTCAAGCGGATTCTGAAGCTCGACCGGCTGCGATTACGTGGCCCTCGTGGCCTCCGTGATGAGTTCCACCTCGCAGCTACCGTCCAGAACCTCAGAAAGCTCGCCAAGCTGATCCCGGCACGGACGCCAGTCCCAGCCACGTAGGACGGCACCCGGCATCCAATATTGCTGCCGCAGCCGTCTCCTCTCCATGATCATTCCAATCCTGAGCTCTTCAACGAAATCGCTCAGATGTCATTTCCGTAAACTCGCTTTACAGCTGATCGACCACCGGGGGCTGAGACGCTTTGATTTTTCAGTGTTTTTTTCTGGCACAGGATTTGCTTTACCTTAGGTTGAAACCGATTTTATCTCTGCGACTCGTCATCAAAAGTTCGCCCCGAAGATCCTCGGCCTCCTATCTGCCGGGCTCGCCGCCATTTCGTTTCAGTTCGCCCTCAGTACGCCCGCCGCAGCAACGGTACTCCAGTCGACGCTTGACCAGGGGTTTGGCAGCTGCAACGCGGGCTGCGGCACCGTCACGATATCCGATCTCTCAGGTGGCGGCGTCAGTGTGGAAGTCGCGCTGACGAATGGTGCCGAGTTCGTCAATACTGGCGCCGGGAAGCGGCTATTCATTCCTGTTCAACCTGTCCGGCAATCCCGGGCCTATCACCATCTCGAGTATCACCCCGGGATTTTCGGGATTGGACCATTGGCACTATGCCCGCTCAGGCTCTGCCCAAACCTACTCGGACCTCAATGCCGGGTTCTGGGATAATCACGCGAACAATATATCTGGGACCGGTAACTCGAGTTGGGACTATGGGATCGCCTGCCCCGGCTGCAGCTTTGGAGGCAGCCGTCCCGCAGGCAGTCTGCTGCAGTTCGTTATCAATGACATTTCGACAAGCTCGTTCGTTCCGGCAGCGGTCTGCAATAGACACAGTGGCTGCCAAGATACATCGTTCTACTTTGCCGCCGACGTTATTGTACAAGCGACCCCTTTGTTTCAGGCGTTCACCAGCAGTTACTGCGGCACTTCCCCGAAGGGGCTGACGGGTCTTGTAGTCGGGGGGCCGCTGCAGCCCCAATCCGTTCCTGAGCCAGCCACGTTCGCCCTGATGGGCGCAGGGCTTGCGGGATTTGGATTTCTGCGCAGACGTCGGAAGGCTGTCTAGGTAGCGTCGGCAAGCGGAAGATCAGATTGCCCCGGATCTCGGTCCCCGCGCTTGGCGCGGAAATGTCTGCTCCGCTTGGTGGCGGGCATTGCCAAAGGCCGTGAAAGACGAACGTCCCAAGGCGGCCGGGCCCATACACCTGGCGGAATCAGACCTCGCGCTCATCACAGTGAAGGGCGGGAATTCGACGGCGACCACAGTGGCGATCCGGCTGGCGCCACGTTGGAGTTCTTCAGCCAAGGCACCCTATACGCCCGCGACGGCAGTCGGACCTGCCCCTTCGTCCATCACCACGTAGCCACGCGTACACGATCGCCGATGGCGTGGCGCAGGCGCGTCAAGGCGTGCTTTGCCGAACGGAAGGGCTCACGACAGCCACCGCCGACAGCAAGCTTGATGCCTTCTCAACGAAGAGCTGGCCGCCTCAGACAATGGCAGCTTGTCAGATGCGTAGCATCTTCGTTTACGCGCTCAGACGCCGTTCCCATTCGAGTGCCGAGTAGACGATCGCATCGACGTCGACATGGGTCGGCGTCCAGTTCAGCCGGTTCTTAAGCCGGCGCGAGTTGGCCACCAAGACCGGGGGATCGCCCGGACGGCGGGGGGCCTCACGGCACAAGATCTCGCGGCCCGAGACGCGGCCGATGGCGTCGGTGATCTCGCGCACGCTGAGGCCGCGCCCATAGCCGCAATTGTAGATTTCGGCCTTGGCACCGGCGTCGAGCGCCTCAAGCGCGAGGAGATGGGCGCCAACAAGATCCGAGACGTGGATATAATCGCGCACACCGGTTCCGTCCGGCGTCGGATAATCTGTCCCGAAGATCTCGAGATAGGGCTCCCGCCCCAGCGCGACCTGGGCCGCACGCTTGATGAGATGGGTTGCGCGCGGGGTCGACTGACCGGTCCGGCCCTTGGGGTCGGCGCCGGCGACGTTGAAATAGCGCAAGATCACATGGCTGAAATCATGGGACCTCGAGGCATCATCGAGCATCCACTCCGTCATCAGCTTGGAGCGCCCATAGGGGCTGATCGGTTGCTGCGGGCATCCGCCGCCATATCGCGAATGGTGATCTGGCCTTCTTCTCGACTTGGTGCCCCACGGGCACGCCTATGAAAAAGCTGGTGTTGGTGGAAGGCCATCGCTGGGCTATTGAAGACAGCTTCGAGACTGCCAAGAATGAGTTTGGTCTTGACCACAACGAGACGCGCTCCTGGCATGGCTGGCACCGGCACGTCTCGCTGGTCATGCTCGCCTTCGCCATGATGGCCGCCATCCGTCACCACGCTAATGCCGTGCCGCCTAAAAAAACAAAGCCTTGCCTGGCGACGATCAAACGCTCTTGATCCGCTGGTCGGTCCAGGAAATCCGCCGCATTGCCGGCAAGCTCGCACAACGGCGTATCCAGCCCGCAACCATCATTGCCTGGTCACTCTGGCGACGCGCTCATCAGGCGGAAGCACGGTGCGCACATATCAAACAAAAAACGCAACTGTAATGCTAGGTTCCGGGAGGAGCGCGTGATGCGATGATTTTGGCCGCTGTCGGTGTTAGGATCGTGACATCGCTTCTCTCTCAAGCCGCGAGCCTGACATGCAAGGCGTCTATTATCTGCTCTCGATCGTCGCCGTCCTCGTCGTCTTCATCTGGTATATCCGCAATGACGGCAGACCGGATGACCAGCCGACGACTGGCCTGCTCGCGATGAGGACCGTCGATCCCGATGAGAAGACCGAGAAGCCCGTACCGCGGTCGCACCGCAAATGGCAGCGGAAGGAGCCCTGACACGCTGCCTGCGCGAGAAGGTGCCGTGCCGCCGCGCTGCCTGCCTCGGACGCCGCTCACGTGTCACTGCGAGTGCCCAGCCTCACCTTTGATGCAAAGCTGGCTGGCTCAGGGGGATCAGGTCGGCCCATCAAGGAGATCGTGCGGACGCTGTCGGTGTCGCGCGCGACGGTCCGCAAGGTGGTACGTATTTGCAGGATCGCGCAACGCGGTTGCCGAGGCCTCCCATTATCCGCGAGTACCGAATGTGCGCCGAGCTTTGCGCGGCCGCCGGGTCGCCGCCGTGCGCCAGGCATCCGCGCTGAGGCTCATCGGTGGTGCGCCTTGTACGTCAGGACGGCGGCATGAAGCGTGCTGCCGACCCTCTCAGTCGCGGTCTGGCTGCTTGTGATCATCTCGGCCACCCCTTTCTCGACCAGCGGATCAATCTGCGCCGAGCGCGAGGCGGCTGCGGCCGCGTGCTTCAGCTCGGCCAGTGCGCTGGTCAAGCATTGCTGGTAGGCCTCTGACGCCTTTTGATAGCGATTGAAGGCGGCAACCCCTGCGATGATCTGTGAGGCGCTGGACGCGCCGCCATCGACATAGACCGCCACCGGGATAATTGGAGCGGTACAACGCCCACCCAGGGCCATGCTGGCCCGGATGAGCGCGACGCGGCCGTCGTCGTCTTTGGTCTGGTCCGTAACGGGGGCACGGGCTGGGCTAGTTGCGGCCGGTCTCACGACATCTTCTGCGGTGCTGGATGCGCTTGCAGATTTGGGTGGTGCCGCGATGACCAACGAATGTGTCGTATTGTCGACCGACCAGGATTTAAGCCTTGAGAGAAAGCTCTGCCCCAATAGCAACTGCCCCCTCATCGCGCCGACGGACGCAGGCACGTTGGTGAGCGTCACACGGCCGACTTGCAGCGTCCGGAGGATGATCTTCTGATTGATTTCGGTCGTACCATTCGCCAGATCATAGGTTCCCGTTCCCCGGAAGTCGTTCTCGCTCAGCGTTCCAGTCCGCAGGAGCGTCAAGGCGACATTCGCGGGGATCAAGATCTCGGCGGCGCCACTGTCCAGGATGAAATTGAGGGTGATGGTGCCGTTGACCCGTGCGGGAACAGTGTAGACGCCGCCAATCTGCTTCATGCGGATGGTCTCGCACCAAGCTGGCGCGTTCGACCAAACCAGAAGTCCAAAAATCAGCGCGAGCGCTGAACATTGCCGCATTCGCTCGGCCCCTCTCGCTTCCAGACCGGATCAACCCGTGAAGCGTGATCTAGCCACCCTCGCCAGATAAGCCCTGTCTTGTGCGCCACCTGTGTCGGTTGCGGGGGTCGCCGAGAGCTGGCCGGGTTTGTTTGGACAGGAATCGGCGTCTGATAAGTGGATTCTCTGCCGGTTGATGTTGTGCCGATTTGCCTGCGCCATGCAAGGAGGGCGTAGCCCGACTGGAATGGCGCAGGCAAATCGGCGTCGCGTTCATGCCGCCGCCAATCTCGGCATGGTGGTGAAATACGCCTGATCCGGTGTCTGCCGGCCCAGGCTCGAATGCGGCCTCTTGGCATTGTAAAAGTTCAGATACTGGCCGATCGACGCGCGAGCATCACCCCCTGGCCGATTGTGGCCGTTACGACAGCATAAGGAAGGTCGCCTGATGGAACCCCATGAGATTATGGACGCCATGAGCGAACTGAAGCTCTATGGCATGCGCGCCCACTTCGACGAAATCGCGGGCAAGGGCCTCACCCGTCGTGACGAGATTTATCCGCTGATTGCCAGCCTGGTCCGGGCCGAACGCACCCACCGCCAAGCCCGCTCGATCAGCTATCGTATCGGCGGGGCCAAGTTCCCGGTGCTCAAGGATCTCGACAAGTTCGTCTTCGCCGACACGCCAGTCGATGAGGGTCTGGTGCGCGAACTCGCTGCCGGCTCCTTCCTAGACGCCAAACGCAACTCCATCTTCATAGGCGGAACCGGCACCAGCAAAACCCATCTGTGCATTGCCGTGGCTTCTGCTGTAATCCGAGAGCGAGCCAGGGGGCGCTTCTTCAACCTGGTCGATCTGGTCAATCAGCTCGAACAGGAAAAGGCCGCTGGCCGCAGCGGCCGGCTGTCCGAAAAACTCCTGCGCTACGATCTCATTGCCATCGATAAACTGGGCTACCTGCCGTTCAGCCAGTCCGGCGGCCAGCCGCTGTTCCACCTGATCAGCAAGCTCTACGAAAACACCTCGCTGCTCATCACCACCAACCTGGCCTTCGCCGACTGGCCACAGGTCTTCGGCGACGCCAAGATGACCACCGCCATGCTCGATCGCCTCACCCATCATTGCGACATCATCGAGACCGGCAACGAGAGCTGGCGCTTCAAAAACCGAAACTGATCTTCCGCCTACAGGCAGTCCACGGCGCCTCCTGCACGCTCCGCTGCGCCCAAGGGGCGCCGCTCGCAGGTGCTAGAATTTTTCCGCAAACTGCCACCGTGCATTGTTGGCATGGAAGCTTGCGGCAGCGCGCACCACTGGGCACGTGAGATTGCTGCGCTGGGCCACGATGTGCGGCTGATGCCACCGGTTTATGTCAAAGCGTATGTGAAGCGCAACAAGACCGACGCGGCCGATGCGGAGGCGATCTGCGAAGCCGTCACTCGCCCGACCATGCGTTTTGTACCGATCAAGTCTGTTGAGCAGCAAGCCGCCGGCATGGTTCTCAAAGCGCGGGAGTTGTTGGTTCGGCAACGTAGCCAAGCCGCCAATGCGTTGCGCGGACATATGGCCGAGCTTGGCCTTGTTGCAGCGATGGGAATGGCGAACATTGGCAAGCTGATCGCGATTATAAGAAGCGACGGCGACCATATTGCACCGGCTGCCCGGACGGCCCTCAAGGAGATCGCCACCCAGATCGAGGCATTGACGGTTCGGATCGAAAAGCTCGAGCGCAATGTCATCGCTACCGTAAAGGGCGACGAGGAGGCCCGGCGGCTGACCAGCATTCCCGGTGTCGGACCGATCATCGCGGGGACGGTGAAGGCGGTCGTGCAGGATCCGAAGGGGTTTCGCAGTGGCCGAGACTTTTCTGCCTGGCTCGGCCTCACCCCGAGATCAAACTCGTCCGGCGACAAGGAACGGTTGGGAAGAATCTCCAAGCGCGGCAATAAGCAGCTGCGCACCTTGCTGATTGTCGGAGCAACATCGGTGATCAAGCAGGCAAAGCGGGGCTTGCCGGTGCCAAAATGGATAGTGACGCTGCTGGCGCGACGCCCTTATAAAGTCGTCGCCGTGGCATTGGCCAACAAGATCGCACGAACCATCTGGGCCTTGCTCGTCAAGGGGGAGACGTATCAGACGCCGCCCACTATGGCCAAGGCATAGGCTCCAACCAGCTTTCCAGGGCATAGGCACTGGAAAGGACGCAAGGCGCTCAACTGCTGATGAACCGACCGGGACAATATCCCGACACCGATCAGACCGTCTAACTCAACGCGCCTCTGAGCGCGCAAAACTGATTAGGCGATCGGCGTCGCGGATTTCATCGTGGCCAGCGGTCAGGCGACCGCACTCACAGGCCGGACATATGACTGCACCGTCCAAATCGGCGACTTCAGCGAAAAAGCCCTTGCATCGGGCCGTTCCACATATAAGTCAGCTAATATTGGACGCGAAGTGGGAGGCACAGTTGGGAGCGATTTGACAAGGATAGGCCCTGCATGGCGAGCTACTCCCGTGCCCCGTTGCCCGTTCGCGCGCCGGACCGCGCCATTTTGAGATTGGCTCGGCGCCACTGCACGTACTATGTTTCCCACCGAACCTACCGGGGACGCGCCCAAGTGCGGGCCGAAAACAGCATATTTTTGAGGGTGAAGCAATGTCGGCCACACTCGTAACCGGCGGCGCCGGCTACATCGGCAGCCATATGGTCTACGCGCTGCTCGACCGCGGTGAGCAGGTTGTTGTCTTGGATAACCTTTCCACCGGTATCCGGTCCCTCGTACCGGAAGCCGCCACATTTATCCAAGGCGATATTGCTGACGAAAACCTGGTACGTGACATTATCGAAACACACGCGGTTGACTCGGTGATCCACTTCGCGGGTTCGGTCGTGGTGCCCAAATCAGTCACACACCCCTTGCGTTACTACGCCAATAATACTGCCGGCAGTCGCTCTCTGATCGAGGCCTGCACGCAGTCTCAGATCACTGCATTCGTCTTTTCTTCCACCGCTGCCGTGTACGGAATTCCCCAAACCTCACTCGTGAATGAGGACGCACCCCTTCGCCCGATAAATCCCTATGGCCGATCCAAGCTCATGACAGAATGGATCTTGCAAGATACTGCGATAGCCCACGGGTTACGGTACGCAGCTCTTCGATACTTCAATGTTGCAGGGGCTGACCCTTCGGGTCGAACCGGCCAATCGACACCTCGTGCGACACACTTAGTCAAACGTGCAGCGCAGGTGGCGCTAGGAAGAGAGCCCTACCTTGAGATCTTCGGCACCGACTTCCCAACGCACGATGGCACCGGTGTCCGCGACTATATCCACGTAATGGACCTTGTTGAGGTGCACCTGCTAACTCTCGACGCCCTTCGGGCGGGCACCACAGCGCTGGTGCTCAATTGTGGCTACGGGCGCGGCTTGAGCGTCCGTGAAATCGTGGATGCGGTTGGCCGAATTTCCGGATCTCCCTTGAACTGTCGTGACTTAAATCGACGTCTTGGCGATCCTCCAATGATAGTGGCCGACTCTGGGGAAACTGAGGCAAACTTTGAACTGGCAGCCTAAGTATGACATGGTGGATACGATTGTACGTTCGGCCTTGGAGTGGGAAAGGAGACTGCCGACCAAAGGCACGTAATAGGCTTCTCATTCCACTCAGTACCGAATTGCGCTGGGAAAAAATAGTCGATCAGAGAGCCCATTCTAAGGCGCCACATGCCCAAGTCGATCCAGAGGTGCAAGCAGGAAGCCTACGACTTCCCTGACGGGCTTATGATGACGATCATGGGCCTCGCGGATTGAGATGGCGCCGCGACCGATACTTCTTTGGTCGCATCCCTTACGACAGCTGCAATGAGCCCCTGTTGCTGCGCATTCTCTTTTCTTTGTCCATCCCGCGGTTATTCATCGCAAATCAGCGACGACAACGATACGGAAGCTGTCTATAGGCTAGATCGGTGGACGGGTCGGATCGACACTACAGCCCCTCAGCCGGTTGGTGCCCGGATGGGTCCATTAACATCATGTGCCCTGCCAAGATCTCGGCGGAAAAATCAAATTAGGACACTACCGTGATTTCCGCCTTCAGCCTGGTCGCGTAGTTCTCGACGACCTCAACCGATTGCATGAGGTAGTCCGGATCGAACGGCGCATAGAAGAAAGTCGCCTGGGCCACATTCTTCGGCTTGTGGCCCAGGAACATCGCGATCTCTTCGGACGAGACGCGCTGACTGCGCAGCTCACGACCCATTGTGTGCCGAAGTGAATAAAGCGTCACGTTGGTCCCACCCAGTCCGGCATTCCTGACGACGACCTGGAACGCGCGGTTGATCGCTTTGATCCGCTTGCTCTTCCAGGTCACGTAATGTGTGAATTCAGGGAGTGCGAGCTCACGCGCCGCTTCCTGACGGTACTCGGCTCTCTATCGCCTGGAGCGTCATGCGCAGCCCACTCGTGAGCTTCAGAACCGGGCGCCGCTTCCTGTTTCGGCGCCTTCCCTTGGGGTTGAAATCAACAAGACCGTTTTCAAAGTCGACCTGTGACCGGGTCAGATCGAGAATCGCCCCTCGTGCTAGCGCGCGATCAGGACCTGTTGTTGCCCCATGCGGTTGTGCCGCCTGCTTCTTGACCGCGCAGTCGCGCCGTCTCTCCCGCCGTGGACTGGGGACCGGTATTGCGCGAGACGAGCCCTCCGGCGGGGTTCCTGTTGAACGGCTCCGGATCGCCTTCGCGCAGCTTGAGGCCGAAGATCGGGCTGAGGCCCGGATGACGGCCGAGCCCGCCATAAAGGTCGAAGCCGCGCTCGATCCAGTCCCGCAGCGGATCGTCGTCGGTGAGCGCGGGCGTGTCCGCAACCGAGGCCAGGAACAGGAACACGGCCAGCGCGCGATAATCGGCATAGTTCGGCGTGTCGCCGCCCAGCCACTTGCTCTCGCGCAACGCGGCGCGGAGCGGTTCGAGCTTCGGGGGCACCTGCGGGAGGCGATCCTCGCGGCCGATGATGATGTCCTCGAACTTGCGGCCGAACATGCGCTCGCGGCTGCTGCGCACATAGTCATGGTCCTGCGGCAAGGAACGGTCGTGATATTGAAGAATGTAGCAGGTCATCCACGGGCTGATCGCGTCGCGCCACAGCCAGCTTTCCAGCACCTGGGCCAGCGGCTTGACGCTCGCATTGCCGATCAGCGTCGGGCGGTCGGGATATTTGCGGTCGAGATGTTCGGCGATCAGCCAGCTGTCGAGCACGAATTCGCCATCGTCGACAATCACAGGCAGGCGCTCGGACTTGCCGCCGGTGCGCTCCGGAATGCCGGTGAAGCCGCCCGGCACAAGGTCCATCTCGAAGCCCTTATGTGCAACGGCGTATTTGGTTGCCCAGACGAACGGGCTGATGGTCGCCCCGCTCGCAAGATGCAAATCATACAAGGTGATCGTGTTGTTCTTTGCCACCGGACCGCTCCTCCCAATACCTGCATGCTTTGTAGCGATGAATGATCCCCATGCAACCGAGGTCGATGTTCAAAGTGATGCAGTTTCCCTCTGGGTCCAAAATGCCTTCGGTTTCAGGTCGGATTTGCGATGGATCGGCACTCCTTCAGGCGTAGATGCCGGTTGACACTCGATGGCCTTAAAGGGCTTTTCCGTAGATGCGGTAGGTCTTGTAGGCGACACCGCCGAGGCTCTCATTGATGTGGCGCATCGGCATGTTGTCCTCGAGGATCCAGGACAGCTCGATCTGCCGGAAACCCATCTTCACGGCCTCCTTGCGGACCGCGTCGATCACCAGGAACGGCAGCAGACTGCCGATCACGCCTTTCGCCGCCGACCGCTTGATGCCCATCAGCGGCACGCGCGCCGTTTTCACGCCCGCGACTTTCAAGCGCCACAGCAATTTCGCCCAGCCGAAGGGCAGGATCTTGCCGTCCAGATCGCGGATCGCCTCGTTGAGATTGGGCAGGCACACGAGGAAGCCGACCGCTTCGCCATCGAGTTCGACAATGCTGACAAGACGCGGATCGAGAAGCGGCTTCAGCGATTTGGCAAGGTGATCGGTCTCGATCGCGGTGAGCGGCACGAAGCCCCAATTGTGAAGCCAGGCATCATTGAAGATCTCGGTGATGGTGGCGATCTCTTCGTTGTAGCGCTTGAAATCGATGCGCCGCACCGTGAGCCCCTTGGGCAGGGGCCGGGCGAGAAGCCGGCGCGCGCCGGCAGGCAGATCGACACCGATATCGTAGATATAGGCGAAGACGTCCTTTTCCTTCGTGAACCCCTGCTCTTCGATGCGCGGGCCGACATAGGGCTTGTCGTGGCCCATCAGCAGCATCGGCGGGGTGTCGAAGCCGTCGACCAGCAGTCCCATTTCCTCATTCGTGTTGAGGTTGAAGGGGCCTTCGATGCGCGTCATGCCGCGGGCGCGCAGCCAATCCTCGGCGGTGGCGAAAAGCGCGCGGAAAATGGCCGGATCGTCCTCCGCGGCGATCATGCCGAAGCGCCCGCCCGCATCGGGACGCACGGCCAGCTCCTGCCGGTCGATCTGCGCGCTGATGCGCCCGACATCGCGGCCATCCTTGCGCGCGATCCAGAACTGCACATCGGCATGGCCGAAAAACGGATTTTTGGGCGTCAGCGCGTCGAGGCGTTCGAGGTGCAACGGCGCGACGTAGTTCGGATCGTCGCGGTAGAGATTGTTCGGCAAGCGGATGAACCTGTCGAGGAGCTTGCGGCCCTCGACAGGGATGATCTCGATTTGTGTCATGATGCGGACCTGAAATCGGATGTTGGGGCGGACGCGGGTGGCGGACGGTCGCGCGGCGGTGCTCCGGTCAGCACCATCACCTGGGGATAGCGGCGTGCCTCATCGAGGTCATAGCCGAGATTGTAGACGCTCGCGCTTTTCGGCCGGTCGCGGGCGTCGCGGTAATAGGTACCGAGCAGCATGTCCGGGATGCGGCTGACGATCCCGTAATTGCCGTTCTCATTGTGGAAGTGATGGACGAGATGGAATTGCTTGAGCGTCAGCACCAGGCGGCTTGAAGGCTTGTAGTTGAGGTGCTGGATGCAGTGGACGAACTCGTAGACGCAGGTCGTCACCAGTCCTGCGGAGAAGGCCGCCGCCGCCCCCGGCCAGCCGGCAATGAGATAGCCCAGCGGCATCGTCACGACGGCGATGGTGGGCAGCGTGTTGCTCAGCGAGCCGAACAGGACTTCAAGACGGTGCGGATCCTGATGATGGTCGAAATGAATGCGCTTCCACAGCGCCGCCGACCATTTCATCTTGTAGAGCCAACGGCCGTGCAGAATGTATCGGTGAATGGCGTACCAGGCGAGCGGATAGGCGATCAGCACCGCGAGCACCGGCAGCGCGAGCGCTTGCCAGCGCGGCGCCAAGGCAATGGCCGCGATCGCAGAGAGCAAAGCACAGGCCGCATAGACATGGATCGCGGGATAGGTCAGGTAGGCGCGCCACAACTCGGGCAGCGTCATGCGCCCAAGATCGTAGCTGCGCCCGCTCCAGGCCCGGCCCCAAACCAGCTTCTCCGCCATCTCGCCTCTTGATGCCCCCATGAGCCCGGTCAACACTTCAAGCTGCCCCTCGCCCGCCGGCACAATCACGCGTCCGGGGGCGCAGCCGACCATGCGGCGGGGGCAAAAGCCGAGGAATTTCTAGCGCAGAACGCGAGCAACGGCAAAGAGGGCCGGCAGCGGCATCCGCGCGCCGTCGAGGCCCGATTTCGCCTCTATTGATCCGGCTTCCCGCCCCGCATAGGTTCAGGCCCAGAGCCCGGCCATGGTATCCTGGCGGTGCCCGGCTGCTCCCGGCTTGCGGCGTTTCCTGCGGACATCGATGAAAATCCTCTTCGCCTTCGAAAATCCTCTTCCGAGCGCCGAAGCGGATGCCGAGGTGTTCATCACGACCGCCAAATATCTTGCCCCGTTAACCGAACAATCCTGGCTGCATGTGCCCGCGCGGGATCAGGCCGATCGTGAGGCCGCGGCCGCGCTCGCGGCCATGCCGGCAATCCGGGCCTGGGCGCCCACGCGGCCGGCGGCGCTGCGGCATCTGCTCTGCGGGCTGACCATGGTCTTCCGCAAGGAATTCCGGCAGGCCGATCTGGTCTATACACGCAATCTCTGGGTCGCCTGGATGGCCGTGACCTTCGGCCAGCGCGTGGTGTTCGATCACTATCGCCCCTGGCCCGATCAAATTCCGCCCTTGCAGTTCTGGCTCTATCGCCTCGTCTGCAATCGACGCTTCCTGATCAACATCTGCCACTCGGACTATACGCGCGCAAAATACCTGAAGCTCGGAATACCGGCGGACAAGCTGCAATGCGTTCACAACGGTTATGAGCCGCAGCGTTTGCAGGCGCCAGTCCCGATCGAGATCGCCAAGCAGACTGTCGGAATTCCCGCCGACGCGAAGACCGTCGTCTATACCGGGCGCATCAATCACAAAAAGGGGCTGCACCTGGTGGTCGAGGCGGCCAGACAATTGCCCGATATCCAGTTCATTCTGGTCGGCTCCAATGGCGAGGGCCCGATCGAAACGCTCGCGAAATCGGTCCCCAATATCCGCATCGTTCCCTGGCAGACGGCCGATGCGCTCGCACAATATATTTTTGCCGCCGACGTGTTGCTGATTCCGCCATCATGGCAGCCGCTGGCCGAATTCGGCTCCACGGTGCTGCCGCTCAAGCTGTTCTTCTACATGGCCTCGGGCCGGCCGATCCTTGCCGGCCATACGCCGGACGTCGAGGAACTTCTGACGCATGGGGAAAATGCGTTTCTCTGCGATCCCGACGACCTCGGCTCGCTGGTCTCCGGTATCAGCGCATTGACCGGCGAACCGCAACTGGCGGCACGCCTTGCCGCGGCGGCGCGCGAAGACAGCCGCGATCTCACCTGGAGCGCACGCGCCCACAAGATTGCCGGGATCGTCGAGAAGCGGCTGCGCTCGGCGCCCATCGCGCACGGTTTCTGGAGCGCCGCGCATTTCCGCAATTGGGGGCGCCAATCGCGGCGCTGGCTGGTTCACCTGCTGCGCGAACGATCCTGGGTTCTGCCGCCAAGCGCTGTCGTGTCGCCGCCCGTTCCGGCCGAACCCGAGTAACGCCGGGCGTGGGGCATGGATAGCCATCAACGACATCTGGTGCGCGGCTTCAACTGGCTGGGCGGCGCGACGATTCTCAGCAAGGTCATCGATTTCTCGACCATTCTGGTCGTGCTGCTGTTTCTGACCAAGGATCAGGTCGGCCTCGCCTCGCTCATTGTCTCGTTCGGCATGGTGATCGAAGCCGTGAACGGGTTCGGAACCAGCGAGGCGCTGGTGCAGGCGCCATCCATCTCCCGCCACCAACTCGATACGCTGTTCTGGTTCGTTGTCGGCGCAGCCACGCTGGTCGCCGGCCTGACGCTGCTCGCCGCGCCCTGGATCGCGACGCTTTATGGCACCGCCGGAATGGCCAGCTATTTTGTCGCGATCGCGATCAAGCAGCCAGTGGTCGGCGCGGCCGTGATCCCTTTGGCGATCCTGAACCGGAACCTGCAATATGAACGCATCGCCGTCGTCAATGTCTGCTCGACGCTGGCCGCGGCGCTGACGCGGCTGGGCCTTGCCGTTGCGGGCGCCGGGGCATGGGCGCTTGTGCTGGGTTATGCCGCGAGCGGCCTCTACACGCTGATCGGCGCCACCATCGCAAATCCCTTCCGGCCGGGATTTCGGTTTCAGCTGTCGGCGATCTCGCCGCTCGTGCGCTTCGGAATGCGCGCCGCCACATCGAACATCTTCGAGCAACTGTTCAAGAACGTCGACTATCTCCTGATCGGATGGTTTTACGGCGCGGCGCCGCTGGCGGTGTATCGGGTGGCGTTCGATATCGCCATGGAGCCGGCAATGGCGGTCGGCACGCTGGTCAACCGCACGGCGCTGCCGGTTTTTGCGAAGCTGGCGGCCGTGAAGGACCAACTGGCGCAATCGCTGACCTGGTCGCTGGGGCGGCTTTCAACGCTGGTCTTCCCGCTGATGATGGGCCTGATCCTCGCCGCAGATCCCCTCACCGCGCTGCTGCACGACAAACAGGGCCACAGCTATGCGGCGGCCGCCTTGCCGCTCAAATTGCTCGCGGCGGCGGCGCTGCTGCGCGTGACCGCGCAATTGCTCTATCCGCTCATGATGGGATCCGGGCGGCCCGGCGTGGCGGCGCGCCTCTCGGCGACGACGCTGTTTCTGCTGACCGCCGGAATCCTGATCGCCGGCATCAGTTTTCCCGCACAGACCGGGATCGTCGCCGTGTCGGCGGTGTGGCTTGCCGTCTATCCGCTGCTGCTGCTGTGGGGAAGCCGCTATCTGTGGCGCCACTGGGACATTCATGCCGCGGAGCTGGCGCGAACCCTGGTCGCGCCGAGCCTCGCCATCGCCGCCCTGGTCGCAGTCGTGGAAATTGCGCGTCTGTTGGCGATCGGCGGCGACCCGCGTATCCAGCTCGGGCTTGTCGTGGTTGCGACCGCGCTGACCTATTGCGGGCTGTTCTTTCACGCCCGCCGCCAGCCCGCGCAGACAACGTGATCCGCTAGGCGGCGCCGGACGCGACCGGATCGTTGATCTTCTGCCCGCCAAGATGGCGATCGAGCATGCTCATCTGGTGCACGCAGCTCAGTGTGCAGGTCGGGGCGCAGGACTTTTCCGTATGGTATTCGCGGCGAATGTCCTCGCGCGTATATTCGAGCAGCGGCGTTCCGGGATAGCCGCGCTGCTGCGAACACCAATGCACCTTGCCGTCCTCGCAGATGTAGAGGTAACGCGCGCCGGCCCGGCACTTCCAGTCATTGGGCTGGCCGTGCATCAGGTTCTTCTGGAACAGCCAGTAGTTCAGACTGTGGACCACGGAGGGAGAAATCTTCGTGACCTGCGTATAGGCATCCATCTGCGCCGCACTCAGGGGCTTGAGGTTTCCGGTGTGGTCATGCAGCACGCCGACCGAGTGTTGCAGTCCGTATTTCGCAGCCGTCTCGGCCACCGTGATCACATCCTGCGTGCGCTCGCCGCTGACGCCCAAAACCGAATTCACATTGACCTTGAACTGGGCGAGCCGCGAGAGAAGTTCAAGCTTGCCCTCCACCGACTTCAGGCTCTTCATCGAAATCTCGTCAGGCTCGAGATTGTCGATGCTGATCTGCATGCCCTGCAGGCCAGCCGCATTGAGCCGATCGATCCATTTGCGCGTGAGCTTGAAGCCATTGGTGATCATGGTCACGATCATGCCGTGACCGCGTGCGGCGGCGATGATCTTGTCGAGATCGGGATGCAGCAGCGGCTCGCCGCCGGTGAAGGTGATCGAGGCGGTGTTCAGGCCCGCCAGATGATCGACCCGGGCGAGGATCGTCTCCAGCGGAACCGGGGGCGAAAAATCGTCGTATTCGTTGCAATAGCCGCAAGCCAGATTGCAGCGGCGCGTGACCACGAGCTGCGCCAGCAACGGATTGTACCGGGAGCCGACGGCCCGGGCGAGAAACCGCGCACCGGAACCAACGCCTTCAAGCCGGCGGGATATGGACGTCTTGGTCATCAGATATCGTCGAACGCTGGGGTGGTCGAAAAGCGCCGCCCGGAAGGGCCAGGCGCCAGCGAAGGCCCGATTTTGGCATATCCTCGTGCCCGGAAGATACTGCCTGCGCGCCGGAAACGGCGCCCGCTGCTCAATTCAGGCATCGCCGGGACGCGCGCCACGGCGGCGGCCACCAGCGCAGGCCCGCGACATCCAATAACCATTCTCCGGAAAAGGAATGGCGAGGCTCCGAAACGTCCGCAGGCGGCACAGCATAGAGGGTCTCCTGCGCGGGCCAGCGATGGCCCCATGTCCAGGTCCAGGCGCCGTGGCGGCGATAGATGCGCATCAGCCGGCGCGCCATGGCCCGATCGGGCTGGACCACGCGGCGCTGCGTCCAATAGGGCTGCGCGGATAGCGCGCATGCCAGAGGCCAGCTCGCCGCGCCGACGTAATTGGTGAACCAGATCGTATAGCCGAGTTCGGCCTGCAACGCGGCCACGGCGCGGTGGACCTGAATGTGGTCGGGATGGCCGTATTCCCCCCACGGATTGTGCGTGTAAACGTCGCGCATGCCGGCCAGAGCGGGTCGCAGTCCAGCGATCAGCATCTGATAGCTGTGCTCGTAGCGGCTCCGCACCTCGGGATCGGCAATCTCAATACCGGCTGCCGTCAACCGCGGGTGCATCCAGTCCACGAAGCGCAGGGCCCCGCTCTCCGCGATCCCCAGATCGACGATGCCGCGCAACGGCAACGCGGCCACAGCACGCCGCCGCGCCGCCGCCTTTTTCGGCTTTTCGAATTGGTCGCCATAGCAAAAGACAATGCGATCCGCCGACGCGATGACCGAACTGAGCCACAGGGTTTCGTCGTCCGGATGCGCGACGACCAAAGCGGCCCGCTCTCCCGTCACGGTGCCGGTCTTATCCGGGATTTGCCAGGACGCTGTCATAGAAATCCTCGAGGACCTGCGTTTGCGCGCGCAGATCGAAATGCCGTTCGATGTGTGCCCGCGCCTCTTCACCCATACGCCGCCGCCTTGCCGGATCCTCCAGCAGATCCATCATCCGCGCCGCCAGTGCGCTCGAATCGCGGTCCGGCACCAGAAAGCCCGTTCGGCCATCGACAACGACTTCGGGTATGCCACCGATGCGCGAGCCAACCGCCGGCACACCGGTGGCCGCAGCTTCGAGCGAGACCATGCCCAGACCCTCGGTGCGTCCGCTGGCCGTCCGGATGCTCGGCAACACCAGCATCAGGGCCTTGCGCATCCACGCCAGCACCTCGTCATGCGGCCGGGCTCCGAGAAACTGCACGCGGCCTTCCAGCCCAAGCGATCTTGTGAGCGCCTGCAACGATGCCCGCTTCGGGCCATCGCCGATGATCACCAATTGCACATCCCGCCGACGCTGGCTCAGCTCGGCGAATGCACGGATCAGATATTTCGTGCCCTTCATCTCGACGAGCCGCGCGACATGCAGGATCGTTTGCGTTTCCTCGTCCGGATCGCGCGGCTGGATCGACCGGTAGTCCACGCCCATATAGTGAACGCGCGTGCGCGCCTCGGGAAAGCCCATCGCCAGAACCCGGTCGCGAATGAACGAGGACACACAGAGAAACAGATCGCCCTGTTGCGCGAGCTGGTGCCGGAACAGCGGATAGTTCGCCCAGGCGGGCGAGGACAGCAGAGCCGCCGTGGAGAGCGTGGCATCATAGCCATGGAAGGTCGTGACCAGCGGTATCCCAAGCCGCTTCGCCACGGGAAGCGCATAGACCGCATCGATACCGAAATGGGCGTGGATGAGCGCCGGCCGCCGGTTCCCCAGCAAGCGCAGATAGGGCGCCGGGCTCCGCGTGATCATCTGCCAGCCAATGCCGGGCAGCGCCGTCCATCCGCCGCGGTCCTGCAAGGCCAGCGACACCGCGCCGGCGGGCGGATCGCCGAACCGCATGCGGCCCATATAGAACGGCTTGTATCGCTGCAGCTGCCCGACCTGCTGCCGGATGAACGGTTCGGATACCCGAAACAGGTTCTGACGGAATATCGCGATCTCGCGCACCTGATCCCTCTGTCGGTTGTCTCGATTCCGTATCCTGTCGCCAGAGGCGTCCCCTCAGCCTCCGGCAATGCGTCGGCACAGGGCCGCAAGGCTAGAGGGCAAGCGGGCATAGGAGCAAGGCGTGGCTTGCCGCAATTGCGACCAAAACGCTAGACAAGATCGACAACGCCGCCGAGACTCCGGGGCCGCACGGTGCCGCAATCCGGATGGAATGGGATGGGACGATGACTGCCTCCGTTAACGATGGCGCCAATGCGAACAAGCCGATCGGGCGCGCCCCGCGATTGGCGGCCGTGGCTTCGTTGATCACGTTGCTGTGTGCGACTGCGCAGCCCGTCTTGGCTGCCGCTGCGCCAGCCTGCAATTCCAGCGACCCCAACCAGGTGCGGCTGCAGATCGATGTCCGCGGCATGCACACGACCAAGGGCGACATCACGATCACGATCTATCCGGACGATTCGGCGCACTTCCTGGATGGCGCCTACAAGCTCGCCCGCCAGCATATTGCCGTGACGCTGCCGGTTAGCCATGCCTGCTTCGTTGTCGCCGAACCGGGCTATTATGCGGTCGCGCTCTTCGGGGACGAGAACAAAAACGGGCATTTCGACACCAATTTCCTCGGCATCCCGACCGAGGGCTATGGCTTCTCCAACAACCCGACGCTCTATTTTGGACCGCCCAAGCTGAAACAAGTGCGCATCGCGGCGCACCGCGGCGACAATGCCATCGCCGTTCAGATGAAATATTACTGAGAGCGCCGGCCAACGGTATCCGGCTAGGCGCGATCGCTACTGCGCCGCCTGCACCTGAACCTGAGCGGGCGCGATGAGCCCCATCTCCTGGCCGACCTGACCGAACAATGCCACGGCATAATCGATCTGCTCGGCTGTGTGCGCGGCACTGACGCTCGTGCGCAGAAGCGCAAGCCCCTTGGGCGTCGCCGGCGGCAGGCTCACATTGGCGTAGAGGCCCGCTTCCAGAAGCTTGCTCCAGAATTCAAAAGCGGCTTCCGGGCTGGGCATAATCGCCGAAACCACGGGGTTCGGCTCGGGACCAAGACTGAAACCGAGATCGGCGAGGCCCGTGTAAAGCCGTTCGGTATTTTCGCGGAGCTGCCGGCGCAGAGCCGGCCGCGTGCGCAACTGATGGAGCGCTTCGGTCGCCGCCGCGATCACGCTGGGCGGCAGCGATGCCGTGAACATGTAGGGCCGGCTGGTGACGCGCAGAATATCGAACCCGTCGATGTCGCTGACACAGAAGCCGCCGACGCCACCGAGGCTCTTGGAGAAGGTTCCGACGATGAAATCGACATCGGCTTCGACACCTTCGGCTTCGGCAAGACCGCGGCCCGTTTCGCCCAAGCGCCCCGAGCGAATGGGCTTCGTCGACCACGAGATAGGCGCCCCACTCGCGCTTCACCTGCGCAAATTCGCGCAACGGCGCCGTATCGCCCAACATCGAATAGATGCCTTCGACGACGACGATCTTGTCGCCGGGCGTATCGGCCAGGCGGCGCAGACGTTTGGCGAGATCATCCGGATCGTTGTGGCGGAACCGCGTGACCTGGGCATGCCCCAGATGCGATCCGTCATAGATGCTGGCATGCGAATCGGCATCGAGGATCAAATGATCGTTCTTGCCGGCCAGCGTCGACAGAACGCCGGCATTGGCCTGATAGCCCGTCGAAAACACCATCGCGTGTTTGCGGCCGTAGAAATCGGCGAGCGCCTGCTCAAGCCGGATATGGCCATCATAGCTGCCGTTCGCGATCCGCGATCCCGTGGTGCCGGTGCCGAACATCTCGATCGCTTCAATCGCCTTCGCGATCACAGCGGGGTCGTAGGTCAGCCCGAGATAATTGTTGGTGCCGAGCAGAAGAATTTGCCGGTCCCCAATCCTCGCTTCGGTGGGCGAGAGCACAACGTCGAAGGCGACGTTGAACGGATTGGCGCCTGCGCCTTCCAGCTTTTCATAAAGTGCCGCGAGTGGCGCGAACTTGTCAAAGAGCCCCATCGTTCAGCCGCCGCTCTTGAGGCCGCGCACGGTGGATACGAGATCGCCAATCGTTTCGACTTCGGCGATCCGGTCGAGCGGGACAGAGATGTCGAGGCGATCCTCGATCTCCATGACAAAGTCCATTACCGCGACGGAATTGAAGCCAAGATCGTTAACGATGTTGGTCTGATCGGAAAGTTCGACAGGCTTCCCGAGGGAAGCGCGCAACGTATCGAATATCGTGTCGCGAATATCGCTGACCAAGCTATCCATCTGCCCCTTTACCCATTCACAGTCCGTACTGCGCTCCAGCCAGGAACACCGTAACGCATAACCATAGAGGACATTGTACCACGCCGCGACATAGAATTGTCATGGCCGTCGCGGTCGTACATACAGCCCAACGGCCGGGCGGGGAAGGCCATGCGGGGGCCCGAAACCGCCACGGGCGGGGCCGGCCGCGGCCGCGCGGAGGATTTGGCCGCGGTTACCATGCCCGTTCGAGCCACCGAACCGCCCCCGGGGCGGGGTGTGGCTCTTTGCCATGGGGAGCGCCAAGCCTGACAGGCTGGGCGGTGTAGAACCCTGCCTGCCCATAATGGCAGGATCCCGCCGCCGGGCCGGGCCCAGGCCGGGCACAGCTGTCTTGCCGCTTCCGGTTCGCGCTACACTGCTCCAAGGCGGCCTTCGATCGGTCGGAGCCGCTGCAGGATGGTCCGGCATTTGGGGGGATTTTTGGTATGACAGGTTTTCGGCGCTTTCGCCTTAACCAGTATTCTGGTGTCCAGCCCGGGCCGGATGGCGCGACGAATTGGCACTCACGACCGCGGAATTTGCTGGTGGCGTGAAGAGCATCCAGAATCGCTTACGAACGGCCCGTCGGGGAGCGGGAAGACCCATGGTCACCATCCCGGTCGGGTCCATAGCCGCGAGGCAAATGGTGTGACGTCTTGATCATCAATCGCTACCTTATTCAGCAAATCAGCAAGCCGCTGGCGACCATACTGGGCATCCTCGCTGTCCTGTTCGGCAGCTTCAGCGCCGCCGGGTTCTTGTCGGACGCGGTGAACGGGCTGTTGCCGACCGACACGATCGCCGAACTGATCGGCCTGAAAGTGCTGATCTCGCTGGAAGTCCTGATCCCGATTTCGCTGTATCTGGCGGTGGTGCTCGCCTTCGGCAAATTGTACAGCGAATCCGAATTCACGGCGATGTTCGCCCTGCGTGTATCGCCGGGCCGGGTGATGGGTGCGGTGCTGACCCTGGCCGCAGGCCTGGCGATCGTCGTGGCCGGATTGTCGCTGTGGGTGCGCCCCTGGGCCTATCAACAGATGCACGAGATTTCCCGGCGGGCCGAGCTGCAGCTCAATGTCGGCGATATGGGCGCCGGCACATTCTATGTCGGCGACAAGGGAAACCGGGTCATCTATCTTGCCCATCGCGAGGGCCCGAACGCGCCGGCGCGCGACGTGTTCGTGCAGCTCAAACATCGCAACAGCATCCAGATCATCTATGCCCAACTGGCCTATCAGCTGCCGAGCGACAAGCCGGCAGAGGGACCGGCCGTCTATCTGCGCAACGCCAATGTTTACCAGATCGCCCGCAAGAAAGGACAAAGCGATCACGCCATCAATGTCCAGGGGATCATCGTCAATCCGAACCGCCAACGCGACACGCCGCCCGAATACAGTTCGGTGGCCGCAGACAGCGGATATCTGGCGAGATCCGACGCGCCCAGCGACATTGCCGAATTCCAGTGGCGGCTTTCCACGGCGTTGTCGACGCTGCTGCTGGCCATGCTGGCCGTGCCGCTCAGCCATGCACAGCCGCGGCAAAGCAGATATACAAAGATCGGTACGGCAATTCTGATCTATTCGGGATATTATCTGCTATACACCTCGGCGCGAACCTGGGTTCAGAACGGCGTGGTCCCCAGCTTCCCGGGGATTTGGTGGGTGCCGGCACTGCTTGGCCTGATCGTGGTCATCGCCTTGTACGTACCGGACCTGCGCTTCAAATACAGACGCACGCACGCATGATCGTTCTCTCCACAGGCCCGGCAGGCCCCCGCTTCGCGCAACACGCTCGCCGGCCATGACCCAGCTCGATCGCTATATTGCGGCTCACGCCCTCAGATACTTCATTTTCGCGGCTTTCGGCCTGACCGCATTGTTCAGCCTGCTCGAATTCGTCGAACAGTTGCGGTCCGTCGGCCAGGGTCATTACCACCTGGTCGACGCCCTGGCCTATGTGGCGCTCCTGTCTCCGTCCAAGCTGCTGCAAGCGGCGCCGGTCTCGATGCTGCTCGGCAGCCTGCTTGGGCTGGGCGGTCTGGCCAGCGGCTCCGAACTCACAGCGATGCGCGCCCTTGGCATTTCCGAACGCCGGATCGCCGGCGCGCTGTTCAAGCTTGCGGTGCCAATTCTCGCGGTCCTGTTCCTGATGGCGGAATTCGTAATCCCCCCGGCGCAACAGTTCGCCCAGGCCGAGCGCACGGCCAAGCTCTCCTCCTCGGCGCCAGTCCATGGCGGCGACGGCTTCTGGGCCCAGGCCGATCGCCAGTATCTCAATGTCGAGCACTTCGGCTTCGGAAACGTGCCGAGAGATATCAATATCTATGCGTTCACGGCCGACGGTGCCTTGGCGAGCTACATCCACGCAGACCGCGCCATGATCCGGCCCGACGGCACATGGCTCCTCAGCGACGTCGTGCGAAAGCGCCTTCACGCCGCACAGTTTCAGACCGAATACCTGGCGTCCCTGGCGTGGCATTCCTTTTTGCCCCAACAGCAGGCTCAACTGCTGGTGCTGCCGCCCGAGAGCATGCCGCCGGTCGAGCTCTATCGCTATGTCCGCGACCTTGAACAACGCGATCAACCGGCAACGCGCTATCAGCAGGCCTTCTGGGCGAAGGTCAGCATCCCGCTTTCCATGTTCGCCATGATCCTGATTGCCATGCCGTTTGTGTTCGCCACGTCACGCGCGCAGAACAGCGGACAACAGCTCGCCATCGGTGCCATTATCGGCATCGTATTCACGCTGATCCAGCAAATCAGCGCGCATCTGGACCTTCTGCTCAATCTCAATCCGGCGATCGTCGTCATGGCGCCGCCGCTGCTGCTCATGGCCGCCGCGGTTTATCTCTTCCGCCGCGCACATCGATAGCGCGCGCCGCCTATCCCTGGGCGTCCAGGCCATCCAGAAACAGCGCATATCGTGTGTGCTGCCTGGAGAGAAGAGCGATCAGAATCGCGCTGAAGCCGACGATCTCGAACCAGAAATAGACCTGAGGCGCCCTAAAGAGCGTGCCGACGAAAATTCCGAGCGTCCGATAATTGGCCGACAGCACGGACCAGCGGCGCAAGACAGGCGCGAACACGTCGCGATAGCGCCTTCGGATCGCCGCATCGCGCTCGGGCTCGGCGTCCAGCAGCGCGGACAATCGCGTGTAAAACGCCGGGTTGATCCCGGACACTGTCAATTGGAGCCACACATATTGCCGATAGAGAAAATTCATAAGCCGTTGCGGCGGTGACATGGCGGCGGTGTCCGGCGGCGCCATATCGAGATCCGGAAGTTTCATCGATGTCCGGCCGTGACCCCAGAAATTGTATTCCTGCCGTTGCGCCTCATAGGCCGCCGCCTGGGCCGCGTGGCAGCCGCCAGCGGCCACGACGAGTGCCCACATCCAATCGCCATATTGACGACTGAGAACGATCGCCAAGGCGACATAGACCGCGATGAACGTCACGTAATCGCAGATTCCATCGAGAATCTTGCCCAGCTCGGATTGCGAATGGGTGAGACGCGCGAGCTGACCGTCGGCGCCATCCATCACATGCCATGCGATCATCAGGACGAAGCCTGCAATCGCGTAGGGCAGATCGAGATAATGGTAATACGCAAAGGCAGCCGCGATGCCGAACAGCATGCCGGTCAGGGATACGGCATTCGGCGAGATATGCATGGCCGCGAAAAGCGGCGTGAGCCGGCTGGCTATCGGATGGATAAGATAGAGATTGGTGAATTCCTCGATCTCTGACGTCCGCCGGACGGGTTCAGCGATTTCCACAAATCACCTATCTCAAAGACATGTCCGGCCGCGTCGGCCGCAGATCAGAGGCGCCCGGATTCCAGCAACGCCTCGGCCTTCCCGAACGCGATGGGATCGTCGACATCGACCCAGAGCCGGTCCTTGATATCGAGGACACGCGCCTTGTTCCATTGCGCCAGAACATTCATGGCGCCGGAAATGCTGTCGTCGCCCTGGGCCGCGCTTTCTTCCAGAGCATCGAAGATGATCGGGGTGCACAGGAAGACGCCGGTATCGATGGCATCGAATTCGCGGATGACCTTGCCGATATGCTCGATCCGGCCATTCGAACATTTTACGCGGGTGACGTCTTCGGGGTCGTTGAGCGGGCTGTCGATATTGAAATCGACCCCCAGGGTCACCGTCTCCGGCTCGAAGGGCGAGGACGCCAGATGGCGGTAGATTTCCGGATCGACCAGATGGTCGCACATGGTCAACAGAAATGGCCCATCGAGATAGCGCTTGGCCTTGAGCACCGACAGGCCATTGGCCCGGTCCCACTGGTCATTGACGATATGGGTGATGGAGACCTTTTCGCGCGCGGCGTACTCGTCGAGTTCCATGCGCAGCTCGTCACCGCGATAGCCGCTGACCACGTAGAACGCATCGACGCCGGCACTGCGGGCACGGGCAATGACGCGCTCGATCAGCGGGACCCCGTTGATGCGGATCAGGGGTTTGAGCTCGCCCTTTTCCCGGAGCCTGGTCCCCTGCCCCGCGGCCACGATGAGGCATTTCATCAGACGACGGACACTTTCACGGTGTTGTTGCGGATGAAGGCCTCGGTCATGGCATAGGCGTCGTCATCGGTGTGCTGAATGGCCGGGTGCTTGCAGAAATAGGCGCTCGGCGCTTCCAGCATGCCGCCCACGCCATTCTCCAGGGCCAGCTTGCAGCAGCGGATCATGTCGATGACCACGCCGGCGGAATTCGGCGAATCCTCCACCGACAGCCGCATTTCCAGATCCATCGGAATGTCGCCGAACAAGCGCCCTTCCATCCGGATGAAGCAGACCTTGTTGTCGTTCTGCCACGGCACATAGTCGCTCGGGCCGACATGGATGTTGTCGTCTTCGATGCGCTTCTTGGCGACGGATTGGACCGCCTCCGTCTTGGAGGTCTTCTTCGACGCCAGGCGTTCCTGGTTCTTCATGTTGAGGAAGTCGGTGTTGCCGCCGGTGTTGAGCTGATAGGTGCGCATCAGCTTGACACCGCGCTTCGCAAACAGGTCCGTCAGCATGCGGTGCGTGATCGTGGCGCCGAGCTGGGATTTGATGTCATCGCCGATGATCGGCAGGTTGCGCGCCTTGAAGCGATCGGCAAAACGCTTATCGCTGGCGATGAACACCGGCATGTTGTTGATGAACCCGAGACCGGCTTCCAGCGCGCATTCCGCATAGAAGCGCGCGGCCTGCTCCGATCCGACGGGAACATAATTCAGCAGGATTTCGGCGCCGCTGCGTTTCAGCTCGGCGACGATCTCGGCCTTGGTGGGTTCCGGCGCGTCGGAACGGACGAACGTCCGGTCCTCGACATAGTCGGCCATGTGCTCGGAAATGCCATCGAGCACCGGGCCCATGCGCACGATCACGCCACTATCCGGGACGATCTTCTGAAAGACCTTGGTGCAGTTCGGCTTGGCGAAGATCGCCCGGCTCACATCCGTGCCGACCTTGCGAGCGTCGACATCGAATGCCGCGACGACTTCGATGTCGCAGGGCAGATAGCCGCCGATCTCATCATGCATCAGGCCGACGACGCCTTCACGGCACCGCTCAGGCGTATAGTAGTGGATGCCCTGGATCAGAGCGCTCGCACAATTCCCAACCCCCGCAATTGCGATGCGGATCCTGCGCTTTTTCACTATGGCACTTCCTATCTGTCGTTGGTCGGTCAGACGGACATGCCCTGACCAACCCAACGCATGCCGGCCCCCGCGTGTCGGCAGTGATCACTCTCGCGTCCGGTCGGGAGCGCCGGACTGACACATGAACGTCAAAAATACTTTGCGGCCTCGCCCGAAGCAAGCGGCCATGGCCCGGCGTTAACCGTTCCCGCCCTCGGGGCCGATGGCGGCAGAGATAATCCCCTATCCGGCGGCAGGCAAATCCCGGATGCAGGCGCACACCAGGGCACTGTAGAGCTGGTGTGATCGATGGGCCCGCACATAGGCCGGGTCGATCTGCGCCACCCGGGATTTGGTGCGGACCGACGCGTACCAGTGCACCACCCGGGTCTCCGCCGACAGAACCGCGTCCAGGCGAGCCGCCCGGCCGGTTCGGAACCAGTGCTCGGAGATTTCCGGCGGCAGGGGATAGAAGACCTGTGGCGCGTGCAGGGTCAGGTCGGCGCCCAGGTACCGGCCAATCACCTCCTGCAGCAGGTCCGGGCCCAGCGCATAGGCCCCGGGTTGGGGGTCGAGCGGGACCTGCAGCATCGCATGGAGATAATCCGCGAACAGGCGCGACCCAGCTTCCGCGCCCATCACAGCGTTGTTGACACCGCGGGCATAGAATTTCTCGACACGGCGAAAATTCTCCCAACCGTCCGGCAGCTTGCGGTGCGCCTTGCGCAGCAGGTCCAGCATGACGTGGCGGGCCAATTTGATCGGCGAACGCGAAAGCCGGACAGCCTTTGGCCAGACAATGACCTCGGTGCCAACGAATTGCGGCGTATCGAGCAGCGGGCGAAGAGAGTTCGTCGTGATCGTATCGAGATCGAGATAGATGCCGCCCTGCAGATACAAAATTGCCGCACGCAGCACATCGGCCCGCATCACGGGACTCGCGAGCTTGCGGTAGATCGCCGCCAGTCCGCCGCCAACACCGAGCGCTTCCCCCGCCTGGGTTAAGTAGGCTTGCGGATCGACTCGGACGAGCTGTACGTGCGGCGCCCGCCTCAATGCCTCGAGTTCGGGTCCGTCTTCGAGCGTATCGGTGTGGTGAAGGAGGATTTCCGGCAGTTCGCTACGTTCAGCAGCCGAAAGAACAGCAAACACATAGGCCCATGGCAGCTTCCTGCCGATCCAGCAGAAATGCACGCGGGCGGGGATGGTCATGAATTAAGCCTGTCGATAGGAGAGAACAAACGATCCAAGTCAGGCGCGCGGCGCATTCGCCGTCATCAAAAGCGGGCGGCTCGGCCCCACCCGCTCTAGTTGCAACCGAGGCCTTGCCAATTGCCATCTCGCTCCGTCTCTGGTACCCGGGACGACCGAGGGGTTACAGCCAGATTTCTGTAGAATGATCGAACCGACACCCGCCTTTCATCCCGGGCAGATCAAACGCCATGCCGATTTTGGTACGATTGGTGAGGCGTTGGACTATGCGGCACAGGGACCCACCGGCCTGAATTTCTTCTCCGGAAAGGGTGCGCTCGTCGAGGCCCTCCCGTATCGCGTGTTGCGCGAACAAGCGCTCGTCCTGGCCCGCAAGATGCTGGCTGCGCGGGCTCGAGCCCGGCGACCGCGTCGCACTCATCGCCGAAAGCGACGGCGATTTCGTACGCATCTTCTTCGCCTGCCAATATGCCGGCCTTGTACCCGCGCCCCTGCCCTTGCCCGCCGCTTTCGGCGGCCGGGACGGCTATATCGCCCATCTGCGGCGCATGATCGAAAGCGCCGACGCCACCGCCGCCTTCGGGCCGGCCATGCTCGACGCCTGGCTGGACGAAGCCGTGGACGGGCTCAACCTCAAGATCGTCGGTACGCCCGCGCAGCTTGAGAACGTCGTTCCGATTTCGGGAGACCTCCCGGAGCAGAATCCCGACGGCCTGGCCTATCTGCAGTTTTCCTCGGGCAGCACGCGCTTCCCGCTGGGCGTCGCCGTGACGCAGCGCGCCTTCATGGCCAATGCCCACTATACCGGACGCTACGGCATGTCGATCGTCGACGGTGACCGCGGCGTGTCCTGGCTTCCCTTCTATCACGATATGGGTCTGGTCGGCTTCCTGCTGATCCCGATGGCCTGCCAGATGACGATCGACGTGCTCCCCACGCGTGACTTTGCGCGCCGGCCGCTTCTCTGGCTCGACCCTTATCAGCCGCAATCGGGGCACGCTCTCCTTCAGCCCATCCTTCGGCTACGAATTGTGCGCGCGGCGCGCCGAAACCGCCTCGACCGACGGCCTCGACCTTTCAAGCTGGCGCGGCGCGGGCATCGGCGGCGACATGATCCGCCCCAACGTGCTCGCGCGGTTCGCCGAGCGCTTTGCCCCCCAAGGCTTCGACGCCACCGCCTTTGTGCCAAGCTATGGCATGGCCGAGGCGACGCTCGCACTGAGCTTCACACCACCCGGCCAGGGTGCGCGGCACGATGTCGTCGACAGATCGCTTCTGGAGAGCGACCACCACGCGGTGCCTGCGCGCGACGCGGATGCACCGACGCGCGCCTTCGTGCTGTGTGGACCCATTCTGCCGGACCATGACGTCGAAGTGCGTGACGAGGCCGGCCGCGCGCTGGCCGACCGGCGCGTGGGACGCATCTTTGTGCGGGGCCCCAGCCTGATGAGCGGCTATTTCGGCGCGCCAGAGGAAACCGCCCGCGTCATGACCGCGGATGGTTGGATGGATACCGGCGATCTCGGCTATCTGCTCGACGGCGATATCGTCATTACCGGCCGGGCCAAGGATCTCATCATCGTCAACGGCCGCAATCTGTGGCCGCAGGATCTGGAATGGACCGCGGAAGCGGAGGTGTCGATCCTGCGCAGCGGCGATGTCGCGGTGTTTTCTGTCGAAGGCGCAACGGATGAAGAAGTCGTTGTCCTTGTCCAGTGCCGCATTTCGGACCCGGCCGCGCGCGACGCGCTCACCACCGAAATCGCCAAGATCTTTCGTGGCCGCTACGGCCTCGAAACGGAGGTCGTTCTGGTTCCGCCGCATAGCTTGCCGCAGACCTCATCCGGCAAGCTCAGCCGCAGCCGTGCGCGTGCGATGTATCTTGCGGGCACGTTCCAACCGGCCACGGCGCGGGTTACCGCAGACGCTGCAGCCGAATGAACCGCGCTCCTGTCGTGGCCGTAACGGGCGCGACGGGCTTTCTTGGCGTGCATCTCGTTGCGGCGCTCGCCCGCGAAGGCGCGCAGCTGCGCATTCTGGCGCGCCGCGAACCGGCCCATGACCTGTGGCGGGGCCTCGCATTCGATGTCGTGCGGGGCAGCCTCGAAGACATGCCCGCGCTCGAACATCTCACCACCGGCGCCGATGCGATCGTGCATGTCGCCGGGCTGATCAAGGCGAAAAATCGGGCAGAGTTCCTGCGCACCAACCAGGACGGCACACGTGCCATCGCGCAGATCACGCGGCAGCACGCACCCGATGCCCGCTTCATTGCGGTCTCGTCGCTGGCGGCGCGCGAACCACAGCTCTCCGATTACGCTGCCAGCAAGCGCGCAGGCGAAGAGGCGGCGCGCGCCGTTTATGACAACGCACCGAACCAGCTTGTGATCGTGCGGCCGCCGGCGATCTATGGGCCCTGGGATCGCGAAACACTCACGATCTTCAAAGCGGCCTCGCATCCCATCGTTCCGGTTTTCGGGTCGGGCCGCGCCGCGATCATCCACGTCGCAGACGCCGCCGGCGCCATCGCGCGCCTGGCCATGGGAGCCGGGAGCGCCGGCCTCTATGCGCTGGCCGACACCAATCCCGCCGGCTACACCATGGCGGAAATCGTGGAGGATGCGGCGCGGGCGGTCGGCAAGAGCCCACGCTTTCTGCGCGTTTCGGATCGCGCCCTCCTCGCGGCAGGCAACCTGTCGTCGCTATGGGGGCGATTGCGCGGCCGGGCGCCGATCTTCAATGCGGGAAAGGCACGCGAGATGCTGCACCCCGACTGGTCGGTCGGGCCGAATGAAGCGCTTCCGCCCGAAATCTACCAATCCAGGATTGGAATTTCCGAAGGATTCCGCGACACCGCAGCCTGGTACAAAGCTGCCAAATGGATCGCCTGATCGATCGGCCGATCCTGAACGCCTGCGGACCAGGATACGGAAATCCGTATATTTCGGCTTTATACGATTTTCCGTATTTCACAGATTATACGGATTTTCGTATATTGACATGTTATACGGAAAAGCGCATATTGATGCCTGAGGTGACATATGCCCCCAGCATCCAGAACCCCAAAGCAGCTCGGCACCGAACTCAGGCGCTATCGCAAAAAGGCGTAGCCTGACCCAGGCAGACCTGAGCAATCGCATCGGCAAGCGCCAGGCGACGATTTCGAACCTCGAATCCGAGGGAAGCGGCACGCTCGAAACCTTGTTCGCCGTGCTCTCCGCACTGGATTTGGAACTGGCCATCCGGCCGCGCTCCAAGGGCGATGTCGCCAAGCTTGGGGACATATTCTAGTGCCGCGTCGCCGCAAATCCGAACGGCTCAATGTCTTTCTCAACAGCCGGCTCGTCGGGCAGCTAACCCACAAAGCATCGGGGGCGATCGACTTCCGCTACGACCCGACATGGCTTGCATGGGAATACACCATGCCGGTCTCGCTCTCTCTACCGCTACGCGAGGACCGTTACATCGGTGCGCCGGTGCTGGCTGTCTTCGACAATCTCTTGCCTGACAATGCCTCAATCCGCCGTGCCGTCGCCGAGCGCGTCGGCGCAGGCGGCACGGACGCTTACAGTCTTCTTGCCGCCCTGGGGCGCGATTGCGTCGGTGCATTGCAGTTCCTCCCGGACGGTCGCGAGCCTGGACCGGCCGGTGCTATCGAGGGCCATCCCATCAGCGACGCGGAGATCGCCGATTTGCTCGCCAATCTGGCGCGCAGCCCCCTCGGCCTCGAACGCGACGACGACTTCCGAATTTCCATCGCGGGCGTGCAGGAAAAGACCGCCTTGCTTCGCTACAATGGCCGTTGGCAGAAACCCATCGGCACGACGCCGACCACCCATATCTTCAAACCGCAGATCGGCCGCCTTCCCAACGGCATCGATCTCTCCAATTCGGTCGAGAACGAATATCTCTGCCTGACACTCGCCAGCGCCCTCGGCATTCCGGCCGCCAAGGCCGAGATGGCAACCTTCGGCGACAGACGTGTCCTGATCGTCGAACGGTTCGACCGCCTCCTCACGGCAGACAAGCGTCTCCTGCGCGTGCCGCAGGAGGATTGTTGCCAAGCGCTTTGCGTACCTTGGGCGAGCAAATACGAGAGCGAAGGCGGCCCCGGCGTGCAGCAGATATTCAGGCTTCTTGCCGGAAGCGACGATGCGACCGAAGACCGGCGGCATTTCCTGAAGGCACTTATCGTGTTCTGGCTGCTCGGCGCGACCGACGGCCATGCCAAGAATTTCAGTCTTTTCCTGTCGCCAGGCGGTGGCTTCCGCCTCACGCCGCTTTACGATGTGGTGTCTGCGCAGCCCAGTGTCGATGACGGTCAAATCCGCAAGAATCAAATGAAGCTGGCGATGGCCGTCGGCACCAGGCGGCATTATGCCGTCGCAACCATTGCCGGGCGGCATTTCGTGCAGAGCGCAGAAAAGGCCGGACTAGGAAATGCCGACACATTTGAGGTCATCGACGATCTCATCGCAAACGGCAATTCAGCGCTGGAAACGGTTATCGGAAAGCTGCCCGGAGATTTTCCGCCGGACGTCGCGGACGCGATTGCCCGCGGCTTTCGTGATCGCCTCGATCAGCTCAAGCTTGGCCGAGACCAAACATAGGACACGCTCGCTTGTTCCACGCCGAAACACAGCACTTGCGAACGCCGCCTGCATTGCCAGCGAGCTCGTCGAGCCTACGTCCCGCACCCCGCCTCGTGGCGCGTGTGGGGCGGTTCGGCCCCCTATCGCCATCGTCCACCGCCAGGCTTGCCCCGACGGCTCCAGCAGCCGACAGGGCGCCCTTGCACGCCCCGGAGCGGCTACGCGTTCGCGAAGACCGCGTCCTGTGCGATAGTCTCTGCCCGCGCCGGTCCAGTTCCCCGGCGCGCAACAATGAGAGCCGGACATTGCGCCGTCTCCGGATCGATGTTTCAGCGAGGAAGCCAATACGATGCGTCTCCATCCCACCGGCAAATTCGACAATCACGCGCTGCCGACCAAGCGGATCGAGGTCCGCCCGCTGGCCGCCGCGATGGGGGCCGAGATCTCAGGCGTCTCGATCCCCGAGATTACGGATGAGGCGTTCGAGGAAGTCCGCCAGGCGCTGTTCCGCCACAAGATGATCTATTTCCGCGGCCAGAAGCTCAGCCATGGCGAGCATGAGGCCTTCAGCAAGCGCTTCGGCAACTTTGCCGAGGACGCCTATACCTCCGGCATTCCCGGCCATCCCGATGTCCATCCGCTGATCAAGGAAGCCGACGACCAATCGAAGATGGTGTTCGGCGAGGGCTGGCACACCAATTCGCCCTTCCTGCCGCAGCCGCCGGCCATCACCATTCTGCGCTCGGTCGAGATCCCGCCCTTCGGCGGCGACACGATCTGGGCGAATACGGCGCTGGCCTATGCCATGCTGAGCGACGCCTATCGGGCGATGATCGCGCCACTGCGTGTCCATTTCTCCATCCGCGACGTGCTGCGCTCGGCGCAGGAAGCGGTCGAGCTGCGCGACAGCCCGATCGGAAAGCTGGCCGCCACACGCGAAGCAGGCGCGCTCTCGGAGGATTTGCAGCGCAAGGTCCGCGGCAGCGTGCATCCGATGGTGCGCACCCACCCGGAAACGGGCGAGAAGGCGCTTTATGTCGACGGCGCCTATGCCATCGGCATTGACGGGATGACCGAGGAAGAGGCCGCGCCCATCCTCGGCTTCCTGGCCCGGTACATTGTGAACCACGAATTCACCTGCCGGCTGCGCTGGGAGCCGGACATGCTGGTGGCCTGGGACAACCGGCTCTGCGTCCATCAGGCCTTCAACGATTATCAGGGCTACCGGCGCGAGCTTTACCGCACCACGGTCGTCGGCGAGACGCCGCGCTGAAAACGCCTTCGCCTGGCCGCCAGGGCTGGACGGGCGGCGCGCGTCGCCACGGCGCGGCCCCGGAACGCATGCAACGCACATAGGTATATTCCGAGGCTGTCCACCTTGCCGCGGAATACCTACCTACCACTCAGCAGAACTCCGTGTGCTCCATCCGGATTTTGCAAAGCGCTCTTCCCAGCCCTACCGCGATATCGCCGTCCGGCCGAGATCACGCGCGCCCATGCACGATCAAGAACAGGTGTCCACGTGAAACATACAATTCTTCTGGCCGCAGCTGCGCTGCTGGTCCTGTCCGCCTGCGGCACCACAACGGGTGACCGCGCAGCCTCCGGCGGGCTTATCGGCGCCGGCGCCGGTGCCCTCATCGGTGCCTCCGTCGGCAATCCCGGTGCGGGCGCTGCCATCGGCGGCGTCGCAGGTGCCGCAGCCGGTGCCTTGAGCGATCCTTGCGACGTCAATCTCGGTGACCCGATCTGGAAAAGCCGCCATGCCAGCCGCGAAGACTATCGCAGGCGGTGCGGCCACTACCCGCGCTAATTGAGACAGGTTCCCGCAGCGCGCCCCCGCGCCTGCGGGACGTCCTGTTCCGTCAAGAAACAGCGTCAAATCCTGGAGACTATTCGGCGGCCTTCACGCCGGCCGTCTTCGCCTTGGCGATGCGCTCTTCGGCCATGCGGTCGGCGATGAGATTGGTGGTGCGGCCTTCGAGTTCGGCGCGGCGGAAGATCGCCGTCAGCGTGCGCCGATGCCGAGGGTGCGCTGTTCGATCTCCGCATCGTTCCAACCGAAGATCTGACCGGCCACGCGGATGATGCCGCCGGCATTGATCACATAATCCGGCGCATAGAGCACGCCCATATCCTTGAGCATCTGGCCATGCATATCGCGGGCGAGCTGGTTGTTGGCCGCACCGGCGACGACGCGCGCCTTGAGCTTCGGGATCGTCTCGTCATTCAGGATCGCGCCCAGCGCATTGGGCGAGAGCACATCGCACTCCACCGTGACGATGTCATCGGTCGAAACCGCGGTCGCGCCGAAGCGGTCGACGGCGTGCTTCACCGCCTCCGCATTCACGTCGGCGACGATCAGCTTGGCGCCTTCCTTGTGCAGCGACTCGGCCAGGCCCATGCCGACCTTGCCCAGGCCCTGGATCGCGACCGTCATGCCCTTGGTGGTGTCGGCGCCGAGGCGATGCTTCACCGCCGCCTTGAGGCCGACATAGGTGCCGAGCGTGGTCATGGGGCCGGAATCGCCGCCCGTCTTGCCGGGCTGGTCGAAGCCGGCGGCGTGTTTGGTGGCGCTGGCGATGACCGGCAGCTCCTTCGGGCCGATGCCGACATCCATCGCCGTGATGTAGCGCCCGCCCAGCGTATTCACCGCCGCGCCATAGGCGAGCAGCCTCGCCTCGGTGATGTCGGTGCGCGGGATTGCCGATGATGACGGCCTTGCCGCCGCCCAGCGGCAGATCGGCCATGGCGCTCTTGTAGCTCATGCCGCGCGACAGGCGCAGCACATCGGTCAGCGCCTCATCGCCGTTCGCATAGGGATACATGCGCGTGCCGCCGCAGGCCGGGCCGAGCGCGGTCGAGTGGATGGCGATGATCGCCTTGAGGCCGCTCGCCTTGTCCTCGAAGAAGGCCACGGTTTCGTGGTGGTCGAAATCCTGCGCCTCGAACACGCTCATACTGAATGCTCCGCACGGAATCGCCGGCCCGGCCAGCGTGAAAAACGCGCGCACCATACGCTGCCGGAGCGGCAATGGGGTTGCCAATTGCGGCGAGCCCACCGCAACAGAGATGCACGCGCGGCCCGCTCCACGGCAACAAATTGCCTGTGCTTTACAGGCCCCGGCGCCGGGTCGTCTAATCGGCGCAAGAGGACCACAAGCGGCTTCGCGCCAGGGAGCATCGCCATGCCGGCGCTCGACGAACTCAGGACGACGCATCCCGAAATCCGCCCCGACTTCACCATCGACCAGCACTGGGAGCGTTACGGCGCCGCCGAGCATGGCGTCTGGAAGACGCTGTTCGAGCGGCAGATGCAGGTGCTGCCGGGCCGGGCCTGCGACGAATTCCTGGACGGGGTGAAGGCGCTCGGCCTCAAGCCGGACGCGATCCCGGACTTCGAACGCGCTTCGGACGTGCTGGAGAAACTGACCGGCTGGCGCGTGGTCGCCGTGCCCTCGCTGGTGCCGGATGCGATCTTCTTCGACCATCTCGCCAACCGGCGCTTTCCTGTCGGCCAGTTCATCAGGAGGCCCGAGCAGCTCGACTATATCGAGGAGCCGGATGTGTTCCACGATTTCTTCGGCCATGTGCCGATGCTGGCCCATCCCGTTTTCGCCGATTACATGCAAGCCTATGGCAAGGGCGGCCAGCGCGCGCTGAACGAATTCAATGCGCTGAAGAACCTCGCGCGGCTTTACTGGTACACGGTCGAATTCGGGCTGATCGAGAAGCCGGAAGGCTTGCGCATCTATGGCTCGGGCATCGTCTCCAGCCGCGCCGAATCGATCTATTCGGTCGAGAGCCCCTCGCCCAACCGCATCCATTTCGATCTCGAGCGGGTGATGCGCACCGATTACCGCATCGACGATTTCCAGGAGAGCTATTTCGTCATCGACAGCTTCGAGTCGCTGATGGAACAGACCTACAAGGATTTCGCCGCCATCTATCGCCGGCTCGCGACCGGACCGGCCTACAGGCCCGGCGATGTGCTCGCCAGCGACCGCGTGCACACGCATGGCACGCACACTTATGTCGGCGGCAGCCACGCGGTGGCTTGAGACTGCGTCATGGGCCGACGACCCTGAGGGCCCCGATTTGCGCAGCCTTGCGCTTCAGCGCGCGGTCATAGCTAACAAAGCCCTCACAGCCTTCCGACGCGGCCAAATGAAGAGCGTCCGCGAAATCCATACCCTCCATCGCCCATTGCATCGCAGCTGCCACCCTGGCAGGGGCTTCGAGAATGACACGCGGCATGCCGACGAACGCTGCCAATGCTTCAAGGACGGCATGCCGGTCAAAGCTGTAGAGCCTGGCGCAATACCCATTCCGCCTCGAGCAAGACGGTCGTCGCGACGAAGATATCCTCGCTGTCGATGAGATTGCGGGCCTTGCGCGCCGCTGCAGGATCATCGCGCGTGATGAACCGAACGATGATGTTAGGATCGACCGCGAGCATGACGCGCCTTCAATTCCGCCGTCACCGCCATATCCATCTCTTCAAGCGTCTTGGCTTTGCCTTCATGGCGCAGACAGCCATAAACGTCCTCCGGGCGGTTGGGCGCAAAGTGAGGTGCGGACTTCAACACCACGCCCTCATCGGTTTCTTCCACGATGAGACGCGTGCCGGCGGACCAATGCTGCCGTTCCCGGACCGTTTTGGGCAAGGTCACCTGTCCCTTGGTCGAGACGATCGTGGTCAGTTTCTTGGGGGCGGCCATCGCACACCTCAATGGTAAGACTAAGGTAAGATAACATCTGCGATACTTACGGACAAGGGTCGAGGACAAAACGCACCGGTCTGGCACAGAAGGCCACGCGTCAAGGCGCTCGGACCTTGCCGGAAGATGCGATCCCCAGAAAAACCAGCATCGCGCGGTTGAGGCGGACGATGTCCTCGCCACTCAGCGCGCCGATGCGGTTGCCAAGTTTCGCACGCGGGACCGTTACGAGCTTGTCGGCCATCAGACGGGACACGCCCTTCAAGCCATTCGTCTCGCTTGGCGCGATCTCCACGCGATAGAGCGGCGCCTCCACCGGATTGGAGGTGAAGACGCAGACCGTGACGGACGCCGTCTCGGCAAAGGCATCGTCTTGAACGATGACCGCAGGGCGAGGTTTGCCAGCGTAGCCGCCACCTGCCGCGACCGTCCAGATTTCACCGCGCTTCATTCGATGACCGCATCGGCCGCCGCATCGATGAAGGCCTGATCGTCCTTCTCGGCCTCGCTCTTGGCGACAAGCCGCGATTGGCGCGTGGCGTCCTTGAGGAACTTCGGCGCGCGCGTGTCGGGAACCCAGATCTGGATCGGACGCAGGCCCTGATCGCGCAGGCGCTGGCGATGCGCCTGCACCTTGGCGTTGCTCGACTTCTTTCCTGCTGCCGTGGCCATGGCCAGCCTCCCAGATCGATCCGGTTACATGTAACCTACCAGATGCGGGCCGTGGGTTCAATTGCGGCAGATCATCGAAGGCGCGAACAGCTCCGACATCGTCTTTGCCAGACCGGCGGCGTTCTCGCCCTGCAGCATCGTGAAATGTGTGCCCGGGACGGTGCGGATCTCGATCTTCGCGGCATGGCCGGGCCAGATGCGGGCCGGATCGGCCATCATGGGATCGCCTTCGGCCGAACGGATGACGGTCAGCGCACCGGGATAATAGCCCGGCCGATAGGCCTCGCCCGCGGCGAGCCCGGCCTCATAGACCTGCTGCAGGGCAGCGGGCACCTCGACCTCCGTCTCGATCGGGCGGACCGCATGGCGCAGCCCGAGGCGCGAGGCGACGCGCCGCCACAGCCCCTTCGAAAGGCCGGCGGCATAGGCGAGCTGGCGCAATGGCGAGAGCCCGCGCATGGCCCCGCCATGGGCACGCAGCCGGCGGCGCAGCACATCGCAGCCACACCGCCAGCGGCCATTGGCGCGCATTGGTCTGGGTGTCGAGCAGGGTCAGCGAGGCGGCGGCTCGCCCGCCTGCGCCAGCCGGCGCGCCATCTCGAAGGCCACAAGCCCGCCCGACGAATAGCCGGCGAGATGATAGGGCGCCGTGCGGACAGGCGGCGCGGATGGCGGCGAGATAATCCTCGGCCATCGCGGCGACGGTCGTGTGCGGGCGGATCGCTTGCCATCGAGACCGCGGGCCTGAAGCGCATAGACGGGGCCGGCGATATCGAGGCGGCGGCCGAAGCCGAACAGCTCCATCACCGTGCCGCCGACGCCATGGACGATGACAAGCGGCGTGCCTTCGCCGTCCTTGATGCGCACCAGCAACGAGGCATCATGCCCGGCGCTGCGGTTTCGATGAGCAGCGGCGAGCGAGGCGATGGTCGGCGCCTCGAAGATCGCCGTCACCGGCAGATCGACGCCCAGCTCTTCTTCCAGCGCGAACATCATGTTGAGCGTCATCAGCGAATCGCCGCCGAGATCGAAGAAATCGGCATGGCGGTCGATGTGCCTCGCGCGCCGAACAGCCGATTCCAGACCGCCGCGACCACGGCTTCGGTGGTGCCCGCCGCCGTTTCATTGGCGGGCCCGCTGTCGTCTTGCGCGTCATCGGCCTGACGGGCGCGGTCGAGCACTTCGAGCTTGCGCATGTCGAGTCTTGGCACTGGGCAGGCGCGGAATGGCCGCGATGGCATAGATGCGTTGCGGCTGCATATGGACCGGAAGCTGCGTCTTGAGCGCAGCCTTGATCTGTGCGGCAAGATCGGCGGGGGCATCCGGCTTCGCGACGACATAACCGATCAGCGAGACCGACTGGCCGAGGCGGCGCGGCAGCACGGCCACATCGGCGACGCCCGTCTTGCGCGCGGATGGCCGCTTCGACCTCGCCCGGCTCGATGCGGATACCGCGGATTTTCACCTGCCGGTCCTTGCGGCCGATGAGGTCGAGAAAGCCATCAGCGCGCAGCGCGACGAGATCGCCGGTGTGCAGGATGCGCGCAGCGCGGATCGGTTTCGTCCTGCGGGAAGACGCTGCGGTCGCAGCGCCCGCCGCGCCAATGGCCGAGCGCGACATAAGGGCTGCGCACGACGAGTTCGCCTTCCTCGCCCGGGGCGACCGGTTCGCCATCCTCGCCGAGGATCGCCAGCTCGTCGCCGCTGAGCGGATAGCCGATGGGAATGCGGCTGCCGTCGCGCGGGAAATTCCGGTGGCACGAACCATTGCAGGATCGGCGCTTCGGTGGAGCTGTAGCCGAGCTGGATCCGGCAACCCTCCGGCAGCCAGGCGCGAAGCAGCATCGATATCGCTGCCACAGCACCGCATCGCCGCCGATGCGCACGACGCGCAGCTTCGACGGGCCCTTCGGGCGCCAGCGCCATCAGCGTGCGCAGCAAGCGCCGGCACGGCATAGATGATCGTGGTGCCGGTCTTCGTCCAGGCGCTCGAAGATGCGCCGGGCGCCGGCGCGCTGCACATCGATCGGATAGAGCGTGGCGCCGGTCAGACAGCGCCGAGAGCCGCTCGCGAATGCCGGCAATGGTGCAGCCCGAGCTGAGCGGCATGTAACGGTCGGCGGCATCGAGATGGCCGGCATTGACGTGTTGCTCGACGCGGCGCAGCAGCGCGCGCTGGCTGTTGACGATGCCCTTGGGCTTGCCCGTGCTGCCGGAGGTGAAGATCACCAGCGCCGGAGCGTCGGGCCCGGCCGGCGTGAAGGCGAAATCCGGCGTCGGGCGGCGCCTGCGACGATCGATGCGCGGCAGGCCCTCGGGCAGGATGCGCGTCGGCCTCGTCGCCGAAGCGGCAGCGATCACGGCGCCGAGCCCGGCATCGGCCATCACCTCGCCGAGCCAGGCGCGCGGGTAGTGCCGGTCGAGCGGCACAAAGACCCGGCCCACGGCGAGGCAGGCCAGCATGGCGAGCGAGAAATCGTTGGAGGCCGGCAACAGGCCCGCCACCAGATCGCCCGGCCGGTGGTGGCCGCGATGCGCGCCGCAAGCGCCCGCACGCGCGCAGGAGCCTCGGCATAGGTCAGCCGGGTGTGGCCATCGTCGATCGCGACGGCCCGCCATGCGCCTGCGCCTGCTCGGCGAACAGGGCGATGATCGGCCGGTCCAGAATCGGCCGGCGGGAACGGCACGAAGCCCGGGCGCCCGGCCGCGTGCCAGTCCAGCGGAAAGGCGGCCTGTGCGAGCCAGGGGGGAGAAGGCGTTGATCCATGATGGGGCCACAGACCGGGAACTCCCGGCGACCCCGGGCTGGTGCGCGTTCCAGCAAGATGCCGGGCCGTTTGCCGCCCGACCGGCTGACGACGGCGCCACACCGGAACCGGCATGGACCGCGAGGCACCGGAATTGCAGCGCTGCGGTCCACGCCGTCCCGCGCCGGCCCAGACGCGGGAGTTTCCGTCCCGAAAGGACACAGGTCATGCTCCAAATCGAAACGCCGATTGCCGCCGAGCCCGTTGCCGCCCCTCCACCAGGGCCGACGCGGCCCGTGCCGGCAGCAACGACAATCTGGCGCCCATCCATCAGCCCTTCCCGCAGCTGATCGGCGTGGAGATCACCGAGGCCTCGCCCGACCCGCGTGCGGGCCCGGCTCAAGGTGCGCGCCGAGCTGTGCCGCTCCGGCCACATGATGCATGGCGGCGCGACCATGGCCTTCGCCGACATGGTGGCCTCGATCGGCGCCTTCCAGAACCTGCCCGAAGGGGCGGCGACGACCACCATCGAAAGCAAGACCAATTTCATCAGCGCGGCCAAGGAAGGCTCGGTCGATCGAAGCCGAATCGGTGCCGCTGCATGCCGGCCGCCGCAGCAGCGTCTGGCAGACCAGCATCCGCCGCGAGGACGGCAAGCTCGTCGCCGTCGTCATCCAGACGCAGATGGTGATCTGAAGCCGCACGCGCAGAGCCCACAGCTATTCGGGCAGAACGACAACACCGCGGCGCAAAGCTGCCTGCGCCAACTCGCGATCCTTGGTCAGAAGGCTCGCGCCCTGCCTGAGCGCAAGTTCGAGATAGGTCGCATCATAGGTCGTCAGGCCCTCCGCCCGAGCCAGCAGTAGAATCTCGCGAAAAGCGCGCGCTGTCGTGCCCGCGTCGGTCGTGATCGGCAATTGCGCAATCAGCTCCAGCCGGACAGCGACATCATTGGCGGCAAGGCGCCCGCGCCGCTCGGCCTGAAGAAGGACATTTGCCAATTCCAGATGCCACAAAGCGGGGACAAGCGCGCCCTCATCGCGGACACGTTCCAACAAAGCGTCGGTCTGGGTGCTCGCCTCGTCCTCGAAACACCACGTAACCGCGATCGAGGTATCCAAAACCAATGCGGTCACGGGCGGCCTTCGTCGCGCAGCGCCTTCCAGGACAGACCGCCGAGCCTCGTGCCTTTGCGAAGCGCCTTCAGCTGGCCGATTGCCTGGTCGGCTTGAGCCCGATCGAACTGTCGTGCGCCCACCAGTCGGGCGATGGCTTTGCCATGCTTGGTGATGATGACCTCCTCGCCTGCTGCCACCTGGTCGAGCAGGCGGGAGAGGTTGGTCTTGGCGTCGAATGCGCCCACTGTGATCGTCATGGCAAACTGCCCTGAATTTCAGACTAGTTTGATTATTTTAACCAGATTATACCCTGCTGGCAAGCCTCGCACAGATGAATAGCCGTCGCCCACCTCCCAGACCACGCCTGAGGGCACGGCCACGACCATGATTGATAGCAACGTCATCGCGCGGCCAAGGAGAGTTCGGGGGTGCGAAGCCGATCCGGCACGGCTTCATGCCGGACGTCGCAGCAGCGTGTGACAGACCAGCATCCGCCGCGAGGACGGCAAGCTCGTCGCCGTCGTCATTCAGACGCAGATGGTGATCTGAGAACGCGGCTCAGGGCTGCAGACGGCGCGTCCGTCATGGTGAGGCATTGGCGATAGCTCGCCACGTAGCGCCGCTGCTGGGTCGCCGCATCGAATCCGTTCCGGGCCGCCTGTTCGCGCTGCTGTGCCGCCACCTGCCGGCACCAATTGCCCTCTTCAGGCGCGGCGTGCTCGGCGGCCGCCATGGCGGCAGGCCGGGCGACGGGCGCGGCCCCGTCATCCGATCCGTAAAGACCGAGGCCAGACATGGTGTTGTCCCAGGTGGAGCAACCGGACAGCGCAGCCGCGATCACGGCAACAAGAGCCGCCCGTCCCAGCATCCTCGAAACCATCTGTGCCCCTCGAAGAAATCCGATCATCGTCTTCTAAGGGTTTTCCGCGCGTTTCAAAATAGGCCAGAGGCATAGTAGACGGAAAAGATAAGGTTCGGCCTAGCGCCGGTAATGGTGGCGGAACCAGGCGACGAAGCGGGCGATCCCGTCTTCCAGCCGCACCGTCGGCGCGAAGCCGAAATCGCGCGCCGCGCGCGTGATGTCGGCATAGGTCTCGTTGACATCGCCCGGCGGGCCTTCGTCTGCTCGACGATCGCCCGCTCGCCGGTGGCCTTTTCGATCGCCGCCGATCAGCTCCATCACCGTCTGCGGGCGGTGGTTGCCGAGATTGTAGATGCGATGCGGCGCCTGGCCCTCGCGTGCCGGCAAAGGGCGTCTCGACGATGCGCACCAGCGCGGCGACGATGTCGTCGATGATAGGTGAAATCGCGCCGCAGCTTGCCGCCGCCGAACACCGGGATCGGCCGGCCGGCCAGGATCGCGTCGGTGAAGGACCAATAGGCCATGTCCGGCCGGCCCCAGGGCCCATAGACCGTGAAGAAGCGCAGCCCCGTCTGCTTCAGCGCCGAACAGTTCGGCATAGGAATGCGACAGCAGCTCGCCCGACGCGCTTGGTCGCGCCGTAATAGGAGACCGGATGGTCGGCGCGGGCATCCTCCGAAAAGGGCGCCTTGGTGTCGTTGCCATAGACCGAGCTCGACGAGGCATAGACGAGATGGGCGAGGCCCTCATGGTGGCGGGCGAATTCCAGCACATTGTGATGGCCGACGAGATTGGAGCGCGTATAGGCGCCCGGATCGGTCAGCGCGTAACGCACGCCGGCCTGGGCGGCCAGATGCAGGATCACATCGAAACGCGATCGCCTGCCGCGGCCGCGTCAGCGCGCCGGGCTCGGCGATATCGGCTTCGACGAAGCGGAAGCCCGGAGCCGCGCCGATCTCGGCCAGCCGCGCCCGCTTGAGCGCCGGATCGTAATAGGCGTTGAGTTCGTCGACCGCGGTGATGGCGTGGCCGCGGGCCAGAAGCGCCTGTGCGGTATGAAAGCCGATGAAGCCGGCCCGCCGGTGAGAAGGATATGCATTGGAATACCGTAACATTCCGGCCCAGTGGCCATCACCAAAGCGGACAAACGCTCCGCGCCATGCCAGCCGCCCCTTTCTCTACTGCATATGACCCGTTTTCGCGACACCAAGCTGTACGACCTTCTCGCCGTGGCGCCGCTGATCGGTCTGGTATGGGGCCGGCATGGCGGGGCTGTGGCCCGAGATCGTTCATGACCTGGCGGGTTTTCATGCCGGCGGCGATGTCCGGCTCGGGCTCGGGGCCCTGTCGAAAATGGCGACGCTCGCCTTTCTGGGCCTGCAGATCGTGCTCTTCGCGCTGCGCCAGGTGCCCGAATCCCGCAGCCCCGGCTGGCGCCCGCGCGCAGCAGCCCTGATCGGCGCCAATCTGCAACTGAGCTTCCTGGCTCTGCCGCAGGTGCAGCTAAGCCTGCCGATGGTGATCGCCTCCAGCATCCTTATCGTGCTTGGCACGGCAGCCGCGATCGTGAGTGTCCTGTGGCTGGGCCGCGGTTTCGCAATCTTCCCGCAGGCGCGCCGCCTGACGACGGACGGGCCCTACCGGCTGGTGCGCCATCCCATCTATCTGTTCGAGCAGATCTCGACCCTTGGGGTGATGCTGCAATTCGCACAGCCCTGGTCCGCGCTCATCACGCTCGCCAGCATCGCGGCGCAATTCCCGCGCATGCATTATGAGGAACAGATCCTGGGCGAGACCTATCCCGCCTATCGCGCTTATGCGGCGCGCACCAAGCGGCTGATCCCTGGCGTTTACTGAACCTGCGGCCCTGCGCCTTCGCGCGCGTCCTGTCCCGCCGCTTCGAGAACCAGACCCAGAGGCTCATGGCCGACAGGAAATAGAGCAACAGGTTCACGGCGCCGTTGACGTCATCAGGCAATTCGAACGACGCGATGCCAAACGAGAGCGACGCCATCAGCGACAGCGGCCTCCAGGGAATCTGGCGCTTGCGCGCCCTCTTCCAGGCCCGCAGTTCTTCATCGACCGTCGAAGACGCCAAGCGCGACGCGGCAGAGATGGGTGGCACAGCAGCCGGCGCGATGTCTGGCACAACTTCGGCAAGGACCGGCGCAGACTCCGGCGCCGATCTGGCGACACGCTGCGGCCGGGATTGGCCGCGCCGGCCGAAGGGACGTGGGTTCGCCATCGGCGCACCTTTCTTCTGGGCCGATAAAGGCTGCCTCAGAGGCGTTAAACTTGTCCTAAGACAGACCCCGACCTTTCGAACATGCCATTGAAACGATTGTACAATCCTGCCACAGGGTTTCTCTTTGCAGGGGAGAGCCAAATTCGCTCGGCCGCCCTTTGGCAAGATCGGTAAACACGTCTAAGAACGGCATCCCGAACGGTTTTTGAAATGGATCTTGCGGATATGCACAAGAGGACGGCCTTTCCCGTCATGGCAATTGCAATGGGGCTTCTCGTTTCCGGTTGCGCCGATCTCCAACACGGCTGGGAGGGCACCATGACCGAGATTGGCCTCTATGGCCCGGCCCAGGAGCACCAGCCACTGCGCCCGATGATGGATACCGGCCAAAGAGCCGCCTCCAATTCCACAGGCGCTGAAGAACCTTCCAGCTGGTGCCGGCAATACGCCCTCTCCAGCGCAAAGGCCGCCGCGAGAAACGGCTACGACACGGCAACACAAAAGCGCCGCTATGAAACCACCTATCGGCAATGTGCGAACTTGCCCGCGGGGGCAGAGGTTCGCTAGCGGTGCGAGGCCGAACAGAAATGACGTGCAATAGAATCATCAGACAATGGAACGCATAGAAAGCGTTGTGATCGGAGCCGGCGTCATCGGGCTGGCGGTCGCCCGCGCCCTGGCCTTGTCGGGACGCGAAGTCATCGTCCTGGAGCGCGAAGGCGCGATCGGCACCGGCATCTCGTCGCGCAACAGCGAGGTCATCCATGCCGGCATGTATTATCCGAGCGGAAGCCTGAAGGCCCGGCTGTGCGTGGCGGGCAACAGGATGCTGCGCGAATATGCCAAATCCCACAATGTCGCCTTCAACATGGTCGGCAAGCTGATCGTCGCGACAGACGCCGAGGAAGAGAAGGTTCTCGACACCATCCTGGGCCGGGCCCGCGCCAACGGCGTAACAGGTCTTAAGCCGATATCCGGCGCCGAAGCCAAGGCCATGGAACCCGCGCTCAACGCCGCTTCGGCGCTGTTCTCGCCGGACACGGGCATTATCGATACCCACGCCTATATGCTGGCACTGCAGGGCGATGCCGAACGTGCCGGTGCGGTTGTCGCCTTTCGTGCGCCGGTGACCGGCGGGCGCGTTTCGGCAGGCAATATCGAACTCGAGATTGGCGATGGCACCCGCGTCCAAACCCGGTCGCTTGTCATCGCCGGCGGGCTCAGTGCCTGCGCCATCGCCAGCGCCCTCGGCGTTCCGGACGTTCCGGCCGCCTATCTGTGCAAGGGGAATTATTTCACGCTCACGGGCAAGGCGCCCTTTGCCCGCCTGGTCTATCCCGTGCCCGTCAGCGCGGGCCTCGGCGTGCACTATACGGTCGATATGGGCGGGCGCGGACGCTTCGGCCCGGATGTCGAATGGATCGAGAAAGAGGATTATGCGGTCGATCCGGCGCGTGCCGAAAGCTTCTATGCCGCCATCCGCCGCTACTGGCCGGCTTTGCCGGATGGCGCGCTGGAGCCCGGCTATGCCGGGATCAGGCCGAAGATCCAGCCGCCGGGCGGGCCGGCGATGGATTTCATGATTGCCGGGCCTGAGCGGCACGGCATTCCGGGGCTCGTCGCGCTTTACGGCATCGAATTACCCGGGCCTCACCAGCTCTCTAGCCCTGGCGGACATGGTTCGCGACATGATTGCGCAGCCGTAGCAACGGACAGAGCAATACCTCAGGCAGAATTGAGCCGGGTTTCCCACTGATAGGCGGTGCGCACGATCTCATCGAGATCGTCATGGGCCGGTTGCCAACCCAGCGTCGCCTTGATGAGCCGGGAATCGGCGACCAGCCAGGGCGGATCACCGGCCCGGCGCGGCGATTCCTTCACCGGCAATTTGCGGCCGGTTACCCGCTCGACCGAGGCGATCACCTCGCGCACGGACGCACCATGGCCATAGCCGCAATTCATCGTCGTGGAGGCGCCGCCGTCGCGCAGATAATCGAGCGCCAGCGCGTGGGCCGCCGCCAGATCGCTGACATGGATGTAGTCGCGCACGCCGGTGCCGTCGGCCGTGGGATAATCGGTGCCGAAAATATCCAGATGCGGCACGCGGCCCAGCGCCACCTGGCTGGCCCGCTTGATAAGATGGGTGGCTCGGGGGCTCGACTGGCCGGTGCGGCCCAGCGGGATCGGCGCCGGCGACGTTGAAATAGCGCAGCACCACATGGCGGAAATCATGGGCCTTGGAGGTGTCCTCCAGCATCCATTCCGTCATCAGCTTGGAGCGGCCATAGGGGCTGATGGGCCCGGTCGGCAGCGTTTCGCTGAGCGGATCGGGGGAGGCCCCGGCATAGACCGTGGCCGTCGAGGAAAAGATGAAATTCTTCACGCCCGAATTGACCGCGGCTTCGATCAGGTTGCGGGCCACGCCCGTGTTGTTGGCGTAATAGGCGAGCGGATCGGCAACGGAGTCCGGCACCACGATGGAGCCGGCGAAATGGATGATGGCATCGACGCCGTGCTCGGCGATCAGCCGGCCGATCAGGGCCATATCGCCGGCATTGCCCTCGACGAAGGCTGCGCCTTCGGCCACCAGCCCGCGTGAGCCGGTCGACAGATTGTCGACCACGACCACGGCCTCGCCGCGCTCCAGCAGCGCCCAGACCATGTGGCTGCCGATATAGCCCGCACCGCCCGTCACGAGCACCGTCATCGGTGTTTTCCCTCCGTTAGGACTAGGCACAGCTCCGGACTGGCCTGACTGTCACAAACACGCTAAACGGTTCGAATATTGAGCTTCTTGCAAGCATCGCCGGGCCCGTCAATGGGGCCCGGGCGGCTTGGCAAAAACTCTTGGAAACTCGACTGCCTTAGCGGAACGTGCCTCGAGGAGGGGTCCATGCGGATTGCGATGATCGGCACAGGCTATGTGGGGCTTGTCTCCGGCGCCTGCCTGTCGGAATTCGGCCATCACGTGACCTGCGTCGACAAGGACGCCGGCCAAGATCGAGGGGCTGCGAGGCCGGCGACGATCCCGATCTTCGAGCCGGGCCTCGACGACGTGGTGGCGGCCAACGTCAAGGCCGGGCGCCTGGCCTTCACCACCGACCTGGCCGCAGCCGTCAAGGCGGCCGACGCCGTCTTCATCGCCGTGGGCACGCCCAGCCGCCGCGGCGACGGCCATGCCGATCTCACCTACGTCTTCGGCGCGGCGGAGGAGATTGCCACGGCTCTGAACGGCTACACCGTGGTCGTGACCAAATCGACCGTGCCGGTGGGCACCAGCCGCAAGGTCGAGGAGATCATCCGCAAGACGCGCGCCCGGATGCGGAATTCGACATGGCCTCCAATCCCGAATTCCTGCGCGAAGGCGCGGCCATCGAGGACTTCCGCCGGCCCGACCGCGTCGTCGTCGGCTGCGATACCGAGCGCGCGCGCGATGTCCTGCGCGAGGTCTATCGCCCGCTCTATCTCAACGAGACGCCGATCCTCTTCACCACGCCGCGAAACCTCCGAACTGATCAAATACGCGGCCAACGCCTTCCTCGCCACCAAGATCACCTTCATCAACGAGATGGCCGATATCTGCGAGAAGGTCGGCGCCGATGTGCAGGACGTGGCCCGCGGCATCGGGCTGGACGGGCGCATCGGCTCCAAGTTCCTGCATGCCGGGCCCGGCTTCGGCGGCTCCTGCTTTCCCAAGGACACGCTGGCGCTGCTGCAGACCGCCGAGGAGGTGGGCGCGCCCACACGCATCGTCGAAGCGGTCGTGGCCGTCAACGACGCGCGCAAGACCGCCATGGCCGAGAAGATCGTTGCAGCCTTCGGCGGCGTCGACGGCAAGACGATCGCCATGCTCGGCCTCACCTTCAAGCCCAACACCGACGACATGCGCGATGCGCCCAGCCTCGTGATCGTGCCCCATCTGCAGGCCCATGGCGCACGGATCCGCGCCTATGATCCGGAAGGCGCGAAGGAAGCCGCAAAGCTGCTGAGTCTCGACGTCTGCGAGGACGCCTATGAGGCCCTCGACGGTGCCGATGGCGTGGTGATCCTGACCGAATGGAACGAGTTCCGCGCGCTCGATCTTGGCCGCACTCAAAGCTTCCTGAAGCGCCCGCTGATGGTCGATCTGCGCAACATCTACCGGCCGGCGGAGATGGCGAAAGCCGGCTTCGACTATGTCAGCGTCGGCCGGCCGCAGATCGGTTAGCCCGCGGCGTTCGCGACATACCAGTCGTAGGCGGTTTTCATGCCGGTTTCGAAATCGGTCCCCGCCTGCCAGCCGAGCGCAGAGAGCCGGCGTACATCCATCACCTTGCGCGGCATGCCGTCGGGCTTGCTGCTGTCATAGACGAATTCACCCTGCCAGCCCGCCACTTTGGCGATGGTCGCGGCCAGCTCGCGGATTGTGATATCGATGCCGGTGCCAAGGTTGAGGTGGTCGCTACCCGAATAGTGCTTCATCAAGAAGACGCAACCATCGGCCATGTCCTCGCTGAAGAGGAATTCGCGCCGCGGTGTGCCGGTGCCCCATAAGACAACGCGATCTTCGCCCGCCAGCTTGGCGGCATGGATCTTCATGATGAGCGCGGCGACTACATGGCCATGCATCAGCTCGTAGCGGTCGCCCGGGCCATAGAGATTGGTCGGCATCGCCGAGATGAAGTCGCAGCCATATTGGCGCCGATAGGCCTGGCACATCTTGATGCCGGCGATCTTGGCGATGGCATACCATTCGTTGGTCGGCTCCAGCGGGCCGGTCAGAAGCGCGTCTTCCGTGCATCGGCTGCGGCGCAACTTGCGGATAGATGCAGGACGAGCCCAGAAACAGCAGCTTCTCGACACCGCGTGCGCCAAGCGGCGTGGATCACGATTCGCCTCGATCATCAGATTGTCGTAGAGGAACTCGGCCGGAAGGTGTCGTTGGCGTGGATGCCGCCGACCTTGGCGGCCGCGAGGAAGACCACATCCGGCGCTTCTGCGCCGCCATCCAATCTTCGACGTTCCGCCTGGCGGCCAGATCGACGTTCTGCGCGGTCGGCCGTCAGGATCTCGCACTGTCCTCGCGCCAAGCCGGCGCACGATGGCGCGCCCGACCATGCCGCGATGGCCGGCGACCCAGACCCGCTTGCCCTTCAAGTCGTGAACGGCGTGCCCATCAGTCATGGCCAGATTGCGCCGCACCTCTCTCGCCACCAGCGTCGAGATCGGCATCGCACCATCTCGCGTCACCAGCTCGCGGAAGCTGATCTCGTGCTTCCAGCCGAGCACTTGCTCTCGCCTTGGTCGGATCGCCGAGCAGCAGATCGACCTCGGTCGGCCGGAAATAGCGCGGATCGACCTCGACCAGCACCCGCCCGTTTCGCGTCGCAGCCCCTTCTCGTCCGACGCCCTCGCCGTCCAGTCGATCGTCGATGCCGACCTCGGCAAAGGCCAGCTCGACGAACTCGCGCACCGAATGCGTCTCGCCGGTCGCCAGCACGTAGTCGTCCGGCTCATCCTGCTGCAGGATCCGCCACATGCCCTCGACATAGTCGCGGGCGTGGCCCCAGTCGCGCTTGGCATCGAGATTGCCGAGATAGAGCTGCTCCTGCAGACCGAGCTCGATTGCCGCGACGGCGCGCGTGATCTTGCGCGTGACGAAGGTCTCGCCGCGCATCGGGCTCTCGTGATTGAACAGGATGCCGTTGGAGGCATGCATGCCGTAGGCCTCGCGGTAGTTCACCGTGATCCAATAGGCATAGAGCTTGGCGGCCGCATAGGGGCTGCGCGGATAGAACGGCGTCGTCTCGCGCTGCGGCATCTCCTGGACCTTGCCGTAAAGCTCCGAGGTCGAGGCCTGATAGAAGCGCGTCTTCTCGGTCGAGCCCCAGAATGCGGATCGCCTCCAGCAGCCGCAGCGTGCCGAGCCCGTCGGCATTGGCGGTGTATTCCGGCGTCTCGAAGCTCACCTGCACATGGCTTTGGGCCGCCAGATTGTAGATCTCGTCCGGCTGGGTCTCCTGCACGATGCGGATCAGATTGGTCGCGTCCGTCATGTCGCCGTAATGCAGGAAAAACTGCGACATCGCGCTCATGCGGGTCCTGGTAGAGATGTCGACGCGCGCCGTGTTGAACGACGACGACCGCCGCTTGACCCCGTGGACCACGTAACCCTTCTGCAAGAGCAACTCGGCCAGATAAGCGCCATCCTGGCCGGTAATACCCGTGATTAGTGCGACTTTCCTCTCGCCCACAGCGATCCCCCGAAATTCTCAATGAATCCAACACTAACCTGCTTGTCAGCACGCTATAGCGATGATGAGGCCCACGCCTGTCAAGACCGCCACCGGATTTCGATCACTATTCAAGTGCGGAGCGCGCGCCCAACCCAAATTGCCGCCTTCAAAGACCATGGCGCCAGGCCGGGAATCAGACCCGGGCGGCGGCGCCGTCAATGCGGTGACCCAATCCTCAGCGCACACGCATGGGGCCGTTTAGGACCTGGCCGGACGGCTGGGCGCAGATGCCGGAAAGGTGCCTTGTCACCCTCGACATTGTCCTATATCCCTTTGAATTCATTCTAGAAGTCAGTGAAAATTACCTTAATACAGCGTGCATGCGGGGCTTGGCTTGGGGGGGGTGATTTCCATTTGCAGGACAAAGTCAGAACAGCCTGCCAACGGCCGTAGGCGCAGGTCTGTCCGGCGGCGGCTAACGTGCGCTTCGGCTTGCCGCCAGCGGCCTTGCCTTGACCATCATGGCATTGAGCACGTTGTCGGCGTCGGCTCACCCGGCGCCTGCGCCGACCTACGACACCTATGGCGAGATCGGGATGCTCGATATGCCGAGCGCCCACATGGCGCCGGATGGCGAACTGGCTTTCACATGGGCGATGTCGGCAACAGCCAGCGCTATGCCTTGTCATTTCAAGCCCTGCCCTGGCTAAGCGCATCGTTCCGCTACAGCCACATCGTCGGCCTCTATTCCGGTTTCAATGACTGAGCATTTTTACGATCGAAGCTTCGGCGTCAAAATTCGGCTGCTTGAAAGAAGGCCCGATCATACCGGATATCTCGGTCGGCGTTCGCGATCTTCTGGGAACCGGCATCTACAGCTGCCGAATATCTGACCGCCAGCAAGCACATCGGCAATTTCGATCTCACGGCCGGAATTGGGATGGGGCCGGCTAGCCGACAATAGCAGAATTTCTCCAATCCGTTCGGCGATCGCCTTCAAGTCCTTCAAGACGCGTGCACCGCTTCGCCAGCAACCGGCCGTCGTCAATTTCGGCCAATTTTTCCATGGCCCCAAGGTCGGCATCTTTGGCGGCATCGCCTGGCAAACACCGATCGACGGCTTGAAGATTCTCGCCGAATACAGCAGCGACAAATATGCTGGCTATATCTATCCCGGCGGCCTCAGAGTACCGCTCGCCCGTCAATATCGGCTTGTCCTACCGGCCCGTTGATGCACTGGCGTTCTCAGCTGGCTGGTTCTACGGAACCACCTATGGCTTCACAGTAAGCCTGAGCGGCGACGCAAACACCACGGCCAGCACGGCGGAACGGATCGGGCCGAAGGTTCCTGACGCCGGTCATTCGAAGCAGCGCCGAACAACTAGCAGGCATTGAATCTGCTGATTCAGAGCGATCCCTGGCACGCTGAGCGTATGGAAGCCAAGAACTTCGACAAACGCGATCATTTCGCGCGGCGCAGAGAACACAGGATCTGATCGCAACCCTGCTGAGCGCGGGCCAGGGTGTGCGTGACGTCGATGCAGACGGCAACACGCTGATCATCGATGCCGCAAGCTTCGATACACCCGAGACCCAGTGCGCGAGCTATGCCAGAATCGCCTCGGCATCGGGTGCGCATTTTACTTCGATCGCCATAAGCGACCTGCAGAGTGCCGGCGGAGCCGTCACATTCTGCCCCGTCGCCGTGCGCGCCAGTCTTGTCCAGGACGATACCCCCGACCGCAAGCCCGTAGATGGTCATCGCCCCACGCCGACCGCATTCGAACACAAGCTCAGCAAGGATCTTGGAAAGCAGGACCTGCTTCTCGAAGCCGTATCGATCAAGAACGGCGAGCTCTGGCTCTATTACGACAATTTCCATTACAGAACCGAGTCCGAAGCGCTAGGCCGCATTACACGCGTGCTGATGGCCGATGCGCCGCCCTCGGTGGAGATCTTTCATCTGACCGCGATGATCGCCGGAATGCCGTCGCAGGAGGTCACGATCGTGCGCAGCGCGCTCGAGCGAACCTTGCTGGAGCATGGCACGACGTCCGGATTGGCCGACGCGATAACGGTCAAGGCAGCGCCGCTCGACAGTCCGGGTCTGGAACACCAGTTGGCCCCCTATCCGCGCTTCTCCTGGTCGTTCGATCCCAAATTGACCGAACATATCTTCGACCCCAACGCCCCCTTGCAGTTCCAACTCTATGGCCAGCTTGGCGGCAATGTGCAGGTGACCCCGGGGCTGACGTTGTCGACGGTTTTGACCGGAAATTTGTGGAACAATCTCACCTACGCCCGGCCCGCGGGCAGCGCATTGCCGCATGTACGGACGGATATCCTGAAGTACCTCAAGCAGGGTCAGAACGGCATCGCCTTCCTGGGCGGGGCCTATCGCGCACGGCTTACACCGGAAGTCTTCGCGGAGCTGAAGGCCGGCTATCTGGAAGACATGTATATGGGGGTCGGCGGCGATGTGCTCTGGCGTCCGCAGAACAGCCGTTTCGCCATCGGCTTTGACGCCTACGAGGTTTGGAAACGCGCATTCAATCGCCTGTTCGGCATACAGAGCTACCACATCCTGACGGGACATGTGTCGCTCTATTACCGCTCGCCCTGGTATGGGCTGAACTTCAAGCTGCATGCCGGGCGCTATCTGGCCGGCGATTACGGCGCCACCTTCGAAATCACCCGACGCTTCTCCACCGGCGTCGAGGTTGGCTTCTATGCCACCCTCACCAACGTCCCGTTCCACACATTCGGCGAGGGAAGCTTCGACAAGGGCATCGTCATCCACATACCCTTCGATTGGAGCCTGCCCATCTTCAGCCAGTCCTCCTATGATCTCCACCTCAGCTCGCTGACCCGAGACGGCGGACAAAGACTTGCCAATGACGATTCCCTCTATGAGGAAACAGAGCGCACGAGCGATGCCGAGATTGCCCAGCATTTCGATCAGATCATCACGCCCTAGCCCTAGGCCGGCGCTTCGCATGGCAGCCTGCGCGGCGATGCTCGCGCTGTCGGCCTGCAACAGCGTGAACTTCGGCGGAGGCGATGTGGGCCAGATCTATCGGCTGGCCGAAGCGGCATGGAGCGGCAAGGATCAAAACGTGACGATGGCCCAGGCTGCGGCCTCTCCTTACGCGTCCATGGGAATAAGGCTGGGCGACGGCCCGCAATCGATGATCCTTCTTGCTGAGGATAGCGGCAAGGAGCGCCTGTGGACCTCGGCGGCGCATATCACGCTGGCGACGAGAAACGGCCGGATCGTGCGCACAGCCGGCCTCGAGCACAATTTGAGCGGATATCAGACCGTCCGCGACACCGACGACGGAAACGGCATGCGGACGATCCTCTGGTTCGCCGACTTTGCCGATCTCGGTCTGTACTCCGTGCCGATCCTATGCCGGGACCGAAACGCCGGCCCCGAAACGATCACCATCCTCGGAAAGGCCATCCATACGCGGCGCGTCAACGAAAGCTGCGCCAGCCAGAGTTCGCGCCTGGATTGGACGCTTCCACAATACCTATTGGCGAGATCCCGAAAGCGACCTGACCTGGCGCTCCATCCAGCACATCCATCCCGGTGCCGAACCGATCGAAACCGAAATTCTAAGGCCGCCCGGATAGCTCCCACGACGGCACGAGCGGACGATACTGTTCCGCAAGATCCGCGATATGGCATGGATGCCGGGCCAGCGGTCGATACCTACGGTGCTTGCCGGCGATCACCTCGACGCTGGCTGACACCTCCAGCGGTGCCACGCCTCACGGATCGGTGACGCGATCCGCCAGAGCATTGGCCGCGGCTCAAACACGTATTCGCCGATCTCGCAGAACGGCTTGTAAAGCGGTCAGCAAAAAAGCCGCCCCGCGCCCTCATCGCGCAAAGCGGCTTTCTGCAATTTCTCACCGAACGGAAAACCGTTCAGAGAATTAATGCGTCGTCGTTGTAGCGGTGGTCGTCGTCCCGCCGCCTGACGAGCTCGTGCAGCCACTGACCGGGCACGTCGTTGTCGCTCCAACGCTGCCCTTGCCATTGCCGGACAGCGTCAGCGCGAGACCGCCGATCACGACGCCCGCGCCCAAAACGTAAAGCCCGGTGCCACCCTGAAAAAGCTGCGCTTTCTTCACGCTCGCGGCCTTACCCGGGGCCAACGCGCCCTGATTGTCAGCCGCAATCGCAGCGGTCGAAGATACGAAAACGAACGCCAATGCGCCGGCAGCCAAAGACTTGAACATCTACCCCTCCTTGGAGAACCCCCGAAACGTGGACTATAGCGCAGACCTAACATTGAATTTTAGCCAAAGTCAAAGTCAACGCAGCGACTTACTTGCGGAAGGCGCTCCCTGTGGCATTCCCACAACAATCACTACGGTCACGAACCTTATGACTTTATAAACCTTGCCGGCTACCCTCAAAAGGCCCGGATCTCCTCATTATGGCGCTGCACGCCCGGCGCCAAATTTTTACGGGAACAAATCTATCTGCACAGATGCGGCGCTCGTGGCCTGGCAATCCGAGAAACCCTCCATTGCTCAACACGTCGCGGGCCTAGAGCAATTCCCTTGAGAATCAACCGCTCAATTGTTCCGTGACAAGAGCAATCGTT
>CAWGGT010000010.1:0-33285 GCA_963822185.1 uncultured Pseudomonadota bacterium
TCGACATAGCGTATGCCTCCGGGGGCGGCCGCCTTGCGGAGACGGGTGGGGAGTGAAGACATAGGCGTATGCCTAGCCATACGCCTATTCCGAAGGTTTCGACGCTTGAGGTGATCGAGACGGGAGCCCGCCGGCGCTGGACGCTGGACGAGAAGCAGCGGATTGTGGCGGAGAGTTTCAGCGCGCCCCGCGTGGTATCGGCGACGGCACGGCGGTACGGGCTTTCGACCAGCCAGCTGTTCAACTGGCGGCGGCAAGCCCGAGAGGGCAGGCTCGGCGGCGAAGACGAAGAGCCTGGGTTTGTGCCGGCGATTGTCGTGCCGGACTGTCCACGCACGGCGCCGATTGCAGAGACACCGTCACCGGAGTGCCAGATTTTCCCGCACCCTCGAGCGGCGGGCGGATGGTGATCGTTCTGTCGGGCAACTGCCGGGTGATCGTCGGCGCCGATGTAGACGCGGCGGCGCTGAGGCGGGTGATCACGGCCCTGGAGCGGCGATGATTTCGATCCCCTCCAGTCGCGTCTGGATTGCCACCGGCCATACGGACATGCGCCGCGGGATGCAAGGCTTGGCACTGACAATCCAGGAGTGCTTCAAACGCGATCCCCATGCCGGCGATCTTTATATCTTCCGTGGCCGCCGCGGCGATCTCGTCAAAATCCTTTGGCATGACGGCATTGGAATGTCGCTGTATGCAAAGCGCCTGGACCGCGGCAAGTTCATCTGGCCCTCGGCGGCAGGTGGCGTAGTGTCGATCTCGGCGGCGCAGATGGCGTACATGCTGGAAGGAATCGACTGGCGAAATCCACAGCAAACATGGAGGCCGCAAAGCGCGGGGTAATGAACAAAAACTCTGCTGCAACGACATTTTGGCTATCACAAGCGCTGCGAAGTATGATTTATTCTGTCGCATGGATGCTGATCGCGCCGCGATGCCCGACGATATTGCCGCTCTGAAAGCGGCGCTGGCTGCCGAGCGCGCAAAGGCTTTGGAGATCGCCGCCGAACTGGCGGTGGCGCGCGCCAAGGGGGCAGAAGACGACGCCCTGATTGCTCATCAGAAGCTTCGCATCGCCAAGCTGATGCGTCAGCTCTACGGCCAGAAGTCCGAGCGCGCTTCGCGGCTGATCGAACAGCTGGCGCTGACCTTCGAAGAGCTCGAGGCCAGCAGCCACCGAAGACGAACTGGCCGCCGAGAAGGCCGTTGCCCAAGCGGTCAAGGTGCGCGGCTTCACGCGCGGTCGCGCCGCGCGCAAGACCTTCCCCGAGCATCTGCCGCGCGAGCGCGTGGTGATCGAGCCGCCGACCGCCTGCGCCTGCTGCGGCTCGGACGCGCATCGTGCAAGATGGGCGAGGACGTCACCGAGACGCTGGAGGTGATCCCGCGGCAGTGGAAGGTGGTCCAGACCGTCCGCGAGAAGTTCACCTGCCGGGACTGCGAGAAGATCAGCCAGGCGCCGGCGCCGTTCCATCCCATCGCCCCGCGGCTGGGCCGGCCCGAGCCTGCTGGCGATGATCCTGTTCGAGAAGTTCGGCCAGCATCAGCCGCTGAACCGCCAGGCCGAGCGCTATGCACGCGAGGGCGTGCCGATCAGCCTGTCGACGCTGGCCGATCAGGTCGGGGCCGTGCTGCGCGGCGCTGGCGCCGATCCTGCGCTGATCGAAGCCCATGTCCTGGCCGCCGAGCGGCTGCATGGCGACGACACGACCGTGCCGGTCCTGGCCAAGGGCAAGACCGAGCACCGGAAGATGTTGGGTTTATGTCCGGGACGACCGGCCGTTTGGGGGCACGGCGCCGCCGGCGGCGATGTTCTATTACTCGCCCAATCGCAAGGGCGAGCATCCGCAAGCGCATCTGACGAACTACACCGGTATCCTGCAGGCTGATGCGTTCGACGGCTATAGCCCGCTCTATCTGCCCGGGCGAACACCCGGGCCGATTTACGAAGCGGCGTGCTGGGCGCATGCGAGGCGACCGTTCTTCGCCATGGCGGACATCGAAGAGAACGCACGCCGCAAGGCGGCCGGAAAGAAGGAGATCGCGCTGTCGCCAATTGCGATCGAGGTCGTGCGCCGGATTGATAGCCTGTTTGAGATCGAGCGCGACATCAATGGCATGATGGCATCGGAGCGTCTTAAGGTGCGCCAGGCGCTGAGCAAGCCAATCATCGAGGATCTGCACGTCTATATGCACGAGCAGATCGGCAAGCTCGCACGCGGCCACGATCTGGCCAAGGCGTTCAACTACGTGCTGAAGCGCTGGGCGAGCTTCACCCTGTTCCTCGAAGATGGCCGCGTCTGCCTCTCGAACAATGCTGCAGAAAGAGGCCTCAGGGGCATAGCCCTTGGACGAAAGTCATGGCTGTTTTGCGGCTCCGACCGCGGCGGCCGGCGAGCTGCAGCAATGTACAGCTTGATCGTCACGGCCAAAATGAATGGCGTCGATCCGCAGGCATGGCTCGCCGATGTCCTTGCCCACATCGCCAGCCATCCCGCTCATCGGATAGACGAATTGCTGCCATGGAATTGGGCACCAGCGGCTCTGGCGATCTGCGATCGAGCGGCCTGACTATGCACATCAACAAGGTCCATCACGTCACCACGATCACCAGCGTGGCCGAGGACTTTGCCGTGGCCGAAGCTTGGCTCCACGACGTCGCCAGCGAAATGGACATCGAGGACGGCGTGATCTGGGTCTATGGCCTCGGCGACGACGGCATCCTCGCCTTCACGGACGACGGCATCGAAAACCTTCGCCAACTCGCCCGCATGCGCGACGGCTGCCCAAACTGGCTCAAATACCCCGAATAGCAAACCCATTTGTCTGCGGCCCAGGCCGGATGCGTACGAATCGAACCGCAAACAGCCCTTCACCTTCGACAGAAAATCCTACAAGCAACGACATCGCATCGAGAACGCATTCTGCCGCCTCAAGGACTTCCGACGCATTGCCACCCGATACGACAGGCTCGCCAGAAACTTCCTCGCCTCCGTCTGCCTCGTCGCCGCTATCGTATGGTGGATTTAATAAGTCGTGGCCCTAGTGGTGAAAATCTGACGCTTGGTACCCGGCGCGCGACCGCTTCTAGTGAGAGCCGGACGTTCTCCAACGCTCACGGCGGTGGCGCGGATGCGCCAAGAGCGGACACCCCTGAGTGATACGGCTTCGGCGCCACCGATCAATGCGATCCGATCATCGTCCTTGATGGATTTCGTCGAAGAACTGGTAGCAACGACGTTAGGCCGCCGTTGCGTCGATCAGCCAGTCTGGCAGTTCGCGCGAGCCGCGCCGGTGCCGGTGCCGGTGCCGAAGAGCGCATATCCGAAAATCTACCTACTGCAATTGCCTGATCCGATTTGGCCACAAGGCGCGGAATTCCGCCGCTTCCTCGCCCACAATTGACTTCGCGCAAGAGATTCCAGCGACGAGCGCAAACACTGCCCAGCGTGTTACGGCGGCTTTTGCATGCAGCCCGCAGGAGCTTCAATCGGTATGGATCATGCGTACGCCTTCAGGGGGGCCTTCAGATGAGGCGTATCCGGTCCACCGCGCTGACCATCGGTCTGGCCTTTGCGGCCTTGACGCTGCCGGCCAATGCGCAAGTCACACAGACCGATATGCTTGTTGCCGGCCGGGCACTCGGCTTCATCGACAATCTGAAGCAGAACAGCGCCGTGCGTGTGGGCATTGTCTATGACCCGGCCAATGCGCAATCGGCGCAACAGGCCGCCGAACTCAATGCGGCGATGGCCGGCGGCCTGCGCATCGGCGGTATGGACCTCCGGCCGGTGATGGTGCCGCTCGACAAGCTGGGCGGGGCCGGGGTCGAGGCATTCCTCCTGACGGATGGGCTGGGCGCGGCGGCCTCCGCAGTCGCGCGGGTCAGTCACGCACGCAAGATTCCCTGCATCACCTTCGATCTCTCTCAGGTGCGCGATGGCAATTGCGCCATGGGGGTGCGCTCCCGGCCGAGAGTTGAGGTACTCGTCAATCGCGCGGCTGCCGATGCCACCGGCATGGTTTTGGCCGCTGCGTTCCGCATCATGATCACGGAGATCTAGCGCCATGCAACGCAATAGAAGGCTTCTCATCTTCGGCACGGCGATGTTGCTCACAGCCAGCGGCACGGCGCACGCCCAGTCGATGGACTACGGCGCGTTGGAAGGGCTTTTCGGTGAGCCTGTCACGACCTCCGTCACCGGTTCGCCGCAACGCGTCAGCGAAGTGCCGGCCAGCATGACAATCATCACGCAGGACGAAATCCGCCGCTCCGGCGCGCGTGACATCACCGGGGTGCTGCGCCATGTCCCCGGTGTCGATGTGTTGCAATGGACCAACGATCAAGCAGACGTCGCTGTGCGGGGGTACAATCAGGCGTTCTCGTCGCGTCTCCTCGTTCTGGTAAACGGTCGTGAAGTCTATGCCGACTTCTACACCTTTACCCCCTGGAGTACCTTGCCCATCGCGCTTTCCGACATTCGCCAGATCGAGATCGTCAAGGGCCCCAACAGTGCGCTGTTCGGGTTCAACGCAGGTGGCGCGGTCATCAACATCATCACCTATGACCCGCTTCACGACGACATAAACACTGCGTCCGTCATGGGTGGAACCCAGTCCCTCGTTCAGGGGGAAGCGGTCACAACGTTCAAGCTGGGAGACGCCGCCGGCCTGCGCATCTCCGTGGGCGCGCGCGGCAATGAGGACTTCTCGACCAGACAACGGCCGGCAGACATTGGCTCGCGCCAGGGCGACTCGCGCAGGGCGATCGACATTCTTGCCCATGCCAAACTGGCACGCGGCATCGATGCCAGCATCGAGCTGTCTCATAGCGAAATCTACGAACCGGAGATTATCTCGCTCTATTCGGCGTACTACCTCAATTTCCGCGTGACCTCCGTGCAGGCGCGGCTCGCCGCCGACACGGGGATCGGCCTGATAGAGGCGAATGCCTATGGCAACTGGTACAGAGGCGCCGCCCCCTCCCTCAATCCTGCATGGCCGGTCTACCGGGTGAACAGCCCGACCTATGTCTTCGAGCTGCAGGACGTGTTCAAGGTCGGAACCTCACACACCTTCCGCCTCTCGGCCGAATACCGCCGCGCGGACATGGAAACCACGCCACTGGCAGGGGCACATGCGTTCTACAATGTCGTTGCCTTCAGCGGGATGTGGGACTGGGTGATCACCCCCAAACTGTCTCTGACGAATGCCGTGCGGCTGGACCATCTTTCATTCGGCCGCACCGGCCTGATCCCGCCCGGCTATGGCCTGACAAATGCCGATTGGAACCAGCGCAGCCTCGACGAGGTCAGCTTCAACACCGGCTTGGTCTGGCAGCCGGACACCGGCGATGCCTTGCGCGCGACGATCGGCCGGGGCGTCCAGCTTCCCAACCTGCTGAGCATGGGCGGACTGTTCCTCGCGATCCCGCCATATGGGTTTGCCTCTGGAACACCTTTTGTAGACCCAGCCGTCGTCACCAATTACGAACTTGGTTGGGATCACCAACTCTCCGATTGGAACGCCAAGTTCACAGCACGCGCTTTCTACGAGATCACACGCAATATCTCCGCAAATTCGGCAGGCTCGCTGCCCTCCGCCAATATCATCTTCGCGCCCGTCAATATCGGACGTTCGTCTGCGACGGGGCTGGAACTCGCCTTGACCGGCACGTTCCCGGGTGGCTGGCGCTGGGGGCTGAGTTACACGCCTGAGCTCATCAACGACAATTTCTTGCCCGCCTACAAGGCCGTCACCGTCACCTTCGTCAATTATGAAAAGACGCATCCCGTCCATGTCGTGAAGGCAAATCTGGGCTGGGCCAACGACCGCTGGGAGATCGATGGTTATCTGCGCTACAAGTCCCGCTTCGAGAGCATTCAGGGAAACGGACAGTTTCTGGTGCAGACGATCTTGGTGCCGATTCCAAACTATGCCTCGGTCGACGCCCGGATCGCCTACCGTATCACCGACAATTTTGCGCTGGCACTCTCGGGGCAGAACCTTCTGCAATCCCAGCAGAAGCAAACCTCGGCACCCGAAGTCGAACGCCGCGTCTATGTCACGGCAAGTGTCGATTTCTGATCGTAGCCTGCCACGCAATGGCCTGGGCGAGCCCCATCGAGGCCGCGAGACCGGACCGTCGGACATCAGGCTCGGAGCGGCGCCTTAAGATATGGCCGTGAAACGCCCGGCTTGGTCGGCAACCCGATCAAGGCGGGCGCGAGATGGCTGCTATGGGGCAACTCCCGACATACCCACTGTTGGTTATCCGACCGCGTAGCGCCAAGAGTGGACGCCCCTGAATGAATTGCGGCTTCGGTACCACGGACCAATGCGATCCGCCATTGTCGTTCATGGATTTCGCCAAAGTCCAGATCGCAACGACATTGAGCATTGGCTGCGCCGATCTGCGAGCCTGGCAGTTGGCAAGCTGGACGCCGGCACCGGGCACAGGTGCGGCGACCGCATACCCGAAAATCTACCTACTGCATCTGCGTGATCCGATTGCGGCACAGCGTACGGAATTTCGTCGCTTCCTCTCATTCCATTGACTTCGCGCAAGAGATCGCGGCAGTGAGCGCAAACACTGCTGCGCGTGGCACGGCGGCATAGGCATGCGGCCCGCAGGAGTTCGAACAGTCATGGATCATGCGAGTGCCTTTGCCGGGGCCTCCAGATGAGGCGGGGTTTGTCCGCCGTCCTGACCCTTGGGGTTTCCGTCGGCACGCTGACGATGCCGGCCAATGCGCAAGTCACACAGACCGATATGCTTGTTGCCGGCCGGGCACTCGGCTTCATCGACAATCTGAAGCAGAACAGCGCCGTGCGTGTGGGCATTGTCTATGACCCGGCCAATGCGCAATCGGCGCAACAGGCCGCCGAACTCAATGCGGCGATGGCCGGCGGCCTGCGCATTGGCGGTATGGACCTCCGGCCGGTGATGGTGCCGCTCGACAAGCTGGGCGGGGCCGGGGTCGAAGCATTCCTCCTGACGGATGGGCTGGGCGCGGCGGCCTCCGCAGTCGCGCGGGTCAGTCACGCACGCAAGAGTTCCCTGCATCACCTTCGGTCTCTCTCAGGTGCGCGATGGCAATTGCGCCATGGGGGTGCGCTCCCGGCCGAGAGTTGAGGTACTCGTCAATCGTGCGGCCGCCGATGCCACCGGCATGGTTATGGCCGCTGCGTTCCGCATCATGATCACGGAGATCTAGCGCCATGCAACGCAACAGAACGCTTCGATCCGTCTGGCCTGCAAGGGCCCCAACCGGCGGAATGTGGTGGCCCTCGGCGCTGGCCATGCTGCTCACAGCGGGCGGCGGCGCCCAGGCGCACTCGATGGGCCTTGGCGCGCTGGAAAGCCTGTTCGGCGAACCGGTCACGACCTCCGTCACCGGCTCCCCGCAGCGCGCCAGCGAAGTGCCGGCGAGCATGACAATCATCACCGCCGACGAAATCCGCCGCTCCGGCGCGCGCGATATCCCGGGAATTCTCCGGCATGTCCCCGGCATCAATGTGCTGCAATGGACCAACGATCAGGCCGATGTCGGTGTGCGCGGCTACAATCAGGCTTACTCATCGCGTCTGCTGGTGCTCGTCGATGGCCGGCAGGTCTACGCCGACAGCTATGCCTTCACGCCATGGAGCACCTTGCCGGTCGAATTGGCGGGCATCAGACAAATCGAAGTGGTGATGGGGCCGAGCGGTGCGCTTTTTGGCTTCAACGCCGTCGGCGGCGTCATAAACATCATCACCTATGACCCGCTCGATGACGACGTCAATACGGCGTCGGTCACGGGCGGTACACAGAATTTGATACAGGGTTCCGCCATCGCAACGTTCAAATTTTCCGACACGGCTGGGCTTCATCATCTCAATTGGCGGCCGGCAGAACGATGACTTTTCTACACCCCAAAGAGCGATCAACATCGGCAGCAGACGCGGCGACGACCGCAAGGCGATCGACATTCACGGCCATGCCGAGATCGGGAAGGGCATCGAAGTCAGTCTTGAATTGTCGCACAGCGAGGCTCAGCAACCCGAAATCATTCCGTCTTACATAGGGTATACGGCCCACTATCGAACGAATTCATTGAGCGCCGACCTCTCAGCGGATACCGGCGTTGGCCTCATCCAGGCGACAGCCTACGGCAACTGGAACAGCCAACAGATCGTGCCGCCGTTTGCCGCCGCTACTTCCTTCAACCTCGGGAGCAAATTGTATGTCGCCCGTCTGAGCGACATCTTCAAAGTCGAAAGTGACAACACATTTCGAATTTCGGCCGAGTATAGACACGACGATATGGCTACGACATCCCTGAACGTCGGGCACGTGTTCTATGATGTGGTCTCCGCCGCCGCGATGTGGAGCTGGGCATCCAGCCCAACCTGACGCTGACCAACGCCGTGCGGGTTGACCATCTTGCGCTCGGTCGCAGCGGCACGTTCCCGCCCGGGGTTGGTCTCACGAACGCCGATTGGAACAGGCGCTCGCTGACCGAAACCAGCTTCAACAGCGGCGTGGTCTGGCAGGCCGATCCGGATGACACCATTCGTGTCACGTTTGCGCGCGGCGTCCAGCTGCCAAACCTGTTGGATTTGGGCGGATTGCTCGTTCCTGCACCGCCGTTCGGTTACGCCGCCGGCATTCCGACGCTCAAGCCGACAATTGTCACGAACTACGAAGTCGGCTGGGACCGCAAACTTCCCGGCTGGAATGCGCAGCTTCGTGTTCGCGTATTCCACCAGACGACGCGGGATATCGTGTCTGATATCGGCGGCGCGATGTTCCCGCTGGGCCTCGTGTCCACCCCGGTCAATGTCGGCCGATCGCAGGCGAGCGGTCTGGAACTGACGCTGAGCGGTACAGTGTCTGCAGACTGGCGCTGGGGCCTGAGCTACACGCCGGAGGTCATTTCCGACCACTTCTTGCCGGGTCTTCAATGCGATGACCGCGCTTGTCGACTACGAGCATACCCACCCCGTGCATGTGGTGAACGCCAATCTGGGCTGGGCCGATGGGCCGTGGGAGGTCGACGGCTACCTGCGCTATCAATCGCAATTCGACAGCATCCAGGGACAAAGCCTGACTTGTGCCGTCCGGCACCTTGGTGCGCATTCCCAATTACGTCTCGGTCGATGCGCGCATCGCCTACCGCATCACCGACAATCTGACGCTGGCGCTCTCCGGGCAGAACCTTCTGCGATTCGCCGCAGAGACAGACTTCGGCCGCTTCGGTTGAACGCCGCGTCTATCTCACCGCAAGTGTCGATTTCTGATCGTAGCCTGCCACGCAATGGCCTGGGCGAGCCCCATCGAGGCCGCGAGACCGGACCGTCGGACATCAGGCTCGGAGCGGCGCCTTAAGATATGGCCGTGAAACGCCCGGCTTGGTCGGCAACGGGAATCCCAAACGGGATTCAAATGTCAGATTTTATCCACTCTCATGATTGCTGGCAACGACCATCGAGATAGGAAATGGCCCGCCGATTGCGATCGACGGTAGAGGCATTTGTACGACGGATATGCGGTGCAGGAGGCGGGACTTAAACGTCGGTCAACAATCTCTCATCCGCGGGTCGAGCCGCATGACCTTGCTTCGTTTGGGGCTGCCTCTGTCTAGAAAGCGAGCATTGAAAACTCATAGTGGACACGAGGGCTCCCCGGCATTGTCCCACCCCCAGCGCCGCATACCGCGCCGAGGCTGATCTTGGGTTTGTGGTCTCCTTCTTTTCGTTGTTCGTTAAGTCATGATCACGCCGTCTTTGGCGCGGATTGAATCGTGCAGGCGATTGACCAGATGAAGCCCACCATCTCGCGGGCGATAGCGACGTTGACGACATTGGCGGTCTTGCCGCGCGCGGTCAGTCGACGATATCGGGTACAGAGCTGTGAATACGCGCGGAACATTGGCTCTTCTCTATTCGGCGTGTTGAGGTCAAGTGCTTTCGAGCTTTCCGGCTCTCCGGTATTTGATGTCTTTCGCGGGGCCTCGCTTCTCTTCGGGATCGGCTCTCCAGCCCTCCCAGCATGGAATCAGAAGAATGAAGCGGCTCAATCTGACGCGCGTCCTAACCGCGATAACGCGATCGGCACAAGAGCCCAAGCGAACTCACCTCATCCATCGTCCCGCGAAGAACCTCTCTCCACCGGCAGTGGAACTTTAGTCTCCCTCTCCTGGTCGCCCGATCAGATGGCGATCGCCGTCGTTTCCCTTGTCCAGCGGAACTCAGTGCCGTCCGTCCACATCCGGTGCATGATCACGGCCAGTCGGCGTGTCAGAGCGACAATGGCTTTGCGCAGGCCGCCCCGCTTTGCGACGTTCATAGCCCATGCTTTCAGCCACGACCATTTCTTCACACGGGTCGCCTCCGCATCGGCCGCGTCGGTCTTGTTGCGCTTCACATACGCTTTGACATAAACCGGTGGCATCAGCCGCACATCGTGGGCATTGGTCAGAGGGCGAAGTTGATGCAGGAGCATTCAAGGATGCTCGGCTCGGCCGTCGGTTCGCCGATTTGCTTCGCCGTTTCAGCGACCGGATGGGCGGGACGATACCGTTGGCTTGCCAAGATTGGGCGAGTACCAAGGCAGCTTACCGATTTTTCTCCAATCCGAAAGTTGAGGAAGGCGAAATCCTGAGCGGCCACTTCGATGCGACCAAGACGCGATATGCTGCGTGCGAAGGCCCAGTCTTGCTGCTTCAGGACACCACCGAGTTCACCTACCAGCGTCGCAATCCGCATGATGTTGGCTTTACCAAGAGTGTCAACAGCGGCCACGACAAGAATGGCCGGCTGCGCCATCATGCGGTCTGCGGGATACTGATGCATTCCAGCCTTGCCATCACCGAGGACGGATTGCCCCTCGGTCTGGCCGCGGTCAAATTCTGGAATCGTGAGAAGTTCAGGGGTACAGCCCAGCTCAAGCGGAAGATTAATCCGACACGTGTTCCAATCGAAGAAAAGGAAAGCATTCGCTGGCTCGAAAATCTACGCCAGTCACTCACGCTCCTCGGGCAACCGGAACGGTGTGTCCATGTCGGCGACCGAGAGAGCGACATTTACGAACTCTATTGCCTCGCCAAAGATCTTGGCACCCATTTCGTCGTGCGCACGGTTGTCGATCGGCTCGCAGGCGACGGAGGCCACACCGTGATGAGCGAAATGCGCGCGGCTGAAAGCGCAGGTACGCACATAATCGAGGTGCGCAATGATGACGACGTGTGAAATTTCACGCAACAATGACCCCACCAACACAGCATGTAACGTCATGCATTCATTTGGTAACGGCCGAATTGTGCGGGTTACGGTTGGGCGCAAAACGCAATCGTCAAAATCCCGATTGTGCCCAACAAGTTCAATGATATAGACGGCCCTGAGCGTGGGGTCATATGTTGGGGGCGATTTCACACGCAGAGATCGTTGTTCAAGGCGACAGGCGGTGCTAGGGCCGGCCTGCTCGACAGGCTGCACGGGATTGCCTAGATGCTTCTGGGCGCCCCCCTGACAGCGTGATGTTCTCGATTGACATACAAGAGGGATCGCTCAATTCTGAAAGATCGTTAATGGTGGAGCGGAAATGGCGCGCAAGAAGGCTGAAAAGGCAAAGAACGCGGGAAACCGCGCCGATCTGAAATCGTTCCGGACGCTGCCGTCTTTTCGCCTGCACGTGCTCGCTGATCTTTACGGGCGTTTTGCCGACGCGCATTACCGCCGCGATTTCGGCCTGAAGCTGATCGAATGCCGTGTGTTCGGCATTGTCGGTGGCTTTGGCGAGGTCTCGTTCAAGCGCCTCTGCCAAGAGGGCGATATCGAGAAAAGCTACGCCAGCAGGATCGTCAATGGCCTCTGTGAAGGCGGCTATATCGAAAAGGCGGAAAACACGGCAGATCAGCGCTCGATCATGCTAAGCCTGACCAAACGCGGCCGCGAGATGCATCACGCCTTGCATGCCGATACGGTCGCGTTGAATGAGCGCTGGCTGTCGGTTCTTTCGGAGGAGCAGCGCAAGGTGTTCCGTATCTGCCTGGTGCCGTTGATCGAACGCGTGGTCGAAATGGAGCGGCAGGACAAGGCCGGCGAGCTCATTTCTTCTTCCACCGGCGAGGGGCCGCCCGATCAGGTTCTGGCTGGCAAGGTCGCCACTGCCGTCGCGCTCGACGCCAAGACGGCTCGTCAGATCTACGAGATGCTGGGCATGGTACTGGGCGAAAAGGATTAGGGCGCGGGCGCGACCGCTATCGTGGCGCGCGCCCGCCCTGCCGCGCATACGTTCCGGTCAGGCGTTGCCCCATACCTCCTTCGCCGTTTCGACAATCAATTCGAGTTTGGCGATTTCCTGTTCGATGCTCATAGTGTTGCCGCCGATCCCGCTCGAGAAGCCGCACTGCGGACTCAGCGCGAGCTGTTCAAGCGGAACAAATTGGGCGGCCTGGTCGATGCGGCGCTTAATCTCGTCGCGGGTTTCCAGGTCGGGGCGTTTGGTGGTGACTAGGCCCAACACCACCATCTTGTTCTTGGGCAGGAAACGCAGCGGCTCGAAGCTGCCGGCCCGCGGGCTGTCGAATTCCATGAAATAGACATCAACATTGATTTCGTTGAAGAGAATATCGGCAACCGGCTCATAGCCACCCTCGGCAACCCAGTTGCCGGCGAAATTTCCGCGGCATAGATGCATCGCGATGGTCATGTCGTCGGGAACGTCGGCGATGGCTTCGTTGATCAGCGTGGCATAAGTGCGTGGCAGCGTGTCTGGATCTTCGCGTAGATTGACGCGAACCTCCTCGCGCAGATTGGGATCACACAGATAAGCGAAATTGACCTCGTCGAGCTGGAGGAAGCGGCAGCCGGCCGCGACAAGATCGTTGATTTCCTCGCGATAGATGCGGGCGAGGTCGGTATAGAACTCGGCGATGTCGGGATAGGCGGTCTCGTCGATGGCCGCCCTTCCGCCACGGAAATGCATCACACTGGGCGAGGGCATCGTGATTTTTGCTGTCTCGGTGGCCACCGAATTCAGAAACTTGAAATCGTCGACGAAGATGGGGTTGGGGCGGCTCAACTTGCCGATCACCTGCATCATATGCGGCCGGGCGTCTCTAGTGCCCTTTTCGTTGCGGAAGCGGACTGGAAAGCTCGATTGCACCGGCTTGACGTTGTCGAATTTCAGTAGGAAATCGGTCTGCCAAGTATGGCGGTTGTATTCGCCGTCGGTGACGACCTTGAGGCCGAGGTCTTCCTGCATCCGCACTACCGCACGGATTGCTTCGTTCTGAATTTCGCGCAGCGCCTGCGCCGGAATCTCGCCCTTGCTGTGGGCTTCCAGCGCAGAAATCAGGTTCCGCGGCCGTATCAAGCTGCCGACATGGCCGGCCCGAATGGGGGTGGGTCTACGTTTGTCCATTTTCTGTCCTTGCTAGTGAATTCCGGAGCAGGTCTCGTACCAGATGTGCGATGGCCCCGCCTGCACCCCCGCGCAATTGGCGGCGCAAATTGCCCAAGATTGTTGTACTAGTCAACGAAAATTGGATGCCATGTGCCGATACCGTGGAACAGCACAGCCCCTTTTTGTGGCAGACGAAACTCACCACATGTCGTCCGTCGGGTAGTATTTGTTGTTGCCATTGTAACCAATAATTGTTGACCTGTTACAACGAAGGCCTTAGCTCTTGGCCCGGGCCTGCCCCCTAGGCGGCTCCGGGAAAGGCGTCCGCAGCGGCGCGGCGAATACGCGCTCTGCGTCGACCCGATGCGCAGCGACGTCCTGGGAGGGACATTATGCAGGGACCAATCGCAGCCGCGGCCAAGCTGGTTGCAGCAATCGCCACGACCGGTGTGGCATCCGCAAAGGTCATTTCGGTACGGCGTTAGTATCAGCAGCCTTGGAGCCTATCACCGGTCAAGCCATGCGAACGGGCGCGCAGCTTTTCCGATCCGAAGATGGTATCGCGTTCATGCCGCATCAGGCGCTGCTCGATATCGATGCCGGGCGATTTAAGGATGTGAATGACAGTGGCATGCAGATGTTTGGGCCGAATGGTCGAGAGCGTGCCCTATTCGATGTATCGCATCGATTACATATACAACGCACATCATCCCGTTGGGTCAGCGAGGCGGTTGAAACTGACGCCGGGCAAGTATCCCAAACGCAATTTCACGACAACGACTAGCGGCGGCCGCGATCCGGATGTCCTTGACTATGTTTTGAAAAACTTGGCTCGGAAGACATCATGTTCGCCATCGACCATCCGTATCAGGATACGTCGAGTGCCGTGGAGTTTATGAAAAGGGCGCCGATTCCCGATGCGGACAAGGAAAAATCGATCACGGCAATGCTGAGCATATATTCCAGCTGGCGGTAAAGAGGTTTACGAATGGATAGGAGTACACTGGTAGGCCCCGTGCCGACGCTCGCGGGCGAGCCCTGGCCTTCATCTGCGCGGGCCTGGTATGCGGTTTTGATCACCGGCCTGTCGGTCACCTTCGCCCAGCTCGACATGGGAATCATGTCGTTGCTCGTAGAGCCGATCAAGCACGACCTGCACCTGTCGGATTTTCAAATCAGCCTGCTGCTCGGCTTTGCGTTCATCGTTTTCTATACTTTTATCGGCTTGCCGCTGGCGCGCTTCGTGGACCGGTCCAGCCGAACGATGATGCTGACGCTGGGGATCGCAGCCTGGAGCGTAGCGACGGCGGCCAGCGGCTTGGCACAGAATTTCGTCGAGCTGTTTATCTGCCGTGTCTTCGTCGGGGCGGGTGAGTTGATCAACGGTCCGGCAACCTTTTCGCTGTTGGCGGACTATTTCCCAAAGGAGAAGCTGCCGCGGGCTATCGGCGTGATGCAGGTGGGACAGATTGCGGGCAGCGGGCTGTCACTGCTGTTGGGTGGCTTTGTGATCCATGAGCTGATGCATGTCTCAGCTATCCATGTGCCGTTCATCGGTGCAATCCGCGATTGGCAACTGGTGTTCTTTGCGGTCGGCCTGCCGGGTCTGATCGTGGCCGTATTGATGGCGACGGTGCGTGAGCCGAAGCGCCGGGGCCTTGTCGTGGAAGGCCGTTCCGCCCACGTACCGATGCGCGCGGTCATCAAATACATAGTTGCGAATTGGAGGCTTTATGCCCCGATGTTTGTTGGCTTGGCGTTCGGCGTGATCAACGCCTCGGGGTCGATGATGTGGGCGCCGGCCTTCTACCAGCGCACCTATGGTTGGATGCCCGACAAGACCGGCATGATTACGGGCGTAGCCACGCTAATTTTCATGCCGATCGGCCTCGTCATCGGCATCTGGATGAGCGAACGCTTTACCAAGAACGGCCAAGATGACTCCAACCTGCGGGTGATGTTCCTGTCGCGGCTGATCGGCGTGCCGGCGCTGACGCTGATGCCGCTTATGCCCAATCCCTGGGCAGCGGTGATCCTCGGCGGCTTCGGCATGTTGACGGTCGCGCTGGGCGGGCCATCCTACAACGCCGCGCTTCAAATCGTGACGCCGAACCAGATGCGCGGTCAGATCACGGCACTTTTTCTTTTTATCTATTTTGTGGTCGGCGTTGGTCTGGGCCCCACGGTGGTGGCCACGTTAACGGATGTCGTGCTGCACAACCCACAGGAACTGCGCTATGCGCTGGCGCTCGTATCGATCGTGTTCGGCCCGACATCCGCGTTTATTCTGTGGCTCGGTTTGCGCCCTTATGGCGAGGCCGTGGCGCATTTTCGCAAGATTGAAGCCTAACAGGCTGCTGAAGGACCGATAGCAGACACCGGGCATTGGTGTTTCCCTGGCGTGGGAAACGACCGAGGGCTGACGGATGAGCGGTCGGAGGCACTGTTTTCCTATATCGATCTGGAAGCGCGGGTGCCGGCGGGCCATCTGCTGCGGGCGATCCGTGAGATCGTAAACGCGGCGCTGGCGGAGGCTCGGCCACAGACTCATTGAAGCGCATCCCAATTCGTATTGAGGCGAGTTAGACAGATGCGAGGTAGTTGTCGCCGCGCTTGTCGTATCGCGTCGAGCCAGCTCGGAAATGCTTGAGTTTGTTGAAAAGCCGTTCGACCAAATTGCGCTGGCGATAGAGCCGCTTGTTAAAGGGCGGCAGGTTTACCCTGAGCGAACACAGCAGCATTATGATGCCGGTCCTCAAGGCCGACGCTGATGCGATGCGACGCCGCCGCGTAACCGAGCCCTTCCGCTCAAATCCCGGCCTTCTTCAAGAGTTTGTTAGTCAACTGAAATTGCTTGGCTGCAAGGCCCGCGGGCCGGCCGCATCAGCGGCACGCATTCTAAATTCTGGCCCGGAATTGTATGCGTGCACGCTCGTATTCCGCTCTTCGGACGGCTCAGATAGTTGCCATACGAAACAAAAATCGTTGACGATGATAAGAATGTGTCGTTAGCATGTGCCCAATGCCGGTGCGGACAACGCGCCGCAACAGGAGGGGCGGGTGCTGGACATCTATACTTGGGAGGCGAATGCGAATTCGGGTAACCCGCTCCTGTGCTTGAAGGAAACGGGCGTCGCGTTCACCTATCACTATATCGACATCCCAAAACGCGGGCAGCATTCGCTCGAATATCCGAAGATCAACTCCAAGGGCACCGTGCAGGCGCTGGTCCATACCGGGCTGGTGCTCACCGAATCCTCGTCGGTGCTCGAACATATCGACGAAGTGTTTGAAGGGCAGGTGCTGACGCCGTCCCGTCCTTCTTTGGCAATGGCAGATGCGCAAATGGATTTGCTAAATGGGTCTGTTCGTCTGTCCGTAATGCGCTCGTTACCATTTATGCGCTTCCGTTGAATTGGTCTGAGAATGCCGGACGAATAAATGCGACCGAAATTATGGTGCGCAATAGAAAATGTTGAGGAGAGGAACCGTGCAATGTCAGTAAAACTTGGATGCTGTGTCTCGGCACTGGCTCTGGTGATGGCGTGTGGTGGCGCATTTGCGCAGTCGGCACCGCCCGCAGGCGAGCGCGGAACCGGGGCATCGGTGACGCGGGGCGGTGGACTCGAAGAGGTGGTCGTGACGGCCGAGCGTCGCCAGGAGAACCTACAAAAATCGTCTTTGGCGCTGCAGGTGTTGAGCGGGAGGGAACTCACGATGGGCGGCGTCACCGAGGCAAGAGACTTGAACCAGTTGGTGCCAGGGCTGCAAATTGGACAAGGCGGAACGGCAACGCAGATATTCATCCGCGGTGTCGGCGATGAAAGCGTTAGCCTGTATAACAATCCCGGCGTCGCTTTCAACGTAGACGGGGTCTACGTCGCCCGGCCTGAAGCGGTTGGCCTGAACTTTTACGATGTTCAGCGTGTTGAAGTCCTGAAGGGGCCGCAGGGTACGTTGTACGGACGGAATGCCTCGGGCGGTGCCATCAATCTGATTACGAACAAGCCGGACTTCTCCGGCCTATCGGGCTACGGCACCTTCGAGGGTGGGAATTACGGCCTCAAACACGTTACCGGCGCGATCAACGTGCCCCTATCGGATACCGTGGCTGTCCGCGGCGCCTTCGATGTTGTGGATCGGGGTGGTTACCTCACCGATGGCACGGATGATGACAAGCAGGAAGCCGGCCGAATTCACGTACTCTGGCAGCCGAACGACAGGGTCTCGCTTCTGACGACCATCGATTACGCGCATCGCCACGGCAAGGGCCCCGGCTACGTGGCAACTCCGGCTCCGGCCGGGAGTTCGCCCTATCTTGGAAGTACCGATCCTGTCGCCGTCAACTATCTGGCCACCCAGGCTCCACTCGGAGCAGCTATCGCCTTTGGGGCGCCGCCATTGGACCGCTACGGCGTTCAAGGGGGTGAAACTCTGCTTCCTCCCTTTGTCGACAACACGGGCTGGGACATTGCCACGAAATTGAATTACGACATGGGCTGGGCGACGCTGACGGTCCTGCCGTCCTATCGCGATTTTGTGGATAATGAGCGTAGCTATCCAGGCTTCCGGAGTGAGCAGGATTTCCATTCCAGAGAGTTCACGTCGGAAGTTCGGCTTGGCAAGGACACAAAGCGACTGAAATGGGTGGCCGGCCTCTACTATTTCCTTGAGGAGGAAAATGGATATGCCCTGATCGATCAAGGCGTCCCGCAGCTTACCAACGCCACATATCCAAGCAATGTCGCGCGTTCTTATGCGGCGTACGGTCAGGTCACCTATAGTGTGCTGAAAGATTTGAGGCTCATCGCCGGCCTGCGATACACAATTGATGACCGAAGGTTCCGAGGTGCCTCGCGGACGTCGAGCTTCCTGGCCCCCGCCAACCCAACACCGTTCGTAGGCTCTAGGAAATTCCATTCGCTCACCTGGAAGGGTGGGTTCGAGTACGATGTCACGCCCGAAAATATGCTCTATTTCACGGCGAGCACAGGGTACAAGGCTGGCGGGATCAATCAGGAAGTGGCTCCTAACGGTTACATGCCCGAAAAGCTGACGGCTTACGAATTGGGCATGCGCAATCGGTTCCTGGATAACCGGCTGCAGGTGAATCTTGAGCTCTTCAAATGGGATTATGCCAATCACCAGGAAGGCGTTATCACATTCGATAACTCCGGCAGTCCCAATTTCTTGACGGTGAATGCCGGCAATGCATCCATTCAGGGCGCTAGCGTTGACGTCGTGGCCAAGGTGACCCCGGACGACACTTTCCGGGGTTATATCGAATATGATGACTCACACTACGACAGCTTCCTCCTCGACGAGGCGGCGTTCACGGTCCATCCGGGTCTCTCGACTGGATGTCCGGTAGGGCCATCCGCGAAAGGTGCCGCTTTCCTCGCCGTCAACTGCGCGGGCTTCCAGCTGGCGCGCGCGCCGGCATGGACCGGATCGGCAAGCTGGGAACACGATTTTCATATTGCCAACGGAGCGGATCTATCTGCCCGCGCAAGCGCGAATTTGATCTCGGCCCGGTGGGGAGCCGTCGACTTTACGAAGTCCGAACGTCTTCCTCAAACGGTCGTAGGAAATTTCGATCTGACCTATATGCCTGGCAGCGGGCACTGGTCCGTCACGGGTTACGTTCACAATATCAGCGATGAACGCGTCGCCAGTGCAGCGATTCTGCAAAAGTTCCAGCCAACACAAGGCTATTTTAATGTTGATCCGCCCAGAACCTATGGTGCACGCATCACATATTACCTCCAGTAACGGGGTTCACGAAGATTATGCGGGATGAAGCCAGACCAATTTCGGTGTCAGAGCGACGCGAGGAGATTGGTTGCGTGGACCGGAGGCGCGCAAAGCACCCGGGACAGCTACCTTAGGCATCTTGCCTGTTCCGCAACCGGCGACAGCGCCCGCGCTGTCGCCGGCTGCCGTCCGCGTCACATCCACCGCATAGGCGGATGGCACAGTGCAGCTTCCTGTTCCAGCGAAATGCAGCATAGCGCCGAAGGTACTGGGTACTGCATGCGTGTCGTTCCTTTCGGCACCGGTGGAGGTCCTATCGACCGGGAATTTCGCTCGCAACCGACGAGCTTACTGATCGTAGATGGGCGTCCTTACCTGATCGGCACGGGTGCGGGCGTAGTGATGCGAGTTTCCGACGCGGGATTTCAACTGTATTAGGCGGCGTGGACAAATTTGAGCCAGTATCGGGTTGACGCCAGGAACAACATGCCGAGGAAGCTTTCGGCGAGTTGATCGTGTAGCGATCGCGCGATTGACTTTCAGATGCCCGGAGGCGCGCTCGATGCAATTGCGCTCCTGGTAGAGGCGCTTGTTGTGAGGGATCGGCACGTTCCGGTTCGACTTCGACGGGATCACGGCCTTGATGCCGCGCCGCTTAAGATGGGCGCAGATGGCATCGGTATCGTAGGTTTTGTCCGCAAGACGCGCGTCAGACTTGCGTTCGAGCAAATCGATCAGATTGTCATAGGCTTTGCAGTCCGCTGCTTCGCCGGGCGTGAGGTGGAAGGCGGCGGGCCGGCCTCTGGCATCACTGAGACAATGAACTTTGCAGGTGAGCCTGCCCAGCGAGCGCCCAAGAGCTCGTCGATGAATTCGCCCGTGGTCGAACGATGCGCCTTGACGTGGGTGAAGTCGATTATCTGCGTGTGGCCGGATCGACCGCGTGCTGCAAGCTCGCGGAACAAACGCTCCCAAACACCGCGCTCGGCCCAGCGCTCAAAATGAATGTAGATCGTGGTTGGCCGTCCATATTCCGGCGGACAGTCGTACCAGCGACATGCATTATAAATTCCGGACCGGAATCGTACGCGTGCAGGCTCATTTTTTGCTCTCCGGACAAATCATATAGTTGTCGTATGAAACTAAAACCGTTGACGCTGATAAGAATGTGCCGTTAGCATGCGCCCAATGCTGGTGCGTACAACGCGCCGTAAGACAGGGGATGCGGGTGCTGAACATCTATACTCGGGAGTCGATTGGGAATTCGGGAAAGCCGCTCCCGTGTTTGAAGGAAAAGGGTGTCGCGTTCGCCTATCACTATATCGATATGGGTAAGCAATGATTGTCGACTGCCACGCGCATGTTAGCGCCCCCACGCAACTCTGGGCCTACAAGGCCAATCTGCTGGCCGCGCGCGGCTCGCATGGGCGCGGCGGCATCAACGTCTCCGATGAGGAGATCATGGCCGGTCTTCATCACAAGGGGCCGTGGCCTTATGGGCACCTCGAATATCTCGATCATGTGCATACGGATTTGCAGCTGATCTCACCGCGGCCGTTCCAGATGATGAACTCGGAGAGTCCGGCCAAGATCGTCGAATGGTTTTGTGAGGAAACCAACAACATCATCCACCGCCAAACTCAGCTTCTGCCGAACAAATTCGTCGGTGTCGGCGGCATGCCGCAGGTCGCCGGCCGGCCGATCGAGGAATCACTGCCGGAACTCGAACGCTGCGTGACGAAGCTGGGCTTCAAGGCGGTGCTGCTCAACCCCGATCCTTATGAGGCCAGCGGTGTCGAGCCGCCGCCGCTGGGCGACCGCTACTGGTATCCGCTTTACGAGAAGTTGTGCGAGCTGGACGTGCCGGCACATATCCACAGCAGCGGTTCGAAATCGCTGCGCCAGAGCTATTCGCTACACTTCATCCTGGAAGAGACAATTGCCATCGCCGGCCTTTTGACCTCCGATGTGTTCAAGGATTTCCCGGACCTCAAGATCCTCGTCAGTCATGGTGGCGGCGCAGTGCCCTATCAGCTGGGCCGCTTCGAAGCGCAAAGTCTCAGAGGCACCGGTCCGCGCTTCTCGGAATCGTTGCGAAAACTCTATTTCGATACTGTGCTCTACACCCAGGGTGCGCTCGAACTGCTGATCAGGACGGTGGGGCCGGATCGCTGCGTGTTCGGCGCCGAATGTCCGGGCGTCGGCTCGGTCAAGGATCCGAAGACCGACCGCACATTGGACGATGTGGCGCCAAATGTGCGCGCCATCGACTGGCTGAGCGAGGCCGACAAGACGAAGATCCTGTCAGGCAACGCCAAGGCGTTGTTCAAGCTCGACGTCTAATTGCGGGGGGGCGCGTCATGGCCGAAATCGTTCTGGGAATGTGGACCACGCACGGTCCGACCTTGTCGACGACGCCGGAGGAATGGGCGTTGCGTCTGCCGGCAGATCACAAAATGACGGCCCATCCCTTCCGTGGTGGCGCCTACAGCTTCGACGAACTCGCTGCGCTGCGAAAGGACGAGGGACTGGCGGCGAAGGCCTCGCTTGAGGAGCGTACGCTGCGCCACGGACGTTGCCAGGCTGCGATCAGGACGATGGCCGACAAATGGGAAGAGGTTGCCCCCGATGTCGCAGTGATCATGGGCAACGACCAGCGCGAGCTGTTCCTTGACGACATCACGCCCGCGATCACCGTCTTCTCCGGCGAAACCATCTGGGACCAGCCAGCCAGCGAAGCGCAGGCCGCGCGCATGCCGCCGGGGATCCATGCGGCCGAATGGGGTCACTCGCCGCCGGAATATCGCGAATATCGGGGCCTGCCGGATCTTGGCACCCGCATCATCGAGCGCGCGGTCGCCGAGAATTTCGACGTTGCCAATTCGAAGCGCCTGCCGGTGCATCCGGGCCATTCTATCAGTGGCATTGGTCACGCCTTCGGCTTCATTTATCGCCAGATCATGCGCGACAAGGTGGTGCCCAATGTGCCGATCATCTTCAACACCTTCTTTCCACCCAACCAACCCACGGCACGGCGCTGTTTCGAGTTCGGACAATCGGTCGGCCGGACCATTCGCGCCTGGCCGACGGACCGGCGCGTGGCCGTGTTCGGATCCGGCGGCATGAGCCATTTCGTGATCGACGAGGCCTTCGACGAACGTTTCTTCAAGGCATTCAACAATCGCAACGTGGATGCGCTCACCAGCATCGAAGAAAAACATTTCCAGTCCGGCACTTCCGAACTGAAGAACTGGATCGCAGCTGCCGGAGTACTGTTCGAGACCGAGCTCAAGGGCGATGTTGTAGATTACGTGCCGTGCTATCGCTCCGAAGCTGGCACCGGAACGGCCAATGGCTGGGTCTGCTGGTCCTGAAGGGAGTCCGGGCTTGAGCACGCTGTCCGCATCTGCCCTCGCGCGATTGGCCGCGCTCGATGCCTGCGCGGTTTCCGATGCGATGGATCGTTTGGGTCTTTCCGGGGCCGTAACCGGGATCGCACGCCTGTCTTCGCAGCGGCGCATCGCCGGGCCGGTGACGACGGTCAAGCTCGAGGCCGACAAGCCAGTCGATCAGCCCATGCGCCATCTGTGCACGGGCGCGATTGATGCGGCCGCTCCGGGCACGATCGTCGTTGTTGAGCAGCGTACCGGCCTGGATGCCGCCGGCTGGGGCGGGGTACTGTCGCGGGCAGCGCAGTTTCGCAGGCTTGCCGGCGTCATCGTCGAAGGGCCGGCGCGTGACATCGACGAAAGCCGCGGCATCGATTTTCCGGTCTATGCCCGTGGCGCTACGGCGCGCACGGCGCGCGGCCGCGTTTATGAGCAGGCCTTCAATTGTCCGATAACGGTTGGCGATGTGCCGGTCTCGCCGGGCAATTGGGTGGTCGCCGATGCCAGCGGCATTGTCTTTGTCCCTGCCGACAGACTTGACGATGTTCTTGCGACCGCCGAACGGATTGCGCGCAAGGAAGCGTTGATGGCCGCCGCGATCGAGGCCGGCCAACCTTCGAGTGCGGTCATGGGGGCCGACTATAAATCCATGCTGGATGCGGCCAAGGACTAGCCGGCCCACGGATCGAGGCAGATGATGACCGACAGTGCAGTCGAACGTATTTCGAAGCTGGATACGGCCACGATTAGCGATGCGATGGACCGGCTTGGCATCGCCGGACAGTGCCTTGGCATCAAGCCGCGTGATCATTGCTTCCGCCTGGCGGGCCGGGCCTTCACGATCCTGTACGGCCCGCTCGATACCGAGAATCCCGGCACGGTCGGCGACTATATCGACGATTTGCCGCCACACAGTGTCGTCGTGCTTGACAACGGCGGGCGCGAGGATGCGACCGTCTGGGGCGAGATCCTGACACTGGTTGCGCACCGCAACGGCTTGGCCGGCACGGTGATCGATGGCGCCTGCCGCGATGTCGCGCTCGCCTTAGAACTTCGCTATCCGGTGTACAGCCGTAGTTTCTCTATGCGCACCGGCAAGGACCGGGTGCAGGTCGACGCGACCAATGTCCCCGTGACTATCGGCGAGGCTCGGGTGGCCGCCGGCGATTTGATACGCGGCGATGCCGATGGCGTGGTGGCCGTGCCGCGCGCCCGGGAAGGCGAGGTTCTGGATCTCGCTGACAAGATCGCGGCGGCTGAGGCACAGATCGTAGCTGCGGTTCGTGCGGGAAGCCGGTTGGAGGCGGCACGGCGCGAACATCGCTACCATCACCTTCAATCGCGTAAGGCAAAATAGCTGTGAATACGCGCGGTACATTGACCCCACCCCAGAAACCGTCAGGCACGTTGATATCACTATTAAAATACGGAACGAGGTGGGGTCATGTTTCGCGCGAAACGTGACCCCACCCAGGAAATGGATTCACTGGTACAATCAATAAGATGCCCGCCTTTCCGGCGGGGTCATGCTTGGGAGCGATTTCACAGGCGTAGCGCAGCGGAGCGCGCGCCAGTGCTGCCCGCGCCCCCCGAAGGCCTCAAAAATGAGGTGGCCGCCCTCAAGCAACAGTTCGTACATCGCTTAGCGAAAACCATCTCGAAAGCGTCTCGGCCAAATGCCTTGTTTCCCGGGCGCCAATATCCCCCTTGGGTCAAGCACGTCTTTGATCGCCTCGTTGGTTCGCCGCAATATGTGATTGTTGTAGTCGAAGGTCGCCGCAACCCTGTCCATTTCGTCGAGATGCGTACGATATTCGCAAAATCCGGCTTTTGCAGCGTCGCCGATGAGTGCCGACATAAGTGCGGGCACACTGGCCGCCATTGAGGCATCGTCGCGGTTATAGAGTATCTCATTGATATTCAATACTGAGCGACCACCGACGCCGAACGCTCCATAGTAGTCGATGCCGAATTCGGCATATCTCTGCGCCGCGCGCCGGTACTGCTCGGCAGCGAGCCTACCATCAGCCGGCAATATCGGCGAGAAACCTATATGCCCGCCACGCCCGCCGAGCCAGCTGATCATCTCCATGTCGCGTGTGCTTGGGATTCCCGCAGCTTGGCATCGTTCAATCGGCTCGCCTTGACGCCAAGTGACAAATTCAAGTGGTTTCGGGAATTTGTCTCGGAGTGCGCGGGTGATGATGTCGGCCTTGGCTTTGACCAGCTCTTCATGACCATAGAGATTGATCTGCGCATTCCACCAGCCGATGTTCAGCTCTTTACGGATCCGGGCGCCAATTTTACCTGGCAGAGGCCCCGTGCCTTCGTACCACCGGCTCCTTTGGGCGAAATAGGAGGCAATGCCGACATAGCTGATCCAGGCGACATCTGTATCGAGCACGCCGCGCAGCCGCAGGGGCTGCAGCATTTCGATACCCTCAGCGAGATCGTGTTCGTCGGGGAGCGACAAGTTCAAAGTCATGGTCGCCTCCGGCGCCGCCATCAGCCATAGCCCGAGCTTCGTGATCACGCCGAAATTCGATTGGCAGAAGAACTGGTCCCAGCTCGGTCCATAGGCGTTGTGCGTGAGGTGCCATGTTCGGCTATTTGCCATTGCGCCTGCGCCTGTCCTCATCAATGAGGCATCGGGCAGAATGACTTCGAGGCCACAGATTGCCGCGGCATGATCACCATAGGGTTGCGGCCCCATTCCTCGTTCCAGCGCGTTGCCGGCAACGCTGCCCCACGCATTTCCGGGCACCGACATCCATAAAGGCATGCCCATCGCTTTCAAACGGTCATAAAGGTCGAAGAAGCTGACCCCCGGTTCGACAACGCAGTAGCCGCGTTCGGTGTCGATCTCGATGATCCGGTTGAGCCTCGAAAGGTCTAGTACGATTATATCCTTCAGTCTTGGGGCCGAGCCGCCATAGCCCAGGTTCTTGCCGCGCGAAATTGGCCACAGCGGCGTGCCGGTCCTGTTTGCGAGCTGGACCAGGGATCGCACTTCTTCCGCATTGGCGGGCGCAACGGCTCCGGCGGGGCGATGGGTTGCCGGATCAAAGGCGAATTGATCGCAGTAGGTATCCCGATCCAGCGAAAAGTCGAAGACATTGTGTGATCCGATCAGGCGCTGTGCCTGCGCGATGAATTCCGAAAGCGCGCGCTTGTCGGTTTTGTACTCCATGGCGAACCCTCCCTGCGGTGGACCTTCGGTCCGTCCGACCTTGCCTGCACGTTGATCGATCAAGTGCATCCGCGCGACGTGCCGGCCGGTGGAAATCGCCAGGCCCGGGCGCGACCTGTCCCGTTGACAATATTGATAACGAACGTTATATAATATCGCAAATATGCGGCATATATGGCGGAAAGCTCGCTGTACACAGTCACATACGTTAGAAAGTCCGCGTAGACGGACTTCATAAGAGAGGGAGCGGAAGCACAGCCATTCATTCGATTGTGCGACTTGGATCGCCTTCGCCACGCTCGGCACCCGGTGTCAGCGCTGCGTGGCCGACCTTGATCGTTCTGTTGATGGCTTGTGCGAGCTGCCGACCTGGACGCTGCAGGCCGATCCGGTGTGCCGCGCGCTTGAAAAGTATCAAAGGGGAGCAAACCATGCCGCTACAAAAAATCTTCAGACATTGGCCTGTTGCACAGCGATCGGCGTCGCGCTCGCAGCGTTCTCGTCCACTGCTGTGTATGCAGCGGGCATGGCGAGCACTCAGGCCGGAAATGCGCCCGCAAGCGCCGCGTCCCGGTCCGGTGACGCAATCGAAGAGGTCGTTGTGACCGCCCAGTTCCGCCGTCAGGACCTTCAGAATACGCCGCTGGCGATTACGGCCATGACCGCGTCGACATTGGCGGCGCGCGGGCAGACAAGTGTGGCCCAGCTCGGAAACTTCACACCCAACGTCAACCTGTCGCGGTCGTCATCCCTGTACGGCAATGGCTTGTCCGCCTTCATCCGCGGCATTGGTCAGAACAACACGAGCTTCGCCTTTGAGCCTGGTGTCGGAATCTATGTGGACGACGTCTATTATGGCACGACCTTTGGCGCGGACTTCGATCTGACGGACCTTGAGCGCGTCGAAGTGCTCCGCGGCCCGCAGGGCACCCTGGCCGGCAAGAACTCGATCGGTGGCGCGATCAAGCTGTTCACGCAGAAGCCAAATTCCCAAGGTGGCGGCTTTGTCGAAGCGACCTATGGCTCCTATAACCGCATCGATACCCGCGCGAGCGCGGACTTCACGATCGCAGACGGTCTCTACGCGCGGATTTCCGCTGTTTCGAAGACCGCCGATGGTTATCTCGACCGGCTTGATTATGGTTGCGCGCACCCCGGCTCGGGTCTGGCATCCATGACCCATGGCAATGGCTGCAAGCTCGGTACGGAAGGAGGTGTCGATGTCAAGTCCGTGCGTGCCGCACTGCGCTACGCGCCGGACAACTCGCCGCTCGAGATCAACGTCAGCGCCGATTATACAAAGGACAATTCGGAGGTTCCGGCCACCAAGCTGATCTATGCCAACAATCCGGCCATCCGCAGCTATGTTGCAGGCAATCCACTGGCGGGTATTCCCTTCGATAGCCGCTTCCTCACCGCACCGAAAAGCTATTCCTCGTACGCAACCTATGGCACCGGCGGCAACTACACGGCTCTCGGCTTTCTGCCGACCCAGGTCGCGCCGGGCAGTTTCAGTGCGAGCCCGGTCGATTCGGCACAGTCCTATGGCTTTGCAGGTACGATCGACTACCGCATCGGCGATAATCTTAGTCTGAAGTCGATCACGGCCTATCGTGAAGCCAGTGGCGACGTCGCAACCGATGTCGACGGTTCACCGCTCGCGATCCTTCTCGAGACTCAGCATCTCAGCCACAAGCAAGTGACGCAGGAGCTGCGGCTGAACGGCAGTTTCGGCTCACTGGTGGACTATACGGTGGGTGGTTACTACTACCATGCAGATGACCTCCTGAAGGGCCACATGCAGATTCCGACGGCCCTGTTCGATTTTCTTTCGAACGATCCGGTTACCAACGACAGCAAGTCTGTCTTCGCCCATGTCGAAGTGCATCCGATCAAGAACCTCGATCTCATCGGCGGCATCCGTTACACCCATGATGAGAAGGTCTATACATTCGGCCGCAGAAATGTGGACGGAACGCTGCCTTCGGGCATTCCGCTCACGACCAACTTCCTGGTGGCCGGGCTCGATGGACTTTCCGGCACATACAAGGGCGAGCGGATCGACTATCGCCTCGGCGTGAGCTACCGCTGGAACGAAGATCTGATGACCTACGCCCAGGTCTCGACGGGCTACAAGGGCGGCGGCGTGAATCCGACGCCATATGTGCCGGATCAGGTGGTTCCCTTCGGTCCCGAAAAGCTCACGACCTATGAAGTCGGCGTCAAGAGTGACTTCTTCGATCGCCGACTGCAGATCAATGCGGCTGGCTTCTACAATCTATATAATGACATTCAGATGACCTTCTATTTTTGTCCCTTCAGCGCAAGCACGACCTGCGCGCTGCAGGCCAATGCCGGCAATGCCCATGTGAAGGGGCTGGAACTCGAGGCGACCGCGCACCCGATCGACGGTCTGACGCTCACAGGTTCGGTTGGCTATCTCGATTTCCAATATACCAAGGTCAACCCGTTGGCTGGAGTTTCGCTTGGAATGGTCGCGCCGTTTAACAGCCGCTGGCAGGCATCGGGGAGCGTTGCCTATGCGATCGATCTCGGCGATAGGGGCGCGCTGACGCCGCGCGTGGATGTGTCGTATCTGTCGAGCTTCTACAACAACGCGATCAACAATTCGTACAATCGCGTTGCGGGCCGCTTCCTCACCGATCTTCGCGTGACCTACGAGATGCCGGATGGAAAGTGGTCGCTTTCCGCCGCAGTCAAAAATGTGTTCAACAAATTCTACTACAACAGCGTGAACGAAAATGTGGTCAACTACGGCGTTGTGACCGGCGATGTTGGACGCCCGCGCGAGTGGATGATAACGCTTCGCCGCAAATTCTAAAGGCGAGCCGCATTATCCGGTTATGAAATTGCGCCATCGTGCCGTCACGATGGCGCAATTCACGACACGAGCGTGAGCGCCCGTCGGTCAAAGGGGTGCATCGGCATGTCCAGCGGAAACAGTCATATGCGTGGTAACGAGTGAATGACCGGGGTCGACGTCTCCTCCCTATTTTCTCCGTTCGCCGTAAACGGGCTCTCGCTGCGCAATCGCTTCATCATGCCGGGCATGCAGCGGGGGTGGTGCAGGGACGGTGCGCCTCTGCCGCAGCTGGCCGAATACTATCGGCGCCGCGCGGAAGGTGGGGCGTCTCTGATCATCACCGAATCGACCGCCGTCGATCATCCGGCGGCATGGGGACAGTTTGCGGCGGCCCGTCTCAATGAGGATACGCTACCAGGATGGGCGGCATGTGTGTCTGCCGTGCGCGAGGCCGGAAGCCATCTGCTCATTCAGCTCTGGCATGAAGGTGCGGTCCGTCCCGAGGTGAGAGACGGGGTACGGTTTGAGGTCCGCAGCGTCAGCCCGTCCGGAATTGCGAAGGCAGGCCATACCAACGGGGTGATCGCCAGCGCGGAAGACCTTGCAGATATAAAGGATGCCTTTGTTCGAGGCGCTCTGGCAGCCCGCTCGATCGGTGCCTCCGGCGTGGAGATCCACGGCGCACACGGATATCTGCTGGATCAGTTCCTCTGGGCGGTTACGAACCGTCGGCAGGACGGTTATGGCGGCGACGATATCCGCGATCGGGTACGCTACCCGGCAGAGATCGTGCGCGCGGTGCGCGACGCCTGCGGTGCGGACTTCCTCATATCGTTCCGTTTTTCCCAATGGAAGGAAGCCGACTATCACGCCAAGATCGTCCGCTCAGCCGATGAGCTTGCGCAGATGTTGGCGGTCCTTCGCGCGGCTGGGGTCGATATGTTCCATGTCTCGACCAGGCGCTTCTGGGAGCCGGAATGGTCGGGGTCGTCGCGCAATCTTGCGGGTTGGACGAAGGCGTTGACGGATGCTGCCGTCGTCACGGTGGGAAGCGTCGGGCTCAACATCGACATTATGGACAACCTGACCGGCCAGGAAGCCGAACTGCGAGTTGAAGCGGGTTTGCGCGAACTTCTTGATCGTTTCTCCCGCAATGAGTTTGACCTTGTCGCGGTCGGCCGCAGTCTGATCGCTGATCCGGACTGGGTGGCGAAGATTGAGCAGGGTCGTTATGACGAGGTTCGCGGCTTTCGCCGGGATGATCTCGGGGGATTGCTGTAGTTCCGTCCGGGGTATTGGTGCAGCCTGATGGAGCGTTCCTACGGGGAGAGAACGATGCGATGGCTTTATGTAGTCAGCAGAATTCTGTTCGGGGCTTGGTTCTTCTTCTCCGGCATCGAATTCTTTTTGCCGCTCAACCTTCAGCCGCTCGGCCATACGCCGCTTGCGCGCGAATTTACGCTGGCGCTCATCCATAGTGGCCTGTTCGCCTGGGTAAAGGTCACGGAGATCGTGGTTGGGGCGCTTGTTCTGATCAATCGTGGTGTGCTTCCGGCCGCGCTGGCGGTACTTCCGTTGACGGTTGTGATCGTCTATTGGAATCTCGTACTGGAGCATGGGGCGATTGAGTTGGCGTTCGGCCTAGCCACACCACTTTTGAACTTTATTCTGCTGGTGCCGTTCAGGGATCGGCTGCTCTCGTTGCTTGTCTGGAAAGCCGAGCCGTTTCCGGTCAAGTGAGAAGCCCGTTATGTTTTCAGCCTTGATATTTTTGGGAGCAGGATATGGCTGATGCGTATGATCTGATCGTGATCGGTGGCGGCTCCGCCGGTTGCGCAATGGCGGGACGGCTGGCCGAAGATGGGCGTTATCGCGTTCTGCTGATCGAGGCCGGAAACACCGACCGGCATATGCGATCGCGGGTGCCGGCACTGACAAGCGCGCTGGTGCAGAACCCGGATTTCGACTGGTGCTACAAGACCGAACCCGATCCCTCCATCGGAGGGCGCGCGGATGTGTGGCCGGGCGGCAAGCAGTTGGGGGGCGGCAGTGCCCTCAACGGCATGATGTACATCCGTGGTCACAAATGGGATTACGATTACTGGGCCGAACTCGGTGCCGATGGTTGGGATTATGCATCCGTGCTGCCCTATTTCCGGCGCATGGAAGACAATGAACGTGGTGCAGATGCCTGGCGCGGAGTGGGCGGGCCTGTCTCTGTGTCGGAAGGGCGTGCGCGATATCCGGTGACCGATTCCTGGATCGATGCGGTCATAGCCGCAGGCTACGAGCGCTCCTCCGATCTCAACGGCGAAAAGGCCGAGGGCGTCGATTATGTGCAGGTGTCGCAGCGCAGGGGGCTGCGCTGTTCGTCGGCCGAAGCCTATATCCACAATGCGTCCTATGGTGACCGGCTCGATGTGGTGCTTCAGGCGCAGGTTCTCAAGATCCTGACCGAAGGCAAGCGCGCGATCGGTGTCGCCTATACGCAGGATGGGCAGGAGCGGCGCGCAACTGCGCGCGCCGGCGTCGTGCTCAGCGCCGGCTCGATGAATTCGCCGCGCCTTTTGATGCTCTCGGGTATCGGTCCTGCGCAGCATCTGGCCGAGAAGGGCGTCGAGATTGTGCACGATCTGCCGGGCGTGGGGCGCAATCTTCAGGATCATGTCGGCACGCATCTCGTCAATGATGTCAATGTCTCGACGCTCAACAGCGATGCGCGCGGGTTTGCAGCGGCGCTGCAGCTTGCGCGCTTTGCGCTGACGCGGCGCGGAATCATGACGACGGCGATCGCTCATGCACAGGCCTTTGTCTGCGGGAGGCCCGGTCTGGCTGCACCGAATTTGCAGCTGGGCTTCGCGGCCTTCGCCTTTGATCTGGACGAGCAGGGCCGGCTGGTGTTGCGCAAGACGCCGACAGTCTCGACGCTGATCGGCCTCATGCGCCCCAGCCATCGCGGGCGGATCACCTTGCGCTCGAACGATCCCCTGGCGCCGCCGGTGATCGAACACCGGTTGCTTGGCAGCGACGATGATGTCGAACAGATTGTCGAAGGCATCGCGATCGCGCGACGCATTATGGAACAGTCCGCCATCGCCAAATATGTCACCGGTGAGGTGCGGCCGGGCGTGGTGCTGGAAACGCCCGAGCAGCTTCGCGACTATGTGCGCATGGCGTCGATCACGCTCTATCACCCGGTCGGTACCTGCAAGATCGGCAAGGATGAGATGGCCGTGCTCGATCCCGACCTGCGCGTGCGTGGCATGGAGGGATTGTGGGTGGCCGATGCCTCGGTCATGCCTTCGCTGCCGGCCGGCAACACCAATGCAACGGCGATCATGATCGGTGACAAGGGCGCCGAACATGTGTTGCGCGTGATCGGTGGCAATGAGGCTGCGCGCGCGGCCTGATTGACGCTCGATCGGGGAGGTTGCGGGGTGGCCCCTTGAAAGATAACGATCGTTATAGTATGTCTCTCGCACAAACAGGGAGAAGCGCATATGGCCACCATCCTTCCCGAAGGCGTCCGCATCGCTCATTCGCAATCGCTTTTCATCGGCGGCGAGTGGGTGGCGCCCAAAGCCGGCGGCACGATCGAAATCGTCTCACCGCACACAGAGCAGGTTTCGGCCGTCGTCGCCGAAGCGCGCGAGGCGGATATGGATGCGGCCGTGGCCGCGGCGCGCGAAGCCTTCGAATCCGGGCCGTGGCCGCGCATGTCCGTTGCCGAGCGCGGCAAGGTGTTGCGCAAGCTCACCGAGATCCTGCGCGAACGGCAGACGGAGCTTGAAGCCGCCTTTACCGCAGAGATCGGTGCGCTCTGCACCTTCTCGCCCTATGCCGCGTCCGTCGGCAGCGAGACCTTTGCCTCTTATGCTGATATCGGCGACAGCTTTGCCTGGGAGACGCGCGCGCCCAGCGCCCAGGTCCCGAACCACACGGCCTATGTCGTGCGCGAGCCCGTCGGTGTGGTGGCGGCGATTGCGCCCTGGAACATGCCGCATTCGATCATGGCGCAGAAGGTGGCGCCGGCGCTGATTTCCGGATGCACTGTGATCATGAAGCCCTCGCCGGAAACCCCGCTGGAGGCCTATATCGTCGCCGAAGCGGCGGAGAAGGCGGGGTTGCCCAAGGGCGTGCTCAACCTCGTGCCCTCGCATCGTGAGGCCGCCGATCATCTCGTACGCCATCCGGGCGTCGACAAGATCAGCTTCACCGGCTCGACCGTGGCCGGCAAGCGCATCGCCTCGGTCGCAGGCGAGCGCATTGCGCGCGTCACGCTTGGAACTGGGCGGCAAGTCGCCAGCCATTATCATGGATGATTTCCCCACCGAAGCGGCCGGCCAAATCCTTGGCCGCACGATCACTGCGCTGTCGGGGCAAGTTTGCGCCATGTTGAGCCGCGCCATCGTGCCGGAGAAACGCTACAACGAGATCGTCGAGGCGACGGCCGCGGTGATGAAGTCCGTCAAGGTCGGCTCGCCGCTCGATCCGGCCTCAGAAATGGGCCCGATTGCCATGAAGCGCCAGCTTGAGCGCATCGAAGGCTATGTGGAAAAGGGTGTCGCCGAAGGGGCACGCCTTGTCGTGGGCGGCCGGCGCCCGGCGCATATGAATACAGGCTATTATTACGAGCCGACGCTCTTCGCCGATGTCGATAACAAGATGACCATCGCGCAGGAAGAAATCTTCGGCCCGGTGCTGGCGATGATTCCGGCGAAGGATCTTGACCACGCCA
>CAWGGT010000011.1:0-10302 GCA_963822185.1 uncultured Pseudomonadota bacterium
CGAGACGCCGGCTTCGCGCGCAATATCAACGATCGTGGCCGCCCTCATGATCTATTGGCGTCCTTCCCGCTCGGAGGCTGTGAACCCGGCCGTCACGGCACAATTCCTACCGACGCTGCCTCGGCGACCGGCCGGGCCGCCCGTACGGTATAAAGGCCGTAAAACGCGATATAGAGATAGCAAAGGGCCGGAACGACCAATGCGTAGCCGAGGCCGATCGCATCGGCGGTTACACCAAATATGACAGGAACGACCGCGCCACCGACGATCGCCATGCAGAGCAGCGCCGAACCATTGGGTGTGTCTTCGCCCAGGTCTTCAAGCGCCAATGTGAAGATGGTCGGGAACATGATCGAATTCGCAAGCCCGATCGCCAGAACCGTGCAAGCTGCCGCAACATGAAGCGTCGCCGCAGAGGCCAGTGCGAGCAGCAATGCGACAGACGCATTGAAGCAGAGCACTTTTCCGGCCGCGACCTTCGAAAGGACTGCCGAGCCGATAAAGCGGCCCACCATGGCGAGCCCCCAATAGACGCTGACGAGCGCGCCGGCAATTTGCGCCGCGTTGAAGACATAGCTGTCTCCGAACAGCGCGCCGAGCATATGCGAGGCCCAGGCCCCAATTCCGGCCAGGAACGGCCCCAGCGTTTGACCCTGCATCAGGTAATTGGTCAGCCCGCTACCGATCGACACTTCCGCGCCGACATAGACGAAGATTGCCGCCACGCCGAGCATAAGCCGCCTGTTGCCGAGCACGCTGGAACGGAAGGGATTGGCGTTGGCGCCGCTTGCATCCGGCCCCGGGGTGCGCCGCTTGAGCCAGAATAACGCCGCAAACAACAACAGCACACCGGCGATCACCAGAAATGGCATTTGCACGATCTTCGCTTCCGCGATTCGCGCTGCGGAGCGGGCCGCGTCATTGCTCCCTGCGGGCGCGGCAACCCCACCCTGCAAGAGGAACAACGCACCAATAAACGGCCCGATGAACGTGCCCAGAGAATTGAAAGCCTGGGCCAACGTCAATCGGCTGTGCGACGTCGCACTCGACCCGAGCACGGCAATATAGGGATTGGCAGCGACCTGCAGCATCGTGATCCCGGCGGCCACAATGAACAGTGCCAGCAGGAAGCCCGGATAGACGCCGGCCATCGCAGCCGGCGCGAACAGCAGACACCCCACCGCCATCACGACCAGACCAAGAATAATGCTGCGCACATAACCAAGCCGCGCCAACACCATGCCGGCGGGGATCGAGAAGATGAAATAGCCGAGAAAAAAGGCGAACTGCGTCAGCATCGCCTCGGCGTAGCTGAGCTCGAACAGCCCCTTCAACTTCGCGATCAACGGGTCGTTCAGGACGGTAATGAAGCCCCAGCCAAAGAACAGGAGCACCACGAGCGCAACCATCACCCGGCTGTGCGGCGCACGCCCCTCGCCCGACATATTCACAGTGCTGCCCGCCGACGCCATGCCTGAGAGTCCCCCAACCGCAATTTATCGTTTACGACGCGCCCGCGCGCGCAAGGTCGCACCCGAGGCGCGCGCAACCCAGCAGCGCAGCATCGGACCTGGTAATCAAATGGGTGGGGATCGTCTTCACGAGATCCGCCAGCCGCCCTTTGCCCTCGAAGCGACGGCGAAATCCGCCACGCTCCAGAAACGCCCCCAGTGCCAGGGTCAACCCGCCCGACATGAGAACGCCGCCGCGCGCGCCGAATGTCAGCGCCAGATCGCCGGCTACAGCACCGAAGATTTCGCAGAACATCTCCACCGCGCGACGACCGGATCCACCGTTACGAACCGCGAGCTCGATGACGTCGGGAGCCGCATCAAATTGTGGCGCCGAGCCTTCCATCGCACAGAGCGTCCTGTAGAGCTGAACCAAACCAGGCCCGGAAAGAATGCGCTCAGCAGAGACCCGCCCGTATCGCCGGCCGAGGAACTGCAGAACCTTGATCTCGGCATCTGTCTCCGGTGCGAAGCTGATGTGGCCGCCCTCCCCCACCAAGGTCATATTCCTGCCGCGCTCCCGCACGAGTGCGGAAACCCCAAGACCGGTGCCTGCGCCTATGATCGCGACATTTTCGTCACTGGCACGCGCTAGCGCCGGGCCCACGCGCAGCAAATCGCGATCTCCCAGCGCTGGCGCCGCCGCAGCAAGCGCACAATAGTCATTGACGAGCCTGACCTGGCCGAAGCCGAGATCACACAGCTCCGGCTCGCTCACCGACCAGGCCAGATTGGTCAGTTTCGCTATGCCACGGGTGACGGGACCAGCAACCGCGATGACGGCCGCAGCAGGGCAGCGCACCGTCAGGGATGAGAGGTAGGCCCTGATCGCGGAAGCGAGATCTTCGTGATCGGCGCAAGCAAGCGTCCGTGTATTGCGAAAAACGGGCGGCCCGGTGGTCGAGTTCTCCGCCAGCGCAAACCGTGCATTCGTGCCACCCACGTCCGCCACCAGAACGCGTGCGATCGTGGCATTGCTGGATACCGGGCGTGCCTCGGGAACGACCTCCATCGTAATCACTTGGTCGCAATCACCGATAGCGTCATCCCACCGCTCCTAGCAGGCCACATGACATGCCGCGCAAAATTGCCGCCCAAGTGACACATATGACCCTCTCTACGCTAGCATCGGAAATGGAAGAAAAGAACCGCCTCACGACGCACAGCAGACTTATGCCGTGAGGCGGCCAGATTGGCACATCGAGGAAAGCACGACACACCGCGAAAAAAACTGCCAGCGGGCGTCAGCCCGCTGGCAGTTGGCATTTAGAACGTCTTCGTCAATTGCACGGTGATCATACGTCCGTACACGTTGGCTTCGTTCGCGTCATAGGCAGTATTGCCCGTGGTAAGGACAATCGGCGGACCCCGATCGAACAGATTGATCGCGTTGACCGACAGCCGGGTGCCCTGCAGTTGCGACCAGTCCCAATTGTCGAAGCTGTAAGTTACCCCAGCATCGAACGTGATCCACGCAGGAACGCGGCTGTTGCGATGACCAGCAAGAGGAATGTTGTTCTCGTAACCGCCGGTATAGTTGACGAACAGGTTCGTAGTCCATGCGTCCATGTTCCAGGTAATACTGCCACGCCCACGCCAACGCACCAGATTGTTGATGGTGCCAAGAACGCTACGAACAGGCTGGCCAGCCACCTCTGCACGGTCATCCGTAAGGATTCGATTGGCCTCGATTCCGAACAACCATGCACCAGCATGGTCGCTTTCGAAGCCGTAACTCGCATTGAGATCAAGACCAGCTTCGTTGACCGAACCAGCATTCGTTTCACGGCCATCCAATACGACCTGAACATTGCAGTAGTTATTGCCGATACCATTCAGGTTGCCATAGATGCCGATGGCCCCCACAAACGGCCGAAGAGCCGGGTCATAGGTCGACGAATCGCCGTTCACACAGCCCGCCGGATTGTGGATCGGTGTGACGTATTTGGAATAGAGAGCTTTGTTTGCATCGCTGGAAAGCATCGCGGCAAACGGCGGGCTCGAAATCTGATTTGTGTAGGCAACGTTGTAATAGGTACTCGAGAACTTGAAGCCTTGCAGCCAGCTCGGCGTGTAATCAAATCCGAGTGACCACGTATCCGCCGTTTCCGGCTTCAGATGCTCCGGCGCGCCGAGGAAGAACAGTGTGTTGCTGAGGCAGAACAGCCCGGGAATGCAGACGGTGTGATCGATGTTGGGGTCGGTCGTGTAGTTCGGGAATGACGTTCCGACCTTCACCGAGAACACGAATGGATTGATGTCCGTGAGGCCCGGGGCTCGGAAAGAGGTGCCCCAGGATCCGCGAATTTTCAGGTCGTCGTTGACGCCCCAAGTCGCGCTGACCTTGGGATTGGTCGTGTCCCCGAAGTCTGAATAGTGATCGTAACGAACGGCGGCATCGACCTCAAAAGACTTCACAAACGGCAATGCATTGCGATCGCCAACCACCGGGACATAGAGCTCTGCATAGGCCGAAGTGACCTTCCGGTTTTTCCCGCCAATATTGTCTACAGCGAACTCATTCGCCATCGTGCGCGGCGGACACGGATAAGGCGCATGGCACCCTATGCCCTCATAGCCGTTCGGCGGCAACGGAGACGATTCGAGGATTCCCTCTGCTGCAATATCCGTGCGGTTTGCGCCGTTCAGTACGAATTCCGAATTGTAGAGATATTCAAAACCGAACGCAGCACGCACCGTACCACCAGGCATGTCGAATAGTGGGCCGTTGAACTTCGCGTTGAAGTCCTTGATGCCCATACGACTGTGCTGAACATTGTCGCCCAGGACCATCTTCTTCTGCGCGTCAGTGAGCGGTTCATTGCTGAGCGGATTGATGGCACCGATATTCACGGCGTGCTGGAACGCTCCGATATCGACATTTGTGCCGATCTGGCATTCGCCGCACGAGCGGTCTCGTCCATAGGTGTAGGAAATATCACCATGCCATTCCCAGGGCAGGTTGAGCTTGAACCCGGCGATGGAGGTGAAGTTCTCATCCGGATTGGTCGTGACAAAGTGACTGACGTGATCAGTGAAATTGTACACGATATACATCGGCCCACCGTAGCTATAGCCCGGGGCCGAAGCGGGCGGCGCGATATAATATGGGCTGCCAGGATTGACCTGAACGTTGAAGTTCGCCGCAGCGTCGCGCTGTGACTGAACTGTCGTGATCTTTTTCTTGGTATAGAAGCCTTCGAAATAGAAGCTCAACCAAGGTGTGATCTGCTGGTTGAAGAATGCAGACGCTTGGTGACGCCACATCTGTCCGAGATATTGACGATCATTGATCTTGTCGCGAAGGTTCGGTGTCGCCGACAAGCTGGCCGCCGTCAGACCGACGCCGTTGCCGGCCGGCAGACCGAAATAGACGTATGTGCTGCTGAGGCACGAGCCAAATCCGTATCTGTCGCAATAGGCGACATCGCCGTTATAGCCGGGGACCGCCGTGGTGCTGCGCTGCCCGGGTCCGACGCCGCCGTTCACCACACCGTTGTTGATGCGGTTATCGAGGCCGCCATAGGGTGTCAGATTCTGAGCCAAAATTGGCCGTGCCGAAGCCGGCATGGCGTCCCGATTCGTGTAATCGTAGCTGACGACAAAATTGCCGGCGCCCATACCAAAGAGATGATCCCAGGTATGGCCGGCGGTGATGTAACCGCCATACTCGTTATAGCCATCGACGAATTTCGCACGCCCGCTGGCCTGCACGCCGTCAAAGTCCTTGCGCAAGACGAAATTGACGACGCCGCCAACAGCATCGGAACCGTAGATTGCCGAGTTGCCATCGGCCACGATTTCGATTCTCTGCAAGGCTGCAATCGGAACCTGATTGGCGTCGGTAAACACGCCCGCTGCGCCGGTCGGGGTCAGGCGGTGGCCATCCACAAGGATGAGCGTCGCATTAGCCCCCAAGCCGCGAAGATTGACCGCCGTGCCTTGTGTGCTGTTCGCAGCCCCCCCCGTGGTGCCGTAGCCGGCCGTACCACCCTCCTTAAAAGGGCCAAGATTGGAAACCTGGGGCAGCGTCAACAACACCTGATTGATGTCGGTGTAGCCGGTGGATTCGATCTTCTGCCGGTCCATCGTAATGGATTCCGACCCCACTGGCGCCACGCCGGCGATGTTCGTCCCCGTTGCGGTCACGGTGACCGTTTCAATGCTATTACTGCCATCCTGCGCAAGCGCTGCAGATGGCATTGACAATGCTGTCATGGAAAGCAGCGCAGCTGCCAGAGACCATTTGGTCCGCATGAGTTCCCCCCTGTCTTCCGTGGCACATCGATGCGATGCGCTTTGGATTTTTCTTTAGGCGCCAGCCAGCGCCGTTTGCGGAACAGCTTTCTTTCCGCCTCGCCGCCCGGAACAGACAGCGCTGTCAGCGTACGGCCTCGCTTCTTGCGAGATCAATAAGATATCTCTTAATGCCGCGCGCTATTAATTTTATTTTTCTATAGGTGCATAACCGCGCTATATCCAATCGCGGAACTGCCACCCGATAACTCATAGAAATTCGCATTCGCTGCTGTCGTTCGGCGCAGAACAATACCGGAATCATTTGAGCGCGGCTTGAGGCACGCACGTTCGCCATTGTCGTCACGCAACGCGCATAAGCACCAATAGCGACTGTTCGTTTTCCGTGGCGTAAATTGGGCTATTCAGATTTTGCGAAACCCTGAATGCGCCGCGCTGAGGCGCGGCCCTATCCGCGTAGTGCACGGTGAGCCCGGCCAGGAGGTCGGTCGTAAATCGATTTGGCCGCCGTAGAAGATTTTCTGCATCGGTTGGCAAATATCCAGAGGTACGCCCCGGCAGCATGGAGGGACGTGATGATCGCGTATTGATCGGGGCTCACGTCCAGATGTTCATCACAGACGATGACCGGATGCCGACGGCCAAGGCATTCTGAGATCGTAGTGTCGTCAGCGAGAAACGCTGCCGCCCTTCGAGCGACAATGCAATAGCCGTGGGCTTCCCGCCTCGCCCACGCACCCACGTCCGTCGGCAAACCAAGGGCCTTGTGATACGCGCCCGCTGGGCAACGACATCGCAGGCTGCATTGGTATGGGTGAGAATAGGAAGTGGGCGATCAGCGAGCGATGGCGCGACATCACGGGCGCAGCGCGCACCATGGAAAGTCTTTCAGCAGCCGCCAGGAGCCTCCACAACGACAAGAGGTGCGGAGGATCGAAGCGCTTCACCCTTCTGGCATCGACGTACCAGAGACTCGCACCATCGGCCGCGCTCAGTGCCGGCGCGCTGTGCATCAGAAACATCGTCTCACGCGTGTTCTGAACGTCCCGGCGGGCGGTAGACTTCCCCATTCTGTTGTTGGGCTCCCGAAAGCATCACTCGCGAGCCCGCCCAGGCCCCAACGGTCGGAGACATAATATTCTGCGCTCGCCTGCGCGAAGGCTGAGCCATCGCGCGCATCCAGATCGGCGAAGCCAGCCAAGTATAGGTTGTGGATCGAGACGTCGCGCCAGGCGAGACCCAGGAAGACGCTCTGGCGTGCGGCGGGGGCCTGCCGGTCCGATGGATTGCCACGCAGCTACCAGAGCGCGGCGCGGGCTGCGGGCCGCGCCGCGCCGCGCCGATGGCGAACCAGCACATCTAAGGCGTGATTGGAGCTATCGGCGTTGGCGTCACTGCTTTTTCGCACCTGGCTACACTGTCATGTGACATTTAACGTCATTTCCATTGCGAGATGTGGGACGTTGCGTGACCGGCCCACTCCTTGCTCGGCTACCGGCCGCCAGCACCAGTGGTAATTTGCTGGCCGGTTGATCAACAGGCCAGCAGACCTGCGGCGCAAACGGCGTTACTGAACTAACATTGCGACTGGGCCACTCGATGGGGGCCGGTCAAATAGGCTAGGCTGAGAATCCAGCCCTTCTTTGCCGTCGTCTTCGGCGCGAGAAGCCGAGACATCTCATCGTCTATGACGTGATGTCAGTTGTGCCGGAGATCAAACTGCAACGAATACCGTCAAAAGACATATTCATCGCCACGCGAGATGTGTCGCCAAAGCTAATTTGACTTGCACAGAGTTGTCCGGTGGGAGGCAGAGCCCAAATTACGCGCCGAACGCGGCCATGAAAATCATGACAGCACGCGCGACATTGGCATCGATTTCTTCGGGCGTCGGATCAGGCTTGGCGTTCCACAGGCGGCGGTGATGCAGATCCGACAGGCACAGATCGAGGAAATACTGCGCCATCATATCCGGGTCTTCATCGCGCAGATCGCCCGACTTGATGCCTTCGGCCATGAACTGGCCGACGCGGCGCATGCCTTGCTGCGGACCAGCTTCGTAAAAGGCCTGGCCGATCTCGGGAAAGCGCGCGGCTTCGCCGATCATCATGCGATAGGTCGCGATGAACTCATCGCTCAAGCACCAGCGGCACGAAGCGCTCGCCGAAACGCGGTCAGCGTCGTGCGGAAATCCCCGCCTTCGAGCCGGCCTTCATCGAGCAGTCCCGCGATCTCGTCGCAGCGCGCCTGGACCACGGCGCGGAACAGATCCTCTTTCGACGGGAAGTAATTGTAGAGCGTGGCCTTGGAGCCACCCACGCGCGCGGCGATCGACGACATCGAGGTGCCCGAATAGCCGTCTGCCAGAAAGGCCTCATGGGCGATCTTGAGGATCGCCTCGCGGCGCTCGTCGCGCCCTGTCCGTATCGCTGCTTCCGCTCCCATGACCGTACCGTACAGTTTTTCGTTGACTCGTTCCAATATAGCCGATAATTCTCGCACTGCAACATGACTGTACGGTACGGTCATATCGAGATTGCGAGCGGATCGCGATGGAAAATCCCAACCTTTCCGGGCCCCGGCCGGGTCACCGACGCGCCGCGCTGCCCCTGATGGCGGCGCTCGCCGGTGCGCTGGCCCTGGGGGCCTGCGCGCCAGATCTCGGCGCCATGCCCAAACCCGAGCCGATGGGCCGCTATGCGGTCAAGGCCAGCTTCAAGGCCCCCAGGGCCGCCTGGCCGCAGGACGATTGGTGGAAGAGCTTTCACGATCCCGAACTCACCAGGCTGATCGACGAGGCACTGGCCGGTGCGCCCGACCTCAGGATCGCCGAGGCGCGGATGCGGGCGGCCTATGGCGCGGCCGAAGCCAGCGGCGCCGCCCTTTGGCCGAGCCTGACAGGCGATGCCACGGCCCAGCCGACCAAGCAGAGCCTCAACACCGGCTTCCCCGACCGCTTCAAGAGTTTGATGCCCAAGGGCTGGCATACACAGAGCCGCGGAAGCCTCGACCTCAGCTATGAGCTCGACTTCTTCGGCAAGAACCGCGCGGCACTGGCCGCGGCGACCAGCGAGGCCGAAGCCGCGCGCGCCGATGCGGCCGCGGCCCGGCTACCCTGTCGACCGCCATCGCAGTGACTACGCCGATCTCGTGCGCCTGAGCGCCGACCAGCGCACGGCCATAGATGCCGTGCATGTGCGCGAACAGAGCGCCACGCTCGTCGCCAGCCGTGTGAAGAACGGCCTCGAAAACGAAGGCCAGCTTGCGCAGGCCCGCGCCGAAGTGGCCATCGCGCAAGGCCAGAAAGACGCCATCGACGGGCAGATCGCCCGCACCCGCAACCAGATCGCCGCCCTGCTAGGAAAGGGCCCGGATCGCGGCCTCCACATCTCCCCCCCGGAGACCGCGCATCTGGCCCCCTTCGGCCTGCCTCCCACCCTGCCGGCCGACCTCGTAGGGCGGCGGCCCGACATCGTGGCCGCAAGGCTGCGTGCCGAAGCCGCAGCCGAACGCGTGCATGTGGCGCGCGCCTCCTATTATCCCAACATCGATCTCACCGCGATGATTGGCGTGCAGTCGCTCGACCCTGCGAACCTGATCAATCATGCCTCGATCATCGGCGCCATCGGCCCGGCGATCCATCTGCCGATCTTCGAAGGCGGCAAGCTGGACGGCAATTACCGAAGCGCGCGCGCAGGCTATGACGAAGCCGTCGCCAGCTATGACAAGACGGTCGCCCATGCGCTGAAGGATGTCGCCGATGCGGTCGCCGACCAGCGCGCGCTCAAGCGGCAACTCGCCGATGCGCGCACGGCCCTTGGCGAAAGCGAGAAAGCCTATCACGTCGCACAGCTGCGCTATCGCGGCGGGCTTTCGCCTTATCTCGACGTGCTGACGGCCGAAGGCACGCTGCTGACGCAGCGCCGCGCCGTCGCCGATCTCGAAGCCCAGGGCTTTGCGCAGAACATCGCGCTGATCCGCGCACTGGGCGGCGGATTCCACGCCCCTGCCCCGGATCGCATGCCTGCCCTCGCCGACAACACCATCTCGCCCGACAGGAGATAGTCATGGCCGACGCCCATGTCCTCGATAATCCCGCCACGCTCGGCAGCAAGGCCAAGGACTGGACCAACCCGCAGGGCCTGACAGGCGACGCCTTGCGCAAGCAGCGGCGCAAGCGCCTGTTCATGGCGCTGGGCGGCGCCATCGCGCTGGCGGCCATCGCCTATGGCTCATGGTGGTACATCGTCGCCATGGATTATGTGAGCACCGACGATGCCTATGTGCAGGCCTCGGTGGCGCAGATCACGCCGCGCATTGAGGGCACGGTGATCAGCGTGCCCGTGCACAACACCGAGCATGTGAAACGCGGACAGGTTCTCGCCAGGCTCGATCCGGCGGATGCGCAGATCGCCCTCGCCCTGGCCGAGGCAAATTATCAGCCAAGCGCAGCGCAAGACCGAACAGCTCATGGCCAGCGAAGCCGCCGCACAAGCCGCCGTCAACGCGCGCAAGGCCGACCTGACGCGCGCGC
>CAWGGT010000012.1:0-11105 GCA_963822185.1 uncultured Pseudomonadota bacterium
GAGACCTAAAAGGCGAGAAGGGGACGGCTGAGGCACGCAAGTGGTGCGCTTCGGCATCGAAGGAGGCTTATGGGCATTCTGTTCACATGGATCGTCGCAGTGGTGGCAGCGGGTGGCTATGGGGGAATTCTTACCCTGATGGCACTGAGTCCGCCTGCATCCCATTGCCGTCGGAGGTGATTATGCCGTTCGGCGGCTATCTGGTTTCAACCGGCCAGCTCGGCCTGTTCGCAGTGGCAACCGCGGGAGCTTTGGGCTGCAGTCTCGGCTCGACCGTGGCCTACTGGTTTGGCGCGTATGGCGGCCGCCCATTGGTGTTGCGCTGGGGGCGGTATCTACTTTTCGGTCCACGAGAGCTGGAAAGTGTGGACCGCTTTTTTGAGCGTTACGGTGAGGTGGCTGTGTTTCTCGGGCGTCTGCTACCGGTGGTGAGAACATTCATCTCTTTACCGGCCGGAATGACCCGCATGCCGTTTCTTCGCTTCCAGATTTATACCTTCTTGGGCTCTTGGCCCTGGTGCCTGGCGCTGGCCTATTTGGGGATGCGGCTTGGCGATCAATGGCACAAAAATCAGACCGTCCAACTCTTTTTCCACCGCTTCGATTGGGTCGTCGTCGGGCTGCTCGTCCTTATATTCGTGATTTACATCGTTCGCCGATGGCGCGGAAGATGGGTCTGATTGGCATGGCGCGAGAGCCGCCGAAATTGCGGCTGTTGCGAACAGTGTGAAATCGCGTCCAACGTTGTCCCGTCCCAAAGCTGAAGCATCTCATTGATTGCTCTTGTGAATTAACTTTCTGGCTGGGGTCGCAGTTGGATGCGAAGGGTGGCCCCAACAATTTCAATTGTTCACAACGAGATCAATGCGCTGGGTGACGTTAGGGGTGGGGTCGACCGTGCGCGCAATTTTGCAGCCTGGCAACGCGGGCGGAATGGCAGCGTCTCGGTCCAGTTTTTCATTTCCCTGACAGCGAAGTCCGGTCCCCAACCCGTTCGAATGCTCCTCCTCGGCGCGTGTCGCTGTCGTCTTGTTTTTGCCGCGCTGCACAACGCCCATCCGGAACAGACGGTCATTGACATTCCTATTCCAAGCGCGTAGCTCTCGAAATGACAACGCTGTCTTTTTGGGGTAATTCGCATTTGGCGACCTGCGTCACTCGCGGAGGCTCAAAAAAAAGACGGCATATGGGGGAGAAACAATGAAACACAGTCACAAACTGTATCTGGGCGTGGCCGCCGTTGCGGTCCTCACGGCCAATGGAGCGTGGGCGGCCGATGCGCCCGTAAGCAGCGCAGGCATGACGCAAATCGAAACGGTCGTGGTCACCGCCGAGCACCGCTCGGAAGACATTCAAAAGACGCCAATCGCGATCACTGCCGTCACCGGTGCAGCCCTTTCGTCCAAAGGCATCACCAATGTGACCGGCCTGAACCAAATGGTTCCGGGCCTTTCCATTGCCAGTACAGGCAATGCGGCACAGATCGGAATCCGCGGCATCGTCAGCACCAATGATACCGAAGTCGGCGATCCGGCGGTCGCATTCAATGTGGATGGTGTTTATCTCGCGCGCTCCCGTTCGGCGTTGGGGTCCTTCTACGATATCAATCGCGTTGAGGTTTTGCGTGGTCCGCAGGGCACGCTCTATGGCCGAAATGCAACGGCGGGCGCGATCAACGTCATCACGAACAAGCCAAGCCTGGATGGCTACGCGATGTCCGCGTCGCTCGGGTATGGCAGCTACAATGCGCTCAACACAACCGGTATGGTCAACATACCGCTAACTGATACGTTGGCAATCCGTGGGGCGTTTTCGTCCGACAGGCATGACGGCTATTCCAACAATGCCCCCGCACGGCCCGTCGACAATCTGGACGCCGTCGGCGGACGAGCCGAGGCCTTGTGGCAGCCAACGAACGATTTCAAGGCTGTGCTGACCCTCGACTTCTTTCACGATAGCGGTCTGGGCTCAGGCGTGGTCTCGGCGCATCCACTTGGGACCTATGCTGGGGGAACTGCGCCATATCGATTCCCGGTCTCACACGACGGTTACAATGATGAGACCGCGAAGGGCGTGACCCTGACGGCCGATTGGAATCTCCATTTCGCAACCCTCACCTATGTGGGAAATTATCGCTCGGACGACGAGCATTCGTATGGCGGATCAGCGGCGACCGGTCCCGCTGGCACCTCTTGCGCCACGGCGAATTCTGCGGATTGTCAGAACCTCACGTTCTTTTCGCTTGAAAACCAGACATCGCACGAGCTCCGTCTTGGCAATAGCGAGGGCGCCCTGAAGTGGGTGCTCGGTCTCTACTATTTCCACGAGAACAATAACGTTTTCTTCGGTATTGCTCCGATCGCGGGGATAAATTCTCTGGCCTTCGTCCAGCCGAGCGTCGCGGAGACGTCGAAAGCCGTCTTCGGTCAGGCGACCTATAGCATCACCGATTCCTTCCGGTTGACCGGAGGGCTGCGCTACACAGAAGACAACAAAGCCCGCACCGGCGCGACTATGGGCTTTGGTGCGGTTGTCGGCGAAACCTATGTGGGCGGCTTTCCGCTCAACCTCAACGCAGCAAACTTCAACTGGTCGAAGCTAAACTGGAGAGCTGGCGCGGAATACGATCTCACCGAAAATTCGATGCTCTATGGCTCGGTCTCCACCGGCTATAAGGCCGGCGGCTATGGAGATGGCGCGCCGCCGAACAACAATCCCTATAGGCCCGAAAATGTGACGGACTATGAGATCGGGGTGAAGAACACGCTCTTCAATCACCATTTGATACTCAATGTCGACGGCTTCTACGATACCTACAAGGACTTCCAGGCCAGCGGCATTGGCCTTGTGTCGGGTCAACCATCGTTGGTTACGATCAACGCCGGTGCGGCCAAAATCTACGGCGTGGAACTGGAGTCCCAGGCGCTGTTGACAGATTTTGACCAGCTGAATTTCAGCGTTGCCTATTTGCATGCGAGGTTCACGTCGTTCCTTCTGCCGCTCGGGGATTCCTTCCACAACACGGCGGTCGATTACGCCGGAGATCCGCTCTCTCATTCGCCGGATTGGACGTTGAATATGGGTTATCAGCACCAATTCGTGTTGGGATCTGGCGCTTCGATTACGGCGCGCGGGAACTTGCAATGGGTCGACACGCAGAACCTCGACTACCATAACTTTGCACTCACCCAGATTCCGTCCTACACGCGGTCCGATCTGACCGTTACGTATGCCAGTGCGGACGGACACTGGGAGGCCATGGCATACGTCAGAAATCTGGAGGACAATGCGGTTCTTTCGCAGGCTGCTCCGGATCCGCGCGCCACCACTTATGCGATCGGCATGACGTCCGGTACCGGCCATTATATGCCGCCGCGCACCTATGGTGTGAAACTCACCTACAAGTACTGAGTTTTTCCCGGCGCAGTCACTCCCTGCGTCGAACTAGGCCGCGCCCAGTTGGATGCGCCAGCCGGGCGCGGCTTTCTTTTCATGCATTGCAAGCAGATGTGCAGTTGAACGTGACCTGCGCGATGTCAGGCGATATCTAGTTGCCTTCTGTTACGGGGCGTCGCGGTTAGATGGCTGGAAAGCGCAAGCCCGACTAACCGGCTGGCCAGGGAGGAAAGAGTATGGCGTCGATAGTGGTGAAGCCGGCCGAGGGGCGCTCGGACGACGGGACCAAGGCCAGACACAATCCTGCAATGGTGGGCCTTGTCGTCTTCCTGTTTTTCGCATGGGGTTTCGTCACGGTGCTCAACGACCCGTTGATCGCCAAGCTGAAGGGATTGTTCCAGCTTACCTATGCGGAAGCTATGCTGACGCAGTTTGCCTTCTTCCTGGGCTATTTCATCTTCTCCATTCCGGCCGGCGTCGTGCTGTCCCGGTTGGGTTATGTGCGCTCGATCGTGCTCGGTCTGGTCGTCATGGCTGTGGGGTGCCTACTGTTCGCGCCGGCGGCCATGAGTGGCGTCTATCCGGGCTTCCTGCTGGCACTGTTCATTGTGGCCGCCGGGATCACGATGCTGCAGGTCGCAGCCAATCCCTATATTGCCGTACTCGGATCAAACGCGAGGTCGCACAGCCGGTTGACCCTGGCGCAAGCCTTCAATTCTTTTGGCACATTTGTCGCGCCGTTTGTGGGGGCGTTGTTCGTCCTGCAAGGCGGCGTGGAGGCACCGAAAGGGGCGAACGATACGGCGCGGGCCGCCGCCCGTATCGCCGAAGCGCAGATCGTGCAGCAGCCGTTTCTCGTCATCGCTGGCGTGCTGCTCGTGTTTGCGCTCCTGTTCTGGTTGATGCGCAGGACGCCCGGCCCGGCCACGGCCTCTGCCAGCGCAAATCCCTTTCGCCGCAGCGTGCTCGGACGGCCGCGCCTGATGTTCGGGGTGATCGCAATCTTCGTTTATGTGGGGGCCGAAGTGTCGATCGGCTCAGGGCTCACGAACTACCTGATGCAACCCGCGATCCTGGGGCATCAGGCGCTTGCCATCGGGGCGGGGTTCGCATCGTTCTTGCACGGTGTTCTCGGTGGCACGTACAGCTTCAATGTGGCCCAGGTCGCGGGCGCAATGGTCAGTATCTATTGGGGCCTGGCGATGGTGGGCCGCTTCATAGGTTCGGCCGTACTGACGAAAGTCTCGCCGGGGCGGGTGCTGTGTTTCAACGCTGTTGTGGCGATGCTCCTCGCGCTGGTTTCCGCCACGAGCCTTGGAATTGTGGCCGGCGTGACCGTGCTCGTCATCGGGCTTGCCAACTCGATCATGTTCCCGACCATTTTCACGCTGGCGCTGGAGGATTTGGGAGAAGAGACGCCGAACGGCTCGGCGCTGCTCTGCATGGCGATTGTGGGCGGGGCGGTTGTGCCGGTGATCTACGGCGCCACCGCCGACGCCATCGGGCTCGGTCCGGCGCTCATCGTGCCCGCGGCGTGCTATCTGGTGATCGCGGTCTATGGCGTCCTCGCCGCGCGCGGGCTGGGTTCGACGCGTGAGGACGTGCCGGCGGGGATCGCCCCTCGACTCTGGCCCTCACAGGCGGCGCACTTCCGGTTGCAATCTCGACCGGACGGAAAATGGCGGGCAAAACCATTATCGATATTGCGCGCGAGGCCGGCGTCTCCTTTAAGACCGTTTCGCGCGTCATCAACCGTGAACTCACGGTGAAGAAGGAGACGCGCGAAAAGGTCGAGGCTGTGATCGCCCGCCTGAACTACAAGCCTAATGCCTGGGCGCGTGCGCTGGCCGGATCGCGCAATCAACTCATCGGCATAATCTGCAACGATGCGCGGCTCGCCTATGGCGGCTCGGCCTATCTGGGCCTGGCGCAGGTCGGCGCCATGAATGCCTGTCAGCTTGCCGGCTATCATCTCGTGGTCGAAGAGTTGCGCGGTCGCCCGCGCAAACGCTTCTGCGAGGGTATTTCCGATCTGCAGCTTGGGGGCGCGATTCTGGCGCCGCCTGTGTCCGACGACAAAGTCGTGTTGGGCGCGCTCTCGAAATCCGGGTTGCCCTTCATCCGCATGTCTGCGGTCCCAATTGACTGAATCTGCCGGCTGGGTCGGCATTGACGAGGTCCGTGCGGCTTATGAGATGACGCGCCATCTCCTCGACCTCGGCCATCGCGATATTGCCTTCGTTCGCGGTCCAACGAGCCATGTGGCATCGGCGCTGCGCCAACGCGGCTTTACCGATGCGATGGAAGGTGCAGGCGCCGATCTCCGCGCCGAATGGATTGTGGATGGCGATTTCACGGCGCGCGGCGGCATGGAGGCGGGAATGGCGCTCCTGGAAGGCAAGCGGCGGCCGACCGCGGTGTTCGCGGGAAACGACAGTTCTGCACTTGGCGTGATTTCCGCGGCCTATCGCAAGGGGCTGTCCTTGCCATCGGACCTGTCGGTCGCTGGGTTTGATGATTCGCCAATCGCCACCTCGGTCTGGCCGCAGCTTACAACCGTACGGCAGCCAGTGATAGAAATGGCGCAGTTGGCCGTCGAGATGCTGGTCGAGGTGATCGCGCGGCCGGCGGAGGCGCGCGGTCGTCAGCTTGATTTCGAGATCGTTGTTCGTGGCTCGACGGCGCCGCCGCTGGCCATTGCAGCGGGCAGGCGGCGTAGGGCGGCCCGAAAATGACGACGAGCACGATCATCGACATAGCCCGCGAAGCGGGTGTTTCCTTCAAGACTGTCAGCCGCGTGATCAATGGCGAGCCGAACGTCAGCGCCAAGACGCGCGAAAAGGTGCAGGCCATCATCGCGCGCCTCAATTACCGGCCGAATGTCTGGGCACGGGCGCTCGGAAGTTCGCGTTCGCACCTGATCGGTCTCATCTATGACAATCCGAGCCAGGGCTATATCAATCAGGTCCAGGTCGGCGCGATGACGGCCTGTCAGCGCGCGGGCTACCATCTCGTGGTCGAGGAGATGCGTTGTGGCGAACGCGATCTCGATGCACGCGTCGCGGAGTTTATTTCCGCGGGGCGGCTCGATGGCGTCGTCCTGTCGCCGCCCTGTTCGGACAGTCAGATGATGATGGCCGCGCTCAAGGAAGCCAGGATCCCTTTCGTGCGGATCGCGCCCTATGAATTGCTGGACGAAGCGCCCTATGTCTACATGGACGATTACCGCGCGGCCTATGAGGTGACGCAGCATCTGCTCTCCATGGGTCATTGTGACATCGCCTTCATTCGGGGACCGCGCAGTCACGCCGCTGCCGCCGAGCGTCATCGCGGCTTCGTCGCGGCGATGGAGGAGCATGGCGGGCAATCTCGCGGTCCGAATGGATCGTGCCCGGCGGCTTCGACGCGCGCTCGGGCATGGCGGCGGGCGAAGAGCTGCTTGCTACGACACCGCGTCCGACAGCCATCTTCGCCGGCAATGACGACATGGCGATCGGCGCCATGGCGGCCGCTTTCCGCGAAGGGCTGACGCTGCCGGCCGATCTTTCCATCGTCGGCTTCGACGATTCGCCGGTAGCCTCGTCGTTATGGCCGCAGCTGACGACAGTCCGTCAGCCGGTGATCGAGATGGCCGACGCGGCAACGGAAATGTTGATCGCGGAACTGCGCAATCCGGCGTCAGGCGCCGGGCGGCCGCGGGCCCGGTTGCTCAGCTACGAGATCATCGTTCGGGAATCGGCGCAGCCCTTGCGCGTGCACCAGTCGAGACAAAAGGGAAGGGAGTGAAGCCATGAAGACCATTGCAAGAGCACTGCTGGGGACCGTCTGCTGCGTCATGCTGGCTGGCTGCGCAACTGTTTCACCAAAGATGACAGCGCTGTCTAAGGTGGCCGGCGCCCGCTGTGCCCGAAGTGACGATCGCCGATGGCACGCTTGTCGGTGTTCACAGCGGCGCCGTCGATTACTTCAAGGGCATTCCCTATGCCGCGCCGCCGGTCGGCAAGCTGCGCTGGGCGCCGCCGCAGCCGGCTGCCGCCTGGTCTGGCGTGCGCGAGGCGAAAACCTACGCCCATGACTGCATGCAGAAGCCGTTCCCGCAGGATGCTGCGCCGCTGCGCACGACGCCCAGCGAGGATTGCCTCTATCTGAACGTCTGGCGTCCGGCGAATGCCACGAAGAAGCTGCCGGTCATGGTCTGGATTCACGGCGGCGGCTTCGTCAATGGCGGTTCCTCGCCGGCCGTCTATGACGGCACGCATTTCGCGGAGGACGGCATTGTCTTCGTCAGCCTCAATTATCGTCTCGGCCGTTTCGGATTTTTCGGCTTCCCGGCGCTGACCGCAGAGGATCCGAACGGATTGCACGGCAATTACGGCTATATGGACCAGATCGCTGCGCTCAAATGGGTGCGCAAGAACATCGCGGCCTTCGGCGGCGACCCCGACAATGTAATGGTGTTCGGCGAATCCGCCGGTGGCGGCTCGGTGCATATGCTGCTCAGTTCGCCGGAAGCACGCGGCTTGTTCGAGCGTGCGGCTGTCGAAGTCCGGAGGCGGGCGTGGCAACCTGATGGGGCCGCGCCAGCTCAGCAAGGATCTGCCGGGAATTCCTTCGTCGGACACGCTCGGTGTCAATTTCGCCAAGGCCAACGGTATTGACGGGACCGGCCCCGAGGCGCTGGCCAAGCTGCGCGCGCTGTCGGCCGATCAGGTAACGGACGGACTCAACATGGGCAGCATGCAGGCCAAGTCCGGTCCGCAGACCTATGGCGGGCCGATGGTGGACGGCAAGATCGTCACCATGTCGCCGGAACAGGCCTATGAAACAGGCGAGGAAGCGCATGTGCCGATTCTGATCGGCGCCAACAGCGCCGATCTCGGCTTCTTCTTCCCGAAGACCAAGAAGGAAGCCTTTGCCGCCTACGGAAAATATGCGGCTGCGGCGCGTAAGGCCTATGATCCCGACGGCGACAAGCCCCTGCGCGCCATGGCTTGGGAGATGGGGATGGACCAGATGATGGTCGAGCCTGCCCGCTTCACGGTGCGCGAGTTCTCGAAGCAGGGAGAGCCGGCCTATGAGTACCGCTTCTCCTATGTCGCACCGGCGGAGCAGAAGGCGCTCAACCAATCGGCCTTCGCCAAGATGATGGAAATTACGGGCGCGCCCCATGCCAGCGAGATCCCTTACGTGTTCGACACGGTGAAGGCGGCCTATGGCAAGGACACGACGCCGGCCGATGAAGCGATCGCGAAGGAGGTGCATGCCTATTGGGCCAACTTCGCCAGGCACGGCAATCCCAACGGCCCGGGGGTGCCGCATTGGCCGCGCTACAACGCGTCGACGGACATGCTGATGAACTTCAAGGAAACCGGTCCGACGCCGATGGCGGACCCGTGGGCTGCGCGGCTGAATGTGACGGCGGAGCGGGCCGATGCCCTTCAGAAGACGATGCCGAAGAAGCCTGCGTCTTAAGCAGGGCCGGCAGCGGTACAGACATTGAGAGGAACGATCATGACCACCAGAACCATCCTCAAGGCGGCGTTCGGCGCCGCGCTTCTCTGCGCCGCTGCCGCGCCGGCATCCGCCGGGCCGGCGCGACCCTGGATGAACACCAGCCTGTCACCGGACGCGCGCGCCGACCTCGTCGAAAAGCGGATGACGCAGGACGAGAAATTCACCCTGCTGCATGGCTATTTTGCCATGCCGTTCTTCAGCAAGGACGGTTCGTTGCCGAAGGGCGCGCTGGGTTCGGCCGGCTTTGTGCCGGGCATTCCACGCCTCGGCATTCCCGCGCTTCAGGAATCCGATGCCAGCCTCGGCGTCGCCAATCCGATGAATGTGCGCAAGGGCGACAGCGCGACGGCCTTGCCCTCGGGGCTGGCGCTCGCGGCCACATTCGATCCGGGCCTGGCCTATGATGGCGGGGCCATGATCGGGCAGGAGGCCTGGCGAAAGGGCTTGAACGTGCTGCTCGCCGGCGGCGGCAATCTGGCCCGCGATCCGCGCAATGGCCGCAATTTCGAATATCTGGGCGAAGACCCGCTGCTGGCCGGCACGCTGGATGGCGAATCCATCCGTGGCATTCAGGACCAGCACGTGGTCTCGACGATGAAGCACTTTGTGCTCAACGATCAGGAGACCAACCGGCACTGGGCCAATGGCGTCATCGACGAGGCCGCTTTGCGGGAATCCGATCTTCTGGCCTTCGAGATCGCCAATGATCGCGGTCATCCCGGCTCGGTGATGTGCAGCTACAATCTCATCAACGGCCATTACGCCTGCGCCAACAAGTTCACGCTCGATACCGTGTTGAAGGGCGATTGGGGCTATCCCGGCTGGGTGATGTCCGATTGGGGCGCGGTGCACAGCGCCAATGACGCACTGGAGGGGCTCGACCAGGAATCGGGTCAGGAGATCGACAAGCAGATCTTCTTCGACAAGCCGCTGCGCGCGCTCGTGAAGGACGGCACGGTTCCCCAGGCGCGTATCGACGACATGGTGCATCGCATTCTGCGCTCGATGTTCGCGGTGGGCCTGTTCGATCATCCGCCCAGGCAGACGCCGGTCGATTACAAGGCCGATGCCAAAGTGGCGCAAAGGGTTGCCGAGCACGGAATTGTCTTGCTCAAGGATGCCGACAACGCTCTGCCGCTGGCGGCGGGCGCCAAACATATCGCCGTCATCGGCGGCCATGCGGATGCGGGTGTTCTGTCGGGTGGGGGCTCGGCCCAGGTAATCCCGCACGCGCCGCACGGCATGTACCCCACGGTTGCGGTCGGCGGCGAAGGCATGATGGGGCCGTTCAGCAGCATGACTTTCGATCCGTCTTCACCGCTTCAGGCAATGCGCGGGCTCGATAAGGACGCCGAGTTCCGATTTGACACGGGCCGTTACGTGGCCGCAGCCGTCAAACTCGCGAAAGCCTCGGATGTCGCCATCGTCTTCGCGACGCAATGGGAAATGGAAGGCAGCGATCTGCCTGATCTCTCGTTGCCGGGCAATCAGGATGCATTGATCGAAGCCGTCGCTGCCGCCAACCCGCACACGATCGTCGTTCTGGAAACCGGCAATCCCGTGCTGATGCCGTGGCTCGACAAGGTTCAGGCTGTGGTCGAAGCCTGGTATCCGGGCCAGAGTGGCGGCGAGGCAATCGCCAATGTGCTGTATGGCAAGGTCAATCCGTCCGGCCACCTGCCGATCACCTTCCCGAAGAGCATCGATCAGAACCCGCGTCCTGACATGCCCGGCATCGATCTGAAGCCGGGGCAGGTGTTCGATGTGCATTACACCGAAGGTGCCAAGGTGGGCTATCGCTGGTTTGCCGACCAGAAGCTGACGCCCTTGTTCCCCTTCGGCTTCGGCCTGTCCTACACCAGTTTCAGCTTCTCGAATTTGACGGTGGAAGGCGGCCAAACGCTGACCGTCAGCTTCGATGTCACGAACACCGGATACGTGGCCGGGGAAGCGGTGCCGCAGATCTATCTCACCTCTCAGGCCGGCAAACCGCTGGAACGCCTGATCGGCTTTGAGCGCGTGTCCCTTGAGCCGGGACAGAGCCAGCACGTCTCGGTGAGTGCCGATCCGCGCCTGATCAGCCAATTTCGATACCACCGCCAAAGGCTGGCGTGTCGATGCGCGGCGAATATGGTGTCGCCGTATCGCGCTCCGCAACCGATCCCGTGCTCACCGGATCGGCCGCGCTGAGTGGC
>CAWGGT010000013.1:0-9831 GCA_963822185.1 uncultured Pseudomonadota bacterium
GCTTGGATGACAAGCCGAGAGCCTTCATTTTTTTGTGGTTGAGCGAGCTACTTGAGAGACCTGATCGGGCAGTAGGTAGTCTCATTTACTATCCAAGGGAACGGACATGCCCCTCTTAGACTTCAAGGAATTCTGCGAACTCATCGCATTTCGGGATGTCAGGGACTTCGAAAAAGATGGTCCAAATGAATGAGGCCGCTACTTCACGGACATCCGTGAGTCGGTTCGGCGCTTACGCATGGAATTCCTTGGGAAGTACTGTCAGGAGAAGGATCCAAATCGCGCCTATTCGACGGAATTTGTCGGAACGCTGACGCGCGCCGGCTTCCTGTCAGTTCTGATCCCCGAGGGATATGGCGGCTCTTGCCTCGGCCTTCGCGTCGCGGCGGCCACTCTGGAGGAGATCCACCGCTCTGGATGCACCGTCGGGGCATGTCACGCCAGACGTATGTAATGGGAACAGTGCTCAAGCACGGATCACCAGAGGGGGATGAGCAATATCTTGCCGGGCGACGTACTTTGCGCCGTCAGCAACAATTTCCGACGCCGGGATGGCAGCAGGGCTCGCAGCAATCGCAACAATCACAGCCACAGCAATCATCACGGCAGCAGTCGTCACAGCCGCAGCCCTCATGATCATAGGCTGAAACGGCATAGCCATAGCCGAGATCCGAGATGCCGTTGAGCATGCGCACTCCGCCCGCCAAAGCGGCGTTGACCACATCGAAGCCGAGGCGCAGCGTGGAGCCAAGCCGGTGCGTCAGCGAGCCCGAACCAGCCATCTCGCCGCTTGGACCGAACGGTCCATAGCCCGGCATCATCGCCACGGAAGGCGGCACGGCCCAGCCGGGCATCGCCCCCCCGCCTTGCGGATAGGGCATCATGAAGACGGGCGCCGCACCGGGCTGCTGCGCCGCATGCGCTCGGTGTAACGCTGGAACTCGGTCTGGGCCTTGTTCAGGGTGGCGGCCGCTTCGCTGGCGCGTCCTTGGGGGCTTCCTTCTTGGCCATTGTCGCTCTCCTGTGAGACGGGGATCAGCAGCTGAAAACTTCGCACCAGCGGATGCGCGCCGTCGCATTGACGGCGAACAGCTTCACCGTGGCGCCTGGATTGGTCGTGATGATGTTTTCCTTGACCGTGTAGTGGGCGCCGGGTTGCTCGATCTTCTCCCAGGCCAGCACGGTGCCTTCGAAATCGGCCACGGCGACCAGGACGGCGGATTTGGCGGTCGGCACGATGGGGGCATATTCGACCGAGATTTGAACGCAGCAACCACCACCGATAAACGCGCGGGGATGATGCGGGCCGTGGCAGCGGCCGCCGACGCATCCATATTGAGGCTCGAAAACCCCAACACGTGAAGGCCACTGGTGTCGGCGTTCGCATTCCGTGCCGCCGTGGTGTCGGCCTTGGCGGATGCGGCTGCGCCGGTGAACTCAAGCTCCTTGGACTCCTTGCGGCATTCGCGGCAGCCGCAGCCGCACTGCCCGCTGGGTTGGCCGCAACCGCGGCAGAATCCGGGGCCATGGTGATGCGCGCCGGGACGGAAATGGGGTGGCGCGAACGGCATCACCCTTGCGCCCGTATAACGAGGGGCGGCGTGAGGTCGGCTCATATCCAGTCTCCTTGAAGAAGGTTACACACTGCGCTCAGCAGCAGATCGTTTCGCACCACCGCAATCTTGCGGTCGCGTTGTTCACGTCCAGCGTCACCTTCGTGCCGGGAGTCACGGAAAGCAGCGCCTCCTGCACATGATACCCGGCTGAAGGCGCATCATCGCCCCAGGTTGCACTGGCGCCATCGGATGTGGTGGTCACCTTCACCGAAGGCGAGGCCGCGCCGCTTTCGACGAGATATTCGAGCGACAGGCGAGATCTTGTCGGCGCCGCCTCCCACCAGGCGCGCTGTCGGATGTGCTCGTCGAATCCGCATCGATCTCGCGCGGCACCTTGAGCGGTGCGCAAGCCCCGGCGGGCATCGCGATCCAGACCACTGGCACGTAGCAGGGGTAACAGGGCGCGGCAAAATGGTGATGCGAGCAGCAATCATAGTGTCCTGTGTGCATGTCGAACCTCCTCGAAGGGTTTGATGGCTGAGACGGAACCGGACGGCTTACGGTGTCGGGGGCGATGGGGGCGCGGTGATGTCGCGCACCACCTTCAGCGTCTCGTCGACGACGCCGAAAGCCCGAGCTGATGAAGCCGGTATACATGTCGGACACCTTGGTGGTGATCTGGCTGTCGATCAGCGCCTGGGTCGTGTCGTGAATAAGGGATTCGAGTGAACCCAATATCGTGGCCATATCAATCTCCTTCGTTGTGTCCTAGCTCCGGGAAAGCGAGTTTGCGCGTGATGAAGCGGTCAGCTGGAACGTCGGTGAGGCGAAGCGCCTTGGTGGCGATATCCATGCCCCAGTCGAGTGTCGTACCTGGCGTGCGGGCAAGGTTCCCGCCAGCCTTTGCGGCGTTGGCCAGCGTGCTGGCCGCAAGGCGCAGCGTGCCGATGGCAGCGCCGCGCCCGGATGTGCGGCCATGGCTTCGGGCAAGGGCGAGCCAGGCCTCGGGATCTCTCGGGAAAGCGTGATAGAGCGCGCTGGGAGATAGCCAGCTGCTTTGCGAAACGACACCGCTGAAAATGCCGCTGGCAAATGCGCCGAAGCGCGGATCGGCCGCCGTCAGTTCGCCAACCTGTTCGAGCAGGAAGAGCGCAAAATCCTTGAGCGCCGAATTCTTGGCGATCGACATGAAAATTTCGGAGGTGCGCCAGTCCGCCTCGAAGCGCGCACTCCACAGCGCTTCATAGCGTTGGAGCAAGGCGTGCGAGAAGTCGCTGGTTGCCAGCGCGGCGCGGCAGACCTCGGCCGCGCAAAAGGCGCTTTCGATCGCAGTGTGGATGCCGCCGCGATTGAGCGGATCGGCCTGATTGGCGGCATCGCCGATCAGCATTACGCGGTTCGCAGTGATCGCATTGGGCCGATAATAGCCGGAGATGCCGCCCGAGAAGGGACCGATGCGCGTGGCATGCGCGAGCGTCCTGGCAAGATCGGTTTCGATGAAGCGGCGCAGGCCCACGCTCAGATTGTCGGTAACCGGGAATTTCTTGTCGGTGGCGCAGCCCAGGCCAACACAGGCTGTGCGGTGGTCATCGATGAACAGCCAGCCATAGCTCGGGAAATAGTCGCGGTTGAAATAGACGCGGATGCCGGCGCCATCGCAATCGACGTTCTTGTAGGTGGTGCGTACCGAAAGACCCAGCACACCATCCTTGAGCGTATTGCCGATGGCGCGCGATATGGTCGAGCTGGAACCATCGGCGCCGATCACCAGCCGGGCGCGATATTCGATGGGCTTGCGATCACGTTCGGCCAGAACCCGCACATGATCGCGCTCCCAGGAAAGGCCGCGCACGAGCGTGTGGCCGCTGTGCTCTGCACCGCAGCTGACGGCATGTTGCAGCAGGATCTGGTCGAAGCGGCGGCGCACGATCAGGATGGCGAACCCGGGATAGGATGTGTCGTCGGGAAAATGGCCGGTCAGGAGCTTGCGGCCATCGACGAAGAGGTCGCAGCCATGGATGCAGCCTCTGGCCTCGGCCAGAACGGCATCCGCGCAGCCCAGCCTGTCGAGCCAATAGACGGCCTGCGGCATCAGCCCGTCGCTGCGCACCGTGTCGCGCGCCGGGGGCGTCTTGTCGAGCAGCAGGGTGGAAAAGCCATCGCGCGCCAGAAGGGCCGCTGCCGTCGCGCCGCCAGCACCGGCACCCACCACAATCACATCGCGGATTTCCGGCTCCGTCTTTGCGATGCGGGATGGCGCGCTCATGTCCGGATCGCTCCGTTGAGACGCCGTTCGGCGATCCAGGCCACCTTCGCGGCGAGGTCCATACCCCAATCCAGGCTCGACATCGGATTGCGTGCGAGATTGAGGGCGGCACCGGCCGCATTGGCGAGGGCGCCATAAGCCAGGTGCACACCGCCCGCGATCGGACCGCCATTGATCTCTTCGCCGTTGGCTTTCAGCAGGGTCATCCAGATCTGCGGGTCCTTGGGGAAGGCGTCATAGAGTGCGCGTGGCACCAGCCAGGCATTTTGCGATAGCACGCCGCTGAACACGCCGCCGGCGAAATCGCGAAAGCGCGGATCGGCCTCCGTCAGCCGGCCCATCTGCCTGAGCAGGAAGAGCGAGAAATCCATCAGTGCCGGGTTCTTGGCGATGGACATGAAGATTTCCGCGGTGCGCCAGTCCGGCTCGCAATCCCGGCTCCAGCGCAACTCGTAGCGCTCCATCGCGCCGAGCGAGAAATCACCGGCCTCCAAAGCGTGCTGACAGGCCTCGGCGGCATAGATGCCGCTTTCCATCGCCTTGTGAATGCCGCCGCCGTTGAGCGGGTCGGCCTGATTGGCGGCATCGCCGATCAGCATCACGCGTTCGGCAACGCTGCGCTTGGGCCGGAAGAAGCCGGATGAGCCGCCCGAAACCGTGCCGCAGCGCGTCGCCTTGGCCAGCATCTGCGCCAGATCGGTGTCGAGGAAACGGCGGAAGTGGCTGCCGAGCTTGTCCAGCATCGGGAAATTCTTGTCGGACAGGCAGCCGAGCCCAATATTGGCAAAGCCCTTGTCGTCAACGAACACCCAGCCGTAGCCGGGGAAATAATCACGGTCGAAATAAACCTTCATTTGCGCGCCGGGGCAGACGACATCGCGATAATAGGCGCGCACCGAAACGGCGAGCACGCCATCCTTGAGCGTGTTGCCGATGGCACGCGAGACAACAGAACTGACGCCATCGGCGCCGATCACGATGCGCCCGCGATACTCTACCGGCCGGCGATCGCGTTCGGCCAGCACCCGCACATGATCTCCCTCCCAGGCAAGGCCGCGCACGACCGTCTCGCCTTCGAAGCGCGCGCCGCGCCGGACGGCCTGCTCGAGCAGGATGTTGTCGAAGCGGCGGCGATCGAGAAGGATTGCGAAATCGGGATAGATCATGCCGTCGGGAAATCCACCGGTTAGCGCATGTTCCTTGTTGATGAAGATGTCGGCCGATTTGATGCAAGCCTCCGTGATGGCCAGCACCTCTTCGGCGCATCCCAGCCGGTCCAGCCAATAGACGGCTTGCGGCGTCATTCCGTCGCCACAGACCTTGTCGCGAGGGAACCTTGATTTGTCGAGCAGCAGCACCGATTGGCCATGACGTGCGAGAATATTGGCCGCGCTCGTTCCGCCCGGTCCGGCTCCCACAACGATCACGTCATAGAGCATTTGTCTGCGTCCTATAGAGGCATGACCACCAGCACCACGGGGATCGTCAGTTCCTTGTCCGCCGCCACGATGACGGCGCCGCGATAGACATCGGGCGTCGTCGCCGCTGGCACGCTGCCCTGCAGGATGAATTTCTCGAAATCGACCGGCGCGATGGTTTTGACGGCCGGCTTGATCACGAAGCCCGCCGAATCGATCCGCGCGCCCTGGGCCTCGCCCACAAAGCTTTCGACGCGCAGTTCCACCTTTTTGGGATCGGTCATCGAATCGTTGTTGACCGAAAAGGAGATGCGCACGTCGCCGCCTGGCGTCAGCGGCAGGCGATTGGTGATACCATAGGCCGGTTCGGCTTCACCGTCCGGGGCGTCGCCAGCCTCATCCATTGGAGGCGGTGGCACCGGGCCGTTTGCGGCGGTCTCCATTCCTTCGCGCAGCTTCTGCTGGGCTGCCACGCCGACGCGGCTGAGTATTGTGACGCCCAGGCTGACGCCGGCTTCCGCCAGATCAAGGCCCTTCGCCAGAATGGTGCCCATCTGGTCGATGCGCTGGCGCAATTCGGCACCGCTGGCAGGCTTGTCTTTGGTGCGCGGCGCCTCCTGTTCTCCGCCCTGCGGTTCTGTGGCCATGGTGGGGTGGCCGTCATTGCCGTTTCCGGCGCGCTTTGCTTCGCTCATGGTCATCTCCGACAGCCGTAACAGGGTGGCTCGCAGCTCCAGCAATCGTGATGGCGCGTGTGACAGTCCGGCTCTTCGTGGCGGCGGGGATCGGCGATGCCGTCATTCAACACGTGTACGAAAAGGCGCGGAACGGCGAGCCCAACAGCCGCGAGCGACAGCGCGGTCACGACGCCGGCGCCGATGAAATCGGCCAAATTGCCGCCCAGTCCGGCCATGTCGACGGGTCTTTCGGGATTGCCATGCATCGTTCTCACCCTCCCATATGGATGGCGCTATGCGCTGTGGGCCCAAAAGGTGCTGTGCCGTCCTGCGGGCGGAGGGAATAGCCGAAGTGCGGCGCGCCGGCATGCAGCGTCGCCTTGGCTTGTGACGGTGACGGTGGTGATGATTGGGCGGGCGTGCGACGGTTGTGCAGCTTTTCTCCACCGCGCGCGAAGGTATGGCCGGATTGCTCGCGGCAGCGACATCGGCAAAGCTTCGCTCGTGCTGGCGCGAGACTTCGCGGCGGTCGCAATTGCGCGGCGTGATTCGGGTGGTGCCGCTCAGATCGAGCCGCATCAGCTTCAACCCAAAAATGCGCGCCATCATCGAATAGCTCGATGTCATCTCGAATTGCTGGTGCAGCGCTATCGTGACCGGCGGCACGCGCCGCACATTGAGATCGAGCGCCGGCAGCTGGCTCATGGTGATGTTCACCGACGGCAGCTGGGTGATGTTGAGCCGGTCGATGCGCAAGGGATCGACATGGCGGACATGGTCGACCCGCAGCAATTCCACCGACAGCGGTGCGATCTGGTTCAGTTCCTTGATGTGCACGCCGACTGGCGCGACCTTTTCCACCTGCGCGATCGTCAGCGGATTGACGGTCAACGGATTGACGTTCAGCGTCGGGAATTGCTTGACCTTGACATCCACGTCCGTGCTTCCTCTTCCGAATGCGTTAGGGCCGTTTGCGCGTCAGATCCCCGGCCAGTCGTAGTTGCGCTGCAAGATTTTGGCGTCGCCATAGACCGTGGGCTGGCCCTGCAGCCGCGCTCGCACGGTCACGATTTTTGTGCTGCCGGTGGCCGGCGTCTGATAGAGGAACCACGGGGTGCCCGTGACCTGCAGCGCGCCATCGACCAGCCATTCGACCTGGGCCGTGCTGTCGTACACGGTGGCGCCGAATTCGCGCATCTTGTTGCAATCGTCGATATAGGCGTTGTCGGCGCCCTGCCGGTAATAGAGATCGACGCGCTTGGGCCAGATATCGAGCGATGGCGGCGTCACCGGTTCCGCCCCCACCCCCACCAGCGTCACCCAGGCATAGGCCTTGCGCAGCCGGTCCTCGCGCGCCGTGGCGACGATGATTTCGGTGGTCCCGTTCGCAAGTGCGCCTTTGGACGGTGCGCGATAAAGCCCGCTCTCGTCAATCGTGCCCAGACCGGGATTGCCGCTCGGATCGCGCACCTCCCACAGGCAGCCCTGTTCGGAATTGTAGACGGTCGCATCGAAGCGGAACTGGGTGTTGATCGGATTGGCGGTCCACTCGTCCTGGAAATCGAGTTCGGCGCGCGCCGGCCACACCTCGATCTCGACCCGATGGCGGCAGACCATGTGGTGGTAGACATCGACGATGCCGCGGTGCTCACCACCGAAGCGGCCATGGCTGCCGTGATGATGATGCCCGTGTCTCACAGCTCTCTCCGTTCATTCCTCGACGATGGTCTCGATGGTGGCGCTGACGATGCGCTCGGCGAGACCGCCGACAATCTCGGCCTCGGCGCGGCAGTGGCCGGTCGCGTGCAGGTCGAACTCGGTTTCCTTCTTGCCGATCACGCCCTGGGTGCGGATGCCCGAGGTCTTGAACTGTGCCTCGAAGGGCTTGATGTGCAGGCCGAATGGGCCGACCGATCCGGCGACCACGCGCCGGCGCAGGAAGGGGACGGCGACGGTGACGGGAATTTCGCTGAGATTTACCTGCACATCGCTCGTGGCAACCGAGACGTCGCCCTGAAATGCGACTTCGAAATCGACCGGCTTGAACCGGACGCGCAGATGGACATCGGGATGGGTGGCAAGGACGATGCGTGCGGCCTCGGTCATGATCGCGCCTTTCCGCCGTCCTGCATGGGCGCATCAGTGACGGGAAAGACGCGTTCGGCCAGATCACTGAACATCGCATCCACCGTCTTGTTGAGATGTTCGAAACCGTGCAGGGCCTCGGTGATCTCGGGACAATTGTCGCCTTCGATCTCGATCTTCACCATTGGTCCCAGCTGGATCGACATATAGATTTTTGGCATCGCGTTTCTCGCTCGCTACCTCATGGCTGTTCGTCGGTTTCGCCGGATGGCGGCTGCTTGCCGTTCGGGGGCGGATTGGCCCTGCCATTGGGGTCATGGCCATTGGCGTGGCCGTTCATGCCGTTCAGGCTTTCGTCCAGATCGCGGATCGTGCGTGCCAAGCCGTCGAGCGAGTTCAGCAGCACATCCAGCATCGCCTTTTCGCGATCGTTGACACCGCGATACATCTTGTCGATCTGCTGGCCCAGCACCTGCCCGATCTGGCTGTTGCGGTATTCCTGTCCGCGTTCGCGCAGCACGCCGCCGAACTGGCTGATGACAGACAGCACGCCATAGAGCATGTCTATCGGAAACTCCGTGTCATTCGCGCGTTCGTCAGTCTTCGGCATCGGCTTGCACCGCGGGCATGCTAGAGGCTGTTCGTCCTGTCCGATCTGCCAGACGCCATAAAGCGCCGACAGCGATCCTTGGGGATGGCTTTGCATCCGGTTCTGTGCAGCCGCCCAGTGGCCGCGTCGAACTGGAAGGGCGCGCGCCGGGCCTCGTCGCGATTGTCGATCCGAGCAGCGGCTGCTGTCCGCGCAAATGGCCGGCGGCGTGCAGCTCCTGAATGTGGAGCCCACCTTGTCGATGAGCCGGGCTTCGGGGATCGCAGCACTGTCACTCATAAACCGCCCAGGCGGAGCCTCCCTTGATCCTTTGTTGCCGGTGTTTTTCGACTCGCGTCACATAGTAGCGGGTGAGAAAAGCGATCAGCAGATCGCGGCCATCGCCGGGCGGCAGATCATTTGTGAGCCCGCGCATATAAAGATGGAAGATCGCCCGAAGCGTACGCTCGGGGTCCTTGACCTGGTTCATGAAGGTGATGCGATTGCTTTCAAGGTCCGAATAGCAGTCGCCGTGATCGTCGATATACATGACGAGCGCGCCGGCCGAGAAAATCGCCGAGAGATAGGCCAGCGGCAGATCCGGCAGCAGAAAGGCCGACAGCACAAGAATGGCATGGCCGCTGCGGTTGCGGGCGCAGCACTTGAGCTGGTTCAGCCGGGCGCGGTCGCTGCGCCCCGCGCCGCGCGCTGGCAGGTTGCGCAGATCGACATCCTGTCTCTGCGCCGCATAGAGCTGCAGGATCGACTGACGCACCGTGGGATGCAGGATGTCGCGCTCGGCAAACAGCCGGGACATGATGACATAGAACAGCCGCTCGCGATCGCTGCGCAACTCGAACCAGCCTTCGGTCAGCAATACTTCGAGGCGCTGCAGATAATCGCACGTGGCCGCTTCGCCGAAATCGTCGATGAAACTGTCGGCCAGAAAGCAGCAGGCGCCGAACAGAATGCCGATGCGCTGGCGGCGTGCGTCATAGACATGGCCGGAGATCTCGGTGCAGGCGTGTCCGACCACGCTCATCTTGGCGCTGAGTTCGAGCATCTTGCGATACTCGAACAGTCCGTCGTGCAGCATGGCGGGGTTATAGGCCCGCACCAGCGGTTCCAACTCGGCGGCGACACGTTTTCGGTAAAGTTAAATCAACTGATCGACCCGGGCCGCGGCGGGGCTGAAATTGAGATGCAAGGCCGAAGCAAAGTTGCGCTGTGCTTTCATTAG
>CAWGGT010000014.1:0-73727 GCA_963822185.1 uncultured Pseudomonadota bacterium
GCCTTCATAGAGCCCCACCATCACCATCGGCTTGCCGTTCGCCATCGCCACGGCAAAGGCCTGCCGGGAATCTTTCGGATCGGATTTGCGCCATTCATAGAACCCGTCGGTAACGACGAGGCAGCGCCGCCCCGCCGCCCAGGCGCCGCGAAAGGCCGGTTTCGTGTCGATGCCTTCGGCGCGTGCATTGAAGGTGGAAAAGGCAACCTTCTCGTCCTTGGCCCAGGCCGGGATCAGCCCCCAGCGCATCATCACCGGCCGCCGCTTGCCGTGCTTGTCGCGCACCGCGGTCAGCAGGTCTTCGCTCGGCGCGATGTTCCAGCGCGGCGCATAATTGGGAACGCGTCCGTCATCGTCGAAGGTCAGTTCGATGCGGATCTGCGAATAATCTTCGACGAGGCGTGTTCGTCCACACATGCGAGCTTGTTGCGGATTGGAGGGTTGCGGGTCTAGCCCGCGTGCTCATTCCTGCTGCGTGGCGTTCCTGATCGCGCTGCAAGCGCTCGGCCTGAAGCCGGTCGACTTCGCGGCTCAAACGCAGGCCGTAGAGAAACATGCCAAGTCCGAAGACCGCCATGCCGATGACAACGATGCCGTAGCTATCCATGCGTCTCTCCTCTGGGCGCAATATACCAGGCGCCGGCGTGGAACGCGATTCCAAGGCCGAATCCGGCCAGGCTGGAGAGTGTCGCCACCGGCCCATCGAGCAAGGGGTGGATCACCGCCGCGCCGATCGGCGCATAGCCATAGGTTGTCAGATTTGCGACCAGACGTTCGATCCGCGCCCGGTCCGCCGCCTCCCTGAGCGTCTTTCGCTCGTGTCTGCTCCATCGTTTCCCCTCGATATTAAGAACATATAGGGAACAAGTGCATGGTTTCAAGCGCGGAATGGGTGGGCTGTCCCCGCCCTCAATGCGGCTGGTTCGGATCGATGCCGTATTGGCGTTGTCCGGCTGCCGGTCTGGCCGGGCGCTGTTCCAGCGCGGATCGCTGCGCCATTTGTAATGCGGCACCTTGCGCGGCGGCGGCGGCGCTCGCTGTTATCGGAATTATCGCCATACTGCCCGGCATAGTCCGGCGCGGGGTGCGCTGCGCGGCTGCCGGCGGATAGCGGCGCACGCTCTGGTCCTGCGGCGCGGCCGGCGGCGGTGCCGGCGCCGGTGCTGATTGTCGCTGCGCTTGCCGTCGCGGCCGAACAGCCAGTCCCAGAAATCGTGCTGCGGTTGCGGCGGCGGGGTGGCGGTGCCGTCGGCGGCGCCTCGTTGTCGGTGCTGCCGGAGGACAGAAGCACGCCGTTCTGCTCGGCCGTATCCAAATCGGCGGCGGCTGGGTGCGGTCGAGCGGCGTCGATTTCAGGCCCTTCTCGGCCGCCGTCATGGTCGCGTGCCAGATCTCGGCCGGCAGGCTGCCGCCCGTCACATATTTCATCGGCGAGGAATCGTCATTGCCGACCCACACGCCGGCCACATAATCGGCCGAGAAGCCCATGAACCAGGCGTCGTGATAATCCTGCGTCGTGCCGGTCTTGCCGGCGGCCTCATGGCCGGAAACGCGGCGCGCCGTCCGGTGCCGTCGGTCATGACCTCATAGAGCATCGCCGTCAGGTCGCGGTCGACATGGCCGGCGATCGCGCGGGTCGGCCTGGGCGGCACGCGGCGATAAAGGATGTGGCCGGCCGCGTCGTCGACCTCGGTGACGAGATAGGGCGTCAACGCGCGTGCCGCCATTGGCGAACACCGCATAGGCGCGCGTCAATTCGAACGGCGTGACCAGCGAGGTGCCGAGCGCGAGGAGGCATGCGCGAGCGGCGAGGTGATGCCGCAGCGCCTCGCCGCGTTCACCACCGTCGTTCAGGCCGACTTCCTGCGCCAGCTCGGCGGTGATGGTGTTGACGGAATGGGCCAGCGCGTCGGCCAGCGTGATGGTACCGAAATGCTCGCCGCCATAATTGGTCGGCGTCCATCCATTGATGTCGACGGGCTCGTCGGTGCGCATGTCCCAGGGGCTGATGCCCTGTTCGACCGCCGCCATATAGACGAAGGGCTTGAAGGCCGAGCCCGGCTGGCGATGGGCCTGCGTGGCGCGGTTGAAGACGCTGTCGTCATAGTCGCGCCCGCCGATCATCGCGGCCACCGCGCCGTCCGGTTTCATCACCACGACGGCGGCCTCGCCGGCACGGCGCTTTTTGCCCTGTTTGTCCAGCACGCTCGAGACGGCTTTGCCCGCCGCGTCCTGGATCTTGGGCTCGAAGGTGGTGTGCACGACAAGGTCGGTGTCCGGCGTCTTGCCGTCCACGGTGATGAGCTGCTTGGCCTGATCGGCGGCGGTGTCGAAATAATAATTGCGCGCATCCATCACGCTGCGGTCGACGATCGTGGCCGGATGGGCCTCGGCCCATTCGGCCTGCGGCCTGCGCTGATCGCGCCGGTCTCGACCATGGCGCGCAGCACGGTGCTCGTGCGGCGCTGGGCGGCGCGAGATTGCGCCGCGGCGAGAAGGCGCTCGGCGCGCGCGTCAGCGTCGCCAGCATGGCCGCTTCCGGCAGCGTCAATTGCGTCGCCGATTTGCCGAAATAGACATGCGCCGCGCCGTCCACGCCATAGGCGCCCGAGCCCAGATAGATGCGGTTGAGATAAAGTTCGAGGATCTGCGTCTTGGAGAGCGATTTGTTCAGCGCGGCGGCATCGAACAGTTCGGTGAATTTGCGCGCGAAGGTGCGTTCCTGGCTCGTATAGACGATCTTGGCCACCTGCTGGGTGATGGTCGATCCGCCCGCCACCACATGGCCGGCGCGCATATTGAGCAGGCCGCGCGCAACAATCCCTTCACGTCGATGCCGGAATTGGTCCAGAAGCTGCTGTCCTCCATGGCGATGAAGGCGTCCGGCAGATAGGCCGGCATCTGCTTCAGCGTCAGCCGCTGGCCGACAATGGCGCCGCGGCGGCCCACCACATCGCCATCGGCGTCGACGAAGGAAATCGCGATCGGCCGGTTGGCGGTATAGAGCGCTTGCGGATTGGTGATGGTGGGTGCGAACTCGCCCAGGATCTGCGGCAGGAAGGTGACGAAGGCGACGCCGGCGATCAGCGCCGCGAACAGCCCCGCCCCCGTCCATGCGAGGCCGCTTGCATGGCGCGCGAACCAGTCGCCAATGGCGCGTCCGATCCAGCGGAATGGCAATGCGAGATAATCCAGCGGTCCCAAGCGGTAATCCTGCCCTCGTGCCCGTTCTTGCTCACCGATCTTTGCGGCACTTTCAAGACCTTAGCCGTTAACGCGTTAAGAACCCCCGCCATTTCCGTCGCTTTTTCGGAGCCGGGCCCCAACTTTGTCGCAAGGCGCGCCTTCGCCATCGGGGCGAAGCCGGTTCCCTCTGTGCGGCGATGCGCGGGCGCGGCCTCGGATACATAATAGGTACGTGCCGATATTCGCCGCCGTCAGGAGCCCGTCCATGTTGAAACTCTACCATGCCGAGCCGGTCGCGAATTCGCTCAAGTCGATGATCCCGCTCAACGAAAAGGGGCTCGACTTCGAGAGCCTCTATGTCGACCTGCACAAATTCGAGCAGCATGAACCCTGGTTCACCGCCATCAATCCCGAAGGCCAGGTGCCGGTGCTTGGATCATGACGGCTTCATCGTCACCCACACCACGGTGATCAACGAATATCTCGAAGACGCCTTTCCCGATGCCCCGCCGCTGCGCCCCAACGAGCCACGCGGCAATGCGCGCATGCGCTACTGGAACAAGTTCATCGACGAGCATGTGATGAACTATGTCTCCATGCATGGCTGGCACCGCATGGTCGGCGTCATCGCCCGCGGCATCGAAAGCGGCGAATTCGAAAAGCTGGTCAAGCCATGCCGCTTCATGAGCAGCGCGAGAAATGGAAGACGGCGCGGTCCGGCTTTTCGCGAGAACGATCTCGACAACGCCACGCGCAAGATCACCGTCGCGCTGCAGAAGGTCGAGAACCAGCTCGGCAAGAGCGCGTGGATCGCCGGCGACATGTACACGCTGGCCGACATCAATTTCTATGCCCATTGCGGCATGATGGTGGAGCGCATGTTCCCCGAGCTGGAGGTGGGCGCGAACTATCCGAAGCTGGTCGCCTGGCGCGAGCGCATGACGGCCCGCCCCGCCGTGGCCGCCGCCCTGGCCGGGCCGGACCACACCAGCCCCGCGCTGCGCACCTTCACCGGCCACGCCCGCTGAATTGCCTCTCCACAAAGCGGGGCAGCAGCCCGCACAATCACACAAATTCTATAAGGATACTCTAGCCAGCTGCGTCAACCTGTCCTAAGCTTCATGTAACAACAAGAATATGCCCAGGAGGAAACACGCATGGCATCCATGGCTCCCCGCAGCGAAAGCCGCCAGACGGTCAATGGCATCTGCTGCGCCGCGCCTATTCTTCTGTCCATCATGGCGGTGACGCTGGTGGCCCAGGGCCTGGTCCAGTTCGGCGGCGCTATCCCGGCCGATGAGGGTCTGCACGCCGATCTCTTCCGCATTCTGATGGCGGTGCAGATTCCGCTGATCGCGCTTTATGCCGCCACGGCCGATTGGAGCGCCCGGGCCCGCACCCTGCGCATGCTCGGCGTCCAGCTCGGCGGCTGGATCACCGCCATCGCCGCGGTCGCCGCCTGGCAATTCACGGCAGCGGCCTGAATCCTTGCCTCCGATCTGCTATAAATGAACGCCGCTCTGGCATCCGTCAGAGCGGCAATCATGTCAGAGGCGAGGGTGCGCAAGTGAGCGATTATGAGGCCGCTGAAATTCTGCGCCGCCTGAAGCTCCTTGACCGGAAGCTCAACTATATCGCCTCGATAGGAATTGGCGGCGCTTATCTAGGGAACGTCTGAACAAGCCTCTGACGATATTGATAAGTTCATTGACGTCAGTTCATTCCATCGAAGTTTCGGTCTAGCGGTGTGGTTCGGCGGGCATTTGGTCTCTGCCGGGTTTGATCGGCATGGCTTGCGACACACTACGCCCCTTGGCAGCGCAACAGGTGGCGCCGCGCCATGAATAGATTGGCCAGCGCGCAGGTCACAAACAGGCGGTGGGCGTTCTTGTCCAGGCCGCGATAGCGAACCATTGTGAAGCCGAACACCCGCTTGATGACACCGAAGGCGTGCTCGACCTTGGCCCGGACCTTCGACTTGGTGCGGTTCTTCGCCCGCTCGGCCGCGTCCACCACGCCGCGATGGCGATAGCGGCGATTGGTGAAGTCCTTCGCATTCGGCGCATGCGCTTTGATCACGCCGGTCTGTCCCCGGTAGGCTTGATCGCCCCAGACGCGACGTTCTTCGCCATGCAACAGGTCGGGCAGAATCTCGCAATCGGCGACGTTGGCGGCCGTGGCCACCACTGTGTGGATAAGCTTGGTCCGGCTATCGACGCCGATGTGAGCCTTCATGCCGAAATACCACTGGTTGCCCTTCTTGGTCTGATGCATGTCGGGATCGCGCGCCTTGTCGGCATTCTTGGTCGAGGACGGCGCGTTGATGATCGTCGCATCCACGATGGTGCCCGTGGAAACCTTCAGGCCCTTGGCTTCCAGATGCCGATGGACCTCCTCGAACAAGCGGCTGCCCAGATCGTGTTGTTCGAGAAGGTGGCGGAAGCGGCACACGGTCGTCTCGTCGGGCGCCCGCTCGCGACCCAGGTCGATGCCGACGAATTGGCGCATCGTCAGCGAATCGTAAAGCGCCTCTTCCACCCCGGGGTCCGACAGATTGAACCAATGCTGAAGGAAGTACATGCGCAGCATCCGCTCGACGCCAACCGGCGGACGGCCATTGCCCGGCTTGGGATAGACCGGCTCGATCATGCTGCACAGCGCCGTCCACGGCACAACGCGCTCCATCTCGGCCAGAAACGCCGCGCGCCGCGTCGTCTTGCCGTAGCGCTCGAAACCCGTTGCCGCCAGCGTCATCTGTTTCATTGTCTCGTTCCGATTCAGGCCGCAGACCTCAGCTTACAACGTATCGGAAACGGTGGGAATCACACCTTATGCAGAGGTTCCCTAATTGCTCGTGCGCAGCGCCCAGCGATAGAGCGCGTAAACCAGCCCGGCAGACACGCCCACGCCGATGGTGGGCGCCAGCCAGAAGCTCGCCGGCACCAGCGCCAGCGGCGCCTCCTTGCCGGTCGCCACGATCACGCCCGCCAGCGCGACGCCGAACAGGCTTTCGCCGACGATCAGGCCGCGAGGCGACCAGCACGCCCTTCTGTTCGACGCTGGTCGGGTTCCTGGTCTTCTTGCGCCGTGGCCTTGAACCATTGCGAGACCACCGCGCCGAACACCACCGGCATGCGAGGCCGACATCGGCAGATAGATGCCGATGCACACGCCCAGCGGCGGCAGGCGCAGCAGCTTGCGCGCGCCCAGGAATTCGTCGAGCAGCGACCACCGCCACGCCGATCGCCGCCGCCGATGCTCGAGCATCGTCCAGTCGAGATTGCCGCCGAGCACGCCTTGCGCCAGCGCGCAGATCAGCACGGCTTGCGGCGCCGGCAGCGGCGCATTGCCCGCCGACGCCGGTGCCGCCGATCTGTCCGGCAAAGCCATAGGCCCGCGCCAGAAGGTCGAGCACCGGCGGAATGATCACCGCGCCGGCGAGCACGCCCACGATCAGCGCGATCTGCTGCGCCCAGGGCGCCGCGCCGACGAGCTGGCCGGTCTTCAGGTCCTGCAGATTGTCGTTGGAGGTCGTCGCCGCGGCGAAGACGATGGAGAGCGTGAACAGCGCGAAGGCGATCAGCGCCTTGGTGCCGCCATCGGCGACCATCGGCACCAGCACCGCGAGCAGGCTGGCATAAAGCAGGATGGCCAGAATGCCGACGCCGGAAATCGGGCAGTTGGTCGAGCCGACAAGCCCGGCCAGATAGCCGCAGATCGCCGACACCAGAAAGCCGCCCAGCACGCACGAAGCCGACCGTGATCAGCGCCAGCCGGATCGTCTTCGGCTTCGAGCGGCGTGCCGCGGGTGAATGTGAAGCACCAGCCCCACGATCACGATCAGGCAGCCCAGGGTCCACAGCATGATGGAGAGCGGCGACAGGTCCTTGTCGGTCGGGTGGATGTCGCCGCGGCGGCGCGCATTGGCGAGCGTCGCGGTCAGGCCCGTCGCCACCGGCTTGGCGAGCTTGGCCAGCGTCCACAACGCCGACACCGCAATCGCGCCCGCGCCGATGAAGCGCACCTGGCTCGACCAGATGTGGTCCGCGAAATCGGCGACGCTCTGTGCCCGCCGCCATATGCGTCATGGCCGTCAGGATCGGCACCGCGCCGGCCCAGGCGATGGCGACGCCGAGCAGCAGCGCCAGGCCGACCGACAAGCCCGACCAGATGGCCCGCGCCGAACAGCGCCAGCGACAGGCCGATGTCATAGCCGCTCGCGCTGTTGCCGATGCGGAAATATGACTGCACTTCGCCGGCGGCGATCCGCGTGGCCGCCAGTGCCGCAAGCCCGGCCGAGGCCAGCGCGCCATAGATCACGGCCATCAGCCCTTCGCGCGCTTCGCCCGCACTCGGCTTCGGTTTCGCCGCGCACATCGGAGCCGACTTTCAGCACTTCGGCCGCCGCCATGCCTTCGGGATAGGGCAGGTCGGAATTGGTCACCATCGCCCGGCGCAGGGGGATCGTGAAGATCACGCCGATGATGCCGCCGCGCGGCGCAGACGAAGAACGAAGTCCAGAAATCGAAGCCCGTCCACCAGCCGACGATCACAAGGCCCGGCAGCACGAAGATGATCGAGGCCAGCGCGCCGGCCGCCGAGGCCACCGTCTGCACGATGTTGTTCTCGAGCACCGAGGCCTTGGAGAAGAAGGACAGCACGGCCATCGAGATCACGGCCGCCGGAATCGAGGTCGCGAAGGTCAGCCCCACCTTCAGCCCCAGATAGGTGTTGGCCGCGGTGAAGATGAAGGTGATGAGCACGCCCAGAATCAGGCCGCGCAGCGTGATCTCGCGCGGCCTGAGCGTCGTCGAAGGTCCGGTCACAAATGCCCCCTGGCAGAATACGGCGGCAGAGTGTCATGGCCGCACGCGTCCTGTCACCCTCCTGCCTCGTGCTCCACCCGGTTTTGCACTGTTAGCTGGCGAGGATCGTCTTCAGATAGGGATTGAGCAGCCGCTCCTCGGGATCGAGGCTCTTCCTCAGATCGTGGAAATCGTTCCAGCGCGGATAGAGCGCGGCGAAATCGGCATTCTTGAGCGAGTTCAGCTTGCCCCAATGCGGTCGTCCGCCATGTTTGCGCAGGATTGGTTCGATCAGCGTGAAGAAGAAGTCATAATCGTCCTTGTAATAGGCGTGGACGGCGAGCGAGCCATGCAGCGCCGCCCTGGAAGGGCGACAGCCAGGCATCGTCGGTGGCGATGCGGCGAAGCTCGATGGGGAAGAACACGTCCGGCCGCTTGGCCTCGATCACGGCCACAACTTCGCGCAGCGCCGCGAATTGCTGTTCGGCCGGCAGATGGTATTCCATCTCGTTGAAGCGCACGGGCCGGGCGTGGAGAGCAGCTTCCAGCCCTGATCCACCGCCACTTCCGGCTTGGCGCCATAGGCCGAGAGCAGCGCCTCGGCCGCGGCCTTGCGCAGGGGCGTCGAGAAGCCCAGCACATTGCGCAGGATCTTCAGCACGTCCAGGAATTCGGAATCGGTTTCCGGTCCGCGCGGGCGCGGCGCCTCGTCGGTCTCGTCATTGGCGATATTGGCGCACAGCCCGGTGAAGGGCACGACATAGAATTCGAAATTGCGGTGCGTCTTCCAGCGCTGTTCGGCCTTGGCCAGCGTGTCCTCGAAGCTCTCGAGCCAGACGCGGCGGATCACATTCTTCGCCGGCACCGTCTTCAGCGTCACCTGCGTGATGATGCCCATCGAGCCCAGCGAGACGCGCGCGGCATTGAACAGGTCGGGATTGCTTGGTCGCGCTGCAATCGAGGATGTCGCCCTTGGCGGTGACAAGGCGCAAGCCCGTCACATCGCCATGGATGGCGCGCAGCTTTTCGCCCGTGCCATGCGTGGCCGTGGACAGCGCGCCGGCCAGCGATTGCTTGTTGATGTCGGGCAGGTTGGCCATGGCGCGGCCATGCCTCGCAGCGCGGGGCCCAGATCGTCGAGCCGCGTACCGGCCAGGACGGTGGCCTCGTCGCCATCGACGCTGACAAGCCCGGAGATTTCAGTCGAGCGTCAGAAGCGTGCCGTCGGTCGGCACCAGCGGCATGAAGGAATGGCCGGCGCCGACGGCGCGGATCGGCGGTGGCGCGCTTTGCAGCATGCCGGCGAGCTGCTCTTCGCTGGTCGGCGCCATGCGCAATTGCGGATAGGAATGCTGGATGCCCGACCAGTTGCGCCAGACCAGATGGCCTTGCTTGTCGGTGGCCGGCGGCGCCGGCGGTTCGGGCTTCTCGCGCGTTGCCGCAACGTAACCGGCCGCGCCCGTGCCTGCGATCACCGCGCCTGCCGTGGCGGCAGTCAGGATTGTCCGTCTTGAAACGCTCATCGTTTCCCCCGTCCCGTTGCGTTAGCGATCCGCCAGGAAGCGGATCAGCTTCTTGTAATCCTCGGCTGTGCAGGCGGCGCATTGTCCGCCGGCCGGCATGGCTTGAAATCCCGTAATGGCGTGTGAGAGCAGCGTGTCCTCGCCTTTCTCCCAGCGCGGATCCCAGGCGGCATGATCATGCACCATCGGCGCGCCGGTGCCGGGCATGGCGTGGCAGGCCTTGCAGGAATGCGCGTAGAGCTGGGCCAGATGCGCATCGGCAGGCGCGAGCATCCGTGCCTCCTGCGGCGTCGGCGCGGGCTTCCGCGCATCGCAAGCTGCGAGCGTCGCGAGAAGGCAAATTCCAAGGGCGAATGTTCGGATCACGGCACCGTCGTACTCGAAATACGCGGCCGAGCTTTCCATGTCTCTTGATACTTGGCAAAGCCTGCGCACAAAAAAAGGGGAGGGCTGTGAAGCCCTCCCCAAGATCGGCATCCTCTGTTGCCCCCGGAGGATGCCGGCGCGGATCGTCTGGATAATCAGTTGGTCGTGTAGTGGATGATCTGGGCGTTGTTGCCGATCGCCGACGAGGTGGCGCTGACGCTGCCGCCGACATTGGAGACGTTGGCGTTAACCTTCGACTGCACGAAGGAGCTGATTGATCTGAATTGGTCGACACCGGCATGTTCGAGGCGTTGCTGTCGGCCTCGAAGGTGTTGCCGACCGCATGGCTGGCGAGCCCGACATCGCCGCCGATATTGGCGATATTGGCGTTGATCGTCGAGGACGGATCGATCGAGCGGCAATCCTGGTTGCTCTTGATCGCCGTCACGTTCGGATCGGTCGAGACGCCGGCCGAGTTGCAGGCCGCCTGCGAGGTGTAGCCGACGCTGCCGCCGACATTGCCGACACCCGCATTGATGGTCGAGTTGATCGTCGATGCTCTTGTTGTACTGGTTGTTGACGACATGGGTGTCGTTCATCGTCGTGATGTCCACCGCATTGCCGCCGGCGACCGACTGGCCGACCACGTCGCCCTGCCGATGTCATAGGTCTGGGTGTTGAGCGTCGAGACCGTGGCGTTGAAGTTGACCTGGCCGTTGAGGATCTGGCTGCCGCCGCTAGTTGATCCCGCCGCGCAGGCCAGGCTCAGAGGCAGGATCGTCAGAGCTGTAGCCGTAGTAAGGATTCTGGCGAGACGTGTCATAGTTGTTCTCCCGGGTGGTTGCGTACGCCGTGCTCACGCGTGCCGGCGGGTTGTAGGGGCTGACGGTTGGAGGCGTCGGCAAGCGGATCGTCTGCCGGTGTTGAGGCTGCCCGTGCAGGCGCCGGCCGGAACGCGGTAGAGGCGCGACATCATTTCGAGCGTCGCCCGTTCGATGACGGAGCGCACGGCCAGCTGGATCGGCTCGAGCGCGCTTTCGCCCAGGCTGGCGTCGAAGAAGGTGTGGCCCAGGAAGTCGAACACGCCGGCCGAGATCTGACGGCCGATGATCTGCTTCTGGTAGGAGACGACATCGACCACTTCGAGCGTGTCGGTGTCGACCAGGCGCAGGTCCAGGCCGATATTCATCACATACATGCTGGCGCTGGCCGTGCCCTTGAGGCCGTCGGTCGACGGTCTCGCCGCCGTCGCCGTTGGCGCCGATCGAGCGGATGTTGAAGTTCAGCTCGGTGATGCCGCCGACCAGATAGTAGTTCGAGCCGGGGATCGAGCCCGCATAGATCTTGCGGTAGTCGCCGGGGCCCTTGGCCGTCGGATCGTCGGTGATGAGCTTGTTGTTGGCGTATTTCAGCTCCAGCTCGGCGACCGAGGTGTCGAAGCGTTCGACCAGCGGCACGCCGGCCTTCGCCAGCGCGCTCATCGCCATCAGGGCTGCGCCCTGCGTCACGGCATGGCCGGTGCTGTCGGCGCTGTACTTGCCGGTGTAGTCGGCGATCTGGCCCACCGCGATGCGGATCGGCTTGCGCGCCGTATAGCCGTCCAGGCAGCGCAGCGAATTGGAATAGGGCGTCTCGTTGGCGATCACCGGCGAACCGCCGATCGGCGTCGTGTAGCGCCCCGTGGAATCGGGCATCGGCGTGATGCAGCCTTGCAGCATGATCGCCGCCAGTCCGAAGACGAGGGGCTTCAGAAGAGAATTTCTTTCCGCGCGCAGTCATGGGAGGGGCTTCCCTTCTGGCCTTCTTATTTGCCGTTGATGCTGACGTTGGCTGTTTTGATCGCCATTATTCGTCTGCGTCGAGGTTACGATGACGGTGTTGTTGGAGCCGGTGGTCACGACGTTCAGCGAATTGCCGATTGCGGTGGCGCCGCCGAACATTGCGCCCGAACCGCTGGAACCGGAGCCGGTGACATTCGCTCCGGCGGTCTGCACGCCGGATTGCTGGCTCACCGAGCCGGAGGTGATCTGGCCGTTGACGACCGTGAGATTGCCGTTGGCATCACGCATGGAAGGATTGATGGCCTGCGTTTCCTGACCGGCCGCCATGCCGTAAGGGTGGTTGTAGGCGGCCATGTTGTCGTAGCCGGCTGCCTCGGCCGTACCGGCCAGCAGCGCAGCGCCGCAGGTGGCGGCCAGCGCGGCAAGGGCGATATGGTTCAAGGTCTGTCGCATGACGGTGTCCGAATTGGTCTCGGACCCATGGACAGCAACCGGCCGTGCCAAGCCGAATTCGCCTCAAACCGGTCCGTTCTGTTCCAAAGCGGGACGGTCCCGGCTAGGTTCGTGCCGTTTCGAGGGACATGGCCGCGATGGGGCATCTGGAATTCTTCTTCGACTGCTCCTCGCCGTGGACCTATCTGGCCTTTGTCCGCATTCAGGACATTCTGGCCCGGGTGCCGGCCGAGGTGGTCTGGCGTCCGATCCTGGTGGGCGGCGTCTTCAACGCGGTGAATCCCGAGATCTACGAGCGCCGGGCGAACCCTGACCCGCGCAAGGCGTCCTATTATGAGAAGGATTTGCAGGATTGGGCCCGGCTGGCCGGAATTCGCATCGGCAAGCCGCCGGTTTTCCCGGTTCGCGCCGTGGCGGCGATGCGCGCAGTCCTGGCGGCCCAGGAGCGCGGCGCGCTCGTGCCCTTCGCCCGGGCCCTGTTCGAGGCCTATTGGGGTGATCTTAAGGATATCAGCCAGCCGGACGTGCTGGCCGAGGCGGCGACGCGCGTCGGCCTCGATCCGGCGGCGCTGCTGGCCCGCGCCCAGGCCCCTGATATTAAAGAGATGCTCCGGGCCAACACCGATGCGCTGATTGCACGCGGCGGTTTCGGCTCGCCGACCCTGTTCGTTAACGGGGAGGATATGTATTTCGGCAATGATCGTCTGCCGCTGGTGGAGGCGGCGCTGGCCCGGACCGCGTCTGGATATGAATTGGGCGGGCGCGAACAGGACAAGTCATGAGTTTTATCCCGGAGCCACGCCGGCCCTCCCAACCGTTTTTGCTGCTGCCCTGGCCGGTCACGGTCCTGATCGGGCTTCTGGCGGCCTGCTATGCGGCCTTCGTCCTGGCCCCGCCCACGCTTCAAGCCGAAATCCTTTACCGTTTTGCCTTCATCCCGGCCGATTACACCTCCGGCCAGATCGATGGCCGGCCGGCGGGGCTTGCTGGCCCTGGCGCTGCCCTTCTTCACCTATGTCTTCCTGCATGGCAGCCTCAGCCATCTGGCCATTAACTCTATCTGGATGCTGCCCTTCGGCGCCGTCGTGGCGCGCCGCTACCACGCCGGCGCTCTTCTTCCTCTTCTTCTTTCTATGTGCGGCGGCGGGCGCGGCGACCCATATGGCCTTCAATTGGGGCTCACCGCTGGCCGTGATCGGCGCCTCGGGCGGGATTTCCGGGTTGATGGGCGCCGGATTCCGGCTGATGGGCCCGCCCACGGCGCTGACGGGCCGGGGCCCGGACCCGCACCAGCCGCTGGCGCCGATCCTGTCGCCGCGCATCCTGCTGTGGACGGCGGTCTGGGTCGGGATCAATATCTTTGCCGGGGTGACGGGCCTGGGCACCGGCGCCCAGATCCGGCTGATCGCCTGGCAGGCCCATCTGGGCGGCTATTTTGCCGGGCTTTTTCTGGCCGGCCCCTTCGCCGCGCTGGCGGCGGCCCTTGAACGCCGCGGCCCGATGCCTAGATAACCATTATGCAAGCGGCCAGCGGGCTGCTCATGGAGGGCTAGACGATGACAGACACTTCCGGCTCCGGCACGAATGACAGCCAGCCCGATAATGGCGGCGCAGGGAGTCTGCCGCCCTCCGGCTCTGCCGCCGGTTCGACGGCACGGGCGCCGTTTCCGGCGGTCCGGCTGCTTTACGCGATCGGCTTCGGCATCGTGGCCTGGTTCGTGTTCTGGATCACGATCCTTCTCGCTCTGGTCCAGTTCGTCGTGGTCGCGATCAACGGCAAGGTGAATGACGAACTCAGGACGTTCACCATTAACCTGATCCAGTATCTTTGGGAGCTTCTGGCCTTCATCGCCTTTGTGCGTGACGAGCAGCCCTTCCCGATCGGGTCTTTCCCCAAGCGGAGCTGATCCGCATTTCAGCGGCTTTGTTTTAGGGCCGTGTGGGTGCCGCGTTGCGGCCTCACGCGGCCCTTTCGCATGCCCATGCTGCGGCACGGAACGCCCGTCCTGTCGCGCGACCTTTCCGTGCCTTAACTGGAGCCTTGTAGTTTTTGTAATATACCTGCTTTTCGAAAATTCGGTTTGCGCTGTCAACAGTTAATAAGTCGTAAATCACCAGTGTTGCATTGGTGGTACAAGGTGACAGGAAATCACTTCCGAAAATTGGTTCCTGTTGCCGCAGGACGTTGAGCCCCCCTATCGTGCAGTCGCGAAAAATTGGCGCCCATGCCGTCTGAAGGCATGGGCGAACCCGCGTAACACAGAGCCCGCCATGAAGCGGGCGAATGGGGAGCATCGAAATGCCTTCACAGCGTCGGGCCCGAAGCCTCCGGCCCCTTACACTCGCCAGCGCCTTGCTGTTGTCGTCCGCCATCGCCGCACCGGCCTTCGCCCAGATCGAGGAAGTCGTCGTCACGGCGCAAAAGAAGTCCGAAGACGCCCAGACCGTTCCGATTGCCATGAGCGCCCTGTCCGACAGGGACTTGAAAGAGCATCAGGTCGCGCAGTTCCAGGATCTGCAGTTCTCGACGCCCAATGTCAGCTACACCAAGGGCAATTTCACCGGCTCGGATTTCCAGATTCGCGGCATCGGTATTACCGCCGTCGGCTTGGAACTCCGAATCGGGCGTCGCGATCAATTTCGACGACATCTATCTCTCCGCACCGCCGCTGGCCGAATCCGCCTTCTACGATCTTGATCGCATCGAGGTGCTGCGCGGGCCGCAATCGACCCTCTATGGCCGTGGCGCGACGGGCGGCGTGGTCAGCGTTTACAGCGCCAAGCCCAATCTCGAATCCTTCATGGGCCACCTCGAGGCCAGCTATGGCAATTACAACGCCAAGGAGCTCAAGGGCTGGGTCAACATCCCGGTCATCACCGACAAGCTCGGCCTGCGCATTGCCGGCGACTGGGTCAAGCATTCGGGCTTCACCAAGAACATTTTCAACAACAGCCATATCGACGACCGCGATCAGTATTCGGTGCGCAGTTCGGTGCGCTGGCAGCCGAACCAGAACACGACCGTCGACTTCGTGGCGTCGTTCAGCAATGAGAACGACCACAAGATGCGTTCGCAGAAGCAGCTCTGCGCCAGCGATCCCACGGGCACGCTGGGCTGCCTGCCGAACAGTCTCGCCGCACAGCCGGTCAATCTGAATTCGAACCTGTCGGCGATCGCCTCGTCAATGCAGGGCATGCAGGCCGCAGTCGGTGGCAAGCTCGGTGCGGCGGCAGCCGGCGCGCTGGGGCTGTTCGACTTGACGGCGACGCCGAGCCTGCCGGCCGGCTATGCCGATCCGGCCGATCCGCGCACCATCTCGACGGACTTCAACCCGACCTATCGCGCGCAGGACAATTTCCTCGCCGGCGAGTGGAAGCAGTCCTGGAGCAGCTGGCTCGATTCGACCCTGGCCGTCGGCTACGACAACAATTCGGTCCATTCGCAGGAAAGCTACAACAACATCCCGGGTCTTCCGATCAACCCGACGCGTATGGCGGTTGCCGAAGGCACGTTGATGGCCATCATCAGCAATCCGCTTTATGGCGGCAGCGCGGCTTATGCGAGCCATTACGCGCCGTTCTTCAACACCGTGCCCGGGGCCCTGCCGATTTCCGGCACGAAGAATCTCGGCATCATCGGCGGCAACATTCAGGGCTATTCGCCGAATGTCACCGCCTATGACCAGTCGGATGGGACGAACAGCCAGTACTCGGGCGAACTGCGCTTCAACACGCGCTTCGAAGGCCCCCTGAACTTCATGCTGGCGGGCTATTACCTGCACACGCATACGACTGGCGACTACTTCGTCAATTCGAATACGCTCGATTATCCGGGCATCGTGCTGGGGGCATTGAGCGGGCTCGCCGCGCCGGGCCTGTGCGCGGCCACCGGCTGCATCTATGGGCCGAGCTTCTATCACAATGACGGTTACAAGAACACGCTGACCTCGAAGGCGATCTTCGGCGAAGCCTATTACACCGCCATTCCCAACACGCTGAAGTTCACCCTCGGCCTGCGCTGGACCGAGGATCAGAAGTTCCAGCAGGGCCGCATAGCGCTGCTTTCGGGCCTCATCCCGATCGGTTCGACGAATGAAAATACGGCGCTGGCTGCTCTGTCGACGCCGCTCAATCCGGCGGTTCCCACGAGCTGTCAGTATGACTTCGATGGGTCCACACCCGGCAAGTGCGATACGTGGCAGATCAACCAGGTCACCTATCGCAAATGGACCGGCCGCTTCGTCGCCGACTATACGCCGCAGCTCGACTTCACCGACGCCACGCTGCTCTATGCATCCTATGCGCGCGGCTACAAGGCGGGCGGGTTCAACCCGGGCATCCAGTCCGGCAATCTCGGCGTGAAGCCGTCCTACGGGCCGGAGTCCATCGACGCCTACGAAGTCGGAACCAAGAACACCATTCTCGACGGCACGATGCAGGTGAATGGCGACGTCTGGTACTACAACTACAAGGGCCTGCAGGTTTCGAAGATCGTCGCCAACACCTCGGTCAACGAAAACATCGACGCCAAGCTCTATGGCGTAGAAGGCACCTTGCTGTGGGCGCCGACCAGCCGCTGGCAGTTCAACCTGAGCCTGGCGAATACCACCACCGACATCGGCAATTCGGCGATCGTCGATCCGCGTGATCCGACCAACGGCTACAAGAACGCCTTGCTCGTCAAGGACGGGACGCCAAGCGGCACTGGCGGTTCGAACTGCGTGCTCTACTACAACGGCGCCGCGGCGGGCTCGCTGCCGGCCGGCTTCTATGCGCCTCCGGGCGGTGTCGGCGGTTTGGCAAGCTCCGGCATTCCCTACACCAGCTATGGAAATTGCACCGATCCGAGCACCGACATGCACAAACTCGATCCGGCGCACTTCCCGGCGGGGGCTGCGACCTATGGCCAGATCCTGGCAGCCCAGGGCTTTGCCACCTCCGATCCGTCGGTGAAGGGGACTTATGAAGGCGTGCCCACCAGCCTGAAGGGCAAGCACCTGCAGAACACGCCGGACTTCACGATGAGTGTCGGTGCGCAATACACCCAGCCGCTGGCCAACGATTATCATCTGATCGGCCGGCTGGACTATTACTGGCAGACCCAGATGTTCGGCCGCATCTTCAACCGCACCTCGGACAAGATCCCGTCCTGGGGCGTGATGAATATGCAGGTCACGCTGAATGCGCCGGACGAGCTCTGGTATGTCCGCGGCTATGTCAAGAACGTGCTCGACTCGAACAACATGACGGGCATGTATCTGACCAGCCCGTCCTCGGGCCTCTACACCAACGTGTTCTACGGCGATCCGAGCACCTACGGCATCGCCATCGGCACGAATTTCTGATCCGGTTTCATCTCAATTGCGGAAGGGGCGTCGGGCGACCGGCGCCCTTTTTCGTCGTGCCGTTCGTTCGAATGGCCGGGTTCCGTGGCGGCAGTCCCGTCTCCGGCAGTGGCAATTGCGCAGATCTGGCGCCCGTGCGGATGGCGCCGCCGGGGCCTCTGTACGTGGAAATCATCCAAGTGTCAGAGGCGATTAGGGCTGACCGGAGGTTGTGGGCAGGCTTGGATCGGTGATCTGGCGCCGGCTTACCAGTGATTACATTCTGCAACAGTCCGGACTATACGAACACGCCTGCGACAATCGGGCTTGCCAGCCGCCCGAACATTCCCCATTCTGGCAGAGGTAACATACGCTTAATGTTGCCCGCGTCACTCGCTGGGCGGCAAAAGAACACGAGGAAATTGGAATACCATAATTACTAAACAGGGGGAGCACGCCATGTCAGTCATACGCGTTCGGGCCATCCGGTCCGCAGGTTTCGTCTCCGCATTGCTACTGTCGACGGCGCTCGCTGCGCCGGCCTTCGCCCAGATCGAGGAGGTGGTCGTCACCGCTCAGAAGAAGAGCGAAGACGTCATGACCGTCCCGATCGCCATCAGCGCATACACGTCGAAGGATCTGCAGGAACATCAAGTTACGCAGTTCAAGGATCTGCAGTTCTCGTCGCCAAGCGTCAGCTACACCAAGACCAACTTCACCAGTTCCAACTTCCAGATCCGCGGTATTGGTACGCAGGTGATTTCCGGCGACGCCGAAAGCGGCGTGGCCTTCAACATCAACGATGCGTATTACGCCACTGCCCCTGTCGATTCCGGTCAGTTCTACGATATCCAGCGCATCGAAGTGCTGCGCGGCCCGCAATCGACCCTCTATGGCCGTGGCGCCACGGGCGGCGTGGTCAGCGTGTTCTCGAACAAGCCCGAGCTCGATACGTTCGCGGCCGATCTTGAGGCGACCTACGGCAACTACAACGCCTCCGAGATCAAGGCGATGGTCAACGTTCCGATCATCACCGACAAGCTCGGCCTGCGCCTCGCCGGCGACTGGGTCCGCCATGATGGCTATTCGACCAACATCTACCCGGGGGCCAGCTCGAAGCACGCCGATTCGCGCGATTCGATCTCCGGCCGCGCAAGTCTGCGCTGGCAGCCCAGCACCAAGACGACGGTCGACCTCACCGCCTCAATTGCGCACGAACATGACTCGCGCATGCGTGCGCAGAAACAGCTCTGCCACACCGATCCGACCGGCGTGCTTGGCTGTCTGCCCGACAGTCTCGCCGCCGAACCGGTCAATCTGAACGCGACGTTCTATTCGATTCCGGTCTCGAAGCAGGCCCTCGGAACGGTCTTCACCCCGCTCTATGAAGGTTTCGGATATACGCCGGCGCAGGCTTATGCGGTCGCGTCTGGCCTCGGGGTCTTCGATCTGTCCCAGCCTTTCACCGCGCCCGCCGGTGCGGTTCCCTCGGATCCGCGCACCATCAATTCTGATTTCAGCCCGACTCTGAGGGGGAACAGCTTCTCGTTCACGGCTGAATGGAAGCAGTCCTGGGCTCCCTGGCTCGATTCGACCATGGTTGTGAACACGGCCCGCGGCGATGTGAATTCGCAGGAGAGCTACACCAACTTCCCGGCTGCCAATTTCAGTCCGCTCGCCATCGGCACAGCGATTGGGACGTTGCAGAACACGCTCAATGGCTATGTCGCCGCGAACCTTGTCCCGGCATCCTATGCCGATCCGGTGAACGGGCCTTACGCCTTCCTGCTGAACCCGAGCCACGCCGGCACGCTGCCGGTTTCCAACGTCGGCAAACTGGGCGTGATCAGCGGCGATATCGCGCGCTATGCACCCGGTCAGTTCACCTTCGACCAATCAAACGGGCGAACCAGTCAGAAGTCGCTCGACTTCCGCGTCAACACCGACTTCAGCGGACCGTTGAACGCGATGCTGGCGGTTTATTACCTACACACGGAAGGGTCCGGCGACTACTATGTCAGCTCGAACGCGCTCGACTACGGTCAGACCCTGTTCGGTGCGCTGCTCGGCCCCGTATCCGCGGCGCCGCTGTGCGTTCCGAAGGGTTGTATTTACGGCACGCCGTATTACGACAATCGGACAAGCTTCACCTCGCTGAACTCGTCCGCAGTCTATGGCGAAGTGTACTACACGCTCGTGCCGGACACCCTGAAGATCACCGTCGGTGCGCGCTATACCAGCGACGAAAAAGTGTCCGAAGGCGGCATCTATATCTTCAACGGTTTTGTTCCGATCGGCAGCTCCGATCAGACCGCAGCCATGGCGGCGCTTGCGCAGCAGGGCCAGATGGATCTGGACCCGAACAAAGCCGGCAACCAACCCTATTATCATGTCCGGACGTCGTTCGATAAGCTGACGGGCCGGGCCGTGATCGACTACACGCCCAAGCTCAGCTTCACCGATTACACCTTGATCTATGCGTCCTATTCGAAGGGCTACAAGGCTGGTGGTTCCAATCCGGGCATTCAGGCGAACAACCTCGGCGGCCTTCCGACGACCTACAGTCCGGAAACCATCAACGCCTACGAAATCGGCACCAAGAACACGTTGTTCGATGGCACGGTGCAGGCCAATGCGAGCGGCTATTATTACGATTACGGCGGCTATCAGATCTCGTCGATCATCGCCAACACCTCGGTCAACACCAACATCTCGGCCAAGATCTACGGTGTCGAAGGCGAACTCAAATGGGCCCCGTCGAGCCGCTGGCAGTTCAATTTCAGCTTCGATGCGATCAAGACCCAGGTCGGCAATTCGGCGCAAATCGATCCGCGCAATCCGGGCGGCAGCGATCCCAATGCGCTGGTGCTGAAAGACGGCCAGCTGTCCGCCACGAACGCGCAGAACTGCGTGCTCTACCACAGTGGCCCGAACAGCATCGACGCCGACTTTGCGCTTCTGCATGCGCTGGCGCCGTCGGTCTTCTACGCCGTCAACAACGACATTCACGCCCTCAAGGGTTCGGGTGTCGCCAATGCGGCTTATGGCAGCTGCTATGGCTCCACCAATCCGGCCGATCCGTTCTATGGCCTCAGCCTGAAGAACCCGACCAAGCTCGGCGCATTGCTGGCGGCAGCGCATTTCTCGATGACCGATCCGGCCTATAAGGGCAGCTCGCTCACCGGCGTTCCGGTCGACATCAAGGGCAACCAGCTGGCCAATACGCCGCCGTTCTCGTTCAGCCTTGGCGGCCAGTACACCCAGCCCTTCGACAGCGGTTACAGCCTGACGACACGTTTCGATTATTACTGGCAGACGGATATGTGGGGCCGGATCTTCAAGGACGGTGCTGACAAGATCCAGAGCTGGGGCGTGGCCAATGCCCAGATGACGCTGAATTCGCCGGATGGCGACTGGTATGCGCGGGTCTGGGTCCGCAATCTCGCCAACTCGAACAACATGACCGGCGAATATCTGACCAGCTCCTCGTCGGCCTTGTGGACGGGCGCCTTCTACGGCGATCCGCGCACCTTTGGTCTGACGCTCGGTGCGCATTTATAAGCGCCGGCAGAGCAATCGTAATGGGAAAGGGCGCCGCCAGTCGGCGCCCTTTTCTTTTTGTCGCCGCGTATTTGAGAAAGGCCCGGAACCCGGGCGTTTCGTGAAGGCGCTCTGCGAAGGGGAGGGGGGAGTGCGCCCGTTCGGCACCGCCTGAATGGGCACGTAGGCCTATTCGGCGGGGTGCCCGGACGCGGCCGGTTCCGCACCGGCCCTGCGCGTCTTCATGCGCGCGCCCAGCCGGTCGAGATAAACATAGATTACCGGCGTGATGTAGAGCGTCAGCAACTGCGACAGGATCAGGCCGCCGACCACGGCCAGGCCCAGCGGCCGGCGCGTGTCGGCGCCTTCGCCGAAGCCGATGGCAATCGGCAGCGTGCCCACCAAGGCGGCCATGGTCGTCATCATGATCGGGCGGAAACGGACCAGACAGGCCTCGAAGATCGCGGTCTCGGCCGGCACGTTCTCCTGGCGCTGACGGCCCAGCGCGAAGTCGATCATCATGATCGCGTTCTTCTTCACGATACCGATCAGCATGATCATGCCGACAAAGGCATAAAGGCTGAGCGGCACATGGAAGATGAAGAGCGTCAGCAGCGCCCCCACGGCCGCCGATGGCAGGCCCGAAAGGATGGTCAGCGGATGGATGAAGCTCTCATAGAGAATGCCCAGCACGATATAGACGACGATGATCGCGATCAGCAGCAGCAGCCCGGTGCTGCCGACCGATTGCTGGAACGCCTGCGCCGACCCCTCGAACGAGCCCTGGATGGTCGGTGGCACGTTCAATTTGCGGCTGATCTCGTCGATCTTGTTGACCGCATAGCTCAACGCATGGCCGGGCGTCAGGTCGAAGGAGATCGTTGCCGCCGGAAGCTGGCCCAGATGGTTGATGGAGAGCGGCATCGTGCCCTGGGTGATGGTCGTCACCGCGTTCAGCGGCACCAGCGTGCCATCCGTGGCCGTTACATAGAGCCGCTGCAGCGCCGTCGCGTTTTCCTGATATTTGGGAAGAAGTTCCAGGATCACCTGATATTCGTCGGTCGAGGCGTAGATCTGCGAAATCTGTTCGCCGCCGAAGGCTGCGCCAAGCGCAGTCTGGATCGCGGCGGGTGTCACGTTCAGGGTGGCGGCACGGTCGCGGTTGATCTTCACCATCACGGTCGGCATCGAAAGCTCGAGATCGGTCGTGACATCGGTGATGCCCGTATCTTCGCGAAGCGCATTCACATATTCGGTCACATATTTCTGCAGTTGGTCCACATCCAGGCCCTGCAGCGTGTATTGATATTGCCCGCGCGTGAAGTGGCCGCCGATGCGCAGCGATGGCGGGTTCATGATGGTGACCTCAAGCCCGGCGATGCCGGCGAGCTTGTGCCGCAATTCATTAGCGACCTCGTCGGCGGAGAGGCTGCGTTCGCTACGCGGCTTCAGATGCATGAAGATGATGCCGCTATTCGCGCCGGCGCTCGGTCCGCCGCGGCCAATCGAGGACATGGCATTGAGCACATTGGGATCGGCCCAGACGATCTTGGCCGCGGCCATCTGGTACGTTTTCATCTGCTCGTAGGAGGTGCCGTTCTGCGACTTGGTAAAGGCCAGCAGCCGCGATTCGTCGGCGCTTGGCAGAAACTCCGACGGCATGATCTTGAAAAGGCCGACCGTGGCGACGAGCGACAGCAGGAAGACCCCGAAAATCACCCGGTGATGCTTGAGGCTCCAGGTCAGCGAGCGGCGATAGCCGTCCAGCATGGCGTTGAAGAAGTTCTCGCTCCAGCGGTAGAAGGCGCTGCCTTTCAGGCCGGTTTCCCGGCGCAGCATGCGGCTGCACAGCATCGGCGTCAGCGTCACCGATACGATGCCGGAAAAGACGATGGCCAGAACGATGGTGGCGGCGAATTCGTGCAGCAGCCGCCCGATGATGCCGCCCATGAAGATGATCGGAATGAACACCGCGGCCAACGATGCCGTCATGGACAGGATCGTGAAGCCGATCTCGCGCGAGCCGTTGAGCGAGGCTTCGTAAGGCTCCTCGCCCATCTCGATATGGCGCACGATGTTTTCGAGCATGACAATGGCGTCGTCGACGACGAAGCCCACCGATAGCGTCAGCGCCATCAGCGAAAGATTGTCCAGGCTGAAACCAAGATAGAACATGCCCGCAAAGGTGCCGATCACCGCGATTGGCAAGGCGAGCGAGGGAATAAATGTCGCCGAAATCGTCCTCAGGAACAGGAAGATCACCAGCACCACGAGCACGGCGGCGATCAGAAGCGTGAACTGCACGTCTGACACCGAGTTGCGGATCGATTGGCTGCGGTCGAAGATCATATGCAGCTTCACCGAAGCCGGCACTTCCTGCAGGAATTTCGGCAGAACGCGGTTGATCCGGTTGACGACCGCGATGGTGTTCGAGCCGGGCTGTCTGTCGATCGCCAGTACAATGGCTTTCTGACCGTCGAACCAGCTTCCCGCCCGGTTGTTCTCGACGCTGTTCTCGACATGGGCCACATCGCCCACGCGCACCGGCGCGCCGCCGCGATAGGCGATGATCTGCTTTTCGAACTGTGTGGCGTCGGTCAATTGGCCCGACGCGTGGATCAGGGCCGCCTGATGCGGCCCATTGAGCTGGCCGGTCGGTGCGTTGGAGTTGGCGGCGCGGGCCGCATCGGCCACCTGGTTGATGCCGATGCCGCGTGCGGCCAGCGCATTGGGATCGACCTGGATGCGCACGGCGTATTTCTGCGCGCCATAAACGCCAACCTGTGCCACGCCATCCAGCGTCGAAAGCTGCCGCGCCAGCAGCGTCTCGGCATATTGGTCGACCTGGGCGAGCGGCAGGGTCGGCGAGGTCACCGCCATATACATGATCGGCGATTGCGCCGGGTTCACCTTGCGCAGCGTCGGCGGGGTCGGCATGCCGGGCGGTAACTGGCGGCTGGCGGCCGAGATCGCGGATTGCACGTCCTGCGCCGCAGCGTCGATGCTGCGGTCCAGATTGAACTGAATGGTAATCGATGTGCTGCCCTGGCTACTCGACGAGGTCATCGAGGAGATGCCGGCAACCGTCGAGAGCTGGCTTTCCAGCGGTGTCGCCACCGCGCTCGCCATGGTCTCCGGATCGGCGCCCGGCAGCGAGGCCGACACCTGAATGGTCGGGAAATCGACACTCGGCAATTCGCTGATCGGCAGCGAGAAATAGCCGAACCCGCCAAAGATCACGAGCGCCGCCATCAGCAGCGTCGTCATCACGATCCTTCGGATGAAGGGAGCCGAGATGTTCATGGGGTCGTGTCGCTTGCGCCGTCGCTATCCTTGACGATGGAGACCCGGGCGTTCGGCACCACGCGCAGCTGGCCCACCGTGATCACGCGCTCGCCAGCCGTCAGCTTTCCCGCGATGGCGGTATCGGTGCCATTGTCATAGCGGATCGTGACGGGGCGCATCTGCGCCTGATCGTTTTTGTCGAGGACCCAGACATAATGGCCGTCGGGTCCGACATTCACGGCCTGGCTCGGCACGACGATCGCGTGCTTGAGATCCGACAGATTGACGGAGACGTCGACCAGCTCGCCGGGCACCAGCCGCATATCGCGATTGGGCACGGTGGCGCGAAGCTGGATCGTGCCGGTCTGTGCATTGACGGCATTGTCGATGAAATCGACCTTGGCCTTGATCGTCTCGCCGCCGGCGCCATGCGGCGTCACCTCGGCGATCAGCTTGCCGTCCGCCATCTGCTTTTGCAGCCGCGGCAGATCGGTCTGGGGCAGGGAGAAGGAGATCTTGACCGGCTGAACCTGGGTCAGAACGACCAGCGCATTGGAATTGGCTTTGACGAGATTGCCCGGCTGGATCTGGATCGGCCCGGTCTTGCCGGCCATCGGTGCGCGGATCACGGCGTAGTCGAGATTCAGCTTGGCGATTTCCACCTGGGCCTGGTCGGCCTTGACGCTGCCGGCATAGGCGCCCGCCTGGGCGATGGCCTGGTCGCGCTGCTGGGCCGAGATCGCGTTCTGCTTGAACAGCGTGTCGTAGCGCTTGCGGTCGCGCACCGCGTTGGTGAGCTGGGCGCGGTCACGGGCGAGATTGGCCTCAGCCTGTTGCAGCGCCGCCTCGAAGGGGCGCGGGTCGAGCCGGAACAGCACATCGCCCTTTTTGACGATGTCGCCTTCCTTGAAATCGGTCGCGGCGACCCGGCCGTCCACCTGGGAGCTGACATTGACGGTCGCATTGGCGACCACCGTGCCAATGGTCTGCTCCACTTCGGCCATGTTGCGGAGCTCGGCCGGGGCCACGCGCACGGGCGGCGGAGGTGGCATGCGCCGGCCGCCGGAGGGCAGGGTCACGAACCAGATGGTGCCGAGCACAGCCAGCACCGCGGCGATCCCCACGATAAGGCGGGTCCGCGTGCGCTTGCGGGTAAGCGCGGCGATGCCGCGCGCGCCTGCCGTCGAACCGGGCGAGGCGGTCTCGAACTGATTTGGGAACCTGAACTGGGTCATCACAACATCCGGCGGGCGGATAGGCTTGGTTCGGCCCCGTTTTCGGAATCCCGCACCCCATCCCGCGGCGGCCCGGCGCCAAGTGGGACATTATATGTTGAAACGCTCCCCGTGGCTGTTTCCTACCACGCCGCCCGGAAATTGCGAGCCCCACAGGCCCTCCAGAGACATTTTGTGACATATTCGAGGGCTTATGGCCGCCTCTCGCCAGCCTGTGATCACCTGAATTTGATAGAGTCATTCGAGCTTCGGGTGGCGACATCCGCCGCCATGGCCGCCCCGCCCCGCCCGGGCCGGCGGCGGGCCCGGACGCGATCACGAAGCCGCGATTGCGGGCGGGCTCCGGCCCGTCTATAAGCGCGCGCTTCACGAACCCCTTTGGCCGAGTGCCTCGCGAGACCCTATGGATATCCGCAATATTGCCATTATCGCCCATGTCGACCATGGCAAGACCACCCTTGTGGACGCGCTCCTCAAGCAGTCGGGCTCGGTGCGCGAGAACCAGCAGATGGCCGACCGCGCCATGGACTCCAACGATCTGGAGCGCGAGCGCGGCATCACCATCTTGGCCAAGTGCACCTCGGTCGAGTGGAACGGTATCCGTATCAATATTGTCGACACCCCCGGCCACGCCGATTTCGGCGGCGAGGTGGAGCGTATTCTCTCCATGGTCGATGGCGTGGTGCTGCTGGTCGATGCGGCCGAATCCGTCATGCCGCAGACGAAGTTCGTGCTCTCCAAGGCGCTGAAGCTCGGCCTCAAGCCCATCGTCGTCATCAACAAGATCGACCGTCAGGACGCGCAGCCGAAAGAGACGCTGGAGAATATTTTCGATCTGTTCCTGGCGCTCGAAGCCAATGACGACCAGCTCGATTTCCATCACCTCTATGCTTCGGGCCGCTCCGGCTGGGCCGTCAACGAGCTGGAGGAGATCGACGCCGAGAACAAGGATCTGACGCCGCTGTTCAAGCGTGTTGTCGAGGACGTGCCGCCCCCCAGGCCGATGGCGCTCGCCGGCCCCGATCATCCCTTCAAGATGCTGGTGACGACGATCGAAGCCGATCCCTATCTCGGTCGCATCCTGACGGGGCGCATCGAATCCGGCGAAATCAAGATCAACCACGTCATCAAGGTGCTGAACCGCGACGGCAAGGAAGTCGAGCGCGCCCGCGCCACCAAGCTCCTGGCCTTCCGCGGCCTCGCGCGCGTGCCGGTCGTTCATGCCGAGGCCGGCGATCTCATCGCCATTGCCGGGCTGCAGATCGCGACCGTCGCCGATACGCTGTGCGATCCGCAGGTCGCCGAGCCCATCGCGGCGACGCCCATCGATCCGCCAACTCTGGCCATTACGCTGGCCGTCAACGATTCCCCGCTGGCGGGCCGCGAAGGCGACAAGGTGCAGTCCCGCGTCATCCGAGAGCGTCTCTATCGCGAAGCCGAAGGCAATGTCGCCATCAAGGTCGGCGAAACGGGCGAGGGCGCCTTCGAAGTGGCCGGCCGCGGCGAACTCCAGCTCGGCGTGCTGGTCGAAAACATGCGCCGCGAAGGGTTCGAGCTTTCCATCTCGCGCCCGCGCGTGCTGTTCACGAAGGACGAGGCGACCGGCGAACGGATGGAGCCGATCGAGGAAGTCACCATCGATGTGGACGATCCCTATACTGGCGTCGTCATCGAGAAGATCAGTCTGCGCAAGGGCGAATTGCAGGACATGCGCCCCATGGGCGCCGGCAAGACGCGGCTTTCCTTCTATGCCCCGGCGCGCGGCCTCATCGGCTATCACGGCGAATTCCTCACCGACACACGCGGCACCGGCGTCATGAACCGCATGTTCCACGAATTCGCGCCGCATAAGGGCCCGATCGAAGGCCGCCGCAATGGCGTGTTGATCTCGACCGGCGACGGCGACGCCGTGCCTTACGCGCTGTGGTATATCGAGGAGCGCGGCCGCCTGTTCATCACGCCCGGCACCAAGGTCTATCAGGGCATGATCATCGGCGAGAACGCCAAGGACAATGATCTCGACGTCAATCCCTTGAAGGCCAAGCAGCTCACCAATATCCGCACGACCTCGAAGGACGAAGCGGTGAAGCTGACGCCGATCACGCCGCTCACCCTCGAACAGGCCATTGCCTATATCCAGGACGACGAGCTGGTCGAGGTGACGCCGCAGAGCATCCGCCTGCGCAAGCGCGAGCTGGTTCCGCATCTGCGCAAGCGCGCCAAGGCGAACGCGGAGTAGGGGGCGGCGCGTTACGCCTTCTTCAGCCCCAACCTCCCCGCGATCATCTTGTCGACCGTCCGCTTGGGAAGCGTGTTGACCATGAAGTGCTGGATCTTGTCGGGCGTCACCACATAGCGCGTCTTCGGGTTGGCGACAGTCAGCGCCTTCCATACCGCCTCGCCGAGAACCTCGGGCTTGAGCCCCTTGCGCCCCAGCTCGAGCATGTACGCCTTGATGCGCTCGAGTGAGCCGGCATAGACGGTGTTGGCATAGCGCGCGGTATCGATCTGGTCGGCCTTGTCCCAGATCGGCGTCGCCACCGCGCCCGGCGCCACCACGATCACATCGATGCCGTGGATCATCAGCTCGCGGCGCAGCGCTTCGGACAGCCCTTCCATCCCGAACTTCGAGGCGTTGTAGGGCCCCATGAAGGGATTGGCCGTGGTGCCGCCGACCGAGGAGATCATCACGATCCGCCCCTTGGCCCCCGTGCGTTCGCTATCTGCGCCCAGCAGTGATGCGAAAGCCTGGGTCACGATCACCTGGCCGACCAGATTGACCTCGAGCTGGTGGCGCAGTTCCTCGATGGGCAGATGCAGGAGCGGCCCGGCCACGGCGATGCCGGCATTGTTCACGAGCCCGGCCAGCGTCTCCCCGCCCAGCGCCTCGGCCACTTGCCTTGCCCCGGCCGCCACCGCCGCCTCGTCGGTGACATCGAAGATCAGGGGTACGAAGTTCGCGCCCAGTTCGGATTTGAGGCGCTCGGCATCGGCCAGTTTGCGCACGCTGCCGAACACGCGGAAGCCTTTTTGCACCAGAACCTTGGCGCAGCCCCAGCCGATTCCCGTCGATGCCCCTGTCACCACAACGCTTTTCATGGCCATCCCCTTTCGCCCAAGGCTGTGCAAGATTGCCCTGCCAAGGTAATACGGTCTCATGTCCGAAATCGATCACGAAACATTGGCCTTCGCCCACAAGCTCGCCGATGCGGCGGGCGCGGTGATCCGCCCCTATTTCCGCCGCCGCCTCGATGTGGACGACAAGGGCGCGGCCAAGGGCGAGGCGTTCGATCCCGTCACCGCCGCCGATCGCGGCGCGGAAGAGGCGCTGCGCAAGATCATCCGCGCCGAGCGGCCTGAGGACGCGATCCTGGGCGAGGAATATGGCGCGACGGACGGCACCAGCGGGCGACGCTGGGTGCTCGATCCCGTGGATGGCACACGCGCCTTCATCACCGGCCATCATATGTGGGGCACGCTGATCGCGCTGGAAGAGGGCGGCAAGCGCGTGCTCGGAATCATCGACCAGCCGGTGCTGCGCGAACGCTTCATCGGCTATCCCGGCACCGCCGAAGTGATCACGCCGGAAGACACGACGCCGCTCAGAACGCGCGCCTGTGCCAGCCTCGCCGAAGCGATCGTCACCACGACCCATCCCTGGGGTTTCTTCAAGGATGCGGAGGCAGAAGCATTTGTCCGTGTCGCTTCGGCCGCGCGCATGAGCCGCTTCGGTGGTGATTGCTATGGCTATGCGCTGCTGGCCGCGGGCTACACCGATCTGGTGATCGAAAGCGGCCTGCGCCCCTGGGATGTCGCGGCGCTGGTGCCGGTGGTCGAAAATGCCGGCGGGATCGTCACGGACTGGCAGGGCAATGCGCTCGGCACCGAGGCCAGCCATTTCGCCATCATCGCCGCCGGCGATCCCCGCGCCCATGCCGAAGCCGTGAATCTGCTGAACGCCTAGATAGAGGCGCTGACAAATCCGTCGAACGCATCCCAGAAGCGCGCGCGGATATCGTCGCGTTCCATCAGGATCTCGTGCTCGGACTCGGTGAGTTCGAGATAGCGCCCGTTCGGCAGGCGCTTCGCAAAGGCTTGCGTCGCTTTGGTGTCGACGATCCGGTCCTTGCCCGCGCCGCAAATCAGCACCGGCGTCGTGATCGCTTCGGCATAGCCGGGCGCCGTCACCTCTTTCATCGAGCGATAGGCCGCTTCGAGCCAGCCCCAGCTCGGCCCCGCCAGCCGGATATCGGGATGGCTGGCGAGGAAATCCTGTGCGCGCTGGAAGCGCGCCGCGTCCGATGTCACGAGCTGGTCGGCGAATGTCATTTTCAGCGGGTCGCGCGCCTCCATACCCCACACCCAATCGTCGCCGTGGCCGAACAGGTTTTGCAGATAGCAACCGGCCCGCGCGACGAAGGCCGGGTAGCCGCGCGTCTGCACGCCGATCATCGGCGCCGAGAACACGGCGGCGGAGAATTGCTCCGGCCGCGCATGCAGCCCGCGCAAGAGGATATGCCCGCCCATGGAATGCGCCAGCGCGATCGGCGGGCGCTCGCTCATCGGGCGCACCACCATGTCCATGAAAGCGGCGAGATCCTCGTCATATTCGTGGAAATCGTCGATATGCGCCTTGAGCCGGTTTGGCAGCGCCCGGCGCGAGCCGCCCTGTCCGCGCCAGTCGAGTGTGGCCACGGCAAAACCGCGCGCCGTCAGCTCGCCGATCACCTCGCCATATTTCTCGATAAATTCGGTCTGCCCGTTCAGCAGAACGCAAACGCCGCGCCGGGGCGTACCCGGCGCGGCGTCGAAAGTTGCAGTGCGCAGACGGTCGCCATCGCGGCCGCAAATAGTCCGCGCCTCAAATCCGTCCAAGGTACGGAAGCCCTAGCCGCGAGCCTTCTGCAGGATCGGGCCGAGCTTCATGGCCAGGCCCATATCGCCGGCCACGCGCAGCTTGCCCTGCATGAAGGCGCTGGTGCCGTCCAGTTCGCCCTTCACCATCTTCTCGAAGGTCTCGAGCGTCAGAGAAATCGTGCAATCGGCATCCTTGCCGGCGCCGTCGGCAGACCGTATTCGGCGAGGACTTGCCGTCGATATAGACGCTGCCCGGGTCGCCGAAGTCGAATTTCAGAGTCCCGCCAAGGCCGGAATTCGCCCCTATGGCCCCGCCCATCTGATCAATGATCTGCTGCACCTGTTCCGAGCTCATGACAAATCCTTCCTGCTGTTCTGTCGGCTCCCACCGCCCATCGAAGCCTTGCTCAGTGGCCTGTGAGCGCGTGGGATTTGAGCATTTGTCAGAAGCGGGCACAACGCGTTTCTTGGGCGTTTGTTGGCCGTTCCTACCCGCGACCGGGCTGTTTTTCTTTCCCTAACGGCATAAGCTCTTGGGCTCGACAGCGCGGGAGCGGACGGGTGTCCGGTGAGGACTTCGAAGCCGGCGATGCAGTTCTCGCCCCTGCGGCGGGGCGCGATGCGCTGGGCCGCGCCTGTTACGGGCTCCACCTTCTTGTGATGCTCTATTTCATGACCGGCTGGGCTCTGCCGTGGACGGGGGCGCTCTATTTCTATCTCGGCTTCGTGCCGGCGGTGGCGCTGCAATGGCAGTTCAATGGCGATGCCTGCATCCTCAACAATCTCGAATCCTGGCTCAGGAGCGGGCGCTGGCACGATCCCGCCAACCGCGAGGAAGGCGCATGGCTCGCGACCCTGTGCGAAGAGTGGACGGGCTGGCGCCCCGGCCGCCTGGCCGTGAGCCTCTTCACCTACAGCCTTCTTTCGCTTTTATGGGTTATGGCATTGATTCATATGATTTATTTTTAGAATTTTCGATGCTTTCGCCCCCTTGACGACACAATTGACGATCCCCATCTAAAGAGCGTGCCCCGGAAGGCCATCCGGCTTTCGGCGGCACGAAAACCGGGTCCGGCCATCATGGCGGGCCCTCAGACCCACACCGCTTCCAGGAGGTTGTGAACCATGCGTGCATTCGATCTTTCCCCCCTGTTCCGTTCGACCGTCGGCTTTGACCGGCTGTTCGACATGCTCGATTCCGCCCCGCAATTCGATGCCGGTCAGGGTGGCTATCCGCCCTACAACATCGAACGCATGGGCGAGACCCACTACCGCATCACGCTGGCCGTCGCCGGCTTCGCCGAGAAGGACCTCGATGTGGAAGTGCGCGAAGGCGTTTTGACCGTGCAGGGCAAGCATACCGATGAAGAGGAAGGCGAGGCCGCCTATCTCCATCGCGGCATCGCCGGCCGCGCCTTCGAGCGCCGCTTCCAGCTCGCCGAGAATGTCGAGGTAAAGGGCGCCAAGCTTGAAAACGGCCTGCTTCATATCGATCTCGAGCGCATCGTGCCCGAGGAGAAGAAGCCGCGCCGCATCGCCATCGGCGGTGCCGAGGTGAAGTCCATCGAGGGCAAGGCCAAGGCCGCCTGATCTCCCTCGCGCTGTTGTGAAACCACGAAGCGGGCGCCCCATACGGGTGCCCGCTTTTGTTTCTGCCAACGATCCTTTCATCATTGTCATGGCCGCAAGGTGACAGGCCTGCTCCCGTGGTCGTATTCTCCGCGCGACCTGATTTGGCCGAATCCGAATATGCCCAGCTGGCAAAGCGCCCTGATTGCACGTCTGAACCGTCTCTCCGCCCCGCGCCGCGTCGGCGCCGCGACGGCGACCGCCGATCTTCGGGCGCAATATGACCGGCTGTCCGACCGCTTCGGCCCCATTCCCGCCGATGCCGTCTTCGAAGCCGCCCAGCTCGGCCCGGTGAAGGGCGAGTGGGCCCGCGTTGACGCCTCCGATCCGGCCCGGCTGATCCTCTATTTTCCCGGCGGCGGTTATGTCTCGGGATCGCCCGAGCGCCACCGTTCGCTGGTGGCGCGGCTGTGCCACGCCGCGGAGGCTGCGGCCTTTTCGGTCAATTATCGCAAGGCGCCGGACTTCGCTTTTCCCGCCGGCCTGCGCGACGGCATCGATGCCTATCGCCATCTGATCGGGCGTGGCGTGCCGGCCTCCTCCATCGTGCTGGCGGGCGACGGGGCCGGCGGGGGCCTGGCGTTCTCCTGTGCGCTCGCCATCCGCAATGCCGGCCTGGCGATGCCGGCGGCGATCGCGGCGATGTCGCCCTGGGCCGACCTGTCGCTGTCGGGATGGTCGCTGCTTGAAAACGCGCGCTCGGATGCGGCGCTGAACTGGGAGCTGCTCTTCGTCAGCGCCCGTCATTATCTCAAGAAGCAGAGCCCGGCCGATCCTTACGCTTCGCCGGTCTATGCCAGCTTCCACGATTTTCCGCCGGTCATGGTCCATGCCGGCAGCGCGGAGATTCTGCGCGACGATGCCAGCCGTATCGGCGACCGCGCGGCCGAAGCGGGCATCCCTGTCAGTGTCGAGATCTATGACGGCATGCAGCACGTCTTCCAGGCCAGCCCCTACGTGCCCGAAGCGCGCATTTCGCTGGGCCGCCTCGGCGCCTTCATCAAGGCCAAGACGCAAGCGGCCGCGGCGATGGCCGCCGATGAGCGCGCGGCCGCCGAACGCTGATCCGGACGATGTTTCAGGCGGGCGCGGTCAGCGCCTGGCCGGCGAGGCCTTCGGCCACCATCGCCGGCAGCTTTGCGCCGGCGATCACGGCGCCGCCGAGCTGGGCGTCGCGCAGATCGGCATCGCTGAGATTGGCATAGGACAGATCGGAATCGGTCAGCCGCACGCGCCTCAGATCGGCGCCGCGGAAATCGGCATAGCGCGCCTGGACGCCATCGAGTCGCGCCGGCAGCAGCCGCGCTTCGGAGATCATCAGCGGCCCGAGCTTCACATCGTGCAGATCGGCATTGTTGAGCTTGGCGCCGACCAGATTGGCGCCGCGCAAATCGGCGCTGCCCAGCTTGGCGCCTCTGAGGTCGGCACCCTGCAGATTGCTGCCCTGAAGCAGACAGCCTTCGAGGTTGAGGCCGTACAGAGTCGCGTTCGGCGCGATGATCGCCGTCAGCTTGCGATAGGAGAGCGAACGCATGCCGCGCAGGTCGAGGCCTGTGATGTCGGCGGGTTTGCCCTCGCGGCCGTCGCTTTCGACCCAGCGCACATGCGATTCCAGAATATCGCGGATCGGCGTGCCGTCGGGCGTCTTGGGCTCGACATGCGGGGCGTCGGTCAGCGCGCCGGTCATGTCGGCATGGTCGAGCACGGTGCTCGACATCCGCACGCCCACCAGCACCGCGCCCGAAAGGTCGCAGCCCGTCATGTTGCACCCGCAAAGGTCGGCGCCTTCGAGATTGGCGCCCGAAAGCTTGGCCTGGCGCAGATTGGCGCGCACCAGCGTGCAACCCTTCATATTGGCATCGGTGAAGTCGGCCTGGATGGCCACCACTCCGGTCATCTTGGCGCGCTCGAGATTGGCCGAATGCATCATCGCGGCCGGAAGCTCGGAGGGGCCGACATCGTGCTGCATCAACCTCAGATTGCCGAAGCGGTCCTTCTCGGCAATGGTTCCCTCGCGCAGGTCGCATTCATAGAGGTCGGCGCCGATCAGATTGGCGCCGCGCATCGAGGCGCCGCGCATATCGGCCCGCCTGAGGCTGGCCCCGGCCAGATTGGCCCGTTGCAGGTCGGCCCCGAAAAAGGTGGCCGAATCGAGCCTGGTGCCGGCCAGGTTGGTCTCTTCCATGATCGCGCCGGTGAAATCGGCATCCGCCAGATTGCGGCCCGACAAATCGAGGCCGGACAGGTCGCAGAAGGTGAAAACGGCCCGGGCCCCGCCCATCCGCCCGGCATAGAGCATCTCATGGCGGGCGGCGGTGGCCGTGGCCTGCTTCTGGGTAAGCTTGGAGAAAGTGATCCGGCGGTCAGGGATCATGGACGCCCAAAGGTTAAGGATACCAACACCCCATTCTGGGCAGAACCCGCTAACGGCTGATTAAAAAGCGAAAAATTCAACGCAATTGGGGTCTTGCCGCTGGAAAATGCCCCCCCGAATTGGCTATGGTGCCGCCCGCCGCGCGAAAGGGGCGAACGGGGCGCATCGGGAGCTTCTCCCCGCCCATCCTGCATCGACCCTTAAACTTTAAGAAAACTGCGAGAGGTCCGCCTTGAACAAGCACGCGTTGATGCTCACTGCCGCCACGGTTGCGCTTGATGGCCGGCGCCGGCGAATGCCGCGGACTACAGCTCGATCACCTCCAAGGTGACGACCGCGCAGGCGACCAGCACGCGTCGTCGAGCGGCACGGCCTCCAACATCGATATCGGCAGCGGCGGCTCTGTCGTCGTCACGCTCGGAAGTCCGGCGGTCACCATCGATTCGAACAACAGCGTCAAGCTCAGCACCTCCGATGCGCTGATCAGCAACAACGCCACAGCGAGCGCCATCGGCATCCAGCTGAATGCCACTGCCGCCGGCCAGGGCCCGGGTGCTGGCAATTTCGCCGTCGACAATTCCGGCACCATCGACCTCACCGGCGCCAACGGCTCGAAGACCGGCATCGCTGTCGTCAATAAGTCGGATGCGGTAACGCAACGGCATCTTCAATGGCGGCATCAAGCTGGAGGCGGGCTCCACGCTCAACCTGACCGGCGACGGCTCGATCGGCATTGCTGTCGGATCGGGCACGACGCTCAATGGCGACGTTACGATCCTCGGCTCGCTGACCGGCCAGCCGACCACCATCAATTCCACGACAGCGGCAGCCTGACCGGCGTTTACATCGCCGGCAACATGAACGGCGATTTCTCGGTCGGGACTGGCGCGACCGTCGAGACGACCGGGTCAGGCTCCGTCGGCTTCAATCTGGCTGGCAAGCTGACCGGCAGCTTCGTCAACAACGGCAGCATCACCGTCACCGGCACGAGTTCGGCCAAGCCGGCCGGGAGCAACCCGGAAGCGGGATCGGCGGTCCTCATCGGCAATTCGGTGACCGGCGGCATCTACAATGCCGGCCCGCTCTCCAGCACATCCACGACGGCGCGGGCGACGATCACCGCCTATGGCACGTGCACCGGCCCTCGATATCACGCCGGGCACCATCATCGCCGCCGGCACGCATCTCACGATCGGAGCATATACCGGCACGGAGCACCGGCCGCGCCCAGTTACGATCTGGTCAACCGCGGCACCATCTCGGCGCAAGGCATCGACGCCGATATCAACGGCACCGCCGTCAACATCGCCGGGACGGCAACCATCTCCCGTGGACCTGCTGCAGGGCATCTTCAATGGCGGCCAGATCCAGGCCTCGGCCAAGACCGATGCCAAGGCGACCGAAGCGGCCTATGCCAAGGCCCTTGTGATCGGCGACAATGCGAATGTCGGCACACTGGTGAACGACTTCGCGGAATCCGGCTCCGGCCAGATCGTTGCCGCCGTCAGCGGCACCAATAGCCGGCGAGGCCGATGCGATCTCCATCGCCGCCAACGCCAACAACGGGTGCCCGCGGGCACGGCGATGACGCTGACCAATACGGGCATCATCTCGGCCGCCGCAACGACCAGCGACACGACGATCACCGCCCTCAATGCCTATGCGATCAAGGATCTGTCGGGCACACTGCAGACAATCACCAATTCCGGCACCATCAGCGCCACCGCGACCACGCTCGACAAGGGCACGCAGAAGGCGGTGGCGGTGGATCTAGTGGTCGCTAAGGGTGCCAGTCGATTTCGACAATACCGGCGCCGTCATCGGCGATGTCGCGTTCGGCGACTTCGCGGACACTCTCCATGTATTCGGGTCGGCAGCACAGAATGCGACTGTGACTGGCAATATTGATTTCGGAACCGGGCATAATATCCTGACGCTCGACAACCATGCGAGCGTGACCGGCAACGTGGTCGCGACCGGCGGCGACGTCGCTGTCACGGTCGGTCAGGCCAGCGGCAGCGTGAGCAGTTTGACGCTGACCAATTCGACGCAAGGACTGACAGTCAGCAACCTGACGGTGAATGATGGCAGCACGCTCAACGTGTCGATCTCGCAGGCATTCAATTCGCTGAATACGGCTGGCTATGTCGGACCGGTCATCAAGAGCGCAGCCGGGACCATCAATCTTACAGCCAATTCCAGTTTCGGCATCAATTTTGGCAGCTTCATCTCGACGCCCGGCGGCAATGCGGCCCAGTTCGTCCTGCTCGAAGCGCCCAGGAACAATTTGATCCTGTCGAACTATCAGGCCATCAGCGACAAGATTAATCCCTCGGGGACGAGCAGCGGTCAAATTCCCTTCCTGTTTACCGGTGCGGTCTGCACGTACAATGTCGGCGCCGCCTCGGATTGCGCGAGCGGAAGCGCGACCGATTCCGAACTCGTTCTGAAGCTCACACCTAAGAAGATCGGAACTGGCACGAACGAACTGAATCTCACCGGCAATGCCGCGAATATCTTCGATGCCGCCAACGCCGCGCTTGCCAATGACGATGCGCTCGGCGCCGCCATCATCAACGGCGTGACGGACACGACCACCGCGCAGGCCGCCTATGAAGGCTTCCTGCCGGATCTATCGGGCTCCTCGCGCGCCGTCGCGATTTCGCTGACCGATCCGGCCACCGGCCCGGTCGGCGCGCGCCAGCGGGCGCTGCGCATGTATGCGGCCCAGCCCGGCGGCACGACGATGTGGGGTCAGGAATTCGCCCAGCGCCTCAATTCCGGCGTCGATATCGGGGGATATCGTTCCACCGGCTTCGGTTTCGTGCTGGGCGCGGATTCGGGTTCGCCGGAAAACGGGCGCTATGGCGGCGCCTTCACATTCTTCTCCGGCGATCAGACCAACAAGGCGACAAACTTCACCAAGACTTCCAACGAATGGTACATGCTGTCGGGCTATACCGACTGGCGCGGCAAGGGCCTGTTCCTCGATACTCAGGTCAGCGTCGGTTACGGCAATCTCAACGGCAAGCGCTATCTTGAGTTGACGAACCCCGCGAACGCTGTCGTCACCAAGCGCACGGCGACGAGCAAGCGTGCCGGCCTTCTGGTCTCCGGCGGCCTGACGACGGGCGCGGTCTTCACTTATGGCGGCACGGTTCTGATACCGCAGGTCAGTATCGATGCGCTGACGATGCGCGAAGCGGGCTACACCGAATCTGGCGGCGGCAATGGCTTCGATCTCAAGGTTCAGCCCTATTACGCCAATTCGGCGCGCGGTTCTGTCGGCGTCACGGTGCGCCAGGATATCGACTTCAACGGCTTCTACGTCCAGCCGCAGGGCCGCGTCGGCTATCGCTACGACTTCCTGGCCGATCCGGTGAAGCTGAAGGCGGCCTTCGCCAGCGTCGGCAACCAGTTCACGCTCACCGGTCCCGATCCGGAGCGCGGCGATGTCATCGCCGGCGGCGGGCTGGCGGTCACCACGGGCGCGTGGTCGCTGGGCGTGAACTACGATTATATCCGCGGCACCAAGGGCGCCGTTTCGCAGACGGGCACCATCACGCTGGTTGGGCGGATTTAAGCCGCGGCAACCTTCACGAACTTCGCCACGTCGCCGGCCGGCGTGGCGAAGGATGTGACCAGCCGCACCAGCATGCGGCCATCGTCTTCCAGACCCCAATCGTAGAACACGGCGCCTGCGCCCCGCAGCCGCTTGACCGTGGCTTCGGGCAGGCGCGCGAAGATCTGGTTGCCGTCCACGGCATGGGCGATGGTCACGCCTTTGACCTCGCCAAGACCGTCCGCGAGCTGCCGCGCCAGCGCATTGGCGTGTTTCGCCGTCTTCAGCCACAGCCCGTCTTCGAGATAGGCGTCGAGCTGCGCCGAGACGAAGCGCATCTTGGAGAGCAGGTGCCCGGATTTCTTGCGCCGGTATTCGAATTCCCCGGCCAGCTCCGGCTTGAAGAAGATCACGGCTTCGGCCGCCAGCGCGCCGTTCTTGGTGGCGCCGAAGCTGAGCGCATCGACGCCCGCCCGCCAGGTGATATCGGCCGCATCGCAGCCGAGGCCGACAAGCGCATTGGCAAAGCGCGCCCCGTCCATATGCAGCGTCATGCCGTTTGCGTGCGCGCACTGCGCAACCGCCGCGACCTCGTCCGGCGTATAGGCGGTGCCGAGTTCGGATAGCTGGGTGATGGAGACGACGGAGGGCTTGGGGCTGTGCACGCCGCGCCGGTAGCCGGGCAGGGCGCCTTCGATGGCCTTCGGCGTCAGCTTGGCGGCTGGCCCCTTGAGCGAGACCACCTTCGCGCCGCCGGTGAAGAATTCCGGCGCCGCACATTCGTCGGTCGCGATATGCGCCTCTTCATGACAGAACACCGCGCCGTAAGGCGGGCACAGCGTGGCCAGGGTCAGCGAATTGGCCACCGTGCCCGTCAACACCGGATAGGCCACGAGATCGCAGCCGAAGAGGCTTCGCAAGCGCTCCGTCACCCGCTTGGTGATGGCGTCCTCGCCATAGGAGGCGGCGGTGCCCGGTGCGGCATCGGCCACCGCCTTGAGGATTTCCGGCAAGGCGCCATAGGCATTGTCGCTGGCAAAGTTCATGTCACGCTCGTTCAGAAGTCGTCGGGTGGCGGGAAGCGCCGTCCGCGCCGCGACCGATAGGGCCGCGCCAGGCGCAGCGGCGTGCCCCGGAAGCAGCCAATGGTATACGGATATTCGCGCGTCAGCACATAGTGATAGATCGCCACGCGCTTCCCGTTCCACATCACCTTGCTCACCCGCCCATGGCAGGCGTCGAGATCGGCATCGGTCAGTTCTGTGCCGTTGGCGTCGTAGATGGAATAGATGCCGAAGCCGTCCAGCGCATAGCCGATCAGCTGCTCGTCCGCCGTTTCGCCGGGCAGGCACGGGCTCGGCCCGTGATAGTGATATTCTCCGCGCATCTGCGGATGGCCATTGCACAGATCCTGCACCTCATGGGCCACCGCATCGCGCGCGCCATCATCGAGGGCGTTGAAAATTGCGACACCGTTCAGCGCCATGCCGATCATGCCCATCGGCACGCAGGAGGGTTCGGCCGCAATGATGGGGTTCGCCGGCAGGGTCAGCGCGATGTTCTGTGGTTCGATGGAATTGGGATTGCGGTCGATCTGATAGGCCGGATCGTCCGGCGCGACGGGGAAGGTCCCAGTCAGCGTCTTCACCGGCAATCCATTGCCTTTGACGATTCGCGAGACGATGCGGCCGTCGCTTGTCTCCGTGATCGCGAACTGCGCCTCGGGCCAACTCACCTTGCCTTCGACATGCAGCTTTTCGGTCAGATCCCAGCTGTCGCCATGGATCCAGTTTCCCACATGCCGCGCCCCGCCGCGCCCGGGCCCCATGCGGCAGGACATGACGTTGCCGCGCTCCGGCGTCGTGCTGATATGGCCATCGCCCAAGGGCAGGTGATGAATGTCGAGGACGTCGTGCTTGCCGGCCACAGCGGCGCCGGCCGGCGCAGCCATCAACACGGCCGCCAGCAGGGCAATCCAACCAAACGCTTTCATAGTCGCTCTCCCAGCCCCTCCGGGACGCGAGGCCAAATGTTAGGGGGCCAGGTTCCCTCGCACAACGCCTCTTCACAAGCCGGTCGGGAGATGCACAATCCCCCTCGTCAGAAATCGAACAAACGGTATGGGCCGGATATGAGCCCGCCGGGAGGACTGCGAGATGAGCGATCTGGAAACATTCCGGGCAGAAACAAGGGCTTGGCTCGACGCCAATTGCCCGCCCTCGATGCGCAACAGCGCCGGCCGTCCCTCGGCCGACGAAGATGTCGTCTGGGGCGGGCGCAAGCAGGCCTACAGCAATCCCGAAGCCAAGCTCTGGCTCGATCGCATGGGCGAACGCGGCTGGACCGCGCCGAGCTGGCCCACAGAGTATGGCGGCGGCGGTCTCAGCCGCGACGAGACCAAGGTGCTCACCCAGGAAATGGCGCGCATCGGCGCCCAGGCCCCGCTCTTCTCCTTCGGTCTGTGGATGCTCGGGCCCGTGCTGCTCGAATACGCCAATGAGGCGCAGAAGAAAGAGCATCTTCCCAAGATCGTGCGCGGCGAAATCCGCTGGTGCCAGGGCTATTCCGAACCGGGCGCGGGCTCCGATCTCGCCGGCCTCAGGACGCGCTGCGAAGACAAGGGCGATCACTACCTCATCAACGGCCAGAAGGTCTGGACCTCTTACGCCGACAAGGCCGACTGGATCTTCTGCCTGGTGCGCACCGACACCACAAAGAAGCATGAAGGCATCTCCTTCATCCTCTTCGATATGCAAAGTCCCGGCGTCGAAGCCCGACCGATCAAGCTGATCAGCGGTCAGTCGCCCTTCTGCGAAACCTTCTTCAGCGATGTGAAGGTGCCGAAGGAGAACCTCGTCGGCAAAGTGAATGGCGGTTGGGAAATCGCCAAGCGCCTCTTGCAGTATGAGCGCCAGAACATTTCCGCCGGCGGCTTCGGCAGCAATTTCGGCGGCGGCGTCGAGCTGGAAGATATTGCCAAGCATTATGTCGGCGAAGAAAACGGCAAGATCGCCGATGGCGATCTGCGTGCCCGCATCGTCGAACACCGCATGGATGCCAAGGCCTTCGCGCTGACCGTGCGCCGGCTCGAAGCCGAAGCCAAGGCGGCCAAGGGGCCGAGCCCGGCGACCTCCATCGTCAAATATGCTGCGGCCAAGCTCAACCAGGATCGCTGCGAACTCATGGTCGAAGCCATGGGCCATCAGGGCCTGGGCTGGGAAGGCGAAGGTTTCCGCGACGGCGAAATCGCCGCCATGCGCGGCATGCTGCGCTCCAAGGGCAATTCCATCGAAGGCGGCACATCCGAGATCAATCTCAATGTCGTCGCCAAGCGCGTGCTCGGTCTTCTGGACCACCAGTAAGCGCGCCACGAAGAACTCTATCGGAAGACACGATCATGGCAGTCCTGAGCGAAGAACAGACGATGCTGCGCGATGCGGCAAAAAGCTGGGCAACCGAGAAATCGCCCGTCACGCAACTCCGCGCCTTGCGCGACAGTGGCAATGTCGATGGCTTCGACCGCGCGGTCTGGGCCGAAATGGTGGAGATGGGCTGGGCCGGCATCATCGTGCCGGAGGAATTCGGCGGCGTTGGCCTCGACCATCTGACGCTGGGCCTTGTGCTTGAAGAGACGGGGCGCACGCTGACGGCCTCACCGCTTTTTTCCACCGCGCTGGTCGCCACCACGGCGCTGTTGCTCGGCGGCAATGATGCGCAGAAATCCGAATGGCTTCCCAAGTTCGCCAGCGGCGAAGCGCTTGGCGCGCTGGCGGTCGATGAAGCCGCGCACCACGCGCCGGACCGGATCGCGTTCGACGCGAAGAAGGCCGGTAGCGGTTACGTGCTGAATGGCAAGAAGGTCTTTGTCATCGATGGCGGCACGGCCGATCTTCTGATCGTCGCCGCCCGCACCTCCGGCAAGCCGGGCGACACAAACGGCATCACGCTGTTCCTCGTCCCCGGCGATGCTTCCGGCGTCACGCGCACTAAGCTCAAGATGGCCGACAGCCGCGGCGTCGCCAACATCGCCTTCGACAATGTCGAAATTCCCGCTGATGCCGTGCTTGGCGCTGCCGATCAGGGCTTTGCCATCCTCGATGCCACGCTTGACCGCGCCCGCGCGGGTCTTGCCGCCGAAATGCTCGGCGCATCCTCGCAGAGCTTCGATGTCACGCTCGAATATCTGAAAACGCGTACCCAGTTCGGCCAGCTCATCGGCACCTTCCAGGCGCTGCAGCACCGCGCCGCCAGGATGTACACCGATCTGGAGCTGACGCGCTCCTGCGTCGAAGCTGCGCTCACCGCCATCGACAAACAGGCCAACGACGTGCCCGCGCTGTGCTCGCTGGCCAAGGCGAAAGCCTCGGAACTAGTCCACCTCACCTCGAACGAGATGGTCCAGATGCATGGCGGTATCGGCATGACCGATGCCCATGATGCGGGTCTCTACATGAAGCGTGCCCGCGCCACCGAAGCGACCTATGGCGGCGCCAGCTTCCATCGCGACCGCTACGCGACGCTGATGGGCTATTGATGCGTGAGGGTGGGGATTACTTCGCCTCCCTCAACACCACGTTCGAGGTCACGCCCTTGGGCAGGTGGTCGATGATGAGCAGCTTCACCGGCACCGTCCCCTTGTTCTGGCCGTAATGCCAGGTGTCGTTCATCTCGACCAGGAAATCGCCCGTCTTGATATCGAAGCTCTTGCCGGTCTGGACATTGGTCACGGTCAGAACGCCCGCCAGCATATAGCCGTAATGCGGATAGAGATGCTTGTGCACCGGCAGCTTTGCGCCCGGCGCGAGCGTCATGACCGTCGCCACGACGCGTCGGGTTCTTCGGCATCACGATAGGCTGGCCGATCACGGTCTTGTCCGTGTCGATCACCTTCGTGACCGTGATCTTCGGCGCGTCGGCGGCCATGGCCGTGCCGACGCCAAGCGCCACGAACGCACAGGCCAGAACGAAACGTTTCATCATCCCCTCCATTTCGCTCAGCTCCGTCCGACCACAGGCAACGAACTCGACAGCCCGCCATCCACCGGCAGCGCCTGCCCGTTGACGTAGGACGCGTCATCGCTGGCCAGGAACAGTGCCGCCGCCGCGATCTCTTCGGGATGGCCATAGCGGCGCAGCGGATTGAGCTGGCCGATCTTGCCTTCGCTGCCGCGTTCGCGGGCGCGGTCGAAGATCGGCTTGGTCATGCCGGTCTCGATGATGCCGGGGCAGATCGCGTTGACGCGCACGCCCGTGCCGTACAGCGAATTCGCCGCCGTGGTGACGAGGTTGATGACGCCCGCCTTGCTGGCGCTATAGGGGCCCGGCCCCGCGCCCGAGCGCAATCCCGCGACCGACGCCGTGCAGACAATGGCGCCCTTCTTGTTCGGCACCATCACGCGGGAGGCGTGTTTGATCGCCAGAAACACACCGATCAGATTGACCGAGAGGATCTGCATCCAGTCCTCAGCCGTGGCTTCGAAGAAGCTCGGCCCCAATCCGCCGCTGATGCCGGCATTGGCGTAAATCGCATCGAGCTTGCCGAATTCTTTCACCGCGGTATCGACGGCCTTGGCGACATCGGCCTCGTTCGAGGCATCGGCATTCATGGCAATCGCGCGTCCACCGGCCTCTGTGATCATGGCGGCGGTTTCGTTCACGGCCTCGGCGCGGTCGAAGCAGACGACGCTTGCGCCTTCGCTTGCGAACAGCTTGGCCGATGCCCGGCCGATGCCGCTCGCCGCTCCGGTAACGATGGTGCCAAAACCTTCCAGACGTTTCATGGGTGTTCCTCCGAATATTGGTTGAGGAACTCTAGCCCCTTGCCATGAGAGGCGACAGCCGGATCAGGAAATCAGCTTCAGATACCTGACCGGCTTTCCGGCCGCGAGGCTCTGGGCCGCGCGCAGGATACCGGCGGTATCGATGCCGTAATGGGCATAGATCTGGTCGATGCGGCCCGATTGCCCGAAATGTTCCACACCCAGCGATTGCGTGCGATGGCCCAGCACACCGCCCAGCCAACTGAGCGTGGCCGGATGGCCGTCCAGCACCGTCAATATGCCTGCGAAGGCGGGCAATTGTGACAGCAGCCGCTCGATATGGCTCTGAGCATGCGAAAGCCCACGTATCCGCGCCCGGCTCGCCGCCTGCCAGCCGGCGTTCAGCCGGTCGGCGGATGTCACGGCCAGCACCGCCACATCGCGTCGGTCCTCGGCCAGATATCCCGCCGCGGCAATCGCCTCCGGCGCCACCACGCCCTGATAGGCGATGCAGATCTCGCAATTGGGGCCCGGCGGGCGCAGCCAATAGGCGCCATCGATGATGCCATGTTTGAGGCTTTCATTCAGCGTGCGCACCGGCTGTTCCTGCGGTCGGGTGGACAGGCGCAGATAGACCGAGCCGCCGGTCTCGTCGCGCAGCCAATTGCGTTCGTTCTCGCCCGCGCCTTCGCGCTGCATGTAATCGAACGACCACGCCATGATCGTCGCAAGCTCATCGACAAAAGCGGGCTCGAAACTCGCCAGCCCGTCCTGTGCCATGCCGATCAGCGGCGTGCCGATGGATTGATGCGCCCCGCCTTCGGGCGCCAGCGTCACGCCCGAAGGCGTCGCCACTAGCATGAAGCGCGCATTCTGGTAGCAGGCATAATTGAGCGCATCGAGGCCGCGCGCGATGAACGGATCGTAGAGCGTGCCGATCGGCAGCAGCCGCTCGCCGAACAGCGAATGCGACAGCCCCAGCGCCGCCAGCGCGATAAAGAGATTGTTCTCGGCAATACCGAGTTCCAGATGCTGGCCTTGCGGCGACATCCCCCAGCGATAGGTCGAGGCGATCTTCTCGGTCTTGAAGCGGTCTTCGGCGGTGGCCAGATCGAACACGCCGCGCCGGTTCACCCAGCCGCCCAGATTGGTGGACACGGTGACGTCCGGCGACGTCGTTACGATGCGGTTCACGAATTCCGCATCCTCGCGCGCCAGATCGAACAGGATGCGGCCGAAGCCTTCCTGCGTGGAGATCTCCTCGGCCTTGGGTGTGGGCAATTCGGCCGGCACATCGAGATGCGCCGCACTGAAGCGGCGCGTGCCTTGCGACACAAACGGCACCGCCTTGAGGAATTTCTCGACATCGTCTGCGCCGTCGGTAAGGCCGTCGAACTTGTCCCATTCGTGCCCTTCGGCCACGCCCATGTGTGTGCGGAACGCCTCCATTTGCTTGGGCGTCATCAGGCCGGAATGATTGTCTTTGTGGCCGGCCAGCGGCGTGCCCATGCCCTTGATCGTATAGGCGATAAAGCAGACGGGCCGGTCGTGATCGATCGAATTGAAGGTGTCGAGCAGCAGGCCCATATCGTGCCCGCCGAGATTGCACATCAGTTCGGACAATTCGTCGTCGCTGAGGTCGTCGATCAGCCGCCCGGCCGGCGAATTGCGGCCCAGCTCTTCATGCAGCCGCGCTCGCCACGCCGCGCCGCCCTGATAGGTCAGCGCCGCATAGAGATCGTTGGGCGCGTTGTCGATCCACTGCTTCAGCGCCTCGCCGCCTGGTTTGGCGAAGGCCTCTTCCATCTTGCGGCCATACTTCAGCACGACCACATCCCAGCCCACGGCGCGGAACACGGCTTCGAATTTCTGTTCCAGCCCTTCGCGGATCACACCGTCCAGGCTCTGGCGGTTGTAGTCGATGATCCACCAGGTGTTGCGCAGCCCATGCTTGGCGCCTTCGAGCAGGCATTCATAGATATTGCCTTCGTCGAGTTCGGCATCGCCGACCAGCGCGATCATGCGCCCGGTCTTCTCGGGCGCGCGCAATCCCTTCGCCAGAAGGTAATCCTGCGTCAGGCTGGCAAAGGCCGTCATCGCCACGCCCAGCCCGACCGAGCCCGTGGAGATGTCGACATCATCGATATCCTTGGTGCGCGAGGGATAGCTCTGCACGCCGCCAAAGGCACGGAAGGCTTCGAGCTTCTCGCGCGTCTGGTTGCCGAACAGATACTGGATGGCGTGGAAGACGGGGCTGGCATGCGGCTTCACCGCCACCCGGTCTTCCGGGCGCAGCACATTGAAGTAGAGCGCGCTCATGATCGTGGTCATCGAGGCGCAGCTGGCCTGATGGCCGCCGACCTTGACCACGTCGTGCTCGGCGCGCAGGTGATTGGCGTTGTGGATGGTCCAGCAGGCCAGCCACAGCACCTTCTTTTCCAACTCGCTCAGCATGCCGCGCATGGTCCGCCCTGATGATGTTCGACAGGGCTACATGGCCGAGGCGCGGGCGGAACGCAAACTGGCAAAAGCTGCCACCGGAAACAAAGTTGCGTGATGGGCCGCTATCCCGGAGGTGCATGGCTGGGCGGGCGGCCCCGGCGGCCAAGACCGCGCTAGGCCGTGTCCGGTGATCTGGGTTAGGCTTCTTGCCCATTCCGCGCATCTGCTTCGCCGATCGCGCTCCGCCCATCAGGATTCTTCCGGCCCATGAGGAATATCGACGCGCCTCTCGCGGCAGAACAGCCGGCCAGCCTGCGCATCGAGCGTCAGCGTGTGTTGCGCGTGGTGGCGGGCGGCGATTGGGTGGTGCCCGAAGTGGCAAGGCTCGATCGCGAGCTGGCGCGCCTCGATCCGTCGGGCCTCGCCGAGGCCGAGATCGATGCCTCCGCCCTTGGCCGGCTCGATACGGCAGGCGCCTGGCTGCTGCTGCGCACCCAGCGCCAGTTGACGGCAGCGGGCCTCAGGGTCGGCGAGATTGCGGCGGCGCCGCGCTACCGTCCGCTGATCGAGGCCATCGACCGCGGTTGCACCTTCACAGAGCCCGAACACGCAAGGCCGCCGCGCAGCCTCACCGATTTTCTCGATCGCATCGGCCGCGGCACCATGCATGTGGCGCGGCAGGGTTATGACCTTGTGGGCTTTCTCGGCCGCATCACGGTCGAAACAGTCGAAGCCGTGCTGCAGCCGCGGCGCGAATTGCCTTTTCCCGCTCTCGTGCATCACATCGAGGAAACGGGCCTGACGGCGCTACCGATCCTCGGCCTGCTGGCGTTCCTTCTGGGTGTCGTCATTGCCTATCAGGGCGCCGATCAGCTCAAGCGCTTCGGTGCAGAGATCTACACGGTCAATCTTCTGGGCGTGTCGGTGCTGCGCGAGATTGGCGGGTTGATCGCGGCGATCATCGTCGCCGGCCGCTCCGGCTCGGCTTTCACTGCGCAGATCGGCACGATGCGCGTCAACGAAGAAATTGACGCCATGCAGACCCTCGGTCTCAACGTGGCCGAGGTGCTGGTGTTGCCGCGTGTGTTGGCACTCGTCATCACGCTGCCGCTGCTGACGTTTTTCGCCGATGTGATGGGCGTCATTGGCGGCATGGTGATGAGCTATTTCAGTCTCGGCATCACGGTGCCGGAGTTCCTGCGTCAGTTTCAATCCGGCATTGAGGTGCAAACGCTGATGGTGGGCCTCATCAAGGCGCCGGTCTTTGCTTTCATCATCGGCCTCGTCGGCTGCTTCGAGGGGCTTCGGGTTGAGCGCAATGCCGCCAGCGTCGGCAGGCTGACCACCCGCTCGGTGGTCGAATCGATCTTCCTCGTCATCATTTTCGATGCCGCCTTCTCCATTCTCTTCTCCGTGATCGGGATATGACGATGAGCGCGGGCGCTGACAGCGAGCTGGTGATCCGGGTGCGCGGGCTGGTCAATGCCTTTGGCGATACGGTGATCCACGATCACCTCGATCTCGATGTGCGCCGTGGTGAGGTGATGGGCGTGGTCGGCGGTTCGGGGGCGGGAAAGTCCGTGCTGCTGCGCTCCATCGTCGGCCTCACGAAGTCGCGCGCCGGCAGCATCGAGGTGTTCGGCCAGGACACGGCCGAACTCGACGATGCCGGCTGGCTCGGCCTGCAATTGCGGTGGGGTGTGTTGTTCCAGGAGGGCGCGCTCTTCAGCGCCCAGACCGTGGCCGAGAACATACAGGTGCCGCTGCGCCGCTACACGGACATGTCCCAGCGCCTGATGGACGAGATCGCGGCTGTGAAGATCGCCATGGTCGGCCTTTCGTCCGACGCGGCCGGAAAATTCCCGTCCGAACTGTCCGGCGGCATGCGCAAGCGGGCGGGGCTGGCCCGGGCGCTGGCCCTCGACCCCGAATTGCTGTTCCTGGATGAACCCACGGCCGGCCTCGATCCGATTTCCGCCAATCATTTCGATGAGTTGATCCGCGATCTGCAGAAGAGCCTGGGGCTCACCGTCTTCATGGTCACCCATGATATCGACACGCTCCGGGCCACAACCGACCGGATTGCGGTTCTTGTCGACAAGGCCATCAAGGTGGGCACCATCGCCACTCTGGTGCATGATCCGGATCCCTGGATTCAGGAATATTTCGCAGGCGTGCGCGGCCGGGCCGCGCTGCAATCGTGACGCGGGGCGGGTAAAGGGACGAAGCCATGGAGACCAAAGCCAATTATGTCGCCGTCGGCGCCTTCGTCGTGGCCTTTTTTCTTGGGCTCATCATCGTCACGCTGTGGCTCGCCGGCGCGCAGTACCGGCAGGAATTCGCCCACTACCAGACCTATTTCTCCGGCTCGGTCACCGGTCTCGGAAACGGGACGCCGGTGCGCTACAACGGCATCGATATCGGCCGCGTCAGCAAGCTGAAATTCGATCCCGACAATCCCAAGCGCGTGATCGTGACCATGGAGGTCGATCCCGCGCTCAAACTGCATGAGGATTCGCTGGCCTCGATCGCCAGCATGGGGTTGACCGGCGGGGCCTATGTCGAGATCGAGGGCGGCACCAAGCACAGCCCGATTCTGACGTCCACGCCCGAGCGGCCTTATCCGATTATCAGATCCGCGCCATCGACGTTGCAGCAGCTCGCCGAATCCGCGCCGCGCATGATTGCCAAGTTCAACCATGTCGGCGACCAGCTGTCGGAATTGCTGAACGCGAAGAACCGTGAGGCCTTCAGCGATATCCTCGCCAATCTCAAGACGACGTCCGATGTGCTGGCGCGGCGCAGCGGCGATCTCGATTCCGCCATCAAGAATCTCAACGCCTCGTCCCAGGAATTGACGGTGACGCTGGCCCAGCTCCACACCACGCTCGGCCATGCCGACAAGGCGGTGATCAACATCTCGAACCTGGCCGGCAACGCCAACGACGTCTTCAGCGGCGACACGGGCGCCCAGCTTTCCGAACTTGTCAGCGAGACACGCCGCACCGTTACCAGCCTGCGCAAGCTTTCCAATACCCTCCAGAACCAGCCGACCCGCCTTCTCTTTGGCGACCGGCGCGAAGGATATACGCCGCCATGACGAACGCGCTTCTTGAGCCGACCCGGCGCAGCCTTCTCATCTCGGGCTCCGCGGCGCTGACACTGACCGGTTGCGCCGATCTGATCGGGCCGGAGCAAGCGCCGCAGCTCTATGTCTTGCGGCCCGAGCTTGGTCCGTTGCCGCAAGCGCCGGCCGTGACCTGGCAGCTCACCATCGCCTTGCCGTCGGCGCCGCTCAGTCTAGACACGGCGCGCATCGCGCTGCAACGCTCCGCCGAGACGATGGATTATTATGCCAATGCCGCCTGGCAGGACCGCGCGCCGGTTCTGCTGCGCCGGGCTCTGATCGAAGGCTTCGAGAACAGCGGCAAGATCGCCGCCGTTGCCCGCGATACGGAAGGCGTCAAGGCCGACTATCTGCTGCAGACCGATCTTCGCGCCTTCGAGGCGCGGTACGACACGCCGGACGGGGCGCCGACCGTGGTGGTCGATGTGGCGGCGCGCCTGCTGCGCACACCCGGCCGCACCATCGCGGCCACCTTGCAAATCCACAAGACGGCCGCGGCGAGCGCCAATTCGGTGCCCGCCGTCGTCGCCGCCTTCGATCAGGCTGTGGCCGAAGCGGTGGAGTCGATCGTGGGCTGGGCACTCATGGCCCCGTCGCCGCAATCGACGTGATGCTCAGCGCGCGGCGCCGAAACGCTTTGCGATCAGATGATCGAGCGACAGCATGCCCGGCCCGCGCGCAATGATCACCAGGAAACAGGTGATCCATACGCCATGGGTCGGCCAGGCATCGGGATAGACGAAGATCTCGATCACGCTGGTCATCGTCAGCAGGGCGAAGGCCGCGAACCGGCTCGCCAGTCCGAACACCAGCAGCAGCGGAAAGAAATGCTCGTTGAAAGCGGCCAGATGCGCCGCCACCACGGGATCGATCAGCGGCAACTTGTATTCCTCGCGAAAGAGATAGATCGCGCTCGCCGAAACATGCCAGCCGTCCAGCTTGGTCTGGCCGGATTGCCAGAACACGGCCGCCGGAAAAATCCGCGCGGCCAGCGAAAGGACGCTCTGGGGTATGCGGTCGAGCATAGCCAGCGCCGTGCGCCCGAGCCCGATGGGATATCGCCAGGAAAAGGGCGCGCGCGAAAGGGTCATGTCGTTCATGAAGAAGTCTCCGTGGGTTCGGGAAGCGATGTTGCAACGATGAGGCCGAGCGCGAAGGCGCCCGACAATTGGCAAGCCAGGTCGAATGCCGGGTCGGCGTGCAGCCCGGTTTCGGCCGCCAGCGTCAGCGGTAGCCCGGCATCCAGCGCAGCCAGAAAGACAGCCGTCTCGTCCGGAATGATCCGGACCATCACATCGAGGTGCGGCCTGAGCACCAGCACGGTCTCGCCGTGCCAGTCGGCAATCACACCCGGCGTGCCGCCCTCGGCGTTCATCTGCCAGATGGTTCCGGCCGGATGGGGCGAACGGATCAAGGCCGCCGTCGGGTGCAGGGTGAAGCGTGCGCCGAGCAACGCCGCGTCGTCATGCCCCGCGAGGATTTCGGCGGCGAGTGGCTCGCAATCGGCCGCGTGATAGGCGGCCATCCAGGCCCACTCGATCCGCGCCACATCGGCCAGATAGGGAAGGCTTTCGGCTGATGCGAAGCCGGCGATGAAGTCCGGCATCTCCACGCCATATTCGTGCAGCACCGGCGAGCACGGGGGATGGGCGGCAATGAAGGCGCGCGCCAGCGTGTCGAAGAACGGCGCGCCGACAATGCGCTCCGTGGCGCTGTAGGTCGCGGCCAGTGACTCGGTCAGGGCGGCGATCCGGTTGCCGCGATAGATCGCGAAGCGCGCCGGAGGATGCGCGGATTTGCGGGAAGGATCGCGCAGCGCTGAGGCGAAATCGACTTGGGGCTGGGGGGACATGATTCCGCCTCAGGCGCTGCGCGCGAGCGGGCGCGGCGACAGAATGGCTTGGGCGTGCCGCGCTTCGGCGCGCAACACTTGCCAATCCGGCACGTCATTGTCCCACTCGATCAGGGTTGGCTTGGGGCCGATTTGCGCGATGACCTCGGCATAGAGTGCCCAGACCGGGTCGGCCACCGCCGCGCCATGGCTGTCGATCAAGATATCGCCTTCATCGCTCTTATGGCGGAAATGTCCGGCCAGATGGATCTCGCCCACCGCTTCCATGGGGAGGCGTGCCAGATAATCGCGCGCGTCGAAGCCGTGATTGTGGGCGCTGACATGGACATTGTTGATGTCGAGCAGGAGCCCGCATCCGGTTCGGCGCACCAGCGCGCGCAGGAATTCGGTCTCGGAAATTTCGCTCTCGGCAAACGCCAGATAGGTGGCCGGGTTCTCCAGCAGCATTTGCCGCCCAAGAACCGCCTGCACGCGGTCGATGTGATCGGCGATGCGCGCAAGACTGTCCGGCGTATAGGGCAGCGGCAGAAGATCGGCGAAGAACTCGCCGCCATGGCCCGACCAGGCGAGATGCTCGGAAAAGCTTTCCGGTTCGTAGCGCGCGCACAGCGCCTTCAGCCGTTGCAGATGTGCTTCGTCCAGCGGCTCGTCACCGCCGATGGACAAACCCACGCCATGGATCGAAAGCGCGTGATCGGCGCGGAGCCGCTCCAGCATCGCGTGCGACGGCCCGCCGGCCCCCATATAGTTTTCGGCATGCACCTCGAAGAACCCGCCGGGAAGCGGCAATGCCGCGATCTGGGCAAAGTGCTGGGGTTTGAAGCCGGTGCCGGCGTGCTGCGGCAAAGCGAGCATGGTCGAACCTCGAAAGGAAGGCGCGGGGCGCCGCCGGGGTCAGCGGCGCCCGCCACAATCACATCGGCCGCGTGATCGGCGTCAGCGAGCCGGGGCCGAACGGCGTCTTCATGGTGACGCAGGTGCCGGCCGGAACGACCTTGAAGGATTGTCCGTCATAATCGACCTTCTGCGATCCGGCGCAGGTCGCACCCGGATAGGCGGCCTTGCAGTCATTGTGGCCCTTCAGCGCCACGCCGTAGCACTTCTCCATCTTCTGGTTCATGCCCATCTTCTTATCCATGCCCGCGGCCTGGGCGGAGATGGAGAGTGTGGCCACCGCGGCGGCCAGTGAGCCGGCCAGGGCGAGAGTCATCGAGCGGCGATTCATGCTATGCAGTCCTTTCCAAAACCGGCCCGCCCATCGGGCCGTGCATGTCGTCAATTCGCCGTGGGGCCGGCTGCTGTTACGTTTTGGCCCCGGATTTTTCGAAAGTTTTTTTGGTCCTTGCGCCTGTAACAAAGCCGATGCCCCAATCGAATTCCCAGCAAGAGATGTCTGCCCGCGAGGCCCAATGGGCCGATTGGATGCGTGCCGGGTTGGATGGCGACGGCGAGGCCCATCGCCGCCTTCTGGAGGCGCTCGCCCCGGCGCTGCGGCGGATCGCGGCCCTGGGATTGCGGCGCGCCGGGCTCGGCAATGCGGATGTGGAGGATGTGGTGCAGGAAATTCTGCTGGCGATCCACTTGAAGCGGCACACATGGCTGCGTGATCAGCCATTTTCGCCCTGGCTTCACGCGGTCGCCCGCTACAAGCTGATCGACACCATGCGCCGGCGCGGGCGCCGCGGCGAGGTGCCGATCGACGATCTGATTGAAGTGCTGCCGGATCAGGCGCCTGCGGTCGACCGGAGCCCGCAGGAACTGAGCAAATTTGTGGGCCGCCTCAAGGGACGCGAACATGATGTGGTCGCGGCCGTTTCGCTCGATGGCGCCAGCATCGGCGATACGGCGAAGACATTGGCGATGAGCGAAGGCGCGGTGCGTGTGGCGCTGCACCGCGGGCTCAAACGCCTGGCGCAGATTTATCGCGACGAAGAAATGCTATGACGACAAATGACCTCATCGCGGCTCTGGCCGCCGACACAACCCCGACTCTGCCGCAACCGCGGGCACTGCGCTACGCCGTGGCGGGTGCGGTGCTGGCCGCGGCAATTGCCTTCTTCGTCATCCTCCGGCCGCGCCCCGATTTTGTGCAAGCCATCGATACACTGCGCTTCGATTTCAAATTCGTCGTCACGCTGACTTTGGCGATCTGCGCCTTTGCCGGGCTCAAACGGGCCATGCGCCCGGAGATGGCGGGGCGGCCCTATCTCTATGCGTTGCTGGTCGCCCCGGCGATGCTGCTGGTGGCCGTGCTGGCCGAATTCCTGGTGGTGCCGAGCACACTTTGGGTGACGCGCTGGTTCGGCCAGAACTGGCTTTATTGCATGATGTTCATCCCGATACTGTCGCTGGCGCCGCTGGCGATACTGCTCGCCGTATTGCGTCGTGGCGCCACCACGGCGCCGATGCGGACCGGTGCGTTGGCGGGCCTTCTCGCCGGCGCCATCGGCGCGGTGTTCTATGCCGCGCATTGTCCCGACAACTCGCCGTTCTTCGTTGCAAGCTGGTACGCGATCGCGATCGGGGCTGTGACCATTTTGGGTGCGTTTGCCGGAAGACGCGTGCTGCGCTGGTAGCGTTTCGCAGTTCGTGCAACCGTTGGGCGTCGTTAACCGGCCTTATCCACACAATGCATGGGCCCAAACGCAACAACGCGTTCTGCGCGCTGGAAAGTTTCGACTCCCGGCTTAGTGTGCTGTGCAGCAACGCGCTCATAACATCGTATATTAGAAATTTAGGTATAACTCATGGCAAAGAACGTGGCCGGCGTTCGAACCGAACTCGATCCAAAGGAATTCACAAACCCGACGCTCGCATTCCTGCGCAGCTATTGGGATGACAAGCGCGGGCAGCGGCCGATGCCTTCGCGCAGCGATATCCGCCCTTCCGAAATGAAGGAGCATCTCGGCTGGATACTGCTCCTGGACGTTCTGGATGGTGGCGAGGATTTCCGCTTCCGCACCGTCGGCACACGGGTCAGCGAATATTTCCTGATGGACGGCACGGGCAAGACACTGCGCGAAGCCTTTGTCTCTTATGGCGAGGCCGCGGTTGCCGCCGTGCTCGCCACCCATCGCAAGGTTGCGCGCGAGGCCGTTGTCTTACGCGCCCATGGCGGGGCGGATCTGTTCGGCCGCGCCTTTCTCGATTTCGATGCGCTCTATCTGCCGCTTTCCGAGGACGGGCAGACGGTCAACATGATCCTGTCAGGTTTCACCTTCGATCAGTCGGCGGTTCTCAAGGCCCGCGGCGCCCCGCCTGACGCCCCACCTGACGCGACGTAAGCGTTCCCCGACAGTTGCCGCCGCGCTAGCCTGCATCCGACCGCAATCATTATCGGCCGGAGGCCAGCCCATGCCCATCAGGAACCGCATCACCGACATGCTCGGTGTTGACTACCCCATTGTGCAGGCGCCGATGGGCTGGATCGCCCGCGCGCAGCTGGCTTCGGCCGTCTCCAATGCCGGCGGTCTTGGCATCATCGAAACCTCGTCGGGGCGGCTCGACGAGGTGCGCGAAGAAGTGCGCAAAATGCGCGAACTGACCGACAAGCCCTTCGGCGTCAACATCGCCCAGGCCTTCGTGCGCGATCCCGACATCGTCTCCTTCGTCATCGATCAGGGCGTGAAATTCGTCACCACCTCGGCCGGCGATCCCAAGCGCTATTGTGCCGAACTGAAAGAGGCAGGGCTCACGGTCTTCCATGTCGTGCCGTCGCTGAAGGCGGCACTCCGCGCCGTCGAGGCCGGTGTCGACGGGTTGGTGGTCGAAGGCGGAGAGGGCGGCGGCTTCAAGAATCCGCGCGACGTGGCATCCATGGTGCTCCTGCCGCTGGTCTGCGAGTGCGTGCAGGTGCCGGTCATCGCCGCCGGCGGTATGGTCGATGGCCGCACCATGGCGGCGGCCTTCGCGCTTGGCGCCGAAGCCATCCAGATGGGCACGCGCATGGTTTCGGCCGCGGAATCGCCGGTCCATGAGAACTGGAAAAACGCGATCCTGGCGGCGCAGGAAACCGACACCGTGTTCCTCAACCGCTTCGGCCCCGGCCCCGCCTTGCGGGCCTTGCGCACCGAGCGCACCACGCGCCTCGAAACCGATCCCGGCGAGAACATCATGGGTGAATTGCGCAGTGCGCTCGATCTCTATTTCGGCGGCGATATGGAGGCGTCCATCGCGCTGACGGGCCAGGTCGCCGGCCGCATCGACACAGTCAAGCCCGTGGCAGAGATCATCGCCGAGACGGTGCGCGAATTCGAAGCGGTGATCGCGGGCCTCTCCGGCCAATATGGGCCGCGCTGATGCCGCTTTATGTCAGCACCGCCACCGGAAAGCGTGCGAACAGATCGGTGCAGGCTAGCGAGGCCGGCGAGGCGCCGCCAAGCAGGTCGTGCCAATCGCGCTCCGGCACATCTGCAATCCGCGTATCCTGCCAGAAACCGGCATCTGGCAGCGGAGTTCCTTGCGCCATGCAAGGCTCTGCGACGAGGCGCGGCACGGCGATGAGAACGGCGCGATCACCCTTGCGCCGCAGGAAGGCGAGGGCGTGCTCCGCCCGCGCGCCGCGAACGGTCAGCGGTTCGTAGCTGTCGTCCGCGAACAGATCCGGCCAACGCGCCCGCAAGCCCAAGAGCCTCGCAATCAATGCCTGCTTCACCCGTCCGTCGCGCCAGCTCGCAAGTGCGGCCAGCGGATCGTCTCCCGCCGCCAGTGCCGTCTGCCGCGCCGCATAATCGACCGGCCGGCGATTGTCAGGATCGACCATACTCAGATCCCAGAATTCGCCGCCCTGATAGAGGTCGGGCACGCCGGGCAGGGTGCAGCGCAACGCCGTTTGGATCAGCGCGTTGAGCGCGCCGGCCGGCGCAATGCGGGTCACAAAGCCGGCAAGGCTCTCCAGGAACGCCGGCGCGCGCGCCGGATCGAGCAGTGCGTCCACGAACTCGCGGTTGGCCGCCTCGAACTCCGCATCGGGATCGGCCCAGGTGGTGCGCAGTTTCGCCTCGCGCAAGGACTTCTCACGCCAGCCGAAAATTCGCTGCGCGAATTGCGCGAGGCCCTCGCGATCGTCGCAGCGCAGATCGAGCGGCCATGCGCCCATCAGGGTCTGATAAAGCTGGTATTCGTCGCCGCGATCGATCCGCGCTGTGCGCAGCGGGGCATTGATCTTGAACCATTGCTTTGCGACGGCCGACCAATCGGCGGCGATCTCGCTCAACACGGCAATCTGCGCCCGCGCATCCTCGCCGCGTTTGTGATCATGCGTGGCCGTGGTCGAGAGCGCATGGGGGCTTGTCTGCGCCCGCGCCTGCATCCGCGCGTGAAACCTGTCCGGCGCCAATGCGAATTCCTCGCCATCGAAGCCGACATCGTTGCGAGAGAGCAATCGTCCATAGCGATAAAAGACCGTGTCCTCTACCGCCTTGGCCGCCACCGGCGCGGTCAGCTGATTGAACAGACGCACCGCGCGTTCGCGGCTGGGACTGGGTGGGAAGTCCGTGCCGTCCATGACGCTGGCAAAATAGTCGATGGCCGCCGCATCCGCGGGCAGGCTGGCGGCGCGCGCCGCGTCCACCGCGGCGTCGAAATGGGGTCCGGCCGGCGGCGAGTTTTCCTCGCCGGTTGCATAGCTGCGATAGGCACGAAATTCCTCGATCATGGCGATCAGCGCACGCCGCAGCGCCGGCGCAGTCACGTCATGGGCGGCAATCGCGCCCGGCGTCAGCTCCTGGCAGGCCCGCGCGGCGGCATCGAGTGGCCCCTCGAAGGCGCTCAGCAGAACCTGCCGCCGCGCCAGGCTCTCGACCGGTCCAAATTCGGCCGGCTGCAAACTGGTCTGTGCCCAGAACCGCGATAAGGGCGCGGCGCCGGCGGGATCGTGCTGCAGCGCCGACAGGTCGTTCATCACCTCATAGCCGGTCGTGCCGTCGACATCCCAGTCACCGGGAAGCATCTCGCCAGCCGCCAGAATCTTCTCGACCACGATATAGGCCCGGCAGGCGGCCGCCGTCTTTGGCCGCTCGCCCGCGCGTTCCTCCAGCCGCTTGCGCAAATGCCGGCAATAGCGGCCGGGCTGCGTCAGCCCATCGACATGGTCGATGCGCACGCCGTCGATCAATCCTGCGGCGTAGAGGTCCAGCACCTTGGCGTGCACCGCCTCGAACACGCGCGGCTCTTCGGCACGCAGCGCCGCCAGATCGTTGATGGTGAAAAAGCGCCGCCAATTGATCTGGTCGGACGCCGTGCGCCACCAGGCAAGCCGGAAATGCTGCCGCTCCAAAAGCGCGTGCAACGCCTCCGGTGCCTGCCAGCCGGAAATATCCGCGTCCGATGGCGCCGCCTCACCGCAGATTTCCGCATAGTCCTCGGCGCGCAAGGGGAAGCGGTGTTCGTGATAGGCGAAGGCAAGCCGGCCCAGCACGTCGTCCCAGACGAGTTTCAGATCGCCCGAGTGCAGAACCTCGCCATAGGGTGCGCCCAGGAACGGCGCCAGCACCTTGTTGCGCAGCGCCGCGCCGGGCGGGTTCCAGTCGATATCGAAATAATGCGCGAAGGGGCTGGCGGCGCCCTTTTCCAGCACGTCGAGCCACCAGGGATTGTCGGCCCCGCCCACGGCCATGTGATTGGGCACGATGTCGAGCACGATGCCGAGCCCCTGTGCCCTCAGCGCCGCGGCCATGTCGCGAAAGCCGTCTTCGCCGCCCAGTTCGGGATTGATGCGGCGATGATCGATCACATCATAGCCATGCGTCGAGCCCGCGCGCGCATGCAGGATCGGCGAGGCGTAAAGGTGGCTGATCCCGAGCCGCGCCAGATAGGGCGCCAGCCGCGCGCCGTCTTCGAAGGTGAAGCCCTTGTGGAACTGAACGCGATAGGTGGCGCGCGGGATCATGGCGCGATCCAGGCCAGCGTGGTGTAGCCGGAAAGCGCACCGCCGTTTGCCTTGCCCCAGATCGGTGTCGTGTTCGGAAGCGCCGCGGTCACCGCTGTACTGCCGAGGTTCGTTGCCAGTGTCAGCCGCGCGCCATTGGCGAGCCGCCAATGCGCGATCACCGCTTTGGGGCCGATGGCGTCGGCGCCCTCGCTTCTGGCGCCTTTGAGATGCGGCGTGATCCGTTCCCGGCGCAACTGCAAGAGCGCGGTATAGAGCGCGCGCCAATCTTCGGCATCGGGACCATCGAAGTGTGGCCGCGAGCGCTGGAAGGTCTCGGGCGCATTGGGATCGGGAATGCGCGCGCGCGCCTGCGGATCGGAAAATTCGGGAAACTTCGCAAATTCGCTGCGCCGACCCTGCCGCACCGCGTGCGCCAGCTCGGCATGATGGTCGGTGAAATAGAGGAAGGGTTCGCGCGCGCCGGCTTCCTCACCCATGAACAGCAGCGGAATCTGCGGGCAGAGCAGCACCAGCGCGACGGCAGCCTTGAGGGCGCGCGGATCGGCCAGTGTGATCAATCGCTCGCCAAAGGCGCGATTGCCGATCTGGTCGTGGTTCTGCAGGAAGGACACGAATGCCGTGGGCGGCAAATCCTTGCTCGGCGTGCCGCGCCGCGTTCCGCCGCGATAGACCGACGCATCGCCCTGATAGACGAAGCCCTCGGTCAAAGCGCGGGCCAGCTTTTCGGCCGGTGCCTCGGCATAGTCGGCATAATAGCCGCGCCGCTCATCCGTCAGAAGATGATGCAGAACATGATGCAGATCGTCATTCCATTGCGCATCATAGGGGCTGGTCAGCAGGGGCGCGTCATTGTCGTCGTCTTCGAGAACCAGATGGATATGCCGGTCTGCGATCGCGCTGGCACGCAATTCTTTGGCCAATTCGGTCAGCCATGTCTTGTCCGGCAGCGCATGCACGGCATCGAAGCGCAGCCCGTCGAAGCGGAACTCGGTGAGCCAGTAAAGCGCGTTCTCGGTGAAGAAGCGGCGTACCTCCGGCCGTTTCAAATTCACCGCCCCGCCCCAGGGCGTGTGCGCCGTCTCGTCGAAGAAGTCCGGCGCATAGAGATGCAGCCAGTTCCCGTCCGGCCCGAAATGATTGTAGACGACGTCGAGAAACATCATCAGGCCGAGTTCATGCGCCCGGTCGACAAGCGCTTTCAACTCTTCGGGCGTGCCATAGGCGCAGTCCGGCGCGAAGGGCAGAACGCCGTCATATCCCCAGCTATGGGCGCCGGGAAATTCGGCGATGGGCATCAGCTCGACCGCCGTCACGCCCAGATGCCTTGAGCCGCGGCAGATGTTCGGCCACGCCCGCGAACCCGCCGAGCAGGCCCGGATGCAGCTCATAGAGCACGGTCTCTTCCCAGGGTCGCCCGCGCCAATCCGCACAGCGCCATCGATAGGTGCCGGGATCGCAAACGATGCTGGCGTCATGCACATCGCCGCCCTGGCAACGCGAGGCCGGATCGGGCACGACATGATCGCCGATGCGAAAGCAGATAGCGTGTGCCGACGTCCACATCGGCGCGGGCCTCGCGCCAGCCCTCGCCAAGGTCTTGCATGGCGATGGGCGCGCGGCCGTCGATCTCCAGCGAGACCGCGCGGGCGGCCGGCGCCCACAGACGAAAGGCGATGCGGCCATCCTCCAGGCGTTTCGGGCCGAAGGCACAACCTGTCATGACGGCGCCTCGGCGATCGCCGCGAGGATGGTGGCGCTATGGGCGTCGAGGCGATACTGCCCGGCGTCGATGGCGCCGCTCTCCTTGTCGGGCGCGCTGCTGTCGATCAGAAGCTGCCATGCGAATTTTCCGGGGAGCATGAAGTCCAGACCTTCGGACGACCCGTTCACCATCACGGCGACGAGATCGACCTTGCCGTTCGCACGCGCACGCGCAAGCCGCATCACCAGCGCGCGGCCCTCGGGGTTGCGCCAATCGTGCAGCGCCAGTCCGTCGCCGCGCTCGTCGAACCAGTCGATGTTGAGGATGCCCGGAAGCACCTCAATGCGTCCATGCAGGAAGCGCGGCGAGCGCAACACGGGATAGGCCCGGCGGATCTCGGTGAGCCGTGCCACGAAATCGATCAGCGCCTTGCCATGCTCGCTTTCCGCCAGCGTCCAGTCCACCCAGGAGATACTATTGTCCTGGCAATAGGCATTGTCATTGCCCTGTTGCGTGCGGCCGAATTCGTCGCCGGCCAGCAGCATCGGCGTGCCCAGCGAGGCGAACAGCGCCGTCAGCATCGAGCGTTTCAGGCGCGCGCGCCGATCAAGGATCGTATGATCTTGCGTCGGCCCTTCCGCGCCCCAATTGGCCGACAGCGTGTCGCCATGGCCGCCGCTATCGTCGCCATTGGCTTCGTTGTGGCGGCCGGCATAGCTGACGAGATCGTCCAGCGTCATGCCGTCATGGCTGGCGATATAGTTGAGGCTGGCCCAGGGCCGGCGCGAGCCATGGCCGAAGGTTTCCGCCGAGCCGGAGAGGCGCCGGGCGAGGTCCGGGCCGCTGCTCGCCATCGCCCCGCCAATAGCGGCGCAGCGTGTCGCGATAGCGGTCGTTCCATTCGGAAAAGCCGGCCGGCATGTTGCCGAGCTGATAGCCGCCGGGCCCCACATCCCAGGGCTCGGCAATCAGCTTGAGGCGCGAGAGCAGCGGGTCCTGCATCAGCGCGTCGAAGAAGCCGGCGCCGCGATCATAACCATCCGGCTCGCGTCCCAGGTTCATGCCCAGATCGAAGCGGAAGCCGTCCACCTGAAAGGAGCGCGCCCAATAGCGCAGCGAATCCATCACCATCTGGATCACGCGCGGATGGGACATGTTCAGCGTGTTGCCGGTGCCGGTGTCGTTGATGAAGTGGCGCTTGTTCTCCGGCACCAGCCGGTAATAGCTGGCATTGTCGAACCCGCGCCAGCTCAGCGTCGGCCCAAGCTCATTGCCTTCGCAGGTGTGGTTGTAGACGACATCGAGGATCACCTCGATCCCGGCGGCATGCAGCCGCCGGATCGCCATGCGGATTTCGTTGGTGGCGCCGGTCGACAGATAGCGCGGTTCGGCCGCGAAGAAGCCCAGCGTGTTGTAGCCCCAATAATTGGTGAGCGTCTGCTCCAGCAAGCGGCGGTCCTGCAGGAAGGCGTGGATCGGCATCAGCTCGATGGCGGTGATGCCAAGCGTGCGCAGATGGTGGATCACGCGCGGATGGGCCAGCGCCGCGAAGGTGCCGCGCTCGCGCGGTTTCACCTCGTCCAGAAGCATGGTCAGGCCGCGCGGATGCGCCTCATAGATCACCGTATCCGGCCAGGGCGTATAGGGCCTTGTGTCGTCGGCCTCGGTGACGCTGTCTTCGGCCACCACGGCCTTCAGCATGGCCGGCGCGCTGTCGCGGCGGTCGATGCTCAGATCGGCGCGCGATGAGCGCACGCGATAGCCGAACAGGGCATCGGTCCAGCGGAAGCGCCCGGCAAAGCCTTTGGCATAGGGATCGAGCAGCAGCTTGTACGGATTGAAACGATGTCCGTTCTGCGGCTCGTAAGGGCCATGGGCGCGATAACCATAGACAAGGCCCGGCATCGCATCGGGCATATAGCCGTGCCAGACATCGTCGGTGTGTTCGGGCAGATCGAAGCGGCCGATCTGCCGTGTGCCGGCGGCATCGAACACGCACAATTCCATGCGCGTGGCATGGGCCGAGAACACGGCGAAATTGACGCCCAGCCCGTCCCATTGCGCACCCAGAGGATAGGGCACGCCCGGGTCCAGGCGGGCGGGCAGCGTGCGCATGGGCTAGCTTTCGGGTTCGAGGATGATGGCGGCAAGTGGCGGCAGCGTCAGCGTCAGCGATTGCGCCTGTCCGTGCGCCGGCATGTCTTCGCTGCGCACTTCGCCCGCATTGCCGAGATTGCTGCCGCCATAGAATGCGGAATCGGTGTTGAAGATCTCCCGCCAGATGCCGCGGACCCCCACGCCGATGCGATAGTCTTGCCGCGGCACCGGCGTCATGTTGAGCACGACGAGCAGCGGCGGCTTGCCGGGGATGCGCCGCTCATAGGCGAAGACGCTGTTGGCATCGTCATTGCCGACCACCCATGCGAAGCCGGCCGGATCATTGTCCAGGGCATGAAGCTGGGGCGTCTTTGCATAGAGGCGGTTGAGATCGCCAATCAGCGTCTGAAGCGCGGCATGGCCGGGATCGTCCAGAAGCCCCCAGTCGATCTGGCGATCATGGTTCCATTCGCGAAGCTGACCGATTTCGCAGCCCATGAAGATCAGCTTCTTGCCGGGATGGGTCCACATGAAGGTGAAATAGGCGCGCAGATTGGCCAGCTTCTGCCACGCGTCGCCCGGCATGCGGTCATAGAGCGAGCCCTTGCCATGGACGACTTCGTCATGGCTGAGCGGCAGCATGTAACGCTCGCTATAGGCGTAGATCATCGAGAAGGTGAAGTCGTTGTGGTGCCACTTCCGGAAGGCCGCATCCTTGCCCATATATTCGAGCGTGTCGTGCATCCAGCCCATATTCCATTTGTAGGAAAAGCCCAGTCCGCCATCGGACAAGGGGCGCGGAGACGCCCGGCCACGCCGTCGATTCCTCGGCGATGGTGATGGCGCCCGGCGCGCGTTCGGCCACGATCGCATTCAGGCGCTTCAGAAAATCGACCGCCTCGAGATTTTCGCGCCCGCCATATTTGTTGGGCACCCATTCGCCTGCCTCGCGCGAATAGTCGCGATACAGCATCGAGGCGACGGCATCGACCCGCAGCCCGTCGACATGGAAATGTTCCAGCCAGTAGAGCGCGCTGGCGATGAGAAAGCCCTGCACCTCCCGCCGACCGTAATTGTAGATCAGCGTGTTCCAGTCCTTGTGGAAGCCTTCGCGCGGATCGGCGTGTTCATAGAGTGCGGTGCCGTCGAAATGGCCCAGACCATGCGCATCGTTGGGGAAATGGCCCGGCACCCAGTCCAGGATCACGCCGATCCCGGCCTGGTGGCAGGCATCGACGAAATGGGCGAATTCGTGCGGCTCGCCGAAGCGTGCGCTGGGCGCGAATTGCGACAGCGGCTGATAGCCCCAGGAGCCGCCGAAGGGATGCTCCATGATCGGCAGCAATTCGAGATGCGTGAAGCCGAGATCGCTGACATAGGGGATGAGCTTCTCCGCCAGCGCGTTCCAGCCGAGCATGCCGCCGGGATCGCCGTCCGGCCGCAGCCAGGATTCGGCATGAACTTCATAGATCGAGATCGGTGCCGTCTTGGCATTGCGTCCGCCGCGGCTCTCCATCCAGTCGGCATCGGTCCAGCGCATGGCGAAGGGCTGGGGCACCACGGAAGCTGTCGCCGGCGGCCGCTCGGTCGTGCGCGCCAGCGGATCGGCCCGCTGCGGCAGCACGGTTCCGCCCGGTCCCGCGATCTCGTATTTGTAGCGCTCGCCCGCGCCAAGCCGCGGTATGAACAACTCCCACACCCCCGCGCTGTGGCGCAGCCGCATCGGGTGCCGCCGCCCGTCCCACATGTTGAAGTCGCCGACCACCGACACACGTCTGGCGTTCGGGGCCCACACCGCAAAGCGCACGCCGGGCACGCCGTCGATTTCCGTCACGGCGGAGCCGAAGCGCTCCGCCAAATTCCAATGTGCGCCCTCGGAAAACAGATGCAGGTCGAGATCGCCCAGAACCGGCCCGAAGCTGTAGGGATCTTCGGTTTCATAGAGACTCTGCGGCCAATGGATGCGCAGGCGATACGGCGTGTCGCTCGCAACCGGCCCTTCGAACAGGCCCGCGTCGCCGATCGGCGTGAGCTGGCCAAGCAGCGTGCCGTCCTCGCGCGCGATCACGTCCACCGCGCCCGCGCCGGGATGGAAGCAGCGCAGGATTCGCCCGCTCGCGTCGTCATGCGGGCCGAGATAGGAAAAGGGATCGTCCAGCCGTCCGGCCAGCAGCGCGCGATAGCGCGGCTCGTCTGTCGGGTCGGCAAAGACGGGTTTGGGATCAGGCGCCATCGTCGTCCTCCGGCGCTTGCGTTGTCAGCTTGTCGGCCAGGGCTTCGAAGCCGCCGAGCGGAAGATCGATCCAATCCGGCCGGTTTGCCGCTTCATAGGCGATTTCGTAGGCCGCCTTCTCGAGCGTAAAGGCCATGATGAGATCGCGTTCGTCGTCCGCCAGGCGCATCCCGCGGCCTTCCTCGTAACCGGCAAGGAAGCCTTCCTCCGCGGTGCGGCGGAATTCGCTGAGCAGCTCGGCCTGCCGGGCTTCGCCCAACCCGCCGGCGGCGATGCGGCTGTCATGAGCCCGCCATTCCGGCGGCGTAGTCGAAGGAGCGCAAGATGCCGGCGACATCGCGCAAGGGGCTGAGCTTGGCGCGCCGCTGATCCAGCGTCTTGGTCGGTTCGCCTTCGAAATCGATGATGATGACGTCGCCGGCCGCGACCAGCACCTGACCCAGATGCAGATCGCCATGGATGCGCGTACGCGGCAAGCCTTCGCCCTTGGCCAGCAGCGCTTTGACGGCCTCGCGCAAATCCGCGCGCAGATCGGTCAGGTGTTGCAGGCGGTCGCGATAGAGCGGGTCGTCGGCCAGCGCGGCCAGCGCCGCCAGTGCGGCATCGAACTGATCCTGCGCCTGTGCGATCCAGTCGGCGACAACCGCCGCGTCCGCCACTTCGGGCGCGAAGGCCGGATCGTCCGTCGGTTGCGCCAGCACCGCATGCATCTGCCCGACACGCCTGCCGAGAATGCGGGCGAAGCTGTCATAGGCTTCGAAATTGGTGCCCGCTTCGGCTGGCGTCACCGACAATTCATCGACGATGCGGGCGAGCTGGTCGAGGGTCCAACTCTGCCCGTCGCCCTGATTGGGGACGAAGCCCTGTACAATGGCGAGCGCCGAATGCGTGCCATCTGTCGCTTCCCGTGTCGCCTCGCCGAGCAGCGGCGCGGTGCCGGTGAACCCGCGTTCGGTCAGGACGCGGCCCATCTCCGCTTCGGGGTGAATTCCCGGTGTCGCCCGCCTGAGCAGCTTGACCACGGCCATGCGGCCGATGATCAGCGTGGAATTGGTCTGTTCGGCGCGCGGCCATTCGATTTCGGCATCGTCCGCGATATCGAGCGATGCGCCGGAGACGGGCGTGAAGCGGATCTGGCCTCCGCTGAAGGCAACGCTACAGGCTTCGCGCAGGCATCTGATCAGCGCGCGCGCCATCCGGGCGGAGGCGAAGCCATCGGTCAGAAGGCCGACGCGCGCCCCGCGCCGCGCCCGCGCAAAGGCCAGCGGCGCTTCGAAGGGGCTGGTCGGTTCGTCTTCCCAGGCGATGGCCATCGGCAGGGCATAATGCTCGGAGGTCTCGCCGGTGGTCACTTCCACATCGGCGAAGATCGTATCGCTCTCATAGCCGGGCACAGACGCTACGCAGCGAATCTTGATTCCGGTGATGAGGGCATTCTTGTTCTGGAACCAACGCCGCTGGGCGATATAGCCGGGCAGGATGTCCTGTTCGAGCGCGTGCTGCATGGCGCCTTCCAGGCCCGGCAGCAACCCGTCGCGCAGCACGAAGGTTCTCAGTTCCGGCGCGGGCCCAGAATGCGCCATGCTCCAGGGCGGCCCGTCCGCGTCCGTGCTCAACTGGAACCAGTAGAAGCCGAAAGGCTGCAGCGTCAGCAGATAGGAGAGCTGGCCGATCTTCGGAAAGGCCGTGCCGCCCAGAAGCTCCACCGGCGTGCGGCCGTCGAATTCGGAAAGGTCGAGTTCGACGGCCTGCGCCGTGCGCGAGACGTTGGCGACGCAAAGCAGCGTCTCGCCCTCGAACTCCCGCAAATAGGCCAGGATCTTGCGGTTCTGCGGCGTGAGAAAGCGCAAGGCGCCGCGGCCGAAAGCGCGATGGCCGCGCCGCACCACCAGCATGCGCCTCAGCCAGTTGAGCAGCGAATGCGGATCGCGCCATTGCGCCTCCACATTGACGGCCTCATAGCCGTAGAGCGGGTCCATGATGACGGGCGAAACCAGCGAGGCCGGGTCGCAGCGCGAAAAGCCGCCATTGCGGTCCGGGCTCCATTGCATCGGCGTGCGCACGCCGTCGCGGTCGCCCAGATGGATATTGTCGCCCATGCCGATCTCGTCGCCATAATAGATGATCGGCGTGCCGGGCATGGAGAGCAGCAGGGAATTCATCAATTCGATGCGGCGGAGATCGCGTTCGAGCAAGGGCGCAAGCCGGCGGCGAATGCCGAGATTGAGTCGCGCCCGCCGGTCCGAGGCATAGACGTTCCACAGATAGTCGCGTTCCTTGTCGGTCACCATTTCGAGCGTCAGCTCGTCATGGTTGCGCAGAAAGATCGCCCATTGGCAGGTGTCGGGAATGTCCGGCGTCTGGCGGATGATGTCGGTGATGGGGAAGCGGTCTTCCTGCGCGATCGCCATGTACATGCGCGGCATCAGCGGGAAGTGGAACACCATGTGGCATTCATCGCCGTCGCCGAAATATTCCTGGATGTCCTCGGGCCATTGATTGGCTTCGGCCAGCAGCATGCGGTCGGGATAATGCTGGTCGATATATTCGCGCATCCGTTTCAGGATGGCGTGGGTCTCCGGCAGGTTTTCATTGTTGGTGCCGTCGCGCTCGACCAGATAGGGCACCGCATCGAGCCGCAGGCCGTCCACGCCCATGTCCAGCCAATAGCGCATCACCGACATCAGGGATTGGAACACGCGCGGATTGTCGAAATTGAGATCGGGCTGGTGCGAATAGAAGCGATGCCAGTAATAGGCGTTCGCCTCCTCGTCCCAGGTCCAGTTCGATTTCTCGGTGTCGATGAAGATGATGCGCGTGCCGGAATATTTCTTGTCGTCGTCGGACCAGACATAGAAATTCCGCGCCGCCGATCCGGGCTTGGCCTTGCGCGCGCGCTGGAACCAGGGGTGCTGGTCCGAGGTGTGGTTGATGACGAGTTCGGTGATGACGCGCAGGCCCCGCGCATGCGCCTCCTCGATGAAGTGGCGCACATCGCGCGTCGTGCCATATTCGGGATGAACGCCGCGATATTCCGAAATGTCGTAGCCGTCGTCGCGCCGCGGGCTGGGATAGAACGGCAGCAGCCAGATCGCGGTCACGCCGATCTCGGCCAGATAGTCGAGCTTTTCGATCAGCCCCGGGAAATCCCCGATCCCGTCATCATTGGCATCGAAGAACGACTTCACATGCAGCTGATAGATGACCGCATCCTTGTACCATTGCGGGTCCGGCATCAGCGCCGAGGGTTTCTTGCGCACCATCTCAGCTCACCCGCGCCGGTTTCACGCGCCAGATGGCGTAAGGCATGTCCGGCGTGATGTGCATGTGCTGGATCTTGCCGCGCCAGACGAATTGCTCGCCGCGGAGCAGATCCTCGGCCTCCAGCGCCTCATGGTCCGCCAGGCCCCATTCCCACAGCGGGATTTCGAAGTCGCAGCCATGGGCGTTGTGCGGGTCGAGGTTCACGGCAACAAGAATGCGGCTCATCTCGCCAGGCGCGTGCTTGCCGTAATAGAGGATGTTGTCGTCGAAGGCGTTGTAGAAGCTGACGCCCATATGGTTCTGCAGCGCCGGCTCGGCCTTGCGCAAGGCGTTGAGCTGGGTGATCTCGGCGACGATATTGCCGGGCGCGGAAAAATCGCGCGGGCGGATTTCGTATTTCTCGGCGTCGAGATATTCCTCGCGGCCGGGCAGGGCGGCGGCCTCGCACAATTCGAAACCCGAATACATGCCCCACAGGCCGGACAGCGTTGTGGCCAGTGCCGCGCGGATCAGAAAGCCCGGCCGGCCGGAGCTCTGCAGGAAATAGGGATTGATGTCCGGCGTGTTGACGAAGAAATGCGGCCGGAACCAGTCGCTCACCGGCGGATGCGACAGCTCGGTCAGATAGTCGGTCAATTCCTTTTTGCTGTTGCGCCAGGTGAAATAGGTATAGCTCTGCGAGAAACCCAGCTTGGCGAGGTGATACATCACCTTCGGCCGGGTGAAGGCCTCGGCCAGGAAGATCACGTCGGGATGCTCCGTGCGGACTTCGTCGATCAGCCATTGCCAGAAGGCGAAGGGCTTGGTGTGCGGATTGTCGACGCGGAAGATCTTCACGCCTTCCTTCACCCAATGCAGCACGACATCGCGCAGCGCCAGCCACAGATCCGGTAGCGCCTCCGGCCTGTAGAAATCGACATTGACGATGTCCTGATATTTCTTGGGCGGGTTCTCGGCATATTTGATCGTGCCGTCGGGCCGCCAGTCGAACCAGCCGGGATGCTTCTTGAGCCAGGGATGATCCGGCGAACACTGGATCGCGAAATCGAGCGCGATCTCGAGCCCGTGTTCTTCGGCCGCCCGCACCAGCACGCGAAAATCGTCCATGGTGCCCAGCTCGGGATGCAGCGCATCGTGGCCGCCCTCGGCTGCGCCGATGGCATAGGGGCTGCCGGGATCGGTGATCTCCGCGTTCAGGGAATTGTTCGGTCCCTTGCGATTGGTGCGGCCAATGGGGTGGATCGGCGTCAGATAGAGCACGTCGAAACCCATGTCGCGGATGCGCGCGAGCTCAGGGATCACGTCGCGCAGCGTGCCGGGCCGTGCCGGGTCGTCGGTTTGTGAACGCGGGAACAGTTCGTACCAGCTCGCAAAGCGCGCCTCGCGCCGTTCGGCATCGATAAAGACCGGCGGGCTTTGCGTGACATGCGGCCGTGTTCCCGCGCGGTGCATGGTCTCGATGGTTTCCGGCGCGATCAGCAGCGCGACACGGCTGGCATCGCCCAGCTCGTCGAAGGCGTCTAGGATCGCACCCAAGCGCCTGCGCCGGTGCTCCATTCGCCGATGTCTTCGTCGCCTCCATCAAGGCCCGGCCTTCGGCGATCTCGAGCGCGAGCGCTTGCCCGGCATCGCGCTTCTTGATCAGGTCGTGGACGAAGCTGCCGTAATCGTCGATCCAGGCTTCGATGGCGAAGCGATGCCGCCCCATGCGCGTCAGCGGAAGATGCGCGGCCCAGCGATCGTTCTCGGCCGGGTGCATGCGCACACGCTGCCATTTTCGCTCATCCTCGGCGCGGTAAAGAAGCTCGGCCGCCAGCACGGGATGGCCATCGGCGAAGATGTCGGCTTCCACGGCGACGCGCTCGCCGGCAATCGCCTTGACCGCAAAGCCTTCGTCGATCTGGGGGGACATATTGGTGACGACGACACGCGGCGCCTTGACGGCATCCATCCCGCCTTTTTCACGCGCACTGGGCCGTGTCTTGACGGCCGGTCGGCGCCGGGCTGCGTAAAGCTGTGTCTCCCCCGGGCGCAGATGCCCGGCCTCGCCGCCGAAACCGTCCAGCGCTTTGAGATCACCAAACTCGCCCAGCGCGCACAAATCGTCCGGCCGGATTTCGACGGCGAGCGTGGGGTCGGGATTGACGAAGGCGGTCGTCGCCCTGTCGGCATTGCGCAAATCGGGACCATCGGCGCGCAGGATTATGGTGATGGGCGCGCCGGGCCCCGTCACTTGCGTCAGGCAATCGCGCCCGCCATCGTGCGCGACCGCCGCGTTGGCCGCGCGGATGCAGGCCGCCAGCGCCTCGGCGTCTTCGCCGTCGGCGGGCAGTTCGAACCCTTGCGGCATCATCAAGCCGGTGCCGGTGAGCGCGGCGATGGCCAGACGTGCGCGCCGCAGCGCGGTGGTGGCCGGCGGCAATTTCTCCGGCGCATCGACGGCCGCGATCACCGGCGCCACCGCCGAAAGCAGGGCATGTTCCTCGACGAACCAGGATGCGCGCCCGTCCCACCATGGCAGGGAGGAGAGCGTGTAATCGAAGCCGCATTCGGCCAGGGCCGCCACATCCTCGCGCCGCTCGCCGGGCGTGTCGGCGATGAATGTCAGTGTGCCGTTGCCGTCGCGCGCCGCATCGATCAGGGCGCGCCACAGCGCCGGCCCGCATGTGCCGGGATGGCGCGCGCGAAAGCCTGTTACACCGGCCTCGCGATAGGCGGCGATCACGGCGCTCCACCATGCGAGCAGTGGCTCGGGATCGGCCTGGCCGCGCAGAAGGGCCTGTCCTTGTCCGGGCACGGGGTGACGCGGATCGACCACATGGCCTTCGCCGTTGCGCCTCAGCGCGAAACATTCGGGATGCTCCTCGACCAGCGGATGATGAAGATCGAGTACGTAAGGATCGAGATCGGCGAACAGCGCCAGCCCGTTCGCCCGGCATTCCTCGGCCAAGCCTTGCACGGCGCCGTTGGCGGGATCGTTGCCCGGACCGCTTTCCGGGAGTGGCGTGAAGAGCACGCTGTCGAAGCCGAGGCCGGCCGCGCGCGCCACAGTGCCCGCAATCGAATCCGGGACGGTCCCGATATGAAGAATTCTGGGTGGCGGCATCGGCACCTCGGTTTGTGCGTCGGACAGTTAGGCGCACGCACGAAAGGCGCCCCTCGCGACGCTTGCCCCAGACTCTAACCGCCAACGGCCCGCCAAGTTCCCAATCGGAACATAGGTCGAACAAATTCGCTGCGGCGGCCCGGGCGCCATCCCCCCATCTAGCATCGTGGCCCGGGCGGCTGATTGCGCTCGATCAAGGCTGCGAGGCTGGCAATTTCGCCGCTCTCCTCTACAACACCGCGACGCCGATCCGGTCATGCCCCCAAGCCCGCGCCAGCCTCCATGCAGATATTTCCCGATGGCCTGCCGATCCCACGCCGCCACTGGGCGGTGGCGACGATTGCGCTGGCCATCTCCATGGCGGTGATCGACAGCGCCATCGCCAATGTCGCGCTGCCGACCATTGCCCGCGATCTTCACACCGATGCGGCCTATTCGATCTGGATCGTCAATGGCTACCAGCTCGCCATCGCTATCTCGATCTTGCCGCTCTCCTCCTTCGGCGAGATCGTCGGCTATCGCCGCATCTATATGGGCGGACTTGTCCTGTTCACCATCACCTCGCTCGTCTGCGCGCTGTCGCAGAGTTTCCTGATGCTGGCGGCCGCGCGCGTGGTGCAGGGCTTCGGCGCCGCCGGTATCATGAGCGTCAACACTGCGCTGGTGCGCTACACCTGGCCACATGCACGGCTCGGCCGCGGCATCGGTGTCAACGCGCTCGTGGTGGCGGTTGCCGCCGCGGCGGGCCCCACCATCGCCGCCGGTATCCTGTCGGTGGCCACATGGCCATGGCTCTTCGCCGTCAACGTGCCCTTCGGGTTGCTGGCGCTCGCGATCGGGGTGAGGGCGCTGCCGCACAGCGCACTCGGCCGCCGCCGCTTCGATTGGCGCAGCGCGCTGCTCAGCGCCGGCACCTTCGGGCTTCTGATCGTCGCCGTCGATGCGGCCGGTCATGGCGAGACGGCCTGGATATTCCTTGCCGAAATCGCCGCAGTTGTCGGGCTGGGCACGGCGCTGGTGCGGCGTCAATTGTCGCTGCCATCGCCGCTTCTGCCGGTCGATCTTTTGCGCCAGCCGATCATCGCGCTCTCGGTCGGCACCTCGATCTGCTCCTTCCTGGCGCAGATGCTGGCCATGGTGTCGCTGCCCTTCCTGCTGCAAGACCGCATGGGTTTTACGGCCGTGGCCACGGGCCTTCTGATCACGCCCTGGCCCATCGCCACCGGCTTTGCCGCGCCCATCGCCGGGCGGCTTTCGGATCGCTATCCGGCGGGACTTCTCGGCGGGATCGGCCTTGTTCTGTTTTCGGCGGGGCTTGCCGCGCTCGCGCTCATGCCGGCGCATCCCGCCATCGGCGATGTGGTCTGGCGCATGGCCTTGTGCGGCCTTGGCTTCGGCATTTTCCAATCGCCCAACAACCGCGCCATGATCGGCAGTGCCCCGCGCGAGCGCGCCGGTGGCGCCGCCGGCATGCTGGGCACGGCGCGCCTTCTCGGCCAGACATTGGGCGCAGCGCTGGTCGCGCTGCTGTTCGGGCAGGTGGGCGTCGGCGCCGAGACCTGGGCGTTGTTTCTCGCCGCGGCCAGCGCGCTTCTGGGCGCCGGGGTGAGTGTCACGCGGCTGCTCGAATTGCCCGGCGCGCCGCCGCCCGCTACAACCACCTGAACCACGGAGGGCCCCCGTATGAAACTGGCAAGCTTCGAGAGCGGCGGACAATCCCGCATCGGCATCGTTGTCGGCGACAGCCTGATCGACCTCGCCAAGGCCGCGCCCGATCTGCCGCAGGATATGCGCAGCCTGATTGCCGCCTGGCCCAGGGTCGAAAGCCGCATGCGCGACATCGCAAAGACGGTGACGCCCGATCTCAAGCTTGCGGATGTGCATCTTCTGCCGCCAGTGCCGAACCCGTCCAAGGTGCTGGCCATCGGTCAGAACTATGCCGACCACATTGCCGAGATGGGCCGCCCGGCGCCGAAAAACCAGGTCTGGTTCGCCAAGCTCGGCCATGCGGTGAACGGGCCTTACGACGGAATCGAAAAGCCCAAAGCCTCCGATGCCATCGATTACGAAGCCGAACTCGTTTTCATCATCGGCAAGCGTTGCCGCCATGTGTCGAAGGCGGATGCGCCCTCCGTCATCTTCGGTTATTGCGTGGGCAATGATGTCAGCGTGCGCGATTGGCAAACGGCCACGCCGCAATTCACGATCGGCAAAAGCTTCGACACCCATGCCCCCTTCGGTCCCTGGATCGTGACGCCGGACGAACTGGGCGATCCCCACACGCTGGGTATCCGCGCCTTCGTCAATGGCGAGAAGCGCCAGGATTCCAATACCAAACATCTCATCTTCAACATCTACGATCAGATCGCCCATATCAGCCAGGCAATGACGCTCGAGCCCGGCGATGTGATCTATACCGGCACGCCCGGCGGCGTCGGCATGGCGATGAACCCGCCATGTTATCTCAAGATCGGCGACACGGTGCGCATCGAGATCGATCGCGTCGGCGCGCTGGAAGCGAAGATGGTTCCCGAAGGCGATTGAGCCAGATCAAGCTGCGCGCCCGCGCAATCGCCTGCAATGGCACGCACGCGGAAAGACCGGATCATGCTTGCCAGCCACGTTGTTACCCTCACCCTGAACCCGGCACTCGATCTGTCGTCCGAGGTCGACAAGATCGAGCCGATCCACAAGCTGCGCTGCAACGCGCCGCGGCGCGATCCCGGCGGCGGCGGTATCAATGTCGCGCGCGTGCTGCGGCGGCTGGGCGGCGATGTGACGGCCGTTGTGCCGCTCGGCGGCGTGACGGGCACGCTGATCGAAACCCTGCTGCGCCATGAAGGCGTTCCGGCCGCGCCGGTCGCCATTGCCGGCGAGACGCGCGAAAACATCCACATCGCTGAGCGTTGTTCGGGCCGGCAATACCGCTTCGTCATGCCGGGGCCCACGCTGTCGCTGGCCGAGCTCGATGCGGTCTGCAAGGCGCTCGATCTCACCCACGCCAAGCCGGATTTTGTCGTCGCCAGCGGCAGCCTGCCGCCGGGAGCCCCTATCGATTTCTATGCCGGCATTGCCGCGCGGGTGAAGGCGCTGGGCCGCAAGCTGATCCTCGACACCTCGGGAGACGCGTTGCGTGCCGGGCTGGCCGAGGGCGTGTGGCTGGTCAAGCCAAATCGGCGCGAGCTTGCCGAACTCACCGGCAAGACATTATCCGACGAGGCGGCCTGGATCGGTGCCGCACGCGAAATTCTCGCCAGGGGCGGTGCTGAGATCGTGGCGCTGTCGCTGGCCGATAAGGGCGCGCGTCTGATCACGAAAGATACCGTCTGGGCC
>CAWGGT010000015.1:0-25609 GCA_963822185.1 uncultured Pseudomonadota bacterium
CGGCGCCAACGTGCATTGCTGTGACCTGGCTGCCGGCAGCAATCCGGCCTTGCCGCAGAATGCGGGCCGGCCATTCACCGGCAAATACGTCCTGGCGTTCAATCCGGATGCCTATCGTGTGCTTACCGAGCGGACTTATGCGGGTTTCGTCAATGCAACGATCAAGACGGAAGTCGCGCATATGCCGCTGCGGATCAACGCAGGCATGCGTTATGAGTTGACCGATGTGAATGTGGTGGGCTTGGGACGTGTGCCGACCAATTTCACCGTCGACGCAGCGGACCACACCGCTTACGACATGACGTTCAGCGATACGCAGCCGATCCAGGGCAAGCAGGAATATCAACACCTGCTGCCGAGCATCAACTTGCAGCTGTCGGTCACGGATCATCTCGACGTCCGCTTCAACGCATCGCAGACGCTCACGCGGCCGCCGATCTCGCAGCTGAGCCCGACTTTCACGGTCGGAGGACGTGTGAACGCGGTTGTGGCGACTGGCGGCAATCCGCAGCTCAAGCCGTTCCTGTCTGACAATGTGGATGTCAGCACGCAGTGGTACTATGCGCCGAACTCCTACATTTCGGGCGACGCCTTCCTGAAGACGGTGTCGGACTTTATCGTCAACGGTTCGACCCAGCACACCTTCAACGGCATTGGCCCCGGCGGCACGAATATCGATTACACGCTGACGCAGCCGATCAATGGGCCAACGGCAAACGTCTATGGCTTCGAGTTGGCCTTGCAGCACGTCTTCGGCGATACCGGCTTCGGCTTCCAGCTGAACGGAACGGTCGTGGGTACGAACAAGCCGTTCAATCCCATGGACACCAGCGTCAGCGGGTTCGCCGTGACCGGGCTGGCGGACTCCGCTAACTTCGTCGGCTTCTACGACAAGGACAAGTTGCAGGCCCGCGTTGCCATCAATTGGCGTGATTCCTATCTCGATCATTTCGGCCAGTTGCAGAACAACTCGAAGTTCGGGACCGAGCCGACCTTCGTAAATGCCGCCTGGGACGTCAGCTTCACGACAAGCTACGACGTCACCGACTACGCCACGGTCTATTTCGAAGCCATGAACCTGACCGATGCGACATACAGCACGCATGGCCGGTTCCAGAATCAGGTTCTGGATGTCGTCGATTATGGCCGGCGTTTCATAGCTGGTGTGCATTTCAAATTCTGAGTGAACTCCCCAACCAACTGAAGGGGTCGCCAAAATTGGCGGCCCCTCTTTTCTTTGTGGGCATATCTTGAGAAGATTGCATCGCAGTTCGGGGTGCGGAGTATGGTGCGACCCATTCAGAGTATTGTCATCGTCGGCGGGGGAACGGCCGGCTGGCTGACGGCCGGTGTCATCGCCGCGCGATATCAGGGGCGCATCAAGGCGGGGACATTTTCGGTTACGCTGGTCGAGTCGCCGAATGTTGCGATCGTCGGTGTCGGCGAGGGCACATGGCCGACATTGCGGACGACGCTGAAGAATATTGGCGTATCCGAAACGGAGTTCTTCCGCCAATGCGATGCCGCGTTCAAACAGGGCGGCAGGTTCGCGCGCTGGACGACGGGCGCGGATGACGATTTCTACTATCATCCGTTGATGCTGCCGCACGGGTTCTCGGACGTGAATCTGGTGCCGCACTGGCTGCGGGATGGAGGGGCGGAGCCGTTCGCCCGGGCGGTCTGTCCGCAGGAACAGATCTGCGAAGCCGGACTGGCGCCGAAAACGATCACGATGCCCGAATATGGCGGCGCGGCGAATTACGCCTATCATCTTGACGCGGGAAAATTCGCGCCGTTCCTGCAGCGCCATTGCACGGAAACGCTCGGGGTCCGTCATGTGCTAGCGGATGTCGTGTCGGTCAATCAGGACGAGGCCGGCGACATCACAAGCGTGGCCACACAGCAGGCCGGCGAGATCACCGGCGATCTGTTCGTGGACTGCACGGGTTTTTCCTCGCTTCTGCTGGGCAAGACGCTGGGTGTGCCGTTCCGCGATTGTAGCGACATCCTGTTTTGCGACACCGCGCTGGCCGTGCAGGTGCCGCATGAGGCGCCCGATGTGGCCATGGCCTCGCAGACCAACGCGACTGCGCAATCGGCAGGCTGGATCTGGGATATCGTGCTGCCGAACCGGCGTGGCATCGGCTATTGCTATTCGAGCCGGCATCAGAGCGAAGAGGGCGCGCGCGAGGAGCTGGCGCGCTATGTCGGGCCGCGCATCGAAGGGCTTCAGATCCGCAAGATCCCCATCCGCTCCGGCCATCGCGAGATTTTCTGGAAGAACAATTGCGTGGCCGTGGGGCTGGCAGCCGGGTTCCTCGAGCCGCTGGAGGCCTCGGCTATCGTGCTGATCGAGCTGTCGGCCAAGCTGATTGCCGAACAGATGCCGGCCTGCCGCGAGGTGATGGACATCGTCGCAGCGCGCTTCAACGAGGTGACGTCCTATCGTTGGGGCCGGATCATCGATTTCCTGAAGCTGCATTACGTCCTGACGAAGCGGGCGGACAGCCAGTTCTGGATCGACAATGTCGATCCGGCCACGGTTCCCGAACGGCTGCAGAAACTGCTTCGGCTCTGGCGCTATCAATCGCCCTGGTTCTTCGATGAGTTCGACCGGCTGGAGGAGGTGTTCCCAGCCGCGAGCTATCAATATGTGCTGTACGGCATGGGCTTCCGCACCGAGGTCGATCCGCTGGATCATGCCGGAACGCAGGCGATGGCGACGCGCTATCTGCAGGAAAATGCCGAGATGGCGGCAAGAATGCGCGCGCAATTGCCGAAGAATCGCGATCTGATCCGGAAGATCCATGAATACGGCATGCAGCCGATCTGAGTTGGGGGAAATGCCGTGCCGAATATTGTTGTTGTGAACAGCCAGGCGCATCGCGGTCTTCGCGTGCAGGCCGGCGCCTCGGCCGCCTTTGGCGATCGGCGGCATTTCATACCCGTGATCGTGGGCGAATTTCCGCTGCTGGCGGTTCATTATCCGATCCTGCTGTCGAAGGATTCCGAAACCGGCGCCTTTTATTGCGGCGCGATGCTGGGCTTCGACCCGGATGAAAACCTGTTCCTGAAGGAAGGGCAGGGCTTCGATGCCTACCGGCCGCTCAATCTGCAGCGCGGGCCCTTCTTCACCGCGGGCGACGAGCTGGCCATCGACCTCGACAATCCGCGGGTGTCGGAGGAGGCCGGCGAGTTCCTGTTCGATGAGGCCGGCGAGCCGACCGATTATCTGCGCAGCATCGTCGCCGCCATGCAGGAGCTGAAGCCCGGCGTTGAGCGCACCAAGCTTTTTATCGAAAAGCTGCTGGCGCTGAAGCTGGTCGAGCCGATCGATATCGATGTCGGCTTTGATGACGGCAGCACGCGGCAGCTGACCGGGCTCTACACGGTCAATCGCGAGACGCTGCAGGGGCTGCCGGACGATGTGGTGCTGGATCTGTTCCGGCGCGGCTATCTCCAGCTGATCTATCTGATCATCGCCTCGCTCAAGCAAGTGTCGGTACTGGCGCAGCGCAAGAACCGGGGCCTTCTCGAGGCGAGCGAGAGCCTGTCCGGTTCTGTCGCCTAGGCGCGGGCGTGGCGGCGAAAGGCCCTGCTGAAGTCGCGGCCGGCGCAATCGCCGGACCGGAGCAATTCCGGCGCGATGTGGTGGAGGCCTGCCGCCCCCTGGTGCTGCGGGGCCTGGTCGGCCACTGGCCGGCTGTCGCGGCGGCGAAGGAGGCGCCGCGGGCCTTTCGCGATTACATCGCCCAATTCGATGCCGGCGGCGAGATGGATGCCTTTGTCGGCGCGCCCGGCATCGGCGGCAAATATTTTTATGCCTCCGATCTCGACGGCTTCAATTTCGAGCGCCGGCGCATGGGCTTCGGCGAGGCGCTGGATGCAATCCTCTCCAGTCTGGACAAGCCCGATGCTCCGTCCGTCTATGCCGGCTCGGTGCCAGTCGATGCGCATCTGCCGGGCTTCGCCGCCGCCAATCCGATGCCGCTTCTGCCGCCCGAAGCGGGCGGGCGGATATGGCTGGGCCATGCCTCGAATGTCTCAACGCATTACGATGCTTTCGAAAATCTTGCCTGCGTGATCGCGGGAACGCGCCGCTTCACGCTCTATCCGCCGGAAGCAATCGCCAACCTCTATGTCGGGCCGATCGACAACACCATGGCCGGTCAGCCGGTTAGCCTCGCCGCATCCGCGGAACCGGATGCTGAGGCCTATCCGCTGTTCGAGGCCGTGCGGGACGAGGCGCTGTGCGTCGAACTCGAGCCGGGCGATGCGCTGTTCCTGCCCAAGCTGTGGTGGCATCAGGTGGAGGCGACGGCGCCGTTCAACGGCCTGATCAATTACTGGTGGGATGCGTTCAGCATCGGGCCGGATGCGCCCTATACCAGCCTGCTATTGGCGATGATCGCCATCAGCGAACGCCCGCCCGCCGAACGCGCCGCCTGGAAGGCGTTCTTCGATCATTACGTGTTTCGCAGCAACGGCCATCCGCTGGCGCATCTGCCGGCCGAGCAGCACGGGATTCTCGGCCCGCTCAAGCCCCACAACTATGGCCGAATCCGTGCCCATATCATGCATCTTCTGCGCGGCGGATAGGGCTTACTGCGCTCGGCAATGGGCGTCGATGAAGTCCTGGTGCATGGGCATGGCGTCCGTGCATTTGCGGATCACGGCGCGGATATGGTCAAGGCTGGCTGCGATCGCCGCCGGATCGAGCGTATCGGCCAGCGGCTCGGTGCGTCGTGGCCGGATGCCCTGTCCGGTCATCACATAGAGCCAGCTCTGCATGGGAAACAGCTCGTTGTCCTCGCGCGCGATGCGGCCATAGCTACGGAACAGCTCAAGCTTTTCTTTCAGGCTGTCGGGCAGGGTGATCTCGCGGCAATGGCGCCATAGTGGGCTGTCGTCGCGCTCGGTGGTCGCATAATGCAGCAGCAGGAAGTCGCGCACGCGCTCATATTCGAAGGTCACGGTCTTGTTGTAGCGCGCGATATCGGCGGGCTCGAAATGGCGATCGGGGAACATCTGCAGAAGCAGCGCCAGACCGCGATGCACCAGATGGATGCTGGTCAATTCGAGTGGTTCGAGAAAGCCGGCGGAAAGGCCGAGGGCGACGCAGTTCTTGTTCCAGAAGTGCCGCCGGCGTCCGGTGGTGAAGCGCAGCACGCGGGGCTCCGCCAGGGCCGCGCCGTCGAGATTGGCGAGCAAGGTCGCGCGCGCATCCTCGTCGCCGATGAACTCGCTGCAATAGACATAACCATTGCCGGTGCGGTGCTGCAGCGGAATGCGCCATTGCCAGCCCGCCTCGCGCGCGGTGGTCAGCGTATGGGAGGGCGGCGGGCCGCTGCGCGCGCTTTGCACAGCGACGGCGCGATCGCAGGGCAGCCAGTTCTGCCAGTCCTCATAGCCGCTTTCGAGCGCGCCCTCGATCAGAAGGCCGCGAAAGCCGCTGCAATCGAGATAGAGATCGGCCTCGACGCGCTCGCCGGATTCGAGGGTCAGCGCTTCGATGAAGCCGGTCTCCGCATGGAGCGAGACGTGGCTGACCTTGCCTTCGGTTCGCCTGACGCCGCGCAGTTCGGAATAGCGCCGCAGATAGCGGGCGAAGAGGGAGGCATCGAAATGCAGGGCATAGGTGATGCCTTCGAGCGGCGAGTTCGGCGCGCGCACCGGGCGCATGAACTTGCCGGCTTCGGCGGCCATCGCCTGCAGCGAGTGTTCTTCGAGCCGGGCGGCCTTGCCCGCCAGCGCCATCTTCAGCCAATAGGCGGCGAAGGAAATGCCTTCCATCTCGAAGCCGGTCTGGCCGAAGGGGTGCAGATAGGTGTGGCCGATCCGGGTCCAGTCCTTGAATTCGATGCCAAGCTTGAAGGTAGCCTGGGTCTGGCGGACCAGATCGTTCTCGTCGATGCCAAGCACTTTGATGAAATCGATGATCGGCGGGATCGTGGCTTCGCCGACGCCCACCGTGCCGATCTCTTCGGATTCGATCAGGCGGATCTTGCAGTCGAGTTTGCCAAGGAAGCGCGCGAGGCTTGCTGCCGCCATCCAGCCGGCCGTGCCGCCGCCGACAATGGCGATGCTGCGGATCGGGTCGTTGCTCATCGATTTCCCGCGGCCGTGTCGCGCGCCTCAATCATGTTTTCGAGGCGGCGTGTAGGGCGTCAGGGGGCCGAGGAAACAGGTGTTGCCGCGCGAGATAACGGTGAAGGCCTGTCTGTTCGCGCAGACCCTGTTGCTGCGGATGACCCAGCGGATCGCATTATATTGCGTGAGCCCGGGGCAGGTCCGCTGCAGCTTGCTGCGCCAGATCTTGCCGTTCTTCATGTAGATCAGCAGTTCGTCGTTATTCGGGGCGTGGGTGTGATCGATCAGGCCGATCGCCAGGCAGATGTCGTTCCTGTCCGTGGGGTTTGGAGCCTGTGGTGGCGCCGGCCATGCCGCGCCTGCAATCGTTACGACGGCCAATCCTGCCAGAAGCGCAGGCGAAATGTTCCGCATGTCATCCTCCGTGTTGGCTTCACGTGCCTATGAAAACGGGCACGCCGGCTGCGCGATGTTCGCGCAACCGGCGGCCGGGCTCAAGGCGCTGGGGAAACATAGCACCTTGAGTTTTCGTCTTGCCGTCACTTCCGGGCCAGCGCATGCGGCCGGGTGAAGCGCTGGTTCGGCACGAAGGTCCTGCCGGCCAGAAGATTGGCGAGAACCTGCTCGGAGCGTCCATAAAACGCATCCTGTTTCTGCGGCGTCACATTGTTGTGGTCGGATTCGATCATCGGGATCGCTTCCTTCGGCGCGGGGATCTGGTCGAGCGCGGTCCACACGCTGACGGGTGTTGCCGTCGTGTCGATGAAGCCCATGGCGGCCAGCGTCGGCGCCTGGATATGGGAAGCGAAATTCACCGTGTCGAAATACAAGGCGGTGTGTGCGATCTTGGGATTGGTGGTGTTCCAGAACGGGTAGGCCGAGCTGTGCCCATGCAGCGGGCCGTTGCTGTCCCCCCCGGAGGGCTCGTTGACGATCACCGCCGTGACGCGGTGGGGATTGAGGCCCGCCGTCACCAGGCTCTGCTGGCCGCCCATGCTGGTTCCCATGATGACGATGGTGTGGCCGTCCCAATCCGGCCGGCTCTGGATGTAATCGATCGCGCGGGTGTCGCGCAGATACATCTTCAGGAAGTAGGAGGTCTCGCGGCTGGTATCGCCAATGGTCTGGTAGTCGTTCGGCACGCCTTTCGATTGCGTCGGCAAAAGGTCATGGGAATCGACATCGAAGGTCAGCCAGCCATTGGCCGCGCGGTTGGTCGCGGCGGCGGGCTGCAGCGCATAGACGCCGGCATATTGATAGATGATGAGCGCCGGATATTTGCCGGGCTTGTCGGGCTTGGCCAGATAGCCGTGGACATGCGAGCCCAGGCTGTCGAGTTGGACTTCAGACAGCGTCACACCGGGCTGATGACTGGCGACCGGCGTCAGCACCGGATGGATCGGAACCTGCTTGAGAGCCTTGAGCTTCGCCGCCCAGAAGGCATCGAAATCGGCCGGACGCTTGGCGCTGGGTTTGAAGGCCCAGGGCGCGACGGCCGCGCCCAGCGGAATGCTCGCCTCTTGCGGATGCGCGGTGTTGGCCCGCGAAACCGGCGCAAGCTTGTAGTTCGGATATTTGGACAGGATCACTTTCGAGGCCGGATCGGCATCGCGCACCCAGTTCTGGATCGCCTGATCGAGTTCGCCCTGTTCGGTCACAGAAGGGCCGGGCAGGGTGCTGCCGGGTCCGCTCACCTGCGCATAGAGCATGGCGGGGTGGTCGAGCGTGATCGCGATCTTCGCCTGGCCCTTGGAAAGATCGAGCGTGCCGGACTTGATGATGCGGTCGTCGTCTTCGCGGATGGTGTAGTGATAGGTGCCGGGCGCGATGTGCGCGCCCTTGTCGACGGAAACCGTCCAGCCTGCCGGCTCACCGCGCCGATAGACGCCGTCGTGATGGAAGGGCGTTATGCTTAGCCCCGGCATGGGCCGTACCTGCGCCACCGCCGGGGAGGCCGCCAGCGCGGTGGCAAGGCAGGCAAGCGGGCCGAGATATTTGCGCCAGGCCGATCCGGTCATCGTTGGTTTCCTCCTGATTGTGTTCTTTATGGCCGCTTCGCGGGCGGCGTCTTATGGTTGTGCGGTCGGCCGGATTCGCGCTCCCTCCGGGCCAGCCTCAAAATGAGAGCGGTACCATAATGAAGGGTTGGCGCTGCCCGTCAACCTCCGGGCGCGGGGGGAGGCGGGGGAGTGCTTTGACAAGAGCGGTTCTGTCCACCTAGATTGGTAGCGATACCAAAATGACCGGCGGCCGGATGGACGGCGCACCGGCACGGAGGAAAGAGGGAAGGGCGGGCATGAAAAGAGTGAGGCTGGCGCAGGCCGCGGGCGTTGTCGCAATGGCCACTGCGGCATCGATGCTGGGCGGGTTTGCGCCCGCGGGTGGGGCACATTCGGCGGCGCGGCATGGCGCACATATGGCGAGGCCGCTCTACAAGAATCCCAAGGCCCCCGTTGCGGCGCGCATTGCCGATCTGATGAAGCACATGACCGTGGAAGACAAGGTCGCGCAGCTCGAATGCGTCTGGAACAACAAGGCCAAGCTCCTCGATCCCGACCTGCAATTCGATCCGGCCAAGGCCGCGAAGATCTATCCCCATGGCTTCGGCGCCTTTGCGCGCCCGTCCGATTACACCGGCACGACCACGCCCATGACGCCGGACCATCCCGGCCGCGACACGCGCCAGACCGTGGCGCTGGTCAACGCCGTGCAGCATTGGGCGGTGGAGCAGACCCGGCTCGGCATTCCGGTCCTGTTCCATGAAGAGGGCTTGCACGGCTATGTGGCGCCCGGCGCCACCAGCTTCCCGCAGGCCATCGCCGAAGCGAGCACCTGGGACCCCAAGCTGGTGCAGCAGGTCGATACGGTCGCCGGGCGGGAGATTCGCGCAGTCGGCGTCTATGAAGTCCTCGCGCCGGTGGTCGATGTGGTGCGCGATCCGCGCTGGGGCCGCAGCGAAGAGACCTTCGGCGAAGATCCCTATCTCGTCAGCCGCATGGGTGTGGCCGCCGTGCGCGGCTTCCAGGGCACAAGCCTGCCGCTGGCGCCGGGCCATGTCTTCGCCACGCTCAAACACATGACCGGACATGGCTGGCCGGAGAACGGTACCAATGTCGGCCCAGCCAATATCGGCCGGCGCACGCTGCGCTCGATCTTCCTGCCGCCCTTCAAGGCCGCCATCGACGAAGCGAATGCGCAGATCGTCATGGCCTCTTATAACGAGATCGACGGTGTGCCGTCGCACGCCAATCATTGGCTGCTGACCGATCTTCTGCGCCATGAATGGGGCTTCAAGGGGCTGGTGGTCAGCGATTACGAGGGCATCGAACAGCTCGATACGCTGCATCATGTCGAGCCCGATCTGGCCTCGGCCGCCATCCGCGCGCTTGAGGCGGGCGTCGATGTCGATATGCCGGATGGCGAGGCCTTTGCCACGCTGGTGAAATCGATCCGCGAAGGCCGGGTGCCGATGGCGGATGTGAACCGCGCCGTGCGCGGCATCCTGCGCATCAAGTTCCTGGCCGGTCTGTTCGAGCATCCTTATGCCGATGCCGACACCGCTGTCGCCATCACCAACGATGCCCAGGCGCAGGCCCTTGCCGCCAAGGTGGCGCGCAAGGCGGTGATCCTGCTCAAGAATGACGGCACGCTGCCGCTCGATGCGAACCGCATCAAAACGCTGGCGGTGATCGGGCCGAATGCCAAGGAGACGCTGCTCGGCGGCTATTCGAGCTATCCCGGCCATACGGTCAGCATCCTGCAGGGGATCAAGGCCAAGCTCGGCGACCGCGTGCATGTGGTCTATTCCGAAGGTGTCAAGATCACCAGGACCGACCATTGGTGGTCGGACAAGGTCGAACTGGCCGATCCGCAGAAGAATGCGCAGCGCATTGCCGACGCGGTCAAGGTTGCGCAGGGTGCGGATGAGATCGTCCTCGTCCTGGGCGGCAATCCCAACACCAGCCGCGAAGGCTGGGCCGACAATCATCTGGGCGATCGCTCCAGCCTCGGCCTTCTCAGCAGCCAGAACGCGCTGTTCGATGCCATGCGCAAGCTCGGCAAGCCGGTCGTCGTGGTGCTGTTGAATGGCCGCCCGCTGGCCGTGCCGGAACTCGCCGACAAGGCCAATGCGCTGATCGAGGGCTGGTATCTGGGCGAGAAGGGCGGCACCGCCATGGCCGACATCCTGTTCGGCGATGCCAATCCGGGCGGCAAGCTGCCGGTCTCGATCCCGCGCTCTGTGGGCCAGCTTCCCGATTTCTACAATGTGAAGCCGAGCGCGCGGCGGGGCTATCTCTTCAGCTCGATCAAGCCGCTTTATCCCTTCGGCTATGGCCTCAGCTACACCACGTTTGCGGTGAGCGCGCCGCGCCTGTCCTCCACGACGATCGGCAAGAACCAGTCGGTTAATGTGGCCGTCGATGTGCGCAACACCGGCAAGCGCACGGGTGACGAGGTGGTGCAGCTCTATATCCACGATCTCGTCAGTTCGGTGACGACGCCGATCAAGGAGCTCAAGGGCTTCGAGCGGGTCACGCTGAAGCCCGGTGAGACGCGGACCGTAACCTTCACGCTCACGCCCGATGCGCTGGCGCTGTGGAATGCCGACATGAAACATGTGGTCGAGCCCGGCGATTTCGACATCATGGCAGGCGACAGTTCGGTGAACCTCAAATCGGTGGTGCTGCACGTCCACGGTTGATAGTGCGGGGGAGGCCATGATGTTCGCATTCCGGCCCATGCGGATCGGGGCCTGCATCATGGCCGCCGCGCTGTTCGCTGTGGCGTCGGCGGCCAGCGCCCGCGCCGATGACGGCTACCGGCTGTGGCTGCGCTATGACCGCGTCGAAGCGCGCGATCTGGCTACCTATCGCGCCGAGGCGACACAGCTGGTGGCACCCGGCGCCAGCCCGACCCTGATCGCGGCGCGCAAGGAGTTGGCGCGCGGGCTAAGCGGGCTTCTTGGTCGCACGCTCACATCCACCTCACGGGTTACGCGCAACGGCGCCATCGTCATCGGGACACCGGCCACCTCGAAGCTGATTGCCGGACTGCATCTCGATCTCGCCAAAGCCGGCAGCGAAGGGTATTCGCTCAGAAGCGTCCGGATCGGTGGTCATGCGGCCACCGTCGTCGCGGCCAATCGCGACATCGGCGTGCTCTATGGCGTCTTCGCGCTGCTGCGGCGGATCGCGATGCGTGCGCCGCTCACGGGGCTCGACATCACATCAGCGCCCAGGATCAAGCTGCGCGTGCTTGACCATTGGGACAATCTCGACCGCACGGTGGAGCGCGGCTATGCCGGCCAATCGCTGTGGAACTGGACGACGCTGCCCACCTATATCGAGCCGCGTTACATCGATTATGCCCGCGCCGATGCCTCCATCGGCATCAATGGTGCTGTGCTCAACAATGTGAATGCCGATCCGCTGATACTCACCCCGCGCTATCTGAAGAAGGTGGCGGCGCTGGCAAAGGCATTTCGGCCCTATGGTGTGCGGGTCTATCTCTCGATCAATTTCGCGTCGCCCATCATTCTGGGGCATCTGAAGACGGCCGATCCGCTGGACCCGAAGGTGCAGGCGTGGTGGCAGGGTAAGGTCGATGCGGTCTATCGCCTGATCCCCGATTTCGGTGGCTTCCTTGTGAAGGCCAATTCGGAAGGCCAGCCCGGTCCGCAGGATTATCACCGCAGCCATGCGCAGGGCGCGAACATGCTGGCGCGCGCGCTGGCGCCCCATGGCGGCGTGGTGATGTGGCGCGCCTTCGTCTATGCCAACAATCCGAAGGAAGATCGCGCCAAGCAGGCCTACAAGGAGTTCACTCCGCTCGACGGCAAGTTCGATTCCAATGTGTTGGTGCAGGTCAAGAACGGCCCGCTCGATTTCCAACCGCGCGAACCGTTCAATCCGCTGTTCGGTGCGCTGCCGCACACCAACACCATGATGGAAGTGCAGATCACCAAGGAATATCTGGGCTTCGCGACCCATCTCGTTTATCTGGGCGCGCTCTATCGCGAGGTTCTGCAGACGGACACCTATGCGCGCGGTCCCGGCTCGACCGTGGCCAAGGTGATCGATGGACGATTGTTCGGCAACACGCTCACAGGGATTTCCGGCGTCGCCAATACCGGCACGGATCGCAACTGGTGCGGCTCGATCTTCAATCAGGCGAACTGGTATGCCTTCGGCCGGCTGGCCTGGAATCCGGATGCGTCTGCGCGCGCCATCGCCGCCGAATGGGCGCGGCAGACCTTCACCAACAATCCGAACTTCGTGAAGCCGGTGGTGAAGATGATGATGACCTCGCGCGAGGCCGTGGTGAATTACATGACGCCGCTTGGCCTCAACATGATCATGGGGCACGACACCCATTACGGCCCCGCACCCTGGGACGATAAAGGCCAGCGCGCCGACTGGAAGGCGCCCTATTATCATCATGCCGGCCGTGACGGTCTTGGCTTTGACCGCACGAAGACGGGCAGCAATGAAGCCGCGCAATATTTCCCGCCGCTGTCACGTCAGTTCGAGAATGTGCGCGCGACGCCGGAGAAATATCTGCTCTGGTTCCACCATGTGCCGTGGAGATTATCGCCTCAAATCCGGGCGCACGCTGTGGGACGGGCTCGTCTATCATTATGGACTGCGGTGTGCAGCCAGGTGCGCGGCATGCAGCGCGCATGGGCACGGATGAAGCCCTATCGTCGATCCGCAGCGTTATGCGCTGACGGTGGCCTTCCTCAAGATCCAGCTCAGGGAAGCCAAATGGTGGCGCAATGCCTGCCTGGCCTATTTCGACAGCTTCGCAGCACCAGCCCTATCCGCCCGGCACCGCGCCGCCTCCCAAACCGCTCTCCTATTATGAAAGCCTGTCGTTCCCTTATATCGGGCGCTGATTGCGCGCGGGGCTAATGCGTGAATAGCGAGAGCGGGACCGCCGCCGCCATCGCCCGATAGCCAACCGGCGAGGGGTGAAGGTGATCGCCGCTGTCATAGCGCGGCATCCAGGCGATGGGGATGGGCGGGATCGCGCAACACCTTGTCGAAATCGATCACGGCATCGAACTGGCCTGAGGTGCGGATCCAGCGATTGATCGCCTCGCGGTCGGCCTCCGCAAGCGCGGAGGGCTTGTAGTAATCCGACCTCACAAAGGGCGAAAGCGTGCCGCCATAGACGCGGAGGCCATAGGCATGGGCGCGGGTGATGATCTGCCTGTAGGCGCCGATGATCCGCCGCACGAGGACATGGTGGGCGCTTGCGGGCCGTTTGCCGGCCATCTCGAATGTGCCGAGATCGTTGATGCCTTCCTGAACGATCACATAGCGCGCACCCGCCTGGGCCAGCACATCGCGACCGAAGCGGGCCAGCGCGTTGGGCCCCAGCCCGTCATTCAGAAGCCGGTTGCCGCCGATGCCGTGATTGAGCACGCCGATGGTGCGGCCGTGCAGTCCGTCGCGCAGGCGCTGGGCCAGATCATCACTCCAGCGGTCATTGCCGTTTGTGGTGGAGGCATGGCCGTCGGCGATGGAATCGCCCAGCACGACGATGGCCGCCGCTTCGGCCGGGGCTTCGACGTCAATCCCGGCGATCTCGAACCAATGATCGAAGGTCTTGGCGTGGCGAAGGCGCGCCGCAGAGACTTCATTGCCATGAACGAGATAGGAGGTTTCGCGCGAGCCGGGATGGCCGGTCTCGCCTTTCGGCGGCCGGGCGGCATAAAGCGAGATCGCAATGTTCGAAAGCGGCGGCGCCGCAAAGTGCACGGGATCGGAAATGTATTGGGCGCCGGCGGGAATGATGACGCCCGGTTTGCCGTTGAAGGTGAGGGGCGTATCGCTGGCGGGATCGATGGCGGAAGAGCGGGGCGAGCGCGCACGCGCGATATGCGCCGCCGTAATGCGCAGCGGCCCGGTGCCGAAGGCATTGGAAATGTGAACGCGCAGCACATCGCCGCCGATGGACAGATGCACGATCTGCCGCAAGGTGGCGTTCGTCAGCGCGGAAGCGGGCAGCGCATTCTGCGGCTCGGGGATCTGTTCCGAGGTCGCCCAGCTGCCAACCCAATGCGGGGCCTCGGCAAGGGCGGGATGGGCGAGGTCGGCTGTCGCGAGGCCCAGCGCCATGATCAGAACCCCAGCTTTCATCCCGTCCCCCTCCACATCGTTATTGGTAGCGTTACCATAAATGACGGGGGCCACCGGCACAAGGCGGTGGAGCGAGGCGCTGCCGCCGATCTATCGGGGGGCCACGCCGGTGTGCGGCTCAGGCGGCATTCCGGGCGCGGAACCGTTTCTGCCGAATGCCTGATGCGTCTGCAGGTGCTTCACCGTGCGCCGGGCTTGCCTTCGATCCGGAGCCAGCGCGTGCGGTTGAAATCCTTGGCGTTGGAAATCCAGCCCTTCACATACGGCTTCACGAGATTCTGCGTCACGCCGAAATATTCCGGCACCCAGGCATAATCGTCGAGCGCGATCTGCTCGGCCTGGTTCAGCAACGCGCCACGCGCCTTGGGATCGGGCTCCTGCTGCGCCCGGTCGAGCAGGGCATCGAATTTCGGATTGGAATAATCGCCATAGTTCTGGTTGGTGCCCGTGCGCAGCAGGTCCAGGAAATTGACGGCATCGTCGAAATCGGCAACCCAGGCCGAGTAGCCGAGCTGAAATTGTGCTGTCTGAGATCGACGATCTGCACCTGGCGTTCTTCGGCAATGATGTTGAGGTCGATCCACACCTTGGAGAACATGCCCTGCATCGCGGCGGCGCTGCGCACCGTGTCGGGATTGGTGGAGGAGAGGAAATCGATCTTCAGGTGATGGTCCGGCCCATACCCCATGGCCCGCATCAACGCCCGCGCCTTGGCCAGCCGATCGGCCATGGGCATCGTCTTCATCGCCATCACCGCGGTGTGCGGATAATTGGCGATGCCCGGCGGAATGTAGGAATAGGCCGGCGGCTCGCCCAGGCGGCGGATATTGTTCATCAGCTTCTCGCGGTTCATGGCGAGATTGAGCACCTCGCGCAGACGCTTGTCCTTGAAGAGCGGATCGTCGAAATTGATCACTATATAGGTGAGTTCAAGATAGGGCACGGTCTTGATCTGGTCGGGGATGTTCTTGCGCAGCCAGTCGATTTCCAGCGCCGGATAGCCATAGACCGTGTCCAGCTCGCCGGCGCGATAGCGCTTCAGTGCCGCTTCGGAATCGTTGGTGGTGTAGTAATTCTCGATGTCGATCTGCACATGCTTCGCATCGTAGAAGCGCGGATTCTTGACCAGCGTGATGTGATCGAGCGGGATCCATTCCTTGGGCAGATAGGGACCGTTGCCGACGAAGTTCTTCAGCTTCGACCACTGGTTGCCCAGTTTCTCATAGATGTGACGCGGGATCGGATAGGCGGTCTGATGCGCCATCAATTCGGGCAGATAGGGCGCCGGATGCTCCAGCGTCACCTGCAGCGTGTCGTCATCGAGCGCCTTCACGCCCAGCGCGCTTGGTGGCAGCTTGCCCTCGCTGATGCGCTTGGCGTTCTTGATCGGCCACAGGATGTAGGAATAGATCGCGGCCGTCTTGGGATCCATTTCGCGCCGCCATGCGGTGACGAAATCATGCTGCCGTGACCGGCACACCGTCCGACCACACCTCCTCGCGCAGATGGAAGGTCCAGGTCAGCCCGTCCGGCGAAACCTCCCAATGCGTGGCCGCGCCGGGCACGGGCTCGCCGTTCGGGCCTTCGGTCGTCAGCCCCATCAGCATGTCGCCCACGACCCAGGCTTCCCAGGTGCCGGAGATGAAGGCCGGGTCGAGGCTTCGAATGTCCGGGCCGTTGCCGCGATTGATGACCACGGTGCCGGGCGGCGGACCGCTGGGACCGCAGGCCGCGACCGTAAGGGCAGCGAAGGCCAGGACCAGGGCGTGCCGGGCCGCTTTGCCGGGCACGCGCAGAAATCTGAATTTCATCAATCGATTGATCCGGAGCCTCATATCCGCTTAGCACGCCGGTTCGCCCGGTCACAGTCCTGCCACGCGGCCCGACGATAGATTCATCGTCAGAGTGGCGCGGAATTATGCAGTGGACATGGCGCGCCGCAGCGTCAGATAGCGCGTGCGATTGATGTCGACGGGATTGTCGATCCAGCCATGGACCTCGGTCGAGACGAGATCGCGCGTGACCCCATAATAGACCGGTGCCAGGGCTTCATCGTCGAGCATGCGCTGTTCGGCATGTTCCAGCATCTCGGCGCGCAGCGCCGGATCGCGCTCGGAATCGGACTGCTGCAGCAGCCGGTCGAAGACCGGGTTGCGATAGCGGCCGAAATTGAGGTCCTTGGTTGCCGAGGCGGCCAGGAAGAGGAAGTCCTTGGCGTCGCAGATAATCGGCGCTCCAGGCGCACCAGGCGATCGCGAAATCCTGCTGGCGCAGCAGGTCATAATGCACCTTGCCCTCCGAGAAGATCAGCTCCGGCCGCACGCCGATCTCGCGCCACATCTCCTGCATCGTCACGCCGACGACCTTGGCTTCGGTCGTCATCATGGAGGTTGAGGGCGAAGTCGAGCGGATTGTTCGGCCCGTATCCGGCTTCGCGCAGAAGCTCGATCGCGGCGGTCTTGCGCGCCGTCATGTTCTGATCGCGGAAGCGCAAATGGGGCTGTGCCCGGATAACCCGGCATCTGCGGCGGCACCAGCGAATAGGCGGCCGTCTCGCCGCCGCGGGTGATCTTGGAGACCAGTATCTCGCGATCGATGGCCATGGAAAGGGCCTTGCGGACGCGCAAATCATCGAAGGGCGGGCGCTCGAAATTGAAGACGAGATATTTCGTCGCCATGAAGGGAGTCAGATGCAACTCGCGCGGGACTTCGCGCTTCAGCCATTGCGTCTGCTGCGGCGCGACGCTGTTGCTGAGAATGTCGAACTCGCCGCCTCGGAAGCGTTTGAGCGCGGCCGACGCATCCGGCGTGGGATAGAAATTCACGGTTTTGATCGGCGCCGGCTTGGCTTCGACGAAGCGCGGATTGCGCGTCAGCGTGATGTGATCATTGGCGACCCACTCGACCAGATTGTAGGGACCGTTGGACACGATGTGGCCGGGCTGGGTCCAGTCGGCGCCATATTTCTCCACCACATGGCGCGGCACGGGGAAACTGGCGCTATGGGTCATGAGCTGCGCGACATAGGGCACCTGGAAACGGAATTCGATTTCGAGCGTCTCGGGATCGGGCGCGCGCACGCCCAGCGCATCCACCGGCAGCGCGCCGGCATTGACGGCCTCGGCGTTCTTGATCGGATAAAGGATGGAGGCGTACTGCGCAGCCGTTGCCGGGGCCAGCACGCGGCGCAGCGAATAGACGAAATCCTCCGCCGTCACCGGCACGCCATCCGACCATGTGTGGGGGCGCATGCGGAAGCGATAGGTCAGTCCGTCATCGCTGACGGTATAGAAGAGGGCCGCGCCCGGCACCGGGCGGGCGGCCGCATCCTCGGTCATCAGACCCATGAACAGGTCGCCGATGATGTTGTTTTCCCAGCTCGTGACCGCCAGATGGGGATCGAGCGTGTTGGGCTCGGCGCCATTGCCGCGATTGAGGGTGAAGGCGTCGGCCGTGGCGAGGCGCTGCATGCGCGGGGTGCTGTGAAGCGCCAGCGCGGAGCCGCCGGCCACCAGCGCCATGGAGCCGCCGCCCAACACGGTGCGGCGTGACACCCCGCCTTTCGCGAATATCGCCATGCAAGCTTCCCGAAGAGCGGTTAGTTGGGGCGGTGGTGCGCTGATGATACGGTGAACAAGACAAATGCCATGGCGCGTAGCCCTCACTTGCGCATACCATGCGTCCATCGGCTGCCGTCCGGCAGCAGGCGTGACAGGCAAAGCAAAGCACAGCCGGGGTGAACGACCTATGAATTTGCGTATATTTTTGACAGCGGGGGCCGCCGCCCTTACGGCCTCGGTCGCTATGGCGGCTGGTCCGGCCCAAGCTGCCGATGATGCTCTCCTGAGGGCCATGGCCCATTGCGGCACGCTGAACGATTCGGCCAGGCGCCTGGCCTGCTATGACGCTCTGGCGCCGCGCGTGCAGGCCGCGCTGAGCGCATCGCCGGCTTCACCGGCGCCGGTGGCTGCTGCTCCTGCGCCTGCCCCGAACGTGGCCGCGAAGGCGTCGCCGACCGAGGAAGAGCATAAGTCCTGGTTCGGCTTCAACATGGGCGACCTCTTTGGCACCGCGCCCGACAAGCAAACCACGCCGCAGAAATTCGGTGCGGACCAGCTGCCGAAACAGGAGCAGACCAAGGCCGCGCCCGAAGCTCCCCAATCGATCGACAGCATCACCGCCAAGGTCACGGATTATGCCTACAATGCGTTTGGCAAGTTTGTAGTCTTCCTCGACAACGGCCAGGTATGGAAGCAGCTCCAGGGCGATGCTGATCGGGCGCATTTCCGCCGTAGGGCGGGCGACAACACGGTCACGATTTCTCGCGGGTTCCTGGGGAGCTATAATCTGACGGTGAATGGCAGCAACCACCTCTACAAGGTGACGCGGATCAAATAGCCTCACATCCCGTCAAATTCGGCAACGAGGTGACCGGGCGCGACCTCGATCAGCTTCGGGCGGTATTGCTCGGCGTCCGGATCGTCGATGATCTTCGATTTGAGGAAGGTCAGCGGCGCGCGGCTGTCCAGCGGTGAGGGCAGGTCGCCGCCAATTTCGAGCCGGGCCTTGTTCCGTTCCACCTTGGGATCGGGCACGGGCACCGCACTGATGAGCGCGCGCGTATAGGGGTGGCGCGCATCGCTGTAGATCGTGTCGCGATCGGCCATTTCCACGACGCGGCCGAGATAGAGCACCATCACCCGGTGCGAAACCTGGCGCACCACCGACAGGTCGTGGCTGATGAACATCATCGACATGCCGAATTCGCGCTGCAGGTCGAGGATCAGCTCGACGATCTGCGCCTGGATCGAAACGTCGAGCGCGCTGACCGCTTCGTCGCATACCACCAGCTTCGGCCTGCACGATCATCGCGCGGGCGATGCCGACGCGCTGGTTCTGTCCGCCGGAGAATTCGTGCGGATAGCGGTTGATCCAGCCCGGTTCCAGGCCGACCCGGTCCATCATGTCGCGCACACGCTCGCGCAGCTTGGCGCGGGTCAGTGCGGGCTGCTGCGCCTTCAGCGGCTCGGCGATGGATTCGCCGATGGTCATGCGCGGATCGAGGCTTGCCAGCGGGTCCTGGAACACGATCTGGAATTGCTTGCGCAGTTTGCGCAGCTCCGGATCGCTGCACCGTGCCCAGGTCGCGGCCCATCCAGACCACGGTGCCGTCCGTCTTGGGCACCAGCTTGAGCACCGCGCGCGCCAGCGTGGACTTGCCGCATCCGGATTCGCCGACAATGCCCAGCGTCTCGCCCTGATGGAGCGTGAAGCTGACGCCATCGACGGCGCGCAGGGGTTTGGTCTGCGGGAATGAAGAGGCCGCCGGTGCGGATCGGGAAATGGACCTTGAGGTCGTCGACCGTCGAGCAGCGTTTCGCGCTGTGTCGTCGGTCTTCTGCCGGCGCCAGATGGCCGCCATGGCGTGGGATCGTCGATGCGCGGCATCGCATCGAGCAAGGCCTTGGTATAGGGATGCTGCGGCGCTTCGAACATCGTGTCGACGTGCGCCGGTCTCGACGATCTCGCCATGGCGCATCACCTGCACGCGATGGGCGATGCCGGCGATCACGCCCATGTCATGGCTGATCATGACGATCGCGGTCTTCAGCTCCTTCTGCAGGTCGCGCATGATGTCGAGGATCTGCGCCTGCACGGTGACGTCGAGCGCCGTGGTCGGTTCGTCGGCGATCAGAAGGTCGGGCCCGCACACCGTCGCCATGGCGATCATCACGCGCTGGCGCATGCCGCCGGAAAGCTCGTGCGGGTACTGGTTCATGCGCCGGCGGGCTTCGGGAATGCGCACCAGCTCCAGGATCTCCATGCGTGCGCCGCTCGGCTTCGGCCTGCGGGCACGCGCTGATGGATGCGCAGCGCTTCCATGATCTGCGCGCCGATCGTCATATGCGGCGTCAGCGAGGTCAGCGGGTCCTGGAAGATGGTCGTGATCTTCGAGCCGCGCAGCGCGTTGAGCTGCTTGAGCGGCATGCCGAGCAGTTCCTCGCCGCGATATTTGACGCTGCCGGTGGCCGTGCCGTTGCCGGCAAGAAGGCCGATCGTCGGCCAGGAAGAGTCTGGCTCTTGCCCGATCCGGATTCGCCGACGACGCCCAGCGTCTCGCCTTCGTCGCACGTCGAAGCTCGACGATTCTTGACCGCATGCACCTCGCCGTCCGGCGTCGTAGAAGCGCACATCGAGATCGCGAACTTGCAGGATCGGTGTGGTCATGGCGCTACCGGTCCTTCGGGTCGAGGGCGTCTCGCAGCCCGTCGCCGATGAAGTTGAAGCAGAACAGCGTCACCGCCATGAAGATGGCCGGGAAGATCAGCATCCAGGGCGCGGTTTCCATCTGGTTGGCGCCGTCGGAGATCAGCACGCCCCAGCGAGGTCAGCGGCTCCTGCACGCCCAGGCCGAGGAAGCTCAGAAAGCTTTCGGCCAGGATCACGGTCGGGGATCGTCAGCGTCACATAGACGATCACCGGCCCCACCACATTGGGGATGACATGGCGGCGGATGATGCCGAAGGTGCCGACGCCGGCCGCGCGCGCCGCCTCGATGAATTCCTTCTGCTTGATGGACAGGGTCTGGCCGCGCACGATCCGCGCCATGGTCAGCCATTCCACCGCGCCGATGGCGACGAACAGCAGGACCAGGCTGCGGTGGAAGATCACCATCAGGATGATGACGAAGAAGATGAAGGGCAGCGAATAGAGCACGTCGACGAAGCGCATCATCAGCTCGTCGATGCGGCCGCCGAGATAGCCGGCCGTCGCGCCATAGGCGACGCCGATCAGAAGGCTGACCAGCGTCGCCACCAGCCCCACGGCCAGCGAGACGCGCGCGCCGTAGAGCACGCGGACGAACAGGTCGCGGCCGATGGAATCGGTGCCGAACCAGTGCGTGCCGCCGGCATAGCACATCACGGTCGAATCCGGCCACCAGTTCGGCGCGCAGGACACCGCGTTGTAATCCTGCGCATCGAAGGTATAGGGCGACAGCAGCGGCGCGAAGATCGCCATCAGCGCGATGATGGCGAGGATCACGATGCTGGCCACGGCCGCCTTGTTGCGGAACAGGCGGCGGCGCGCATCCACCCACAGGCTGCGGCCCTGAACGTCCTGGGCCTCGATCGATCAGATCGGCCGTTGGTCGGCGCCGGGCGTGACCATCAGTCGATACCTCACGCGCGGATCGAGCACCGCATAGAGAATGTCGGCGACGAGGTTCATGACGATCACCAGCGCCGCATAGGTGATGACCACGCCCATCACCAGCGTGTAGTCGCGGTTGAGCGCCGCCTGCACGAAATAGCGTCCGATGCCGGGCATGCCGAAAATCTGTTCGACGATCAGCGAGCCGGTGAGCACGCCGGCAACGGCCGGGCCCAGATAGCTCACCAGCGGCAGCAGCCCGGCGCGCAGCGCATGGCGCCAGATGACCAGATGATTCGGCAGGCCCTTGGCCCGCGCCGTGCGCACATAGTTGGAGTGCAGCACTTCGATCATGCTGCCGCGCACCAGCCGGGAAATGATCGCGATCTGCGGCAGCGCCAGCACCGTGACCGGCAGGATCATGTTGCGCAACGCCCCGCCATTCCAGCCGCCGACGGGCAGGGATAAGTCGTGTCCGAACAGGCTGATCCCGTAGACGCCGAAGATCAGCGTCAGAATCGGCGCGGTGACGAAGGTCGGGATCGTAATGCCGACCATGGCGAGCGACATCACGCCGTAATCGCTGGCCTTGTTCTGCCTGAGCGCCGCCAGCGTGCCCAGCCCGATGCCGAGCACGATCGCGATGACCATGGCGCTGATGCCGATCTTGGCGCTGACCGGCAGGCCCGTGCGCGATCAGCTGCGGCAACCGTGAAGTCCTTGTTCTTGTAGGAGGGGCCCAGATCGAAATGGGCGAGATGGTCGAGATAAAGGAAATATTGCTGGTAGAGCGGCTTGTCGAGATTGTAGGCCTTCTCGATATTGTGCTCGATCTCCGGCGGCAGGCGGCGCGCGCTGTCGAACGGCCCGCCGGGCGCGAGCCGCATCATGAAGAAGGCGAGCGTGATGATGACGAGCAGCGTCGGGATCGCGCCGAGAATGCGCCGGATCGCGTAGGAGAGCATGTAGGCCTGATACTCCCCCGCTCGGCAGAGATGACGGATACCGCGACACCGCTGGGAAAACTTGACGAGCGGACGAGGGATGTCAATCCGCCATGGCAGCCCTGCCCAAATCTCATACACGCAAAGGCGTTGATGATTTCCCAACGGCTCGCGGGAGCGACACTGCGCGAATCCCGCGTCTGAGATGACAAGATGCCCATGAATGAGGCATCCAGTCCCCTGCTCAAGCACGCGGGGGCCTGACGTTGCGGCGCGGACAACGCCATCCGCGGCCCCTCCGCGTCATAAGTGCGGCCTTGACGGCGGGCGCTGCGCAAGGATCAGTTGTCGCCAAGCGATATTCTGAAAGGAAACGTCATGCCTCTGCCCAAAGTCCTGGAGGGCCGCCTGCGCCTGCCCGTGATCGGATCGCCGCTCTTCATCGTCTCCGGCCCGGAGCTGGTCATCGCCCAATGCAAGGCCGGCATCGTCGGTTCGTTCCCGGCGCTCAATGCCCGGCCGGCCGAGAAGCTCGCCGAATGGATCGTGCAGATCAAAACCGAGCTGGCCGAATTCGAGCGTACAACCGGAAAGAAGGCGGCGCCCTTCGCCGTCAACCAGATCTGCCATGCCTCCAACGACCGGCTGATGCACGACATGGAGGTCTGCACCGAACATCAGGTGCCGATCATCATCACCTCGCTCGGGCGCCGCAGGCGGTGATCGATTCGGCGCATTCCTATGGCGGCGTCGTCTTCCACGACATCATCAACATCCGTCACGCGAAGAAGGCGGTGGACGAGGGCGTCGATGGATTGATCCCGGTCTGTGCCGGTGCGGGCGGCCATGCCGGCACGCTCAGCCCCTTCGCGCTGGTGCCGGAATTGCGCAAGTTCTGGGAGCGGGCCGATCGCGCTCTCCGGTTCGATCGCCAATGGCCGCTCGATCCTGGCGGCGCAGGCGCTTGGCGCCGATCTCGCCTATATGGGCACGCGCTTCATCGCCACCAAGGAAGCCAATGCCGACGAGGCCTACAAACAGGCGCTGATCGAAGCGGCCGGCGGCGGCGACATCGTCTATTCCAACCTGTTCACGGGCGTGCACGGCAATTATCTGCGCTCGTCGGTGGAAGCGGCGGGCCTCGATCCCGACAATCTTCCCGAATCCGACAAGTCGAAGATGAATTTCGGCTCCGGCGGCAACACCAAGCAGAAGGCCTGGCGCGACATCTGGGGCTCGGGCCAGGGCGTCGGCCAGATCCACGATGCGCCGACGGTCGAAGACCTCGTCACCCGCCTCGAAGCCGAATATCGCGAAGGCAAAGCCGCGCTGATGGCCTAGCGCGTACGGCTCAACCGCCCCCGCCGAACAGGCCCTTGAGCATGTCGGCGGGGTTTTTCGGCTGGGTGGATTTCTTGGTCTTGTCACCGCTGGGCTGATTGGTCTGCTGCCCGCCGCCGAACAATCCGTCCAGCACGCTCTTGGTCGAGAACTTGCCGCTCTTGACCGAGTTGAGGATGTCGGTGGCTACGCCCGACAGATCCGGCGTGTAGTGGATGTTGCTCCAGGCGCCGTGGATGCGGAACGGAATGCCGATGCCGGACGCGCCTTGCTGGCCGCCCTGGCCCTTCATCGACGCGACGGCTTTGGGCTCGACCACGAAATCGATGCTCTGTTCGCCGAGATTGACGTTGCCCGCGCCGGTCAGGCGGATGAAGGGGCTGAGCATGTGGAAATCCTTGCTCGTCATCACGCCCTTTTGAATCGTGAAGGTGCCGCCCATCTCGGTGAAATCGGTCGAGGCGCTGGACGACACGGCCTGACCGGACAGCGCGCCCTGGATCGTGCGCGCCACGCCGGCCAGATCGACGCCGCGCACCCGCCCGTTGAGGAAGGTGATCGCGCCCTTGCCGCCGAGGTCATGCATGATCGCGTCGGGGCTGCGTCCATCGGCGTTGACGTTCAGCGTGATCGTGCCTGTGCCCTCGATGCGGTCGATGCCCAGCGTATCGGTCAGGAAGGGCCTGATCTGCAGGTTCTCGAATTTGAGCGTGTTGGCGATGTGGGGCACCGCGCCATTGGCACTGACATTCAACGTGGCAACGCCGCTGCCGCCATAAAGCGTGATGGGGTCGAGGCGGCTGGTGAGCGCGCCGTTCTGAAGGTTCACCGCCAGTGTCGTCTGGCCCAGCTTCAGCTTGCGCAGTTCGAGCGAGCCGACATTCAGCGTCAGCCGCGCATTCATGGCCTGCAGCATCGCAAGGTCGATAGGCTTCTTGCTCCAGCCGGTGCCGGATTTTGCGGGTGCGGCCTGATGCGCCGCGCCGCCATTTCCCGATGCAGCGCCGGCGAGATAGGGATTGAGATCGAGATCGTCGACGGAAAGCTGGCCGCTAAGCGCCGGCACGCTGCCCGAGCGGTCGAGCGTCAGCGCGCCGGTCAATGTCATCTTGTCGAGCGTCAGCTTGATGGCCGAGAAGCGGTCGGTCTTGCCGCGCGCCGAAAGCTGGCCCTCAAGCGAGAGATGGCCGAGCCCACCGCCCGGCGGCAGCGGCCTTGCCCGACCACGCCGCCAGCTTGCGCACCGAGGGCGTGTCGAGCTTGAGGAGGCCATCGGCGCTGGCGCGCGCCAGCCTGCCCTTGAAGCTCGCCTGTACCAGCGTCGAGGTCAGCGACAGATTCACCGGCGTGGCATCGCCATCCATCAGATCCTTGAGCGAGTCGATGCGCCCGTCGAGCGAGATCTTCTGGCCCTGGGTGACCAGGCTGCCATCGACCGTCAGCGGCTTGGCGAGGCTGGTGATGCCGACCGTCAGGTCGATGTTCTCGATCTTGCGCGTCGCGCCGGTCTGGGCGTCGTAATAGCTGATCGTGCCGTCGGCGATGCGCACGCCCTGGAAGCGCGCCTTGGCGGCCGCCGCCACGCCGCCGCCGGCGGTTTCGGCCGGGCTCGTCTGTTTGGCCGCCGCATTCGTGCCGCCCAGCACCCAATTGCCGTGGCCGGCCTTGTCGGCCTCCAGATTGATGGTGGGCTTGTCGAGCGTGACCTCGGAGACTTCCAGCCGGCCCGAGAGCAGCGGCAGCAGCCGTACCCCGACCCTGAGGCTCTGCATCGTGGCGAGATAGGGGGACTTGCCGCCCGGCACATTGGCGAGGGTGACCTTCTCGGCCTTCAGCCCCAGTTCCGGGAACACGGTGAGGTGGAGGGCGCCGTCGATCTTGAGCTGGCGGCCGGTGGCCTGGGTGGCCTCGGCCTCGAGTCAAGGAGACGTACATAAC
>CAWGGT010000016.1:0-12969 GCA_963822185.1 uncultured Pseudomonadota bacterium
GCCGGCATTGGTCGTCATGATCAGAATGACATTGCGGAAGTCGATCTTCTTGCCGTTGTGATCGGTCAGCTTGCCGTGATCCATCACCTGCAGAAGGATGTTGAAGAGGTCGCCATGCGCCTTTTCGATTTCGTCGAGCAGCAGCACGCAATGCGGATGCTGGTCGACGCCATCGGTGAGCAAGCCGCCCTGATCGAAGCCGACATAGCCCGGCGGCGCGCCGATCAGGCGGCTGACCGTGTGGCGCTCCATATATTCGCTCATGTCGAAGCGCAGGAGTTCGACGCCCATGATGGAGGCGAGCTGCTTGGCCACTTCGGTCTTGCCGACGCCGGTGGGGCCGGAGAACAGATAGGAGCCGATGGGCTTTTCCGCCTGACGCAGGCCGGCGCGCGCCAGCTTGATCGCAGACGACAACTGATGGATCGCCTCGTCCTGGCCATAGACCACGCGGCTGAGATCGGCCTCGATATTGCGCAGCAGTTCGGTGTCGGACTTCGACACGGATTTGGGAGGGATGCGCGCGATCTTGGCGACGACATCCTCGACCTCCTTCACGCCGATGGTCTTGCGGCGCCGGGATTCGGGCAGCAGCATCTGCGCGGCGCCGACTTCGTCGATGACGTCGATGGCCTTGTCCGGCAGCTTGCGGTCGTTGATGTATTTCGCCGCCAGCTCCACCGCCGTCTTGATGGCGTCATTGGTGTAGCGGATCTTGTGATAGTCCTCGAAGTAAGGCTTGAGGCCCTTGAGGATCTTGATCGTGTCGGGGATCGTCGGCTCGGCGACATCGATCTTCTGGAAGCGGCGGACGAGCGCGCGATCCTTCTCGAAATATTGGCGGTATTCCTTGTAGGTGGTCGAGCCCATGCAGCGCAGCGAACCGGCCTGCAATGCAGGCTTCAACAGGTTCGAGGCATCCATCGCGCCGCCGCTTGTGGCGCCGGCGCCGATCACGGTGTGGATCTCGTCGATGAACAGCACCGCGCCGTCGATGGCTTCGAGTTCCTTGACCACCGATTTCAGACGCTCTTCGAAATCGCCGCGATAGCGCGTGCCGGCGATCAGCGCGCCCATGTCGAGCGCATAGATCGTGGACTCTTTCAGCACCTCCGGCACTTCGCCATTGACGATCTTGCGGGCAAGACCTTCGGCAATCGCCGTCTTGCCGACGCCGGGATCGCCGACGAAGAGCGGATTGTTCTTGGAGCGGCGGCACAGGATCTGGATCGTGCGCTCGACTTCCGCATCGCGGCCGATCAGCGGATCGATGCGGCCGGAGCGCGCCTTGTCGTTGAGGTTGACGCAATAGGCTTCGAGCGCTTCGGTGCCCTGCTTGACCTCCTTGGCGGCCTCTTCTTCCTCTTCGGCGCCGCGCACGGATTTCTGCTGCGTCATGCCCGGACGCTTGGCGATGCCGTGGCTGATATAGGAGACCGCATCCAGCCGCGTCATATTCTGCTCCTGCAGGAAATAGACGGCGTGGCTTTCGCGTTCGGAGAACAGGGCGACGAGGACATTGGCGCCCGTCACCTCGTCGCGGCCGGAATTCTGGACATGGAGAACGGCGCGCTGGATCACGCGCTGGAAAGCGGTGGTCGGCTTGGCGTCCTCGCCATCCTCGATCACCAGGGTCAGGAGTTCCTCATCGACATGGTGCTGCAGCGCAAGACGCAGCGCCTCGGAATTGACATTGCAGGCCTTCATCACCTGCGCGGCATCGGGATCGTCCATAAGCGACAGCAGCAGATGCTCCAGCGTCGCATATTCGTGATGCCGGTCGCTCGCGAGCTTGATGGCGCGGTGTAACGCTTGTTCCAGGCTGCGAGACAATGAGGGCACGGGGCCTACTCCTTCTCCATGGTGCATTGTAGAGGATGTTGATGCCGGCGGGCGAATTCAATGACCTGCGCCACTTTTGTCTCCGCCACCTCATAGGTGAAGACGCCGCAAATACCCACACCGTGGCGGTGGACATGCAGCATCACCTCGACCGCCTCGTCGCGCGTCTTGTTGAAGAAGCGCTCCAGAATCAGCACGACGAATTCCATCGGCGTGTAATCGTCGTTCAGCAGCAGCACCTTGTACAGGCTGGGCTTCTTGGTCTTGGGCCGCGTCTTGGTGACGATGCCGGTGCCGGAATCGCCCTCGCCGTCGTCCGTGCTGCCCTTGTCGTGTTTCTTATCCGTCATTACCGCTCGGCTACTTTCACGCCGCGCCCTGTCAGGCGCAAATCTTCGCTCCTTTCCAGATTAGCGGAAAGGGGGGAGGAAAAGGCAACTGCGCAATGCGTGCGCGCGGCTTGGGCGCGGGACCCGCAGCCCGGGGGGCCGCCCCACGGCCACAAAGCAGAAAGGCCCGGATGACCGAAATCACCCGAGCCCTTCGCGGGGCATTCAGAATTCCAGAGGAGCGGAGTTCCGTCGCCGATTCAGGCCGCCTTGGCGCTCTGGACCACTTCCACCCAGGCCTGAACGCGGCCCTGAAGCGGCTCGATCGCCTCTTTGCTGGTGGAGGCGAAGATCTCGCCCAGCTTCGTCATCTGGCCGACATAGGCGTCGAAGGCCGATTTCGCGAAATCTGATTGCATTTCGAACGCTTCGTGGACCGATTTGGAGGCCATCAGCGCCTTGGCTTGCGCCATCTGGTCCTCGATCGCCTGCTTGGAAAAGCTGTAAATCTCGTTGTGGAGGGTCTCCGCACCCTTGCCCGCGACATTGGCGGACTTGAGATAGGCCTCCATGGTGTCCTTGCCGTAGCTGAAGAGCTGATCATAGCCCTTGGCAGCCTTTTCGAAGCCGGTTTTCAGGGCTTCGGTACCGGTCTTCATCGCCGCTTCGACGGCTTCCGGGCCGCCCAGCTTGGTATTGGCCTTCGCCTTGGTCGTCGTCGCCATGTCCATCGATCCTTTTGCGGTTGCGCTTCGGTATCCTGGCGCACTGCTCACTCCGGCCAACGTCCGGGCGGGGAAATGAGTTATTCCCGGACTGCTGCAGTGCAACATAAGTTATATGCGCTGCACCCTTCCCGAAGTCAAGTATTTTACATTGCACCGCACAATTAATGGCCCATGCCGAACGGAGCATATGGCTGGCGGAACCCGGCCGCAATTCCGCCCCAAATCTTACCACTAGGTAAATGCCCGTATTTTAAGGTTTTTTTTTACCGTCCCCTTGCGGATGCTGCCGTATTTTGGTCTCATTGTGACGGGCTTCGGGCAGTTGCCATCGATAGAGGTCGAGTATGTTTTTGCGGCGGCGCGCCTTTCTCGGCGCGATTGCGAAGAGGAATTTCTCGGTCCTGCTCCCGGCAGCGATCGGCCTGATTCTGGCCCTCGCCCCGCAGGCCGCACAGGCACGTCATCATTACCGCCACGTCAGCCTGACCTATCCCAACAAGGACGCCGCGCTGATACTCGATGGCGAGACGGGCAAGGTGCTCTATGCGCGCAACGCCGATCTGCGCCGCTATCCCGCTTCGCTCACCAAGCTCATGACGCTGTATCTGCTCTTTGACGCGCTGAAGCAGGGCAAGGTGACACTGCAAACGCCGATGCCGGTGTCGGCCCATGCGGCCAGACAGTCGCCCGTGAAGCTCTATCTCATGCCCGGCGTCGACACGATCACGGTCCAGCAGGCCATCAAGGCGATTGTCGTGCGCTCGGCCAATGACGTGGCCGTCGTGGTCGCCGAGAAGCTGGGCGGCAGCGAAAAGCATTTCGCGGAATTGATGACGGCGGAAGCCCGCAAGCTGGGCATGCGCCACACCCATTACGCCAACGCCTCGGGCCTGCCCAACCGCCAGCAGATCACGACTGCGGACGATCTCGGCATCCTGGCGCGGCACATCGCTTACGATTTCCCGCAGTACTACCACTATTTCGCGACGCCCAGCTTCACCTGGAAGGACCACACCTGGGACACGCATGACAATCTGATCGGCCACTACAAGGGCGCAGAGGGCATGAAGACCGGCTACACGGTGATGTCCGGATTCAATCTCGTGTCGAGCGTTGTGCGCAACAACCATCACGTCATCGGCATCGTGATGGGCGGGCGCACCGCGCATATGCGCGACGAGGAGATGATCCGTCTGCTCAACCAGACCTATGCCCGCATCGACGCGCAACCCACGCTCGTCGCCAGCAACGAAGTGCCCTGGCAGGCCATTGCCGCCGGCCGTGCGCCGCAGACCGTCATCGCCGGCTTCGACATCGGCGCTGCGCTGGTGCCCAAGCCGAAATCTCGTAGCGTGGCGATGGCCTCGCTCACGCCGGATCTGCGCTCGGCCGATGCCATGGATCCGAACGACGAGGATGTGGCCGAGACGCGCTCCGATCCAGCCGACATTTCCTCCGGCGACGATGCCATTGCCGACCTGATCGCACCGAAGCCGCGCCCCCGCCTGACGCTGGCCTCCTATGAACCGGTGACCATCCCGCAACCCACCGCACGCAACACGGCGCTGCGCGGTAGCGGCACGCCGGCGCCCGTGCAGGCGCTGGGCATGACGGACTGGACCATCCAGATCGGCGCCTACGCGAACCGCAAGGTGGCGCGCGCGCAGCTCGCCGCTTATGCCGAGAAGTCGATGGATATCCTGGGACAGGCCGAGCGCATTGTCGCGCCGTTCCAGAGCGTGGACGGGCACAAGCTCTATCGCGCGCGCTTCGGTCCCTTCGTCGAGCGCGAAGCGCGCCAGGTGTGCGAACGTCTGACCGAACGCGGCCAGACCTGCTTCGCGGCCACGACGACGCGGTAGGCGCATTCACGCCAGCAACACATCCTTGGCTTCATTGATCTTGGCGGCGAGATAATCCGAGCCACCGCGGTCGGGATGGTTCTGCATCATCAGCTTGCGATGGGCCGCGCGGATGTCATCGGCGCCAGCGCCGGACTGAAGCCCCAGAACGGCATAAGCCTCGTCGCGCGACATGCCGCCATCGGGCCGTGCCCGCGAACGACCGCTGCTGCTGCCACCGCCACTCTTGCCGCCGTGCGCCTGCTCCTGCCGCGCGCCCTGCCCCGTTCCGCGCCAGCCAGGGCCGAAGCGGCGATCGAGATAGGTTTCGAGCAGGCGCGCGGTTTCGGCATCGCCGGGTGCGGCCTCGCTGTAGAAGGTTCGTAGCGCGCCTTCGGACATGCGCTCGAGCGCGCGATCCTTGTAACGGCCTTGAAGTACGGTGCCGCGCATGGCGCCCGTCTCGTGATCGAGTTCGAGTTCCAGCCAGGCCGTGCGCACGGCGGTGGTCTCGGCCCGCGCCCGGCTTGGCGCCGCCCGCCCCGCTTGCCGTTCCGCCACCGCTACCGCCCCGGCCAAAATAGGGCCAGCCGCCGGGCCAGATGTGGCCGCCCGTATAAAGGCCCCAGGCCATGCTGCCGAGGAGCATGGCGACGCCGACCCGATCGACTGTCAGAAGCGCCAGCGCCCCTAGCCCCATCAGGATCGCGCCGGTCGTGCGCAGCCCCTTGGCGAGCGATTTCGGATTGGCGCCCGCAAACATCTGGCCAAGAAACAGCAACCCGATCAGCACCAGGACGCCGAGAATTACTTCCGGCATTATGCCCCCCGCATATGGCGCGCGAGACGCAACACATCGCCGCCGACCTTGTCGCCATAATCGCGCAAGGCCACCTCGCCGCCCGCGGCATAAACCGCGGCAGCCATCAACAGATCGCGCAACTGCTTCGCCGCCCCCGCATCGAAGCGCGCATAGACGCCCTTGGTCAGGCGCGCGACCTCCTTGAACATATTGGCGGCGGTGGGATCGTCCCCCTCATGGAACATGAAGGCGGGTACGCCCCGGAGCGCCAGCGCCGCCGCGGATTTCGCCACGGCGCCGCCATGCTCCTCGAAACTATCGCCGACATAAACCAGCGCGCCGACGCGGGTCTGCTTCGCTTCGTTCGCGGCATGATCGATCACGCGGCGCAATTGGGTGATACCGCTGCGGCAGCGCACATCGCGCATGCGCGAGGCCAGAGCGGCCGGCGTCACCGTCCATTCGCTCGCCTGGAATTCACTGTGCCCCCGGAAATAGACGAGCTGCACGGCGAGCCCGCCGATGGACTGGGCAACCGCGAACATATCGGACTGGATTTCGGTGGCGCGGTCCCAGCTCGGCTGACGGCTCATCGTCGCGTCGATGGCGAAGATCAGGCGGCCCTTGACCTGGGAGAGCGCCGGCACCTGCGACGCCGCCTCCAGAAAGGCCCCAATGTCTGCGCTCGACGAGCGCTCCGTCGGTAACTTGTTTCCCGCCATGGCCGACCTCCCGCCGCGCCCCTAATGTTGGCGTTCGGCCCCCGATTTCCAAGTCCAAATCGGCGCCTATCGTCTGGCGGGCTTAAGAGGCCTTTAAGAGCCTTACAGAATGCCGGTTTCGGTGCCCACGCCCGGCAGATTGAGGGTCACGATCAGCTCGCGCACCTCCTGACGGGCGGCGACATGGGACATGGAGAGCGAGATGCCGATATCCTTCAGCGGCAGGTCCAGCATGGTCAGGCCCATCGGAAACAGCTCGCGGAAGATGACGCGGTCGCCGAAACCCGGCGCGACGCGGAAGCCGATTCGTTCGGACAGGGTATCCAGCGCCTTGGAGAGGCGGCGCTTGTTGCGCGCCTCGGCCGCCGAAATGCGGTTGCGCATCACCACCCAGTCGAGCGCGGGCCGGCGCGCGAGCAGGCGCTTCTTGCGGCAGTCCCAGACGAAATCGCTATAGAGGCTCGGGCCCGTGATCTTGAAATTCTTGGAATCGATGCGCGCCAGAAGATCGAAATCGACGAAGCTGTCATTCATCGGCGTGACCAGCGTGTCGGCATAGGCATGGGCCTGGCGCGATAGCGGCGTGTCCGAACCGGGCGTGTCGATCAGCACGAAATCATTGCGCGGTACGACATCCTCCAGGATCGTCTTCGAACTCGGCCGCTTCGGCTTCGGCGGCGGCATCGAGCGAACCGCCGGATGTGCGCGTGACGCTGTAGCCTTCGAGCTGCGGCAGGTCAACGCCATTGCGCCCGCACCATTCGAGCCGGTTCTCGGCATAGCGCAACAGACTCTTCTGCCGTGCATCCAGATCGATCAGCGCAACGCGCTTGCCCAGCCGCGCCAGCGCCACGGCAACATGCATCGCCGCGGTGGTCTTGCCCGAGCCGCCCTTCTCGTTTCCGAATACGACAATGTGCGCGTGTTCTGCGCTCATGCGGCCCCTCACCCACTGTCACCCCCCAAGCGTTCCGCGCGCTGGCGCGCGGAAGCCGGGCACATGACTGAACCTACAAAATTGGATCGCCCGGACAAGCCGGGCACTACCGGATGACGGGGATAAGTCCGGGCCGCGCGCGCCCCGGACCTAGATCCCGTCGTCCAAAAGGCCGCTGAGCAGGGCGGCATTGCCGCCTGCGGCCGTGGTGTTGACCGTATAGGTGCGTTCGTGGGCAAAACGAAGCAGGTAATTCGGCCCGCCCGCCTTGGGACCAGTGCCGGAAAGGCCTTCGCCGCCGAAGGGCTGCACGCCCACCACCGCGCCGATCTGGTTGCGGTTCACATACATATTGCCGGCATGGACGCGACTGCGAATGAATTTCGCTGTCTGGTCGATGCGGCTGTGAATGCCAAGGGTCAGGCCGTAGCCGGTTGCATTGATGGCCTCGCACACCTTGTCGAGCTTGCTCGCCTGGTAGCGCACCACATGCAGCACCGGGCCGAACACTTCGCGCTGAAGCGCAGAGATAGAACCGATCTCGAACGCATGCGGTGCGAAGAAGGTGCCATGCGCATGGTCGGGACCGAGCGGCAGCGCGCGCAGAAGCTTGGCCTCGCGGGTCATGCGATCGACATGGGCTTGCAGAATTTTGCGCGCGTCCTCGTCGATCACCGGGCCGATATCGGTGTCGAGGCGCATGGGATCGCCAAGACGAATCTCGTCCATATTGCCGAGGATCAGGTCGAGCATCTTGTCGGCGACGTCTTCCTGCAGGAAGAGAACGCGCAGCGCCGAGCAACGCTGGCCGGCGCTGTCGAAGGCCGAGGCGATGACGTCACGCGTGACCTGTTCGGGCAGGGCCGTGGAATCCACGATCATCGCATTCATGCCGCCCGTTTCGGCCACCAGCGTGGCGATGGGACCGGGCTTGGCGGCCAGCGCGCGATTGATGGCCGTGGCCGCTTCGGTCGAGCCGGTGAAGGCGACACCGGCGAGGCGCGCATCGGCGAAGAGCGGATTGCCGAGCTTCGGCCCATCGCCCGGAAGCAGATGCAACACATCGGCGGGCACCCCGGCCTGATGCAGCAGGCGCGCGCCGGCCGCCGCGATCAGCGGCGTCTGCTCGGCGGGCTTGGCGAGCACGGAATTGCCGGCGGCGAGCGCCCCGGCAACCTGCCCGGTGAAGATCGCCAGCGGGAAATTCCACGGGGAAATGCAGGCGAAGACGCCGCGGCCATGCAGGGTGTAGAGATTGTCTTCTCCGGTCGGCCCCGGCAGCGCCGTTTCGCCGTTGAACAGCTTGCGCGCCTGGCCCGCGTAATAGCGCAGGAAGTCCACCGCCTCGCGCACTTCGCCCAGCGCGGTCGGCAAGGTCTTGCCGGCTTCGCGCACGGCGAGCGCCATCAGATGGTTGCGGTTCGCCTCATAGAGATCGGCGGCGCGTTCGAGGATTTGCGCGCGCGCCTCGCCGCCCAGGCCATCCCAATCATGCTGTGCGGCGTGGGCGCGACCGAGCGCATCAAGCGCGTCTTCGGGTTTGGCCTCGACGACATGGCCGACCACGCGGCGGCGATCCGAAGGATCGTGCAGCGGCATGGCATCGCCCTTGCGCTCGACGCCGCCGATAATTGGTGCCGCGGTCTGCGGCGCCTTCAGGCTTTCTGCCATCGCCTTCAGCGCAGGCTCCGCGATTTGCGGATCGGACCAGAAGAAGCCTTCGGAGTTCTTGCGGTCCGGCAATATGCTCGGCCGGCTTCGCGATATTCGGATTGCGCAGCGGCATGGATGCACGCAGTTCCTCGACGGGATCGGCGATGATGGATTCGATCGGCGATTTCTCGTCGGCCAGACGATTGACGAAGGAGGTGTTGGCGCCGTTTTCCAAGCAGGCGGCGCACGAGATAGGCCAGCAGATCTTCATGCGTGCCGACGGGCGCATAGATGCGCGTGCCGGCGCCGACGCGATGCGGCGGCTTCACTTCGCGATAAAGCTCGTAAAGCATCTCGCCCATGCCATGCAGGCGCTGATATTCGAAATCGCGCCGGCCATCCGCCATCACCTGCACCGCCGACAGCGTATGGGCGTTGTGGGTCGCGAATTGCGGATAGACGGCATCGCCCAGTTCCAGCAGCGCCCGCGCGCAGGCAAGATAAGAGGTGTCGGTGCCGCATTTGCGCGTAAAGACGGGATAATCGGTAAGGCCCATTTCCTGGCCGCGCTTGATCTCGGTATCCCAATAGGCGCCCTTCACAAGACGCACGGGGATGCGGCGATTCTGGCGGCGGGCCAGATCGCCCAGCCAGGCGATCAGCGGCAGAGTACGCTTCGAATAGGCCTGAATGGCGAGACCCAATCCGTCCCAACCGGACAGCGCGTCGCTCTCGCCCATGGCCTCGAACACATCGAGCATGAGGTCGAGACGTTCGGCCTCTTCGGCGTCGATGGTGAGACCAAGATTGGCTTCGCGCGCTTCGAGACCCAAGCGCCACCAGCTTGGGCAAAAGCTCGCTCATCACGCGCTCGCGCTTGATCCATTCATAGCGCGGATGCAGCGCCGACAGTTTCACCGAAATGCTGGGCCGCTCGAACACCTCGCTTTCGAGATCGGGAAATGTCTTCGCCAGCACCGACAGCGCACCCCGATAGGAGGCGTAATAGCGCGCCGCATCCTTTTCGGTGTAGGCGGCCTCGCCCAGCATGTCGAAGGAATAGCGATAGCCGGCTTCGATCTGCGGGCGCGCGCGCTTCAGCGCTTCGTCAATGGTGCGGCCGAGCACGAACTGGCCGCCGAGGATGCGCATCGCATAGGTCACCGCCTGGCGGATCACGGGTTCGCCCGAGCGCGAGACCAGCTTGCGCCAGATGCCGTCGAAATCCCATTTCGCCGCTTCGTCGAGCGAGACCACGCGGCCCGTCAGCATCAGCGCCCAGGTCGAGGCATTGACGAACACCGATTGCGATTTGCCCAGATGGCGGTCCCAATGGCCCGGCCCGATCTTGTCGCGGATCAGCTTGTCGGCGGTCGCCGCATCGGGCACGCGCAGCAGCGCCTCGGCCAGGCACATCAGCACCACGCCCTCTTCGCTGGAGAGCGCATATTCCTGGGTGAAGGCGTCGAGGCCGCTGCGCTCGTCATGGGCGTTGCGGATGCGGGCGACGAGTTCGGCGGCCAGCGCTCTCGGTCGCCTTGCTCTCGGCCGGGCTGAGCCGGGCCTTCTCGATCAGGCCTTCGAGGATCTGGTTCTCGTCGGCCAGATAGGCGTCGGCGATGCTGCTGGCGGAGCTAGGGCTGTGTCATGACGGGCTCTTTGGAAAAGGCGCGCGTATATCCCGGAATTGTGGGGCGAAATCTAGCGCGGAAGCGGCGCGCCCGCTAATCTTCTCATCATGACAATGCCGCAGACCTGCCACACCATTCTCGCGCTGCGCGAGCAGCTGGCCCAATGGCGCGCGGGCGGCGCCTCCATCGGATGGTCCCGACTATGGGCGCATTGCATGACGGGCACCTTTCGCTGGTGCGCGCGACAGCAAAGCGCGCGGACAAGGTCGTTGTCAGCATTTTCGTAAACCCGACCCAGTTCGCGCCGCACGAAGATTTCGACACCTATCCGCGCACGCTGGATGCCGACCGCGAAAAGCTGGCGGAGAGCGGGGCCGCCGACCTGATCTTCGCGCCCGGCGGCGGCGAAATGTATCCGCCGGGTTTTGCCACCTCCATGACACGTGGACGGGCCGGCGCTGGGGCTGGAGACCGATTTCCGGCCGCACTTCTTCGGCGGGGTGGCCATCATCGTGGCCAAGCTTTTGATCGCGGCCCTGCCCGACATCGCCATGTTCGGGGAGAAGGACTACCAGCAGCTTCTGGTGATCCGGCGCATGGCGGCCGATCTGGGCCTGCCGATCGAGATCGCGGGCGGGCCGATCCTGCGCGAGGACGATGGCCTGGCCATGTCGTCGCGCAATGCCTATCTGTCGGCCGAGGAGCGCAAGGTGGCCGGGCAATTGAATCTGGTGCTGAAGGCGGCCATTGCGCGGCTCAGAAAGGGCGATGCGGTGCGCGATGTGGAAGGCGCGGCGGCGACGGCGCTGAAGGAGCCGGGTTTCGACACGGTGGACTATGTCGCCGTGCGCGATGCCGAGACGCTGGCAGACGATCGAAGACCTTGTCGCAGCCCGCGCGCATCCTCGCCGCCGCCAAGATCGGCAAGACGCGGCTGATCGACAACATGGCGGTCTAAAGCAGGCCCAATTCCGCCAGCTCGGCTTTGAGTTCGTCCGGCAGGCCTTTGCCGCCCTTGAAGATGCGCGCATCGGCCGGCGCGTCCTTGCCCTGCAGATAGCGCCAGCCCTGGAACGGGCGATGGGCGCGGCGCAGCAGCGGCACGAGTTCGGGCTCATAGACGATGGCGCAATGGGGCACGCCTTCGCGCGTGACGGGCCGCAGATCGATCAGCTTCTGGCGCACCGCGATCTGGCCCTTGATCACCCAATAGAGCGAGCCGCCATCGAGCAGCTCGTCCTTGCGCTTGGGCATCATGCGGGTGACGTGCTGCAGTTCGAGCGGCTTGCCCTTCTTCTTCAGCGGCGCAAGGCGCCTGGCCTGCCAGTCGGCGAGATCCTCGATCAATTCCGCGCCGACGCAGAGCTTGATCAGATTGAGCGTCATGCCGCGCGTCTTCTCCGCGGCGAAGCGCAGGATCACGGCGCCCTCGCCCACCTGATCGCCGGCCGCGACTTCGACGGCCTCGACCACCGCATCGGCGGGCGCGGAGAGCGTGTGCTCCATCTTCATGGCTTCGAGCACGGCCAGCGGCTGGCCGCGCGTGACCGCCTCGCCGGGCTTCACCAGAAGCTGGATGACCTTGCCGGGCATGGGCGCGACGATGCGGTCGGACGCGCTTCCGGCAGCTTCGGCGGCGGCGAAGGGATCATAGAGCGCGAGCATATGCGTTTCGCCGGCCTCCATCACCGCGATGTCGCCGGAGGCCATGCGCATGACCGCGGCATGGCCGTGCGCGGCGACTGGCGTCGCCGTCCACGGTCATGGTCGCGCCGCCGCCGCGATGATGGGTGACCGTCACGGGCATGCGCGCCTCGCCATCGACGAATTCGATCATCTCGCGCGCCTCGCCGGAGAGGCGGAAGCCATCCTGCGCATCCCAGGGATCGCTGCCGCGCCGTTTCGCGCGTTCGCGCATCAGGAAGGCGGCGGCTTCGGCGAGGATTTCGGGCGCGGCGCGTGCAGGCGGCGGCAGCAGCGCATCCTGGTGGCGCTCGATGAAGCCGGTATCGATATCGCCGGCGAGAAAATCGGGATGCGTCAGGCAGCGGATCAGGAAGCCGCATTGGTGCGCACGCCCGCGATCTGCGTTTCCGACAGCGCATGCGCGAGCTTGGCCGCGGCCGCCTCGCGCGTTTCGGCCCAGGCGATGACCTTGGCGATCATCGGATCGTAGAAGGGCGTCACGGCATCGCCTTCGCGCACGCCGGAATCGATGCGGATGCCGTCCGCCGGTTCCGGCAAGGCGCAAACGTTCCAGCGTGCCGATGGAGGGCAGGAAGCCGCGCGCCGGGTCTTCGGCATAGAGCCGCGCTTCGATGGCATGGCCGTGCGGCTTGAGTCGTTTTGGCGCTTGGGCAGCGTCTCGCCCGCCGCGACGCGCAATTGCCATTCGACCAGATCGATGCCGGTGACGGCTTCGGTGACGGGATGCTCGACCTGCAGGCGCGTGTTCATCTCCATGAACCAGAAGCGGTCGGGCTT
>CAWGGT010000017.1:0-115625 GCA_963822185.1 uncultured Pseudomonadota bacterium
GCAACTTGATGGGGGCTTTCCGCCAGATAGGGGACGGGACGCGGGGGCAGGCGCGGATCAAACGGCAGGTGATTACAATGGGTTGGGCAGCACGTATCGGCTTGGGGCTTCTGGTTATGGTGGTGCTGGGTGGGGGCACGCTCGTCTGGTATGCTGGCACGCTGAAGCCGCCGCATCGCACCTATCACACGGTGCTGTCGAATGACCGTTTCAAATAGGCGGGCCGCCGCCACTTTGGTTGTGGCCCTCTGTGCGGTTCCGGCGCTGGGCCAGACCCAGCCGCCGCCGCCGCCCTATCCGGGCGCCGAAGATGACGGGCGTGCGCCGCCTGCTGGGTCAGCCCGGCTGCTTCGACCGCCTCGCACGCAGCTCCACCTCCCACGCCGCCACGGACGCTGGACGCGGCCAGTGGCCGTCGGATCCATCATGGCGAATTCTAGCGCGCGCCCGTCGAGGAACTGATGGCCGGCGCGACCCCCATCGGCGCGAGCCCGGCCCGCCGCATCGCCCGCAGGCGCCAGCGCCAGGCGCCCCGCGCTTCGATGACCGTGGCGCCGGCCAGCCCGCCAACACGAGCCGATCTGGCGGGCGCGGACAACGCACCCGGATTCGCCCGCATCCAGGCCACAGCCACAGCGCCGTCGCTCTGGATTCAACTGCGCGCCTATTGCTACGCGGTGGCAGACGTCGCCACGCGCGGTGATGAACGCACATGCATGCATGCACCAGGCCAGGAACCAACGCCGAGGATCGGCATCATGACGAGTCAAAAGTTGCCACATGGCAAGTCGGCTTCCCGTCGTTTCCACACGGGTGCGGAGCTGGATACGTCGGCTTGTGCTCGCGTCGAATGCGATCACTTGCCACACGCCGAGCGGCGGCCGCACCCGCGACGAGCGCGATCGCTCCCGATTTGTTGATTACCACCAGGGCCGCCGCCGCCACACACACAGAGGCGCAACCTTCCCCGGCGGCAGGCTTCGGCGCGGCAGGCGGTTACGTGGCCAGCGAACCGCGCGCCGCCACACTCGCCGAGAGCACGTCGCCCGCACGCCCATCTGCAGACGATGGCGCCGCTCATGCGGCGCCCTCATCATGACCGGCCATGCCCAGGACGCCACGCGCTGGCTCTGCCGCCGACAGGGCAACGGGCGTTCGACGACGAGGACTGCAGATCCATCACCGGACCTCGCCGGCCGCAAATGTCCCTCAGCGAACTCGCCAAGTCGCCATAGCGAAGCGGCAACGGGTCGCGGCGCTGACGCTTGGTCTTTATCTGGGCGCTCGGCCAGCCCTTGCCGAAGCCGGCACGGCCAGCGGCGCGCCGCAGCAGCGACCGGTCGGGCGATCTTGTGCGGCTCGGCGCTCACCGCCGCCCCCCCCCCCCCCCCCCCCCCTCTCCACCACTAGTGCACACAGCTGACCATAGCCAGAGAACAGCGAAGCAGGAAGGCATTCAAGTTCATCAGCCCATGGCCACACACACGACATGACGCATCGATGGCCGTCAGTCCGACTTGGTGAGCCATGTTGAAGCCAAACCATGTGTGGAGAGGGCGAGGCCACGGTGTGATGCGAAGCCAGATGGCGCGGGCCTGCGGGTTAGTGAGCGCGGTGGTTGTGACCGGACTGCCACGAGCGCGACGGATTCAATTCCGTCGAGGAGGCCATCATTGCCTCGGGCTCAACCTACGTTCGCCAAGGTGCTAAGATCAGCAAATTCCCTTTTCCTTGGGGCCATCACCACCCGGCCACGAGCCGACATCAGGAAAAAAAACCAGTAAACACAGCCACAAGACTGGCGCACGAAGCAGCAGCACTGCCCGTTAGCCATGGCGGTTTGTGTGCCCCAGCTCTTGAAGAATGTGGCCGTGTTGTCATTGAACCATGACAAGTCTTGTCAACAAGCCATGGTGGGCCATGATGACCATATAGTGATCATTGTGCGCATGGTGGATTTGTTACAAAGCCATATGAGGTCAAGGCTGATAGACATAGAACATGGTGAGTGACATTCATGTCCAGGATTGAGCCAGGCGGCGTAACATCATGGAGGGCCCACATGGCTGATCACCACATAACAATGGCCACACACACACAGTCTGCCTGCTCCACCCATGGCACCAGCATCATCCACCTCCTTGCCATAGCCCAGGCTGTGGCCGACCCCCCCCCCCCCCCACACAACACACACAGCGCCACCGGCACGAACACGACCGGCACCATTGCCGCCGCCGATATTGGTGGTGCGCATGCCCTGGCTCGCGGCGTAATCGGCCGAACCGAAATGCAGCGATTCCAGACGCGCCGAGGAACCGGCAATCTCGTCGATGTTGCCGAGGCCCTGCGCGGTTTCGATGATGACTTCAAGGCCGATCTTCTTCTTGCGGCCGACATGGCTCGACGCCTGGGTGATCAGCATGTCGATGGCATAGACATCCGCCGCCGTGCCGACCTTGGGGATCATGATGGTGTCGAGCCGCTCGCCACCCTTCTCCACCAGCGCCAGCACATCGCGATAGCACAAATCGGTGTCGAGGCCGTTGATGCGCACGGTGACGAGCTTGTTGCCCCAATCACATCATTGAGGCCGGCCACGATGTTGTCGCGCGCCTTGTCCTTGTCGGCCGGGGCGACGGCATCTTCGAGGTCCATGCAGACGACATCGGCGGCACCGGCGGCGGCCTTCTCGAAGAGTTGCGGGCGCGCGCCCGGAACGAACAGCTTGGAACGGTAAAGCCGCGGCGGCGTGCGGCGGTGCGACCGGCGTGAAACTCACGTTAGTTCTCCTTGAGGCAATATCGGGTTCGCCCATGAGCCTAGCGCCCGGGCGGTGGGCGTCAACCGGAGCGCTTGCGGCTCTTCGGCTTGCCACCCGTTTTCCCCAACGGATGGGCGCTTTCGACCACCGACTGCAGCCGGTCCTTCGCCACATGGGTGTAGATCTGCGTGGTGGCGATATCGGCATGGCCGAGCATGGTCTGCACGCTCCTGAGATCGGCGCCGCCCTCGACCAGATGGGTGGCGAAGGCATGACGCAGCACATGGGGCGAGAGCTTTTCGGGATCGATGCCGGCCTTGATGGCGAGATCCTTCAAGAGCTGGTGGCAGCGGCGGCGGGTGATGTGGCCATCGGCACCGCGCGAGGGAAAGAGGAATTTGCTCGTCTTCGCGCCTTTGGGCAGGGACGCATCGCGCACTTCGAGCCAGGAGGCGATGGCGGCGCGTGCGTGGCTGTTGAGGGGTGCAAGCCGCTCCTTGTTGCCCTTGCCGCGGACGAGAATGAAGCCGTCGCGGCTCATGGCAGCGGATAGCGGCAGGGCCACGAGCTCGCTGACCCGCAGGCCCGCCGCATAGAGCACTTCCAGCATCGCCAGCAGGCGGCGGCCCTCAGCGCTTTCGGCGGCCTCTTCTGTCGCGGCATCAATCAGCTTGCCGACATCCTCCGCCGAGAGAATTTTCGGCAAAGGACGGCTGCGGCGCGGCGCATCGATGGCGTTGGTCGGATCGTCGAGGCGGATAGTCTCCGAATAGAGAAAGGCGAAGAACTGGCGATAGGCCGAAAGCCGCCGCGCCTGCGAGGACGCCGCCATGCCCGATGCCGACAGCGTTTCGAGATAGCGCTTTACCTCTTCGCGGGTGGCGGCGCGCAGGTTCATGACGGCGGCGAGATCGAGAAGGTCGCGGCGATAGGCGGCCAGCGTGTTGCGGCTGGCGCCGCGCTCGGCGCTCATCATGTCGAGAAAACTCTCGATCAGCGTGCCATTGTCGCGGGCCGCGCCTGTCATTGTCCGGCCGGTGCCAGCGGCGCGGCCAGTGGCGGAACCGTCGGCGCCGGGCGGTAGCGCAGAAATGCCGTGATCGCGATGGCTCTGGCGGCATCGGGCACGCCGAGCCGCACAAGATCGCCGACAAGATTCACCGTGACATCAGGCGCGAGATCGCCGGGACCGCGCGCGCTGATGGCGTCGAGCGCCAGCATCATGCGCCTCGCCGCGGCGCCCGGGCGCAGCAAGGGCGGCGTCGAGGCGCCGCATGATGCTGGGGGCGGGGCGGCGGCCCGGCCAGCGCATCTGCGTGGCGAGCTGCGCGGCCGTTTGCGCCGGCTTCGGCAAGGGCTGGCCGAGCGCCCGATAAAGACCAAGCGTCAGCGCCGCCGAAGCCCGGTCCGCCGTCCCGGTAATCACCTCATTGGCGAGTTCGCTGAGGGACATTTGCGCGGCCGCCAAGCGGTCCGGTGATGGATTGTCCAGTGCCAGCACGGAATCGAAACGCGCAACCGCGGGCCGGTCCGGATTGTTCCGCACATCGAGCAGCGCGAGCCAGCGCGTGGCGTCCTGGGCATGGCCGGTCATGATGAGGGCGCGCATGAAGAGCGGCGCCATCGTCTGCAAATCCGGCGTCGGGGCGACATTGACCAACGCCGCCTGCTGCAGCACCGCCGCGACACCGAGGAGGCCTTTGGCATCGGCCGCCTTCAGCGCTTCATAGATCAGCGCGGGTTTGGCATCGGCCACGACGCGGACAACCGCCTGCCGCAACAAAGCCTGCCCGGCAAGAAAAGGCAGCTTTTGAACCTGCGCGTGTTCGGTGGCGAACTGGTCCTTTGTAAACTGTTGTGCGTCGGCGATGGCAATCAACAGATCGGGAGCGATCGCGCCAGTGCGCAGGATGCGGCCGGCCGCCTTGAGGCGGTCCTCGGGCGGATTGATCGCATTGCGCGCCACAAGCACGAGCCCGGGCGTACCGAGCTCCGCACCCGTGTTGAAATCGACGGGAAGACCGACTTGCGCCATGAGGAACACATGGAGCGCATTGGGCGCATCGATGCTGCCCGGATCCTTGGCGACATTGTTCTGAACATCGCTCAGCAGCGTGTCGAAGGCATCGTCCGTGACGTTCTGTGCATTCATCACCGCGCGCGTGAGCGAGAGTGCGGCGTCGTTGCCCGCCACCGCGTAGCAATAGGCGCGCAGTTCGATCCAGAACGGTTCGGCGCTGTCGAGGCGGGTGGCAGTGGTGTTGTCGCAGAGATGATCCCCGCGACCGGCGAAGAGCAGCGCCTCGGCCTGGATGCGGGCAAATTCCGGATCGTTCTTGATCTGCGCCGCGCCCGCCAGATCGGCTGCGTCGCTGAGCAGGCCCGCCGCGAGCAGGCTGCGCAGGCGCACGGTCATGAAAGCGCGGGGCGCCTGGCCGGTGGGCGCGGCAGCTCTGGTCAGGACGATCCGGCGGGCCAGATTGCGCAGCGAGCCGATGGGGGTCGCCAGCGGCAGGCGGGCCATCAGTTCCTCGACGGCGCGCGCGCTGGGAGCCGGACCAGAGATTCGGTCCCAGACCGCCATTGGCCGCGTCCAGCGTGCCGGTGGGCGGACCTTCAACCTCGCCAAGTGAAGAAACGGTAATTCCACTGCCGCCGCCACCAGAATCGGGGCTGGCGGGAGCGCCGGACGGCGGTCGGAGCGACGAGGGAGCTGTTCCCTGCTGCAAGCCCGGCAGGGCACGCGGCGCGCCCGTCGCCTGCGGCGCCGGATAGGGCGGCGGCGGCGGCTGGGTCTGGCCCAGCGCCGGAACCGCACAGAGGGCCACAACCAAAGTGGCGGCGGCCAGCCTATTTGAAACGGTCATTCGACAGCACCGTGTGATAGGTGCGATGCGGCGGCTTCAGCGTGCCAGCATACCAGACGAGCGTGCCCCCACCCAGCACCACCATAACCAGAAGCCCCAAGCCGATACGTGCTGCCCAACCCATTGTCATCACCTGCCGTTTGATCCGCGCCTGCCCCCGCGTCCCGTCCCCTATCTGGCGGAAAGCCCCCATGAGTTGCAAGTCCCGCTGGAACAGGGGGCCCGGGCCGTGTAAGGCAGGGTTATGACGGGTTTGACACGAACGATCGCGCTTGTCGGCATGATGGGCGTCGGCAAGAGTTCTGTGGGCCGCCGGCTCGCGACCAGGCTGGGCGTGGAGTTTCGCGATTCCGACAGCGAGATCGAAGCTGCCGCCGGCTGCTCGATCAACGAAATCTTCGACCGATATGGCGAGGCCGCCTTCCGCGATGGCGAACGCAAGGTGATCACCCGGCTGCTGGCCATGCCACCCCAGGTGCTGGCGACGGGCGGCGGTGCCTTCATCGACGACGAAATCCGCGATGCCATCAAGAGAACCTGCGTGTCTGTCTGGATCAGGGCGCCGCTGGAACTCCTGGTGGACCGGGTGGGCCGGCGCAACACGCGTCCCCTGCTCCGCGATGGCGATCTTACGGAGAATGTCGCGCGGCTGCTCAAGGAACGCGAGCCGATCTATGCCGAGGCCGATATCGCGGTCGAGAGCGAGGATGGCCCGCACGGCGCTGCAGGTCGAGCGGATGATCAAGGCCCTCGAAGAGCGGGGGCTGGTGGAGGCGCCGTGAGCGAAACCATCGCCGTCGCACTCGGCGCGCGCAGCTATGACATCCATGTCGGAAGCGGATTGCTCGGCCGGGCCGGCGATCTGCTGAAGCCGCTCGCGCGCGGCACGGTGCCGGTGGTGACCGACCGCCATGTCGCCGAGCGTCATCTCGAACCGTTCATGGCGGCCCTCAAGAAGGTGGGGATCGACAGTCGCGCCATCGTGCTCGACCCGGGCGAAGGCACGAAGAGCTTTGCAGGGCTTGAACGGCTGACGGGCGCGTTGCTCGACATGGGGATTGAGCGCAGCGGGCTGATCGTGGCGCTGGGCGGCGGGGTGATCGGCGATCTTGTCGGCTTTGCGGCGGGTGTGTTGAAGCGCGGCGTCGATTTCGCGCAAGTGCCGACGACATTGCTTGCGCAGGTGGATTCCTCGGTCGGCGGCAAGACCGCGATCAATGCGCGCCAGGGCAAGAACCTGATCGGCATGTTCCACCAGCCGCGCATCGTCATCGCCGATGTCGAGGTGCTGAAGACTCTGCCCAGGCGCGAGCTTCTCGCTGGCTATGCCGAGGTCGCCAAATATGGCGCGTTAGGCGATGCCAAGTTCTTCGCCTGGCTGGAAGCGAACGGCGCAGCCGCGCTGGCTGCGGAATCCGCCGCCATCACCCATGCCGTGGCCCATTCCTGTCATATGAAGGCGGCCATCGTAGCTCGCGACGAACGCGAAGGCGGGGAACGGGCCCTCCTCAATCTTGGCCACACCTTCGGCCATGGGCTGGAAGCGGCGACCGGATATTCCGATCGGCTGTTGCACGGCGAAGGCGTCGCCATCGGCATGGTGCTGGCGTTCCGGCTTTCCGAAAAGCTCGGCCTCTCGCCGGCAGGCGATACGGCGCGGCTGATCGCCCATCTCAAATCCGTCGGCCTGCCGACAGATATTGCCGATATTCCCGGCCCGCGGCCCGATGCCGAGACGCTACTCGGCCACATGGCGCACGACAAGAAGGCCAAGGGCGGCAAGGTCATGTATGTTCTGGTCCGGGGCATGGGCCAGGCTTTCACCACAACAGATGTGCCCGAAGACGCCTTGCGCGCAGTGTTGTCTGCGTAGACGGAGCCCAAAGGATCCTTTCCATGACGACGACGCTCATCATCACCGGCATCGCCATTGCGGTGTTGCTGGCGATGTCCGCTTTCTTTTCCGGTTCGGAAACAGCGCTGACGGCCGTGTCGCGCGGACGGATGCACCAGCTCGAAAAAGACGGCTCGCGCGCCGCGCGCGACGTCAACCTGCTGGTGGCCGACCGCGAGAATCTGATCGGCACAATCCTGCTCGGCAATACGTTCATCAACATCCTGGTCTCGTCGCTGGCAACAGCGGCCCTGACTACGCAATTTGGGCCCAACACGGTGGCCATCACCACGGGCGGGATGACGCTGCTGATCCTTGTCTTCGCCGAAGTGCTGCCCAAGACACTGGCGATCTCGAAAACCGACCGTTTCGCGCTGACGGTGGCGCGAACTCTGCGCGTCGCTGTGGCAGTGCTGAGCCCCATCGTGCGGGCGGTGCAGTTCGTCGTGTGGCGGGTGCTATGGCTGTTCGGCGTGACGCAGGAAGGCAGCGCCTCCATAGTGCCGGCCCATGATGAAATTCGCGGCGCCGTCGCGCTCCATCATATCGAGGGCGCGATGGGACGCGAACATCGCGATATGATCGGCGGCATTCTCGATCTGCGCGATCTCAACGTCGAAGACGTGATGGTCCACCGCAAGACGGTGGCCATGATCGATGGTGGCCTGCCGCAAGCCGAATTGTTCGAAGCGCTGCTGGCGGCCAACCACACGCGCGTGCCGGTGTGGAAGGAGACCAGCGACAACATTATCGGTGTCCTCAACACCAAGGATGTGATGCGCGAATTCGTGCTCAGGCGCGGCGACCTTGGAGGGTTCGACCTGCTCTCGCTGATGGCTGAGGCCTGGTTCGTGCCGGATACGACGGGACTCGAGGAACAGCTGCGCGCCTTCCGGGAGCGGCGGACCCATTTTGCGATGGTGGTGGACGAATATGGCGCCATCATGGGTATCGTCACGCTGGAAGATATCCTGAATGAGGTGTTCGGCGAACTGCCGGAGGAAACCGATATCGCTGCGACACCGGGCATCCGGCCGCAGCCCGACGGCTCCTACAATATCGATGGCGACATGCCGGTGCGCGACATCAACCGGGCGCTCGAATGGGACTTGCCGGATGAGGAAGCGACGACCCTTGCCGGCCTTGTGATCCACGAGGCGCGCACGATCCCCGATGCCGGTCAGCGCTTTGCCTTTTACGGATTCAAGTTCGAAATCCTGCGCCGCCAGCGCAACCAGATCACAGCGATCCGCGTGACACCGCCTCAGCAGGCGTGAGCGTGATCAGCGACAGGGCGTGGACCTGCGCCTTCAACTCGGCGTCGAGCGCGGCATAGATACGGCGTTGACGCTCGACGCGGCTGAGCCCCTCGAACGCATCCGACACGATGCGCACCCGGAAATGGGTCTCCCCGCCGGGCTGCGCGCCGGAATGGCCGGCATGGAGCGCGCTCTCATCCTTGACCTCGAGCGCGGTGGGCGCGAAGGCGGCGGTCAATTTGTCGCGAATGGTGGCGGCCATGGTCATGGCGCATTCCATCCTGCGCCGGCGCGGCGCTGTCAAGCGTTTCATTTCCTTGTTTTTTACCGTGCCGATCCCATAATTCAGACATGGCATCGACGGACTACAAACCGCGCTTCGGCCACGACATCCGCATCAAGCCGGACACCAAGGTGCGTCCGGTTGCGGTGCGCTGTTGCGCGCGCGCCGATTGCCGGGCCGAAGGCACGCACAAGGTGCCCAAATCGCGCGAGAACCTGAACGAACACCTGTGGTTCTGCCTGGAACATGCCCGTGCCCACAATGAAATCGTGGGACTATTTCACCGGCATGAACGAGGCCGAAATCGAGGCCTTCCGCATTGCCGCGCTGACCGGTCACCGTCCCACCTGGAAAGTGGATGGGAAAGGCCGCTGGCGTACCGGACAGCCGCAGCCCAACCCGGAACATCTCGCCGACGCCCATGGCGTGTTCGGGGATGCGGCCGAAGCCACCCACCCCCGCGCGCCCGAACGGCGCATGACCGGCGTGCAGATCCACGCGCTGGAGATGCTAAATCTTGACGCTACCGCCACCTTGCACGAGATAAAGGCACGGTATAAGGAGCTAGTGAAGCGGTTCCACCCGGACGCCAATGGCGGCGATCGGGGCGCTGAGGAGCGTCTCAAGCAGGTAATCAAGGCCTATGGCGTTTTGCGAGCGGCCGGCCTGACCTAAGCCGGCTTTCGCTCGCGCCCTGTTCCTGCCTCGGCAACCGGTTTGCCCGCCCTGAAATTCGAATCCGGACACGCGACATGACCACTGAGCCCGAAGGCCTCGATCCCGCAACCACGCCCGACACGATGGTCGATGTGCGCGAAACCTTCGGCATCGACGCCAAGATGAAGGTGCCGGCCTTCACCAAGCGCAACGAAGAATATGTGCCGGAGATCGATCCGGCCTATCGCTTCGACCGCGAGACGACGCTGGCGATCCTGGCGGGCTTCGCCTTCAACCGCCGCGTCATGATCCAGGGCTATCACGGCACCGGCAAGTCGACCCATATCGAGCAGGTGGCTTCGCGCCTCAACTGGCCGCTGATCCGCATCAACCTCGACAGCCACATCAGCCGCATCGACCTGATCGGCAAGGACGCGATCGTCCTCAAGGACGGCAAGCAGGTCACCGAATTCCGCGAGGGTCTGCTGCCGTGGTGCCTGCAGCATCCGGTGGCGCTGACCTTCGACGAATATGATGCCGGCCGTCCGGACGTGATGTTCGTGATTCAGCGCGTGCTGGAAGTCGCCGGCAAGCTGACGCTGCTCGACCAGAACAAGGTCATCCACCCGCACAAGGCCTTCCGGCTCTTTGCCACGACCAATACGATTGGTCTCGGCGATACCTCCGGTCTCTATCACGGCACGCAGCAGATCAATCAGGGCCAGATGGACCGCTGGTCGATCGTCGCAACGCTCAACTATCTGCATCACGATGCGGAAGTGGAGATCGTGCTGGCCAAGGTGCCGAGCTATGCCGCCACGGCCGAAGGCAAGAAGACCGTCGGCGCCATGGTCCGCCTGGCCGACATGACACGCAACGCCTTCGTCAATGGCGACCTGTCCACCGTGATGAGCCCGCGCACGGTCATCACCTGGGCCGAGAATGCCGAGATCTTCGGCGATATCGGTTTCGCCTTCCGGCTGACCTTCCTCAACAAGTGCGACGAACTCGAACGCGCCAGCGTGGCCGAGTTCTATCAGCGCTGCTTCGGCGAGGAATTGCCGGAAAGCGCGGCCAAGGTGCTGGTGGCGTAAACGCCCGGAGTTCCGGTGACCAAGAACGAGAGCCCTGCCGAACCTTTCAAGCGCGCCGTCACCACGGCGGTGCGCTCGCTTGCCGGCGAGCCGGAGATGGAAGTCACCTTCAGCGCCGAGCAGCCCTCGCTGCGCGGTCTCAGGGCGAAACTGCCCCTGCCCTCGCGCAATCTGCCGCCGGAAGAGATCGCCATCGTGCGCGGCGCCGGCGATGCCTATGCACTGCGCCGGGCCTATCACGAAGACAAGGTCCACAACCGCTACCGGCCGGCGACGGCCGATGCCGCCGAGCTGTTCGAGGCCGCCGAGCAGGCGCGCGTCGAGGCCATAGGTGCGCTCGCGATGAAGGGCGTCTCCGACAATCTGACGGCAGGGCTGGAAGCGCGTTGCCGGCAGAAGGGCCTGGCCAAGGCGCAGGAGCGCGCCGATGTGCCGCTTGCCGACGCGCTGGGCATGGTGGTGCGCGAGCGCCTGACCGGCCTCGCCCCGCCCGAGAGCGCCAAGCATGCTGTCGATCTGTGGCGGGACTGGATCGAGGAACGCGCGGGTTCGGATCTCGAAAAACTCGAATCGACAATGCGCGATCAGACGCAGTTCGCCAAGCTGACGCGCACCATCCTGCGCGACCTCGAAATCGCCGAAGACAACAGCGAAGAAAATGACGGCGACGAATCCGGCGAGAGTGCCGAATTCCGAACCGCAGGGCGAGGAAGGCGAGCAGGGCGAACAGTCCGACGCCGAGGGCGAAAGCGGCGAAGCCGAAATGCGCGAAGCCGACGGGCAGGAAGGCGAAGAAACCTCGGCCGAGATGCAGACCGAGGAAAGCGACGAGAGTGCCGAGCCCTCGGACAGCGACGAAGGCACCAAGCCCTGGCGGCCGGATCAGCCCTTCTCCGATTCCGACCAGTGGGGTTATCGCGTTCACACCGCGCAGTTCGACGAAATCGTGCATGCGACCGATCTGTGCGACGCCGAAGAACTGGCACGGCTCCGCAACTTCCTCGACCAGCAGCTTCAAGCCATGCAGGGCGTGGTGTCGCGGCTGGCGAACAAGCTGCAGCGCCTGCTGATGGCGCAACAGAACCGCACCTGGGAATTCGATCTCGAAGAAGGCATGCTGGATACGGCACGGCTGCCGCGCATCATCATGGATCCGATGTATCCGCTCTCGTTCAAGTACGAGAAGGACCTCGACTTCCGCGATACCGTGGTGACGCTGCTGCTCGACAATTCGGGCTCGATGCGCGGCCGCCCGATCATGGTGGCGGCGATGTGCGCCGACATCCTGGCGCGCACGCTGGAACGCTGCGCGGTCAAGACCGAGATCCTGGGGTTCACGACGCGGGCCTGGAAGGGCGGTCAAAGCCGCGAGCGGTGGATCGCCGACGGCAAGCCGCCGCATCCCGGCCGGCTCAACGATCTGCGCCACATCATCTACAAATCGGCGGACGAGCCGTGGCGGCGGGCGCGGCGCAATCTCGGCCTGATGATGCGCGAAGGCCTGCTCAAGGAGAATATCGACGGCGAGGCGCTGATGTGGGCGCACAACCGCATCGTCGGACGCCCCGAGCAGCGCAAGATCCTGATGGTGATATCGGACGGCGCGCCGGTGGACGATTCCACCCTCTCGGTGAATGCCGGCAACTATCTCGAACGCCATCTGCGCCATGTCATCGACGACATCGAGGCGAAGTCGCCGGTGCAGCTTTCGGCCATCGGCATCGGCCACGATGTGACGCGCTATTATCGCAAGGCCGTGACCATCGTCGATGCCGAGCAGCTCGGCGGGGCGATGACAGACCAGCTCATTTCGCTGTTCACGCCTGAAAAGGAGCACGGCCGGCCGGGCGATCCCTCGCGGCTCGCGCGCGCACGCCATTCACGCGGACACCGCGCCGCATGAAGCGGCACGCGGCGGCGCTTATCGCAAGCGCCATGACGTTCGGTGTGACGCTTTCCGCCTGTGCCACCGAAGCCCCTGCCACATCGGGCCTCAAGGACGCGATCGCGGTTTCCTATAAGTCCGTTCGGTTGTCCGAGACCGATCATAAAGAGACGCGTGTCGGCCGCCTGATCTGGCGCGGCGGCATCGAGCTGACTTCGCCGGAGGGGCGTTTCGGCGGCTGGTCGGGGCTTGTTATCAGCGCAGACGGCAAACGCATGCTGGCGCAATCGGATGATGCACACTGGCTGCGCGCCGATCTCACTTATGACGATGACGGCAATCTGGAAGGTATCGAACACGCCCAGCTCGCGGACATGCGCACCCCGGATGGCCGGACGATGGGCAAGATCAGCGGCGATGCCGAAGGGCTCGATGCACTGACCAATGCCGGCCCGGATGGCGCGGTGGTGGTCAGCTTCGAACGCAACCCGCGGGTCTGGCGCTACGATCTGTCGGGCTCGCTCGATGTGCGCCCGACACTGGTGCCGATGCCGAAAGGGATCGATGTTCTGGACGGCAGCAATCAGGGTCTGGAAGGGCTCACCGTGCTGAAGCCGGACACATTGCTGGCCGTCAGCGAAGCGCCGCACGATGTCGATGGCGAGATGGATGCCTGGCTTGTTCCGTCTCCTGGACACACCACAGGCGCGGGCTATGGCGTGCTGCATGTTCTGCGGCATGCACCGTTCGAGATATCCGACGCGGCGATGGGGCCATCAGGCAAACATCTCTATCTGCTGGAGCGGCACTATTTCGGGATGCTCAGGGGTGTCGCCATTGCGGTGCGCGAGATTGATGCGAGCGACGTAAAGCCCGGTGCCAAGCTGGACGGCAAGGAAATCGCGCGCTTCACGATGCACGAGACCATCGACAATATGGAAGGCCTTGCCTTGCGCCGGAGCGCGGGCGGCAAGACCTTCCTCTATATGATCTCGGACGACAATTATAATCCGCTGCAGCGCACGCTGCTCGAGATGTTCGAACTGGCGCCGGCTCAGTAGCCGCCGAAGCCCGATTGCGGCGGCACCATGCGGCGCAGGAGCCAATACGGCACCAGCAGCAGGAAGGCCGAGACCGACATGATCCCCGCATAGATGTCGAGGCGCGCGAACCAGTCCACGGTGGTGCCGAGATAGAGCGCCGGGAAGGCGATCAGGCAGAATGCGAGCCCGCCCCACAGCAAAGCCTGGAACGGTGCCGTCCACCAGCGCGGACCGCGCGTGCGGTCGAACACCACGACCGAGAGCAGATGGCCGGCGAAGAGCGCACCGCCGAAGCCCAGCATGGCATTCGCCGGCGGCAGGGCCTGACCGGCCAGGGCCGCGAGATCGGGCCCATCCAGGAAGACGGCCGCGGCAACCAGCGCCCAGGCCAACACCGTCTGGGCCATCGCATAGCCGGCGCCATAGCGGCGGTTGGTAAGCGCGATGGCGAAAAAGGTCAGCGGCACCATCAGATGGCCCAAAGTGAGCCAGTGCGCATTCTCCAGCCCCAGCCAGGCCACCGGACGATCGCCATAAAGGAACGCCGCCGCGCCCAATGTCACCAGCAGCAGCACCGGCACGACGAGCTGCAGCCCGACTGCCATCAGGGCAACGGCGAACCCGCCCGAATCCGTCGAACCACCGGGCCGGGGCTCATAGGCCCGGCCGATCATGTCTGTCGGTTGGCGAAATCCCGCGGACCGGGCCCTGCTCGAATCGTAACGCCCAATTCCGTTCCGCGGATCGGACCGCACACCAGCTTCGTAACTCACGATACCCCACTCCCCCGCGCCAGCAGGATACCCACCCAACTGGCACATTATGAAACACTACAGGGAATGACGTGCAGAAGCTATGCCGGTCCTGTGGACCGATCCGGAAAAAGCATGCTTAACAACGGTTAAGCAGCGGCGGCGGCGACCTTCTTGGCGATCATCCGCTTCAGGCGCAGGGCCCGGGTGGAGAGCTTGTCGTCGCTTGCCTTGAGCAGAAAGGCGTCGATACCGCCCTTCCGATCGACGGTGCGCAGGGCGCTCATCGAGATCTTCAGCTTCACGTCCTGGCCCAGCGAATCGCTGGCCAGCGAGACTTCCTGGAGATTCGGCCGGAAGACGCGCTTGGTCTTGTTGTTGGCGTGGCTGACGTTGTTCCCCGTCATGACACCCTTGCCCGTCAGTTCACAGCGGCGCGACATGGCCTTGCCTCTTACCTAATAGTCCCGAAAAGAGGGGCTCTCATAAGGGCTTCGATCGCGGGCGTCAAGCATCCGGGCCGGGAATGTTCCATGGCGCTTTCCTGGCCCTATCAGCCCCGGAACGCGGCGATCAGCGCCCGGGCGGCGGCATGCGGCAGCAGGCGGCCAGCGATCACGTCGGCCTCCACCCGGTCGGCGGCCTCGGAGGTCCGCGGATCGGCGGCGATGGCGTCGGCGAGGACGGCCTGAACCTCGCTCCAGAACCAGCGCTGGGCCTGTTCCTGGCGCAGGCGGCTGAGGTGATCGCCGCTGCGCAGGGCGTCATGGAACCCGGCCATGGCGGCCCAGGCCTCGGCGATTCCGGCGCCCTCGACCGAGGAGACCGCCGCGACCGACGGGACGAGGCCGGGATATTTCGGCCGCATCAGGTGCAGGGCCATGCGGTAATCGGCCACCGCCCGGTTGGCGGCATGGCTGAGGTCGCCATCGGCCTTGGTGACCAGAATCAGGTCGGCCAGCTCCATCACCCCGCGCTTGATGCCCTGAAGATCGTCGCCGCCGCCGGGGCTGACCAGCAGGACGAAGAGATCGACCATCTCGGAGACCGCCGTCTCGGACTGGCCGACGCCCACCGTCTCCACCAGCACGACATCGAAGCCCGCGGCCTCGACCAGCAGCATGGCCTCGCGGGTGCGGCGGGCGACGCCGCCCAAAGTCGTGCCGGCCGGGGACGGGCGGATGAAGGCGCCCGGATCGCGCGCCAGCGTCTCCATGCGGGTCTTGTCGCCCAGGATCGAACCGCCCGAGCGCCGCGACGACGGATCGACGGCCAGCACCGCAACCTTGAGCCCCTGCCCGGTCAGATGGCTGCCGAAGGCTTCGATGAAGGTGGATTTGCCCGCGCCCGGTGCGCCCGAAATGCCGATGCGCCGCGCCCGGCCGATATCCGGCAACAGCGCCGTCAGCAAGCGCCTCGGCGCGCGGGCGGTCTTCGGCCTTGCTGGATTCGACCAGCGTGATGGCGCGGGCCAGCGCCCGGCGATCGCCGGAGCGAACCGCGGCGGCCATCGCATCGATGCCGCCGATCTTTGCCCTTCGTCGCCGTCACAATTGGACCATTGTCATGCGGGCTCATATAGATTAAGTGCCGGCGGTTCATCCCGGAGCGTGCCAGTTTGGCTGGGAGTGCGATATGGCGGAAGTGCGATGTCGTCAATTGCTGTGGGCAGGCGCCGTCTTCGGCGGGCTGATGCTGCCGGCCATGGCCGCCGAGCCGCTTGCGCCTCACGCGAATGCCGTCGCCGCCATCGCGCCGCAGACAGAAGCCACCATCGATGTGGCCTATGATCTGCGCTTCTGGTTCATCCCCTTCGGCCATACGACCTATCGCGGCGTCTTCAGGAACCACGCCTATCAGGCCAGCTCCTATTTCAAGACCAGCGGGCTCGTCAGCGTGTTCTGGCAAGCCGGAGATCGATGCCGGCGCCAGCGGCAATGTCGAGCCGCATGGGCTTTGCGCCTTACGTCTACGATTCCTATGCGCGGCGCAGCGACGCACAAGAAGCAGCGCGTGAAGCTGACCTATCACGAAGGCGCGCCGCCCAAGCTGCTGGCCGTGCCGGCTTACAACACCAAGAAATATCCGGTGCCCGCGAAGGAGCAGGAAGCAGGCGTCGATCCGATGAGCGCGGTGACGCTGATCCTCTCCGGCCTCAGCGCCGATGCGAAGAACCCGTGCGGGACCGTGGCGCCGGTGTTCGACGGACGGCGGCGCTACAATATCGAGTTCACCTACATCAAGGATCAGCCGGTCAAGCTCGACAACGGGCTCTACAACGGCACGGCGCATCTGTGCCGCCTGCGCTATCACCAGATCGCCGGCTACAAGCAGGAGATCCTGAACGGCGACAAATCGAAATGGCCGCCGATCTTCGCCCTCGTCGCCGATGTGCCCGACGCCGGTGCGCCGAACGGCCATTACGTCGTGCCGCTCAAGCTCTGGGCCAAGACCGAATGGGGCACGGTGACGGTCGAACTGTCCAAGTTGAAGACCGGCGGCGCGCGCGAAGAGCTAATCCACCGGATCGCAGCCGCGCAGGAGCGGGATCAGGACATCGTTGATCGGCGTCGGCACGCCGTGGCGGCGGCCGATGCGGGCGACGGCGCCGTTGCGGGCATCCCATTCGAGCGGCTTGCCGTCGCGGCGGTCGTAATACATCGAGTTGCCGCGATAGTTGGGGCGCGACAGGAAGGCCAGCATCTGCTCGGCGAAGTCCGGCGCGAAGTTCGCGCCCTCGGCGCGGCCGACCGCCATGCATTCGGCGATGATCGCGGCCGTCAGTTCCTTCATGCCGGGCACATGGGCGACGGCATCGGTGCGCAGCGTCAGCGCGGTGACGGCGCCGCTCGCGACATTGAGGCAGAGCTTTTCCCAGGCCGCGGTGACGAAGTCTTCGCGCACATCCATGGCCATGAAGGTGCCGGCGAAGAGATCGGCGAATTCCCGCCCGGCTTCACTGTCCGGCACGATCAGGTTGGAACGGCCATAGAGCGTGATGGCGCCGGGCGCGGTGCGCTGGGCCGGAAGCTGGATGATGACCGGCAGGATCTGCGTGCCCGCCGGCACGAAGGGCGTGACGCGTTCGACATGCTCGACGCCGTTCTGCAGAACCGCCAGCTTGGTGTTCGGCCCGACTGTCGCCTTGAGCCATGCCGCCGCGCTTTCGGTCTGATGCGCCTTGACGGCGAGCAGCACCCAATCGGTAGGCTCCGCATCGCCGGGCGATGTCAGCACGCGGACGGGAAAGGATTGCACCTCCTTCGTGTCGTCGCGCGTCAGCGTCAGCGTGTCGAAAGGCTGGTTGGCGCAGATGGTGATGTCGTGGCCGCCCTTCCCGGCCAGCGCGGCGGCGGCAGCCCCGCCAATGGCGCCGGGACCGATGATTGTGACGCGCGCCATGCTCACGCCGCCTCTTTTCTCCGTGTACGGATGAGATTCGAGGACCTTGCGCGCGGCCTCGACGATGTTGGTGCCGGGGCCGAAGATGGCGGCGACGCCGGCCTTTTCGAGGAAGGGATAATCCTGCGCCGGGATGACGCCGCCGCAGACGACGAGGATGTCGCCGGCGCCCTGGCTCTTTCAGCGCCTCGATCAGCTGCGGCACCAGCGTCTTGTGGCCGGCGGCCTGGCTGGAAACGCCGACCACATGCACGTCGGCATCGACGGCGTCCTTCGCCACTTCCTCCGGCGTCTGGAACAGCGGACCGATATCGACATCGAAGCCGAGATCGGCAAAGGCGGTGGCGATGACCTTGGCGCCGCGATCGTGGCCGTCCTGCCCCATCTTGGCGACGAGGATGCGCGGGCGGCGGCCTTCCTCGCTTGGCGAAGTCTTCGACATCGCCGCGGATGGCGGCGAATTCGTTGTCGCCTTCATAGGCATGGCCATAGACGCCGGTGATCGAGCGGATTTCGGCGCGGTGGCGGCCGAACACCTTTTCCATCGCATCGGAGATTTCGCCGACCGTGGCGCGGGCGCGCGCCGCATCGACGGCGAGCGCCAGAAGATTGCCAGTCGCCCTTCGCGCCTTCGGTGAGCGCCGTCGAGCGCGGCCTTGCATTTGGCTTCGTCGCGGCTCGGCGCGCACCTTCTTGAGCCGCGCGATCTGGCTGTCGCGCACGGCGGCATTGTCGATGTCGCGCACTTCGACCGGCGACGGCTTCGTCGCGACTGGAACTTGTTGACGCCGACGATGACATCCTCGCCGCGATCGACGCGGGCCTGGCGGCGGGCGGCGGCTTCCTCGATCTTGAGCTTGGGAATGCCGGCTTCGACCGCCTTGGTCATGCCGCCCATCTCTTCGACCTCGTCGATGATGGCCTGCGCGGCGCGTGGCCAGCGAATGGGTCAGCGCCTCGACGTAATAGGAACCGCCCAGCGGATCGACGACCTCGGTGACCTGGCTCTCGTTCTGCAGGATGAGCTGGGTGTTGCGGGCGATGCGCGGCCGAGAAATCGGTCGGCAGCGCGATCGCCTCGTCGAAGGAGTTGGTGTGCAGCGACTGCGTGCCGCCGAGCACCGCCGACAGCGCCTCATAGGCCGTGCGCACGATGTTGTTGTAGGGGTCCTGCTCGGTCAGCGAGACGCCGGAGGTCTGGCAATGGGTGCGCAGCATCATCGAAGTCGGGCTTTTCGGCGCCGAAATTCTTCATGATCTTCGCCCACAACAGGCGCGCGGCGCGCAGCTTGGCGATCTCCATGAAGAAATTCATGCCGATGCCGAAGAAGAAGCTGAGGCGCGGCGCGAATTCGTCGACCTTCAGGCCCTTGGCCATGGCGGCTGCGCACATATTCCATGCCGTCGGCGATGGTGTAGGCCAGCTCCTGCACGGCGGTCGCGCCGGCTTCGTGCATGTGATAGCCGCTGATCGAGATCGAATTGAACTTCGGCATGTTCTTGGCCGTGTATTCGATGATGTCGGCGACGATGCGCATGGAGGGTGCGGGCGGATAGATATAGGTGTTCCGCACCATGAATTCCTTGAGGATGTCGTTCTGGATCGTGCCGGCGAGCTTGCTCCGGCGTCACGCCCTGCTCCTCGGCGGCGACGATATAGTTCGCCATCACCGGGATCACCGCGCCGTTCATCGTCATCGACACGCTCATCTTGTCGAGCGGGATGCCGTCGAACAGGATCTTCATGTCCTCGACGCTGTCGATGGCGACGCCCGCCTTGCCGACATCGCCGGCGACGCGCGGATGGTCGCTGTCATAGCCGCGATGGGTGGCCAGATCGAAGGCCACCGACAGGCCCATCTGCCCGGCGGCGAGGTTGCGTGCGGTAGAAGGCGTTGGATTCCTCGGCCGTGGAGAAGCCCGCATATTGGCGGATGGTCCAGGGCCGGCCGGCATACATGGTGGCCCGCACGCCGCGCATGAAGGGCGCCATGCCCGGGCAGGCTGTCGGCGGCCTCGAGGCCCTCGAGATCGGCGGCGGTGTAGAGCGGCTTGACGGCAAAGCCTTCGGGCGTGGCCCAGGTGAGGCTATCGAGGCCCCTGCCCTTGAGCTCCTTCTCAGCCAGCGCGGCCCACTCGTTTTGGGTCTTTGCCCATTCGCGTTCACTCCCGGCAATATCGCAATCGGGTGGGAGTATCGCAGGTGCGAAATCGCCGTCAAACGCTTCCGCGGCGAGGACAAGTCCGGCCTCTGCGACCAGGGCCCGGGCCTCGCGGATGGCCGCGCGGACCCGGCGGCGGAAGGCGATGGCCTCGGCCGTATAGCGGCCATGGGTCCGCCGGTTCTGGTTGCCTTTGGGGGCTCCGCGCTTATAGGGCATCGCTATCGCGCAACTTTATTACGTATTTGAACTGCGATTTTGGCTGCGCTCGAAGCGCGCCGCACCGCGCTGCTGCTCCTCGAGCCGGCCGATGGCCGTCGCCATCTGGGTGGTCACCCTGGCCAGCGCGGTCGCCAGCTTGAGCATGCTCCTGTCATAATAAGTGTCCGCCTCGTCGCGGATGCGGCCCAGCGCATCGTTGAGGGCGTCGTCACAGGTTTGGAACTGGGTCTCCAGCATGGTGCAGACCCTGTTTCGCCTTGTTGCAGATTCCATCGACACGATCCCGGTCCTTTCGCCAGGGGTTGCCATTGGGAAATGGGGATCATAGGAATATTGTCAAGGACCAAGGATAACTTTTCTATCGAGACCGATATCGGCGGCGCCAAAATTGTCAGGACACGGATCATATGACGCCCCGGGAGATTTGCGACCGCATGGCTGGGCGTGACCGCAAGATGTAGCGCTAAACGAATCATTGACGGCGCGCATATTGTGTGAGAACAAAGTCGGGATATTGATTCGGTTAGTGATTCGGACATGGTCTGTTTCACGCCTGTTCCTGCGGCCCGCACAGTCGTCCACAGGGCCTTGTGCCGGCTTCAGGGTTCGCAAACCGAACCGGCGGTTTCCGCTTGCGCCTTGCATGTCTGCGCGGAAATCCCGATGTTCCGGCACGATGACCCGATACAACATGCCGCAGCGGCACATCCGGCGAGCAGCCGGGTGACCGCCGATCCTTGGCCCCACCAATACCGGCAAGACCCATTTCGCCATCGAGCGGATGCTGGCGCATCGCTCGGGCATGATCGGGCTGCCGCTGCGCCTGCTGGCCCGCGAGGTCTACGACAAGGTCGTGCGCCTCAAGGGCGCCGAGGCCGCCGCCCTCGTCACCGGCGAAGAGAAGATCGTGCCGCCGGGCGCGCGCTATTTCGTCTGCACGGTGGAGGCCATGCCGCTCGACCTCGACGCGGCCTGTCTGTGCATCGACGAGATCCAGCTCTGCGCCGACATGGCGCGCGGCCATGTCTTCACCGACCGGCTGCTGCACGCGCGCGGCACCGAGGAGACCATCTTCCTCGGCGCCGAGACCATGCGCGGGGCGATCCAGCGCTTCGTGCCCGAGACGCAGTTCATCACGCGGCCGCGCTTTTCCGATCTTGCCTATACCGGCGCCAAGAAACTGACGCGGCTGCCGCGGCGCTCGGCCATCGTCGCGTTCTCGGCCGAGGATGTGTACGCCATCGCCGAACTGGTGCGGCGCCAGCGCGGCGGCGCGGCGGTCGTTCTGGGCGCGCTGTCCCCGCGCACGCGCAATGCGCAGGTCGAGCTCTATCAGAACGGCGATGTCGATTTCCTGGTGGCGACCGATGCCATCGGCATGGGCCTCAACATGGATATCGACCATGTCGCCTTTTCCGCGCTGACCAAGTTCGACGGCGTGGGCTTGCGCGCGCTTGCGCCCCGACGAGATCGGACAGATCGCGGGCCGCGCCGGGCGGCACATGAATGACGGCACCTTCGGCGTCACCGCCGATGCCGAAGCCGCTCGACGACGAAATGGTGCAGCGTGTCGAAGACGCATCGCTACGAGCCGGTGCGCGTGCTGCAATACCGCAATTCCAAACTCGCCTATCATTCGCTGGATGCGCTGATCGCAAGCCTCGAAGAACCGGCGCCGATGCGCGGGCTTGCCAAGGCGCGGCAGGCGATCGATCTGGTGGCGCTGCGCATTCTCGCCAGCCATGAAGAGATCCGCGACATGGCGCGCGCGCCGGCCGCGGTGCGACATGCTGTGGGATGCCTGCCAGCTTCCCGATTTCCGCAAGCTCAGCGCCGAGGATCATGTGCGTCTCGTCGGACACGATCTACCGCCATCTGATGAGCGACGACGGCGTGCTGCCGGAAGACTGGCTGGCGCGGCAGGTTGTCGCGGCTCGACAACGATCGAAGGCGATGTGGCGACGCTATCGGGGCGGCTGGCGCAGATCCGCACCTGGACCTATGCCGCGCACCGTCCGGGCTGGGTCAAGGACAGCGCGCATTGGCAGGCGCAGACGCGCGCGGTCGAAGACCGGCTGTCGGATGCGCTGCACGAGATGCTGACCCAGCGCTTCATCGACCGGCGCACCTCTGTGCTGATGCGCTCGCTGCGCGAAGATGAACGAGTTCGAATCTGAAGCTCGACGATTCCGGCGGCGTCAGCATCGACGGCGAAGCGATCGGCAAGCTCGAAGGCTTCCACTTCGTGCCCGACGAGCGCGGCGAAGGGCATTCACGGCCGCACGCTGCGGGCCGCCGCCGCCAAGGCGCTGGAAGGCGAATTCGCGCGGCGCGAAAAAGCGCTGCTGGAGGCCGAGGCGAAAGACATCACGCTCAGCGAACATGGCCGCATCTGGTGGGACGGCGCCATCGTCGCCCATCTGACGGCGGGCGCCACGCCGCTGGCGCCGGGCATTGTGCTGGCTTGCGACGAGACCACGCGCAGCGAAACGCGCGCGCGGCTGACGGAAAAGCTGCACAAGCTGGCTGACGGCGCATATCGACGAGCGGCTCGGCATTCTCGAGCGCGCTCAAGACCGCGGCCGACGCGAAGGCCGGCAAGCGAAGGCGCCCTGCCCGCCGAAGCGCGCGGCCTCGCCTATCAGCTCTACGAACATCTGGGCGCGCTCGATCGCGCCGGCGCGACCATGCCGGACAAGGACCGCGACGCCATGCGGGCGCTGCGCCCCTTCGGCGTGCGCTTCGCGCGGCGTTCGCTCTACATGCCCAAACTGCTGCGGCCCGAAGCGGCCGGGCTTGCTGGCGCTGCTGTGGGGCGTGCACCACAAGCTCGAACAGCATCCCGCCGCCGCCGCTGCCGGGGCTGACCTCGTTCGAGAGCGACGGCGATCTGCCGGCCGGCTTCCTGGCCGCGGCGGGCTTTCGCGTGGTCGGGCCGCGCGCGATCCGCCTCGACATGCTCGACCGGCTCGAAGAGGAGCTGGACAAGGCCGCCGACGGACGGCATGGGCGCCGACGCGGCGATGCCCAAGCTGGTCTCGCTGCTGGGCTCCGACAAGCCGACGCTGGAAGCCGTGCTGGCGGCGCTGGGCTGGGACCGCGTGGCCGTGGCCGGCGAGGACAAGCCCGATGTGTGGCGGCGTGCGATCGCGAGGCCGCAAGCCCCCGCGCAGGCCGCCGGTCAAACACAGCGCAACGATGGGAACCCGGCAAGCCACAGCGCAGAAGCGTGCGACAAGGCAGCAAGGGCAAGCCGCAAGGCCGGCCTGCGGCCAAGCCGAAGGAGAAGCAGCCTGACCCGCATCTCGCCCTTCGCCGGCCTGAAGGCCCTGCTTGCGGCGGATTGACGCGATGCGATGGAACCGAGCGCATCCGCATCGACAAATGGCTGTGGTATGCGCGCTTCTACAAGACGCGGCCATTGGCGCAGAAAGCCGCCGATTCCGGCGTGATCCGGCTCAACGGACAGCGGGTCAGCAAAGTCCGGCACCTTCCTCAAACCCGGCGACGTGCTGACCGTGCCGCGCGGGCGCGAGCCGGTGGCCGTGCGGGTGCTGGCGCTGGGCACGCGGCGCGGCCCCGCCACCGAAGCGCAGGCCCTCTACGAAACCCTTACTGAAACTGTGCTTGATCGCGGCGCGCCCGCGCCTTAAGGGACGCTGCTGCCAAGCATCAGTCGACCGCCTCGCCGGAGCAAGAAGAGCCATGACCTTTGTCGTCACCGAAGCCTGCATCAAATGCAAATACATGGATTGCGTGGAAGTCTGCCCCGTGGACTGCTTCTACGAAGGCGAGAACATGCTCGTCATCGACCCGGAGGTCTGCATCGATTGCGGCGTCTGCGAGCCGGAATGCCCGCCTGAGGCCATCAAGCCCGACACCGAGCCGGGGCTCGAGAAGTGGCTGTCCCTCAACGCCGACTACTCCAAGACCTGGCCCAACATCGTCCAGAAGGGCGAGGCCCCCGCAGATGCGAAGGAATGGGACGGCGTGGAGAACAAGTTCGAGAAGTACTTTCAGCGAAAAGCCCGGTTCCGGCTCGTAGAATTAACCGGGATTGCCTGCGACGGCCGGGTGCGGCGCGTACGTCACAGAGCCGCGCAACCCCCGGAAATCGCTGACGGATTTTCACCAAAACCACAATTAAGCGCGCGTATTTCAAGCGCTTGTCCGAATCGGCCTTCCCTTTCGGCCGGTTCTGTGTTATACAATTGCCTGCTGGCAACGGCAGGCCGAGACGCGTTGACTCGCTCCTCCTCCCTGCCCCCGCGTGATCCGTGTGCTAGGCCCCAGGTGTGCCCCCGAACCCTGCCCGGCCCGGTCTTAACACGGATCGTTGCGTGCCACGGTTCAGAAACGGGGCTGTGATGTTGCACCGCAATGCGCTTGCGGTGCGCTGGCGCGAGAGCCGGCGCGGGCAAGCGCGCGCCATGAGGAAATGGATGAACATGACGACTGCGACGACGACCACCACCACCGCAAAGAAGAAGGTTCCCGCCAACTCGAACAGGAAGGCCGAGTTCAAGGCGAACGACCATGTCGTCTACCCGACGCATGGCGTCGGCAAGATCGTGGAGATCGAGGAGCAGGAAGTCGCCGGCGTCAAGCTCGAACTGTTCGTCATCACCTTCGAGAAGGACAAGATGACCCTGCGCGTGCCGGTCGCCAAGGCGAAGTCCGTGGGCATGCGCAAGCTGTCCTCGCCGGATGTGGTCGCCACCGCGCTCAACACGCTGAAGGGCCGCGCGCGCATCAAGCGCACCATGTGGAGCCGCCGCGCACAGGAATACGAAGCCAAGATCAATTCGGGCGACCTGGTCTCGATCGCCGAAGTCGTGCGCGACCTGCATCGCGCCGAGCGGCCAGCCGGAGCAGTCCTATTCCGAACGTCAGCTTTACGAGGCCGCGCTGGCGCGCATGGCCCGGGAAGTGGCCGCTGTCGAACGCATCGACGAAGATGCAGCGGTCAAGCGCGTCGAAACGGTGCTTCTGAAGAAGGCCGCCTGACGCGCGCCGGCAATAGCCGCGCCGAATGGGGAAAGAGCCCGGGTGATGTTCACCCGGGCTTCTTCATATGTGGTGCATTCGGAATTCAGGCGTTCAGAACGTCTTGCAGCTCCGGCACCACAGGCCTTTGCCGAGCGTGGCCCACATGATGAAGAAGGCTCCGACGAGCGCCACGAAGATTCCCGGGAAGACCAGCCAGCGCGCCATCCATGGCAGCGCGACGGCGCCGGCAATGATCACGAGCCCTGTTGCCGCCAGTCCGAGGCGGGAGAACCGCTTCCTCGGTCCGCCACAACGCGAACAAGGTGGGACTTCAGCGCTCATGGCAGCACCTCGATCTGTTCTGGTGCGGAGAGTTCGATATCGGGCCCGTTCATCGACTGCACCCAGCCGCGCACGCGCACATGCTTGCCCGCCAGGGTGCGCGGATCGAGGCCCGCACGGCGAAAGCGCGCCATGTCGTCGGGCGCGATGCTGGCGGTGAAATCGCTGTGCCAGTCGGACCCGAAATCGAGATAGGCGCGGCCGCTCCGGATTGCCGCCGAGACGATCTTGCCCTCGACGATCTGAAAGGTCCCGACATCGTGCGCGAGTTCATCCGGCTGCCTTACGCGATAGGCAGCGAGCGCCCAGAGACCCGCATGCGCCGCACGCGCCGCACGCTCGGCCGCATAGAGTTCGCGGGCGCATTCGGGCCGGTCGGGCGCAATGTTGACGCGCGCAAGACCTTGCCGGAGCAGCGTCAGCTGCAGCCAGGGCTGCACCTGCTCCTGCAGAAAGAAGACCTGGGCACGAAGCCGGCCATAGCGATCTTCCTTCGGCCGATCGAGCATCAGCGTGGTGCGATGATGCACGGCCATGGCGCGCGCGGTTGCCAGAGCATCGCGGGCCACAGAGGCGGGCGCATGATCGCGCCGACCGCGCGGAAGCAGAATGCCCTCCATATCGACCGCGCGGCCATCCTTCAGGACGAGAACGCCGTTATCCTCGATGCGCAGGACCGGCATCCCGGCCACTTCGATATGGGCCTCGCATCTGGGCAGCGGCGAGGCGTGCGCACCAGCCACCGCGCAAAGCGCAGCGGCGAGCGCCACAGCGCCTCGTCGAATAGAACGCCCGATCATCCCGCTTAAGCCTCTTCCTGCCGTCCGTACGCCCAGACCGATAGTGCACGTCTGCCCCAACGCGCACCAGCCCGTTTCATACAGGTCTTGCGATGCGTGCGCAGGCGGGCATTCTGTGACATCAGTGAGATCGGTCGCCCACCCAATTTCCGGCCACCCCGCCGCGGCGGCGAGACCAGGAGACAATTACAGCCATGTTCCAGAGCCTGTCCCTTGCCGAGCATTCGCCCCTACTCGAGCAGGCCCGCACTTACCTCTTCAGCGGCAGCATCAGCCTGCTGTCCGCCGTGCTCATTCTCATCACCGGCGGGATCGTCTCCAGCTGGCTCTCCGGCTGGATGCGGCGCGTGCTGGCGCGCAGCGACCGGTTTCGACGAAACCCTGAAGCCGATCACGGTTTCGCTGGTCCGCTATACGGTTCTGATCGTCACGCTGGTCGCGGTGCTCAACCGCTTCGGCGTGCAGACCACCAGCCTGATCGCGGTGATCGGCGCCGCGGGTCTGGCCATCGGGCTGGCCATGCAGGGCACGCTGTCCAATGTCGCGGCCGGGGCCATGCTGCTGATGCTGCGGCCATTCCGCGCCGGCGATTATGTGGAAGTCAGCGGACAGGGCGGAACGGTGCGCGAGATCGGGTTGTTCACGACGGTCCTGACGACCCCCGACCTGATCTATATCTCGATCCCCAATTCGCAGATTTTCAATGGCACCATCATCAATTATTCACGCGAGCCCACCCGCCGCATCAATTTCACGGTCGGCATCGATTACGCCGACGACATCGACAAGGCGCAGGCCATCGTGCTGGCGCTGATGGACAAGGACGCGCGGATCCACAAGGACCCCGCGCCGATGGTGCCGGTGGGGGCGCTGGGCGCGTCCTCGGTCGATCTGATCGTGCGCTGCTGGGTCGCCAATCCGGATTACTGGGCCGTGCTGTTCGACCTGCAGAAATCCATCAAGCAGGCGCTCGACGCCGGCGGCATCACCATCCCCTTCCCGCAGCGGGTGGTGACGTTGAAGCAGGAGGGCGGCTCGCCTCCCGGCTAGGCGGCGGGGCTAACCCGGATGCGCCCGCCCGAGCGCAAAAATGTGAACCGGCCATGGATTGGCCCGACTCAGACGGTCCTGATAGGATTCGCGCCGGGAATGGAGACGGACAATGGAGCGCCGCTATTACCTGCTGAAAATTGCCGTCGTGCTGCTCGCCGTCGTCACTGTGACGGTGACCAGCGGCATGGGCTCGACCCGCATGGCCCATGAGGTCAACCTCGCCCGCTACAGCGCCCCGGCCCAGCATCGAAGCCGCCGCCTGGCACACCACCGCCTATATCGCGCGCGCCGTGGCCTCGTTCCTCGGCACCGATTCTACGACACGGCTTTGAGGCTGACGCCGGCCGGCGGCGGTATCCAGTCCGGCACGAAGAAATCCGGCATCAGGTCCTTCGACGGATCGACGCGATAGCGGTCGAAATCGGTGACGCCGTTTTCGGCCAGGAACGTGTCGTCGATCAGGAACTGGCCGGTGAAATCGCGCGCCGGCTTGTTCGAAAATCATATGCGCGGCATCGGCCAGGATTTCGGGCGTGCGGCAATGCTTCATGCCCTCGTCGCCGGCCAGCGCGTTGCGGATGGCGGCGGTGGCGATGCCGGTGCGCGGCCATAGCGCGTTGAAGGCGATGCCTTCATCGGCGAATTCGGCCGCCATGCCGAGCACGCACATGCTCATGCCGTATTTGGCCATGGTGTAGGCGGTGTGGCCGGCGAACCATTTCGGGTTCATGTCGAGCGGCGGCGACAGCATCAGCACATGCGGATTGGCCGCGCGCTTCAGATGCGGGATGCAGGTGCGGCTGACGAGACAGGTGCCGCGCGCATTGATCTGGTTCATCAGGTCGTAGCGCTTCATGTCGGTCTGCAGCGTGCCGGTGAGCTGGATGGCGCTGGCATTGTTGACGCAGATATCGATGCCGCCGAAACGGGCCGCCGTCTTCTCCACCGCATCGGTCGACCTGCTCCTCGAAACGGATGTCGCAGACCAGCGGCAGCGCCTTGCCGCCGGCCTTCTCGATCTCCTCGGCCGCGGTGTAGATCGTGCCTTCGAGCTTGGGATGGGGCTCGGCCGTCTTGGCGGCGATGGCGATATTGGCGCCGTCGCGCGCGGCCCGAAGCGCAATGGCCAGACCGATACCGCGGCTGGCGCCGGTGATGAAGAGGGTTTTGTTTTTCAGAGTCATTTACGGCCTCGCCTGCTGTCACGGCCCCGATCCTAACAGCAATCCGCGCTCCGTTCACCAAGGGCAGTTTCGGAGCGTCCTAAGGGGGAGCGCCGCACTCCTACAAGGATCGGAAACATGCCCATGTCGAAGTATTACGTCGTCCTCTACGACAGCAAGAATATCTACTTCCCGGTCAAGGCTCGATACAGCCCATATAACAACCAGCTCGCATTCTGCGGCGGCTATCCGCAATTCTTCGGTGGCCGGTCAGACAGCGATGAGGGGGTTGTGGATGCCCTCGTCCGCGAGACGTCCGAAGAAAGCATCAACACCTACACGCTCACCGATGGCAGTCTGCCGCTGATCTATGAAGGCAATGTCGGGGGCGAAGACAGGCCTGTACATGGGGGGGTTCTTCTGCTCTCCCGGCTTCGCGAAATCGACGACCTATCAATGGCCCGCATCCCGGGAGGATTGGCAGAATTATCCGCGCAAATGTCGAGAGATGTGCTGCATTGCGAGCGCACCTATCAGCGACTGCATGGCGGCGCTCAACATGCCGCCGGGCCTGCGCTATCCGGGCGGCGCCGCCTTACTACCGAACCGGCCGCAACTCGCGAACGTACTGCAGCAATCCGCTATTGCGACGGCGCCGGACCGGGCCCAACAACAAATGCCGGATGTCGATTTTACCGTGCCGCCCGACGAGCTGAGCTAGGATGCCGTGGAATTTCTCAATTCGGAAAGCTTGATCGCATTCGCGGCGTTCCTGATCGAATGGAACGTGAAATCCCTGCCGGCGCCGCCAAGCTGAACCGGATCGCAGGCGCTACACCGCCTTGTACCAGTCCACGCCATCGGCATCGGCGCGTCTTGGTCAGCTGGCCGCGATAGATCAGGCAGTTGAGATGGGCGAGGCTTTCGCCCGTCGCCATGCCGAAATTGCCGGATGTGATGCGGCTTCGGAACAGCGCGGGAAAGCAATCGACGGCGCGTTTGGGTTCGGCGCAAAGCGCCAGCAGCTTGTCGAGATTGTTCTCATGATCGTCGATCAATTCCTGCAGCCGCTCCTTCGCGCCGCGGAACGGCTCGTTGTGCGACGGCAGGACGAGCAGATCCTCCGGCAGCAGCTCCTTGAGACGCGCGCAGGATTCCAGCCAGTCGCGCAACGGATCGGCCTCCGGCTCGGTCGGGAAGAGCGAGATGTTGGAGGAGATGCGCGGCAGGATCTGATCGCCGGAGATGAAGATGTTCAGCTCCTTGCACCACAGGCAGGCATGTTCGGGCGCATGGCCGCGGCCGACCACGACCTGCCATGTGCGCCCGCCGATCTCGATCGCCTCGCCATCCTGACGATGCGGCGATAGGCATTGGGCAGGCGATAGACGCCCTTGCCGAAGCCGCCGAAGCGGGTGCGGTAATGCTCGAGCGCATCGTCCGGGAAACCGGCGGCCTTGATAGAAGCTGATGCCCTCGGGCGGGGCTTCGCTGGCCGGTATCGGCGGCGAGATTGCGGCACATCAGATAATCGGTGCGCGACATCCACAGCTGGCAGCCGAAACGGCGCACCAGCCAACCGGCCATGCCGACATGATCGGGATGCAGATGGGTGACGATCACCCGCTTGACGGGCTTGCCCGCCATGGGCCCGGCGAAGAGCTGCTTCCAGGCCTCGGCCGTGGGCTCGTCGCGCACGCCGGTATCGACCACGGTCCAGCCGTCGCCATCCTCCAGCAGCCACAAATTGATGTGGTTGAGCTGGAACGGCAGGCGCATGCGCACCCAATGCACGCCCGGCGCAATCTCGATGGTCTGGCCGGTTTCGGGCCGCGTCTCGAAGGGATAGTCCAGATTCTGGCCCTGGCGGACCCGGGTTGGGTCTCTGTCACGGGAGCCTTTCCATGAATAGCGATCATAGCGACTATGGGAAGCCGGACGTGAAATGGTCAAGCTGGGCTATCTTCGCCCTTCCCTTGCGTTAGACTTTCCGGGCAAATCACCGTGGGATGACGACCAGCTTGGCAATCCACAAGGTGACAAACTTCGTAGGTGCCGATTTGGTAGCCGGCGGCAGCCGGAATCTGGCGTGACCACAGCCGCATTTCGACAGGAAGGCATTCAGGCATGACGATTGCGCAGACCAGCTCCTCCACCAGCCCCAACCGTTACGACAGCGTGGCCATGACGCTGCACTGGCTGATTGCGCTGACGGTGATCCTCAATATCGCGCTTGGCCTATATATGGGCGAGCTGCCGCGCACCGATCCGATGAAATTCGACAATCCTTCAGCTGCACAATTCGGTCGGGCTGACGGTGCTGATTCTGAGCGTGCTGCGCGTCGCGTGGCGGCTGATGACACAAGGTGCCGCCCCTGCCCGCGAACATGTCCACGCTCGAGCGGTGGCTGGCCAAGGGCATGCATCTGGCCTTCTACATCGCTGATCCTGGCGCTGCCGCTGACGGGCTGGGTCATGGTGTCCGCCTCGCCGCGCGGCGGGCCGATCCCCTATTTCGGCCTCTTCAACTGGCCGCATATCTGGTTCCTCGCCGAACATGGCGATGGCCGACAAGAAGGCGATCGTCGAGAGCATTCGCCGAGACGCACGAGACCCTGGCCTGGATCATGATCGTGCTGGTGCCGCTGCATATCGCGGCGGCGCTCTATCACCAGCATGTGCGCCAAGGACGACGTGCTGACGCGGATGCTGCCCTGGGGCTAAGTGACGCGCGACGACGCGGGGGCGCACGCCGGTCTAGGATCGGCGCATGACCCTGCCGCTATCCGCCCGCCAGACAATGCCGCGCATTGCCGAGGCCGCCGCCATTCTGCGGGCGGGCGGGCTCGTCGCCTTTCCCACCGAGACCGTCTACGGGCTCGGCGCCGATGCGCGCAACGACCGCGCCGTGGCGCGCATCTTCGAGGCCAAGGGCCGGCCGCAATTCAATCCGCTGATCGTGCATGTGTCCGGCGCTGGCCGAGGCCGAAGCGCTGGTGGAGTTCACGCCGCTGGCACGCAAGCTGGCCGAGGCCTTCTGGCCCGGCGCGCTGACGCTGGTGCTGCCGCGCACGGCCGGCTAGCGGGCTGTCGCTGCTGGTCAGCGCCGGGCTCGACACCGTGGCGGTGCGCGCGCCCTCGAACGCGCTGGCGCAGCGATCTGCTGGCGGCCGCGCGCTGCCCCATCGCCGCGCCCAGCGCCAACCGCTCCGGCAGCGTCAGCCCGACCACGGCGGCGCATGTCGCCGAGAGCCTGGGCGGCGCGCGTCGATCTGATCCTCGACGGCGGGGCCGACGCCGCTGGGCATCGAATCCACGGTGATCGGCTTCGACGGCGATGCGGCCGTGCTGCTGCGGCCCGGCGCCGTGCCGCGCGAAGAGATCGAAGCCGTCGACCGGGCCGCTGCAAGCGCGGCGGGCGGCGCGATCGCCTCGCCCGGCCAGCTCGCGAGCCATTACGCGCCCGATGCGCCGATGCGGCTGAACGCGACGCATGTCGAAGGCGACGAGGCGCTGCTCGGCTTCGGGCCGGATGTGCCGCAAGGCGCGCGCGCCGTTCTCAATCTCAGTGAAAGCGGCGATCTGACGGAAGCCGCCGCCAATCTGTTCGCCATGCTGCGGGCGCTCGACAAGGCGGGCGCCGCGCGCATTGCCGTGATGCCGATCCCGCGCCATGGTCTGGGCGAAGCGATCAACGACCGGCTGGCACGCGCCGCCGCGCCGCGAGAATGCCATGAGCATTCAGCGAACAAACCATTGCGCGGCTGAAAGAGGCCGTCGGCGCCAAGGGCTTCAGCGAGGACCCGAACGAGATCGCGCCGCATCTGGTCGAATGGCGCGGCAAATATCAGGGCAGCTCGCCGCTGCTGCTGAAGCCCAAGAGCACCGACGAGGTCTCCGCCATTCTCGCGATCTGCAACCAGATGCGCGTGCCCGTCGTGCCGCAGGGCGGCAATACCGGGCTGGTCGGCGGGCAGATCCCGTTCGATGGCGAGGTGCTGCTGAGCCTCGAACGCATGAAGGCCGTGCCGCAGCGTCGATGCCGATGGCGCGCAACATGATCGCCGAGGCCGGCGTGACGCTGGCCGGCGTGCAGCAGGCCGCCGACGAAGCCGGGACACTATTTCCCGCTGAGCCTGGCCAGCGAAGGCAGCTGCACCATCGGCGGCAATCTTTCGACCAATGCCGGCGGCGTGCAATGTGCTGCGCTATGGCAATGCGCGCGATCTGGTGCTGGGGCTGGAAGTGGTGCGCGCCGACGGCCATGTGCTCGATCTGCTGCGCACGCTGCGGAAGGACAATACGGGCTACGACCTCAAGCAGCTCTTCCTCGGCGCCGAAGGCACGCTGGGCATCATCACCGCGGCGGCCCTGAAGCTGTTTCCGAAGCCGCTGGAGCGCGTGACCGGCTTTGTCGCCGTGCGCGATCCGGCGGCGGCCGTCGCGCTGCTGCGCCGCTTGCAGGACGACGACCGGCGGGCTGGTCTCGGCCTTCGAACTGATCCCGCGCATCGGGCTCGGAATTCGTGCTGCGCGCATATTCCGGATTGTCACGATCCGCTGACCGCGCCCTCGCCCTGGTATGTGCTGGTGGAAGCGACCAGCGGCGATGGCCGGCACGCTGCAGGACATCATGCAGGACACGATTGCCGAGGCGCTGGACGAAGGCCTTGGCATGCGATGCCGTGATCGCATCGAGCGAGGCGCAACGCGCGCATCTGTGGCGGCTGCGCGAAGCATTTCCGAGGCGCAGAAATTCGAAGGCGGCTCGATCAAGCACGATGTCTCGGTGCCGGTGACGGATGTGCCGGCGTTCCTCGAACAGGCCAGCGCGGCGGTCGAGGAACTGGTGCCGGGCATCCGGCCGGTGCCGTTCGGCCATCTCGGCGACGGCAACATCCATTTCAATCTCTCGGTGCCGAAGGGCGCCGACAACGCCGCCTATCTGGCGCGCTGGGAAGAGATCAGCCGCGTCGTGCACGACATCGTCTGGGATTTCGGCGGCTCGATCAGCGCCGAACACGGCCTCGGCGTCATGAAGCGCGACGAGATCACGCGCTACAAGATCCGAAATCGAGATGGAAACGATGCGCGCGCTCAAGCGCACGCTCGATCCCAACAACATCCTCAATCCGGGGAAGGTCGTCAGCGTCTGACGCTTACGCCGCTTCGGCCAGCGCGCGGTCGCGGGGCGTGCTCGTCCTTGGGCAGCGGCGCCAGCCTGGTTTCCTGCGGGCGTCGCGTTGGACCAGGCGCTGAGCGCCGCCGTGACGATGGTCGCGAAATAGGGCAGCGACTGGATCGACAGCATCACCATCCACAATTGCGCCGCCGGATCCTCGAAGCCGCGGCCCAAGCGCCGTCGCGACCAACGCCAGCATGCAGAGCGCGAACAACGTCGCCTCCTGCCAGCTCTGGCGCAGCACCTGGCCGAAGTCGGCCGGGTCCTCGCATTTGGGCGTGCGCAGGAACGGCTTCCTCGAGGTGAAGAGACCGGCGATCACCGCCTTGCCGCAGGTGTGGGTGAGCGCCAGCCCGGCCGTCGACGCCATCACCGCGCCGAGCACGCCCGAGCGCACCTTCTGCGGATAGAGCAGCAGCGTCTTCAGCGTCTTGGCCGCGAACAGCGCCAGCGCCGCCGCCGACAGCGCCGCCATCGGCACGTCGAAATAGCGCGGCTCGAGCGCCATCAGGAAGGTCCAGAGCAGCGCGAACAGCGTCACGATCAGGCCGAGCCCATCGGAAATCCAGGGCAGCCAGCCGGACAGGAACTGATAGCGCTGCGCCCAGGAAAGCTTGCGAGCGGCCCAGGAAGATCGAGCCGGCATGGCGCTTCATGATCTGCATGGCGCCATAGACCCAGCGATAGCGCTGGCTCATGAAGGCGGCGAGCGTGTCGGGCGTCAGCCCCTGGCCCATGCTTTCGGGGATATAGGCGGCGCTGTAGCCGGCTTCGAACAGCTTGAGGCCCAGCTCGGTGTCCTCGGTGATGCACCATGTGCTCCAGCCGCCGACCTCTTCGAGCGCGTGCTTGCGCACGATGGTCATGGTGCCGTGCTGGATGATGGCGTCGTGCTCGTTGCGCTCGACCATGCCGATCTGGAAGAAGCCGCGATATTCCTCGAAGCACATGCGTCTTGAAGATGGTTGTCGCGGCCGTCGCGATAATCCTGCGGGCCCTGCACCAGCGCGATCTCCTCGCTGGCGAAATAGGGCAGCGCCCGGCGCAGCCAGAAGGGCTCGACCTTGTAGTCGCTGTCGATGACGGCGATGTAGTCGGCGGCCGGATCGGTCAGCTTCAGCGCCTCGTTGAGCGCGCCGGCCTTGAAGCCCTTCACATCGTCGATATGGAAGAAGCGGAAGCGCTCGCCCAGCGTTGCGCAATGCGCGGCCAGCGGCTGCCACACCGCCGGGTCCTTGGTGTTGTTGTCGAGCAGGATGACTTCGTAATTGTCGTAGTCGAGGCGCGCCAGCGCATCGAGCGTCGCGATCACCATCTCCGGCGGCTCGTTGTAGCAGGGCACATGGATCGAGACGCGCGGCGGCTTCTCCGGAATGGCGGCGCGCAGGGCGCGGCGCTCGACACGCCACAGGCTGGCGGCCAGTTCGATGCCTTCGGTCAGGATCACGGTGGCGGCCAGGAAGATCAGCGGCAGCATGGCCGCGATCATCGCAATGTCGCTGGGGTCGATATATTCGAGCGAGGTCGCGTCGATCAGCACAAGGATGCCGGTCGTGACCATGCGCCACGAGCCCGCCCATGACGAGATAGCCCGGCTGGCGCACGCGCGGCATGCGGCCGAGGATCAGAAGGCCCAGCAGCAGCGTGAGGATGGCCGCGCCCAGCGCATAGGTGCGCCATTCGGGGAAGGTGCGCAGCATGCCGGTGAAGGGGAATTTCGGTGCGCCCATTGGCATCGAACAGCCCCCAATAGGCGCCGACCGCGCCTTCATTCGCGTTCTTCCAGGGCTGGTCATAGGCTTCGAGCAGGTAATAGTCGTAGCCCTTCTCCATCGCCAGCTGGACGAAGTTGCGAATGTAATAGGCCTGATTGGCGAGCGAGGCCTCGGCGTTGACGCGGGTGCGGCCTTCGGACGGCCAGCCGGTTTCGCCGATCACGATCGGCTTGTCGGGGAACTCGTTGCGGATATGGCCGATGGCATGCTGATCGAACATCAGCGCGCCATGCACATCGACGCCTTCCCAATAGGGCAGCAGGTGGACGGTGATGAAGTCGACATATCTGCCGAGATCGGGATTGAGCAGCCAGGTCGACCACGGCTCGGCCGTCGACACCTTGATGCGGTTGGGCAGCGCCGCACGCACCTCGCGAATATAGCCGTTGAGCTGCTCGGGCGTGACATCGACCGCTCAGGATCGCTTCATTGCCGACGAAGACGCGATCGATCGTACGCGCGATTGGCCAGCGCCACCTTGATCGCCTTGTCGATCTCTTTCTTGTTGGCTTCGAGGTCCGGGCCGATCCAGATGCCGAGCGAGACCGTCATGCCGTAGCGGCGGGCAATCTCCGGCACGCGGTCCAGCCCGCTCGGACACCGTATAGGTGCGGATATGCGCGGTGAGCTGGCTGAGCTGCGCCATGTCGCGGTCGATGCGCTCGGGCGAGACGTGCTTGGCCTGTTGAGGGTGAACAGATGGCTGGGATTGTAGGTGATGCCGCGCACCTGCCCGTCCCAGTCCGGCGCGATCACCTTGTAATCGCGGCTCGCCCAGAACAGCGCCGAGGCGCCGACGACCAGCACCAGCGCGATCGCAATCCGGAGTGTTCCGCCGGGGATGGCGGCAAACCACTTGCGGAGCATGGTTCAGGCACCCCTTGTCGAGGTCAGCGAAAACGCTGGAACGAACGCAGACCTGTGACGCGCACTTCTATCGCCTATCCAGACCGCCCATGGCGGCGATCAGGGGAGCCGCCGCGGCAGGGCCCCAATATGCCCTGCCGGCCGCGACCGATTATTGATTGGAATCATCTTCGCTCGGCGGTTCCTTCTCAGGCGGCAGCGACCTTGACCAGCGTCAGATCGAACACCAGAACCTGGTTCGGCGGGATCGCGCCATTGCCGGCGCCGCGCGTGCCATAGGCCATATTGGCGGGGATCACGAGATGCCAATGATCGCCTTCGCGCATCAGCTCCAGCGCCTCGGTCCAGCCCGGGATCAGCTGGTTGACGGTGAAGGTGGCCGGCAGGCCGGGCTCGGTGGAATCGAACACCTGGCCGTTGATCAGCGAGCCCTTGTAGTAGACCTGCACCTTGTTGTACGGGCCCGGACGCGCGCCAAAACCATTCTGGACGATCTTGTATTCGAGGCCGCTGGCCGTCTTCACTACGCCGGGCTCCTTGGAAAACTTTTCCAGATAGGCGTGATTGGCCGCCGGGCTCAGTGCGGGATCAGCCGCATGCGCCGAAACCGCCACCATCGTGGCCAACGCCGCAACCAGCGCCCCAAAACGAAACTTACCCATTGATCTCCCTTTCAGCTGCCCGTCCGCTCCGGCTCTTCGAGCACCCACGGCCGCGCGAACCGGCATCTGCCGATGGCGGAACCAAGCTGATCCCGCTCGATGGCAAATCTAGGGCCGAGCGCGGCCGAAACGGCGGCGGGCTCTTCTTCCAGCCGCCCCGCGCGAACCGGAAAACACTTGTTCCAACAAGGAATAGCGGCAAATCGGACAGATTCAAAGCGCACCGCGCCCTCCGGGCTCCATTGCCCCAGACTTGTCGCGGCAAGCCCCCGGCTCTGGCAGGATCGGAGCATGAGCGAATCGGCAAACATCACCGTGGCCGTGGCCGGCGTGGTCTGGAACCAGGAGGGTCAGGTGCTCCTGATCCGGCGGCGCAATCCCCCACGGGCCGGGCAATGGAGCCTGCCCGGCGGCAAGCTTGAGCGCGGTGAGACGCTGGAAGCGGCCGTCAGGCGCGAAATCCGCGAGGAGACGGGCCTCGAAGTCGAGATCCTGGGTCTGGCCGGCGTGGCCGAGATCGTGGACGACACCGGGCTGGGCGGCAGCGGGCGCCATTACGTGCTGATCGATTACAGCGCGCGGCTGGTCTCGGGCGAGGCCGTGGCCGGGTCCGATGCCGCGGACGCGACCTGGTTCGACTATGCCGGACTCAGCCGGATCGCGCTGTGGGACGAGACCCGCCGCATGATCGCCGAGAGCGCACGCAAGCATATCGGAATGGATGTCTAGAGCAGCGTGCGTTCCGCTGGAATCGCGGCGCTGCTCTAGATTATTGGTTTGGCGCAACTTTTCGCGCGCAAGTGGTTCCCACTTGCTTGCCCGTTGCTCTAGCTACGCCCGAACAGGCGCTGGAGGAAGGAACGGCGGACCGGCACGTCACGGTGGAAGGCGATGTCCATCGGTGCGCCCGCTTCGAGCGGACGTTTGGGCAGACCCAAATCTGCTGCCTGAAATACAGTCGGCTTTGTGGGTGGCCGCAACGCCGACAGGTCCGGCGCGAAATCGCGCGCATGACACACGGGCGCCCGCGCGGCGATGGTGTCCACGCCCGCCGGCCCAAATGCCCGGCTGGCGAAATTGCGCGCCCACTGCTCATCCGGCGATGTGATCTGCGCAGCTTGCGGCCGGGGCGCGGCGCCCTGCTGATCGGCAATCTGCTGCGCCTTCACCTGACGCGCCATTTCGGCGAAACGGGCCGCGCCTTCGGCAAAGCTGGTGCCAGCTGGTTTGGCGGTGAGTGGTTTGGCCATGGTCAGCTTCCTTTCGGCCACCATTGAAAGCCGCCCTCGCGGCTGATGACGGCGACATCAATGGCGCCGCCGACGGTTTCGCGCTGCGCCATGATACGCTTCTTGAAGACGTTGAGGCCAACCAGTTCGCGCGCGGTCTCGGCAAGATCGCCGCGCGGCGCGATTTCGAGCACCCGCAACACCGGATTGATATAGGCCTGCTGCTGATAGCTGGCCATCATGCCGTGGAACATTTCCAGATAGGCCGGCACGGCGCCGTGATAATTGCGGCGCACCTCGTCGCGCTTGTCGGCAGAGGCATCGTCGAACGCATCGACCACCTCGCTGACAAGGCCATACCATCATCTGTGCGAAGCCGCCATAGAGACGGCGTTCGAGATTGAAATCGATGCCGCGGATGAAGGCATTGGTGACTTCGCTGTCGGCGAAAATGCGGATCTTGGATTTGATGTCGGTGTCGATCGCATCGACGCTGGCCTCGGCGCGCTTGGCGATGCCGGACACGATGGCCGAAACGAACCAGGTGCTGAGGACGGGATAGCGGTCCTCGCTGCCGAAGCCGCCAAAGACAAGGCCCGTCACATCTTCCAGGAACAGATCCTTGGTCACGCAATAGACGGCGATATCGCGCAGGCGCCGCTGCGCCTGCTGGCCGAGGCCCGCGGCGGCAAAGCCATAGGAAATCAGTTCCTCGATCTGATCGGTATGATCGCGCAGCACGACCTCGCCAAAGCCGGGCGGAAAACAGGGCAGATCGGCGCGCGGTGCGCCGTCTTCCAGATATTGATAATCGCGCCAGACCTGTTCGATGGCGGCGTCGAGAATGGCGATGTCTGCGCCGTCGCGATCGCCGCTCGTCTGCTGGAGATAGGCGGCATAGCGCAGAATATAGCCGTACACCGAGGCGAGCAGGCGGCGATATTCATCCTTGTGGCGTTCGCGCGGGAAGAATTCTTCGAGATGATCGAGCATGCCCGTGAAGGCCGTGGCGTAACCGGCGAGGTTCGTGCGCGCGCCGGCATGGTTCTTCTGGAAATGGGCAATGAGCTGGTCCCAGGGATGGCCCATGACATCGGCCACGCCATAGAACATCACGCCGACCGGCTCACCTTCGAGCAATTGGTAGAGCTTGCGCTGCTCATTGCGCACGACAACCGTGCGTCCGTCGATCAGGGTGACCGCGGAATCGGCTGCCAGCGCCACAGCGCGCTGGTTCATCACGGCAATCTCGGATGTCATTCCCCCGGCCTGTCCCCAATAGTGCTGTGCCGCAGCCCGAGCATGTCACAGCCGCCGCACATTTGGGAGGCTGCGCCGGTCAACATGGTTACGACGGCGCTGGACGGCGCGCCGCTGCCCGCCTAGCTTCCTCTCGATTCAATATCTGGAGGAACCGTCATCATGTTCAAACCCTTCGATCTGACCGGAAAAGCCGCGCTGGTGACCGGCGGCAATGGCGGCATCGGCCTTGGCATGGCCGAGGGCCTGGCCGCATCCGGCGCCGATGTCGAAATCTGGGGCCTCAACGAAACCAAAAACGCCAAGGCCGCGGAAGCGCTGAAGGTTTACGGTAAACGCGTGTCGGTGCGGCGCGTGGATGTGTCGAAGGAAGATGAGGTCGTGGCCGGTATGAAGGCGGCGATCGAGACGCTGGGCCGCCTCGACACCGTGGTGGCCAATGCCGGCATCGGCGGCAGCGCGCCCATCACCGAATTGACGACCGAACTGTTTCGAAAAGTTCATGGCGTCAACGAAGAGGGCGTGTTCTGGACCTTTCGTGAGGCCACCAAGCACATGATCGAGCGCGCCAAGGCCGGCGATCCTGGCGGCTCGCTGGTGGCCGTGGCCTCCACGGCCGGGATCGAGGGCGCGGCGCGCAATGCAGCTTATGGCGCGTCCAAGGGTGCGGTGCTGTCGATGGTGCGGGCGCTGGCGGTGGAACTGGCGCGCTATGGCATCCGCGCCAATTCGATCGCGCCGGGCTGGATCGCCACCGAGATGACGCAAGGCATGCAGGACAACACCGTGTTCACCGAAAAGGTGATGCCGCGCGTGCCGGCGCGGCGCTGGGGCCAGCCAGAGGATTTTTCCGGCATTGCGATCTATCTCGCCAGCGACGCCTCGGCCTATCACACCGGCGAGACCTTCGTGATCGACGGTGGATACACGAAATTCTGACGGCGACGACGCCCACCGCCCTAATTCGTCATGGCCGGCCATAGAGCCGGCCATGACGGGAATTGAGATGTATACGGATTATTTCGGGCGCATGGGCGCCTCGGTGCGCTTTCATCCGCCTACAAACAAAATGGGACGCCCGTTTTCAGGGCATCCCATATTGCAGGGTCATTTTAAAGGCAAAGAAACAGACTGGCAAGGCTGCGAAATGTCTAATAGATGAGGTCCCCCAAATCATTGGAGGACCTTTCTCATGACTGCCTGCGGGCTCGATTTCGGCACATCCAATTCGGCGCTCGGCGTTCTCAGAGACGGGGCGCCGGTGCTCGCCCCCGTCGAGGGCCATGAGACGCTGATCCCGAGCGCCATCTTCTACGACCTCGAACAATGGGGCCGCGTGGTCTTCGGCCAGGAAGCCATCTCGGCCTCCATCGCCCAGCATGACGGACGGCTGATGCGCGCCCTCAAGACCATCCTCGGCTCGCCGCTGATCGACGAGGCCACGGCCGTCGGCCCCCGGCGCATCAAGCTGACCAGCGTGATCGAGACCTTCATTCGCCACTTGAAGGGCCAAGGGGAAGGCTTTCTCGGAGAGGAAATAACGCAGGTCGTGCATGGGCGGCCCGTCCATTTCGTCGATGGTGACGATGCAGCCGACGCGCGCGCCGAAGCCACGCTGGAGGGGATCGCCAAGCGCGCCGGATTCCGCGAGGTGCATTTCGTATATGAACCGATCGCGGCGGCCTATCACTATGAGGAGACGGCAAGCCGCGAGGAACTGGTTCTGGTGGCCGATATCGGCGGCGGCACCTCCGACTTCTCCGTCATCCGCATCGGGCCCGACCGGCGCGGACGGCCCGAGCGTGGCGAGGATGTGCTGGCCAATCGCGGCACGCGCATCGGCGGCACCGATTTCGATGCGGCTCTCAGCCTCGACACGGTGATGCCGCTGCTGGGGCTCGGCACGCAGCTGGTCGAGAAGGATCTGCCCATGCCGAAATCGCTCTATTTCGAGCTGGCGACCTGGGCGATGATCAACTTCACCTACACCCAGCACAACGCCCGCGACGTTCGTGAATTGATGGCAAAATCCTGCGAGCCGGAAAAAATTGCGCGGCTGCTTCGCACCATCACCCATCGCTTCGGGCACAGCATCGCCTTCGCCGTCGAAGACGCCAAGATTGGCTTGAGCGACGTACCGGCGGCGCCGATCCCGCTCGGCTTTCTCGAAGACGGGCTCGCCGCCCTTGCGACGCGCGACGGCTTCGATGCGGCGATCGCCGCGAAGACCTCCGCGCTGACAATGATGGCACGCGACTGCATCGCCGATGCGGGGCTCAAGGCCACGGAGATCGACACCGTGTTCTTCACCGGCGGCTCATCCCGCGTGCCGGCCGTGCAGCAGGCCATCGCCCGGGCCGCGCCCGAATCGACGCCGACCACGGGCTCGGATCTGCTGTCGGTGGCGCTGGGTCTGACGCGTGAGGCAAGCCGCATCTTCGCGTGACGCAACGGCATCTTGCAGGGGCGCGGGCGGCGTGGAATTGTCACTGACAATCTATCAGATCATCAGGGAACCAAGCCCATGACCATCGCCACGCCGATCTGCAAGATGCTCGGCATCGAATATCCGATCCTGCTGGCGGGCATGGGCGGGGTTTCCTATGCGGAGCTGGCGGCGGCGGTTTCCAATGCCGGCGGCTTCGGCACGCTGGGCATGGCCGGGCGCTCGACCGAAGACATTGCCGAAGAGATCAAGAAGTGCCGCGACCTGACGGACAAGCCCTTCGGCGTGGACCTTCTGGCCGCCGTGCCGGAATCGCTGGAGAAGGCGGCGGACGCCATCATCGAGGGCGGCGCCAAGGCGTTCATTTCGGGCCTCGGCATTCCTGCGCCGCATCTGGTGAAGAAATTCCACGATGCCGGGCTCAAGGTCATGAATGTCTGCGGCACGGTGCGCCACGCAAAGGCGGGCGAAGCCGGCGGGCTGGATGCCGTGATCGCGCAAGGCACGGAGGCCGGCGGTCACACGGGACGCATCGCCGGCATGGCGCTGATCCCGCAGATCGTCGATGCGGTGAAAATTCCGGTGATCGCGGCCGGCTCGATCGTCGACGGGCGCGGGCTGGCGGCGGCGCTGGCGCTGGGCGCGCAGGGCGCATGGATGGGCACGCGCTTCATCGCCTCGGCCGAGGCCCATGCGGGCGCGATGTACAAGCAGGTGATCGTCGATGCCGATGATGAGGACACGACGATCTCGCGCTCCTATTCCGGCAAGACCATGCGCGTGCACAAGAATGAATGGGTCAAGGATTGGGAAAGCCGGCCGCAGGACATCCAGAAATTTCCCATGCAGGCGATCATGTCGACGCAGGCCGGCGTGATGGGCGGCATTGGCGGACAGCTGGAGGGGCTCGATATCGACCGCTCCTGCTTCGCCATGGGCCAGGGATCGGGCGCGATCCATGATGTGAAACCGGCAGCCGAGATCATTCGCGACATCATGGCCGAGGCCGAAGCGGTGCTCGACCACATCGCAACGCTGCGGCGCTAGCGTTCAGAGCAGCTTCCACGCCACATGAATGAGCACGCCAACGCCAAAGGCGGTGACGGTGAGGCCCGAGGCGTGGTTGATGATGCGCATGATGCGCGCATCGATGCGGGTGTGGAAGATGCCGATCACGCTCGTCAGCGTGAACCACCACAGCACCGAGCCGCCGACCACGCCGCCCACCACCACGGCCGCCCCCAGATAGCTGGCGTGCTCACCGGCGACGCCGCCCAGCCCCGCGAACAGCGCCGCGACGCCGAACAGGGTCGCAGGATTGGTGATGGTGAGCGCGAAGGTCGATGCCATGGCGCGCACCAGCGAGGCACTGCCCGACTGCTCGCGCGGTGGCGGAGCGTCATCCTCCAGCGGCGGCAGATGGGTGATGTAGGTGTGCAGGCCGAAGGCCAGCAAGAGGATGCCGCCGCCGATCTCGAGCGGCGTCGAATAGCCTTCGATCAGGGTTGCCACCGCGGTGACGCCAAAGGCCGAGATGGCCGCGAACACGCCATCGCCGAAGGCCGCGCCCAGCCCCGACATGAAACCGTTGAGCGGACCGAATTGCAGCGCCCGCCTGATGCAGATGAGATTCACCGGGCCGACCGGCGCCGCCAGAATAAGCCCGATCAGAACGCCCGATCCGATGAGTACGAGATAATCCATCCGCTCGCTATATCTGCTCCCCTGGGGCCGCGATGAGGGTGACGTTCAAGCGCCGATTTCGACCACCAGCCTGCCGCGCACCTTGCCGGCGAGAATATCCTCAGCGGCCTGGCTGCACGTCTTTGAGCGAAATCATGCGGGTCATGAGGCCAGCAGTTTCGGATCGAGGTCCCGAGCCAGACGCTCCCACGCCTGACGCCGGCGCGCCATCGGCATATAGACCGAGTCGATTCCGAGAAGCGAGATGCCCCGCAGGATGAAGGGCGCGACCGAGGTCGGCAGGTCCATGCCGCCGGCCAGCCCGCAGGCCGCGACCGCGCCGCCATATTTCGTCGAGGCCAGGACATTGGCGAGCGTCGTCGAGCCGACGCTGTCGACGGCCCCGGCCCAGCGCTCCTTGCCCAGCATTCTGGGTTTGGCCGAAAGCTCCGCACGCGGGATGATCTCGGCGGCGCCAAGAGATTTGAGATAGGCCTCCTCCTCGGCGCGGCCGGTGGAGGCGATGACGCGGTAGCCAAGCTTGGCCAGCACGGCGACCGCAACCGAGCCGACGCCGCCGGCGGCTCCGGTTACAACCACGTCGCCCTTGTCCGGCGTGACGCCCGCATCTTCGAGCGCGAGCACGCAGAGCATCGCCGTATAGCCGGCCGTGCCGATGGCCATGGCTTCCGCCGGCGTAAAGGCATCCGGCAGCTTGACCAGCCAGTCGCCCTTCACGCGCGCGACTTCGCTGTAGCCGCCGTAATGATTTTCGCTGAGGCCGAAGCCGTTGAGCACAACCTTGTCGCCGGATTTGAAACCCGGATGCGAGGAGGTCTCCACCGTGCCGGCCAGATCGATTCCCGGGATCATCGGAAATTTGCGCACCACAGGCGAGTGGCCGGTGATGGCCAGCCCATCCTTGTAGTTCACCGTCGAGTGCGAGACGGCGACGACGACGTCGCCCTCCATCAGATCGTCCAGGCCGAGCTGGGCGTCTTCGACGGTCTGGGTGTCGCCCTCCTTGCGGATAAGGATGGCGTGGAACGGGGTTTTCATGCTGGCACTTCCTTGATGTGAGTGCTGCCAATGACGGGTCCTCAGGGCAACCGAAATCGGCGAGTCAGTCAAGCCACGGCGCGGTCGCGGCCAAATCCGCCGCAAGTCAAGTCTCGACAGGTTCGGGCAGGCGCTGCAAGCTTTTCGTTAAACAATGACGGCGCACCATCGGGCCATGGAGGACGGCCTTAGGACAACCATCGTGATGTGAGGGATCAATGACCGATTTCGAACTGGCATTGCAGGGCTACAGTCTGACCACGGCGGAAATTCTCTATCACATGCCGGACCATCCGGCCGTGCTGCAATCCTTCGTCTGGCAGGAATTCGACATGGCGCCGAAATTTCCGGCGCTCCAGAAATTCCTGCACTTCTGGACCGGCAATCTCGACGGCAAGCTGCATTCGGTGCGCGTGGCCGCGCGCGGGTTGATCGCGCCGTCGGAACTGAAAGTGGCCGCCGGCGAATACGGTTTGCACTAAGGCGCGCTCAGCCTTCGGCCACCAGCGTCTCGCCGAAGCGGATCGGCTGGCCCTTCGACGGCAGCACCAGCGCGCGATCGCGCATGACGATCTGTCCACGGATGATCGTGGCCAGCGCCCAGCCGGTCGTCTCCATGCCGTCGAACGGCGTCCATTTGCACTTCGAGGCGATCCAGCGGTTCTCGATCTTCATTTTCGCGTTCAGATCGACGATGGTGAAATCGGCGTCGAAGCCGCGCGCGATGCGGCCCTTGCCGGCAATCGAGAAGATGCGCGCCGCGCCCGCGCTCGTCAGATCGACAAAACGTTGCAGGCTCATGCGGCCCTTGCTGACGTGATCGAGCATCAGCGTGACCAGCGTCTGCACGCCCGGCATGCCTGATGGCGAGTTCGGATATTCCTTGTCCTTCTCCTCGCGCGTGTGCGGGGCGTGGTCCGAGCCGATGACGTCGATCAGCCCTTCGTTCACAGCCTTCCACAGCGCCTCGCGGTGACGCGCTTCGCGGATCGGCGGGTTCATTTGCGCATAGGTGCCGAGGCGCTCATAGCAATCCGGCGCTTCGAGCGTCAGATGCTGTGGCGTGGTCTCGACGCTGGCCACGTCGCGCGCGCCAGCCAGAAGCGGCAACTCTTCCTCGGTCGTGATGTGCAGCACATGGATGCGCCGGCCCGCCTGACGCGCAAGGCGGATCACACGTTCGGTGGAGAAGCGCGCGGTTTCGACATCGCGCCACAAGGGATGGCTGCGCGGATCGCCGGCCACGCGCAAATCCTTGCGCTCTTCCAGCCGCGCCTCATATTCCGAATGAACGGCCACACGGCGGTTGCCGGATTTGAGCGCGGCCAGAATGTCGGCTTCTTCGTGCAAGAGCAGCGTGCCGGTGGAGGAGCCGAGGAACGCCTTGACGCCCGAGACGCCCGGCAGCCGCTCCAGTTCGCCCAGCGCGCCGACATTGCCGGGCGACGCGCCGACATAGAAGGCGTAGTCGCAATGCATGCGATTGGCGGCGCGGGCCAGCTTGTCTTCGAGCGCCTGGCGCGTGGTGGTCGGCGGGATTGGTGTTCGGCATCTCGAAGACGCCGGTCACTCCGCCCAGCACAGCGGCGCGGCTGCCGCTTTCCAGATCCTCCTTGTGCTCATTGCCGGGCTCGCGGAAATGGACCTGGGTGTCGATCACGCCGGGCAGGACGTGGAGCCCCCTGGCGTCGAAGACCTCGGCGGCCTTGGCGTCCGTGAGCGCGCCGATGGCGGCAATGCGCCCGCCGATGACGCCGACATCGCCCTCGGCGATGCCATTGGGGGTGGCGATCGTGCCGCCGCGGATCAGGAGGTCGAAACTCTGGGAATCTGTCTGGCTCATGGCCATCTGTCTTAGAGGGACGGGCCGCGGGAGACAATTGCCAGCCCTGCCTGCAGCGACGATTGACGCGCCCCGGGCGTTGTCGGAAAACCGGCGCTACAGGAGTATCCATGCGAGCCCTTCTCGACGACCGCGCCGTCATCGCCCTTTCCGGGCCCGATGCCCGCACCCTGCTGCAGGGCCTGATCACCAACGATATCGAGAAACTGGCGCCCGGACCGGGCCGTCTATGCCGCGCTGCTGGCGCCGCAGGGCAAGATCCTGTTCGACTTCATCCTGTCCGAGGGCGACGGCGCCGTGCTGCTGGATTGCGCGGCCGAGGCGGCCGACACGCTGCTCAAGCGCCTGACCATGTATCGCCTGCGGGCCAAGGTGGAGATCGAGCGGCGCGAGCAGCTGGTGGTGATGGCCGCCTGGGATGGCGAGGATCTGCCCGGACGGCTTTGCCGACCCGCGCCTGCCGGGGCTGGGTACTCGTGCCATTGCCGCCAAGGCCGAGGCACCGGCCGATCTGGGCCCCGCCTCCGCCTATCACGCGCACCGGCTGGCGCTGGGCGTGCCCGAGGGCGGCGATTTCGGCCAGGACCGGATGTTTGCGCTGGACGCCGATTTCGAGGAACTCCACGGCGTCGACTTCAAGAAGGGCTGCTATGTCGGCCAGGAGCTGACCTCGCGCATGAAGCATCGCGGCACGGCGCGCAAGCGGCTGCTGCCGCATCGACAGCGAGAGTGCCCTGCCCGCGCCGGGCGCGAATGTGATGGCGGATGACAAATCCGTCGGCGAGATCGCCAGCAGCCACGGGACGCGCGGCTTCGCGCTGATCCGGCTCGACCGGCTGGACGAGGCCGGCGGCGCCGCGCTGACGGCGGAAGACGCCGCCGTGACACTTTCCAAACCGGACTGGCTTTTCCCTTGACGCATTAGGGTATTGGGCGAGACTTGGCGCGCATCCTTTCGGAGGGCCGCGCCATGATCGTCAATCACGTCTCCGTCGGCGTCAAAGACGTGGAGGCTGCCGGCCGCTTCTACGATGCGGTGCTGGGGGCGCTCGGCTACAAGCGCTATTGGGAATACCTGCCCCATGCCATCGCCTATGGCGAGGAATTCTACGAGTTCTGGATTCAGCTTCCCAACGACCAGAAATCCTACAGCATCGGCAATGGCGTGCATGTGGCGTTCAACGCGCCAAGCATCGAAGCCGTGCATGCGTTCTACAAGGCCGCGCTCGATCATGGCGGCAGCGATGAAGGCGAGCCGGGGCTCAGGCCCGATTATGGCGGTGATTATTATGGCTGCTTCGTGCGCGATCCCGACGGCAACAAGATCGAGGCGGCGCTGAAATCCGAACCGCACATCGCCAAGGCGAAACTGCCCAAGGCGGCCAAACCGAAAAAGAAGGCAGCGAAGGCCAAAGCCAAGCCCGCAAAGAAGGCGAAGAAGGCCAAGACGGCAAGCAAGAAAGCCGCTAAGACGCCTGCGAAGGAAGTGAAGAAGAAAGCGCGCAAGTGACGACAGCGACGGGGCGTTGCGGCTGGTGCGGAGAGGATCCGCTCTATGTCGCCTATCACGACGACGAATGGGGCGTGCCGGAATATGACGACCGGGCGCTTTACGAAAAGCTGGTGCTGGACGGGTTTCAGGCCGGGCTGTCGTGGATCACGATCCTGAGGAAACGCGAGAATTTCCGCAAAGCCTTTGACGATTTCGATCCGCACGAAGATCGCGCGCTACAATGAGAAGAAGATCGAAAAACTGCTCGGCGATGCCGGCATCATCAGGAGCCGCGCCAAGATCGAGGCCGCCATTCGCGGCGCGCGGCTATGGTTGGAGATTCAGGAAAAGGAACCCGGCGGCTTTCGCGAGCTGATCTGGAAACATGTCGACGGCAAGCCGAAGGTCAACCGCTTCAAGACCCTGAAGCAGGTGCCGGCCAAGACGGCGATGAGCGAAGGGTTGGCGAAGGAGCTGAAGCAACGCGGCTTCAATTTCTGCGGACCAGTGATCGTGTACGCGTTCGCGCAGGCGGTGGGCATGGTCAACGACCATCTGGTGACCTGTCACCGCCACGGTGCGTGCGCGGAATTGAAGAGCACACCCTGATGACGCCCGGCTATGCCGCGGGCATCCTCTCCGGACTGGTCCAGCTCGTAGCCTTCGCGATCTACAATGCTCAGATTTTCAAGGGGCGATCGACCCCGAACTCTACGACTTGGTTGCTGTGGGTGTTCCTGACGGTCCTGAGCGCGTCGAGCTATGCGGCAATGACGTCCGATCTGGCGAAGTATATCCTACCAGCCACGACCGCGCTGGCGACCATCGGCACCTTCGCGTATTCGCTTGGCGCGGGGCGTTTCCAGCCGATCCGTCGCTGGGACTGGCTGATCCTGGCGATTGGTTGCGTGGCAGGGTTGGTCTGGTGGATCTACCAATCCGCAACAGATGCAAATCTGATCGTCGTGTTTGCGTTGACGATATCGTTCTGGCCGACCTACCGCGCATTATGGCGGGCACCGTCGCTTGAAGCGCCGCAGGCTTGGTTTGCGTGGACGGTTGCCTATGCTTTGGGAACAGTCGCTGTGCTTCTCAGATGGCACGGCCATTACGCGAATCTTGCCTATCCGGTCATGTGCCTCGTCATGCATCCAGCGGTTATCGTTCTGTGCAAGCGGCAAGGTGCCGGTCAACGCAGCACTGTTCGAGCCGGCTAAAACCCAATCGCTCTATGGTTGGACACGGCGTTTTAGTCCGCGGCCCACCCCGTCGGGAAGCCGTCGATGCTCGTCATGTTCTTCTCGCGGCGGTAATCCGCAAGGCCCTCTTCGCCCTTGTTTTCGGCCCAGCGCACCATGTTGGGGCGGTCTTCGCGGAAATCCATGAAGGGCACGCCATAGCCGCAGGAGGTCTGCACCATCTCCACCGTCAGCTCGACGATCTGGCGCGCGCCCATGATCGCGGTGAAATTCGGCAACAGGGCCTCATAGTCCGGCGTGCCGAGGCGGTGGATGGTGGCGCGGCCATAGAGGCGCAGGATCATCGGCAGCCCCTCGAAGGCGCAGAACATGATCGTCAGGCGATGATCGGGCGCAGGCCGCGACATGGGCCGAGGTTTCGTTGCCGCTGCCGGTAACATCGAGATAGGCGACGCGATTGGGGCCCAGCACGCGCAACGCGTCCATGCCCTTGGGCGAGACATTGACCCGGCCCGTGGGCGCGGCGCTGCCGGTGAAGAAGATGTGCTGCGTCTCGATGAAGGCGCGGATCGTATCGTCAATCGCGTCGAACTGCTTGGCCATGGCGCTCTCTCACCCGGTTGGGAGAGAAAGCTTAGCCCCGGCCGCGATAGGGTGGAACACCCGGGTCCGGGAGCCAGACATGCGCCGGAAGCTTGCCCGTCTGCCAGAAGACATCGATGGGGATGCCGCCGCGCGGATACCAGTAGCCGGCAATGCGCAGATATTTCGGCCGAACCGCCTTCACGATGCGCTTGGCGATGTCGATGGTGCAGGCCTCATGGAAGGCGGCGTGGTTGCGGTAGCTGCCCAGCAGCAGCTTCAGCGATTTGGATTCGACGATGGTCTTGCCCGGCACATAGTCGATGACGAAATGGGCGAAATCCGGCTGGCCGGTGACCGGGCACAGGCTGGTGAATTCCGGCGCCGTGAAGCGCACGACATAATCGGCATCCGGCTTGCGGGTTGGGCACGGCGTCCAGCTTCGCCTCGTCCGGCGAGGCCGGCAGCGCCACCTGGCGGCCGAGCTGGGTCACCTTCACTGCTTTCGGCTTTGCTTTGGCTTTGGCCATCTCAAGCCTCGTAGGTGCAGCTCTGGCCGTAGGACGGCCGGCGCAGCTTGACGCGGACAACTTCCGGCAGCCGCGCCTTCGCGGCCTCGAAAATGTAGCGCGCGAGATTTTCCAGCGTCGGATTTTCGAGGCCGGCGATCTCGTTCAGCAGGCGATGATCCAGCGTCTCGCGAATGGCATCGAGCGTGGCCTTGACCTCGCCCAGATCGCGCAGCCAGCCCGTGGCCGGATCGATCTCGCCGCGGATCGTGACCTCGGCATAGAAGGAATGGCCGTGCATGCGCCGGTATTCATGCCCCTCATCCTTGAAGGGCATGTAATGGGCGGCGTCGAAGCCGAATTCCTGCGTCAGTTCGACCATGGCGCGGGCGTGTGACAGGAAGACAGGCCGAAAATCAAGGACCATGAGCGGGCCTGGGCTGCCTGCGGCCCCGGATCGCCTTGAAAATCGGGCGTTTACGGCCGATATCCTAGGCTCCTGCGGAGAAACGAGGCCCCCATGGATTTGAAGGCGACGCTGGCGCGGACCAGAGAGGCGATCCGGGCCACGATCCGGCCGCTGCTGGGCAGGGTGGCAGCCCATCCGGCTGCGCCGAAGGTCCGTGAGGCCTGGTCCTGGATCCGCGATCCGCTGCTGATCCTGGGAACCGTATTCGTGGCCACCTCGGCCATCGCCCAGCCCTTCTACATCCCCTCCGGCTCGATGGAGCCGACGCTGGCCATTGGCGATGCGATGATCGCGGCCAAGTACCCCTATGGCTACAGCCAGTACTCGGTGCGCTGGGGGCTGGCGCCCGACATCAAGGGCCGACTGTTCGGAAGCGTGCCCAAGCGCGGCGATGTGGTCGTGTTCCATCCGCCGAGCCATATGGATGAAGTCTGGGTCAAGCGCGTGATCGGCCTGCCGGGCGACCGCATTCAGATGATCGACGGCCATCTCTTCATCAATGGGAAGGAATTGCCGCTCAAGCCCGACGGCTTCGCCAAATGGGAACAGGCCAGCGGCCGCTATGTGCGCGTGCCGGAATATCTCGAAACACTGCCGAATGGCGTCACCCATCCGATCCTCAAATGGCGCTGGGACGGACCGCTCGACAACACGCAACTCTTTGTGGTGCCCAAGGGCCATCTGTTCATGATGGGCGACAATCGCGACGACTCGCTCGACAGTCGCGTGCCCGCCGATGAGGGCGGTGTGGGTTATGTGCCGCTGGAGAATGTGCTGGGGCGCGGCGCGATGGTGCTGGGGTCGTATGACTTCCTCAATCCCGGGCGCTGGTTCGGCGCTTTCCGCCTCTCACGCCTGTTCGAGAGCGTGCACTGACCTAGCCACCGTGCCAGGCGACACGTTCGGGCGAGCACGGCAACGTCGCCGTTTCATATTGTTCGAGCCGCACCAGCGTTTCGACCTGGGCTGCAACGCGGGCGCGGATGCGGCCATCGCGATCGTCCGCGACACCCAGCATCGGCCACAGGATACGATCGACATAGAAGTTGAGTTCGGTGCGCCAGCGTTCCGGGGCGCTCGAGCCCATGGCGGAAAAGAATTTCATACGCTTGCGCACCAGCAGCGGCAGGCAGGGGGCGACAAGGCCCCTCACCTCATCTTCGAGATAGCGCACGGGCTCGCTGTGCAGATTGAGAAAACGAGACAGCGCCGCAACGGTCTCGGCACCGCGCATCCACCATATTTTCACCTTCGCCGTCCAAGCCACGTGCCCACCCTCGTCAATGCAGGGCGAGTATGCGTGACGCAGCTTTAACGCGAGGCTGACAGAATTGGTTAGCGAAGGCTTGCGCTAAAGGGCATCCGCGTCCGTCTCGCCCGTGCGCACGCGCAGGGCCGCATCGAGATCGACGACGAAAATCTTGCCGTCGCCAACTTTGCCAGTGCGGGCCGCATCCTGGATGGCGCGGACGACATCGTCGGCGCGCTCATCGGTGACCGCCACCTCCAGCCGCAGCTTGGGCACGAAGGCGATGGAATATTCGGCGCCGCGATAGATTTCCTTGTGCCCGCCCTGGCGGCCATAGCCACGCACTTCGGTCACCGTCATGCCGTCCACATGGATGGCCTGCAGCCCCTCGCGCACCGCATCGAGACGGTGCGGCTGGATGATCGCGATCACGAACTTCATAGGACCTCCCAGGTGGGAGCCCACTCAGGCTCCCGTGTGATAGGCCGCTTCGCCGTGGCTGGAGAAATCCAGACCCTGGATTTCCTCCTCCTTGTCGACGCGCAAACCCACCGTGAATTTTGCAAGCTTGATGATCGCATAGCTGGCCGCCGCTGACCACACGGCGACGCTGACCACACCCAATGCCTGCATGCCGAACTGGTGGATCGCGCCGCCATGCAGCGCCGAAGGCAGGCCGCCGGAGCCAACAAGCGCGGCGAAGGGCAGAAGCAGCGTGCCGACCGCGCCGCCCACGCCATGGACGCCAAGCACGTCGAGCGAGTCGTCGACGCCGAAATGGCGCTTCACCAACAGCACCGCGCCATAGCAGATGAGGCCGCCGGCGATGCCCAGCGCCACCGCGCCCATGGGCCCGACATAGCCCGAGGCCGGGGTGATGGTGGCCAGGCCCGCAATGGTGCCGGTGACGGCACCGACGAGGCTGGGCTTGCCGTAGAGGCCCCATTCGATGGCGATCCAGACGATGGTGGCCGTGGCCGCCGCCAGATGCGTCGCCAGCATGGTCATGCCGGCATCGGCGCCGGCGGCGATGGCGCTGCCGGCATTGAAGCCGAACCAGCCCACCCAGAGCAGCGAGGCGCCGACCATGACCATCCAGGGGGCATGGGGCGGATGCACGCTGTGCGGAAAGCCGCGGCGCGGGCCGAGCTGCCAGGCCACGATCAGCGCCGACACCCCGGCCGTGACATGGACAACAATGCCGCCGGCGAAATCGAGCACGCCGCGCTGGGCCAGCCAGCCGCCGCCCCAGATCCAGTGCGTCACCGGCACATAGACGACCAGCAGCCACAGGCCGGAGAACAGCAGCACCGCCGAAAAGCGGATGCGCTCGACATAGGCGCCGATGATCAGCGCCGGGGTGATGATGGCGAAGGTCATCTGGAACATGATGTAGACGCTCTCCGGCACATGGGTGCCGGGATGGACCGCGCCGCGCGTCAGATTGGCCAGGAAAGCCGGCTGCCAGATTGCCCAGCCAGGGGCCGCTGCCGGAAAAGGCCAGGCTGTAGCCCAGCGACGAACCACAGCAGCGAGACCATGCCGGCCATGGCCACGCACTGCATGAAGACCGACAGCACATTCTTGGCCTGCACCAGCCCGGCATAGAAAAAGCCCAGCGCCGGCAGCGTCATCAGCAGCACCAGCACCGAGGACATCATCAGCCAGGCGCTATCCGCCCCATTGATCATTGTTGCGCCCCTCGCCCGTTTATCCCGCCTTCGATGGGCAGGTTTATTCCATGGCGCGCAGGCTGACCGACAGAAAGCTGCAAAACAACGCGGCAATCTGCCCGATTTGTGGGCAAGTTATACCGTGATGCCGATTTATGCAGACTGGCTATAATATAGGCTGATTATGCCCATTATTACGCCATAATAAGTAGGGCTGGCCGGCGCGGGAAAGCATCCCGGCAGTGGAATTCCAGGTCGGGCGAGGAGCCCCCGCTCACCTTTTTAGCCCCGCGACACCGCGGCCTGCCGTCACATTATTGCGCCCGCACAGCACGCGTGCTAATTGCCTCGCGCGCGGAGATTACGATTCTTCCACGCGAGTGAAATTCTTCGCTCAATCAACAAGTTAGACCTCGGGTCGGCGACAGGTGTCGCGGCTCAAACCAGACGGGGCGCGGGTGGCTACAGAAGAACCCCATTTTGCAGGCCTTGCCGGGCGGTATGCCACGGCGGTTTTCGAACTGGCGCAAGAACAGAATGCCGTCGAAGCGCTGGAGAAGGACTTTGCGGCCCTGAAGGCGATGATTCGCGAAAGCGATGACATGGCGCGCCTTGTGCGCTCGCCCGTGTTCAGCCGTGAAGACCAGGAAAAAGGCATGAACGCGATCCTGCATCGCATGGAAGCCGCGCCGCTGACGCGCCGCTTCGTGCTGCTGCTCGCCGACAAGCGCCGCCTGTTCTCCCTGGTCGACATCATCGGCGTCTATCAGGCGCTCGTTGCGAGGATGCGCGGCGAAGTGCGCGCCGCCGTGACCTCGGCGCGCGCGCTCAACGATGCGGAAGTCGCCGAGCTGAAAGCCGCACTGAAGGCCAAGCTCGGCCGCGATGCGACCCTCGACACCGATGTCGACCCGGCGCTGCTCGGCGGCCTCGTGGTCAAGGTGGGCTCGCGCATGATCGATTCGAGCCTGCGCACGAAGCTGAACGGTCTGCGCGCGGCGATGCGCGGATAGGAATTGCGTGGTCACGCTTCGAGACGCTCAGCGTGACGATTGGAGATAAACGTCGCCTACGAGGCTCACGGACCGAGCCGAATAGAACGACATGACGAGATCGAACGAAGGAACGACAACATGAATATCCAGCCCGCCGAGATCTCTGCGATCCTGAAGCGCGAAATCGAGAACTTCGGCGCCGAAGCCGAAGTCAGCGAAGTCGGCCAGGTTCTTTCCGTCGGTGACGGCATCGCCCGCGTCTACGGCCTCGACAACGTCAAGGCCGGCGAAATGGTCGAGTTCCCCGGCGGCATCAAAGGCATGGCGCTGAACCTCGAAGCCGACAATGTCGGCGTCGTGATCTTCGGCTCCGACAGCACCATCAAGGAAGGCGACACCGTCAAGCGCACGGGCGCGATCGTGGACGTGCCGGTCGGCAAGGGCCTGCTCGGGCCGCATCGTCGATCCGCTGGGCAATCCGATCGACGGCAAGGGCGAGATCATCGAACATCGCCGAGCGCCGCCGCGTGGACGTGAAGGCGCCGGGCATCATCCCGCGCAAATCGGTGCATGAGCCGGTGCAGACGGGCCTGAAGGCCATCGACACGCTGATCCCGATCGGCCGCGGCCAGCGCGAGCTCATCATCGGCGACCGTCAGACCGGCAAGACCGCCGTCGCGATCGACACCATCATCAACCAGAAGGCCGTGAACGCCGGCACCGACGAGAAGGCGAAGCTGTACTGCATCTACGTCGCCATCGGTCAGAAGCGTTCGACCGTCGCCCAGATCGCCAAGACGCTCGAAGAAGCCGGTGCGATGGAATACACGACCATCGTCGCCGCGACCGCCTCCGAGCCGGCGCCGCTGCAATATCTCGCCCCCTTCGCCGGTTGCGCGATGGGCGAATATTTCCGCGACAACGGCATGCACGCGCTGATCATCTATGACGATCTGTCGAAGCAGGCCGTCGCCTATCGCCAGATGTCGCTCTTGCTGCGCCGCCCGCCGGGCCGCGAAGCCTATCCGGGCGACGTGTTCTATCTGCATTCCCGCCTGCTTCGAGCGCGCCGCGAAGCTGAACGAAGACAATGGTTCGGGTTCGCTGACCGCCCTGCCCGTGATCGAGACCCAGGCCAATGACGTGTCGGCCTATATTCCGACCAACGTGATTTCGATCACCGACGGCCAGATCTTCCTCGAGACCGACCTGTTCTATCAGGGCATCCGTCCGGCCGTGAATGTCGGCATCTCGGTGAGCCGCGTGGGCTCGTCGGCGCAGATCAAGGCGATGAAGACCGTCGCCGGCCCGATCAAGGGCGAGCTGGCGCAGTACCGCGAAATGGCGGCCTTCGCGAAGTTCGGTTCCGACCTCGACGCCTCGACCCAGCGCATGCTGGCGCGCGGCGAGCGCCTGACCGAGCTTTTGAAGCAGCCGCAATACAAGCCCTTCTCCGTCGAGGATCAGGTGGCCGTGATTTACGCCGGTACGCGCGGCTATCTCGATCCGCATCCGGTGAATCGCGTGGACGCGTTCCAGGAAGCGCTGCTCTCCAAGCTGCATGCGAGCTATCCGCAGTTCGTCGAAGGCATCCGCACGAAGAAGGCGCTGACGCCGGAACTCGAAGAGATGCTGAAGGCCGCACTCGACGAAGTCTCCAAGAACTTCGCATAAGAAGGCTGACCGCCCATGGCTTCCGTCAAGGAAATGCGCACGCGGATCGCGAGCGTAAAATCCACACAGAAGATCACCAAGGCGCTGCAGATGGTGGCGGCGGCGAAGCTGCGCCGTTCGCAGGCGGCGGCCGAAAGCGCGCGGCCCTATGCCGCCCGCATGGCCAGCGTGATCGCCAATCTGGCGGCCGGCGTGTCGGGCCCCTCGGCGCCGAAGCTGCTCGCGGGCACCGGCTCCGACCAGCGCCATCTCGTGGTCGTCGCGACCTCGGATCGCGGGCTTGCCGGCGGCTTCAATTCGTCGGTCGTGCGCGCGGCGCGTGAGAAGATCGCCGCGCTGATCGCCGACGGCAAGGACGTCAAGATCATCACCATCGGCCGCAAGGGCCGCGACCAGCTGCGCCGCCAATATGGCGAGCGCATTCTCCAGAACTACGAAGTCGGCATCAAATCGCCGGGCTTCGCGCTGGCCAAGCCGATCGCGGAGAAGATCCTCTCCATGTTCGAGGATGGCGAGGTGGATGTGGTGACGCTGATCCACAGCCACTTCAAATCGGTCGTCTCCCAGGTGCCGACGGTGAGCCAGATCATTCCGGCCGCCATCGCCAAGACCGAAGCCACGACGGACGTGCCCTTCTACGACTACGAGCCGGACGAGAAGGAAATCCTCGCCGCGCTGCTGCCGCAGAATATCTCGGTGCAGATCCTGGCAGCGCTGCTGGACAATCAGGCCGGTTTCTATGCCTCGCAGATGACGGCCATGGACAACGCCACGCGCAATGCCGGCGAACTCATCGACGCGCTCACCATCCAGATGAACCGCACACGCCAGGCGAAGATCACGACGGAGCTGACCGAAATCATCTCCGGCGCCGCCGCACTCTAATTGACGAGAAAGAGAAAGCCATGAACGCACAGACCCCAACCGGTACCAAGGGCCGCCTGACGCAGGTGATCGGCGCCGTCGTCGACGTCGAGTTCGACGGTGCAGCTGCCGGCCATCTGAATGCGCTGGAAACCACGAACATCGATCCGCGCACCGGCAAGACGGTGCGACTGGTGTTCGAAGTGGCGCAGCATCTGGGCGAGAACACCGTGCGCGCCATCGCCATGGACGCGACCGAAGGTCTGGTGCGCGGCCAGGAGGTGATCGACACCGGTTCGCCGATCACGGTGCCGGTCGGTCCCGCCACGCTCGGCCGCATCATGAACGTCATCGGTGAACCGATCGACGAAGCCGGCCCGATCGCGCACGACCACATGACCTCGATCCATCGCGAAGCGCCGAGCCTGGCCGAGCAGGCCGGCACCACCGAAGTGCTCGTCACCGGCATCAAGGTCATCGACCTGCTCTGCCCCTATACCAAGGGCGGCAAGATCGGCCTGTTCGGCGGCGCGGGCGTCGGCAAGACCGTGACCATGCAGGAGCTGATCAACAACATCGCCAAGGCCTATGGCGGTTATTCGGTGCTGGCCGGCGTCGGCGAGCGCACCCGCGAAGGCAACGACCTCTATCACGAGATGATCGAGTCCAATGTGAACGTCGATCCGAAGAAGAACGGTTCGACCGAAGGTTCGAAATGCGCCCTCGTCTATGGCCAGATGAACGAGCCGCCGGGTGCGCGCGCCCGCGTGGCGCTGACCGGCCTCTCCGTCGCGGAATATTTCCGCGATGTCGAAGGCAAGGACGTGCTGCTGTTCATCGACAACATCTTCCGCTTCACGCAGGCCGGCTCGGAAGTGTCCGCGCTGCTCGGCCGTATTCCGTCGGCCGTGGGCTACCAGCCGACGCTCGCGACCGAGATGGGCAATCTGCAGGAGCGCATCACCTCCACCACCAAGGGTTCGATCACCTCGATCCAGGCGATTTACGTGCCGGCCGACGACCTGACCGACCCGGCGCCGGCCACCTCCTTCGCCCATCTGGACGCGACCACCAACCTCAGCCGTGACATCGCCTCGCAGGGCATCTTCCCGGCCGATCGACCCGCTCGACTCGACGTCGCGCATTCTCGATCCGCAGGTCATCGGCGATGAGCACTACACGGTCGCCCGCCGGGTGCAGGAAGTGCTGCAGGCCTACAAGTCGCTGAAGGACATCATCGCCATTCTGGGCATGGACGAACTCTCCGAAGACGACAAGCTGGTCGTGGCCCGCGCCCGCAAGATCCAGCGCTTCTTCAGCCAGCCCTTCTTCGTGGCCGAGCAGTTCACCAACACGCCGGGCAAGTTCGTCGAACTGGCCGACACGATCCGCAGCTTCAAGGCGATCGTGGACGGCGAGTATGACCACCTGCCGGAGCAGGCCTTCTACATGGTCGGCACCATCGACGAAGCCGTCGAGAAGGCCAAGAAGATGGCCGCCGAAGCGGCATAATGCTTCGAGACGCCCGGCCGCAAGGGCGGCCGGGCTCCTCAGCATGAGGATTATGAACAGATATGGCTGACAAGATTTCCTTCGACCTCGTCTCCCCGGAGAAGCTGCTGCTCTCCGAAGAGGCCGAGATGGTCACCCTGCCCGGCAGCGAAGGCTATTTCGGCGTGCTGGCCGGCCATTCGCCGGTCATCTCCACGCTCAAGCCGGGCGTGATCGAGGTGAAGGGCGGCCCGGACGGCGATCGCCGCTATTTCGTCACCTCCGGCTTTGCCGATGTCTCGGCCGAGAAGCTCACCGTGCTGGCCGAAGAGGCCATTCCGATGGAGAGCGTGGACGCCGAACTGCTGGGCCAGCGCATCGCCAATGCCGAGGAAGACATCCTCCAGGCCAAGACCGAAGAGGCCCGCGCCAAGGCCGTGGCCCATATGGACGCGCTGGAACAGCTGCGCGCTTCCCTCTAAGTCTAAGAAATTGTTCAGGTTGTCCCCGCCCCGTCCGGGGTTTCGCGGGGGCAACCGCCTTTGCTACTATGCGTTCTCAATAGTCGCGGCATGACGATGGGCAGGCAATCATGACGGGCGGCACGGTTTATCAAGGTGGCTGGTCGCTGGACGACGTCCAGTGGGACAGGTTCGACCGCAGCAAGCTGGAGCCCCGGCTGGTGGCGGCCGTGAAGGCGGCCTCGCTGGTCGAATACAACGCGCCCGACTACGTCACCTATCTCAAGCGCGTCTTCAAACATGCCGGCCCCGAAACCCTGGCCGATATCGAGCGCTGGGGCGACGAAGAGATCCAGCATGGGCTCGCGCTGGGCCGCTGGGCCGAGATGGCCGATCCGAGCTTCGATTTCGAAGATGCCTTCGCCCGCTTCCGCGAAGGCTACAAGCCACCCCATTTCGCCAGCGACGATGAGATCTCCATCCGCGGCAGCCGCCGCGCCGAGATGATTGCGCGCTGCGTCGTCGAATGCGGCACCTCCTCCTATTACAGCGCCATTCGCGACGCGGCCGAAGAGCCGGTGCTGAAGGAAGTCGCCGCGCGCATCGCCGCCGACGAATTCAGGCATTACAAGCTCTTCTTCGAGACCCTTCACAAACAGGACGAGCCGGATCTGCCGCTGTGGAAGAAGCTCTGGGTCGCGATCACGCGCGTCAATGAATCGGACGACGACGAACTTTCCTACGCCTATTACTGCGCCAATGTCGCCAAGGCGGATGAAGCGAAAATCCCCTATGAGCGCGCGAAGTTCGCCAAGGCCTACAACGCCACGGCCATCGCGCTCTATCGCCGCCATCACGTGAACAAGCTGGTGCAGATGGTGGCCAAGGCCTGCGGCGCCAAACCGCAAAGCGGGTTGACTCGGCTGGCCAGTGCGGCGCTGTGGCGGATGCTGCGCATGCGCGCCGGTTCGCTGAACGCCGGCACGGCCTGAGCTGCCGCAACGTCACGAGCGCGCGGGACTTGCCACTGGCCACACTTGATGGCTGACTCAGGCGTCACGATCCTTATGCAGGGACGAACGCCATGGCCATTCCCGTCGAGATCGCCGTCAATATCGTCGATCCCAAAGCCTATGCCGACGACAAGAGGCTGCACGACGCCTTTGGCTGGCTGCGGCGCGAGATGCCGGTCGGTCGCGTCGAGCTGGAAGGCTACGATCCCTTCTGGGCCGTGACCAAACATGCGGACATTCTCTACGTCGAACGGCAGAACGAGCTGTTCCACAATGGCGACCGGCCGGCGACGCTGACCGATCAGGTCACCAACCAGAAGATACAGATGCTGACCGGCGGCTCGCCGCACCTGATCTATTCGCTGGTGCAGATGGACAACCCGGACCATTTCAACCATCGCAAGCTGACCCAGGCCTGGTTCCTGCCGCAGAACATCAAGAAGCTCGAAGACGGCATTCGGACGCTGGCCCGCGCGGCCGTGGACAAGATGGCGGCGATGGGCGGGGAATGCGACTTCGCCAAGGACATCGCCTTTCTCTATCCGCTGCGCGTGATCATGCAGATCCTGGGCGTGCCGGAGAGCGACGAGCCGCGCATGCTGAAGCTGACGCAGGAACTGTTCGGCACCACCGATCCGGAAATGAACCGCATGGGGGCGAACCCGCTCGACAGCCAGGACCTGCTGGCCGGGCTGCTCGCGACCGTGCAGGACTTCACCAATTATTTCGACGCCATCACCGCCGACCGCCGCGCCCATCCGCGCGACGATGTCGCCAGCGTGATCGCCAACGGCAAGATCGATGGCGAATATCTGACCGAACGCGGCGCCATGGGCTATTACATCATCGTCGCGACCGCCGGCCACGACACCACCTCGAACACGACGGCCGGCGGCATGTGGGCGCTGGCGGAGAACCCGGCGGAGTTCGCCAAGCTCAAGGCCGATCCCGGCCTGATCCCGTCCTATGTCGAAGAGACGATCCGCTGGGTCACGCCGGTGAAGCATTTCATGCGCAGCGCCACGGACGATACGGAGCTTCACGGCCAGAAATCGCCAAGGGCGACTGGATGATGCTGTGCTACCCGAGCGGCAATCGCGACGAGGAGGTCTTCCCCGATCCCTTCGCCTTCAAGGTCGACCGCAATCCCAACAAGCATGTCGCCTTCGGCTATGGCGCCCATGTCTGCCTCGGCCAGCATCTGGCGCGCATGGAGATGCGCATCCTGTGGGAGGAGTTGCTGCCGCGCCTCAAATCGGTGGAACTGGCCGGCACGCCCCGGCTGGTGGAAGCCGCCTTCGTCAGCGGCCCCAAGACCGTGCCGATCCGCTATGTGATAGAATAAGGCTTTGGCGGCGAGTTCTCGATGGCTGACTTCAAGACATGGCAGTGCCGGACCTGCGGCTACCTCTACAGCGAGGCCAATGGCGATCCCGATGAAGGCATCGCGCCCGGCACGCGCTGGGCGGACCTGCCCGACGATTGGGTGTGCCCGCTCTGCGGCACGCCCAAATCCGATTTCGACATGGTGGAAGTGTAAAGAAAAAGCGCCGCGGCCCAATCGGATCGCAGCGCTTCTTCCAATTCGCAGGTGCGGGCGTCAGACCGCGCGCTTCACCATCATCTGCTTGATCTCACCGATCGCCTCGGCCGGGTTGAGGCCCTTGGGGCAGGTGTTGGCGCAGTTCATGATCGTGTGGCAGCGATAGAGCCGGAACGGATCTTCCAGCTTGTCGAGCCGCTCGCCCGTCGCCTCGTCGCGGCTGTCGGCCAGCCAGCGATAGGACTGCAGCAATGCCGCCGGGCCGAGATAGCGCTCCTGATTCCACCAATAGCTCGGGCACGAGGTCGAGCAGCAGGCGCACAGGATGCACTCGTAGAGGCCGTTCAGCTTCTCGCGCTGCTCGGGCGACTGCTTCCATTCCTTCTCCGGCGTCGGCGACTTGGTCTGCAGATAGGGCTGGATGGAGGCGTACTGGGCATAGAAATTGGTCATGTCCGGCACCAGATCCTTGACCACCGGCATATGCGGCAGCGGATAGATGCGCACGGAGCCGGAAATTTCGGCGATCGGCTTGGTGCAGGCCAGCGTGTTGCCGCCGTCAATATTCATCGCGCAGGAGCCGCAAACGCCTTCGCGGCAGGAGCGGCGGAAGGTCAGCGAGGGATCGACCTCGTTCTTGATCTTGATGAGCGCGTCCAGAACCATCGGCCCGCAATCGTCCAGATCGATGCGATAGGTATCGATGGTGGGATTGCCGGCCTCATCCGGATTGTAGCGATAGACGCGGAAGTCCTTGGTCCGCTTCGGCTTCTTGCCATTTGCCGTGGTCGGGCCGGGCCACGCCTTGCCCTTTTTGACTTCGCTGCCCTTGGGCAATCTGAGCTGAACCATCGAATTTCCCTTTCCCGCCTCGAACGCGCGGATCGTCCGGACTCACATAGCAAACAGAATCGGCCCCCGGCAATTGCCTAGCGCTCAGCCGGGCCGCTGCCGGCGGCGGCCCATGCCGGCGCCCGGCATCGGGATCAGATGCACATCGCGCTGCGGGAACGGGATGGTGATGTCGTTGGCCTTGAAGATATCCCAGACCGCGAACAGCACCGCGCTCTTGGCATTGGCGATGCCGTTCTTCGGATCGTTGATCCAGCAGCGGATCTCGAAATTGACCGAGCTGTCGCCATAGCCGGTCATCAGGCAGACCGGCTCGGGAATCTTGAGGATGCGATCGACCGAGCGGGTCGCCTCCAGGCAGAGGTCGTGGACCTCGTGCATGTCGGATTCATAGGCGACGCCCAGCGGGATGTGCAGCCGGCGCAGATTGTTCGAATAGGACCAGTTCTCGACGCCGTTGGTGATGAACTGCTCGTTGGGCACCAGATACTCGCTGCCGTCGCGGGTGGCGATGGCGACGAAGCGGGCGCCCATGCTGGTGACCCAGCCATAGGTGTCCTTGTAGGCGACGATATCGCCGGGCTTGATCGACTTGCCCAGGATCAGCGTGAGCCCGGCGATGAGGTTGGAGACGGTCTTCTGCAGGCCCAGGCCGATGCCGATGCCGATCGCGCCGGACAGGACCGTCAGCGCCGTCAGGTCGATCCCGACGGCCGACACGGCGATGACCACGGCGATGGTCGGCAGGACGATGTTGAGCAGGCGGATCAGCAATGCCTGGATCGAGGGCGTCAGCGAGTCCGTTTGCGCGATGCGCCGCTCCAGATAGCCGGAGACCAGCGTCGTCACCCACAGGAGCAGGACCAGCACGAACACGCGCGCGCACGATGGTGAGCGCCGAGATGCGCAGATGGCCCAGATTGAACGCCATGGCATCGAGCTGCACGCTCAGCGGATGGAGCAGCCCCAGGATGCAGAGGGCCGCCAGCGTCCAGGCCACGACCGAGATCGTGGCCGAGAGGAAGGGATTGCGGACCGCGAAGGACAGCGAGCCGGATCGTGACCCAGGCCGCGAGCAGGCTGACGGCCGCCCCCACCAGCCCGAAACTGGAAGCCCAGCGCGCGCGCCACGGTCATGGTCAGCCAAAGGCTCACCAGCCAGAACAGCGGCGCCGACACCGAGTCGAAGGCATGCGTGACAGGCCGGACCCAGCCCTTGGGCAGGGTCAGGCTGATCACCTGGCGGATAAAGCGCTTCACATGGGCGGCGAGCCAGAAGCCGAGGACGCCCAGCGCCACGATCAGCCCCGCCTGCAGCGCCAACAGAACCGGATTCGATCCGGCCGAGCAGCTCGGCAACGGCCTTCAGATAGACGCCGTGGACGCCGAGCCTCTCCAGAAAGTGCTGAATCGTTCTGTTCATGGCTCCAACGCTAGCGCGGCTGGACACGCGCCCACCAAGCACGGATCAGCTCACGCCGATCCGCTCGAACACCCAGGCGATCTCGACCGGCTCGCCCTTGACCTCTCCCGTCAGCACCAGCTGGTCCGTCTTCCGGGCCGTCTCGCCGCCGAGATAGACGCTCTCCTCGATGCTGACCGGATGGCCGGAGCGGAAGCGCCAGCCCTCGCCAGTCGGCAGCTTGAGCAGGATGTCGCCGCCCTGCGCCGAGGTCACGCGCACATCGGGATGGATATGGAAGCGCACGGCGAAGGCGACGGCGCCGGCCTTGCGCATCGCGCGCGGCCGCAGCGTGTCGCCGCCGGTCAGCGTGGCGCCGTCGGGCGACAGGGTCAGCCTGCGTTCATGGACGATCCCGAACCGGCGCGCATAGCCGTCATGCCGGGCCTCGATACACCAGCCATGAGAGGTCTCGCGCCGGTCGCTGGTGACCTCCTGCGGACCGCCCATCATGCGCGCCCCGACCAGGTCGCGCGCAAATCCAGGGGACAGAATGGAGGCCATAGAGGTGTCGGCCAGCGTCACGGTGGAATGGGCGGCGGTCGCCCGCAGCACCCCGTCCCACTTCTTCGAGGCGCCGCAATTGACGACCAGCCGCTGCGGCCCGGCGCTGAACTCGAAGGACAGGCAGCCGGCATGGGCGGTGTTGGCGTAGGCACCCTCCGGGATCGGCCCGCAATCCATCACGGCATAGCTCTTGACCGCGTTCAGACGCTGATACTGCGAATGCGGCGCATGCAGGAAAGAGGCGCCGCGCATTTCGTCGCGCGCCAGAAGTCCGGCGATGGTGCCGCGGTCGCATTCGCGCCCGCCATGGAACAGCGCCAGCGCGCCGTCGCCATGGCGGAAGAAGCGCAGCATCGGCGCCATGCGGTCATGGGCACTCAGGAGCACACCCGGCATCGGATGGTCGATCGCCGTCAGCGCATCGATGACCATGACGAGATGGCGATAGGCGTGGAGCAGCGTCTCGGGCGAGCGGTCGGCATAGCCGCCATCCGGCAGGATCTGGCGAGCGATCTCGGCCTCCAGCCGCTCAAGGCCCTGGAGGAGACGCTTCGGACTGTCGTCGAGGCAGGCGCCCGACAGCGCCAGCGCCGCCGCCGTCTCGAAGCGCGGGAACCCGTCCGGCGCCATCGTCGGCGATCCGGGCCAGCTGCCGCGACTGCTCGCGCAGCGACACGAACAGCTTGGAGCGCCACAGCACATCCGAATTGGGAATCGACGAAGCGGCCATGGACAAAGAGCTGGATCAGCCGCCGCGCCATGACATGCGGCGACCATTCCGGCTCCGAATAGCGCGGATAGCGCTTGACCCATTGGGCGATCAGATTGGTCGCCAGCGTGCGCGCCGGATCGCCGCCTGCCGCCGCCAGCGGCGGCAGCCAGGCAAAGCTGTGCAGCGCCTCCAGCCAGTCGCGGCTGGGCGGCTCCTTGTCGAACATCGAGCCTTCGAGGATATCGAGCGTGTCGCCATCGAAGCGGAAACGGCCGCGCAAGAGCGCATCGGCATCCTCGAGCTTGCGCGGCAGCGGATCACTGCGGGTGGAACAGGATGCGGTCCGACAGCTTGCCCTTGAGCAGGCGGCGATAGAACCAGTTGGCGCGCCACGCCGTGCGCAGGGGCGCGCATCAGCCGGTAGGCAGCAGCGCGCGCAATCTCGGGGAACAGATCGGGGGGCGGGCGGTGCCGCTTTGCCGGCAGGCTCGTCACGCCCTCTACCCGCGCAGTGCCGCGATATTCGCGGCATAGCTTTCCGGGCCACCCTTGAACACGGCGGTGCCGGCGACAAGCACATTGGCGCCGGCGGCGATGGCCTGTCTGGCGGTGTGCGGCGTAATGCCGCCATCGACCTCGAGCAGGATGTCGCGGCCGGATTTGGCGATGCGCTTCGCAGCGGCCTCGATCTTCGTGAGCTGGCTTTCGATGAAGCTTTGCCCGCCGAAGCCGGGATTGACGCTCATGATGAGGACGAGATCGACAAGGTCGATCAGATTGTCGATGGCATCGATCGGGGTGCCGGGATTGAGCACGACGCCCGGCTTCTTGCCGAGGCTGCGGATCAACTGCAGCGTGCGGTGGACATGCGGCCCGGCCTCGGGATGCACCGTCATGATGTCGGCCCCCGCCTCCGCGAAGGCCTCCACAAAGGGATCGACCGGCGAGATCATCAGATGGACATCGAAGACCCGCTTGGTGTGCGGCCTCAGCGCCTTCACGACGGCCGGCCCGATAGTGATATTGGGCACGAAGTGGCCATCCATCACATCGACATGGATGAAATCGGCGCCGGCGCGATCCACCGCTTCGACCTCGGCGCCTAGCTGCGCGAAATCGGCGGACAGGATGGACGGCGCGATGCGGATCGGTGTGGCCATGAGGCCTCATTAAGTGCCGGATTCCCCAGCGCGCCGCAAGGCGGCACACCCGGTTATACACCGCTGGCGGCGGGACAAATTCGAGGCGAGTTGCGGCCTTTGCACAGTCGCGCCGGTGCTGATCAGCCCGCGAAATCCCGCATGGCAGCGCCCCGCGGGGCCAACGTTGACTTGGAAGCCGCCAGACCTACACTCGCGGCCGTTCGCAAATCCCAGTTTTCGGGGACCTTCATGGCCGATCACGCCAGTTCCGGCGCGCGCCCGCGCCCGCTCTCTCCACATCTCCAGATCTATCGCTGGTCGCCGACCATGGCGACCTCGATCGTCCACCGCGCCACCGGCATGGCGCTGGCGCTCGGCATGGCCGTTCTCGCCTGGTGGCTGATGGCGCTGGCCTCCGGTCCGGATGCTTACGCGCTCTTCACGCGCCTCGCCTATACGCCCCTGGGGCAGATCATCGTCTTCGGCTTCGTCTGGTCGCTCTGCTTCCACCTGCTCAACGGCTTCCGGCACCTGATCTGGGATATCGGCTACGGCTTCCAGCCGAAGACAGCCAATCGCGTCAGCGTGCTCATCATCCTCCTGTCGGTTGTTCTCGCGCTGGGCCTGTTCTGGGCCGGCTATGCCAAGATGGGGATGATCTGATGAGCTTCCGCACACCGCTTTCCCGCGTCGAAGGCCTGGGCTCCGCCCGTTCGGGTGTCGAGCATTTCTGGAAGCAGCGCGTGACGGCCACGGCCCTGATCCCGCTCTCCATCTGGTTTCTCGTCGCCATGCTCGGCCTTGTCGGCGCCGACCGCGCCAGCGTGATCGCCTATCTGCACCAGCCCGTGCATGCGGTGCTGATGATCCTCTTCATCCTGGCCGTGCTGATGCACATGGTGCTCGGCATCCAGGTGGTGATCGAGGACTACGTGCCGAGCGAAGGCCAGAAGATCGCGCTGCTGATGCTGAACAAGGCGTTCGCCTGGATCGTCGGCGCGGCCTGCCTCTTCGCCATGTACCGTCTCACGCTCTAATCCCCCTCTTCTTCTTCCGGACGCATACGCCATGACCGATTATGAGATCATCGACCACACTTTCGACGTCGTCGTCGTCGGCGCCGGCGGCGCCGGCCTGCGCGCGACGCTGGAAGCGGCCGCCAGCGGGCTGAAGACAGCCTGCATCACCAAGGTGTTCCCGACCCGCAGCCACACCGTGGCGGCGCAGGGCGGCGTGGCCGCCAGCCTCGGCAATATGGGCGAGGACGACTGGCGCTGGCACATGTACGACACCGTCAAGGGATCGGACTGGCTGGGCGACCAGGACGCGATCGAATATCTCTGCCGCCACGCGCCGGAAGCCGTCTATGAACTCGAGCATTTCGGCGTGCCCTTCAGCCGCACCGAAGAGGGCAAGATCTATCAGCGCGCCTTTGGCGGCATGACCTCCAATTTCGGCGAAGGCATCGTGCAGCGCACCTGCGCCGCGGCCGACCGCACCGGCCATGCCATGCTGCACACGCTCTATGGCCAGTGCGTGAAGCACGACGTGAACTTCTTCATCGAGTATTTCGCGCTCGACCTGATCATGGAAGACGGCGCCGTGCGCGGCGTCATGGCCTGGAACCTCGACGACGGCACGATCCACCGCTTCCGCGCCCATCGCGTGATCCTGGCGACCGGCGGCTATGGCCGCGCCTTCTTCTCCTGCACCGGCGCCCACACCCAGACCGGCGACGGCAACGCCATGGTGCTGCGCGCCGGCCTGCCGCTGCAGGACATGGAATTCGTCCAGTTCCATCCCACCGGCGTCTATGGCGCCGGCGTGCTGATCACCGAAGGCGTGCGCGGCGAAGGCGGCTATCTGACCAATTCCGAGGGCGAGCGCTTCATGGAGCGCTATGCGCCCAGCGCCAAGGACCTGGCCAGCCGCGACGTCGTCAGCCGCTCGATGACCATCGAGATCAAGGAAGGCCGCGGCGTCGGCCCGCACAAGGACCACATCCATCTGCACCTGTCGCATCTGGACCCGGCCATCATCCACGACCGCCTGCCCGGCATCGCCGAAAGCGCGCGCATCTTCGCCGGCGTCGACGTGACCAAGGAGCCGATCCCGGTGCTGCCGACCGTGCACTACAATATGGGCGGCATCCCGACGAACTATATGGGCGAGGCCCTGACGCTGAAGGATGGCAATCCCGACAGCGTCGTGCCGGGCCTGATGGCCGTCGGCGAAGCGGCCTGCGTCTCGGTCCATGGCGCCAACCGTCTCGGCTCCAATTCGCTGATCGATCTTGTCGTCTTCGGCAAGGCGGCGGGCGAGCAATGCGCCAAGACACTGAAGCCGAACACACCGCATGCCGATTTCAAGAAGGATGCGGGCGATGCCGCCCTCGCCCGCCTCGACAAGCTGCGCCACGCCAAGGGCACGACGCCGACCTCGGAATTGCGGCTGGCCATGCAGAAGGCCATGCAGGAAGACGCCGCCGTGTTCCGCACCGGCGAGACCTTGTCCCAGGGCAAGCGGCGCATCGCCGAGATCTATGGCCGCATGGGCGAGTTGAAAGTCTCCGACCGCTCCATGGTGTGGAATTCGGACCTCGTCGAAACGCTGGAATACGAGAACCTGATTTCGCTGGCCGTGGTCACGATCGAAGGCGCGGTGACGCGCGAGGAAAGCCGCGGCGCCCATGCCCGCGAGGATTTCCCGAACCGCGACGACGAAAAGTGGATGAAGCACACGCTGGCCTGGCTCGACACCGAAAGCGGCAAGGCCACGCTCGATTACCGCCCGGTGCATGATTTCACGTTGACCAGCGACATCGACTACATCAAGCCGAAGGCGCGCGTGTACTGATCGCGAGACCTTCGCGCACAGCATCAAGGGCGGCGCCGAGGCGCCGCCCTTTTTCGTGCCGTGACGCCGCTATTTCCCCGCTTCGATCAGGGCTGCACGCAATTCCTTGCCCTTGGCATCCTTGAAGGCCATGCAGCGATCGATGTGTTCCTCGGCCATCGCGAGGCGGCGCTTGAGGCCCGGGATCGTGGCCACCTTGGGCTGGAAGAAATCCACCATCTCCTTGCGCGTCCCCGCATCGCAGACATGCGAGAACATGCCGATCGAACGACCGATCTCTTCATCGCCGACCCGCGCAGTCAGCGCTACATAATGCGCCTGGAACCACGACCACAGCGCCGCCTGCGCCGGCGGTTCGCCGGACATAAAGGCGTAGTAGTAGCGGATATCGCCGATATGGATTTTGGGCGTCAGCATCATGTCGAAGACGCTATTCAGGAACGCCGGATCGTCCGAGCCGGCAATCGCATAAAGTACGCTGCTGTGGAAATAGTCGTCCTTCGAGGTCTGATAGGCCTGCATCAGCGGCTCGCCGAAGGCGGTGCCCTTGGTCATGATCGCCGCGCGCAAGGCTTCCTGGGTCAGGTCGGGCGATAGTCCGCCGAGCGATTTCTCGCCCGAGGCGACATAGATCTCGGCGGCATGGGTGAGCGCGGCCAGCGTTTGCGGATCGCGCCCCTCCTCCACCAGCAATTTCACCAGCGCGGCGCGCTCCAGCGTGACAGCCGGCGTCTCGTTCCGTTTCGGCCTGAGGCCGACCGCCTTGAGACGCGGGCCGAAGGCTGTGCGGATGAAGCGGCGATAGGCGGCCAGCGCCTTCCCATCGAGCAAGGTGACGCGCATGGCATGGAAAGTCCCGGTCATCGCCCGGATGAGGTCCCATTGCGCGCTCGGCGCCATCGCCCGTGTCGCCGCGAACAGATCGCCGGCCTTGGCCTGGTCGGCCCGCAGTGCTGCGTCCAGATTGGCAAAGAGCACATGCTGTTCGGCCGGATCGAGATGCGGAGCCGCCTTGATGAGCGCTGTCCCAGCCCTTGGCGTCATAGGCAAAGCGGTAATAGCCCTTGCCGTCCGCATTGGGGAAGACATAGGCCGGGCACGTCTTGCCGAGATCGAGATCGGCCGTGCGCCCGACGATGCGGCATTGCGATGCGATGCCGGGACCCGAGACACAGATCGGCACACCCCATTGCCGGTCGGGCACCATGCGGCCGATCTGGGCATACATGGTTTGGAGAACGGACAGGCTGGCATGATCGCCGCAGCGCAGATTCACACTCAGATCCGGAATGCCGGTCTGGTCGATGAAGGACTGGAACGCCGCCACGATCTCCGGATGATGGGTGACATCGGCGATGGTCTGGATGAATTGCTTGGCCGTCGCATTGCCGCGCGCGAATTTGTTGAGATAGACCTCGATGCCCTTCTGCCATTCGGCCGCGCCGACATAGTGCTCGAACATGGCGAGCACGGCGGCGCCCTTGTCATAGGTGATGCCGTCGAAGATGTTGGCGATGTCGCCCGGCCCCTTGACCGGATTGTGGATGCGCCGCGCCGAGGACAGCTCGTCGACCGGCATCACGGCCAGGCCGTTATTGAGTCGTCTCGCGCTCGAATTCGCCCTTGGGCATGACCGCGGCCGAGGCCTTGGCCTCCATCCAGTTGGCGAAGGCTTCGTTGAGCCAGATATCGTCCCACCATTTGGGCGTGACGAGATCGCCGAACCATTGATGCGTCAGCTCATGGGCCTGCACCGAGATGCTGCCGAGACGCTGGCTCAGCGGGGCATGCGGACCCATCAGCAGATAGCGTTCGCGAAAGGTGATGGCGCCGGCATTCTCCATCGCCCCCGCCGAGAAATCGGGCACGGCGATGATGTCGAGCTTCTCGAACGGGTAGCGGATGTGGAAATAGCGCTCGAGCGCCATCACCAGCTTGGGCGTCCACGACAGCGCATATCTGATCTGATTGCCCTGCCCCTTGGCGGTGATGCCGCGCAGATGGATCGGCGCCTTGCGGTATTTGTCGGCCGGGATCGTGCCGCCATCGACCACATCGAACGGCCCCACCGCCAGCGCCAACAGATAGGTCGGCAGCTTCTTGGTCTCGCGGAAGACCCAATGGTTCATGCCGCCGCCGGTCGCATTCCTCGATTGCACAGGCGTGTTGGCGATCACCGTATCGTTCTTCGGCGCGTTGACCACGACCGCGAAGGGCGTCTTGAAGCCCGGCTCGTCGAAGCTGGGGAACATGCGGCGCGCATCGGTCGCTTCGAACTGGGTGAAGGCATAGTCGACGCCGGAATGCTCGACCTTGTAGAGCCCGGCCAGAGACGGGTTGAACGGCGCGGTGTAATCGAACACCAGCGTCGCCTCACCGGCCGGGATACGGTCCGCCAGCGTCAGCCGCGCCACGCCCGAGGGATCGACCTGGGCATAATCGGCCTTCACGCTTGTGCCGTTCGCCATCCGCACGATGGCGTTCTCGACCTTGAGATCGAGACCGTGCAGATAGATCACCCGCAGCGGCTTCTTCACATCGACCGAAATCTCGTCATGGCCGCGAAAGCCGGCATGCCTGGGATCGATGGTCAGGGTCAGGCTGTACCGCGTCGGCACCACGTCCTGCGGCAGGGGACCCAGCGGCACGGGCGCGCTCGCCACATCCGCCGCCGCCTGCTGCTTCGCCGGGCTGCGTTCCGCGAATCGCAGCCCGTCAAACCGACCAGAAGGCTGAGGGCGAAAATCGGTAGAATTCTACGGATCATGCGACTGGTTTCCCCAGCATACGGCCTTCGCACCTTGCACCCCTAAAAGCGCGTTGCAAGAGAAAGCTCCGTGAGCGCTCGGGCTGGTCTGTGCTGACCTTATTGCCCTTTCCATTGCGGCGCGCGCTTTTGCGCAAAGGCCATCGGCCCCTCGACGAAGTCGGCGCTCTTGAACATGGCCGAGACGGCGGGATAGCGGAACTGCCCCTTGATCGCCGCAGCGAGCGAGGCCTCGTCGAGCCCGCGATAGACGGCCTGTTTCGAGGCGCGCACCGACATCGGCGACAATTCCAGGATCTGTCCCGCCAGCTTGCGCGCCGCATCCATCAGCTCCGCCTGGGGAACCACGTCATGGACGAAGCCGAGATCGCGGCCCTCCGCCGCGCCGACGCGCCGGCCGGTCAGGATCATGCCCAAGGCCCGCTTGGCGCCGATCTGGCGCGGCAGGCGGTGAAGACCGCCGGCCAGCGCCGCCAGTCCCACCCGCGGCTCCGGCAGGGCGAAGATCGCCGTCTCGGCCGCGACGATCAGGTCGCAGGCCAGCGCAATCTCGAAGCCGCCGCCCATCGCCATGCCGTTCACGGCCGCGATCAGCGGCTTGTCGAGATCGAAGCGGCTGGTGAGCCCGGCAAATCCCGAAGGCGGCATCTCCATCGACCCGCCTTTGGCCTGATGCTTGAGATCGTTGCCGGCGCTGAAGGCCCGCTCGCCCGCCCCGGTGACGATCCCGACCCATTGCTCGGGATCGGCGGCGAAATCGTCGAAGACCCTGGCCAGCTCCATATGGGCCGGGCTGTGGAGGGCGTTCATGACCTCGGGTCGGTTGAGGGTGACGATCGTCAGAGGGCCGTCGCGTTCGACGGCGCAAAATTCGTGAGCCGGCATGGAAATTTCCTCCTTCATGACAATTTTTCGGCCTGAGCCTCGACTCTGTCCGGCGGGGCCGGCAAGGCTTGGGTAACCATTTAACTCTAGGTTACCGGGTGACGCAGAGGCATTTGCTAGAGCCATGTCGCAGTCCTGGTTGGTGACCGTCGAGGGGCAGGCCTATGGCCCCTACTCTCTCGAGCAGATGAAGTCCTTCATCGCCGAGGGCCGCATCGTCGCGGCCTCGCTGGTGGCCGCCCCGGACGTCGCCGAACCGCATTACGCAGACGAGGACCCGGTGCTCGGGCCGCTGTTCCGCCCAGTCAAGGCGGAAGAGGTGGAGGCCGTGCACGAAACGGTCAAACCTGCGCACGGCTTCGGCCGCCATGCAGACGAGGACGAAGGCGGGATCAACCACATCATCGTCATCGCCGACATGAAGTCGCGTTCCATCAATGGCCTCGAGGAAGCGATCTACAATATGGGCCAGGCCGCGCCGGTCCTGCCGCAGGTCTGGTTGCTGGCCACGACCCACAGACTCAATGCCGTGCGCAACACACTGGTGCAGAAGCTGGGCACGCTGGACGCGCTGTTTGTCGTCGACGCCACGCATGACAAGGCCGCGTGGTCGAATTTCGGCCCGGAGTCCGATAGCCGCATGCGCCGCATCTGGGATCGCGGCGGCGCGCGCAAATCGGCGTGAGCTAATCCAGCCGTTCCAGTCTTGTCGCGGAAGCGCTGGTAATTCTTCACATAGATATCGGCGGATGCCTTCAGCATCGCGAATTGCGCCTCGCTGAGCTGCTTGATGACGCGGCCCGGCGAGCCGAGCACCATCGAGCCATCCGGAATTTCCTTGCCTTCGGCGATCAGCGTGTTGGCGCCGATCAGACAATTCTTCCCGATCTTCGCGCGGTTGAGGATGGTCGAGCCCATGCCGATCAGCGAATTGTCGCCGATGCTGCAGGAATGCAGGATCACCTTGTGACCGACCGTGACATTGGCGCCGATTTCTGTCGGCAGGCCGTAATCGGCGTGGATCACCGAATTGTCCTGCACATTGGAATTCTCGCCGACCGTGATCCAGTCATTGTCGCCGCGCAGCACGCAGCCGAACCAGACGCTGGCATTCTTCAAGAGCCGCACCCGCCCGATCAGGACGGCATCTGGCGCCACCCAGTAATCGTTACCGTCCGGAAATTCCGGCTTCACATTTTCGAGCGCGTAGATCGGCATGATGGGTCCTGGCGGCTGGATATGGTTGACGGCGCCATATTGGCAGGCCTGCACTCGCGCGCTGCAAAGCCGGGCGCAGGGTTCACGGCGGCCGATCTTCCCGCCATAATGACCCGGCGGAACGGGAGCATCCCATGGCGGCAAACGAGCCTGCAGCAGGCAATACCGGCCTTCCCAGCATCGACAGCGCGCTGGCGCGCCGGATTGTCGAGGATTCGATCCGGCGCTATTTCGACAAGCGCCGCGCGCGCATTCCCGAATTCGTCGACAAGACCTTTTCGTTCAAGGGCGCGACGGCGCTGCATGGCCACGCGCTGGGGCACGATCTGTGGCGCGCGCCGCTGAACATCGTGATGGCCGGTCCGCAACTGGGTCTCAACCTCGCCGCCGATCTTCCTGGCCCGCAAGGGGCGGCGGCGCGAGGCCCGGTACCTGAAATCGCGCGAACTCTTCTTCCGCACCTCGGTGGCCGATGCAATCGAGCGGGCGGTGCTCGTCGACCTTCTGGAACTGCCCTATAGCGGGCCGCACACGCCAAGCTTCGACGACGCACTGGCAATCGAGATCCTGTCGGACAAGCGGCTTGCGGGCGTGCTTGGCATCCTCGAAGGACCGTGGGGCGAAGGCGAGCGGCAGCGCATGGACACGCTGCTGATGCAGAACCTTTCCATCTATCTCAATGCCCGCACCGCAACCGGTGAACTGGCCGGTGCGCTGGTGACACTGACCGCCGGCGGCGCGCTGCTGCATCAGGTGACGCCCGGCATGGTGGCGCTGGGCCCGGCGCTGGCACGGACCATCGCCGCACGCAGCGGCACGATGGCGGCCTCGGTTCTCGCCGGCGGCAGTGTGTTGATGGCCGGTGCCGCGATCTCCGCCTTTTCGGGCATCGTCACCGATCCGCTGCAACGCATGCTCGGCCTGCATCAGCGCCGCCTCGCAGGCCTGATGAACACGCTGGAATCCGGCTTCCTCGGCGGCGATGCGCGGCTGGCCGTGCGCGAGCAATATGCCATGCGCCTCATCGATGTGATCGACGCGCTGGCCGCCCTGATGGCCCATATCCGAGCGGTCTCGTGAGGGAACGGCCGATCCTCATTCTCTTCGCGCTGACGCTGGTGGTGATCGGCGCGCTCTACGTCGCCAATGTGCATTTCACGATCTCCACCGACCAGGCGATCCGCCGCGAGCTGCGCCAGGATGCCTCGACCGCGACGCTCGATACGCGCATTCGCGATGCCCTGGCCAAGGACGATGTCGAGACAGCCGACATGTATGCCGATATCGCGCATTTCATGCACCGGCCGCTGGCGCCCGACGTCACGCAGAAGCTGACCGAGGCTCACTCCACTGTTGCAACGGTGACGCGCAACACCAAGGACTTCACCACCGGCTTCGTCACCGGCAAGGGTGAGAGCACGGCCGGCCTCGCGGGCGCCGTGACATCCGACTTTACCGTGGTCGGCGATGTGCGCGACATCGGGATCGAAGGCAAGAAGATGATCGCCGGTCAGAGTTACAGCAAGCTCGTGCTCGGTCTGTCGCTGGTGGGGTTGGCGGCGACGGTCGCAACGGTGGCGACGGGCGGCGGCGGAGTTGTCGCAAAGGCCGGCGTCTCGGTCCTCAAGGCGGCCAAGCACACCGGGACGCTGACCGCCGATTTCGCGCGGACACTGATCCGAATGCTCGACGACGCCGTCGACTTCCGTGAGGTCGGGCGCATCGCCAAGACCACCGATCTCACCGATCTTCGCGCAACGGAACATGCCTTCTCCGACTACGCTCGCACGATGAAGACATCAGAACTCGTGCCCGTTTTCCGGCGTGTCGGCGAGCTGGGCGAGAATGCCGGTCCGGCAGAGACCGTACGCCTGATGCGCTATGTCCATTCCGAACGCGATCTCGACGACATCGCTGCAATGAGCGGCAAGCTCGGCAAGAAGACGCGTGGTGTGATCGCGCTAACCGGCAAGACGGCCCTGCGCGCCTTCAAGACCTCGCTCAACATATTCGAATTCCTGATCGAGAACATCCTCGCCTTCGGCGCCTGGATCGCGGGGTTGCTGGGGTTCGGCGCGCTGCGCCGGACCTTCCGGTTTGTGAAGCGCCGCGCCATTCGCCTGAGCCTCGCGCAACAATAAATCAAACTTCAATGGGGCGAGACGCCTCCCCGGAATCCGGCTACGCTTTTAACGTGCTCAGTGAGTCGCGAGCGGAAAGGGACGGTTCGGGTGCAGAAATGCACTGTGTCCATGGCAAATGCCGGATGCGGAAATCCCGCCGCCCCAAATTGCGCGCTCACGCACAGTCATAGAACCGACACGCATACCGCCGGTTCTCGTTTCTCCAACATCGTCAGTGTCCTGTTTTTGACCAGGGAGTTTCCATGGCCAAGCGTTCAGCACGCCGCAATCAGTGCGACCAACACGAAACTGGAAAAGTTCATTCCCTCTTTCCTGTCGTCCGGCGGCTGGAGCCCGCGGGATTCCGATCAGCGCGACCGCAAATATGTGAAAAACATCCGGGCCATGAGCCCGGCCCAGCAGCAGTTGCTGGATGCCATCGACGAACGTTCGATGGTTGTCGCTTTGGGCCCCGCCGGTACCGGCAAAACCTATCTCGCCGTCGCCAAGGCCGTTGAGGCGCTCGAACAGAACCGCGTCGATCGTATCGTGCTGTCGCGGCCCGCGGTCGAGGCCGGTGAGAGCCTGGGCTTTCTGCCGGGCGATCTGCAGGAGAAACTCGCACCCTATCTCAGGCCACTCTACGACGCGCTGACCGAACGGCTCGGCACCAAGCGGCTCAAATCGCTGCTGGCCGACAATACGATCGAGATCGCGCCGGTCGCCTATATGCGCGGGCGCACGCTGAATGACAGTTTCGTCGTCATCGACGAGGCGCAGAACTGCACCTATGGCCAGATCAAGATGCTGCTGACCCGCCTGGGCTGGCGCTCGACCATGGTGCTGACGGGCGACCCCGATCAGACAGACCTGCTGCCGGGCCTGTCCGGGCTCGGCGACATAGCGGACAGGCTGGATCGCGTGGAGGAGATTTCGGTAGTGCGACTCGGGGAAAGCGATATCGTCCGCCATCCCCTGGTCGCGAGCATGTTGACAGTGTTGTAAGGCGTCAGGTGGCGATCGCAACCGACATCACGATGAGGCCGAGCGCGAAACTCCAGTAACCGGCAATCGCCGCAGCGAGCCAGAAGGCCATGGCCGAGCAATCGCGCTTGCGCCAGCTTCGCGCGGCATTGTCGAAGAGCACGCTGGGTCCGGCCACCGACATGACGGCCAGATAGCCGACGCGTGCGCTGAGCGTCTCGGGCTTCTTGCCGAGGAGGCGGTAGATGTTGGCGACGATGCCCGAGGCAGTGAGCCCCACCGTCAGTGCGAACAAGGCAACCATGAAAGAGTGGAGCATCTCCGATCCTCGAATCCCCGAAAGCATTGCGTGACTGAGGGGTGCTCTGCAGGCCCCATGCCTGCCGAAACGGCAGCTGAGGGCGGTCTTTGTCCCATTTCAGGGCAAGTTCGGGAGCGACTTAGGCTGCTTCGCAGCCATCCGTCCGATTTCCGGGCAGGCGCTCGGGCAACGCGAAGCGAGGTATCCTTGCAACGCCGCCAACCAAAAGAGCGCATATGTGACATAGTCGCCGTCGCCACCCGGGGCCCGTGCGTGCATGCTGGTACCGTTACGGAGAACAAGTGGTGGCTACGCCGATCCAGATGGGCCGAACGACGCCGAACAACGACGAGGATGTCAGGCAGCATTCCGGCTGGTTGATTCCGCTGATCGTGTTCGTGGTCACCGCAGGGCTGTCCGCGCTCTTGCTGCTGTTCTATCTCGCCCCCGATCCGAGCGCCTTCATCGAACAACACACAGCCCCCACGGCGATAACCACGCCGGTGGCACTTTCGGTCGATGGACTCAAATTCGAGGTGCCGGCCAATTACGTGATGTATCGCGAAGCCCGCACCGGCGGCGCACGCAAGGATCTGGCACTATTTGCGGCGCTGCCCGACTTTCGCGGCTATTCACGCGCCGATGCCAGGGCCTTTGCCGACTATTCCGCGGATTCGCCGATCATCTACATCCTGATCCGCGACGAGCATCTGAACCTGCCGGAACAGGAGCGGCTGAAGCGCATCTATCTCGGCTATGCCGCCGATCCGAAGGGGATAGCGGGGCCCTTCGGGCTCACCCAGTACCACTTCCGCGACGATAGCGGCTATCGCGACGAAGACCTCTTTGTCGGCGATGATGCCGGCCATCTTGTCGTCATGCGCTGCTGGCGCTTCACCGCCGACATGCCCAATCCAAACTGCCTGCGCGACCGGCGGCTGAATCAGGGCGTCGCCATGACCTACCGCTTCAAGCGCACCCAACTCGGGCAGTGGCGCGAGATCGCGCAGGGCGTGTCAGGCCTGCTCGCGCGCTTCCAGGCACAGGCGAAATAGCCGCCCGTCAATGCACGCGGTAGCGGCCCGCCACCGTGGCCGGGCGCGGAAACCAGGTTTCCAGCACGATCGCCAGCGCCGGCAAAAACAAGCGCAGCCCCGCCAGCCTCTAAAGCCACGGTTTAGCCGCGGCTGGCAGGCGCCTCGGGCAGATCCATTTCCAGGATCGCCATATTGAAGGCGTAGGAGACCTCACCGTCTTCCTCATCCTTGAAGAGCACGCCGATGAATTCACCGGCAACGTGAACCTCGACGGAATCCTGCTGCTTGGGACGCTCGATCAGGGTGATGGTATCGAGCCGGAAGAGATTGCGCAGGTATTTTTCCAGGCGCCAGATTTCAGAGCGGGTCAAAAGCTATTCTCCTTCGCGCCATCCCGGGCGAGCGCATAACACGCGCCGATCAAGATAATGCGTCAAACCGATTCCAGAGCCAGTCTGCGATGGTCGCGGCAGGGCATGGTCTGGAGCCGCTGTGACGTCGCATGCAGGCCGCACCGGGTCAAGCCGCTGGCGGTGGGGCGAACTGCCCGCCGGCCGGGCTTGCCGGAACCGGGTTTCGCGGCTAGGGGATGGGCTGCCAGGCCACGCGGCCGGCGCGCTGCAACCCAGCCGGATTCCCCGATGCGCAGCCCTGCCCCCCAAGGATATTACGCCGACACTGCCGGCCCGGCCCGCCCCTTCCCGCGCCTGACCGGCGATATCGGGGCCGATATCTGCATCATCGGCGGCGGCTATACGGGCCTGTCGGCGGCGCTGCATCTGGCGGAGGCCGGGGCTGCGCCTGTGCTGATCGAAGCGGAGACCATCGGCTTCGGCGCCTCGGGCCGCAACGGCGGGCAGATCCATACGGGCCCGCGGCTCGAACAGCCCATCCTCGAAAAATGGCTGGGCGTCACGCATGCCCGCGATATCTGGAGCCTCTGCGAAGAATCCAAGGCGCTGCTGCGCGGGCTGGTCGAGCGTTTCGAGATCGATTGCGCGTTGCAGGACGGACTGGTCATCGCCGCGCATAACGAACGTGCGCTCAAGGATCTGGGCGAGGACACGGCGTATCTGCGTGACCACTATGGCTACGATGCCGCGCGGATGATGGATGCGGGCGAAACGCGCGAGAAGCTCGGCACCGCAATCTATCCGGGGGCGCGGCTCGATCTTGGCGGCGGGCATCTCCATCCGCTGGCCTTTGCGCGCGGGTTGGCCGTGGCCGCCGAAGATGCCGGCGCCACGCTGTGGGAGCATTCGCGCGCGATCTCGCTTGAACAGCACGGCGATGGCGTGACGATCCGCTGCGAACATGGGTCGGTCACCGCCAAAAAGGTGTTGCTCGCCTGCGATGCCTTCAGCGCAACGATCGCCCCGCAGCTCGACGCCTATATCGGCCATGTCGAGAGCTTCATCATCGCCACCGAACCGCTGCCGCCGCATCTGGGCGAGAGCGTACTACCCTCGGGCGTGGCCGTGGCCGATACGCGCCATGTGCTCGACTACTATCGCAAGAGCGCCGATGGGCGATTGTTGTTCGCAGGGCGCGAGAGCTATTTCACGCCACCCAAAGACATCGCCGCGCTGGTGCGGCCGCGCATGTTGCAGGTGTTTCCCCAGCTCGAAAAGACTCGCATCGACTATGCCTGGAGCGGCACGGTCGGCATCACGCGCACGCGCATGCCGCATTTCGGCGAACTGGGTCCGCGCATCCTCTTTGCCCATGGCTATTCGGGACAGGGCGTGGCGCTGGCCAATCTGGGCGGCAAGCTTCTGGCCGAGGCGGCGATGGGCAATCGCGAACGCTTCGATGTGTTCGCGCGCGTGCCGCCAAAGAAATTCCCGGGCGGCAGGCTGGTGCGCAAGCCGCTGATCGCGGCCGCGCTCTACGCCTTCAAGATTGTGGATTCGCTTTAGGCCTCAGCCATCATCGGCCGGATCGATGACCTGATCCATCTCCTGCGACGGCCGCTCGACGCCGTGGCAATTGACCAGCGTCGCCGGCACGCCGACGGCCGTGCAGCCGGCGGGAACGGATTTCAGCACCACGCTGCCCGCGCCGATGCGGCTGTATTCGCCGACCTCGATATTGCCGAGCACCTTGGCGCCCAGCGACAGCAGCACGCCGCGGCGGATCTTGGGATGGCGATCGCCGCTCTCCTTGCCGGTGCCGCCCAGCGTCACGCCCTGCATGATCGAGACATCGTCCTCGACCACCGCGGTCTCGCCGATGACGATGCCGGTGGCATGATCCATCATGATGCCGCGGCCCATGCGCACAGCCGGGTGGATGTCGACGCCGAACAGCTCCGACACGCGGCTCTGGATGAAATAGGCCAGCGGGTGGCGATCCTGATGCCATAGCCAATGCGCCATGCGCTGGCATTCGAGGGCGTGGAAGCCTTTGAAGAACAGGAAGGCCTGCAGATAGGAATGGCAGGCCGGATCGCGCTCGAAGGTGGCCGAGAGGTCGGCCCGCACCGCCGCCCCGATCTCCGGACCGGCGGCCATGGCGCGCTCGAAGATTTCGCGGGTGAGCATCGGGCTCACATCGTCGCTGCCGATCTTCTTGGCGAGGTAATAGGACAGCGCATCCTCAAGACGCGCATGGTTGAGGATCACCGCATGGGCGAGGCTGGCGAGCGCGGGCTCCGTCTCGGCCAGCGCCTGCGCCTGGATGCGCAGCGCCGACCAGATCGGATCACAGGTCGCGAGCTTTTCACTGGGTACCGGCATCACACTCTCCCGAACGGGCCCTACTTTACCCGATAGTCCCTGAATATCCCAACCGCCTAGCTGCCCGCTGTGGGCGGCGGCTCCTTGGGCGCGTTCCCCGAGCTGGGCTCAGGCGCAGCCGGTGGTTCGGGCGGAGCGTAATCGGACACCGGTTCGGGCCGCATCGGACGGCGCGGCCCGGGCGACGGCTTGGACGACCCACTGGGCGGAGGCGGAGGCGTGTAGGGCCGGCCGTGGCGGCGCTCCATGATGCGCCCGACAGTGCGGTCTTCCCATGCGCGACCGATATCGTCCCCGAACAGACGCGCGGCCTGGAACGCGAGGGCAATGCCCCAGAAGAAGGCGATCCACAGGAACCAGAAATTGCCGTCCCAGATGTCTCCGCTGATCACATTGATGACGAACAGCATGCCGATGACGACGCCATAGCTCAGCAGATGCTGCTTGAAACGGCGCACCTCGGCGCGCACGTGATATTCATCGCTGTCGTAGTCTTGGCCACTCATGGTTTCTCTGCCCTCCGGAGCCCAGAAACGTTACATAGGCATTCCGGCTCCGTTCGCAATCTATCCGCCCGAAATCATCCCGGCCATGCCTGCTGGACAGGGCGCATTTTCCCGTTAAGGTCCCATCATGACTGACATTTCGTCACTTAATCGCCCAGCTCCCCAGACCCTCGATCTGCTGCTGTCGCGCCGCTCCGGCTCGGCCAAGGCCATGACCGGCCCCGGCCCCGACCCCGAGGAATTGCGGACGATCCTGACGGCCGGCGCCCGGGTGCCCGACCATGGCAAGCTGTTTCCCTGGCGCTTCATCCTGTTCGAAGGTGAGGCCCGCGACCGCATGGGCGCGCTGCTGGTGCGGGCCCTGCTCGAGACCGAGCCCAAGGCCAGCCCGGACCGCATCGAACAGGAACGCACGCGCTTCCTGCGCGCGCCGGTCATTGTCGGTGTTGTCAGCCGCGTGCGCGAGCTGATCCCGATCCCCGTCTGGGAGCAGGAGCTGTCGGCAGGCGCAGTCTGCCAGACCATGCTCATCGCCGCGCACGCCATGGGCTATGTCGGCAACTGGCTGACCGAATGGTGCGCGTTCAACCAGATGGTGAAGGACGAACTCGGCCTCAAATCCGGCGAGCGCATCGCCGGCTATCTCTATTTCGGCAAACCGGCGCAGCCGCTCGAAGAGCGCGTGCGGCCGGATCTGGAGTCGCTGATTACGAATTTCTGAAGAGGGAACGCATGGGACGCAAGATCCTGTTCATCACCACCGACCAGATGCGCTTCGACGCGCTCGGCGTGAACGGCCAGACAATCGCACGAACCCCGGCCATCGACGCGCTGGCGAAGAACGGGATCAATTACACGCGCTGCCATGCGCAGAACGTCGTCTGCATGCCGGCGCGCGCGACCATGGTGACGGGGCAATATGTTTCGACCCATGGCGTGTGGATGAACGGCGTGCCGCTGCCCGAAGATGCCCCCTCGGTCGCGCGGCATCTGAAGGACAAGAAGAACTACCGCACCGCGCTGATCGGCAAGGCGCATTTCGAGCCCTTCCTCGATCTGGGCCTGAAGTTCGAGGAAAACCGGATGGGGATGGAGGGTCGCTTCGGCCCGCATCGCGGCTTCGACCATATGGAGCTGGCGGCCCATGGCGCGCGCGGACCGCTGCATTACGCGCGCTGGCTGATGAACGAACACCCGGAGATGGCGGACAATTTCTATCCCGTGCTCGGCCCGGCACTGGTGCAGAACTCCTGGGGCGAAGGCGATACGGGCGCGGTGCAGGTCAAGCACAACGCAACGCCGCGCGGGCTCTATCACACCGATTGGGTGGCCGAGCGCACCATCGCCTATCTCGATTCGCTGGAGGCCGATGAGGACTGGTTCGTGTGGATGAGCTTTCCCGATCCGCATCACCCCTGGGACCCGCCGCAGGAGGAAATCCATCGCCATCCCTGGCGCGATCTGCCGGTGCCGGCGGGCTATCCCGGCAGCCTTGAGAAGATCGACGAAATTCTTTCGGCCAAGCCGCGGCACTGGCGCGAATGGTGGAATGGCGAGCGCGTCACCTGTTTCGAAGCGCCGCCGGACTGGGTGCCGAAGACGCTGACCACCGACCAGCTGCGCGAGATCGATGCGCTGACGCATGTGAAGAACGAATTGATCGACGAGGCCGTGGGCCGCGTGATGGCCAACATCAAGACGCGCGGCTGGAACGACGACACCGATGTGATCTTCACCACCGATCACGGCGAGTTCCAGGGCGATTTCGGATTGCTGTTCAAGGGCCCGCATCATGTGACCAGCCTGATGCATCTGCCGCTGATCTGGCGCCCTGCGCCGTCAGCGGGCGTGATGCCGGCGACATTTGATGCGCCGGTGGGGCAAGTCGATCTGGCGCCAACCTTCTGCGAGATCGCCGGCGTTGCGCCGGGCGACTGGATGGAGGGCGCAAGCCTGCCGCGAGACGCGAGCGCGGCGGGCAAGCGCGAAGCTGTGTTCACCGAATGGGATTCGGAGCATGACGGCACCTCGATTTCTCTGCGCACGCTTTATCGCGACGGCTGGATCGTGACCGCCTATGGCAAATCCTCGATCTATGAGGGCACCGAGGGCGAACTCTACGATCTCAAGAACGATCCGCAGCAATGGCGCAATCTGTGGGACGATCCCTCTGCCGCTGCGATGAAGACGGACCTGCTCGACGACCTGCGCGCCCGCACGCCGAAACAGCGCGAGCCAAGATTGGCGTGCGTGACGAGCGTCTAGGGAATTCCGATCAGCTTGTGCGTCTGCAGGCTCAGCCGCCAATGCGGATGGGCGAGGCAATACTCCGTCGCCGCCTTGGTATTGGCATCGCGGTTTGCATCGTCGAGCGGTTGCAGGAAAAAGTGCGTGAAATCGAGATCGGCGAAGCGTTCGGGCGGCACATCTTTCTGCGGATAGACCAGCTTCAGCTCGTCGCCCCGGGTGAGTTTCAGCGCCGCATCGGCCTTGGGGCTGACGCAGATCCAGTCCAGCCCTTCAGGCGCATCCTGCGTGCCATTGGTTTCGACGCCGACTTCGAAGCCCAGGCGATGCAGCGCCTCGATCAGCGGCGTGATCGAGCTGCAGCAGCGGCTCGCCGCCCGTGCAGACGACATAGCGCTTGCCGCGTGCGCCTTGCGGCCATGTCGCTTCGACGGCATGGGCGAGCTCTTCGGGCGTTTTGAACGTGCCGCCGCCGGGCCCGTCGGTGCCGACAAAATCCGTATCGCAGAAGGTGCAGACCGCCTTGCCGCGATCCTGCTCGCGGCCGGTCCACAGATTGCAGCCGGCAAAGCGCAGAAACACCGCCGCGCGGCCCGCCTGCGCGCCCTCGCCCTGCAGCGTGTAATACATTTCTTTGACGCTATAGGTCATCGCGCCGCGTACTTCTCAAAGCCCTTCTTGCGCAGATCGCAAGCCGGGCATGCGCCGCAGCCATAGCCCCAATCGTGGCGATGGCTGTGGTCGCCTTCGTAGCAGGTCACGGTCTCTTCCACGATCAGATCGATCAGCGCTTTGCCGCCAAGGCTCTCGGCCAGCGCCCAGGTCTCCGCCTTGTCGATCCACATCAGCGGCGTTTCGATCTTGAACGCCGTTTCCATGCCGAGATTGAGCGCGGTTTCGGTCGCCTGGATCGTGTCGTTGCGGCAATCGGGATAGCCGGAGAAATCGGTCTCGCACATGCCGCCAACGAGGCTGGCCAGGCCCCGGCGATAGGCCAGCGCCGCCGCCGCCGTCAGGAACAGGATGTTGCGGCCCGGCACGAAGCTGGTCGGCAGGCCGTTCGTTCCCATCTCGATCGTCATGTCGTCGGTCAGCGCGCTGCCGCCAATGGCCTTGAGCACGTCCAGCGGCAGCATGTGGTCGGCGCCGAGCTTGCCGGCCCAGTTCGGGAACCCGGCGCGGATGCCGGCCAGCACGCGCGGGCGCGCATCCAGTTCGCTGGCGTGGCGCTGGCCATAATCGAAGCCGACCGTTTCGACGGCCTGATAGCGATCGAGCGCCCAGGCCAGGCAGGTGGTCGAATCCTGCCCGCCGGAAAACAGCACCAGGGCCTTTTGGGGATCGAGGGTCATCGGCGAGGTTTAGCGCGGGCGCGCGCGGCGTGCGAGCCTCAATTCCGCGCCACAGCAATGCGGCCTAACCCGCCGGAATCACTGGATATGCTGCCGGTCCCGTCCGCCCGGCCCCGGCTCCGCGCTTGCCTTTGGCGGGCCTCTGGGACAGCCTCTTCCCAAGAAAATCAAAGGGATGGCTGCACTTGGCGGGCATGGCAATCAGCGGCACCGGGCTCTTTACCCCGCCGCACGCAATCTCGAATGACGAGCTGGTGGACAGCTTCAACGCCTATGTCCGCCGCCACAATGACGGCCCACGCCACCGCCATCGAGGCCGGCACCATCCAGCCTCTGGCCGAATCGAGCTCCGAATTCATCGTCAAGGCCTCGGGCATCAAGAGCCGCTACGTCATGGACAAGGAGGGCGTGCTCGACCCGGCCACCATGTGCCCGCGCATCCCCGAGCGGCCCAACGATCAGATTTCCATCCTCGCCGAGATGGCCGTGACGGCGGCGCGCGACGCGCTGAAAGCCGCCGACCGCAGCCCCGAGGACATCGACGGCGTGCTGGTGGCCTGCTCCAACCTGCAGCGCGCCTATCCGGCCATTGCCATCGAGGTGCAGGAGGCGCTTGGCATCGAGGGCTTCGGCTTCGACATGAATGTGGCCTGCTCGTCGGCGACCTTCGGGCTGCAGGCCGCCGCCGACATGGTGGCCGCCGGCAACGCGCGCGCGATCCTCGTCTGCAATCCGGAGATCTGTTCGGGCCATCTGAATTTCACGGACCGCGACAGTCATTTCATCTTCGGCGATGTCGCCACCGCCTTTGTCGTCGAGCGCGCGGAGACGACACGCGGCGGCAATGGCTGGGAGATCGTCTCGACCCGGCTGAAGACGAAATTCTCCAACAACATCCGCAACAATTTCGGCTTCCTCAATCGCGCCGCGCCCGAAGGCATCGGCACCACCGACAAACTGTTCGTGCAGGAGGGCCGCAAGGTGTTCAAGGAAGTCGTGCCCATGGTGGCCGAGCTGATAATTTCTCATCTCGCCGAAAACGACATCGCGCCCGACCGGATCAAGCGGTTGTGGCTGCACCAGGCCAACATCAATATGAACGATCTGATCGCCCGGCGCGTGTTGGGCCGCGATCCCGAACCCGGCGAAGCGCCCTGCATCCTCGATGACTATGCCAATACGAGTTCGGCGGGCTCGATGATCGCATTTCACAAATACAGTTCGGATTTATCACCCGGAGAGATCGGCCATTTGTGCAGTTTCGGCGCTGGATATTCCGCAGGCAGCGTAATTCTACGCAAGCTGAACTGAGAACTCGCGACATAAGGTGCCGCGTATAGGGCTGGAACCGGTGCCCCGTGACAGGGTAACGTCATGGGCTGCTGTCAGGGCCGAAGGACGCCTCCGCATCGATGCTTGCGCCGACCACGAACTGCCTCTAGGAACCGCTGCCGCGAAAGCGGCCAGCCCCCAATCCGCCACAGCAACGAGATCAAACCGCACCGATGGAATTCCTGCACACGATCCAACCTGTCTATGTGCTCGCGGGCTTTCTCGTCGGCGCGCTGGTCGGCATCACGGGCGTCGGCGGCGGCGCATTGATGACGCCGATCCTGATCTTCTTCGGCATTCCGCCGGTCGCCGCGGTCGGCACCGACCTGCTCTATGCCTCGCTGACCAAGACCGGCGGAACGCTGGTCCACGGCTACAATCACACAGTCGACTGGCGCGTGGTGATCCGCCTCGGCACCGGCAGCATCCCGGCCGCCGCGCTGACGCTGATGACGCTCTACGAGCTGCATATCGGCAGCGCGGATGCCCAGGAACTGGTGACCAAGGTGCTGGGCGTCGCCCTGCTGCTGACGGCGCTGGCGCTGCTGTTCCGCAAACCGCTGACGCGCGCCTTCATAGCCCGCGTCGGCGAGCTGGATCCCGAACTGGTCCGTCAGGCTGACGATCGCGTCCGGTGCGCTGCTGGGCGTGCTGGTGTCGATTTCCTCGGTCGGCGCGGGCGCCATCGGCGCCACGGTGCTGATCCTGCTCTATCCGAAAATGTCGACGGCGCGGATCGTCGGCTCGGACATCGCCCATGCCGTGCCGCTGACGCTGGCCGCCGGGATCGGCCACTGGATGCTCGGCTCGATCAACTGGATGCTGCTGGTGACGCTGCTGATCGGCTCGTTGCCGGGCATCTTCGTAGGCAGCTATCTGTCGGCGCGGCTGCCCGACACGCTGGTCCGCATCACGCTGGCCGGGCACGCTGCTGATCGTCTGCGCCAAGCTGTTGCTGTTCTGATCGCTCAGGGCGCTGCCGGTTCCATGCGCACGATCTTGAACGGACGCTCGACGCCATCCATCTCGCGGATGGTCAGATAGGCGCCCGGTTCGATCGCGTGCTTGTCGAGCTTGAAGAAGGGCTCGTCGTCCTCGTCGCCTTCGCGATAATCGAAACGCCAGCCACGGCCGACATGGCGCAAATAGCCGTTCTGCTCATGGCCGCCCCAGAAGCGCGTCACCGTGCAGCGCGCCTTGTTCGGCGCCCAGGCTGCGGAATCGAGATGGCCTTCCTTCGTCACCGGCGCCGTGAACTCATAGCCATGTTCCGAACTGCCATTGGGAAAGTCCGGGCCGCGCGCGGCCTCCAGGCGAATGGTCATCAAGGTCATGACGGGCTCCGATCAATGAACGAGGAACAGCGGAATTTCGGCATGGCTGACGACATGGCGCGTCACCCCGCCGAAGAACATCTGGCGCAGCCGCGTATGGCCGAAACCGCCCAGCACAAGAAGGCCCGCGCCCGAGGCGGCCGCGCTTTCGAGCAAGCACTTCGCCGATGGGCCGCGATCCGGCATCGACGCTTTTCTGCGTGGCCTTCACGCCATGCAGCGAAAGATATTCGCACAGCTCGTCGAGACCTTCGGCGGTGGAGCCCTGGCAGACGGTCAGGACTTCGACGCTGTCCGCCTTCTTCAGATAGGGCATGGCGGCGGTGACGGCGCGCGCGCAGGGCACGCTCGCATCCCAGCCAACGGCGATATGCCCGGCAAAATTCTTCGGCGGCACCTGCGCGGTGAGAAGGACCGGCCGGCCGGTCTCCATCAACGTGGCTTCGAAGGCTTCGGAAATGCCCGGCTTTTCATTCGCGCCCAGCGGCCCGAAGACGACAAGGTCCGAAAGGCGGGAGGCCAGCGTCACCTGATCGGCGAAATTGCCCTGCACATCGCGCCACGACACGGTCGGCACATCGCGCCGCTCCGGCTCATCGACCAGGATCACGCCGGCGTCGGCGGCGGCCGATTTGAGCGCGGCTTGCGCTTCCGTCGCAGCCTTGTCGGCGGCTTCCTTGGCCGCGTCGATGATCTCCTGCACCACGACGCCGGAGACGCCTTCGCCGAAGAACGGCATCGCCTCGGTCGGGTCGGGACGGACGAACAGCGCCTCGACATGCGCGGCAAAGGGCTTGGCGGCAGCGAAGGCACTCGCCAGCACATTGACGTCACGCGTGCCGCCCGTCAGCGGCGCAAGAATTTTTGCATAGGACATGGCCGGTCCCCCATGTGTGTCGCACGGAAACTCCCATGCCAGCGGGGCACCATCCTTGATACAGGTCAAGGGGTAAACTGCGTTCGCACCTGCGGGATCGTAAGCGCTAGAACGGCCACCAGCCGTCGAGATGGATCGGCCTGCAGCAGGCGGGGACGGGCAAACCATGTCAGCCGGTCGGAAACGCGCGCATTGAAGCTGCCGCGCGCGAAGCGTCCGCCGGACTTCCGCTCTCCCGCCTTCATGCCGGAGAGGATCTCGATCGCTTCATCGACGCTGCCGACGGCATAGATCGAAAACTCGCCGCGGCGCACGGCCTCCACCACCTTCTCGCGCAGCATCAGATTGACGAGATTGGCGCGCGGGATGATGACGCCCTGCCCCTTCTTCAGTCCGCGCATGGCGCAGACATCGAAGAAGCCCTCGATCTTCTCGTTGACGCCGCCGATGGGCTGCATCTCGCCATGCTGGTTGATCGAACCGGTGATGGCGATGGATTGCTTGAGCGGGATATTGCCCGCCGCCGACAGGATCGCGATCAGCTCGGCCGCCGAGGCGCTGTCGCCATCGATAGGACCATAGGATTGCTCGAAGGCGACGCTGGCCGAAACCGACAGCTTGCGCAGCGCGCCATAGCGGCTGTTGAGATAGCCCGAGAGAATCTGCACGCCCTTGGCATGGCTTGGGCCGCTGAAATCGGCCAGCCGCTCGATATCGGTGACCTTGCCGTCGCCGGGCTGGACGGTGGCGGTGATGCGCGCCGGCATGCCGAAGGCGAAACCGGCCGCCGCCAGCACGGTGATGCCGTTGATCTGGCCGACCTTGGCGCCATCGGTATCGATGAACAGGATGCGGCGCTCGACCAGCTCATGCTCCAGCGCCTTGAGGCGGCCGCCGCGATCCTCCTTGGCGTCGACCGCACGCGCGATGTCATCGGCACCGATCAGGGTGCGGCCGGATTCGCGGGCGAAATGATCGGCCTCGCGCATCAGATCGGCCAGCGCCGAGGTCCGTACACTGATCTTCTCGGCATCGCCGGCCTGGCGCGCGGCCTCGTCGATCATGCGTGCCGCGCCGCTCGCGCGAGAGCTGGCGCAGGCCATCGCTGCGCGCCACGCTGGCCAGAAGCCGCAGCATCGACGTGCTGTTCTCGTCATTGCGGGCCGCATGGACGGAGAAATCGGCCTGCACCTTGAAGAAATCGGCGAAATCGGGATCGAGCTCGCGCAGGCGATAGAACAGCCAGGGTTCGCCGAACAGCACGATCTTGGCATCGAGCGGCACCGGCTCGGGCTGGATCGTCAGCGTCTGGGTGCGGTCGAGCACTTCGGCGAGGTTTTCGATGCGGATGCGCGCCTCGCGCAGCGCCCGCTTGAGCGCTTCCCAGGATACGTCCTGCTGCAGCAGATCGAGCGCGTCGATCAGCAGGAAGCCGCCATTGGCCTGATGCAGCGCGCCGGCGCGGATATATTTGTAATCGGTGATGATGGTGACGAGCAGCGGTCACATGCTCGACCTTGCCGATCAGATGCGACAGCGACGGCAGGGGCAGCGACACCACCGGCGCGCCCTTGGTCCCCGCATTGTCGACCAGCAGGTTCACTTCATAGCGGTGGAACGGCACCTCGTTCTCGCGGCTGCGGCCTTCCGAATCGGTCTCGCCATGGCCGCCGGCCTGCAAGGGCTCCAGATGCTCCATCACATCCTGGAACACGGCTTCGACATGGGCTTGCGCGTCCGGCAAGGCGTCGAAGCGCTGCGACAGCGGGCCCATCAGCCTGCGCAGCTCGCCCTCGCCCAGTTCGCGATCGAGCGCACGGACCTTTTCGACGGCGTGGGTCGCGCAGGCGGCCAAGCTCTTCCATCGTGCGTTCGAGATCGTCCTGCAGCCCGCGGCTCTTTTCGGTCAGCGCCTCGCGGTCGCGCTTCGGGAGCCGCCGGTAATCCTCTTCGGAGAGCACCAGCCCGTCGCGCTGCGGCAGAAAGTCGAAACCGTCGTCCTGCTCGACCAGCGCCAGCCCTTGCGCTTCGGCGCGGGCGCGCAGCTTGCCCAGCGTGCCGTCGACGGTCGTGCGGAATTCGTCCTCGATAGCCTCGCGGCGCTGGCGGTAGTCCTCGCTCGCGAACAGGGCCGGCATGGCGCCCTTGAGCGCGGTCGACGAAGTCCTCCATCGCCTGCTTGAAGACGCGGCCCTCGCCCGGCCGGAAAGCGCAGCGCGCGCGGCTGATGCGGGCGCCGCGAAATTGTGGACATAGGCCCAATCGGGCGGCGGCGGCATGGAGGCGGCCATGCGCTCCAGCGCGCGCTTGATGGAGGCGTGCTTGCCGCTGCCCTGCGGGCCGGTGACGAAGATGTTGTAGCCGGGCTGGGTCATGCGCGCGCCGAAGCCGACCGCGCGCATGGCGCGATCCTGCCCCACCGGGCCGTCGGCCTCGGCAAGTCCCGCCGTCGTCTCGAAGGTCAGCCGCGCCGGATCGGTCCGCCGGCACAAGCTGTCCGCCCCAAGCGGTTTGACCGCCATACCCCACCCATTTCGCCGCCGCCCGTTTACGCTGGGCGGTTCGTCAGCCACGCCATATGGCGACCGTCACTATAGCAAGATCATGGCTCTGCTGAAGGTGAGGCTCGCGCACCGTTTGGGATTAGGGTAAACGGGCGGCCCCAGACTCGGAATTCGTTCATGCCCGCAGCCCGCAAATCCACCAAATCCGCCGAACCCCGCGCCTGGCAGCGCATGCTGAGCGGGCGCCGGCTCGATCTGCTCGATCCCTCGCCGCTCGATGTCGAGATCGAGGATATCGCCCATGGGCTGGCGCGCGTCGCACGCTGGAACGGGCAGACGCGCGGCGACCATGCTTTCTCGGTGGCGCAGCATTGCGTGCTCGTCGAGCGTCTGGTCCACGAGTTGAAGCCGAAGCTGGCGCGCAAGGCGCGGCTGATGGCATTGCTGCACGATGCGTCCGAATATGTCGTCGGCGATCTCATCAGCCCGTTCAAGGCGGCAGTGGGTCTCGATTATAAAGCTTTTGAGACACGCCTCCTCGGCGCCGTCCATATCCGCTTCGGTCTTCCACCCGAGGCGTCGGCAGAACTCGCCGCGCTGATCAAGAAAGCCGATCACATCTCCGCCTATCACGAGGCGACGCAACTCGCTGGTTTCGAAAAGACCGAAGCGCGCAAATTCTTCGGCGCGCCGCCCGCGGGCCTCAAGACACCGCGGCTGATCCCACTGGCGCCGGCCGAGGCGCAGGCCCGCTTCCTCGAGCGTTTCAAGCGGCTTCACCCCTGAAGCAATCGACATCGGCGGCGCGCTCGGTTAGCAAGGGGATGGAAAATCCGTTCCGCCCCCGTGCCATGACGACGATGATCCCATGTCCATGATACTCGTCACGCCCCTTTCGGCCGTCGAAACGACGATCCGGCGTTATCGCCCGTCGCATATGGTGACGCTGCTCTCGCCCGAACACATGATCGAGACGCCGGACGGATTTCCGCCCGAGGCGCATTTGCGGCTCGGCGTCAACGATGTGGCCGACCCGGCCTTCGGCGACACACCGCCGGCCGGCCGAGCATGTCGAACGAGCTGCTCACCTTCGGCCGCGGCTGGAACGGCGAGGCGCCGATGCTGGTGCATTGCTGGGCCGGTGTCAGCCGCTCGACCGCGGCGGCCTATATCCTGCTCTGCGACCGGCTTGGGCCGGGCCGCGAAGAACGAGATCGCCAAGGCCATCCGCTTCCGCGCCCCGCACGCCTATCCCAACCGGCTGATGGTGCAGCTTGCCGACGCGGCGCTGGGCCGCGAGGGCCGCATGCTGCGCGCGGTCGAGGCGCTTGGGCGCGGGCGCATCGTGGCCGAAGGCGAATGCGTCGAGCTGCCGCTCGTCGCTGGAGGAATTATGAACCGCACCGCCAATGTGGTGCGTATCGGCCTTAGCGCGGCGATCGTTTCGGTCGCCGAGGAAGTGCCGCGCGTCCTCGCGGTCGGCCATCCCGAGCGCCGAAGAAGGCCTGCCCTTCGGCCCCTTCGACCCGTTGAAACACCGAACGCTCGAAAGCGGCCTTCGCAGCTGGGTGCGCGAACAGACTTCAGCTCGATCTCGATTACGCCGAACAGCTCTACACCTTCGGCGATCGCGGACGGCACATGATGAAGGCCGGCGAAGGCCCGCGCGTGGTCTCGGTGGGTTATCTGGCACTCGTACGCGGCACGGCCGAGCTGCAGGCACCGGATGCGCATTGGCAGGACTGGTACGCCTTCTTCCCCTGGGAGGATTGGCGCCAGACGCGGCCCGCCATCATCGACACAGTCATTCTGCCGGCGCTCGGCGACTTCGTGAAAGCCGATCCCGCGCAGAAGACGCAGCGCCGCCAGCGCGTCGCCTTGTGCTTCGGCCATGACGGCATCGGCTGGGACGAAGAGCGCGTGCTCGAACGCTATGAGCTGCTCTACGAAGCCGGCCTCGTCGAAGAAGCCAAGCGCGACGGCCGCAGCAAGGTGAAGCTGCCCAAGCTGCCGCTCGGCCGCAGCATGATCTTCGATCACCGCCGCATTCTGGCGACGGCCATCGCGCGGCTGCGCGGCAAGATGAAATACCGCCCGGTGGTGTTCGAACTGATGCCGCCGACCTTCACGCTGCTCGAATTGCAGCGCACGGTCGAAGCGATCTCCGGCATTCGCCTGCACAAGCAGAACTTCCGCCGCCTGGTCGAGGGCCAGGGCCTGGTGGAACGCACCGGCAAACTGACGAGCAGCGGACGCGGACGCCCGGCGGAACTGTTCCGCTTCCGCCGCGAAGTCCTCAGCGAGCGCCCATCGCCGGGCTTGCGCTTCGGCACACGGCGATAACCGGACGGAACGGTCGCCCGCACGTCCGAAGACGCACGGGCGCACGTTATGCAAAGAGTCCGCGCTTAGCGCAGGAGCGACGGAATGAAACTCGCCCGCCCAGCCCAGCACGCCGCTGCGACGGTGCTGTTCCAGCGACATGCCCTTGCCGTCGGTGTAAAACCGCAGACCGATGGTCCAGATATTGGCATCGACCGGGGCATCCGAATATTTCGCATAGGTGTAGCCGCCATAGATCGAGAATGGCGTGGATTCGGATACAAGCCACTCGCCGGTCACCGAATAGTCGGTCTCGCCGGTCAGCTGGTTGGCGTTGGTGTAATCGATCGCCCCGTCCACCGCGACGTCCGGTGTCACATAGGCCGTGGCCTGACCGCCGACATAATAGCCGCTGTCGCTGTGATCGCCGGTGAATCCGCCGCCCTTGGCGCTGAACGTGTACTTGTTGCCGACATAGTACTGCCCGAATGCGCCATAATTCGTGACGTGATCAAGGCCCGGTATGCCGGTCAGCGCCGTACTGTGCATGCCTGAGGCGTTGTAGCCCAGCGTCGCACCGGCACGGCCAATCCCGTTCAGTGACCAGAACAGATTGCCGCCAAGATTGAATTCGTCATGGCTGACGCCGTGAGCGGGCAGGCTGTGAAAGCTGCCGTCACCTTCGAATGTCGCACCGGCGATGTTCAGGGGAACGGTGCCCGTCAGGCGGATGCCGTAAAGATCGCCGCTGCTGGCATGGCCGACATCGATGTGGCTGTAGTCGGCACTGATGGTGCCATTGAACGGGGACGAGTTTGCTGCCTGCGCAGCGCCAAATGAGAGGATGCCGGCAGTTGCCACGCTGAGCGCGGTCATAAAACGCATACGGTAAGACAAGATGCCTCCAGATTGCAGAGTGTTCACACGAGTCGAATTGCTCGTTCTGTAACGCTCAGATGACAATCCGGTGCCGGTAGCGCCAGTGACGAAAGGAAGCTCTTCGCCGGAAACTTTTCCCGCGTTGCAACACCGCAACAGTCCGCATACGGATAATGTTGACAGGCGCCACGCGTGCGACGGGTGCACACATTGCGCACCCGTCATCTCGCGATCATTTGGGAACGACCCGGCGCGACGACACAGTACAATCGCGCAATGTCATCGCTACTGACAGCGAAGCGCCCACCGCTTTCATAGGCCTGGTTACGGTCGCATCATGTGCGCGTTCAGAGTGCGGGCTGAAACCCGTCGCGCAGGAAGTTTTCGGCGAAGGCACAATGCATGGCGATGCCGCGCGCCATCATCTTCTCGTCCAGCACCATCTTGTTGGAATGGATCGAGCAGCAGGTGCGGAAATCGCCGCCTTCGGGTGTCGACGCCCAGAAACACCATCGCGCCCGGGACCTTGTGCAAGACATAGGCGAAATCTTCGGCGCCCATGATCGGTGTGGGCAGCGTCATCCAGCCATGCTCGCCGAACAGCGTCTGCGCCGTGGCCTGGGCGAGATCCACGGAACGTCGGCCGTCGCAGATCGTGACCGGAAAGCCCTGCTCGATGTCGACCGTGGCATCGCATTTGTGCGCGGCGGCAATGTTGTGGACCACGCGCTCCAGACCCTCATGGGCGAGCGCGCGCGATTCTTCGGAGAAGCTGCGGATCGTGCCTTCCAGTTCGGCCGACTTCCGGGATGACATTGTTGGTCGTGCCAGAGGTGATGCGCGCCACCGTCAGCACGACCGGATCGAAGGCGGGAATGCGCCGCGTGACCATGGCCTGCAGCGCCATCACGATCTCGCAGGCGACCGGAATCGGATCGACGGCATTCTGCGGCTGGGAGGCATGGCCGCCCTGCCCCTTGACCGTGACGTTGATCTTGTCGGCCGCCGCCAGCAGCGGCCCGGCGCGGCCCGGCGAAGATGCCGGCCGGAATGTTGGGCGAGACATGCAGCGCGAAGGCCGCATCGGGCAGCGGATCGAGATGCCCGTCCTTCAGCATCTCGCGGGCGCCGTGATGGCCCTCCTCGCCCGGCTGGAACATGAACATCACCGTGCCGGCCAGCCGGTCGCGATGGGCGCACAGCGCCCGCGCCGCCCCCGCCAGCATGGCGCATGGGTGTCGTGGCCGCAGGCATGCATGGCGCCCTCATTGCGGGAGGCATAAGGCAGGCCCGGTATCCTCGTTCATGCGGCAGGGCGTCGGTGTCGCCGCGCAGGAGCACCGTGCGGCCATTCTCCGGCCCCTTCAGGATCGCCACGAAGCCGGAGGTAGACGGCCCTTCGCGGATCTCCAGCGGCAGGCCCGCCAGCGCCGCCTTGGCCTTTCGGTGGTCTTGGGATTGAACAGGCCCAGTTCCGGCTCCTCATGGATGGCCCGCCGCAGGGCGATGGTGTCGGCCAGCAAGCCCTCGCCCGCTTCCACCCAGATCCCGGAATTCGCCGCCTCGGCCATGGTTTACCCCTGATGTTGTGCGATTTGAGTGTTTCAGCGGCTCGGGCCGGCGGCAAGCGTCGCGGCAGGCGCGAGGCGGTTTCTGCGCGCGACGTAAGGATATGTCTCCGCGCGGACCTGCCATGCAATTTTCGGGGAGCCGCGGTCGCGAATTTCCTTGACGGATTTATGCTCAGGCGTAGCATAACCGGGTGCATGACGAACCGGCCTTGAAGGCCGGTAATTTTGCACCATATATATACTCAAATGAGTATAAATTGGAGGTGGCCATGGACCCGGCCCGGCAACGCAGACCCAGAGCACGCCTCTGCCCTTCACGCCCGAAGTGGCGGAGGCGACGCAAGCGGCCTATGCCAGAGTCGCGCACGTCATTCCCGAGGTGGAGTGGCCGGTGCACGCGCCCTATGTGAAGGCGATCAACGACCTCAAGAAAGAGAAGAACGCGGTCATCCTGGCGCACAATTACATGACGCCGGAGATCTTCCATTGCGTGGCCGATTTCGTCGGCGACTCGCTGCAGCTCGCGCGCGAAGCGGCCAAGACCGACGCCCAGGTCATCGTCCAGGCCGGCGTCCACTTCATGGCCGAGACCTCCAAGGTTCTGTCGCCCGACAAGACGGTGCTGATCCCGGACATGGAAGCCGGCTGCTCGCTGGCCGCCTCGGTCACCGGCGCCGACGTGCGCCTGCTCAAGCAGAAATATCCCGGCCTGCCGGTCGTCACCTATGTGAACACCTCGGCCGATGTGAAGGCCGAGAGCGATGTCTGCTGCACCTCGTCCAACGCCGTCGCCGTGGTCGAGGATATCGCCCGCGAATGGGGCGTCGACACGGTGATCATGATCCCGGACGAATATCTCGCCGCCAATGTCGCCAAGCAGACCAAGATCAAGATCATCAGCTGGAAGGGCCGCTGCGAAGTGCATGAGCGCTTCTCGGCCGCCGAGATCCGCGACTATCGCGAAGCCAATCCCGGCGTCGTCGTGCTGGCCCATCCCGAATGCCCGCCGGAAGTCGTGGCCGAAGCCGATTTCGCCGGCTCGACCAGCGCCATGATCGGTTATGTCGGCACGCATCGCCCGGCGCGCGTCGTCCTGGTCACCGAATGCTCGATGAGCGACAACGTCGCCGTCGAATTCCCGGATGTGGAATTCGTGCGTCCGTGCAATCTGTGCCCGCATATGAAGCGCATCACGCTCGCCGAAGATTCTGCATTCGCTGCAGACGATGGAGCATGAAGTGACGGTCGATCCGGCCGTCGGCGACACGCGCCAAGGCCGCCGTCGAGCGCATGTTGCAGGTCAAAGTGCCTGCAGCGCAGCTGAAAGCCGCATGAGGCGAACATGGCCAAGGCCATCGACAATGTCATCGAAGTCCAGGGCGCGCTGATCCTGGGTGCCGGCGTCGCCGGCCTCTTCACGGCGCTCAAGCTTGCGCCCTTCCCGGCGCTGATCCTGGCCGGCACGCGGCCGGGCACATCGGGCTCCAGCGCCTGGGCGCAGGGCGGCATCGCCGCGGCCATGAGCCCGGACGACAGCTGGCAGTCGCACGCCGCCGACACCATGGCGGCCGGCGCCGGAAGCTGCGACCCGCGCGTCGTCGATTTCGTCACCCGCGAAGCCCATGACCGCATCGAGGACCTGCTCAAGATCGGCGTGCCCTTCGACCGCAAGCCGGACGGTTCGCTGGCGCGTGGGCCGCGAGGCCGCGCATTCGGCCAATCGCATCGTCCATGTCGCGGGCGACCGCGCCGGCGCCGAAGTCACGCGCACGCTGGCGCTGACGGCGCTGAAAACGCCGTCGATCAAAATCCTCGAAGGCTATCACGCCGTCGAACTGGCGATGGAAGACGGCCGCATCGCAGGCCTGTTCGCGCGCCATGGCCGGGGCCGCAGCGCGCGGCTGACCCTGTTCCGCGCCCCCGCCGTGATCTTCGCGACCGGCGGCCTCGGCTCGCTTTATGCGGTGACGACCAATCCGCCCGAAAGCCGCGGCGAAGGCGCCGGCATGGCCGCGCGCGCGGGCGCCGTGATCGCCGATGCCGAATTCGTCCAGTTCCACCCCACGGCCATCGCCATCGGCCGCGATCCGGCACCGCTCGCCACCGAGGCGCTGCGCGGCGAAGGCGCGACGCTGATCGACGAGACCGGCCGCCGCTTCATGCCGGCCATCCATCCCGATGCCGAACTGGCGCCGCGCGATGTCGTCGCTCGCGCCCTGCATCGCGAGATCGCGCAAGGGCATACGACGTATCTCGATTGCCGCGCGGCCATCGGCGCGTCGTTCGAACAGCGCTTCCCGACCGTCTATGCCGCCTGCCGCGAGGGCGGGATCGATCCGGCCACCATGCCGATCCCGGTGGCGCCGGCCGCGCATTACCACATGGGCGGCATCGCCGCGGATGCGACCGGCCGTTCCTCGCTGGAGGGGCTGTGGGCCATCGGCGAATGCGCCTCGACGGGCCTGCACGGCGCCAACCGGCTGGCCTCCAATTCGCTGCTCGAAGCGCTGGTGTTCGGCGCGCGCGCGGCCGAGGACATTCGCGGCCATATCGAAGCGCGCCCGCGGCCGCGGCACGCCGCCGGCACCGATTCATTTCGCGCCCACGCCGCCGCCGCATGTGCTGCGCGATGCGATGACGCGCCTCGTCGGCCTTGAACGCGACGCGACGGGCCTGGCCTGTGCGCTGCAGACCATCGAGAGCGTCGAACGCGCGGGCGGCAGCGAACCGGCCCTGCTCAACATGACGGCGACGGCCAAACTCGTGACCGCGGCAGCCCTGGCCCGCCGCGAAAGCCGCGGCGCCCATTTCCGCAGCGATTATCCGGCGACCGACGAAACCGCCGCCCGCTCCTTCCTCACCCTGGCCGACGCCGACCGCATCGCGGCGAAGCGGCCGCCACCATCGAACAGCCCTGCCGTGCCACATCATAAGCTCGCCTTGCCGATCACCCGTCCGCCGCATCCGCTGCTGGTCGAACCGAGCGTGCGCGCCGCGCTGGAAGAAGATCTCGGCCGCGCCGGCGACATCACCTCCGAACTGACGATCCCTCCCGAGCAGCGCTCGACCGCGCGCATCGTCGCGCGCAAGCCCGGCACGATTGCCGGCCTGATCGCGGCCGAATGCGCCTTCCGCCTGATCGATCCCGACACAAGATTCCGCGCCGAGAAGCTCGACGGCAGCACGGTCGAAGCCGGCACACCGCTGGCGACCATCGAAGGCCTGTCGCGTGCGCTGCTGACGGCCGAGCGGGTGGCGCTGAATTTTGCGGGCCATCTGTCCGGCGTCGCCACGGCCACGCGCGCGCTGGTCGATGCGGTGAGCGGGACCGAGGCGCGCATCGTCTGCACGCGCAAGACACTGCCCGGCCTTCGCACCCTGCAGAAATATGCCGTGCGCTGCGGCGGCGGCTTCAACCATCGCTTCGGCCTCGACGATGCGGTGCTGATCAAGGACAATCATCTGGTGGCCGCGGGCGGAATCGCTCCCGCCATCGCGCGCGTGCGCGCCGGCACCGGCCATATGGTCAGGATCGAACTGGAGGTCGACACGCTCGATCAGCTCGAAGAGGCGCTGACGCTGGGTGTCGATTGCGTGCTGCTCGACAATATGTCGAATGACGATCTCAAGCGCGCCGTTGCCATGGCCAAGGGCAAGGCCGTGCTCGAAGCCTCGGGCAATGTGACGCTCGCCACCGTGCGCGGCATTGCCGAGACCGGCGTGGATTATATTTCCTCGGGTGCGCTGACTCATTCGGCCGCCAATCTCGACCTCGGCCTCGATTTTTGATTGTCTGTGTCCCGGGAACTTCCGGGGGAACGGCATGACAGCAATCCGCATCGCCGCCGTCGCAGCCATGAGCCTTGCGCTCGCGGCCTGCGCGAGCACAGCGCCCGCGCCAAAAGACGATCCGGCGCAGGCCTATTTCGCGCAGGACTTCACCTGCAAGGCCGCCGATGCCCAAACCGTCGATCTGGCCGCCATTGCCGGCGCGCCGGCGCGCTATGCCGGCCAATGCGTCAACGTCGTGGGCTTCGCCTCCAACGACCGGCTCTATCGCAAGGCCGCTGACGCCGCGCAGCCGGGCAAGCATCCCCATCTCCTGCTTCTGTGGCAGGACAAGGCCCTGCAGCGCCGCCTGCAGCTCGGGCCCTCCTTCGTGACCGTGACAGGCCGCGTGCGCCCCTGTGGCCGCCGCAAAGCCATGGCGGCCGATGCGCCGGGCGCCAATGCGGGCTGGGCCTGTTCGGGTTCCGCCACGGCACTCACAGTCTCCACGGCCACAATCGTGCCGACCTCGATGGACTGACGCGGCCCGGCCTTGCCGCGCCCACTGCCGCCGTTAGAGTGGCCCGGCACCTCATTCCCGAAAGGCCGGCCATGGACCTCCATCTCAAAGGCAAGAAAGCTCTCATCCTCGGCGGCACGCGCGGCATCGGCCGCGCCATCGCCGAAACCCTCGCCACCGAAGGCGCCGATGTCGGCATCTGCGCGCGCAATCCCGATCAGGTGAAGGAAACGGTCGAAGCGCTGCGCCAGAGCGGCGTCACCGCCACCGGCGCGTCCGTCGACATCACCGATAGCGGCGCACTGACGAACTGGATCGCGGCGGCCGGCAAGGAACTCGGCGGCATCGACATCCTCGTCTCCAATGCCGGCGCGATGGCGCAGGGCAATTCTCCCGATGCCTGGGAACAGAATTTCCGTCTCGACGTCCTGGGTGCGGTGCATGCCTTCGATGCGGCCAAGCCGTTCCTCAAAGAGGCAGCGCAGAAGAACGGCGATGCGGCCTTCATCATCATCTCATCTGTGTCCGCCGCCGAAACGGACAGCGCCGGTGCCTATGGCCCGATCAAGGCGGCCCTGATCCATCAGGCCAAGGGGCTGGCGCGCCAATATGCCAAGGCCGGAATCCGCACCAATGTGGTGTCGCCCGGCACCGTCTATTTCAAGGGCGGCGTCTGGGAGATGATCGAGAAGAATATGCCAGACATGTACAATGGCGCGATCGCGCGCAATCCCACCGGCCGCATGGCAACCCCACAGGAAATCGCCAGTGCCGCCGTGTTCCTGGCGAGCCCGGTTTCCAGCTTCACCAATGGCGTGAACCTGCTGGTCGACGGCGCCATCAGCCGGCGGGTGAATTTCTAGGGCTGAGAAGGAAAGGTGGATGGCGCGGCCAGGAACCGCGATGTGACCGGCAAACGCAGGCTCACCCGCATCCGAAGACGCGACGCCGCGCCATCCGCACATACATTCGCCGAAGCGCACAGGCGCCTCATTGATTCAGGTCAACAGGATTTGATGTTGCCGGCAGCGCCCTACATCGGCTGGCTACGCGCCGACGGCCGGCGGTAAAAAATGTGGTTGCCGATCTGGACCGTGCGGATCAGATGGCCGGCCCAGACCGGATCCACCGAGACCGCGTGATAGGAGGTGGCGTCGTCCGTGATGTCACCCAGCGGCAAGGCGCCGGTCATGATCTTGGCCGCCAGCAGGCGCGATTCCGCCCAGGCATGCTGCTCACGGGGCTTGTCCATATCGCCGTTGCAGACGAAGCTGAACTGGCAGGCGATCTTCTCCTGCGCCCCCTGGAACACCACCCCGCAGATCGTTGCCGGATAGATGCGGCTGCGCATGCGATGGAACACGACCTCGGCCACGGCTATCTCGCCGCGCATGCCTTCACCACGCGCTTCGTAATACATCGCCTGCGCCAGGCAGTGGCGTTCGGCCAGAAGCTGCGCCATCGCCACTTCCGACGGCGCCGGCCGGGCAGCGACGAATTGCGGCTGCGCGGGCACGGTGAGTTGTGCCCGCGATGCCTCACCCGGGATTTGATCCGTGTACGGCGTAAAGGCGATATAGGCCACCGCCGTGCCGATCACCAGCACAAGCGCACCAATCATCGCGCGGTCTGCACGCCGCCATGCATTTAAGATTTTCGGGGTCATCGTCGGGCTTCGGCTCGGTTCGGATTTCGTTTCAGAACGTCAATTCGAAATGGTCCCAGCGCCTTTCAAGTTCGATGCCGCGTTTTTGCCCGCTAAAATTCGAATCGTCAAATAAATTTCTTGGTGACCATGACGAAGTGTCACGATTCACCTAGGAAACGCAGGAAATGCCTGCGTCTCTTTGTCATCCGCTCGAAGAAATATACCCTATTTGAGTGCCGCTTGCGCCGCAGCAAGTCGTGCAATCGGCACGCGAAATGGTGAACAGGACACATAATCGAGTCCCGTTGCGTGACAGAATCGGATCGAATCCGGGTCACCGCCATGTTCGCCGCAGATGCCGAGTTTCAAATCGGCACGCGCATTGCGCCCTCTTTCTGCCGCAATCCGGACAAGTTCTCCGACGCCATCCTGATCGAGCGAGACAAAGGGATCGCGCGTGATAATCCCCTTGGTCAGATATTCGTTGAGGAACGCGCCGGCATCATCACGCGACACACCAAGTGTGGTCTGCGTGAGATCGTTGGTGCCGAATGAGAAGAACTGCGCCGTCTGCGCAATTTCTTTCGCACGCAAGGCGGCGCGCGGCAACTCGATCATCGTGCCGATGAGATAAATCGGGAGTTTTCCGCGCTCGGATTTCACGGCCTCCGCCACGCGATCAATGCGCGCTTTCAGCCAATCGAGTTCGCTCTTGAAGCCCACAAGCGGGATCATGATTTCGAGCTGCACCGGCTTGCCGCCCGCGTCCTCGATATTCAGCGCGGCCTCAAGAATGGCGCGCGTCTGCATCTCGTAGATCTCGGGATAGGTGATGCCGAGGCGGCAGCCGCGATGGCCCAGCATGGGATTGGATTCATGCAGGGAAATCGCGCGCGCCCGCAGCTTGGCCGGATCGCCGCCGGCCGCCTTGGCCACTTCGGCGATCTCCTCATCGGTGTTGGGCAGGAATTCGTGCAATGGCGGATCGAGCAGGCGGATGGTGACCGGCAGGCCCTCCATCACCTTGAAGATCGCTTCGAAGTCGCTGCGCTGCATGGGCAGCAATTTGTCCAGCGCCGCGCGCCGGTCGGCTTCCGCATCGGCCAGGATCATCTGGCGCACCGCGACGATGCGCTCGGCCTCGAAGAACATATGCTCGGTGCGGCACAGCCCGATGCCCTCCGCGCCGAACTTGCGCGCCGTCGCCGCATCTTCCGGCGTGTCGGCATTGGTGCGGACCTTCAGTGTACGGATCGCATCGGCCCAGCCCATCAGCGTGCCGAAATCGCCGGTCAGCTCCGGCTGGCGCATGGCCACCTTGCCCTTGAACACCTGGCCCGTGCCGCCATCGATGGTGAGGATATCGCCGCGGCCGATCACCTCGGCGCCGATCGTCATCGTGCCGGCCTTGGCATCGATCTTGAGCATGCCGGCGCCCGAGACGCAGGGCCGGCCCATGCCGCGCGCCACCACGGCCGCGTGGCTGGTCATGCCGCCGCGGGCGGTGAGAATGCCCTTGGCCGCATGCATGCCGTGAATGTCTTCGGGGCTGGTCTCGTTGCGCACGAGGATAACCGCGCGGCCCTCGCCGGCCAGCTTCTCGGCCTCGTCCGCGGTGAAGGCGGCCTCGCCCGTGGCCGCGCCCGGAGAGGCCGCAAGGCCCACGGCGATGGCGTGCTTTTCGGCTTTGGGATCCAGCGTCGGATGCAGCAGCTGGTCGAGCGCCGCCGGATCGACCCGGCCGACCGCCATGCGCTGATCGATCAGCCCTTCGGCCACCATGTCGACGGCGATCTTGAGCGCGGCTTCGGCGGTGCGTTTGCCGTTGCGCGTCTGCAGCATGTAGAGCGTGCCTTCCTGCACGGTGAACTCCACATCCTGCATGTCGCGATAATGCGCTTCGAGCGTTGCCGCGATCTGCGACAGCTCCGCATGCGCCTTGGGCATCACCTCTTCCATCGCGGGTTTCTTGCCGCCCTGGCGCTCGCGCACGAGCTTGGAGATCGGCTGCGGCGTGCGAATGCCGGCCACCACATCCTCGCCCTGCGCATTCACCAGGAACTCGCCGTAGAGCACGCGCTCGCCGGTGGAGGGATCGCGGGTGAAGGCGACGCCGGTGGCACTCGTCTCGCCGCGATTGCCGAACACCATGGCCTGCACATTGACGGCCGTGCCCCAATCCTCGGGGATGTTGTGCAGGCGGCGATAGGTATTGGCGCGATGCGAACGCCAGGAGCCGAACACCGCGCCGATGGCGCCCCAGAGCTGTTCATGCACATCGTCCGGGAAGGGCTTGCCCAGCTCCTTCTGCATGCGCGCCTTGTAGAGATCGGCAACGCGCTTGAGATCCGCGGCATCCAGTTCGGTGTCGAGTTCGACGCCCTTGTTCTCTTTCTCGGTTTCGAGGATTTCCTCGAACAATGCGTGCTCCACGCCCAGCACGACATTGGAATACATCTGGATGAAGCGGCGATAGCTGTCATAGGCGAAGCGCGCGTCGCCGGTGAGCTTCGCCAGCCCTTCGACCGTTTCTTCGGTCAGGCCCAGATTCAGAACCGTGTCCATCATGCCGGGCATGGAGACGCGCGCGCCCGAACGCACCGACACCAGCAGCGGATTGGCGACATCGCCCAGCCGCGCGCCCGTGCCGCCGGCGACCTTTTCGAGCGCCGTCTCGACGGCGGCTTTCAGATCGTCCGGATAGGTTTCGCCATGGGCGTAGTAATAGGTGCAGACATCGGTGGTGATGGTGAAGCCGGGCGGCACCGGCAGGCCCAGATTGCTCATCTCGGCCAGGTTCGCACCCTTGCCTCCGAGCAAATTGCGCATCTCCGCGCGGCCTTCCGCGCTGCCCTTACCGAAGGAATAGACCCACTGCGTCATTGTCCGCTTTCCGAATGCTGCAACTCAAGTCCGCGCCGGAGGCCCGGCCCAAATCCCGCCTAGACCACGAAATCGCGCCCCTTATGTCAAACGGCTATTGCGCACAGGGGATGCAAAATTTGTCGAAAATTTCGTCCAACTTGTCATCTCCGGCACTTGGCGCGGTGGAAGGTCCACCGGATCTTCCGCAGATCGTACTCACCCTTCGATCTTCGAGAAGTCCGCCACCAGATGCAGCGTCGCGCGCAGATGCGAGAGCAGCAGCAGCCGGTTCTTGCGGATGGCGGGATCGTCGTCATTGACCTTCACCGCCTCGAAGAACGCATCCACCGGCCCGCGCAACCGCGCCATCACGCCCATGGCCTCGACGAAGCGCTCGCGCTCGACCTCGGCCCGGATCAGTTCGGACGCCGTCGCCAATTCGGTGTAGAGCGCCTTCTCCTCAGGCAGCACCAGCGCTTCTGGATCGGGATCGCCGTCGAAGGTTGTCTTGTCCTTCTTCTCCTCGGCCTTGAGGATATTGGCCGCGCGCTTGTAACCGGCGAGCAGATTGCCGCCCTCGTCCGTCTTGAGGAAACTCTGCAAGGCTTCGACGCGCGCCACCAGCCGCACCAGATCGTCCTCGGTGCCGAGACTGAACACGGCATCGATCAGATCGTGTCGCGTTCCCTTTTCGCGGAGGGCGACTTTGAGGCGGTCGGCGATAAATGCGAGCAATTCGTCCAACAACGAAACGCCTTGAAGGCCATCCGCGCCTTCCATAAAAGTAAACTCGGAATGGCCAAGAATTTTCCTGAGCGGAAGCCTCAAGCTATTGCCAAGAACGATACGAATGATTCCGAGTGCAGCGCGACGAAGTGCATATGGATCACCCGATCCAGTCGGCTTCTCGCCTGCGAACCACAACTGCCCCAACGTGTCCAACTTATCGGCAAGCGCTACGCAGATGGAGACGGGGCTTGCGGGGACCATATCACTCGGCCCCACCGGGGAATAATGGTCCCGAACCGCGTTAGCGACCTCCGCAGGCTCATCATCGGTGAGAGCATAGTAGCGCCCCATTACACCTTGAAGTTCTGGAAATTCTCCGACGACGCCGGTCGTGAGGTCAGCCTTGGCAAGAGTCCCCGCTCTTGCAGCGAGCTGTGCCAGCTGTCGTTCGTACCCAAGTTGCTCTGCGATGTAGCTCGATAGCTTCGAGACCCGGTCTGCTTTGTCACCAACGGTTGGCTTCTTCAGCTTGGCGTGGAAGACGATGTTCTTCAGCGCATCGACGCGGCTTTCCAGCGTGTGCTTGCGGTCCTGATCCCAGAAGAATTTGGCATCGGAGAGGCGCGCCCGCAGCACGCGCTCATTGCCGGCCACGATCTCCTTGCCGCCATCCTCGGCGACCATGTTGGCGACGACGGCGAATTTGTTCGCCATCTTGCCGGTCTTGGGATCGCGCAGGGCGAAATATTTCTGATGCGTGCGCATCGAGGTCTGCAGGATCTCGGGCGGCACATCCATGAACTGGTCTTCGATGGTGCCGATCAGCACCACCGGCCATTCGGCCAGACCCGAAACCTCGTTCGGCGAGCCCCTCGTCCTCGATCAGTTCGAGCCCGAGCGCAAAGGCCTTCTGCTTGGCGTCATGGAGGATGATCTCCTTGCGCTCCTCGGCATCGAGGACGACATGCGCCTTTTTCAGCGCCGCCTCGTAATCCTCGAAATGGCGCACGGCGATCGGCTTGCCGTCCGAGAGGAAGCGATGGCCCAGCGTGGTGTTGCCGCTCTTCACGCCCGCGAATTCGAACGGCACCACTTCGCCGTCGAACAGTGCCACGATGCCATGCAGCGGCCGCACCCAGCGCACCGCGCCCGCCGTGCCCCAGCGCATCGATTTCGGCCAGGGCAGCTTGGCCATGGCTTCGGGCACGATCTCGGCGATCACCTCGGCCGTCTCGCGGCCCTTGCGCGCGATCGACCGCGACATAGAATTCGCCCTTGGCGTCGGACTGTTTCTGGCACTGCTCCAGCGTCACGCCGGCCGAGCGCAGAAAGCCTTCCAGCGCCTTTTCCGGCGCGCTCGCGCGCGGGCCCTTGCGTTCCTCGGTCACGTCCGGCTGCTTGGCCGGCAGCCCGTCAATGGCCAGCGTCAGCCGCCGCGGCCCGGCAAAGCTCTTGACGCCTTCGAACATCAAGCCGCGATCGGACAACGCGCCGACGATCAGCCGTTCGAAATCCTTCGCCGCGTTCGCCTGCATGCGCGCGGGGATTTCCTCGGAGAACAGTTCGAGCAGAAGATCAGCCATCACGCATACCTCGGCGTGTAGGCGCCCTGGTCCGACGCCAGCCAGGTTTCGCAACTGGCCTTCGCCAGCGCGCGCACGCGGCCGATATAGGCGGCGCGTTCGGTGACCGAGATCACCCCGCGCGCATCCAGAAGATTGAAGGCGTGGGTCGCCTTGATGCACTGGTCATAGGCCGGCAGCGCCAGCTTCGCCGCGACCAGCTTCTGGCATTCGGCCTCGGCGTCCTCGAAATGGCGGAACAGCACCTCGGTGTTGGCGTGCTCGAAATTGTAGGCGGAGAATTCCTTCTCGGCCTGATGGAACACCTCGCCATAGCGGAACTGTTCGTTGAACGGCAGGTCGTAGACGAACTCGCAATCCATCACATACATGGCCAGCCGCTCGAGGCCATAGGTCAGCTCGGCCGCCACGCTTTCGCATTCGATGCCGCCGACCTGCTGGAAATAGGTGAACTGGCTGACTTCCATGCCGTCGCACCACACCTCCCAGCCGAGGCCCCAGGCGCCCAGCGTCGGGCTTTCCCAATCGTCCTCGACGAAGCGGATGTCGTGCAGCGCCGGGTCGAGGCCGATGGCCTTGAGCGAGCCCAGATAAAGCTCCTGCACATTCTCCGGCGCCGGCTTCAGGATCACCTGATACTGGTAGTAGTGCTGCAGCCGGTTCGGGTTCTCGCCATAGCGCCCATCGGTCGGCCGGCGCGAGGGCTGGACATAGGCCGCCTTCCACGGCCGGGGCCCGAGCGCCCGCAGGGTCGTGGCCGGATGGAAGGTGCCCGCCCCCATCTCCATGTCGTAGGGCTGGAGAACGATGCAGCCCTGCCCCGCCCAGTAGGCCTGGAGGGTCAGGATCAGCTCCTGAAATGTGCGCGCTTTCGGCAAGGTGAGAATCCCGGTTTCGCGGGCGGAACCTATAGGCGGAGGGCCCCGGCGACAACAGGTTAGGCAGGGCCCGTGCGCGGGTTCAGGGCCAGCGCCTCGCCATGGCGCAGGATGGCCTCGGCGGCCTCGCTATTGGCTCCGTCCGCCTCGTGCAGGATCAGGCCCGGCAGGAAACCCAGCGGGCGGCGCGCACCCTTGCGCACCTGCAGGATCACGCGTTTGGCTTCGACGCCCTCCCTCGGCCACAGAGGCAGCACCAGCGTGCCGCGATGCGGCAGGGCGGCCAGCGCCTCGCCCAGCCGGTCGGCCCTCAGAATGGCGGTGAAGGTCCCGTTCGAGGCCGTGCGCCGGAAACCGGCCTTGAGCCAGTCGCCCAGCCGGCCGTCATCATGCTTGGCCGCAGCGCGGCCGGCATCGGGCGAGGCCCGGCCCTCTTCGTCGTGGAAGGGCGGATTGGTCATCACATGAGCGAAATCGCGTTTGAGGTCAGCCGGGAGCGCGAACACATCGCCCGCCAGAAATTGAACACGCTCAGCCATGCCATTTGCAGCGGCGTTGGCCGTGGCGCGCGCCGCGAGGTCAGCGCCACGCTCAACTCCCGCGACCGAACAACCTGTGCGGGCTGCAAGACAGAGCGCGGCGGCGCCCGCGCCCGATCCCAGTTCCAACACCGCCTCACCCGCCCGAGCCGGGATCGCGGCGGCCAGCATCACGGCATCGAGGCCCGAGCGGAAGCCGGACGCGAGCTGGCGCACGACAATTCGCCCGCCGAGAAAGCGATCTTCGGTCTGCGCCTCATCCATGGGGGTCAGGCCTCAAAAGTCCCCTCGCCCAGCGCCTCTCGCAGAAGTGTTGCAGCCCGGTCCGCATCGTCGTCGGCCACCATCAAACGGCGCGGCAAAATGACCATACTTCCATCCAGAACGCTCATATGTGCATCGAATACAACACTTTCGATCCCGGCATCCTTTAGCACCACTTCGGCGAAGTTCAGCTCTACAGGATTGTTTGTCTTCAGAACTTCGCGCATGAAGCACCTCTCGCCGCCGCATTCGGGGCTGCCGGCCCCGGGGGCCGCCTTGACCGTCCTTCACGCCGGTCCCTAATGTCGCAACATGCCGGCCCTCCGGGCAAGGCGCCAGAAAGATCGAGTCCATGATCACTGCCGAGCTCGCCAAATCCGCCGACCCGGGCCTGTCGCCCGTCGATGCGCTATATGCGCTGGTGGCGGACGATATGCGCGCCGCCGACGGGGTGATCCATCAGCGGATGTCGAGCGCCGTGGCGCTGATCCCGGACCTGTCCACGCATCTGATCGATTCGGGCGGCAAGCGGCTTCGTCCGCTGCTGACGCTGGCCGCGGCCAAAGCCTTCGGCTATGATGGCGACCACCACATCATGCTCGCCGCCGCGGTCGAATTCATCCACACGGCCACCCTGCTGCATGACGATGTTGTCGATGCCAGCGCACTTCGGCGCGGCAAGATCGCCGCCAATATCGTGTGGGGCAACAAGCCCTCGATCCTGGTCGGCGACTTCCTGTTCAGCCGCGCCTTCGAGCTGATGGTGGAGACCGGCGATCTTTCGGTTCTGGGCATTCTCGCCCGCGCCTCCTCGGTGATCGCCGAGGGCGAGGTCATGCAGCTCAAATCCTCGAACAATCTGGGCACGACGGAAGATGACTATCTGGCCGTCGTCACGGCCAAGACGGCGGCGCTGTTCGCGGCCTCGGCCCAGGCGGGCGCGGCCATTGCCGACGCGCGGCCCGGCTTCGTCCAGTCGCTGCACGATTACGGCCACAATCTCGGCATCGCCTTCCAGCTCATCGACGACGCGCTCGACTATTCGGGCCGCGAGAAGCAGATGGGCAAATCGGTCGGCGACGATTTCCGCGAGGCCAAGGTGACGCTGCCGGTCATCCTCGCCTATCAGCGCGCCGAAGGCGAAGCCCGCAAGTTCTGGCGCCGCGTGATCGAAACCGGCCCGCAGGAGGATGGCGATCTCGATGCGGCCATTGCCCATGTGCAGAAGACCGGCGCCATCGAGGAAACCCACGCCCGCGCCCGCGCCTATGCCGATGCGGCGGTGCGCTCCGTGGCGAAGCTGCCGTCACCGGCGATCCGCGAAGCCCTGATCGAGATCGCCGAGTTCTGCGTCGCGCGCGGGCATTAGGCGGCGATATCCGGCGCGGCAATCCGCGTCGATGCAATCCACCAATCGCGGATGTGCCGAAGACAGTGCCTGTGCGGCGGCCTGCAACGCGGCATCGCTTTCGAACAGCGCATAACAGGTCGCGCCGCTGCCGCACATGCGGGCCAGCAAGGCGCCTTGCGCACGCATGCCATCCAGCACATCGCCGATCGCGGGCGCGATCTCGCGCGCAGGCGCTTCCATGTCGTTGCGCGTGGCCTTGAGATAACCCAGCAGCACAGCTTCCGTTATCGCCGATGGCCGCGGCGGCGCGGCATCGAGCGTGTCCGTCCCTGTTCGACCCAAACGGCGAAATACCTCGCCCGTCGAAACCGCGACGCCGGGATTGACCAGCAACATGGGCATGGCCGGTAGCGCACCGGTTTCGTGAAGCCCCTCGCCGCGACCCGTCATGATTGCGGGCACGGACTTCACGCAGACCGGCACATCCGAGCCCAGCGACAGCGCAATCTCGTGCAAGACCGCATCGTCGATTTGCACATTCCAGAGCTTGATGAGCCCACGCAGGGCCGCCGCCGCATCGGCTGAGCCACCGCCGATGCCCGACGCCACCGGCAGGGTCTTGGTCAGTGTGATCGCGGCGCCATTCGTCAACCCCGTCGCTTCGGACAGGGCACGCGCCGCACGCAGGATCAGATTGTCGCCCTCACCCACCAGACCGCCCGCAAATGGGCCGTCGAGCGCCAGCGTCAGATCATCAGCCGGTTTCAAAGCCAAGCACGTCGCCGGCCTCGGCGAAGCAGACGAGACTTTCAAGCGCATGATATCCATCGGCGCGCTTGCCGCCGACATGCAGAAAAAGATTGATCTTGGCGGGCGCCGTCACGCGCAGCATGGCTCGTCTCAGGGCTTGGCGGCGCTGGCAAGGCCGTATTTGAGCTTCTTTTCGAGCCCGGACTTCTCGACCCGGATCCGGATCGAAGGCCAGCGCGTGATCCCACTGGAACCGTGCTTCGAGCTTGCGCCCGACTTTCCAATAGGCATCGCCCAGATGCTCGTTGATGGTCGGATCGCCGGGCACGAGCTGCACCGCCTGCTCAAGCGCGTCCGCCGCATCCTTGTAGCGGCCGAGCCGGTAATAGGCCCAGCCGACACTGTCGACGATGTAGCCGTTGAAGGGGCTGAGCGCGCGCGCCTTTTCCAGCATGCCCAGAGCCTGATCGAGATTTTCGCCGCGATCGACCCAGCTATAACCGAGATAGTTCAGCACGTCCGGCTGGTCGGGCGAGAGCTTGAGCGCGTATTTGAGATCGGCCTCGGCGGACGGCCAGTCATTCGCGCGTTCTTCCGAAACGGCGCGGGCATAGAGCAGCGGCCAGTTGTCTTTCTCCACCTTGCCGAGCGCCTTGATCGCGTGATCATAGGCATCGGCCGCCTCCTTGAAGCGATCGACACTGCGATAGGCATCGCCCAACGCCGTCCATGCCGTGATGCTCTTGGGGTCGCGGGCCGTCACATCCTTGAGTTGGGTAATCGCCTTGTCGGCATGGCCGAGCCGCGTCTCATCGATGGCCATCTGAATCCCGGCCGCAAGACTGAAGGGCGCATCTTTCCGGATGGAACGATAGACGGCGATGGCGTCTTCGTATTTCTCCAGCGACTCGAAACGATCCGCGAGCACAACCTTGGCCAAATCCATATCGGGCGCGAGATAAAGCCCGAGCCTGAGATAGAGGATCGAGATATCGACGCTCGATGCATCGGTCAGCGAAGCGGCAATCCCGAACAGGGCCTCGGCCGCGCCCTCCTGGGGGGTCTGCACGAGACGCTCAGGCTTTTTGCCCGCGGCGATGCGCGCTTCGGCGGCAATGGCGAGCGGCGCCACACTCGGATGACCGGCAAGCTTGGCATAGAGCGCCTTGGCCTCGGCGGTCTTGCCCGTGCGCTCGAGAAAACGGCCATAGGCATCGACTTCGCGCGGGTTCGGACCGGAGTTCTGCAGCGCGGCCTGATATTCCTTGTTCGCCTCGTCATTGCGGCCGGCCAGATCGAGGATCAGCGCGCTGTGGAAATGGGCCAGCGCCGCGGTTCCGCCTTCCTTGCGGACACCGTCGAGATCCTTGAGCGCGACATCGGTCTTGCCCATGCCCTCGGCCGCCCAGGCATCCAGCAATGTCAGGGTCAGCGGTCTGGAACGGGCCCTGCGCCGACTGGGCGAGCTGCATGCGCGCGCCTTTGTAATCCTTATCGGCGATGTCGTTGACCGTCAGCGCCAGTCGCGCGGCGCGGTTGTCCGGATTGGCGGCAACGACGCGCGCGGCGAGCCCGGCCGCCTCTTTCACTTCGCCCGGACGCGGCGGTGTAAAGAAAGGCCCGGGACAACAGATCGGCATTGTCCGGATCATGCGCCAGCGCCGCACGATAATAGCGCGCGGCATCGTGCAGATCGTGCTGGCGCGCCGCCAGATGGCCGGAGAGGTAATTGCCATAGGCTCTGGCGTCCGATGACGGCGGCATCGCCTCGACCCGTGTGCCGTTCAACATCCGCGCGTGCGACGGACAGCGTTCCGCAGGCGCCCAGCGGCAGGGCAAGCGCAAGCGCGGCGAGCAAAGACGATCCGGCGGTTGCTGAACGGCATGGGGCCTCGTAACGGTTGATACGCTTACATGTTCGGATAGTTCGGGCCGCCGCCGCCTTCGGGCGTGACCCAGTTGATGTTCTGCGACGGATCCTTGATGTCGCAGGTCTTGCAGTGCACGCAGTTCTGCGCGTTGATCTGGAAGCGCGGACCCGCGGCCTCCTCGACCACCTCGTAGACCGCCGGCCGGACAATAGCGCTGCGCCGGCTCGGCATATTCCGGCAGGTTGACCTTGATCGGGATCGTCGGGTCCTTGAGCTGCAGATGGATCGGCTGGTCCTCTTCATGGTTGGTGTTCGACAGGAACACGCTGGACAGCTTGTCGAAGCTGAGCACGCCGTCCGGCTTGGGATAGTCGATCGGCTTGCACGTCCGAGGCGTGCTTCAGCGTCGCGTAGTCCGGCTTGCCGTGCTTCAGCGTGCCGAAGAGCGAGAAGCCGAACAGCTGGTTGGTCCACATGTCGATGCCGCCAGAGCGCCACGCCGATCAGGGTTCCGAATTTCGACCATAGCGGCTTGACGTTCCGGACCCGCTTCAAATCCTTGTAAACATGGCTGGCCTTGTAGGCCTCCTCATAGGCCGCCAGCTCGTCATGGGCGCGGCCCTCGCCCAGCGCGGCAAAGGCGGCTTCGGCGGCCAGCATGCCGGTCTTCATGGCGTTGTGGCTGCCCTTGATGCGCGGCACGTTGACGAAGCCGGCCGCGCAGCCGATCAGCGCCCCGCCCGGAAAGGCCAGCTTGGGCACGGACTGGAAGCCGCCCTCGGTGATGGCGCGCGCGCCATAGGAGATGCGCTTGCCGCCTTCGAGATAGCGGCTGGATCGCCGGGATGGTGCTTGACCCGCTGGAACTCGTCGAAGGGCGAGAGATAGGGGTTCGAGTAGTTCAGATGCACCACAAAGCCGACGGCGCAGAGATTGTCGCCGAAGTGGTACATGAACAGGCCGCCGCCGGTGCGGTTGTCGAGCGGCCAGCCCATGGTGTGCATCACCAGGCCCGTGCTTGTGCTTGGCCGGCTCGAGCTCCCACAGTTCCTTAAGGCCGATGCCGAACTTCTGCGTAATCGCTGTCCTTTTCGAGATCGAACTTGGCGCGCAGCGCCTTGGTCAGCGAGCCGCGCGCGCCTTCGGCGAACAGCGTGTACTTGCCGAGCAGCATCATGCCGGGCGTGTAGGAATCCTTGTGGCTGCCGTCGCGCGCCACGCCCATGTCGCCGGTGATGACGCCGATCACTTCGCCCTTGTCGCCATAGGCCACTTCGGCGGCCGGGAAGCCCGGATAGATCTCGACGCCCAGCGCCTCGGCCTGCTCGGCCAGCCAGCGGCAGACATTGCCGAGGCTGACGATGTAGTTGCCGTGATTGCTCATCAGCGGCGGCATCGGCGAAATTCGGCAATGCGGATGCTGCCGGCATGGCCGAGGAAGTAGAAGCGGTCGTCGGTGACCGGCGTGTCGAGCGGCGCGCCCTTCTCCTTCCAGTCGGGGATCAGCTCGTTGAGGGCGATCGGATCGATGACCGCGCCGGAGAGGATATGGGCGCCGACCTCCGAGCCCTTCTCCAGCACGCAGACGCTGATCTCGCGTCCCGGCCTTCGGCGGCCAGCTGCTTGAGCCGGATCGCCGCGCTGAGGCCGGCCGGGCCCGCGCCCACGATCACGACGTCGTATTCCATGCTCTCCCGCTCGACGGTCTCGGCCATCGGATGTTTTCCCCAGTAAATGACGCTCTCGCCGTTTATGGGGCGCTTCTGCGAGCGGGGTCAACCGGAGCCCGGCTCGCCTGCGGCGGGCGCTTCGCCTATGATCGCAGCCATGTCGCGAAAGCACACAGTCCGATGCCCTTTCCGCCCTTACCTGGCTTGTCGAAGCCGGGGCGGACGAGGCCGTGCTCGACGCGCCGGTGAACCGTTTTGCCGCCAAAGCCGCCGCCACCGGCCGCAACGGCAAGGGCGGCCCGCCACAACACCGCGCCCAGGGCGATGTCCGACCCGTTGCCGCAGCCGGCGCCTGCCGCAGCGGCAGCAGCACCGGCGCCGCAATCGGACCAGATCGGCCAGGCCATGGAGATTGCCGCGGCGCTGCAACATCGCTCGAAGAGTTGAAGGCCGCGCTCGAAGCATTCGAGGGCTGCGCGCTCAAGCGACCGCCAAGCACACCGTCTTCGCCGACGGCACGCCCGCCCACCACATCATGTTCATCGGCGAGGCGCCGGGCGCCGAGGAGGACCGCCAGGGCAAGCCCTTTGTCGGCCGCGCCGGCCAGCTGCTCGACAAGATGCTGGCCGCGATCGGCCTCGACCGGACGACCAACGCCTACATCACCAATGTCCTCAACTGGCGCCCGCCCGGGAACCGCGATCCCTCGCCCGAGGAGGCGGCAACCTGCCTGCCCTTCCTGCGCCGCCATATCGAACTGGTGGCGCCGGAGGTCATCGTACTTCTGGGCGCCACGGCCGCCCGCCACGTGACCGGGCGCACAGGAGTGGGAT
>CAWGGT010000018.1:0-27607 GCA_963822185.1 uncultured Pseudomonadota bacterium
GGTCAGCCGCGTGATCAATGGTGAAGCCAATGTCCGCCCTGAAACTCATGCGAAGGTCCAGGCGGCCATCGTCAAGCTCGATTTTCGACCCAATGTCTGGGCGCGCGCGTTGGCAAGCTCGCGGTCTCATCTTGTCGGGCTCCTTTATGACAATCCAAGTCCGGGATACGTCACCCAGGTGCAGGTCGGCGCCATGACGGCATGCCAGCATGGCGGCTATCATCTCGTCATCGAGGCCGTGCGGTGCGGCTCTCGCAATCTCGGCGCCGATATTGGCGAGTTCCTCGCCTCTGTAAAACTCGACGGGGTCGTGCTTTCTCCACCGGTTTCCGACAACGCCACGGTGATGGATGCCTTGGAACGGGCCGGCACTCCTTATGTCCGGATTGCGCCCTATAAGCAGATCGAGCGCACCTCCTATGTCACCATGGATGATTACCGGGCCGCCTATGACATGACCGCCTATCTCCTGTCGCTCGGTCATCGCGATATTGCCTTCATCCAGGGGCCGCGGAGCCATGCAGCTGCATCGGAGCGTTATCGCGGCTTTCTGACGGCGATGAAGGAGCAGGGCGGGCATCTCGAAGAAGATTGGCGCGTGCGTGGCGGATTTACGGCGCGCTCAGGTATGGACGCGGCCGAACGGCTGCTGCGCCAGTCGCACCGGCCGACCGCGATTTTCGCGGGCAATGACGATATGGCGATCGGCGCAGTCGGCGCCGCCTTCCGTAAGGGGCTGACTCTGCCGGCCGATCTTTCCATCGTCGGCTTTGATGATTCTCCGGTGGCGTCGTCGCTATGGCCGCCGCTCACGACCGTACGCCAGCCGGTGTCGAAGATGGCGGAAGCGGCGACCGAAATGCTCATCAACCATCTGCGTGCGCGCGGCAAGGCGCAAGCCAGAGTCCTGAACTACGAAATCATCGAGCGCGAATCCGTGCAGCCTCTCCATTGTGCGGCTTAGCGGACGAGAAGAAAGGGAGCGAAAGCATGAGACAGATCCGATTGGCAGCCCTGATGGGCTGCGCTTTGCTGGCGGGCTGCGCCACACTCTCACAGCCCGAGAAGACGGCCCAGCCCAAACAGGTGGCGGCGCCTGCCGCGCCCGAAGTGACGATCGCCGACGGCACGCTTGTCGGTGTTCACAGCGGAGCGGTCGATTATTTCAAGGGCATTCCCTATGCCGCACCGCCGGTTGGCAAGCGGCGCTGGGCGCCGCCGCAGCCGGCTGCCGCCTGGTCTGGCGTGCGCGAGGCGAAAACCTACGCCCATGACTGCATGCAGAAGCCGTTCCCGCAGGATGCTGCGCCGCTGCGCACCACGCCCAGCGAGGATTGCCTCTATCTGAACGTCTGGCGTCCGGCGAATGCCACGAAGAAGCTGCCAGTCATGGTCTGGATTCACGGCGGCGGCTTCGTCAATGGCGGTTCCTCGCCGGCCGTCTATGACGGCACGCACTTCGCGGAGGACGGCATTGTCTTCGTCAGCCTCAATTATCGTCTCGGCCGTTTCGGATTTTTCGGCTTCCCGGCGCTGACCGCAGAGGATCCGAACGGATTGCACGGCAATTACGGCTATATGGACCAGATCGCTGCGCTCAAATGGGTGCGCAAGAACATCGCGGCCTTCGGTGGCGACCCCGACAATGTAATGGTGTTCGGCGAATCCGCCGGTGGCGGCTCGGTGCATATGCTGCTCAGTTCGCCGGAAGCACGCGGCTTGTTCGAGCGTGCGGCTGTCGAGTCCGGAGGCGGGCGTGGCAACCTGATGGGGCCGCGCCAGCTCAGCAAGGATCTGCCGGGAATTCCTTCGTCGGACACGCTCGGTGTCAATTTCGCCAAGGCCAACGGTATTGACGGGACCGGCCCCGAGGCGCTGGCCAAGCTGCGCGCGCTGTCGGCCGATCAGGTAACGGACGGACTCAACATGGGCAGCATGCAGGCCAAGTCCGGTCCGCAGACCTATGGCGGGCCGATGGTGGACGGCAAGATCGTCACCATGTCGCCGGAACAGGCCTATGAAACAGGCGAGGAAGCGCATGTGCCGATTCTGATCGGCGCCAACAGCGCCGATCTCGGCTTCTTCTTCCCGAAGACCAAGAAGGAAGCCTTTGCCGCCTACGGAAAATATGCGGCTGCGGCGCGTAAGGCCTATGATCCCGACGGCGACAAGCCCCTGCGCGCCATGGCTTGGGAGATGGGGATGGACCAGATGATGGTCGAGCCTGCCCGCTTCACGGTGCGCGAGTTCTCGAAGCAGGGAGAGCCGGCCTATGAGTACCGCTTCTCCTATGTCGCACCGGCGGAGCAGAAGGCGCTCAACCAATCGGCCTTCGCCAAGATGATGAAAATTACGGGCGCGCCCCATGCCAGCGAGATCCCTTACGTGTTCGACACGGTGAAGGCGGCCTATGGCAAGGACACGACGCCGGCCGATGAAGCGATCGCGAAGGAGGTGCATGCCTATTGGGCCAACTTCGCCAGGCACGGCAATCCCAACGGCCCGGGGGTGCCGCATTGGCCGCGCTACAACGCGTCGACGGACATGCTGATGAACTTCAAGGAAACCGGTCCGACGCCGATGGCGGACCCGTGGGCTGCGCGGCTGAATGTGACGGCGGAGCGGGCCGATGCCCTTCAGAAGACGATGCCGAAGAAGCCTGCGTCTTAAGCAGGGCCGGCAGCGGTACAGACATTGAGAGGAACGATCATGACCACCAAAACCATCCTCATGGCGGCGTTCGGCGCCGCGCTTCTCTGCGCCGCTGCCGCGCCGGCATCCGCCAGGCCGGCGCGACCCTGGATGAACACCAGCCTGTCACCGGACGCGCGCGCCGACCTCGTCGAAAAGCGTATGACGCAGGACGAGAAGTTCACCCTGCTGCATGGCTATTTTGCCATGCCGTTCTTCAGCAAGGACGGTTCGCTGCCGAAGGGCGCGCTGGGTTCGGCCGGCTTCGTGCCGGGCATTCCACGCCTCGGCATTCCCGCGCTTCAGGAATCCGATGCCAGCCTCGGCGTCGCCAATCCGATGAATGTGCGCAAGGGCGACAGCGCGACAGCCTTGCCCTCGGGGCTGGCGCTTGCGGCGACATTCGATCCGGGCCTGGCCTATGATGGCGGGGCCATGATCGGGCAGGAGGCCTGGCGAAAGGGCCTGAACGTGCTGCTTGCCGGTGGCGCCAATCTGGCGCGCGATCCGCGCAATGGCCGCAACTTCGAATATCTGGGCGAAGACCCGCTGCTGGCCGGCACGCTGGATGGCGAATCCATCCGCGGAATCCAGGATCAGCACGTGGTCTCGACGATGAAGCACTTCGTGCTGAACGATCAGGAGACCAACCGGCACTGGGCCAATGGCGTCATCGACCCGGCCGCTTTGCGGGAATCCGATCTTCTGGCCTTCGAGATCGCCAATGATCGCGGTCATCCCGGCTCGGTGATGTGCAGCTACAACCTCATCAACGGCCATTACGCCTGCGCCAACAAGTTCACGCTCGATACCGTGCTGAAGGGCGATTGGGGCTATCCCGGCTGGGTGATGTCCGATTGGGGCGCGGTGCACAGCGCCAGGGATGCGTTGGAGGGGCTCGACCAGGAATCGGGTCAGGAGATCGACAAGCAGATATTCTTCGACAAACCGCTGCGCGCGCTCGTGAAGGACGGCACGGTTCCCCAGGCGCGTATCGACGACATGGTGCATCGCATTCTGCGCTCGATGTTCGCGGTGGGCCTGTTCGATCATCCGCCCAGGCAGACGCCGGTCGATTACAAGGCCGATGCCAAAGTGGCGCAAAGGGTTGCCGAGCACGGCATCGTATTGCTCAAGAATGCGGACAATGCCTTGCCGCTGGCGGCGGGCGCCAAACATATCGCCGTCATCGGCGGCCATGCGGATGCGGGTGTTCTGTCGGGTGGGGGCTCGGCCCAGGTAATCCCGCACGCGCCGCACGGCATGTACCCCACGGTTGCGGTCGGCGGCGAAGGCATGATGGGGCCGTTCAGCAGCATGACTTTCGATCCGTCTTCACCGCTTCAGGCAATGCGCGGGCTCGATAAGGACGCCGAGTTCCGATTTGACACGGGCCGTTACGTGGCCGCAGCCGTCAAACTCGCGAAAGCCTCGGATGTCGCCATCGTCTTCGCGACGCAATGGGAAATGGAAGGCAGCGATCTGCCTGATCTCTCGTTGCCGGGCAATCAGGATGCATTGATCGAAGCCGTCGCTGCCGCCAACCCGCACACGATCGTCGTTCTGGAAACCGGCAATCCCGTGCTGATGCCCTGGCTCGACAAGGTTCAGGCCGTGGTCGAAGCCTGGTATCCGGGCCAGCATGGCGGCGAGGCAATCGCCAATGTGCTGTATGGCAAGGTCGATCCGTCCGGCCATCTGCCGATCACCTTCCCGAAGAGCATCGATCAGAACCCGCGTCCTGACATGCCCGGCATCGATGTGAAGCCGGGGCAGGTGTTCGATGTGCATTACACCGAAGGTGCCAAGGTGGGCTATCGCTGGTTCGCCGACCAGAAGCTGACGCCGCTGTTCCCCTTCGGCTTCGGTCTGTCCTACACCAGCTTCAGCTTCTCGAACCTGGCAGTGGAAGGCGGCCAAACGCTCACCGTCAGCTTCGATGTCACGAACACCGGACAGGTGGCCGGCGAAGCGGTGCCGCAGATCTATCTCACCTCTCAGGCCGGCAAACCGCTGGAACGCCTGATCGGCTTTGAGCGCGTGTCCCTGGAGCCAGGCCAGAGCCAGCACGTCTCGGTGAGTGCCGATCCGCGCCTGATCGCCAACTTCGATACCATCGCCAAAGGCTGGCGTGTCGATGCCGGCGAATATGGTGTCGCCGTATCGCGCTCCGCAACCGATCCCGTGCTCACCGGATCGGCCGCGCTGAGTGGCGAGGTCATCCAGCCCTGATCCAACTGCAAGGCGCGGCGTCATGGTGGTGACGCCGCGCCTTTCGCTTGGCTGCTGTTTGGATTGGCATTTCATTGACGCCTTGGCATAACGCTAGCTGATCAATGGATCGCAAAATTTGATTGTCTCGGCAGCTGAGCGCGCTCTACGGTCATCGGCATTCAGGGAGCGGGTGCAGTAATATGCTGGCTTTGATTGGTGCGGTCACGATCGTGGTCCTGCTGGCCGCGATCATGCTCAATTGGCTGTCGCCGCTGGTGGCGCTGATCGTCATTCCGACCATAGCCGCATTGGTCGGCGGCTTCGGGCTGGAGACGGCGACCTTTATCGTCCACGGGATCAGCCGGATTGCGCCGGTCGCCGCGATGTTCGTGTTCGCGATCCTCTACTTTGGCGTGATCACCGATGCTGGCGTTCTCGATCCCATCATCAAGCGCATTCTTGGCGTGATCGGACGGAAGCCCACCCGGATCGTGATGGGTACAACCTTGCTGGCGCTGTTGGTCCATCTCGACGGCTCCGGTGCGGTTTGCTTCATCGTCGTGATCCCGACGCTCTTGCCGCTTTATCTCGATCTGGGCATGGACCGGCGTATCCTGGCCTGCGCCGCTTCGATGGCGGCTGGCGTGAACTTCCTGCCCTGGACCGGGCCAACGCTCCGCGCTTCGGCAGCGCTGCATATCCCCGTGGCCGATATCTTTCGGCCGATGATTGGGGTGCAGATCGTCGGCCTGACTTTCATTTTCACGATGTCGTGGTGGCTCGGCCATCGCGAAGAGCAGCGCCTTGGTGCATCCTTGGCAGCAGGCGGTTCAGCTCCTGTGCTCGAGACCACGCCGGAGCGCGAGGCACTGAAGCGGCCGCACCTGTTCTGGCCCAACATCGCGCTGACCTTGATCGTGCTGGGAACCATGATTTCCGGCTATGTCGAGCCGGCGCTGGTCTTCATGCTCGGCACCGCGATCGCACTGATTATGAACTATCCCAAGGTCATCGAGCAGCGTCAGCGCGTTGATGCGCATGCCCAGGCCGCGCTGATGATGGCCTCAATCCTGTTTGCTGCAGGTGCGTTCACCGGCATCATGTCCGGAAGTGGTATGCTGAAAGCGATGGCGAACGCGGCGATCTCCCACGTCCCGCACGGCTTCGTGACACAGATACCGGTTGTCCTCGGCGTGTTGTCGATGCCGCTGAGCCTGCTGTTCGATCCAGATTCCTATTATTTCGGCGTCATGCCGGTGATTGCGAAGGTCTATGCCGGACTCGGGGGCACGCCGATGACCATCGCCCAGGCCTCGCTGCTGGGGCAGATGACGACGGGCTTCCCGGTGAGTCCGTTGACGCCGGCGACCTTCCTTGTTTGCGGCCTCTCCGGTATCGAGCTGGGAGCCCATCAGAAATTTTCGATCCCGTATCTCTTTGCCGGAACGCTGGTGATGGTGCTGGCGGCCGTGTTGTTCGGCGTTCTTCCGGCTTGAGGAGTTTCCTCCATGCAAATTCGGCTTCCTTTTATGGCTCTGGCGTTGCTGGCGCTGTTGCCCGCTGTCCGTGCGCAGGCGGCTGATTGCGCCGCGCTGCTGAAGTCGAGGATCCACGGTGCAGCGGTGACCACGGCCACCCCGGTGGCGGCCGGCGCGTTCGACATCCCGGCCATGGGGCCGATGCCGGCCGAAAAGATGATGTTGCCATCCTTCTGCCGCGTGAAGGGGACGGCCGCAGCCAGGATCGGCTTCGAACTCTGGCTGCCTGCGCGCCATTGGAATGGGCGTCTGCTGTCCGTCGGAAGTGGCGGCTTTGGCGGCTTCATCGATTTGCGCTCGCTCGCGACCTATATGCGCCAGGGCTACGCTGTCACGGTCAACGACACCGGCCATACCGGGACCGGCACGGCCTGGATGCACGATCCCAAGGCGCTGCTCGCCTGGGGGCATGACGCGACCCATCTCGTTGCGGGCCCGGCAAAGGCACTGGTTCGCGCCTATTACGGCAAGCCGCAGGCCTACGCCTATTTCCAGGGCTGCTCCACCGGCGGCGCGCAGGCGATGGAGGAGGCCGAGTTCTTCCCGCGCGACTTCAACGGCATCGTCGCCAGTCCCCAGGCATGGGCTACAGCCACTTGATGTTGAGTTTCCTCTGGGGCCTCAAGAGTGCGCAGGACAATGCAGTTCTGTCCAACGCCAAGCTGCAGCTTCTCCACCGGGCGGTGATGAAGACGTGTGATGCGAAAGACGGTTTGAAGGATGGTTTGCTGGCACGACCGCTGGCCTGCCACATCCGCCCCGAGGATCTCGTCTGCAAATCCGGGCAGACGAAGAATTGCCTCACGCCCGCCGAAGCCAGAACCGCGGCGCTGATATATCGGGGGCCGCGCAATCCCCGCACCGGTGCGCAGATCTATCCCGGCTTCGTGCCGGGCTCGGAGGCTGATCCGTCCTTCACCGGAAAGATGGCGATTGCCTATGGCTGGACGCTGATCCAGGGCCCGCTCGCGAGGCTCTATGCGGTGCCGCTCTTGAAAAATATGGTGTTTGGCAAAGATTGGATCTGGCGGTCCTTCGACTGGGACCATGACGTCGCCCGTGTCGATGCGGCGCTTGGCACCAAGATCGACTCCATGGATCCGGATCTGCGGCCGTTCCATAAGGCTGGCGGCAAGCTCGTGATGGTACAGGGCTGGGGTGATCCCCTGAACGCACAAACTCTTCCGATCGAATACCGCCGCGAGGTGATCGCGACCTTCGACCGTTCGATGACAAGAAAAGCTTCCCGCCATACGGTCGACGGCTTTTATCGCCTGTTCATGGCGCCGGGTATGAGCCATTGCCTGGGTGGCCCCGGACCGAGCAAGGTCGACGCGCTCGGCGCGCTGACGCGGTGGGTTGAGCGTGGCCAGGCGCCGGCGCAGCTGATCGCCGCAAAGGTCAACGTGCCTGCTGGCAAGGTGACGACACCTCCGATGCGCCGGCCGCTATGCCCCTATCCGGAATATGCGCGCTATGTTTCGGGAGATCCGAACAAGCCGGCGAGCTTTCGCTGTGTAGCGCCGACAGTCTCGAAGGTTTCGCCCTAGTCAGGCGAGGCTCAGCCGTGCGGCTCGGCGATCGCGATGACGCCGCTATCGGCAAGCGCCTTTAGCCGCGCGTCGTCGATGCCCGCGGCCCGGAGAATTCGCTCGCTATCCTCGCCGAGGCGCGGCGCCGGATGATCCGGCGTCGTCTCGCAATTTTCAGCATTGAATGGCGTGCGGACGGCGCGCAGCTTGCCCTCGCTCGGATGATCGAAGGTTTCGAAGAAGCCGACCGCGTTCAGGTGCGGGTCTTCGAAAAGGTCGTCGATCCGGTTCACCGGCGCGCAGGGCACATCGATCGTGCGCAGCTGCTCAAGCCAGTCCGCAGTGGTGCGTGCGGGCGTCTCGTCGGCGATGATCCGATACAACTCCCCAACGCTCTGACTGCGTTGGACGGGATCGGTCACACGTGAACTCGTGCGCTAGGTCGCTGCGTCCGATCAGTGTCAGGAAGCTCGTCCAGTGCTTCGTGTTGTAGGGCAGGATGGCGATGAAGCCATCTGCCGTCCGGAACGGGCGGCGATAGGGCGATTGCAGCCTCTCATAGCCGACCGGACCGAGGGCCGGCACATAGCTCTGGCCCGCAAGCTGCTCGACCATCAGGAACGAGACCATGCTCTCGAACATGGGCGCTTCGACACCGCAGCCCTTGCCCGTTGCGAGCCGGCGCACCAGTCCGCCAAGCACGGCAATGGCAAGATGAAGTCCACCGACCTTGTCGCAGATGATTGTCGGCAGGAAGCGTGGCTCGTCCGCAGCGTTGCGGTTGAGATGTGCGAGGCCCGAAATGGCCTGGATGATGTCGTCATAGGCGGGTGAGCCGGCATAGGGCCCTTTCGCGCCGAAGCCCGGGGCCCGGCAATAGACGATCTTCGGATTGATCTCCGCGAGCGCCTCAAAGCTCAGGCCGAGTGCCTTGGCTGAGGCGCTTCTCATGTTGTGAACGACGACGTCGGCGGACGCGACCAATGTGCGCAGGAGTTCTGCGCCTTCGGGGTGCTTCAGATCGATGGCAAGCGAAGACTTGTTCCGGTTGCAATTGAGGAAGCCGGCACCCATTTCGGCGGACCGGCCCGGCCGCACCGAACGGAACAGATCGCCGCTGCAGGGCTCGATCTTGATCACCTCGGCGCCCAGATCGCCCAGGATCTGGCTGGCATAGGGGCCCAGTACGATGCTGGTCAGATCGAGGATCCGGACCCCATTAAGCAGATCCAGCATGTAACGCCTATCTCCAAATTATGGCCGCAGTTCTGTCGCGGCGATTGCCGACCGCAACTTCCGTGACATGGCCATGCGGGCGAGGGCGCATCCTAACGTGCGGTGGCCATAGAGGAAATCGATTGACTGAATAAATGAAGTTAGTTTTCTTATGAATATGGTCTAAGCTGTCGCCGTTGCGGGTGGCTTTCCGGCCGCGGTGGGACCGACGACCCTGGAGGGAGTGGGGACACAATGAGTGCCATCAATCTTCGCCACTTGCGGGCATTTCTGGCCGTTGCCGAACACCTGCATTTCACGAAGGCCGCCGAAGCGGTGTACCTGACCCAGCCAGCATTGAGCGCGCTAATCCGTACGCTTGAGACCGACCTTGGTGTGCGTCTTCTCGAGCGCAATACCCGCGTGGTGGAGCTGACACCGATCGGGCGGGAATTCTACAAGACCGTTCAGAAGCTTCTGGCCGAGTTCGATGAGGCCGTCGACGGTGTGCGCGATTACCGCGCGATCAAGCGCGGCCGCGTTACCATCGCAGCGCTGCCGTCGCTTTGCGCCACGATCCTGCCAAAGCTGACACTCAAATTCGGCGAGCTCTATCCTGATATCGTGACGGCCCTGATCGATGTGCCTGGCAAGGATATCTTGGCATCACTGCGCGACCGGACGGTCGATTTTGCCATCAGCTATTCGCAACCATTGTCGGATATCCGTCTTCAGCCCCTGATGCGGGACCGGCTTGTTCTGATCTGTCATCGTCGTTCGCCGCTTGCGGACAGCCGGTCGGTCCATTGGTCAAGTCTGCGGGACAGGCCGCTGGTCGCGATGGCGACGGGCACGACGATTCGATCGCTGATGGACGGTGTTGCCGCAATGCAGGGCATTGCGCTGAACATCGCCGTCGAGCCGCATCAGATGGCGACTGCGCTCGCCTGCGTAGAAGCTGGCTTCGGCGATGCAGTGCTTCCATCCTCGGGCGTACCGACACACCTGCCACCAACCCTACGGCGGCGCAATCTCGTCAATCCGATTCTCCACCGCGACATCTCGATCCTGACGCTGGCCGATTACACGCTGTCGCCGGCGGCCGCCGCATTCCGGGATCTGCTGGTGTCGGAGTTGCGGCGGGAGCGCGGCTGACGCTCAGTTCTGGCGGTTGCAGACGAAGTTCTGAGCCTTGTTGAGACTTCCCTTGCCACGCCATTCGGCCGCCTTCGGCCAGGCGCATGCCACGCGTGTGCGGGTCACCGGTCCTGTGAAGCCCTTGCGCTGTTCGACGATCAGCCGCCGTGGTGCGTGTGCCTTCGTCACCCAGCGGTCCAGCATGCTGAGCACGTCGCGGTGCTTCGGATCGTCGATTGGCACCATGTTGAAGTCACCGCCGCCAAAGGTGCCGCAATGGGCCATATCCGGGACCATAAAGAGGCGTGCGAAGCGGCGCGTCGCTTGACGGCCGCCCATCGTGTTGGTGACGGCCGTGTAGTAGCGCAGGGTATCGAGCGCCGAGACGACCGGATCGATCCAGCCCTGATACATGATGAGCTTTCCGCCATGATCGCGGAAGCGGGTCAGGTCGGGATCGTTGGCGTTGACGATCGAGGCAAGCTTGCGATCAGCGAAAGCCACGTTCTTGTCCCAGTCGAACATCTTCCAGGACCAGTTCGGATTGTCGAAGACCCAATCGGACCAAAAGCCGGCGCGATAGACCTTCGGACTGTTCAGGAGATAGTTCCAGCCGCCCTCGCTTCCACGGGTGAAGGGCGGATAGATCTGCTTGCCGGTGCGCGGATCGCGCGGGCCCTGATAGAGCCGGGTCAAAGTCCGCGCCTGTGCGGGGTTGAGGCATCCCTTCACATGCGTATTGCGGCACAGGAAGGTCTTCGGCGGGAGCCGGCAGCGTCTGGGATCGGCGACGATGCCGTCCTTCAGGCCATCCTTCGCGTCGCAGCGTTTTAGCACGGTCTCGCCGATCATCTTGAGATTGGCTTTGGTAAGTCGCCCCTCGGGCGGCGCGAGCCGGTTCTGCACACCCATCCACAAGAAGGCGACGTTGAGATGCGTGCGGTTGTTGCCGGGCGCGCCGGCGATGATGCCGTTGAAGTCGTCGGGATAACGCTGCGCCTCGGTCAGCGCCTGATGACCGCCGGTCGAGCACCCGTTGAAATAGGCCTCCTGCGGCGCCTTGTCTTCAAAGGCGGCGGTGATCGCCTTGGCCCCGATCGTGATGGCATGGATGGAACGGTCGCCCCAGTCGCGGATCTTTTCGGGATGGCCGATGCCCCAGGCCAGGCCATCGCCTTCATGGCCGGTATCGCCGCCGACGGCTGCATAGCCGCTGCGCAGCGCGGGCGCCATCTCCCAGGTCGGAACGATGCCAAGATAGCCGCCATTGCCGACCGCGACGAGCTTGCCGTTCCAAGTTCCGTCGAGCGGCAGCCAGGCCTCGAAGCGGATATCGGAATCGGACGAGGGGTGCGAAGCGGCTTTGACGCGGCAGAAGCTGGGCAATGCGAAGCTTATGGCGAAAGGCTTCGGCAGCGAAAACGCTCCCGCCGGCCGCAGCGTCGCCGACAGAATATTGGTGTCTCCGAACGTGCGATGGGCGAGATCGGCACATCGGGCGGCCGGCTGATCCGCGGCAAAGCCCGCTTGCGCGCCGCAGACGAGCGCCGCGAAGGCGGTCAGAAAAGCCAGAACAGATTGCCTCATACGATTTCTTCCTGAGAGTCCGCCCGGACAGCATCTTGACCCGCTCCTCGCGATTTGCGCATCGCCAGGGCGACCTTCGATCGTGGCGGCCGGCCAAGGGCGTCCGAAATGAACCACGCGGCGTCAACAAGGCGTTCCAGATCGACGCCGGTTTCGATTCCAAGCCCGTTTAGCAGGTAGACCACTTCTTCACTGGCAACGTTCCCGCCTGCGCCTGGGGCGTAGGGGCAGCCGCCGAGGCCGCCCACGGAGGCGTCGACCACGGCCACGCCGTGTTCCAGCGCGGACAGGATATTGGCGAGCGCCTGGCCATATGTGTCATGGCAATGCAGGGCAAGCTTGTTTACCGGTACGATCTTCGTCACGGCATCGATCACCTCGACAATACGGTTCGGCGTGGCGCGCCCGGTTGTCTCTCCAAGGCTGATCTCGGCCGCACCCATCTGTAGCAACTTGTAGGCGAGCTCCGCGACATGGCCGGGCGCAATCGGGCCCTCATAGGGGCAATCGGTGATGCAAGAGATATATGCCCGCATCGGGATATCGTGGGTGGCCGCAAGGTGCATGATCGGCGCAAAGCGCGCCAGGCTCTCGGCGATCGAGCAATTGATATTGCGCCGGCAGAAGGTTTCGGACGCCGCGGTGAAGACGGCCCAGCGATCCGCTCCGGCCGCCAACGCATTCTCGGCGCCCTTCAGGTTCGGGGTAAGCGCAGAGCGGCAAACGTCGGGGCCGGTATCTGCTCGTGCAAGTAAGGCCGCGCCGCCGGCCATCTGTGGCACCCATTTCGGCGAGACAAAACTGGCGACTTCGATATCGCGGATGCGGGCGACCGCAAGCGCCTCGACCAGCGCGACGCGCACATCCAGCCCGATCGGCAACGCTTCGTTCTGCAGTCCATCGCGCGGGCCGACTTCGTATAACGTCACCGCCTTTGGGAGATGCATGGATTACTCGTATCGGGTGCGAAAGTCGGTGATGCGAAAGTCGGTGACGCGTATGCCGCAGAAACACATCGTAACTTAGGCTCTGGCTGAGCTAACCCGTCTGCGGATCGACAGGAACGTCAGGCTAGTACAGCCCCCGGTCTTTTCGGAAATCTCTTTATTCAATGCGCTCATTGAAAATTCAAATGAGTTCCAATGTGCGCGACCGCCCGAGGTTTGTGGCTCGTTCGGCGGTGGGGTTCGAATTCAATATATTTAGTATTTCTATGAATAGTTATCCAAAATCTATTTCATTTATATAAACGGTATATGTTAGCTCCGCCGAATTCCATGCTGGCAGCGTTCAGCAGGATAACGCGCATTGCGCCGGTTGCAGAGCAGCTTCCGGTCAGAGGGATGCGCATGAAGGGGAGGTTATCATGCTGTCAGAAATCATGTCCGGTCTGCGCGACGTGCCGCGTAAGCGATACCTTGCGGGTGTGTCCTGTTTGGCTCTCGTGACGTTGACGGGGCTGCCCGCAGTTGCGCAAGCCGATGCCACCACTCAGGAGCCGAAGAACCAGGCTGCGGTTGAGACTGTGGTCGTCACAGGCAGCTATGTGCACGGTGTGGGCGCGAACATGCTGGCGTCGCCACTACAAGTCATCACGCCCGAGGATATCCAGAAGACAGGCTATTCCAGTATCGAAGGGCTTCTCAATCTCAATACGGCCAATATCGGAAGCATGGGCGGCGTGCAGGATCTGGTTGCTGGCGGGGCCGACAACCATGCCACCCGCTCGGCAAATCTTCGCGGCCTGGGCCCGTCGTCGACGCTGGTTCTCTTGAACGGTCATCGTATCGCGTCTCAGGAGGCGGATCCGGAAGGTAACAACTACGTTTCTCTTGATGCGTTAATTCCGATGATCGCCGTGCAACGCGTGGAGACGGTTCTGGACGGCGCTTCGGCGCTTTACGGTTCGGACGCCATCGCCGGCGTGATGAACATAATTCCGAATAATCACTTCAGTGGGTTGCAAGCGAGCGCGCAATACACTCATGTCGACAAGGCGCCGGGTTATACGGTGCAGGCAATGCTCGGCGGCGGCGACGATAAATTCCATGCAATGGTCGCGGCGAGCTTCTCGCACACCGGCGGCCTGCAGATGAAGGATCGCAAAATTACGGACTTCAACAACACCTCCGGCATCTCGCAGCCTGGCGATTATATCCTCTCCTCAAGACCGCGCGCGCCGGGCGGCGGAGATCTGATCATCGACAATGGCGTCAACGGCCCGGTCAATTATTCGGCGCTCTACGACGCCAAAAACAAAGCCGGCATGCTCCAGTTTGCGGATCCGTATTGCGATACACCCGGAACCGGTGGCTTCTATTCGGGAGCAAATCCTTTCCCGCTGGGCTCTTGTCTGTTCAGCTATCAGCAGAACAACCCGCTGCGGCCTGAAAGCAATCAAATTCTCGTCTATTCGCACGTCGATTATGATCTGAACGCGGACAATCAGCTTTTTCTTGAAGCCCGCTGGTACCGGCAGGACGCAATCCGGCGCGGCATCGGTAGCCTTCCCATTACCTCCGGCTCTCTGACTGTTCCGGCGTCGAATCCGTACAATCCGTTCGGTGTAAATGCCACCTATGTAGGGCGCGTGCTGGGCAGTAACGCCCCCTATCTCGTCGACAAGGATCAGATCAGTTCCAGCGACATTATAGGTGGCGCGAAGGGGGCGCTGTTCGGAAGCTGGACCTACAGCGTCGACGCTGAATGGACGGAGGCGACGGAGTGGCTGAACGCGCCCGATACCAATTTGCGCGCCGTACAGAACGCGTTGGATGGTTATGGCGGTAAGGACTGCACGATCGATCCGTTTGGAAATCCGGCGGCGACCGATGTCCCGGGGCAGGGAAACTGCTATTACTACAGTCCCTTCGGAAAGGATCAGGCCAGCAATCCCTCGCAGATCCGCTTTAACCTACTGGCGCCTGTGGTGGTTGGGTTCCAGGTCAAATATTACGTCGCCGAAGGCGTGATCAGCGGAACTTTGTTCAATCTTCCGGCGGGGCCGGTCGGTGTTGCAATTGGCGGGCAATGGCGCAAGGAGAGCTTTTCACGCACAGATGCCCAAGCGTCTCAGTATGGTCTCACTGGCTTCTCCGGCAAAAATTTGAGCGGAAATGGATCGCGCTCAATCAAGGCCTTCTTCGCGGAACTTGACGCGCCTTTGATGCATAATCTCGACCTGCAGCTTGCCGGTCGCTATGAGGACTACGGTCAATTCAATACCTTCGATCCCAAGATTGGACTTAACTGGCATGCTTTGCCGTGGCTGACGCTGCGCGCTTCGGCGAGTAAGGCTTTCCGTGCGCCGGCGCTCTCGCAGTCGACGGGCAACACGGTGACAGTCCAGGAAGGACAGACTTTCGACCCCCTCCAGGTGCCGGCTGACCAGGGGACTTTCCGCGAGATCGAAATCGTCTCCAATCCGAAGCTTCAGCCCGAGAAGTCCACCAACTACAACTTCGGCGTCACGGTGGTGCCAATCGACAATCTTGTTCTGTCCGCAGATTACTGGCATTTCCAGTTTAAGAATCAGATTACGCGGGAGAACGCACAGCAGGTGATCGATTCCAACCCCTCCGGGCCGCAGGTCATCCGGGACAGTTCGGGTCGCATGCTGGGTGTGATGATTGGCTATTTCAATTCGGGCAGCACGGAAACGGACGGCATCGACTTGCAGGCCGACTATACCTACCAGCTCGGCAGTGACAGTGCGTTGCAACTCCACAATGCGGTGAGCTGGATCGATGCCTATAATGTGCAGCTCGGTCAGAATGCGCCGGTCGTGGACGTCGTCGGTCGCCGGAATTCGAACAATCCAGGTTATCCGACGCCACGCTTCCGCGACAACTTCACCAGCACTTGGACTTATGGCGGCAATTCGTTCACGGTCGGGATGCGTTATACTGGTGGCGTAGTCGACGACCTTGGCAGTTCGCTCGCCGCCCCGCCCAAGCGCCGGGTCGCGGACTGGACAGTGTTTGATGCCCAGTATGCGTATTCCTTCGGGTCAAGCCGCCGTTACAGGATAGCCGTGGGCGCGATCAATCTGTTCGATCGCAAACCACCGCACGCTCTCTACACCGGCTACCTGCCGGGGTTGGAGGATGCACTTGGCCTACAAGCCTACCTCCGCTTCGACATCAAAATGTAACCCGGACTGTGTCCCAACTTGGGCAGGTTTCTGAGACATGACCTGCCCATTTTTTTCTGGAATTTTCTCCGCTTTCCACTTTGGAACACACTGCGCATAACGCGGCCAGAAAATGCGAAGGGCGCGATTGGCCGCGGCGGTTGACGTGGCCCCCGGAAATGTATCCGAACTGAGGTAGAGTTCGTCCCTCCGGATTGAGGCCGCTGCGCTGACACAGCTGCAAGAAGCTGCCCGGCAGGTGGTCCAGAAAGCCCGCGCGGAGCGGAGGAGACCTGAACGTCGGCGGCCGCGCCGCTATTGCTTGTTACAAGCGGGCGAGCGGCAAGGCGGTCGTCGACTTGATCTCGGAAAGCGCCACCATTGAGTTCAGTTCCTGCACCCCCGGTCCAACTTGCTGCGGCAATTGCAAGTATCAAGCTCATGGTCTGCATGATCGTGACCTACCCCGGCGCTGACTGGCGAATGATGGGGAGTGCTTTGGATCATTCATCGCTTCGCTTTTGCCTTCGATCCTGATTTACGGCCACTAGCCGCTGCACGCCCCATTGTGCCTTCTTTTATTGGATAGGGTTCGCCCTCATGACCGGAAACACCAAGATATACGGGGCCGATTAGCTCTTTTGGGCCAATTTCGTATCTCGTCATGACGCGGGGGGCGTTTTCGTATCTTGTCACAACGCCGGGGTCGTTAGTGTCGTAGATGTAAAAAGGATCGCCTGCGGCTACTGCGCCAACGTGATGAGGCGTTTTGGCCTCGAAGTGCCAAGGCACTAAGCCTACCGATGGATAAGTCGGCCCAACAGGTGTTGCTTGGGGCGCTGAGTAAATTCGTACCAATTCAGCGATCATGCTGGACCGATCAATTCCACGGAGTTGGGCGACGGCATCGAGTGCAGCGAGCACGCTTCCAGGAAGCGTGATGTTCACGCGTACTCTGGCGTCAGCAACCTCCACTGGCACGAGAAGCCGCTGTACCTCTTGAACGTCCGGGCCAACCTCCACTTCGCCGATCGGCCTAGGCATAGCGAGTTCTTCGTCATGCTCAGCTGCGATAGCAACATGTGCTTGTGCTGCAACCAATGAATTGGCTGCGGCCTCTTCGATTGTAGCGCCCCAGCTCGTGCAGCCGGGCAAGTCCGGAAAGAATACGCCGAAGCCGTCTTCTCCCTTCTCAATAACTGCCACATAGATGCGCCGCATTGCTGTCTCCTATTCGAACGTAATCGCGGACTGGCGTTCGATACTTCGGATGGTCCCGATCGGGATGTCTTTAACCGGATGTGGTACGGTGACCGTTCCCGGCTTGGTCGGGTGCCGATAGTGGTGGTGGCTACCTGTCACGCGCACCAAGGCCCACCCGTCTTCTTCGATCTGCCGGATTATCTCCCGGCTTGGCATCCCTTTGGGCATGGCCACCTCATTCCATACACACGATATGTGTATGACTTCTGAATAATCAAGTCGGGATCAGCGCGGGACTGCACGGATGTTGCACGGATCACCCGTGCATGTCGTTCTTCGTTCTGCCCTCAAATTCCATTTGGTTCCGCTTTTGCGAACGGAGGGCGAACCGAAAAACGTTGATTTCATTGGGAAAACTGGTGCCGGAGGAGAGAATTGAACTCTCGACCTACCCCTTACCAAGGGGTTGCGCTACCACTACGCTACTCCGGCATCCAGGGGCGGCAAAACCGCCCGGGGCCGGTGCTATAACCCATGCTGTGGGGCAGGGGAAGGCCCGTTTGGGCGGAATTTCGCCTTTCGCCTGGCCCCATGCCCCGACCACCGCGAAGAGCCGCGAGACCGTCCGCACCCATGGCCCAATCCCCCCGCGAAATCCGAAGACAAGCAGGCCCGTCTGGCCAGGGCCCTGCGCGCCAATCTGAAGCGCCGCAAGGCCCGGGACAGGGCGCTCGCTGAGGGCGGAGCCGCGCGGCCCGCCGAACCCGGTGAGGAAGAGGCCCCGGCATCGCCCGATCCCGGCCCCAATCCGGCCCAGAAGGACACCTAGCCTTTTCGCCAGTAACATCTTGTCAGCGCGCGCCTATCCGCGCGAGAACGCCCCCGCTACAAGGGATTGCAGACCGGGGGCCGCGAGAGGCGGCGCCCGCCGCGTGAGGGGTCATGGATCGTATTCGCATTCGAGGCGGCGCCCGGCTCAAGGGCGAAATTCCCATCAGCGGCGCCAAGAACGCGGCGCTGAAGCTGATGGTCGCCTGCCTGCTCACCGATGAGCCGCTTACGCTGAGCAATGTGCCGGCGCTGGCCGATGTTGCCTCCATGGCCGAGCTGCTGCGGAGCTTCGGTGTCGAGATCACCCAGAAGACGGGCTCGGCGCTGGGCGAGGGCAGCACGCTGACCCTCTCGGCGGCGCGGCTCACCTCGACCACGGCGGAATACGACATCGTCCGCAAGATGCGGGCGAGCTTTCAGGTGCTGGGCCCGCTTCTGGCCCGCCACGGCGAAGCCAAGGTCTCGCTGCCCGGCGGCTGCGCCATCGGCGCCCGGCCCGTCAATTTCCACATCAAGGGCTTCGAGGCGCTGGGTGCCGAGATCGAGCTGGCCGATGGCTATGTCCTGGCTCGCGCGCCGGGCGGCCTCAAGGGCGCGACCTATGAGATGCCCTTCGCCTCGGTCGGGGCCACCGAGAATCTGATGACGGGCGCTGTGCTGGCCAAAGGTCGCACGGTCATCAGGAACGCGGCCCGCGAGCCTGAGACCCAGGATCTGGGCCATTGCCTGATCGCCATGGGCGCCGAGATTTCAGGTCTCGGCACGCCCGAGATCGTGATCGAGGGTGTCGAAAAGCTCCACGGCGCCAATTACGCCGTGATGCCCGATCGCATCGAGACCGGCACCTATGCCATCGCCACGGTCATTGCCGGCGGCGAGGTCGAGCTGGTCGGCGCCCGGCCCGATACCAATGAGGCGCTGTTCAAGCTCCTGCGCAGCATCGGCACCGAGGTCACGCCCACCAATCGCGGCATCGCGGTTCACAGGAATGGCGAACGGCCCATGGCCGTCGATGTGGCGACGGATGTCTATCCGGCGTTCCCCACCGATCTGCAGGCGCAATTCATGGCGCTTATGGCAATTGCCGACGGAAGTTCCCATATCACCGAGACGGTGTTCGAAAACCGCTTCATGCATGTGCCGGAGCTGGCGCGGATGGGGGCGGACATCAAGGTCGATGGCGAGCTGGCGGTGGTGCGCGGTGTGCCCCGTCTCAAGGGCGCCCCCGTGATGGCCACGGATCTGCGCGCCAGCGTCTCCCTGGTGCTGGCGGGGCTGGCGGCGGAGGGCGAAACCATCGTCAACCGCGTCTATCACCTCGACCGCGGCTTCGAGCGCCTGGAGGAGAAACTTTCGGCGGTCGGCGCCGATATCGTACGGTTACAGGCATGACAACACAGGACATCACTTTGGGCGCGCAAGACAGCGCCGATCTCGAAATCATCTCGGCGCGGCTGCAGGATGCGGTGGCCCGCATCGGCGATCTCGTCTATCTGCCGAAGTCGCGCCGCTTCGCCGCGCTCTTCAATCGCTTCCGCTGGGAATCGAAGGACGACACGCGCATCCGTGCCGGGCTTCACTTCGAAAACGTCATCTCGGCCAAGGCGCTGAACCTCAAGCGCGACGATCCCGATGCGGTGGTTTCGCTGCTGGCCATCCGCTTCACGCCGAAAGGCGCGGAAGATCCGGGCGGCGAGGTCGAGCTGGTCTTTGCCGGCGGCGGCGCGCTGAAGCTCGAAGTCGAATGCATCGAGGCGGAGCTCGCCGACATTTCCGGCGAATGGGCCGCGCTCGGCCGTCCCCGCCATGAGGATGAGGGCTGATGGCCCAGCGTCTCACCGCGTCGTCGCCCGAATTCGCCCGCGACTTCGACCAACTGCTGACGGCCAAGCGCGAAAGCGAGGCCGATGTCGCCGAATCCGTGCGCGCCATCATCGCCGCCGTACACCATCAGGGCGACGTGGCGCTGCTGGCGCTCACCGCCAAATATGATCGCGTCACACTGACGCCCGAGACGCTGCGCATCAGCCAGTCCGAGATCGACGCGGCCGAGCGCGCCTGCACCATCACCACACTCAACGCGCTCGATGTCGCCGCCAAGCGCATCGAGGATTATCACCGCCGCCAAATGCCGGAAGACGCGCGCTACACCGATGACACCGGCGCCTCGCTGGGCTGGCGCTGGACGGCGCTCGACAGCGTCGGCCTGTATGTGCCGGGCGGCACGGCCTCCTATCCGAGCTCGGTGCTGATGAATGCGGTGCCGGCCAGGGTCGCGGGCGTCAGGCGCGTCGTCATGGTCACGCCGGCCAGCGGCGGCACCATCAATCCCTTGACGTTGGCCGCCGCCAAGCGCGCGGGCGTCAGCGAAATCTATCGTGTCGGCGGGGCGCAGGCCGTGGCCGCTTTGGCCTTCGGCACCGACACCATCGCGCCCGTGGACAAGATCGTCGGCCCCGGCAATGCCTATGTCGCCGCCGCCAAGCGCGAAGTCTTCGGCCGTGTCGGGATCGATTCCGTCGCCGGCCCGTCGGAGATTCTCGTCATTGCCGACGCTGCCAACGATCCCGACTGGATCGCCGCCGATCTTCTGAGCCAGGCCGAACACGACGCCTCCTCGCAAAGCGTGCTCATCACCGACGATGCGGCGTTTCGCGGACAAGGTGGCCGAAGCCGTCGACCCGCGCGCTGACGCTCCTGCCGCGCAAGGAGATCGCCTCCGCAAGCTGGCGCGATTTCGGCGCGATCATCGTGGTGGACAAGCTGGAAGATGCCGCCGCCCTCTCGGATCGCATCGCGCCCGAACATCTCGAACTCGCCGTCGCCGATCCCGAGGCGCTGCTCAAGCAGGTGCGCCATGCCGGCGCCATCTTCCTTGGCCGCCACACGCCCGAGGCCATGGGCGATTACATTGCCGGCCCCAACCATGTGCTGCCGACGGCGCGCACGGCGCGCTTCTCCTCGGGCCTCTCCGTGCTGGATTATTTGAAGCGCACCACGCTTCTGTCCTGTTCGCCGCAAAGCATCGCCGACCCTCGGCCCCGATGCCATCGCGCTGGCCGAAGCCGAAGGGCTCGATGCCCATGCCCGCTCCATCGCCGCGCGGCTGAACCGCCCGCGCGAAGGCTGAGCGCATGACCGAGGGCTCGACATCGCGCATCGCCTCGATCGAGCTCGATGAAGGCACGGTCCTCAAGCGCACGCGCCAGATCGAGCAGGAACGCGAGATCGCGATCTACGATCTTCTGGAAGACAATTATTTCGCGCCCGCCGATACGCCCGAAGGCCCCTATGCGCTGCATCTCGGCGTCTCGGAGAACCGCCTCGTCTTCGATATCCGCAGCGAAGCCGATGCGCCCTTGCGCAAGGTGATGATGTCGCTCACGCCCTTCCGCCGCCTGGTGAAGGATTACTTCCTGGTCTGCGAAAGCTATTTCAAGGCCATCCGCACCGCGCCGCCCTCGCAGATCGAGGCGCTGGATATGGGCCGCCGCGGCCTGCACGACGAAGGCTCGGCGATGCTCCGCGATCAGCTCAAGGGCAAGATCGATCTCGATTCCGACACGGCGCGGCGCCTGTTCACGCTTCTCTGCGTTCTGCATCTGAAGGGTTAGGGCAATGCGGGGGCCCAATGGCGAGGAGCTGCCCGGCGCCATCCTCTTTGCCTGCACGCTGAATGCCGTGCGCAGCCCCATGGCCGCCGCGCTGATGCGCCATCTCTATGGCAAATTCGTCTATGTGGAATCGGTGGGCGTGCGCGCGGGCGATCTCGATCCCATGGCCGTCGAGGTGATGGACGAACTCGGCATCGAAATCGGCAAGCACCGCCCCAGAAGCTTCGAGGATCTGGAAGACGCCTCCTTCGATCTCGTCGTCACCCTGTCACCCGAAGCCCACCACAAGGCCCTCGACCACACGCACACAATGGCGGTGGATGTCGAATACTGGCCGACCGACGACGCGACGGCTTACGAAGGCACGCGCGACCAGCGGCTTCAGGCCTACCGCGCCGTCCGCGACGACCTCATGCAAAAAATCCACGACCGCTTCGCCGTCGAGCGGGCAGGGGATGCTTGACGGGGGGAGGCCGAAGACTGTTGCGCATTGAGGGCAGGACGGAGGTCTCGTGCCTATTCAGATCGTCTGAGCCGCACGTGCGGCGAAGTAGGCATCGAAGAAGTCACTCTTACTCATGCCTCGGACGACGGTAACGTCATCGGCTTGAACACTTCCATAGAACTGCTCGCGGTACTTCTCGGTGATGAGGTCGGGCCTATTGATTGTTATCCATTGCTCCAATGAGCTGACGTGGTCACTCGATGGTTCGCCCAGTATTTGCAGTCCTCGAGCGCAGAAGGCCATAAACGTTAAATTCCCAAATGGGCTGAATTCGATAGTCTCCTCCGCATCTCTATCAGCGTGCTTGAAGAAGTTGACCGGTCCCTTGACCGCTGCGATCCATTCGCGTCGATATTCTTCTACGACCATATCCAAATCATAGAGGAGCGTTTTTCCGGGTCCCCTCTGTTGATTGATGTCATGAATAATTTGATAAGCCGCCGCGGCAAGCGTATGGATCGAAATCTGATCGCTTTCACGAAACCAGAGTTCAATAGCGCAATCGAGTTGACGCCGTGCGGCTGCGAGTTTTGAGATTGTGATTTTTACGGCGTCATCCATAGCAGCGCGTCACTGATTAGAGACGAATTCCGGAATTCCGGGGACATGATACGCAATCCGACTGGCAGAGCGGATAGCTCCGCGACTGGGTTGCCATCCCCGGTTATCGTTCCATCACCCGCCTTCCCGTCACGAAGGCGCGGCTGATTTCCCGCGCCATGGCTTCATAGTCACCCTCATGGGCGCGGCGGCAGGCATCGATCCAGCGTTCGGGGTCGAGCCGCGTGAGATCGAGCGGATGGCCCGCCTGTTCGGCCAATTGTTCCTGATAGAGCAGTTGGGTTCGGCCATTGCCTTCGCGAAAGGGGTGGACATAGTTCACGTCGCCCATGATCCGCCCGGCCTGTTCTGCGAAATCGGCAGCGTTCAAACCTTTCAGGAAATTTCCCTGTGCAATTCGCTGCTGCACATCGGCCATGCCGGTCTCGATGAATTGCCGGAACTGGAATTGCTGACCGCCCTTGGCAATCTCCATCGTGCGAGTCTCGCCTGCCCAATCGTAGACGTCCTGGAATAGATGCCGGTGTATTGTCCTCAGGTGATCGAGGCCGAAGGCCCCGGTCGGGATGCCTTCGGCGATGCGCTGCGCCACCAACACGCGTTCGGCTTGTTCCAGTTGGGCCGTATCTCTGATGCCGAGCTTGTTCTTGAGAACGGTCGTGCCCGGATAGAGGTAGGGATCGGCCATGCTCACTCGGCGGCTAGGGGCCGCGCCTTGGCAAGGAGGTAGGCCCGGCGCCGCTCATGCGGCCAAGCCTCCCGCTCGAACATCTCGAACATGGCGATCTCGTCCGGGGTGAGCGGATTGCCTTCAATCTCCTGCAACCGCATCGCCGTGAGGCGGCGCTTGCGGGTCAGCGCGGCATCGGGGCGCGCGAGGACCGTGGGATCGGAAGCGGGCTTGCTCATCAGAAACATTCTAGCATGGCCGCTCATGAGGATGAAGGTGAGGGGCACGAAGGACGGCCTCGAGCAAAATTCAGCCCGCCCCTTGAAATGCCATTTGTTCTTCTTATGTTCTATTCTGGACTTAAGGAGGCTCATGCCCCATGGCCCTGCGCTGACGCGCGGCCGGACTGATGAAAAGGAAACAAGCGGGCCCATACAGGGCGAGGTCGCGCAGCCCGCGCGCGACCCTTTGGGATCGGCGGCGAAGCCGGATGCTTCGCGTGAGGGGCCCGAACGCGCCGACCGCGTGAAGCCCGCCGATCCGCAAAAAGCCCGGGGACGATCGGATGGTGCCTGTCGGCAGCCCGGATGCGGGCTGGCGCCTGCCTGCCGGAGCGATCGGGAGAAGGCGGGCGCGCCCGGCCGTAGCATTCGCAAGAATGCGGGGCCTTATGGCGCCGCCCGTCTTTCGTTTGGGCGCGTGGGCGGCGGCGCATGCGGCCCCGGGCCCACAAACCCCGCAAAAATCGCGTATTTGGGCCCGATTGCCTTGCTTTTCGCCCGCTTCGGTGCATTCTCCCGCCCTGTTTTACGAAAGACATCAGCCAGAGGACGAATGGCAAAAGAAGAACTTCTCGAATTTCCCGGCGCGGTCAGCGAATTGCTGCCCAACGCGACCTTTCGCGTGAAGCTGGAGAACGGGCATGAGATCATCGCCCACACCGCCGGCAAGATGCGCAAGAACCGCATCCGCGTGCTCACGGGCGACAAGGTGCTCGTGGAGATGACGCCTTACGACCTGACCAAGGGCCGTATCACCTATCGCTTCAAATAGTCCGGGCCCGGCCATGGCCGCCGCCTCCGTGCCCGAGCCTGGCCTGGTGCTGGCCAGCGAAAGCCCGCGCCGCAAGGCGCTTCTGGCCCAGGCCGGCATCGTGCCCCATGCCATCCAGCCCGCCCATCTCGACGAGACGCCCGCTGAAGGGCGAGCTGCCGCGCGCCCATGCCTCGCGCCTGGCCATCGAAAAGGCGAAGGCCGCTGCCGCGTCGTGGACCGGCGCGCCCGCGCTCTTTCTCGCCGCCGATACGGTGGTCGCCTGCGGCCGCCGCATCCTGCCCAAGGCGGCCGATGCCGACGAGGTGCGCGCCTGTCTGAAGCTGCTCTCCGGCCGCCGGCATATTGTCATGACCGGCATCGCCGTGGTCGATGCCGAGGGCCGCGTGCGCAGCCGCCTTGTCGAGACGCGCGTCGCCTTCAAGCGCCTGACCGCGGAAGAGATCGAATCCTACATTGCCCACGGCGATGGCGTGGGCAAGGCCGGCGGCTATGCCATCCAGGGCCGCGCCGAAATATTCGTCCGGCAGATCAATGGCTCCTATTCGAATGTGGTGGGTCTTCCGCTTTTGGAGACTGTCGCGCTGCTTCGGGGGTGCGGTTTTACAGTTTCGTGATAGTGTTCGCCGGGCTGCTATTGCCGAAGTGACCGATGCAGAAGGAAGTCCTGATCAACGCAGGCGCGGGGGAGATTCGCGTGGCCATCGTCGAAGATGGCCGCCTGCAGGAGCTGTTCCTCGAACGCATCATCGGCCTCGACGACGCCCCGGCGAAGAAGAAGAGCGAAGGCCGCCACGGCCACAGCCTGATCGGCAACATCGTTCTCGGCCGCGTCCAGCGCGTGCTGCCGGGCATGCAGGCCGCCTTTGTCGATGTCGGGCTGGAGCGCGCCGGCTTCCTCGGCGCCCGCGAGGCGCGCTGCCTGGCCGATCTGCCCGGCTTCGACGAGGAACGCGCCCCCAAGATCAGCGATTGCGTGCACGAGGGCGAAGAGATCATCGTCCAGGTGGTCAAGGATCCCATCGGCGAGAAGGGCGCGCGCCTCTCGGCCAATGTCACCATTCCCGGCCGCCTTCTGGTGATGGTGCCGAACCAGCCCGGCATCGCGCTCTCCCGCCGCATCGACGACGAGGAAGAGCGCGCCCGCCTGACCGCCGTCACCGAGAACATGATCGCCGAGGCCAATGGCGCGCTGGCGCCGGGCGCCGGCTATATCCTCAGAAGCGCGGCCATCGGCTGCGAGATGCGCGATCTGCGCGAGGATGCCGAGCGCCTTGCCGAAGCCTGGCGCCCCGTCATGGCGCGCCGCCAGAGCGCCAAGGCGCCGGCCACGCTCTATCACGACCTCGATCCCATCGAGAAAACCATGCGCGACGAGATCGATGCGCAGACCAATCGCGTGCTGATCGACGATGCGCAGAGCTATGACGCCGCGCGCGCCTATTGCGATCGCGCCATGCCCGAAGCCGCCGGCAAGATCGAACTCTTCAAGGGCCCGGGCATGCTGTTCGACCTCTACGACCTCGAAGACGAGATCGAGCATCTGGTCTCCCCGCGCGTGCCGTTGCCGTCCGGCGGCTGGATCACCATCGAAGGCACCGAGGCGCTGACGGCGATCGATGTGAACTCGGGCAGCTACACCGCCGCCACCGGCCTCGAAGAGACCAGCCTGTATATCAATCTCGAAGCCGCCGACGAGATCGGCCGCCAGCTGCGCCTGCGCGGCATTGGCGGGCTGATCGTGATCGACTTCATCCACCTCAACGAAGAGGCCAACATCCAGCGCGTGCTGGATGTGCTGGCGGCCAGCCTTGCCAAGGATCGCACGCCGACCCAGATCTCGCCCATGAGCGAATTCGGCCTGGTGGAGATTACGCGCAAGCGCATCCGCGATCCGCTGGTGAAGCTGACGACGGAATGCTGCCGCCCCTGCGATCATTCGGGCCGCGTGCGCACGCGCGAAAGCATTGCCCTCGAAGTCATCCGCCGCGTCGAGCGCGAGGCGCAGGCCGCCCCCGGCAAGCCCATCACCGTGCGCGCCGCGCCCGATGTGGTGCGCTGGCTTGAAGCCCATGGCGATGAAGTGCGCCCGGCGCTGGCCCGGCGCGGCGCCGCCCGTGTCGAGTTCGAGGCTCGCGCCGAATATGCCCGCGAAGGGTTCGATGTCGGAAGCTGAGACCCGTCTGCGCTGTGCCGTTTGCGGCAAGCCGCAGGAGGTGCGCTTCAAGCCCTTCTGCTCCAAACGCTGCGCCCAGATCGATCTGGGCCGCTGGCTCAAGGGCGCCTATGCGATCCCCGGCCGCGACGAGGATGAGGGCGACGGCACCAAACTCCCCGACGCCGATCCAGGGGAGGGCGGCTGACCGCCCGCCGCTCCGGCCAAGCCCCCGGCTAAACCCCCGGCTAAATCGTTGGCCGGCCCTGCTTTGTGGATTTTGCCGGCAGGGCGCATTGCCCGCTGGACAGGGGCGGGGCCATCTCTTACAAAACCGGCCTCCCGGGTGGCCGATCCAGATGGACAGGCGCCCGGACCGGCCCGATCCGGTCATGCCCAGGTAGCTCAGTTGGTAGAGCAGCGGACTGAAAATCCGCGTGTCGGTGGTTCGAATCCGCCCCTGGGCACCATTACTTTCAAAGACTTGTGCTGGATCGCCTCGCCATCGTAGGTGTGTGTTGTGTATTTCCTGTGTAAGCACAACGATCGACGGCGCCGAAAAACGCCTGTAAAGGCCAGCCGGCCTCTCAAAGCCGGGGAAGGGTCAGAGGAGCTCCAGACAATGGCAGACACCCTATTCGAGAACGTCCAATGGAAAGTCACCAAATTCGGTGTAGAGGCCAAACTCGGCACGACCACCCCCCATATGCTCGGCCGAACCTCTACCTATGAGTTCGAGGCCAAGAGGCTTTTGGAACGCACCGAGCGGGGTAAGGAGGAGTTCTACGACTGGCCGTTGCATATGGCCGAGAAGACTTGGGTCGATACTGAGCAGTTTCTAGAAGCCTATTCGACGGCCCTGAAATTGCACGCTGGCGCCTATGACGGAAAGATCGACGACGAAATGTTGCAGCGCAGCTTGGAGGAGGCGCGCAGGATTACGGAGCGGCGGCGGCATACCTAGAGCGT
>CAWGGT010000019.1:0-63874 GCA_963822185.1 uncultured Pseudomonadota bacterium
CTTGCCGTAGTGGAAGCTCAGCGTGTTCGCCGAGATCACCGGATCGAGCGCATTGTCTTCGAAGGGCAGCGGGGGAAGCGTAAAGGCATCGGCCATGGCGCGGAATCTCCTGGATGGTGGCAGTGGAAACGGCACGCGCGGCTACCCGCGCGGGGAAACGGACGCAACGGGCGCGCCGGACGCGCCTCACCGGATAAGCGATTAGAGCACGCAAGGTTCCCTGTCGAAGATGACAGGGATGCGAAATTTCCGCGCAGAGACGGCAAAGGGAATTGCGGAAAGGATGGCAGGCGCCGCATGCCCGCAAAGGGCGGGCGCCCGCGTCCATCCAGCGTTTCGGGCGTTCAGGCGGTCAGCCCGCCATGCCCTCGTCCTGAGCCAGGCATCGGCCAGTTCGGTATGGAGCGCCCAGACTTCGCCGGCCCGTTCGGCCGGGCGGTAGAACACCGCCTGCTGATCCTCGCCGGAGCGACAGGCGGCGAAACACGCGCTCGACATCGTCTTCGAATTTCTGCGGGATCGAGCGGCCGGCCGCTTCGCGCCGGCTGCGCATCGCGCGCATCACCGACCAGCGGCGCAAGCCCGCTGGGTGGGCGCGCAGAACCTCGATGAGATCGACAGCCAGGCGCTGCTCCGACTGCTGCCTGGCCGTGCGCATTTGGTGGAGTTGTGCCGGGCCGGAAATCGGAACGAAGACATGTGTCGGATCACCTTGTCGGCTTCGGGGTGGAAAAGCAAACGGCGGAGAGCTTCGACCCCCGCCGCACAGCAATCGCAAAGGACGGTTAGGCCGCCTTGAGATTGGCCGCCTTCGAGCCGCGCGCATCCGGCACGATGTCGAATTCGACGCGCTGGCCTTCATTGAGGCTGCGCATGCCGGCCTGCTTCGACGGCCGTGGCATGGACGAACACGTCCTTGCCGCCGCCATCCGGCGCGATAAAGCCGAAGCCTTTGGTGGTGTTGAAGAACTTCACGGTTCCGATGGCCATAATCGTTCCTTTAAGTCATCGGGTTCCGCACGCGCGACATGCACATGTGGACGCTGAAGACGCCGTGTTCATCTGGATAAGGGGTCCGATCGTCTCGTCCGGGCGCGCGTTAGGCGGGCAGGGATTCAAACAATACGTGCGCTCATCAGACGGTACGCCGTCGCGTAGCCGTTCTATATACGCCGAAAAGGCGCGAAAATACAATGGTCAGGACGCCTGGCGGCCTTCCTGGCGGCGGTTTTGCGCGGCTTTTTTGCCGCGGCCGCCTTGGCTTTTTTCTCGGCTTCCTCGGCGGCCAGGCGCTCGGCTTCGACCCGGTCTTCTTCTTCCTTGGCCAGGCGCAGGGCCCGCAATTTGGCGGTTTTCGCCTCCGCGCGCCGTGCGCTCTTTCTCGAGCTCGGCCCGGACGGTCGCGTCGCGCTGCTCGGCGGCCGCGAAATGCGACTGCGCCCGGTTGCGCGCGGCATGCGCGCCGTATCGGATGTGCTGGACATAGGCTTCTTTCGGTTGTGCACCGGGACCGCGCACATCGGGCACGCGCATGCCGCACGCCGGAACGCGCTTTCGGTACAATGGTGCCTGAAACAGGCAGGCGCAGTCGCTGCGCCGCACGGCGGACCCTAGCACGCGGCGCCGAAAAACGGAAATGCCCGCAGATACCGGGCGGTTTCGCGCGCGGCGCTATCCGATCAGCTTTTCGCGCCTGGCCCAGTCGAGGCCCTTGTCGAGCGCGCGGGTCAGGCGCGCGAACAGTTCGTCGATCTCCTGCGGTCTTGATGACCAGCGGCGGGCAGATGGCGATGCGATCGCCCATCAGCGGCCGCACGATCACGCCCTCCTCCTCGGCGAATTTGGCGACCGTCAGCCGCCGCGGCCTTCGACGACCTCGAAGCTGGCCTTGGTCTTCTTGTCGGCGACCAGTTCGATGCCGCCGATCAGGCCGACGCCGACGGCCTCGCCCACCAGCGGATGATCGCCCAGGCCCGCGCAGATGGGCCTGGAAATGCGGGCTCACCCTGGCGACATGGCCCATGATGTCGCGCGACTGGTAGAGCTCGATGGTCTTGAGCGCGACGGCGGCGGCAACCGGATGGCCGCTATAGGTGAAGCCGTGGCCGAAGGTGCCGATCTTGCCGCTTTCGGCCTCGATGGCATCGGCCAGATCTCGGCCGACAGCATCACCGCCGAGATCGGCAGATAGGCCGATGGACAGCGCCTTGGCGACCGACATGCTGGCCGGCTGGAAGCCAAAGGTCTCGCAGCCGAACCAGTTGCCGGTGCGGCCGAAGCCGGTGATGACCTCGTCGGAGATCAGCGGGATGTCGTATTTCTGCAGCACCGCGCGAGATGGCCTCGAAATAGCCTCTGCGGCGGCAGGATGACGCCGCCGGCGCCCTGCAACGGCTCGGCGATCATGGCGGCGATGGTCTCGGGGCCTTCTTCCTCGATCAGCGTTTCGAGATTGGCGGCCATGCGCGCGGAGAACTGCTCCTCGCTCTCGCCCGCCTCGGCATTGCGGTAATAGTGCGGGCAATCGGTGAAGCGCACGAAATCGAGCGGCAGGTCGAAGCTGCTGTGATTGGCCGGCAGGCCGGTGAGGCTGGCCGCAGGCGATGGTGACGCCGTGATAGGCCTTGGTGCGCGAGATGATCTTCTTCTTCGCGGCCGTGCCCGCGCGCATTGTTGGCGTACCAGAACAGCTTGATCTGGGTGTCGTTGGCCTCGCGAGCCGGAATTGGCGAAGAACACCTTGGAGACCGGGAAGGGCGCGACCTCCTTCAGCTTCTCGGCCAGCGCGATGGCGGGCTCGTGGCTGCGGCCGGCGAAGAGATGGCCGAAGGCGAGCTTGCGCATCTGCTCGGCGGCGGCCTCGGCCAGTTCGTTGTCGCCCCAGCCCAGCGCCGTGCACCACAGCCCGGCCATGGCCTCGATATAGTCCTTGCCCTTGTCGTCATAGACGAAGACGCCCTTGCCGCGACTCGAAGATCACCGGGCCGGTTTCGCGATGCTTCACGAGATTGGTGTAGGGGTGCAGGACGGACTGCACATCGCGCGTCTGGGCGTTGGAAAGCGGCATGGCGGAACCTTGCGGAAACGTCTCGGAATGGAGCGGATTAAGCGCCGCGGAGCGCGCCCGCGTCAACGCCCCCGCGACTATTCTTCCAGATAGCGTGCGACGAGATGAGCCTTGAAGGCGTCCGTCGACAATGGCGCGCCGGAGGCCGCAATCGAGAATCGCGTCGCTGCTGGGCGCAAGGCTGCCCACGGCGTGGATGTTGGGGCGCGTCCAGCCGAGCAGCGGACGGAAATCGCCGCGCGCCAGACCGGGCAGAATCTCCGCGTCATCGGCTGTGGCTGTGGCGAAGAGCTGCGCAGCGGCAAGCGCGCCCAGCGTGTAAGTCGGGAAGTAACCGAACGCCCCCATCGACCAGTGAATATCCTGCAGACAACCCAGCGTGTCGTTGGGCGGGGTGATGCCGAGCAAGGCTTCGCTCAGCGCATTCCACGCCTCGGGGATGTCGGCGACGTCGAGATCGCCGCCGACGATCGCCCGCTCGATGCGATAGCGCAGGATCACATGCAGTGGATAGGTGACCTCATCGGCTTCGACGCGGATGAAGCTGGGACGCACACGGCGATAGAGGCGGCGGATATTGTCGTCGCTCCAGGCCGCGCCTTCGCCGCCGAACGTGTCGCGGAACATCTTCGCCAGCACCGGCAGGAAGACATGATGGCGTCCGGCCTGCATCTCCATCAGCAGTGACTGGCTTTCGTGCAAGGCCATGCCGCGCGCGAAACCCACCGGCTGGAATGCCCATTCGGACGGCAGGCCGGCTTCATACATGGCATGGCCGGTCTCGTGCACCGTCGCCATCACGCCTGCAATGAGATCGTCCGGCAAAAAGCGCGTGGTGATGCGGATGTCGCCCGGCACGGGGCTGGCGAAGGGATGCGCCGTCAAGTCGATGCGGCCATGCTCGAAATCGAAGCCAATCAGGCGCGCCAATTGGGTGCTGAGCGCCATCTGTTTGTCGCCCGGGAAGGGACCGGGCAGCGGAACGGGCTGCGGTTCGCGGGCCTGCTTGTCCATGATCTGTCGCAGCAGTGCGGGCAGCGTGGCGGCAAGGTCATCGAACAGCGGATCGACGCGCGCCATGCGCAGGCCGGGTTCATGTGCCTCCATCATGGCGTCATAGGGTGCGAGCTCCAGCACATCGGCGCGAATGCGCGCGGCGTCGAGCTGCAGATCGATCAGCGCCCGCAAGGGCGCGACAAATCCCTTGAAGTCGTTGTCGCGGCGGGCGCGCTCCCAGGCCTGTTGCGACAGCGCCGTGCGGTCGGCGATTTCGGCGGCGAGCGTTGTGGGGATCGCCGTCTCATGGCGCCAGTGGCGGCGCATCTCGCGCAGATTGGCCGCTTCCCATTCGCCGAGGCTGGCCGCTTCCTCGCCTTCGGCGCGATCGAGCAAATCGCCCAGACGCGGATCGGCCAGCGTTTCGGCAATGACGCCCTTGAGCGCCGACATCACCTTGCCGCGCGTCGCAGCCCCGCCCGGCGGCATCATGGTGCGACCTTCCCAGAACAGCGTGGTCTCGGCCGCGCCCAGATGGCCGAGGCGCGCGAAGGCCGATGTCAGTTCGCCGTAGGCGGAGTTTACGCGATTTATGCTGGTCCTCTCACATTGGTGCGCCAGCCGTCGCCTCGATCGCCTCGACGGCGATCTGCGAGGGTGCGCTCTCCGGCATCATCCACATCGCGACCTGACCGATGACCGCGGCAAACAGCAAATACCAGGCCGGCGCCATCGGATTTCCGGTGACATGGATCAGCCAGGTGATGACGAGCTGGCAGGTGCCGCCGAAGGTCGCGATGGAGACCGCATAGATGGTGGCAAAGGAGCTGCCGCGGATGCGCTTGGGCAGGCTTTCGACCAGCCCGACATAGAAGCCGGCGAAGGGAATGCTGCCGACAAAGCCCAGAACGCCCATGCCCAGGAGCAGTGCAAGCGAGCTGCGGGCGGTGACGATCCACAGGAAGATCGGATAGGTGATGATCAGCATCGCCAGATTGAACCAGATCATCACCGGCCGGCGGCCGATGCGGTCCGAGAGCCGCCCGCCATAGAGCATCGCGGCGATCAGGGCCAGATTGCTGACCACGGTTACGGCGAAGGCGGCGGTAGCCTGCATATGCAGCGTGTCCTGCGCGAAGGTCGTCATGTAGTTGCTGATGTAGGTCGAGATCGTGCCATAGGCGAGAATGACGACGCCGAGCACGATGATGCGGATGTTCTCGCGCGCGGCGCCCAGGCGGGTGGTGGCGGTGGACACCGCGGCGCCGACTTCCTCGTCGTGCAGCGTTTCGAGCAGGCCATAGCGAATCCAAAGACCGAAGGGCACCGTGACGGCGCCGAGCAGAAAGGCGATGCGCCAGCCATAGGCATCGAGCGCGGCCGGCGTCATGACATGCGGCCAGGCAGAGCGCCGACGCAGGCGCCGACGATGGCGGCGATACCCTGGCTGGCGCCCTGCCAGGAGACCATCGTCCGCGCTTCTCGGCGGCGCGGCTTCGAGAAGATAGGCGGTGGTCGAGCCCGACTTCGCCGCCCAGCGAAAAGCCCTGGGTCATGCGCGCAAGCGATCGCCAGCACCGGCGCGGCGAGACCGATCGTGCGCATAGGACGGGAATCAGCGCGATGCCGACAGATGGCCACGCCCATCAGCGTGAAGCTCAGCATCATCGCGGGCTTGCGGCCGGCGCGATCGGAATAGGCGCCGATGACGATGCCGCCGAGCGGGCCGCGTGGCGAAGCCCGCGCCGAAGGTCGCCAGCGAGGCCATCAGGCTGGCATAGGCGCTGTCGCCGGGAAGAAGGTGTGGCCGATCTGGATGGCGAAGAAGGCGTAGGTGATGAAGTCGTAGAATTCGAGCGCATTGCCGATGCGTCAGCCGCGGCGATATGGCGGCGCTTCAACTGCGCCGGCGCTGCGGCGCCCGCCTCCTGCGCTATGGTCCAGAGATGCACCACCCCGCTCGCCGGTGGCCCCGGGACTTTAGACGGCGGTCTGCGCCGAATATGCCTACCCGCCGATCCTAGCGGTTCAGCCAGTGTGCATGGGCCCCGTCAGCCGCGCCCAGCGCCGCGCGTGCCAGCGCGGATCCTTCGGCCTCGAGGCGATAGACCGCCATCTTCACCACATCGCTGAAGCACGAACCACGACGATCGCATAGCCCCAGACGAAAGCCGCATAGCCCCAGCCGATGGGCGGCATCAGCCAGCCATAGACGGCGGCGAGCGTGCCGATGACTTTCGTCGACTCGCCGGCGACGACGAGCTTCCAGCTCGGCCAGGGCCGCTTCCAGAACCAGCTCGGATTGCGCGTCAGATAGATCGTGAAATGACCGGCCACGAGCAGCTTGAGGAAGATCAGCGTCTGGATGGTCGGCCGGGGCAGGCCGAAGATGCGCTCGGCGATCCAGAACAGCGAGAAGGAGGCGATGACGCCGAGAACGCCCAGCACCGTGCTGATCGACAAGCACGCGGCGCATGTCCCAGCGCACCGGCATGCGGCGCGACGCGCACATTGTCGTAGGCGATGGCCATGATCGGCACATCGTTCAGGATCGCCAGCAGCACGATCATGATCGCGGTGACGGGATAGAAATTGAAGATCAGGATCGAGGCCGTCATGAACAGCAGCACGCGGATGGTCTCGGCGATGCGGTAGATCGCGTAGGAGGTCATGCGCTCGAAGATGCGGCGCGCTTCTTCCATCGCGCGCGCGATGACGGACAGGCCGGGCGCCGTCAGCACCAGATCGGCGGCGGCGCGCGCGACATCGGTGGCGCCGGACACGGCAATGCCGACATCGGCCTGTTTCAGCGCCGGCGCATCGTTCACCCCGTCGCCCGTCATGCCGACGATGTGGCCGGCGCGCTGGAAGGTGCGCACGATGGTGAATTTGTGCTCGGGAAAGACCTCGGCAAAACCCTCCGCCTTCAGGATGACGGTCGGGATCGACATGCACGCCCGTCCTTGCCCGGCTCGCCGAACACATCGCGCGCCGACGAGGATGTTGTTGCCGAGCTTGAGCTTGCCGGCGATCTCCTTGGCGATGGCGGCGTGATCGCCGGTGACCATGCGGATATCGAGACCGAGGCTCTCGGCTTCGGCGATGGTGGCGGCGCTGTCGTCGCGCGGCGGATCGAACAGCGGCAGCAGGCCCAGATAGTGCCAGGTGCCGGACGCATCGGTGCGCGCCACGCCCAGCGTGCGATAGCCGCGCGACGGCCAGATCGTCGGTGCCCTTGTTCACGCGCGCCGCCAGCGCGTCGTCGCCGCCGACCAGTTCGAGGATCGCCTGCGGCGCGCCCTTGGCGACCTTGTAATTGCGCGTCGCCGTCGCGGATCTCCGCCACGGCGCGCTTGTGCACCGGATCGAAGGGCGTGAAGTTCACGGTCTCGACGCCGTCGAAGCACATTCGCATCGACGCCTTTGAGGATCGCGGTGTCGATGGCATCGGGTCCGTCGCGTTCGCAGGTCAGCGCGGCGGCGCGCAGCAGCGCCGCCGCATCGCCCTCGAACAGCACCGGATCGCCGAGCGTCAATTCGTTCTTGGTCAGCGTGCCGGTCTTGTCCGAGCACAGCATGTCCATGCCCGCCATCTCCTCGATGGAGACGAGGCGGGAGACGATCGCCTTCATGCGCGCGAGCAACGAGGCGCCCACCGCCATGGTCACGCTCATCACCGCCGGCAGCGCCACCGGAATCGCCGCGACCGTCAGGATCAGACAGAACAGCAGCGTCTCGACCACGCTGTCGCCGCGGAACAGCGCCACCATCAGGATGATCGCGACCAGGCCCAGCGTGATGATAGATGAGGAAATTGCCGATGCGCAGCACGGCCTGCTGGAAATGCGAGCGGGACTGGGCGGTCTCGACCAGCTTGGCGGTCTTGCCGAAGAAGGTCTTCATGCCGGTGGCGGTGACGACCGCCTCCATCTCGCCCTGGCGCACGATGGAGCCGGAATAGAGGACGTCGCCCACCTTCTTGTCGACCGGCAGGCTCTCGCCGGTCAGCGCCGACTGGTCGATGCTGGCATAATCGCCTTTCGCGGCCGTGGCATCGGCCGGCACGATATTGCCGAGCTTGACGAGAATGACGTCGCCGGGCACCAGCTCGCGCGTCGGAATATCCTTCCATTCGCCGTCGCGCTTGACGCGGGCATTGGGCGCAAGCTGCTGCTTGAGCGCCGGCGATGGCGTCGTCGGCATTCTTCTCCTCGAAGAAGCCGACGCCGGCATTGATCAGCAGCATCGCGGCGATGACGCCGAAATCCTCCCAATGGCCGACCGCGGCGGAGAGCACGGCCGCGACCTCGATCATCCAGGGGATCGGCCCCCAGAAATAGGCGAACAGGCGCTGCAAGCAGGCTCGTGCGCTGTCTCGGCGATGGCGTTGGGGCCGTATTGGGCAAGCCGGGCCGCGGCCTCGGCGCTCGCTCAGGCCATCCAGCCGCGGCACGGCGCCGGATTGGACCGTCCGGTCGTGTCTGCGGCTGTGTCTGCCATGATCGCTCGCGGCTTGGCCGGCCGGTCGCTGCCGGGCCCGGGCATGGATCGCGGCCAGGGCCGGCAAGCCGGACAATTCTGCCGCCAAATCGCATGGAATCGCCCGGCCGAAGCTTGATCGAGCGCAAATAGCAGATGACAGTTTCTTCAGACGTCCGGGGCTGGGCCGGCAATTCCCGCACGGGCGCCGAATTATGATAGTGAAACCGCCAGGGGAAGTTGGGAAACGATGCTCGGCTTGATGCAGGACTGGCCGTTGCTGGTCCACAAAATCATCGATCACGCGGCGCTCTATCATGGCGACCGCGAAATCGTGAGCCGCTCGGTCGAAGGGCCGATCACGCGCACCAATTATCGCCGAGATCGCCGCGCGCGCGCGCAAGGTGGCCCAGGCGCTGGACCGCTTCGGCATCCAGCCCGGCGACCGCGTGGCGACGCTGGCCTGGAACACGGCGCGGCATCTGGAAAGCTGGTACGGCATCACCGGCATCGGCGCCGTCTACCACACGCTGAACCCGCGCCTGTTCCCCGACCAGATCGCCTGGATCGCGAACCACGCCGAAGACAAGGTGCTGTTCTTCGACATCACCTTCGCGCCGCTGGTCGAGAAGATCGCCGACAAGATGCCCAGCGTCAAGCTGTTCGTGGCGCTGACCGACCGCGCCCATCTGCCCGAGGCGAAGATCCCCGATCTCATCGCCTATGAGGATTTCATCGGCGCGATGGACGGCGATTTCGCCTGGGCCGAATTCGACGAGAACACGGCCTGCGGGCTTTGCTACACCTCCGGCACGACCGGCAATCCCAAGGGCGTGCTCTACAGCCACCGCTCCAATGTGCTGCATGCGCTGGTCGGCGGGCCAGACCGATACGCTGGGCGTCACAGGGCGCCGACGCGATCCTGCCGGTGGTGCCGATGTTCCACGCCAATGCCTGGGCGCTGGCCTTCCTCGCCCCGATGATCGGCGCCAAGCTGGTGATGCCGGGCGCCAGGCATGGACGGCCCCTCGATCTGCGAGCTGCTCGAAACCGAAAAGGTGACGATGACGGCGGCGGTGCCGACCGTGTGGCTGGCGCTGCTGCAGCATCTGGAACAGACCGGCAAGACGCTGCCGCATCTGCGCCGCGTCGTGATCGGCGGTTCGGCCGCGCCGCGCGCGATGATCGAGACCTTCGAGACCAAATACGATGTCGAGGTCGTCCATGCCTGGGGCATGACCGAGATGAGCCCGATCGGCACGCTGGGCACGCTCAAGGCCGGCATGGAGGACCTGCCCTACGCGAAGCAGCTCGACTACAAGGTCAAGCAGGGCCATGCGCCCTTCGGCGTCGAGATGAAGATCGTCGACGACGAGGACAAGGAACTGCCGCGCGACGGCAAGACCTTCGGCCGGCTGAAGGTGCGCGGCCCCTCCGTCGCCAAGGGCTATTTCCGCGGCGAAGGCGCGGACGCCTTCGACGCCGAGGGCTGGTTCGACACCGGCGATGTCGCGACCCTCGACCCGGACGGCTACATGACCATCACCGACCGCGCCAAGGACGTGATCAAGTCCGGCGGCGAATGGATTTCCTCCATCGAGATCGAGAATCTCGCCGTCGGCCACCCCGCCGTGGCCGAAGCCGCCGTGATCGGCATCGCCCATCCCAAATGGGACGAGCGCCCGCTGCTGGTGATCGTGCTGCAAACAGGGCCAGAGCGCGACCAAGGACGACATCCTGAAATATCTCTCCGGCAAGATCGCCAAATGGTGGATGCCGGACGACGTGGTGTTCGTCGATTCCATCCCGCATACCGCCACCGGCAAGATCCAGAAACTCACGCTGCAGACAGACATTCGCCGATTATCGCCTGCCCACATGCCTGATTGCCTGACCGGGACACAAGGGGGGCGGCAAGGAGGACACGATGCGCATTCTTCCCAATCTCGCGAAACTCGTATTCGCGGGCTTCATCGTCTCGCTCGCTGATCGGGCTGGCCGCCGGCTTCGGCAAGCAGATCGGGCTGTGGGGGTTCCAGTTCGGGCTTCTGAAGCTGTTCCCCTGGTGCATCTATATCGGGCTCGGCGCGCTGGCGCTCGGCATCATCTGGGCTGATCGCCGCGGCCATCGCCAAGAACTGGTCGGGCGCGCGCTGGGGCCTGATCGGGCATCGTCGGCGCGGTCGTCGTGGTCGTCGCTGCCGCTCTACAATCTCTACATCGCGAAGACCGTGCCGCCGATCCACGACATCACCACCGACATCGCCAACCCGCCGCAATTCCGCGCCGTGCTGCCGCTGCGCAAGGCCGACGCATGCGCTCAATTCGCCGGACTATGACGGCAACACCAAGATCACGTGGCACGGCAAGATCGACGACCGTCGCGCAGGCGCAGCGCAAAGATTATACCGACATCCACACCATCCAGATCCTGACGCCGCCGGCCAAGCTCTATGCGCGCGCGCTGAAGGCGGCCAAGGCGATGGGCTGGAACATCGTCGCGGCCAGATGCCAATGAGGGCCGCATCGAAGCCAGCGACACGACCTTCTTCTTCGGCTTCACCGACGACATCGTGATCCGCGTGCGGCCAAGCGGCATGGGCGCCAAGCTCGACATCCGCTCGGAGAGCCGGGTGGGCATCTCCGACATCGGCAAGAATGCGCAGCCGCATCCGCGCCTTCGATGAAGACGCTGGCGAAGACGAAGGCCTAGGCGAGGCGGTAGGTACCGCCGTCCGTCGTGACGCGGCCCTCATCCGCCAAGCTGGATCAGATGGGCTTCGACCGAGCGCGCGGCGGCGGGGTGCAGGCGCTTGTCGACATCGGCATAGATGCGCGCCACCATGGTCGGGGATGGTGTCGAGGCCGTCCGCAATGCAGGCGAGGATCTGCGCCTCGCGGTCGCCAGGCGATGATCGAGATAGGCCTCCAGGAACGGCTTCGGATCACGCACCGGCCCGCCATGGGTCGGCCACAGGATTTCGTCGTCGCGCGCGAGCAGTCTTGTCGAGGCTCGCCATATAGGCGGCCATGTCGCCATCGGGCGGCGTCACCACCGTGGTCGACCAGCCCATCACATGATCGCCGGTGAACAGCGCCTGCTCTTCGCGCAGCGCGAAGCACATATGGTTGGAGGTGTGGCCCGGCGTGTAGACGCAATCGAAGGTGAAGCCGTCGCCCGCGATCACATCGCCATCCTTCACGCGCACATCCGGCACGAAATCGCGGTCGCCGCCTTCTTCGAGCTTGAGCCCCTCCTCCTTGCCCGAGCCATGCGGCCCGAAGCCATAGGTCTTGGCGCCCGACCAGGCCTTGAGCGGCGCGGCGGCCGGGCGAATGATCGGAATGGGTATGGGTGACGAGGATATGGGTGAGGCGGCGGCCTTCCAGCGCGCGCTTCAGCGCTTCGACATGCTCGGGCAGATCCGGGCCGGGATCGATGATCGCCGCATCGCGGCCCTGCCCCACGATGTAGACGCCGGTGCCCTTGAAGGTGAACGGGCCCGGGATTGGGCGCGAGCACGCGCGTGATCAGGGGCGAGACGGCAATCGCCTCGCCATAGGGCACATCGAAATTGCGGTCGAAGGGAATGGCCATGGCGCGACGCTAGCACGCGCGCATCGCGATGTCAGCAGGCGCGTCAGAGGCGCTGAGATCGCGGGCGGCCTGGCGGCGGGCGTGGCGTTCGATCAGGTCGGGCCGCGTGCGGCGGACCATGCGGCGCACGCTTTGCGGCGAGCGCACCGCCACCGTCTCCACACTCCGCGACAGCCAGCCATAACGGTAGCGCGCATATTGCAGGCCGTGGCGGAAGCGGCGCGAATGGCTGGTCAGGATCGCGGCCCCGTCGAGCAGCAGCACGCCGGCAACCGGAAAGGGCATCGGCACGGGCAGCGGCAGGAGCAGCGGCGCCGCTGCCGAGCGCGGCCCAGCCGCCCGTCAGGAGTACATAATGGCGCAAACGCGTCCGGCTCATGAGTGACAACGCCAACCGATAACAATCCACAGCCGCACATCTCGCAAACCATTGTGGCGCCTCTAGGGCTGGACGCTGGCGATTGGGGCCTTTCCGGGCCGGCCCGCGCTTTGGCGCCACCGCCTTCCCTCCCGGTGGCGACTTTGTGCGGAATTCCGGTTTGCCACTTCCGCACCCGCTACTCTAGGCTTCGGGCCGCGAGGAAACAGGCAAAGGAATGCCCCACAATGAAACTCTACAATTCGATCGGCCCCAATCCCCATGTCGTGCGCATGTTCATTGCCGAGAAGGGCATCGACATCCCCAAGGTCGAAGTCGACCTGATGAAGGGCGAGAACCGCGGCGACGCGCACCTCAAGCGCAACCCGCATGGCCAGATGCCGAGCCTGGAACTCGACAACGGACAGTTCGTCTCCGAGATCCTGCCGATCTGCGAATATCTCGAAGAGAACCCATCCCGACGCCGGCGCTGATCGGCACGACGCCGGAAGAGCGCGCCGAGACGCGCATGTGGATGCGCCGCATCGATCTCAACATCACCGAGATGATGGCGATGGGCTTCCGCTTCAGCCAGGGGCTGCACGCTGTTCAAGGACCGCATCTTCACCGCGCCGGAAGCGGCCGATGGCCTGAAGGCCATGGCGCAGGACCGGCTGAAATGGCTGGACGGGCAGATGGCGGACGGGCGCGAATTCGTCTGCGGCAAGCGCTTCACCCTGGCCGACATCCTGCTCTTCTGCTTCCTGGATTTCGGCAACGCCGGTCGGCCAGCCGCTCAATCCCGAATTCAAGAATGTCACGGCCTGGTTCGCGCGCGTGAAGGCGCGGCCCTCCGCCGCCGCATGAGTCCGGCGTGCCGCCGCGCTTCTCGCCGTCGTGCTGCTGGGCGTCAGCGGCACGGCAGCGGGCGCGGCGGCGCTTCGCCCCCGCCGGCCGTGGTGCCGGCGCCGGGCGTCCACCCCCACTCGGTCACGGTCGGCAGCGTGCTCGACCTGACCGGCCCGCTCGCCGCCGAGGGCATCGCCATCCGCAACGGGCTGACGCTGGCCTTCGACGAGATCAACGCCCATGGCGGCGTCGGCGGGCGCAAGCTCCGCCTGGTCGCCAAGGACAGCGCCTACGATCCCGACAAGGCGCGGGCCGCGGCGCGCGGCTGCTTCTGAAGCGCGGCATCTTCGCCATGATCGGCTCGAACGGCACGCCGCCCGTCTCGGCGACGATGGGCATGGTGCTGGATGCCGGCGTCCTGCATCTCTTTCCCTTCGTGCCGGCGCACACCGCCTATGTCCGAGGCGCGGCGGCTCGAATTCGCGATGGACCTGCCGGTGGCCGCGCAGGTGCAGATCGGCGTCAAGGCGCTGCTCGACCAGCGCGGCACGCTGCGTGTCGGCGTGCTCTATCGCGGCGATCGCTATGGCCGGGCGGCGCTGCGCGGGGCCGCGCGCGAGCTGGCGCGGCGCGGCCTCAAGCCCACGGCCGCGGCGACCTACGAACCGGGCGCGCAAGACCTGTCCGAACCAGCTGTCGGCGCCTGCGCGCGGCCGGCGTCGAGCTGGTGGTGCTGGGGGCGGTGCCGCAGGAGAGCTTCCGCGCCCTGGCCCAGGCCCATCGCCTGCGCTGGTATCCCGCCTTCCTGTGCCCGACGGCCTGCTACGTGCCGGAAGCCGCCACGCTGGGCGGGCGCGCGGTGGAGGGGCTCTATTCGGTGGCGACGACGCCGATCCCCTACCCCACGACGCGCAATGCCAGGCTGCGCGACTGGGTTCGAAACCTATGAACGGCGCTTCCGCAGCCGTCGCCTCGATGCAGGCGCTGCGCGCCTATCTGGACGGCAAGCTGTTCGCCGCCGCGCTCGCGCGCAGCGGGCCGCACCCGACGCCGCTGCATTTCGCCCGCGTGCTCGAAGCCATGCCGGCCTGGAGCGATCCGCGCTTGGCGGCGTGCCGGTGGACTACACGGCCAGGGACCATCTTGGCCTGCATGCCGGCTATCTGGCGCAGATCGCGCAATGGGCGCTGGCGGCTGATCGGCCAGCCCATGGCCCTGCCGCCGCACTGAGCGCGTCCGATCCGTTGCAAATTAATCATATTCGAAGAGTAATCGAGAGTTCGGCCGGCCGGTTGTGCTTAATTGGCCCATGCATACGTTCGAGCCACCGCCACCGCCTCCCAAACGGCATACGGCCCTCGGCGTCTGGGCGCTGATCGCCGCGGCGCTGCTCGCGCCGTCTCTGCTGGTGTGGATCGTGCGCGCCACGGCGCTGGCGTTGCAATGCGCGCCGGGCCCGGTCGCCTGCCACGGCATGGCGCTGGGCGGCGGTCTGCGCGACACGCTGAATCTGGCCTGGACGCTTGGCACGAACTCGCTGCTGCTGATCGTCTCTGGGCATTGCCGCCGCCATCGCCGCGCTGTTCGCGCGCCAGCCCCTGCTGGCGGCGCATGAGCGCGCTGCTGCTGCCGATCGCGGCGCTGGTGCTGCCGACGCTGGCGGTGTTCGCGTCGACCTATTCCGGCTGCGCGGCCAATGAAGGCGGTGTCGGCGATTGCACGCTGTGGGGCGCCGAGATGGGTATGGCCTTCCACACCGCCGCGACAGCGCCCTGGCTGCTCTACGACATCGTGCCCTACAGCCTTCGCCGCAGCCATCATGCTGGGGCTGATCGGCTGGATGTTCTGCCGCGAACGGCAAACGGACCGCTGACGCCGCTCAGTAATAGGGCTGACGCGTCGCTGGCGCGCACCACGCCCTTGATGGTGCGGAACAGCACCCAGATATAGAGCGCCACCACCAGCGGGATGCCGATAAAGCACAAAGCACAGCGGCACCGCGATCAGCATGCCGACGAGGAAGATCCAGAAAATCTCGATGGCGTTGGCGAAGTGGCTCTCATAGACCGTGCCGCGCACATCGTCGCGCTTCACATAGGCCAGGATCACGCCGATGATCGCCGTCAGCCCGTTCACCAGCGCGGCCAGATAGAGCAGATAGACGATGATCGAGATCGTGCGCGCGCTTTCCTCGCGCGACTGCATGCTCGGCTGGTGGATATCGGTCATCAAAGCCTCCTGCCCGGGGCATCGCGCCCCGCCCGTTTTTGTAATGTGGGAAGCGAGCCGGCCGATTTCAACAGCCGCGTCACGACAGGCCGCGATCCGGCCCCAAATCGGGCCCTAGCCCGGGAGCAGGATCGCAAATTCGCATGAACTCAAAAAGACTTAATCAAACCATCGCTTGGCCGTCATCTCGGCATGCTTAGATAGGCCCTGCGAGAGTGATGCCCGAAGAGGCGACGCGCGGCCCCCAAATGGTCACTCGACCGGGTCGCATCGAACCTCGAAAAATGGGCCGGTCGTGGGGGCATGAAACCGAGTGTGATGGAGGCCGCCATGCCGCATTTCGAAATCTGTTACCTCGACCAGGCCGGGGCCCTGATCGGCACTTTTTCGGCGCCCTGCGCGGGCGAAAAACAGGCACGCATCCTTGCGCATGCCATGCGCCTGCCCGGCACCCGCCGCATGGAGGTGTGGGACGGCGCCAGCCTCATCTATGAGCGCCCGGAGACCCAGCGCACCGCCGCCATCGAGGCACTGCGCCAGCGCCCGGTGCTGCAGGCCGCCGAATAGGCGCGGAAGAGACAGCCAGCGAACCCGCCGGACATCACGGTTTGTAGTGCAACGCCTTGCGCATCTCATTCGGCGTGATGTCACGGATGAGGCAATGATATCCATTGTTGGGCAACGGGTCAGTGGCAAGGATAACAGCGCTGTTGCGGGCTTCCAGATCTTCGAGCTTGGCCCAGCAGATGTGCGGGTTGGGAATCGTCGTGCGCAACTGATCCACGCCCGTCTTACCGTCAGGGCCGCAATTCACGGACAGATTCTGGACGTCGGTGTTGACACCGACCTTTGGATCGCTGCCAGCCCCAATGCTGTTTGCATCGTAGAATGCGGCATTCATGCCGCGCACGACCACGGCGCGCGGGTTCGTTACCCGTTCGCCCGCCAGGGTGCAGACCGTCGAACCGGCCAGCAATGTGGCCGCAAGAACGAGAACATGGCGCATCGTCACCTCCTGTGTGCCTGTCATGGGAGGACGAACAAATGCGAATGATTGTGAATAGAATCTTATCGAGTCACACGCGGCGGCGGGCAAAGACAACCATTTCCCGGGCATTGCGTTTACGCAAGACAATCGGGGCCGGATCGGTGCAGACTCCGGCCCGTTTCGTCACGACTTTTGCGGGGAGACAGGACATGCGGATTGCAGATTGGGCCGGCGGGCTGACAGCGGCGGTTACCATGACGGTTATGCTGGCGCTCGCGCCCAGCCCGGCCATGGCCAGCGATCAGACCGCGCTTCTGGGCGATGCGACGGCCACTGTCCATCATATGCGTCACGACAAGACTTTCGGGCCGTCGCGCAGCCTGTTGCGCGATGCGCGGGCCGTGCTGATCGTCCCGGCGCTCGTCAAGGGCGGCTTCATCTTCGGCGGCGAAGGCGGCGACGGCGTGTTGCTGGAACGCCATGGCCGCAGCTGGAGCCAGCCGGCGTTCTATACCCTGGCCTCGGCATCCTTCGGCCTGCAGATCGGGCTGGAGAAGTCCGAGCTCGTGATGTTCGTCATGAGCAAGCGCGCACTTCGGGCCGTCGAGCGCAGCAAGTTCAAGTTCGGCGCGGGCGCGGGGCTCACGGTCGTCACGCTCGGCGCCGCGGCCGAAGGCGCGACCAGCGGCAATCTCTCGGGCGACATCATCGTCTGGGCATCGAGTGTCGGCGCCTATGGCGGGCTGACGCTGAACGGCTCCATTCTCGAACCGAAGGATAACTGGAACGAGGCGTTCTATGGCCGCGAGCTTTCGGTTCGCAACATTCTGGCGGACAAGGTGCATCGCGGCGAGACCGCCAGACTGCGCGAGGCGCTCGCACACGCCTTTTAAGCCGGAACAAAGCCGGCATCACAACCGGAACTGCTTTGTGAAAGCGGTTTCGCCGCGCCGGCTGAAAATAATCGCACGGCTGTCCTTCGCGCGCGCGGCCCAGCCAAGATCGTAAAGCCGGTCCAACAATGCCGCACCAAGACTGCCGGACAGATGATAGCGGCGCATGCTCCAATCAAGGCAGGTGCGGCAGAGCGGACGGCGCAAGCTGCGCAACGCCTCGGGATCGATCCCGAAATCGCATAGAAATGCGGCACCTTTGCGCGTGAGCTGCAGGTCCTCGCCGCGCAGCCTCAGATGTGCCTGCGCCACCAAGGCATCGAACACCGCGACGCCCATCTCTCCCGCCAGATGATCGTAGCAGACCCGCGCCTTGCGGATCGCCGGATCCGAAGGCCCGGGCCGTGTGCGCAGATGGCCCGCGCGGGCGGCGACGCCGGCCATCATCTCCAGCATCCGCGCCACATCTGCGTCGGCAAGCCGGACATAGCGGTGACGCCCCTGTTTCACAGCCACGATCAGACCGCCGGCTTCGAGCCGAGCCAGATGCGAACTCGCCGTCTGCGGCGCAATGCCGGCTTCATTCGCCAATTCGCTCGCCGTCAGCGCCTGGCCGGACAGCAGCGCAATGCAGCATGTTGGCCCGCGCCGGATCGCCGGCCAGTGCCGCGATCTGGGCGATGGAGGGACCATCCTTCGAGAGCTGACGCACCGGTACATTCATGCTTCGATCATGAGCGAAACATCATCGTGGCGGCAAGCGCTAAACTGCTCCGACAATTCGATGGAGACCGTAGTATGAATGTCGTTTGCCACATCCGCTACCAGATCGATCCGTTCCAGCGCGACGCCTTCGAGCGCTATGCCCGAGCCTGGCTCAGCATCATTCCGGCCTGCGGGGGCAAGCTGCTGGGCTATTTCCTGCCGCTGGAGGGTACCAACGATATCGCGCATGCCATGATCGGCTTCGAGAGCCTTGCCGCCTATGAAGCCTATCGCGCACGGCTGCGCGAGGACGAACAGGGCCGCGCCAATTTCGCCTTCGCCCAAAACGAACGCTTCATCCGCCGCGAAGAGCGCACATTCCTCGAAATGGTGCGCGCATGATCGCGGTCCTCTTCGAAAACTGGCCGGCGGACGCGGCGGCGCAGGCGGCCTATCTCGACATAGCCGCGGCCCTGCGGACACAGCTGTTGCAGATCGACGGCTTCGTCTCGATCGAGCGCTTCGAATTGCTCAGCGAAAAGGGCAAGCTTCTTTCGCTTTCCATCTGGCGGGACGAAGACGCAGTGACTCGGTGGCGGCAACTGGAAGCACACCGTGCGGCACAGACCCAGGGCCGCGCCAGCCTGTTCTGCGACTACCGACTGCGCATCGCCGATATCACGCGCGACTATGGTATGTCAGCACGCGATGAAGCTCCCGCCGATAGCCGCGCCGTTCATGGCTAACCCTCTTCGAGGACGGTCCATGTGTCGGCGCCGTCGAATTTGCGGATGCGCGCGGCGGCCACGATCTCGGGCGCCATCAGCCGCGCATTGACGCCCATGCGATCCAGCGCCGGATCGGACGGGCTCCAATGGGTGTTGCAGCCGCAGATCTTGCAGCGATGAAAGGCCAGCGATCCTGTCGCCCCAGACATAGGTGTCCGTGGCGCCGTGCACGGCGACATCGGCGGCGGGTAATAGGCGCAGAGCGTGCCGAGGCGGCGGCAGATCGAGCAATTGCAGGACGTCACCGTCTCCGGTGCGCGACGGGCACCTCGATGCGCACCGCGCCGCAATGGCAGCTGGCTTCGATCATGATCCTGTCCTCCTTTCTTCCGTGCGAGCTGCGCGCTCGTGCGGCCTCCATACGCTCCTTCTTCCAGGCGGCGCGCAGCTTGGCGCGCGAGGTGCGGTAGCGCGTGTCGAGGAAATCGGCCTGCACGATGCGGTCGGTGCGGAAATGGCGAAAGCCCTCGCGCAATTCGCACCAGCCGACGATCAGCCGCACCGATTCGAAATAGGCCACGGCGATGGGCCAGATCACGCGATCGGTCTCGGCGCCCGTCTCGTCGCGATAGAGGAGGCGAGCTTGCCCTGCGCGCGGATGGCCGTGCGCAGGCGCGCCCATGTCGATGGCGTCGGCTTCGACCGTCCGGGCCGTGCGGCGTCATCGAGGCCGGATCGAGCAGCAGCGGGCGCAGATGTTCGGGCACCACCGCGCCGATCTTGGCGACGAGATCGCCCGCCGCGCGCGTCAGCACGGATCGCCGCGGCCCATCACCCATTGCGCGCCCAGCATGGCGGCCTCGATCTCGTCGGCCGTCAGCATCAGGGGCGGCATGTCGAAACCGCCATCGAGCACATAGCCGATGCCCGCCTCGCCGCGGATCGGCACGCGGTCGGCCATCAATTGCGCGATGTCGCGATAGATGGTGCGCACCGAGGTTTCCATCTCCTCGGCAATCTCGACAGCCGTCACCGGCCGGCGCCGGCGGCGCAGGATCTGGATGATGCGGAACAGCCGGTCGGCGCGTCTCATAGCGGCACTTTCATGAGACAAATCTGCTGCAACGCTGCTGACAGCATGTTGTCAGCAGGCGTGGCAGTATATCCAGCCTCCGAGCGATGGAGGTGCAGATGACGATGACACTCTACGGTGCGGGCCCGGGCTTCGGACCTGCCGGACACGAGCCCCTTCGCGATGAAGAGCCAGGTCCATCTCAAGATGGCGGGCATGCCCTACAAATTCGAGCGCGGACGCCCGCAGGAGGCGCCCAAGGGGAAGATCCCCTATATCCAGATCGGCGCACACAGGCTGGGCGATTCGACCTTCATCCGCCGCCATATCGAGGACGAGCACCGCTTCGATTTCGACGCCGGGCTGTGCACGGCAGAGCGCGCCCAGGCCTGGAGCATCGAGCGCATGCTGGAAGACCATCTTTATTTCGCGCTGGTCCATTACCGCTGGATGGACGATGTGAATTTCGAGAACGGGCCCGGCGCATTTCTTCGACGGCCTGCCGGACGCGGTGCGCAAGGGCGGGCGCGAAAGCGTGCGCGCCATGCTGCGAGCCCAGGGGTTCGGGCGGCACAGCGATGCCGAGATCGCCGCGCTGGGCGGGCGCTCGCTGCGACGCGCTGTCGGCCATGCTCGGCGACAAGCCCTATGTGATGGGCGAGGCGCCGAGCGGCGTCGATGCCACGGCCTTCGCCATGGTGGCCGGCGTGCTGACGCCATTCTTCACCGGCGAATTGCGGCGGCGGGCCGAAGCCCATGACAATCTCGTCGCCTATGCGGACCGGATGATGGACGCCTATTACCCCGGTTTCGCCTGGGCCGCGCAGGCCGAAGCGGCGGCATGAGCGCCCGCGCGCAGGCCTGCTATTGCCGGTTCGCAGCCCAGGAATCGGCGCGCGCTTGCGCCTCTGCAAGTGGTCATCGTCAGCGTGGCATCGAGCCGGTCGCGGACCGCCGAATCGATATCAGGAAGGCCGAGGGCAAAGCGCATGCCATTGCCATGATAGATCAGGGCCCATTTCTCCGCTTCCACCGGATCGGCCGCGACGCCGACGCCATCGAGATACAGCGTCACGGCCTTCGCTTCCGCATTGCCGAAACCGCCATCGGCCGCGCGCACGATCCAGCTGGCGCCTTCCTGGCGCTGGCGGGCGGCCTGCGCCGCATCGTGATCGGCCGCCGCCAGATCGAGCAGGCAGAGGCCGAGATTGTATTTGGAAATCGGATAATTCCGCGGGCTGTCCACGAGGTCGGCGCAGGATCGGCACGGCGCGATCGCAGCGGCCCGCCAGCCGCAATTCCTCGGCCTCGCCTTCCGGATCGTGGCTGCCGCTGCTGCGTTGCTGAGGCAGAGTGCCGGGGCCATGGGCACCGATACCGCCCATGGCACCTGCGCCCATGCCGCCCATGGTACCGTCGCCGCCCATGCCGCCCATCTGGGCCTGCGCCGGCATGGCCAGCCCCGCCGCGGCGATCAGAACCAGCGCGCTCAACGCAATTGCCTTCATGGATTCGCCACCTTTGCCAACCTCGCAAGCCTGCCTAGCACACCCGGCAGGTGCAGGAACAACCGGCAGCCTCTATATTCGGCCCATGGCGCATAACAACGGACAGGTTCCCAAGCCGGCGCGCGGCAAGGCGAAGGCCCGCAAGGCAGCCCGGCTTCAGCGAAGGCGCGGCGCGCTTCGAGGCGGCCGTGGCGGCGGTGCCGATTCCGCCGCCGGCACGGCCTATGATCCGGCGCCGCCTCCCCGCCGCCGAGCGATGGCGAATTCGTGCCGCACCGCCCGGAGCGGCCGGAGAAATCCGAAGGCGGCAAGCGCTTCAAGCTGGTCAGCGAATACGAGCCGGCGGGCGACCAGCCCACGGCCATCGCCGAACTGGTGGCGGCGGCGCGCGCAAACGAGCGCGACCAGGTGCTGCTGGGCGTCACCGGCTCGGGCAAGACCTTCACCATGGCCAAGGTGATCGAGACGCTGCAGCGCCCGGCGCTGATCCTGGCGCCCAACAAGACGCTGGCCGCCCAGCTCTACAGCGAGTTCAAGCAGTTCTTCCCGGAGAACGCGGTCGAGTATTTCGTCAGCTATTACGACTACTACCAGCCGGAAGCCTATATCCCGCGCACCGACACCTATATCGAGAAGGACAGCTCGATCAACGAGGAGATCGACCGCATGCGCCATTCGGCGACGCGGGCGATTCTGGAGCGCGACGATGTGATCATCGTCGCCTCGCGTGTCGTGCATCTACGGCATCGGCTCGGTCGAGACCTATTCGGGCACGGCGCTGACGATCGCGCGCGGCAAGCGCATCGACCGCATGGAATCTGATGCGCGATCTCTCGGCCCTGCAATACCGGCGCAACGACGACAATTTCGTGCGCGGCGCCTTTCGCGTGCGCGGCGACACCGTCGACATCTTCCCGGCGCATTACGAGGACCGGGCCTGGCGCATCGAACTGTTCGGCGACGAGGTGGACTCGCATCACCGAATTCGATCCGCTGACGGGCAAGAAGGCCGGCAGCGCTCGACTCCATCAAGATCTATGCGAATTCGCATTATGTGACGCCGCGCCCGACGCTGCAGCAGGCGACCAAGGGCATCAAGGCCGAGCTGATCCAGCGGCTCGAACAGTTCCGCGCCGAGGGCAAGCTGCTGGAGGCGCAGCGGCTGGAACAGCGCACGCACTTTCGACATGGAGATGATCGAGGCCACGGGCTCCTGCGCCGGCATCGAGAATTATTCGCGCTGGCTGACGGGGCGCAAACCCGGCGAGCCGCCGCCGACCATGTTCGAATATCTGCCGGACGAGGCGCTGGTGTTCTGCGACGAAAGCCATGTCTCGGTGTCGCAGATCGGCGCCATGTACAAGGGCGACTACCGGCGCAAATTCACGCTCAGCCGAATATGGCTTCCGCCTGCCCAGCTGCATCGACAACCGGCCGCTGAAATTCGAGGAATGGGACGCGATGCGGCCGCAGACCGTCTATGTCTCGGCGACGCCCGGGCCGTGGGAGATGGAGCGCACCGGCGGCGTGTTCTCCGAACAGGTGATCCGGCCCACCGGGCTGATCGATCCGCCGGTCGAGATCCGCCCGGTGGAAACGCAGGTCGACGACCTGATCGCCGAATGCCGCGAGGTGGCGCAGAAGGGCTATCGCACGCTGGTCACGACGCTGACCAAGAAGATGGCCGAGGACCTGACCGAATACATGCACGAGCAGGGCATTCGCGTGCGCTACATGCATTCGGATGTCGAAACGCTGGAGCGCATCGAGATCATCCGCGACCTGCGGCTGGGCGCCTTCGACGTGCTGATCGGCATCAACCTGTTGCGCGAGGGGCTCGACATTCCCGAATGCGCGCTGGTGGCGATCCTCGACGCCGACAAGGAAGGCTTCCTGCGCAGCGGAGACCAGCCTGATCCAGACCATCGGCCGCGCCGCGCGCAATGTGGACGGCAAGGTGGTGCTCTATGCCGACAAGATCACCGGCTCGATGGAGCGGGCGATGGCCGAGACCAGCCGCCGCCGCGAGAAGCAGAAAGCCTACAACGCCGACACACGGCATCACGCCGGCCAGCATCAAGAAGCACATCTCCGACATCATGGGCTCGATGTATGAGCGCGACCATGTGATGGTCGATACGGGCATGGCCGAAGAGGGCAAGGAATTCATCGGCCACAATATGCGCGCCCACATCGCCGATCTGGAAAAGCAGATGCGCGAGGCGGCCGGCGATCTGGAATTCGAAACCGCCGGCCGGCTTGCGCGACGAGATCAAGCGGCTGCAGGCCGTGGAGCTGGCCGTCGCCGACGATCCCTTTGCCCGGCAGGAAGCCGTGGCCGAGGCCGGCGAGGCGGCGGTGCGCGGCGACAAGAAGCCCTCAAGCGGCCGCAGCCGCATGAAGCGCGCCGGCCGGCCGAACGTGCCGAAGACGTTTGGGAGCCGGAGCCGGTAATCGATTAGGTCTTTTTCGGAAGATACTTCTCTACAAAGCGTAAGGCCTTGTCGCTGGTTCCATATACGAGTCGCTCTGTCTGACTCGCAACTATCTGATTAACGCGAGGGAGAACATCATTCGCATTCTCACGCTCGAGAGCGCGGAACGTATCAGGCGAATTTGCGCAAAGGAACAATTGTGTTGGACTTATTGGTAGCCCAATGTGTGCGGATTGTGCCTTCAATCCGTTAGTCATCACGATAGGGCGGTCAGACGTAAGAAGCGTGAACTTCTCGCTTTGAAATTCGAACACGGCCCAGTGCATGTTGAGGATGTGCGCTCCGACGTTCGGAAGGTCCATCACGGTTTGAAGAAGATTGACCCTTCCCCGGGCTATCACATCGGCTGGGGTTTGGGAGAGATACTCTGCCAGTGTTGGTGGATCATCTACCTTTCGTTCCCGCAGATATATCTCTTCAAGGTTCTGCCCCGCGGTCATATACTGCTCGTCCCACTGCTTTCGCAAAGAAGAAATCTTGCCGGGACTGCGTTGCAGCATGGACATCATGAAGCGGACCCAAGCAGTCTTCTGCTCCACAGAGAGATCGTCCAAACGCTTCTCAAGGAGAAGACCAAGGGCATCGCATGCACGCTGGTCCACCTTCTTCAGAAAAACGTCTTCCAGATGTGCCCTAAATTCGGCCGGCAGCGCCTGTTCGGTATAAAGGTCACGGCTGTAACCTGTAGCGTCGGGATGGACACGTTTCGGGACAACGGCCCGATGAGGCCTGCTGAATTGGCACAAGCGGCCATCCTCGCTTGTCCACTGTTGCGTATAGAAGCAAGGAACATAGTGATTCTTTTTGGTCTGATTTGCAGGCATTGAAGGGTATCTAGTCGGTTTTGGCCCATTTCCCTAGAGCTACTCTCTACGCACGCTCGCCCCCTCAAAAACACGCCTCCAGCACCTTCGCGGCCTCCTCGCTCACGCCGATGATCTTGTCCGTCGCCTGTTTGTAGAGGCGGTCGGCGAGTTCGCCTTTGCCTCCGCCCTTGCCGATGTGGGGGCGGAGTTGCGCGCGGCCCAGAGGGCGTTTGGCGGTGGCGGTGCGTTTGGCGTCTATGCTCACGCGCGGGGTGTAGCGCTCCACGCCGGCGGGCTTGGCCACACCGGAATAGTCCACCGCCGTCACCACGCCCTTCGCGATCAGGCCGGGGCCACCCTGCGTTTCGCTAGCGATGATGTAGAGCGCGTCGCCCACAGCGATGGCCTTGCCGCCATACATCGTCTTCTGCGCGGCGAAGGAAAAGGTCTTGGCGGAGGTGTCGGAGACCTCCGCCTTGATCACAAAGGTCGCCACCGCCTCAGTGTTTCGTGGTCCAGGTCCAGGCGGTGATGCGCCAGCCTGCTTTCAAATGCTTGAGCGCCACGGTGAAGGTGCCGTCCTCGCTTGCGGGCTTGCCCTTTTCGGTAAAGCTCAGATGCGCGGGGATGATGGCGTAGGCCGCATCCTTTGCCGCCGCAAACTGGGTCGCCTTGGCGAGCGCCATGTGCCCGTTCGCGATGCCGGCGGCCTTCCATGCCACGTCGACGTCCGCGCTCCAGCCCGCGAACGCCTTGCCGCGCCATTCGAAGGGCGGGACCTCGTCGACGATGATCGCGTCGTCCGCATAGGGCGCGGCGGCGGATTTCATGTCGCCCTTGTTGAAGGCATCGATGAAGGCGTGGAACGGCGCCACCACCTTGGCCTCGGCGGGCGCGGCGGCCGGCGCGGCGAAGGCGGGCGAAACAAGAGACAACGTGAACAGCAGACCGGCGAAGATGCGTGTGTGCATGGGTACCCCCCGTTATTCGGTGGCCAAGCCTAGCAGGATGCGCGCGCCCACGATATGTCGCGCCCGCCTTGCAGGATCGGGCCCGCGCTCCGACGATCATCGGGCGGAAAGGCTGAGAGGGCCCATGGCTGATCGCGATGGCGCTTTGCGGGCGTTCCGAGCCCCGCCCAAGCTCCGTCAGCCCCCGCCGAACAGCGTTCGGAACCCTCTTCACCACGAATTCCGCCTACGGAGTGTCCCCCAACCGGCATTGGCGATTGCGCGGGCGCGGCTTGTGACTCATCCTGCTTGGGGCCGGGGAGTGATTCGGCCCGAGTCGAGTATCAACAGGGTCTTACGCACAGATGTTAAACGAGCGGGATATGCAGGTCGCGGCCAGCCGGGCCTTGTGCGAGACGCTGGAACAGCAGGGCGATTTCCGCACGTTCGTGCGCGAGATCGACCACTGGGCCTATTTCCCTTGCGCCAATTCGCGCAGCCACTATGTCGAGCGTTGCGTGCATGCCGGCTTCTCGCTGCGCGGCACCTCCGAACCGATGGGCCCGTGGGAGATGTATGGCGCGCAGGTCTGGCACCGCGACGTGCCCAGCGACGAGGCCATGGAGCAGGTGACGCTGTTCCTCTACGACCTCGCCTTCGAAGCCGGCGGCGATTACGACGGCTGGGAAACCCGCATCGTCGCGTAAACCGCGCGCACGCATTCCTTCCGAACAGGCAAAAGGCGGGATCGCCCTCCGCGCGGGCGATGCATGATCGCTGCGCGTGTGGGGAGTGCCCGCCCTTCGCGTGTCCGAGATTACGGCCGGCGGGCGATGCGCGCGCATTCAAGCCGCGCACTGCTCCGCACCTTCGTCTCACCTCAGGCTTCGTGATCCGCGGGAGAGCGGGGCGCGCAAGCGGCGGCCATCATCCGTTGGGACACCCGTAATGCGCGCGAAGACCCGCATCCTTGCCCTGTATGTTTCCGCGTTTCTCGCGATCTCTCCTGCCTGGCCATCTCCATTCCAGCCTCTGGGTGGATACGGGTAGGACTAAAAGCCGTTTCAAGAAGTGATGGGAGATTTTTTTCCGAAATCTTTGCGCGCGGTGCCGGGCGCGGCCGGAGAGTGACAGCCTCCATTTCAACTCTAGGGCGAGTGATCGGGAGGGGCAGCAGCATGACTTGCGATCATACCGATTTTGCTATATATCAAAATTGAGCTGGACGGTCGAGTTCGCCAGCGACGCGGCGGAGGCGGAAGTCGAGGCGCTGCCCGACGACATGCAGTTGCATTTCGCCCGCATCGTGCGGCTCATTGGCGAGTTCGGACTGATGAATGTTCACGCGCCTTATGTGAAGCATCTCGACGACAAGCTTTGGGAAATGCGGCTGAAGGGACAAAGCGGCATTGCCCGCTCGATTTACGTGGCGGCGCATGAAGAGCGCGTGCTGGTTCTGCGCACCTTCATCAAGAAGACGAAGAAGACGCCGCCGCGAGAGTTGAAACTGGCCCGGGCCAGACTGAAGGAGATTGAAGAGCCATGACCAGACGCGGACGCGATGTCGAAAGCTGGATCCGCGAGAAGCTCAAGGATCCAAAATTCAAGAAGGAATATGACGCGCTCGAAGGCGAATTTTCGCTGGCGCGCGAACTGATCGGCGCGCGCGTGAAGGCGAAGCTGACGCAGGAACAGGTGGCCGAGCGCATGGGCACCTCGCAAAGCGCCGTCGCCCGCATGGAAAGCGGCCGCACGATGCCGTCCACGACATCGCTGCAGAAATACGCGAAAGCGGTGGGGCGGCAGTTGAAGATCGTGATGGCGTGATTGCCGGAATTTGCAGTCGCGTCAGAGCCGCTTCAGCGTGGCAAGATAAGTATTGTGTCCCCGGACTTCTGGAGTTTGTGATGCCTATATCATCGTTCGATTGGCAGGCTTACCCTTGGAAGAATGAGCTCCACCAGCAGATGGATCGCGCAATCGCACACGGGTTAGAATTTTTGAACGATGACTTCAAAGGTGACCATAGTCCCGGCGACATGCTGGAAAGGGCCTTCGTGATGGCCGCATTCTCTGTACGTCGGATGACTGAGAAGAAGCTTGTTACTGACAAGCTTGCCAACTCTACTCGCGCTGTAGGGTCACTTGTTGCTGTGGCAAGTACTGATTTTCGGCAGCCGTTCCATCGCAGTTCCGGGGGACACGCTTATAACGACTATGATTTCAGTCGCCCTGTTACCATCAATATGAAGGTGAGCGACTTAGCGAATGAGATAATCCATTCGTCGCAATTTATGGTTTTGGGAAGCGAACAATTCGCGGAAGACGGTTTCCTAGTTGCATCAGATTGGCACCTAAAAGAACGCGTACTCCACCTCTCATTTGTCGAGTTTCGCTCGTTCTGTGAAGCCGTCCTCGATGACAAGGTGGTGATGGCCAGCGACTCTTGGGATCCAGACACAGGCGAAGCTTCCAGCAAAAGGCGATAGTTTCTGCCGCTTCCGATTTGGCGACGCCCCCTACTCCCCGAACCCGTCGCCCGGCTCTTGCGGGGCCATGCGGATGAGGCGGCTGTCTTCGACCGCGGCCTGGCGGTGCTGGACGTGTTCGCGATAGCCCGCATCCGTCACCATCGCCAGAAACGCGCCGGCATTGGGATAGGCGGCGATGAAGGCGAGATCCCAATATTCGCTTTCGGGGCCCGTCAGCACGCCTTCGGGCTTGCCGGACCAGATCATCTTGCCGCCGAGCTTGCGGAACACCGGCCCGGAGGTCGCGCCATATTGGCGATAGGCCTCGGCGCCGCTCAGGCCCTTGCCGTGATCGGGATGGCCCTCGGGGTAGTCCGCGAGCTTCTTCAGCCGGATCAGGTTCAGCATGTGGATCGGCGTGTCGCGCGGCAGCGATTTGAAGGCGTCGAATTGCGGGCGGGTGGGATCGATAGAGCCGGACATGATTGCCTCCGCTGAAATGTGGTTCTTGCGGCGGCGATTGTCGGCGCTGGGCGGCTGTTCGTCCAGCACGCACCGGCCCCTCACGCGGAGGGGCCGGGCGGACGCTGCGGAAGGTCAGTCGCCCCAGCGGTAGCGCAAGCCAATATGCGCATCGCGGTCATGGCGGCGCGCCCAATAGCTGTGGCGGCGGCCATAATCGTCGCGATGGTGATACTCATAGCGGCGGCCATAGCGATCATCGCGGTGATAGCTGCGGATGCGATAGCAGCGATCGCCATCATCGTCGCAACGCAGAACCGCACAACGGTCGCCGTCGCCATCGCAGCGCGTCGTTCTGTAATGCGCCGAGGCCGACGTGGTCGTGGCGGCGAGCCCGGCCAATCCCAGCAAGGCCACCAGCCCGCCGGTCTTCAAGCTGTTCGCGAATGCTCGTGTCATCGCAAATCTCCCATCTCTCTGGCGCCCCAGCCATGGGAGAGGGTGACCGCGCGCGGCTGAACGGCGGATGAACCGCGAGCACGCGTGTGTGACAATGTTTGGACAGAGACTGCGAGGAAGCGCGGCGTTATTGCATCGCTTTATCTCCGTCATGGCCGGGCCTGACCCGGCCACCCATCGGGCGAGCGTCCGCGAGCTATGGAGTCACTTGCGCCCGCAGACGCGGGCGCCGATGGATGGCCGGCTCGGTGGCCGGCCATGACGAATCAATATGCCTACTGCTGCAGGATGTTGGTGATTTCGCGCAGTTGGGTGCGGGCGCGCAGCAGCCAGAAGCCTTCGCCGCACAATGTGCAGGGAATGAAATCGCTGTCGGCAGCGCCGTTCAGCACGACCATGGGCCTCAGCGCAATCGCGGCGCGGAAGCTCGACATCATGTTGGTCCAGGGCACGGTGAGATCGCGCTGCTTGATGACGCCGGCGAAATCCTTCTCCATCCCCTTGAGCACGATGTAGTAGCCATAGAGCTGACCCTTGGTGGTGTAGAAGATGTCGTCGGTCTGGTTCTGGAACGGGAAGCCGGCCGTGTTGCGGATGTGCTGATCGATCGCCGAGGAGGACGAACCCAGATCGGCGGCCATGCGGTCGAGCGTGAATTTGAGATTGTCGGCGCGCGTGTCGAACACCGCTTTGCCGGCGGCCAGGCGCTCATTGTATTTCGTCAGCGCCTTGATGGCCTTCCTGTATTGCGATTCCGAAGTCGCGGTGGGCCAGAAGGAGGTGGACGGATTCCAGATCCAGACATCGGGCGGATATTGGAGGAGACCCGCCGCCGTCTGCAGATCGGGATCGGCTTCGGAGGAACCGCGGGCGCGGCCGACCTGATCGGTCAGCTCGAAGGCGAAGCGGCCCATCGCCGCCAGGATGCCCTTTTGATAATTGGGCATGTTGTCGAGCAGCGCATTGGGGAAGAACCAGGGATCGTTGGCCGGCCAGGCGCGGACATTGACCTCCTGATTGAGGAGGGCGATGGCGTTGGCGACGGACTGGCTCTGGCCGGCGCGCACCGTACCGTTGGGTGCGCCGAAGGCCGGGTTGTCGTCGATATGGCTATTGAACCAGGCGATGGTCGGATAGATCACGACCAGCACCAGCGCCGCGATCAAGGCGACGCGGGCGATGAAGCCCCAGCGATGCTCGTGATGGGGGGCATCCGGATTGGGGCCGGGCCTCGGGGCCTCGGGCGCGTCGTCGTCGGTGCCGGCGTGGGACATCTTCGCGCCCCAGCCCTGCAGTCTCTCGCGGATTTGCCGCCATCCCCGGCGGACCTTCTGCCCCAGATCCATGGCGCATCCTCTCGGCTTTGCCGCCTATAGATGGGGCCGCGGGCGGCAGAGTTCAACCGCCCCCTCCATCTCCCCACAAGGGGGCGGTCGGCCTCAGAGGAAGCCGACGACCTTTTTCACCTCGGTCATGATCGGGGCGGCGAGGGCCCGCGCCTTGTCGGCGCCATCGGCCAGGATGCGGTCGATCTCGGCCGGGTCGGCCAGGAGGCGGCGCATCTCGGCGGCGACGGGGGTGAGCTTGTCCACCGCCAGCTCGGCCAGCGCGGATTTGAACGCGGAGAATTGCTGGCCGCCAAAGCGGCGTGATGACGCTTTCGGTCTCCTCATCGGCCAGCGCGGCATAGATGTTGATCAGGTTCTCGGCTTCGGCGCGGCCTTCCAGACCCTTGGCCTCCGACGGCAAGGGTTCGGGATCGGTGCGGGCCTTGCGGATCTTGGCGGCGATGGTATCGGCATCGTCGGTGAGGTTGATGCGCGACATGTCGCTTTCGTCGGTCTTCGACATCTTCTTGGTGCCGTCGCGCAGGGACATGACGCGCGTGGCCGGGCCCATGATCACCGGTTCGGGCAGCGGGAAGAAATCCGGCACGCCGAAATCATTGTTGAACTTCTGGGCGATGTCGCGCGCCAGTTCGAGATGCTGCTTCTGGTCCTCGCCCACCGGAACATGGGTGGCCTTGTAGATCAGGATGTCGGCGGCCATCAGCACCGGATAGGTGTAGAGGCCGACGCTGGCGCGCTCCTTGTGCTTGCCCGTCTTCTCCTTGAACTGGGTCATGCGGTCCATCCAGCCGAGGCGGGCGACGCAGGAGAAGATCCAGGCCAGCTCGGCATGCTCGGGCACGCGGCTCTGGTTGAAGACCGGGCTCTTCTTCGGATCGATGCCGGCGGCGATATAGGCGGCCGCGACCTCGCGGATCGAGGCGGCCAGCGTGTCGCGCTGGCCATAGGCCGAATCCTGCGTGATCGCGTGCAGATCGACGACGCAATAGAGGCAGTCCATGCGGTCCTGCATCTTCACCCAGTTCTTCAGCGCGCCCAGATAATTGCCGAGATGCAGCGTGTTGGTCGGCTGCATGCCGGAGAGCACGAGAGGAGGATGGGTGGTCGTCATTGGATTTGCGCCCTGAAAAGCCCTGAAAATGAAGAAGGCGCCTTATGCCCGCCCGCCGCCTATTCTTCAAGCTGCGCGGGCCGGGCTTCAAGCTGCGGCGGTTTGGCCCGCGACCGGTTCCAGCGCCTTGACGAGGCTCGCCTTGACGGTGGCCAGACGGTCCGGGTGGGTGATCTTGTGGCCGAAGCCGTCGCGCACATAGAAGACGTCGATGGCGCGCTCGCCATAGGTCGCCACCATGGAGGAGGAGATCTGCAAGCCCGCCTGGTAGATGGCGTGGGTCACGTCATAGAGCAGGCCCGGCCGGTCCAGCCCCTCGACCTCGATGACGGTGGCGCATGGAGGAGGCTTCATTGTCGAAATGGACCTTCGGCCGCACGGTGAAGGCCGCGGCGCGCTGCTTGAGCTTCTTCTTGGCCAGCGCCGCGCGCGGCAGCATCTGGCCGGCCAGCGTCTTTTCGATGGTCTGGCGCAGGCGCTCGGTGCGGGCGCCGTCGCCGAAGGCATGACCCTGCTGATCCTGCACGGAGAAGACGTCGAGGGCGAAACCGTCCGAGGTGGTGAAGGCCTTGGCGTCGACGATGGAGCCGCCCGACACCGCGATGGCGCCGGCGAGCTTGGAGAACAGGCCCGGATGGTCGGGCGTATAGACCACGATGTCGCTGACCGAGCGGAAGGCATTGCTCTCGACCGACAGCGTCAAGAGATCGCCCTTGGCATCGGCCGCGCTCATCAGCCGTGCATGGCGTTCCTGCGCATCGGTGTCGAAGGCCAGCCAATAGGCGTCGTAATGGCGGGCAAGCGCGCGCACGCGGCGCTTCCTCGGAAAGATCGGCGAGGCGCTCTTCGAGCCGGCCCTTGGCGCTGGCGATGCGGGCCGTGCGGGCCGGCATGGTGTCGCCGCCGCTCATCGCCGCTTCGGCCTCGTGATAGAGCTCGCGCAGCAGCTGGCCCTTCCAGCCATTCCAGGTGCCCGGACCGACGGCGCGGATATCGGCCACGGTCAGCACGACAAGCAGGCGCAGCATTTCGGGCGTCTGCACCGCCTCGACGAAATCGCGCACGGTCTTGGGATCGGCAATGTCGCGGCGCTGGGCCACATCGCTCATCAGCAGATGGTTCTGCACCAGCCAGGCCACATCCTCGGTTTCGCCGGGCGGAAGCCCCAGGCGCGGACACAGCGCGCGCGCGATCTCGGCGCCGACATCGGAATGATCGCCCGGCAGGCCTTTGGCGATGTCGTGCAGCAGCATGGCGCAATAAAGCGTTTCGCGCGACTTGATGCGCTTGACGATCTCGGTCGAGAGCGGGTGATCGTGCTTGTGTTCGCCGCGCTCGATGGCGGCAACATTGCCGACGGCGCGGATCAGATGCTCGTCCACCGTGTAGTGGTGATACATGTTGAACTGCATCAGCGCGACGACGCGTCCGAATTCCGGCATGAAGGCGCCGAAGCACGCCGGCCTCGTTGAGACGCCTGAGCGCGATCTCCGGATTTCGGCGCGAGGTCAGAATATCGAGGAAAAGGCGGTTGGCATCCGCATTGGCGCGCATCTGCTCGGTGACGAGATCGAGCGAACGCGTGATGTTGCGCAAGGCATGGGGATGGACATCCACGCCCTTGGCATCGGCGACATGGAAGATGCGGATCAGATTGACCGGATCGTTGCGAAAGACATTGAGCTTGGCATTGAGGCGGCCATTCTCGACATAGAAATCCTCGGTGCCGGTGCGCGGCTTGAGGAAGCCGGGCAGCAGGCTGGTCAGCGAGGGCTTGTGCTTCTTGTTCTGCTCTTCCAGCGCGGCGCAGAAGATGCGGGTGAGATCGCCGACATCCTTGGCCACCAGAAAGTAGGCGCGCATGAACTGCTCGACCGCCTTGCGCGGGTCGTCGCCGAGAAAACCGAGGCGCTTCGCCAGATCCGGCTGCACATCGAAGCTCAGCCGTTCCTCGGCGCGGCCGACGGCGTAATGCAGATGGCAGCGCACATCCCAGAGGAAGGCTTCGGCCTTCTGGAACGTCTGGTATTCGTCATGGGTGAAGACGTTGTGCTTGATGAGATCGGCCGCATCCTCGACGTGATAGACATATTTGCCGATCCAGTAGAGCGTCTGCAGATCGCGCAGACCGCCCTTGCCTTCCTTGATGTTGGGCTCGACCAGATAGCGGCTTTCGCCCTGGCGCGAATGGCGCTCGTCGCGCTCGGCCAGCTTGGCCTCGACGAAATCCTGCCCGGTGCCGGTCGCAACCTCGGCCCAGAAGCGCGAGCGCATATCCTCGTAGAGATCTTCATTGCCCCACAAAAAGCGCGCTTCGAGCAGCGCCGTGCGGATCGTCACGTCCTGTTTGGAGAGGCGCACGCATTCGGCCAGCGAGCGCGTGGCATGGCCGACCTTCAGCCCCAGATCCCACAGCATGTAGAGGATGAATTCGATGACGCTCTCGCCCCAGGCCGTCTGCTTGAAAGGGCGCACGAACAGAAGGTCGATATCCGAGCCCGGCGCCAGAAGGCCGCGGCCATAGCCGCCGGTCGCCACCACGGCCAGCTTCTCGGCCATGGTCGGGTTCTGGGCGTAATAGAAATGCTTGGTCGCGAAATCGTAGATCACCTGGATGGTGACATCCTGCAGGTCGGAGAGCGTGCGCGCGGCGATCAGGCCGGTGACCGTTCCGGCCTCGGCCCGCTGCTGCACCTCATCGCGGGCGGCCAGGAAGCGGCTCTTGATCAGCGCCCAGCGCCGCTTTGCGCAATTTGCCCTGATCGCTTTCGGCGCGGGCGAGCGCGGTCAGATCGCGGCGCAGCGCGTCGCCATCGAACAAATCCATGCGGCCGGGTGGTTCGTAGCCCAAAATCGGTCCTCAAAATTGCGGCCTCAAAAAGCCGGTGCTGAACCCATAGAATGATGCTGCGTTCCCAAACGCAAGGAGGCGGCCATGCGCGCGATGCGGTTCGACGAAAAGGGCAAGCCTTTGCGGCTGGAGGAGTTCCCCGGGCCCGATCCCGGGCCTGGCCAGATTCGGGTTTCGATCAAAGCCTGTGCAGTCTGCCGCACGGATTTGCACGTTGTGGACAGGGATTTGCCCCATCCACAACATCCGCCGACGCGGACGCGTTTCTCACGCTGGCAGCGGCCCATCCGATCTGCGTTCGGGCCGGCTGTCCGGCGCGGCCATACTGGTGCCTTAAGCCGGTCATGCGAGGTGCGGCTGCGGGAAAAGATGTCTAGACTATGCCGAAGATGGGGGCTGCAATGCATATGCGAATTCTGGCTCTGGCAATCATGGCGGCGGCAATGGCAAATCCGGCATCCGGCCACGGCGAACCGGCGGGCGATACAGGACGCATCACCGGCGTCGGCGGCATATTCTTCAAGAGCAAGGATCCCAAGGCGCTCAGCGCCTGGTATCGCGACGTGCTGGGCATGCCCATCGAAAATTGGGGCGGGGCCGGGCTCCGCACCGATGCGCCTGGGCATCCGCCGATGGTGGTCTGGGGCGTGTTCCCGGAAAACAGCGATTATTTCGCACCGTCGCAAAAGCCGTTCATGATCAACTTAGCGGTCGACGACATGGATGCCTTTCTCGCGCGGATCGAAAAGAAGGGCGTGAAAATCCTGAAGCGCAACGATGACGATCCGAACGGAAAGTTCGCCTGGATTGTCGATCCCGAGGGCAACAAGATCGAATTGTGGCAACCGAATCCGGAATGAACCGGGCCCCCGGAAAAGAAAACGGCGCGGGCATTTCCACCCACGCCGTTTCCCGTTCATTTCTTCAACTCAGACGACGTGAAGATTGACCGCCTTCGGGCCCCGCTGGTCGGCTTCGATATCGAAGCTGACGCGCTGACCTTCGTCGAGGCCCCTGAGGCCGGCAGCCTGAACGGCGGTGACGTGCACGAACACGTCCTTGCCGCCATCTTCCGGCGCGATGAAGCCGAAGCCCTTCGTGGTGTTGAAGAATTTGACCGTACCGGTGGTCGACATGAAGCTTTCTCCTGAAAGCAATAGTTGCGCGCCGTGCACCCTGCCCGATGCGCGTCAAAACCGCGTGTCTTTCAGGAAAAGCGTCGACGTCACTCCAAGCCGTCTGCCCCGGCCCGTGCTTCGCGCTGACCGGTCATCCGCATGGACGCGCTTGAAACTTTCTCTAGGCTCGCGCGGCCCCAACAGGCAGAAATATAGGCGGTTTGAGCACTATTGGCAACGCGGGCCGGGACGCCTGAGGTCTTGAGGCGGATCAGGATTAATTCGCCGACGGACAACCATACTCCGCCTCAGACTTGCCACAGACAGCGGGCAGCCTTCGCGCATTCGTCTGGAGGAATTCATGAAACTTTCGCATCTCTTGGCCGGGGCCGCATTGGCCGCAAGCCTTGCCGCGGCGCTCGCGTCGCCAGCCATGGCCGACCGGCTGCCGATGGACCGGCCGATCACCATCAACGGCATCACCACCGTCTGCACCGGCATCGGCGAGGAGGCGCAGACAGATCCGCGCTGGAAGGCCTATCCCATCCGCGTCGAGTTCTCGAATGGCGCCGCGCAATATCTTGCCGGCGCCCATGTGGTGCTGAAGAAAGCGGGCACGGAATTGCTGAGCATCGATTGCTCGGGCGCCTGGGTTCTGTTCCAGCTTCCGGACGGAAAATATTCGGTGACGGCAAACCTCATCGAGCACAAGGATCAGCCGCCGCGCAGCGCCAGCTTCTCGCCGCCCGCGAGCGGACAGAAGCGCGTCGTTCTGGAGTTCAAGGGCGTCAATCCGGACCAATAGCGTCAGGCGGGAAAACTCATCTCGTCGACGCGGCGCGGGCGGTAATAGCTCGAAAACCGCACCCAGCGCGGACGCACGCGGAAATAAGCGAGACCCGGCCAGTCCTGCCGGGCTTCGCCTTCGGGTACGGCCGCGAAATAGATTTTCTTGAGCCGCTCCAGCGCCTCGCCGTCGGGCTGATCGGCGACGCCTTCATATTGCAGCGTCTCTTCCGTATCCCAGCCGATGACGAAGGCGATGCGCGGATCGCGTTTGAGGTTGGGGAATTTGCGCGTGGCGTCGAGCGTGTCGAAAACGAGCTCGAGATCGGGCGTCACCGCGATGCCGACCAGCGCCGCTTCGGGCGCGCCGGACGCGGATACCGTCGCCAGCACGGCCAGAGGCCGCGCCCGGATGAAGTCGTAAAGCTCCTGCTTGCTCAGCGCCATGGGGCCAGCCTACAACAGGAACGGGAGGCACGGAATGCAGATCACGATTTATCACAATCCCAAATGCTCGAATTCGCGGGGCGCGCTGGCGCTGATCCGCGAGGCCGGCTTCGAGCCCACCATCATCGAATATCTGAAGACGCCGCCTTCCCGCGCCGAACTGGCCGCGCTGGTGACAAAAATGGGCATCGCGGCGCGCGATCTCGTCCGCGCCAAGGAAGCGGTCTATGGCGAGCTGGGTCTCGACGGCGCCGACGATGGCGCCTTGCTGGATGCCATGGCCGCCCACCCCGTGCTCATCAACCGGCCGATTGTGGTGACGGACACGGGCGCCAGGCTCTGCCGGCCGCCAGAGACGGTGTCGGCGCTGCTGGGCTGATCACCAAGCGCCTGCAATTACAGCCTTTCCTCATAGGTATTCTTCCGAAGGTTCGCGGACGCGCCGCGCATCCTAGAATTTGCCTATCGATATTCCGCGGGATCGAGCGTCGCGCGGTGACGAAGAGGAGAGATGCAATGAAACAGATTTTGCTGGCCGTTGGAGCCGCGGCGTTGATGGCGTGGGCGACGCCATCCTTCGCCACATCGTCGGCGCGCGGCGATACCGCGGCCCAAACATCGGTCGCCGGTGTGCAACTGGCGCAACGCGATCGCAAGGACAGGCCCGACCGCGCAAACAACAGCCGCCGCGACCGCAATCGTGCCAACAACCGCGGGCGCAATCGCAATAATGCACGCGACTACAGGCGCAATCCCAATGCCTATCGCGAGCGCTATCCGCGCGCCCATGTCGGCCGGCCGCACTGGTCGCGCGGCGACAGGCTCTATCGCGACTATCGCGGCTCGAAATATTACGTCAACGACTGGCGCCGCTATAATTTGCGCCGGCCGCCACGCGGCTATCGCTGGGTACGAGTCGACAATGATTACATCCTGGTGGCGATCACCACCGGCATCATCATGGACATCATCATGAACCAGCAGCATCGCTGACGGCACAGAGACGCCGGAACGATATTGCGGCGGGCGGCGCAGCGATGCGCCGCCCGCTCGCTTTTGGCCCTTCGCCAGCGCCTGCAGGGCCCGGAGCTGGGACGGCGACCTGAAACAGGCCAAAACCCGCAGGGAAACGGCCGGACATGACTTTCCCGGCCCGGCTGGATCTCTTTGTTTGGTCGCAATTCCGGACGGAAAACCGGTTTCCACTTTTCCTGGAATTGCTCTAAAAGCCCGCCATGACCGACAGGGCCACTCCCCGCACCGCTCTCGTCACCGGCGCCGCCAAGAGGCTGGGCCGGGCGATTGCCATCGACCTCGCCGGGGCCGGCTGGGACCTGGCCCTGCACTACAACACCTCCGAGACCGATGCCCGCGAGACCGCCGAGGCCGTCTCGCGCGCCGGGCGGCGCGTGGCCCTGTTCAAGGCCGATCTTGCCCGCGAGGCCGAGACCCAGGCGCTGGTGGCCCGGGCCACAGCCGAGCTGGGCCCGCTGACGGCACTCGTCAACAGCGCATCGCTGTTCGAGAACGACGATTGGCAGAGCGCCAGCCGCGCCTCCTGGGATGCGCATATGGAAGTGAACCTGCGCGCGCCCTTCGTGCTGTCGCAGGCCTTCGCCGCGGCCCTGCCCAAAGGCATGGGCGGCGCCATCGTCAATCTGGTCGATCAGCGTGTGCTCAAACCCACGCCGCAATTCATGACCTACAGCCTGAGCAAGGCCGGGCTTCATTGGCTCACGGTGACACTGGCGCAGGGATTGGCGCCGCGCATCCGCGTCAACGCCGTGGGACCGGGCCCGACCATGCGCAACGAACGCCAGAGCGAAGCCGATTTCGCCCGCCAGCGCGAAGCGACGGTCCTGGGCTGCGGCGCCGAGCCCGAAGACGTGTGCGCGGCTGTGCGCTATCTCTTGGACGCCCCGGCCGTGACCGGCCAGATGATCGCCGTGGATGGCGGCCAGCACCTTGTCTGGCAGACGCCCGATGTCAGCGGGAAGGAATGAAATGACCAAAGCACCCAATGTGCAGCCGCTGCGCATCGCCAATTCGGCGCGCGCGATCCGCCATGTCTTCATCCGCAATCTGGAAGTCCACGCCCAGATCGGCATCTACACCCATGAATATGGCAAGGTGCAGCCGGTGCGGATCAATGTCGATCTCGCCGTCGAGGATGCGGTGAAGATCGACGACAAGCTCGACCAGGTGGTCGACTATGCCGAGATCACCCAGAGCATTCGCGAGCTGATCGCGGCAGGCCATATCAACCTGATCGAGACCATGGCCGAACGCATCGCCGAACTGTGCTTCGTCGATGCCCGCGTGAAGACGGCGCGTGTACGGGTGGAAAAGCTGCACGCCCTGCCCGGCGCCGAGAGCGCCGGTGTCGAGATCGAGCGGGTGCGGGGGTGATCGCTGCGCGCGACAATCTCGCGACGCTCATCGCCATCGGGCTTCTGGCCTACGCCTCCGCCGATATCGCCCATCACGTTTTGGGGCATGGCGGAGCCTGCCTCGCAAGCGGCGGGCACATTCGCTCGCTCTCCTCGATCTATGTCGATTGCACCAAACTCGGCACCGTGGTCGATCTTGGCGGACCCGTCGCCAATCTTCTGGTCGGCGTCATCGCGTTGGTCGCGGTCAGGCTGCGCAGCGGGAAGAGCGGCGAAGCGATGACGCTCTTCCTCGTGCTGGCGGCCGCGTTCAACCTGTTCTGGTTCTTCCTGCCGCTCGTGTTCAGCGTGTTGTCCCGCACGGATGACTGGGCCTGGCCGCTTCACCACGTCCATGCCAGCCACGCGGTGTATTACGGATTGGCCGCGGCCGGCGCGCTTGGCTATTGGCTGACGCTGCGCATGACGGCCGCATCGCTGAGCGGATTTGCCAACCCCGTTTCGCGCGTGCGGCGCGTCGTGTGGAGTGCGTGGCTGACGGGCGGTGTCCTTGCCTGCGTCACCGCGCTGTTCGACCGCGCACCGGTGCCGGCCATCCTGCATCACGCTGCGCCGCAATCCTTCGCCCTCGCCATCGGATTGTTGCTGGTGCCACAACGGGCCGCCGGCGCCGAGACAAGCCCGGCACCGGTGATTGGCGGATCGATCGCCTGGATCGCGGCGGCGGCTCTGGTCGCGGCGGCATCCATCATCTGCCTCGGGCCCGGCTTTGCGGTCTGACGCGCGGCGCCGCTGAAGGCGGCCGGCGCGGATTGCGGCCTATTTCAAGACCTTCCCCAGCCATTCCGCCGCATTTTCCCCGAAGCCAGCCCGTTTACGCAGACTTTACGCGCGGCATGCAACCCTTGCGGGGTGACTGACGGCAGTTCCACCAAATGGCCGAAACACCTTCCGATGCGAGAGGGCCGACCGAACATCTCTTCGCCCGTCCCCAGGACCGCGCGAACCGGGTTCGGCATGCCAAATTGCAGGTCCTGTATCGGGGAGCCTTCGCCATTCCCACCAACTTCCTGGTGGGGGGCGTCGTCCTCTATTTCCTGCGCGACTCCTATCCGGGATGGATTCTCGCGGCGTGGGGATTTGCGACCATCGCCGTGGCTGCGGCACGCCTGGAACTCAACCGGCGCTTCCAGCGCAACGCCGATCCGGGCCGGGACGAAGGCCACTGGGGGCTGTATTTCTGCCTCGGGTCGCTGGCGTCCGGAATCCTGTGGGGGCTACTCTGCCTGCTGCTTCCGCTCTATGGCCGCCCGGACGACTTCGTTTTGCTGACGCTCGTGGGCGCGGGCATGACGGCCGGCGCGTTGACGACCCTGAGCTCCTATTATCGCGCCTTCATCTCCTATGTCATTCCCTTCGCCCTGGCGCTCGCGTTCGTTTCGTTCTTGCAGCCGGATGCGCAGATTGCGGGCAATGGCGCGCTCATTCTTCTCTATATGGTCATGGTGAGCATCGCCGCGAAAAAGCTGAACATGGCCGTCTCCCAGACGATCGAATTGCAGATCGACAATGAAGCCCTGAACACCTCTCTGCGGCGGGCCCGCACCGAACGCGATACGGCCCGCAGCGAGAAATGGTCGACCATGGCCCACCTCAGCCATGAGCTGCGCACGCCCCTGAATGCCATTCTCGGCTTCGCCCAAACCATGCGCGCGCAGATCTTCGGCCCGATCGGAAACCCGCGCTACGCCGAATATGTCGACGACATCCACGCAAGCGGCGAACAATTGCTGCAGCTGACCAAGGAAATACTCCAGCTCTCGCAGAGCGAGACCGGCGTGCTCACGCTGGCGGAGAGCCCGGTCGACATCCGGCGCCTCGGGGCCGAATGCCTGCAGGGGCTGGCGGACGCCGCGCAATCCGCCAACGTCGCTCTTGTCAACACAATACCGCAGGACCTGCCGTTGCTGAACGGTGACGAGGCGAAGCTTCGGCAGATGATTTTCAACCTTGCAGGCAATGCCATCAAGTTCGCGCGTGAGCGAGGCCGCGTCACAATCGGCGGCGCGCTGTCGGGCGGCGGTGCGATTGTTCTGCACGTCCAGGATGACGGAATCGGCATGACCGGCGAGGAGATCGATATCGCGCTGGCGCCCTTTGGACGGGTCGCAGATCCGTTGACGCACGGCACCGGCGGGATCGGGCTCGGCCTTCCGGTCACCAAGCGCCTGGCGGAACTGCACGGCGGACAGCTGTCGATCGAAAGCTGTCCCGATCACGGCACCACCTGCACGATCATGTTCCCGCCCGCGCGGACGGTTCCGCGTGCCGCGGACACCGGGTGCGCCGCGGAGACCGAGCGCGCCGCCCGCATGCCGCGACCGGCAAGCGCGACCTGAACGGACGACCATCTCGCAGATCGCGGCGAATTCGCCTATATCAGGCCGCGATGACGACCGATCCCTCAATACCCGACACAGCGCCCCTCAAAGGACCGGCGCGGATCCAGGCCTATCTCAAGACCTTGCCCGATGCGCCGGGCGTCTATCGCATGCTGGATGCCAAGGGCGACGTGCTCTATGTCGGCAAGGCCAAGAGCCTGAAGAAGCGCGTTGCGAGCTACGCCAAATCCGGCGGACACAACGACCGCATCACGCGCATGATCGCGGAAACGGCCGAGATGCTGTTCGTGACGACAGCGTCCGAGACCGAAGCGCTGCTGCTCGAACTCAATCTCATCAAGAAGCTCAAGCCGCGCTTCAACGTGTCGTTCCGTGACGACAAATCCTTTCCGAATATCCTGCTCAGACAGGACCATGCCTTTGCGCAGATCCTCAAGCATCGCGGGGCGAAGACCGCCAAGGGCGTCTATTTCGGGCCGTTCGCCAGCGCCGGGGCCGTGGTCCGCACGCTCAACACGCTGCAGCGCGCCTTCCTTTTGCGCACCTGTTCGGATTCGGTGTTCGAGAGCCGCACGCGACCCTGCCTGCTGTTCCAGATCAAGCGGTGCAGCGCGCCCTGCGTCGGGCGCATCGACGAGGCCGGCTATGCCGAGCTGGTGCGCGAGACCGAAAGCTTCCTCACCGGCAAGAGCCGCACCGTGCAGGAACAACTCGCCAGGGACATGACCGAAGCGGCCGAGGCGCTGGACTTCGAACGCGCCGCAAGGCTGCGCGACCGCATCAAGGCCATGAGCCAGATCCATGCGAGCCAGGGCATCAATCCCGCCAGTTTCAGCGATGCCGACGTCTTCGCGCTGCACACGCAGGGCGGGGAATATTGCATTCAGGTATTCTTCTTCAGGAGCGGCCAGAACTGGGGCAACAGGCCCTATTTCCCGCGCGGCGGCGCCGAACAATCGAGCGCAGAAGTGCTCGAAAGCTTTATCGGCCAGTTCTATGACGAGCGGCCTTCGCCGCCGCTGATCCTCTTGAGCGAAGATGTGGCCGAGCGCGAGCTGCTGTCCGAAGCGCTGACGCTGCGCATGGAGCGCAAGGTCGAGCTGACCGTGCCACAGCGGGGCGAAAAGCACGACATCGTCGAGATGGCGCTGAACAATGCGCGCGAACAGCTCGGCCGGCGCATGGCGGAGAATTCTGCGCAGCGCGAATTGCTGGAAGGCGTGGCCGATCTTTTCGGGATGGAAAATCCGCCGCGGCGCATCGAGGTCTATGACAACTCGCACATCCAGGGCACGAACGCGCTGGGCGGCATGATCGTGGCCGGGCCGGACGGTTTCGAGAAGGGCGAATACCGCAAGTTCAACATCAAGGACACCGAGCTTACGCCGGGCGACGACTACGCCATGATGCGCGAGGTGCTGACGCGCCGCTTCGCCCGCCTGATGAAGGAACAGAGCAACGAGGATGCCAGTGACGTCGCCCGGGCCAAGCGCCCGGACCTCGCCCTGATCGATGGCGGTCCGGGCCAGCTTTCCATCGCAGCCCAAGTCTTCGCCGATCTGGGGGTGGAGGATGTGACGCTGGTCGGCATCTCGAAGGGGCCGGACCGCGACGCCGGGCGTGAACATTTCTACATGCCGGGCCGCGAGCCCTTCCGTCTCGATCCCAAGAGCCCGGTGCTCTATTACCTGCAGCGCCTGCGCGACGAGGCCCACCGCTTCGCCATCGGCAGCCACAGGAAGAAGCGCTCCAAGGCCATCGGCGCCAATCCGCTCGACGAGGTCGCCGGGGTGGGGGCGGCGCGCAAACGCGCTTTGCTGCAGCATTTCGGCTCGGCGCGGGCCGTGGCGGGGGCTTCCCTCGCCGATCTGGAGGCCGTGGACGGCGTCAGCGCCACTTTGGCCAAGAAAATTTTCGACTTCTTCCACCCCAGCGGGTAAGCCTCTTCGGATAAGGTAAGCCCATGTTCAATCTGCCCAATATCCTGACCCTGTTCCGCATCGCGCTGGTGCCCGTCTTCGCGCTGTCCTTCGCCCTGCCCGGTACCACGGGCAAGCTGGTGGCCTTCGGCGTGTTCTGCCTGGCCGGAATCAGCGATGCGCTGGACGGGCTGGCCGCGCGCAAGCTGGGGGCCTATTCCGATTTCGGCCGCATGCTCGACCCCATCGCCGACAAGGTTCTGGTGGCCACGGCGCTGATGATGCTGGTTGCCGGCGGGGCCTTCGACGGCTGGAAGCTGGTGCCGGCGCTGGTCATTCTCGCGCGCGAGATTCTGGTATCGGGCCTTCGCGAATTCCTGGCCGGCGTGCGCGTGAGCGTGCCGGTGACCTCCATCGCCAAGATGAAGACAACGATCCAGATGATCGCCATCGGCGCCATGATCCTGGGCCCCGCCGCCGACAAGGTGATCCCCGGCGCGCTGGCCTTCGCCTATGTGGCGCTGTGGGTGGCGGCCGGGCTGACGGTCTATACTGGCTATATCTATTTCCGCGCCGGGCTCGTCCATGTGCGGCCCGACCGCGACACCTCGGGTGGCGCGGCGGCATGACCCTGCTCTACTTCGCCTGGGTCCGGCAGACGATCGGGCAGAGCGAGGAACAGTTTACGCTGCCGCCGGACGTGACGACCGTGCGCGAACTGGCGGCCTTCCTGGCGGCGCGCGGCGGCGGCCATGCGCGAGCCTTTGCCGACGACAGGCGGTTGCGGGTGGCGGTCAATCAGGAACACACCGATTGGGATGCGGCCGTCAGCGACAGCGATGAAGTGGCCTTCTTTCCGCCGGTGACAGGGGGGTGACCCCGATGCAGACGAAGATTTCTGTTCAGAGCGACGACTTCGACGTGAACGCCGAGATTGCGGCGCTGACGGATGGACGCGGCGATATCGGCGCGGTCGTCACCTTCTCCGGCCATGTGCGCGGCGATGACGGCCTCACCACGATGACGCTGGAGCATTATCCCGGCATGACCGAGCGCGAAATCGCGGCCCATGTCGAAGAGGCGCGGGCGCGCTGGCCGCTGATGGGCGTGAGCGTGATCCACCGCGTCGGGCGGCTGTTGCCGGGCGCCCGCATCGTGCTGGTGGCGGTCGCCTCGGCCCACCGCGCCGCGGCCTTCGAAGCCGCCAATTTCCTGATGGATTACCTGAAGACGCGCGCGCCCTTCTGGAAAGAAGAAACGCGCGAGGGTTCCGCACACTGGGTCGAGGCGCGCGACAGCGACGACGAAGCCGCCAAGCGCTGGGAGTAAGAGCCCCCGATCCGTCATGGCCGGGCTTGACCCGGCCATGACGGCTGTCAATCTTCAGATCTCGGCCAGCGATTTTTCGCGGTGAACGTCTTCCATGTAGTCGTTCATCAACGTTTCGGTGAGTTCGGCGGGCTTGAACTTGTAGGGCCCGATCTCGGACACCGGCGTCACTTCCGCCGCCGTGCCGACGATGAAGCACTCGGTGAAGCCTTCCATCTCGTCCGGCTGGATGTGGCGTTCATGCACCGGAATCTGGCGCCGCTTGGCCAGCGCGATCACCGAACGGCGCGTGATGCCGTTGAGGAAGCAATCGGGCGTCGGCGTGTACAACTCGCCATCCTTGACGAAGAAGATATTGGCGCCCGTGGCTTCGGCGACGAAGCCGCGATAGTCGAGCATCAACGCATCGGCATAGCCCTCTTCTTCCGCGGCATGTTTCGACATGGTGCAGATCATGTAGAGGCCCGCCGCCTTGGCCGCAGTCGGCGCCGTATCCGGAGCCGGCCGGCGCCATTCGGAGATGCCCAGACGAATGCCCTTCATCTTCTCGGCCGGATTGAAATAGGACGGCCACTGCCACACCGCGATGGCGACATGGGTGGTCGTTTGCTGCGCGGCGATCGCCATCATCTCGCTGCCGCGATAGACCACGGGGCGGACATAACCATTGGTGATGTCCTGGGCGCGGGCTGCTTCGTAGCAGGCGTCGATGATCTGCTGTTCGGTGTAGGGCATCTTGATGCCGAGGATGCGCGCCGATGCGAACAGGCGGGCGATGTGTTCCTTGTGCTTGTAGATGCGCCCCGAATAGATGCGCTCACCTTCGAATACGCTGGAGGCATAGTGCAGGCCATGGGTCAGCACATGCGTGTTGGCCTCGCGCCACGGCACGAGCTTGCCGTCGAGCCAGAGAGAGCCATCGCGATCGTCGAAGGAAGGCGTCGCAGCCATTTGGGTTCCTCACCGTACAATTGTGTAAGGGCCGGGAACCCGGCCCTCTTGCCTTGCGGGCCCGCGGCGGCCTAGATATGTCAGCATGACTGACGTAAACGCCACCGAACCACGGCCCATCGCCTCCCCTTTATACCTTCGCGATGAGGAGTTGAAGCAGGGCGTGGACCTGCTTTTCGCCGCATTCACCGATGTTTTCGGCGAAGGCGATGCCGAATTGCGCGAGGCCGGGCTGGGGCGGGCCCATCGCCGGGCGCTGTACTTCATTGCGCGCAACCCAGCCCTGTCCGTGGCGCAGCTGCTGGCCATTCTCAAGATCACCAAGCAGAGCCTGTCGCGGGTGCTGAACGAGCTGCTGGATGCGGGCTATGTGGAGCGGCGGCCGGCGCCGGGCGATCGGCGCATGCGGCAATTGCGCCTGACCGGGAAGGGCGAGGCCCTCGAAGCGGCATTGTGGGAAACCCAACGCCCGCGCGTGGTGCGCGCCTTCCGCGAGGCAGGCCCCGAGGCCGTGGCCGGATTCCGCCGGGTGCTGGGGGCGCTGTCCGGCGCCGGCAACCGGAAGACGGGCGCCCCGGAGACACAACGATGAGCGGGCCGAACCTGCAGCCCGCCGAGCAGGCCCATCTTCTGGTCGTGGACGACGATGCGCGGCTGCGCGACCTGCTCCGGCGCTATCTCAGCGGCAATGGCTATCGTGTCACCGTCGCTGCGGACGCGGCCGAAGCGCGGGCGCTGATGAAATCCATCGCCTTCGATCTTCTGATCGTGGACGTGATGATGCCGGGCGAAACCGGGCTGGAGCTGACGCAATCGGTGCGCAGCCATTCGCATGTGCCGATCCTGATCCTGACGGCGCGTGGTGAGCCGGCCGATCGCATCGCCGGGCTCGAACAGGGCGCCGACGATTATCTGCCCAAGCCCTTCGAGCCGCGCGAATTGCTGCTGCGCTGCGGAGCGCTGATGCGCCGCGCCGCCCCGCCGCCGGCCGCCACCATCCGCGAAATCCGGATGGGCGATGCCGTGTTCGATCCCGAGCGCGGCGAACTGAGGCGCAAGGGCAAGCCGGTGCGGCTGACGAGTTCGGAAGCTGCCATGCTCAAACTCTTTTCTGCCCATGCCGGCCGGCCCTTCAGCCGCACCGATCTGTGCACCCGGCTGGGCGTGTCGCTGGAACGCTCGATCGACGTCCAGGTCACGCGGCTGAGGCGCAAGATCGAGGAAGACCCCAAGCTGCCGCTCTACATCCAGACCGTGCGCGGGGTGGGCTATGTGCTTGTGCCCGACCGGGTGGTCTGAGCCATGTGGAATCCCCGGCGCGCATTGAAGCAGGCCCTGCCGCGCAAATTGTTCGGCCGCTCGCTGATGATCATCGTGACGCCGGTGATCCTGCTGCAGGGTATCGTCACCTACGCTTTCTTCGCGCGCCACTACGACACGATGACACGGCACATGACCGCTGGCATCGCCAGCGAAGTCACCTTCCTGTCCGACATCGCCATCAGCCATCCCGATCCCGGGACGCGCACGCGGCTGCTCGACATGGCCGCGGGCGATCTGGGCTATCAGATCGACTTCAAGCCCGGGGCCCATCTCGGCCTGCCGGTGCATCACGGAGTCGCGCAGATCGACGGCACGCTGGGCCTCGTGCTGGAGCAGCGGCTGGGTGTGATGCCGCGTTTCAATTCGCGCATTATCGGGCGCTATATCGACCTCACGGTCGATCTTAAAATCGGCACGCTCAGGCTGATGATCCCGACCGAGCGCGCGCTCGCCGGAAAGGCCGGCATCTTCATTTTGTGGATGGTGATCTCGGCGTTGATCCTCCTGTCCATCGCCATCATCTTCCTGCGCAACCAGATGCGGCCGATCGAGCATCTGGCGCGGGCCGCCGAAGCCTTTGGCCGCGGGCGCAACGTGCCCGATTTCAAGCCGCGCGGCGCCACCGAAGTGCGCAGCGCCGCGCAGGCCTTCATCACCATGCGCGAGCGCATCGAACGCTATGTGCAGCAGCGCACCGAGATGCTCGCCGGCGTCAGCCACGATCTCAAGACGCCGCTGACGCGCATGAAGCTGCAGCTCGCGATGATGGATGACGCCGAGGCCGAGACGTTGCGCGAGGACATCGCCGAGATGGAGCGCATGCTCGACGAATATCTCGACTTCGCGCGCGGCGAAGGCGGCGAGGATGCCAGGACCACCAATCTTTCGAACCTCGTGCGCGCCACTGCGGGGGCCGCCGCACGCGGCAAGAACGAGGCTCGTATCGATACCGGCGTCGAAGACGGCGTGATGCTGGCGGTCAAGCGCAACGCGTTCCGGCGCTGCCTCAACAATCTCATCGACAACGCGCTCAAGCATGGCAGCCGCGCGACGGTATCGCTGGCCCGCGCCGAAGACGGCGCCCATGTTGAAATCTTCGTCGATGATGACGGGCCGGGTATTCCCGCAGCGCGCCGCGAGGAAGCCTTCCGCCCGTTCCATCGCCTCGACGAGGGGCGCAATCTGCAGACCGGCGGCAGCGGATTGGGGCTCGCCATCGCCCGCGACGTCGCCCGCGCCCATGGCGGCGAGCTGACACTCGCCGACAGCCCGCTGGGCGGCTTGCGCGCCGTGATCCGGTTGCCGGTCTAGTCTTCCTTCCGCGGTCGCATGCGATCAAGCACGGTTTCGCCGCGCCTGAGATCGGTGTCCAGGCTGGCCATGGTTTTGGTGAAATCGGGGCCATCGTCGAGCCAAGCGGGAACGGCACGGCCGATGGCAGCGGCAACACCAAGCGCGCGCAAAGGCAGCGCGGGGCCGGTATCGGCTTCGGCGAGCGCGAGCAGCCAGCTTGCGGTGGAGACGATGGCATCGCGCGCGGCCAACAGTGTGAGCGGATCGCGCTTCAGCCCGGCATGGAGCGAAGCCACGGCCTTTCTGTGCGGCACCAGCACCTCGAACCAGCACATCGCGACCTCGAAGAGGCGGTCATGGGCCGTGCCGGGTTCGGGCACATAGCGCGCCGTCACCTGTTCGGCGATGTGCGAGAGGATCAGACCGAACAGCGCGGGCTTGGAGCCACAGAGCGTGCGCAGCTCGGCGAGCGGGACACGCGCCGCCTTGGCGACGGCGGCAAGGGTCAGATCGCTCCAGCCCGTCTTCGCCAATCGCCCCAGCGCGGCCTCGGCAAGGCGGGCTTTGGGATCGGCGGGCGGAGTGGGATTGGACGTTTTGCGGGGAGCCATGGACCCATGTTCGCGCGGCGCGCGCGCGGGCTCAAGCGCTGAGCTGCTTGGCGCGCTTGTTGGCGGCGGCAATGGCGCGGGCCATCACGGCACTGAGGCCCCGCGCAGACATCAGTACCTTCAGCGCCGCCTCGGTGGTGCCACCAGGGCTGGTGACCTCCTGGCGCAATTCGGATGCGGGCCGCGGATCGGCATCGAGCAGCGCGCCGCCGCCGATCACCGTGGCGCGGGCCAGTTTTTCGGCCACATCGCGCGGCAGACCCTCGGCCCGGCCGGCCTCGGCCATGGCCTCGACGAGATGAAAGACATAGGCCGGACCGGAGCCGGATACGGCCGTGGCCGCGTCGATCAGCGCCTCGCGCCCGACCCAGACGGTTTCACCCAGCGCGGCCAGCAGAGAATCGGCCAGCGCCCGTTCGGCCTCGCTCACCTTCTTCGGCGCATAAAGCGCGGAGATGCCGCGGCCGATGGCGCCCGGCGTGTTGGGCATGGCGCGGACGATGCGGGCGCCGCGGCCCCAGGCCTTGGTCAGCGAGGCGATGGAGGTGCCCGCGGCGATGGAGACCATCAGCGCGCCGCTTCCGGCAATGCCGCGCAAGGTGGCCGCTTCGGTTCTGAGGAGCTGGGGTTTGATGGCGACGACGCAGGCGCGCACATCCTTGGGCGCATCGGCCAGCGAGGCATGGACGGGAATTTTCGCCGCCTTCGCGCGCTTGAGCAGCGCCTCCGACGGCTTGGGTTCGACGATGGCGATGGGCCCGAGGCCGCGCTTGATCCAGCCGGCCAGAAGCGCGCCGCCCATGCGGCCCGCACCGATCAGAAGAATGGGGCTCACGCTTGCCACGGTTGTCTTCGCCGTCAGACCGGTTTCGGATTCAAGCCTGGCCCGCGCATTCGAGCACGGCGGCAGCGATGGCCTCTTCGGCCGACTTGCCGCCCCACAGCACGAACTGGAAGGCCGGGTAGTAATATTCGCAAGCTTCAACCGCGAGATTGAGCAGCGCTTCGCATTGCGTGGCGCTGGCCCGCGCCTCGGGGAAGATCATCGCATGGCGATAGATCAGCGCGCCGTCTTCGGGCCACAGATCGAAATGGCCGATCCACAGTTTGGCGTTCACGAACATCAGAAGATCGGCGACATCGTGGCGGCGCGGACATATCCACGCGCATGTCGAAGGCCGAGCTGAGATGCAGCGACTGCAGATCCTCGCGCCAGGTGAAGCTGAAATGATGATCGCACCAGCGCCCGGCGACCGAGAGATTCAGTTCGTCGCGCCCGCTGCGTTCGAACGGCCAGCCATTGTCCTCCACCGAGCGCTCGAGCATGTCGAGCGGGTGCGGACCGGAAATCAGTTCGTCGTGATGTGCGACGCTCATATGACGCTCCTCGACGCGCGTGGGGCACAAAACGAAGCACCCTTGACCCAACCTGACACAAGCATTTGTGCGCCGACAAGAGTCGGAGGCCGCGCAGATTCCTTCACCGCAGACAATTCACAGCTTTGCGTCAGCAACACGGATTCGACATCGAAGCCGGCGCAAACGATGCACAGATCGGACGGGCTATGCACAACGGATCGGCACTCGGCCGTTTGCGAACACCTGGCGGGCATGCAGAGGCCTGATCCGACTCGTCTTTTGGCGATCGACGGCTCGCCCCGCGCGCACCGCGTGCGCCCGCCGCAATCATGCGGGATGGCGGCCGGGCCTGGGTAAATGTCCCGAGGGTCACGGGCGCGCCTTTGGGGCATGATTTTCCGCCCCCCGGTGGATCACAGCCAATGACGACGGACATAGCCGGCAACGACGCCCAAGCAGAGTCACCCGACCGTCTCCCCGGCGGCACTCCCGAACCTTTGGCGGCTTCAACGCCTCGCCCTGGCGCTGGTCCGCCCGCTCGGACTGGCCGCGGCGCTGGCCTGTCTTGCGATCCTGGCCTCCTACGCCGTCGGCTTCGAACGCGGCTACCGGCCCTGGCCGGAGGGGCCGGGCACCTCGCCGCTGACCGCGATCACGCTGCTGCTGCTGGCGGCCGGTCTGGCCATGCATCGCCCGCTGCACAAATCCAAGCCCGGAGAGCTTCTCATCGCCATCGCGAACGCGATCGCCATCCTGCGCATGGCCGAGCTTGCGTTCGGTTTTTCGGTGCTGCCGGGGACGACCTATCTGCCGCGGGCGGGCGCCAGCCCCATCGGCTTCGGCTGGAACAGCGCGCTGGGCGCGGCGCTATCCGGAATCACGATCCTGTCCACGCGGCGATTGGGCTCGGCGGTGGTTCAACTCCTCGCCGGGTTTGCGATCGCCGTGCCGATGATCGCCATCGTCGGATACAGCTACGGCCTGACAACGTTCTACGGCCGCACCTCACCCTACACCGCTGCGATTCTGCTCATCATCGCGGCTGGCGCAACACTCGCCACCTCTCGGCATGGAATCGTGCAGGTGCTGTTCAGTCCCTTCGTCGCCGGACGCCTGGCCCGCCGTCAATTGCTTGGTGCCGCCGCCATCCCCTATGGCACCGGCCTGGCGCTATACCATACCAGTCCGGTTTCGGCACTGGCATCATTGGGATGGGCGTTGTTTCGACGGTGTTTCTGATGATCGTGCTGATGAGCGCTTCGCTGCTCGCGCTTGACGGCATGGACCGCCAGCGGCGACGGACCGAACGCAGCAGCTATTTCGACGCCACCCACGATCCGCTAACCGGACTGCCCAACCGGCGCATGTTCGCCGAAATCGCGGAAATCGACCTGACGCGCGCCACGCGCGAAGGAACCGTCACCAGTGTGGTGATGCTCGACATCGATCATTTCAAATTGATCAACGACGAATTCGGCCATCCGGCCGGAGACGTGGTGCTGAAAGGCACATCCGCCATCATCAAAAACAATCTGCGCGGTGGGGACCTCGCCGCGAGGCTCGGCGGCGAGGAATTCGCCATACTCTTGCCCGACACCCCTGCCGACGCGGCCATCGGCCTGACCAAACGGCTGCTGCGGCAGGTGGAACGGATCGATTTCAGCGCCACACTCGGCCCTGCCCGCCCGGTCACGATTTCTGCCGGGGTTGCCTGCCAACGCGACGGTGCGGAGCGGCTGGATGCACTTCTGGCCGCCGCCGATGCGGCGCTTTATGCGGCGAAGGATAATGGACGAAACCGGGTCGAACTGGCAGAGGTGCGCCCGGCCTAACCCGGCGCCTTTTCGGTCAGCTTTGCTTCCAGCGCGGCCAGGCGGGCTTCGAGCTTCTCATTCTCCTCGCGGGCCTTGGCGGCCATGGCCTTGACGGCCTCGAACTCCTCGCGCGGCACGAAATCCATGTCGGTGACCAGACGCTCCAGCCGCTGGCGCATGAAGGTGTCCACCTCGGCGCGGACCGATTGGGCGGCGCCGGCGGCATCGGTGAAGAGGCGGGCCACACCGTCGAGGATGCGATTGTCGGTCTGCATGGGGATTACTCCTGGCCCATTCCATGGGCCCACTGTCCAGAGCCGGCTATATGGACCCGGCGGACCGGATGGGGCAAGGCGGGGCGTTAACCGGCCGTCACCTGTCCCGGCCATAACTTGACAGGCCAGCCGAAGCAGAGCGTTTTAGCCCCGATGCACGTCTATGAAGCCCTCCTGCCCTATCCCGACATCAATCCGGTGCTGGTCCATATCGGCCCGCTGGCGATCCGCTGGTATGCGCTGGCCTATATTTCCGGCCTGCTGCTGGGCTGGTGGCTGATCCTCAAGGAACTGGCGCAGACGAGCCTGTGGGCGAACGCGCCCTTCAAGGGCAAGGCGCCGGCCAATACCGAGGAGATCGGCGATCTCGTGGTCTGGGCCACCTTCGGCGTGATCCTGGGCGGGCGGCTGGGCTGGGTGCTGTTCTACGGCATCATCCTGTGCTCGGGCGACCAGTCCTATCCCTATTGCACGGCCTGCCCTGGGGCTTCGTGCACGATCCCATCAAGATCATCGCGGCCTGGCAGGGCGGCATGTCGTTCCATGGCGGGCTGATCGGCGTCGCCATCGCCGTGTGGCTGTTCACGCGCAAGCGCAAGCTCGACACCATCCGGATCGGCGATCTGGTCGCCACGGTCGCGCCCATCGGGCTGTTCTTCGGGCGCATCGCCAATTTCATCAATGGCGAATTGTGGGGCCGGCCGACCGATGTGCCTTGGGCCATGATCTTCCCCAATCCGCTGGCCGGCGGCGTGCCGCGCCATCCGAGCCAGCTCTATGAAGCGGGGCTCGAAGGCATCCTGCTGTTCGCGATCATGCAGTTCGCCTTGCGCAAATTGCGCTGGCACGAGAAGCCGGGCCTTCTGATCGCCGCCTTCCTGATCGGCTATGGGGTGTTCCGCACCATCGCCGAGGAATTCCGCGAGCCGGACGCGCCCTTCATGGGGCCGATCACCATGGGCCAGACCTTGTCGGCGCTCATGCTGGCGGCGGGCGCCTTCTTCCTGTGGTATGCGCTGGTGCGGCCCAAAAACACGGACGGCAAGGCGAAGGCGTGAACGATCTCGGCGAGCGCATCGCGCGGCTGATCGAAACCCAAGGCCCGCTCTCGGTCGCGCAATTCATGTCGCTGGCGCTGCACGACCCGAAAGGCGGCTATTACGCGACGCGCGATCCCTTCGGCCGCGGCGGCGATTTCATCACCGCGCCGGAAATCAGCCAGATGTTCGGCGAATTGCTGGGCCTGTGGACCGTGCAGGTCTGGCGCGATCAGGGTTCGCCCGCACCGGCGCGGCTGATCGAGCTGGGGCCCGGGCGCGGCACGCTGATGGCCGACATGCTGCGCGCGGCGGTCAAGACAGCGCCGGATTTTTTCGCCGCCATCGATGTGGTGATGGTCGAGAACAGCCCGACGCTGAAAGAGGTGCAGCGCGAAACGCTGAAAGCGTGCGGCGCGCAGATCGCATGGCGCGGCAGCTTCGACGACAGCCTCGCCGACCGGCCGCTCTTCGTGCTGGCCAATGAATTCTTCGACGCGCTGCCGATCCGCCAATATGTGAAGGGCGAAGATGGCTGGCACGAACGCATGGTGACGCTGGACGCAAACGGCAAACTCGCCTTCGCGCTGGCGCCGGTGAGCGCGAAGACCCTTGCCGTGCCAGAAGCACGCGGTGAAGCCGGACGCTGGCGCAGTCTATGAGATCGCGCCTGTCGGCCGTTGCCTATGCCGAAGAGATCGCCGGCGCCATCGCCATGCGCGGCGGCGCGGCGCTGATCGTCGATTACGGCTATGGAGCCGAAGCCGGCTTCGGCGACACGCTGCAGGCGGTCAAGGCGCACCAATACGCGCCCGTGCTGGAGACACCGGGCGAGGCCGACCTCACCGCCCATGTCGATTTCGCGGCGCTGGCCGCGGCGGCGGCGCGCGGCAAGGCGCAGAGCTTACGGGCCGATCGGCCAGGGCGCACTGCTGGAGCGGCTCGGCCTTGAAGCGCGCGCCGAACAGCTTGCCCGCGCCAATCCGCGAAACTGCCGCCGCGCAGGAAGCCGCTGTCTCACGGTTGATGGGCGCGCGCGAAATGGGGACGCTGTTTCAGGCGCTGGCGATCCTGCCCGAAGGCGCCGACACGCCGCCGGGGTTTTGACCATGCATGATCTTGCGCGCCGACAATGCTCGTCCTGCCCGGCATCGCCCATGGCTTTTTCGGACGGACGGGCGGCGTGTCGACCGGCATCTTCGCCAGCCTCAATTGCGGGCCGGGTTCGGGCGACGACCGCGCCGCCGTGATCGAGAATCGCCGCCGCGTGTCCGACGCGCTGGGCGGGCGCGGCTCATCAATGTCGACCAGATCCACAGCGGCACCGCCGTGACCGTCGAGACGCCCTGGACGCTGGGCGCAAGGGCCACAAGGCCGACGCCATGGCGACCGAAGACGCCCGGCATCGCGCTGGGCATCCTGACCGCCGATTGCGCGCCGGTGCTGTTCGCCGACCCGGAGGCGCGGGTGATCGGCGCCGCCCATGCCGGCTGGAAAGGCGCGCTTGGCGGCGTGCTGGAGGCGACACTCACGGCCATGGAAGGGCTGGGCGCGGCGCGCGGCCCGCATCCGCGCCGCCATCGGCCCGTGTATCTCCCAGGAGAACTATGAAGTCGGGCCCGAATTCCGCGCCCGCTTCGTGCGAGGCCGATCCGGCCAATGCCCAATATTTCATCGCTTCGGAGCGGGCCGGAGCATTTCCGCTTTGCCCTCGAAGCCTATGTGGCCGGCAGGCTGGCGGCGGCCGGGCTCTGCAGATCGAGACGGCTTGGCGCCTGCACCTATGCGTTGAGCGCCGAATTCTTCAGTTTTCGCCGCACCACCCATCGCGGCGAGCCCGATTACGGCCGCCAGGTGTCGGCCATCGCCCTCGTTTGAGCGGAAATTTACGTGGATGGCGGCGCCTTGCCGCGCCCGCGCCGGTTTACCGCCCCGCCCCCGCTTGCTAGAACCCGCCCGGGCGTTACGGAACCGTCAAATTCCGGCGTCGCAGGGGTGGCGGTTATGCGTGAGCGGGCGGATGGTGGACATGGACGGAGCGCGGGGCATGAAGCTGATCGCGGGCAATTCCAACCGCGAACTGGCCGAGAAGATCGGCCAGTATCTGAAGCTGCCCTTCACCAAGGCGCAGGTCCGCCGCTTCGCCGACATGGAAGTGTTCGTCGAGATCCAGGAGAATGTCCGCGGCGAGGACATCTTCGTGATCCAGTCCACCAGCTATCCCGCCAACGACAATCTGATGGAGCTGCTGATCGTGATCGACGCGCTGCAGGCGCGCCTCGGCGCGGCGCATCACGGCGGTGATCCCCTATTTCGGCTATGCCCGCCAGGACCGCAAAGTCGGCCCGCGCACGCCGATCTCGGCCAAGCTGGTCGCCAATCTGATCACCGAGGCCGGCGCCAACCGCGTGCTGACGGTCGATCTGCACGCCGGACAGATCCAGGGCTTCTTCGACATCCCGACCGACAATCTCTATGCCGCGCCGGTGATGGTGAAGGACATCCAGGACTATCTGGGCGAGGACAATCTGATGGTGGTCTCGCCGGATGTCGGCGGCGTGGTGCGGGCGCGCGCGCTGGCCAAGCGGCTGGGCGCGGATCTGGCCATCGTCGACAAGCGCCGCGAGCGCGCCGGCGAATCCGAAGTCATGAACATCATCGGCGATGTCGACCGGCCGCTCCTGCATCCTGGTCGACGACATCGTCGATTCCGGCGGCACGATCTGCAACGCCGCCGAGGCGCTGATCGCCAAGGGCGCCAAGGATGTCTGCGCCTATGCCACCCATGGCGTGCTGTCGGGCGGCGCGGTGGCGCGCATCGCCGCCTCCAAGCTCAAATCCATGGTCGTGACCGACTCCATCGCCGCGACCGAAGAAATGCGCAAATGCCCGAATATCCGGCGCATCTCGATCGCCCCCTTGATCGGCGAAGCGATGCGCCGCATCAATAACGAAGAGAGCGTGTCGAGCCTCTTCGACTGACCGGCAGGCGGCCCGCGAATTCCGGGCCGTATCTTCGAACCCCGCAAGCGCGGCGTCCCAGATGGAGCCAGACCATGCGGCTTAATTCGACCGTCCATCCCCGCGACCTGTTCGCGAACCTGCCGCTGGCCGTGCTGGTGTTCTGGATTCCGATCCTGGCCATCGCCGTGACCGGCTATATCCATGTCGACTACGGCGTCCGCACCGGCGTGTGGACCGGCGGCCTGCCTGATCATGTCGGTGGGCAGCCTGGTCAACGCCATGCGCTGCGGGCGGCTGCATTGCTACTGGACCGGCCCGTTCTTCCTTCTGGGCGCGATCGCGAGCCTGCTCTACGGGCTCGGCATCCTGCCGCTGGGCGAAAGCGGCTGGGGCATCATCGGTTACACGCTGCTGGGCGGCGTCGTCTTCCTGACCTATCTGCCGGAACATTTCTTCGGCCGCTATCGCTGAGCCCGGCGCTGGCTGGCGCGGAGTGCTTCGGGAGCCCCGCTGAAACCGGCACAATCCGCCGCAATTTCGTGCGCCCCCCGAGGAGCGCACCCGTGATTGAGGGATCCACCATGAAACGTCTGTTTGCCGCCGCGGAGTCTCACCGCGGCCCTTCTGGCCGGCCCTGCCTCGGCCGCCGATGCAAGCCGCATCGTCCTGCCCGCGAACGCCGTTCCGTCGCATTACGACCTGGCGATCACGCCGGACGCCAAGCACCTGACCTTCACCGGGAAGGTCAAGATCGACATCGATCTGAAAAAGGCCTCGCGCACGATCGAATTCAATTCGGCCGACCTCAAATTCAGCCACATCTCGCTGAGCGGCGAGAGCGCAGCGCCGAAGGTTGCTTTCGATACGACCGAACAGACCGCGACCCTCACCTTCCCCGTGCCGGCCAGCGCCGACCATCACGTGCTCGAAATCGCCTATAGCGGCAAGATCTATCAGCACGCCGCCGGGCTCTTCGCGCTCGACTACAAGACGGCCAAGGGCGCGAAGCGCGCGCTCGACAACCAGTTCGAGAATTCCGATGCCCGCCGCTTCGTGCCCTCCTGGGACGAGCCGGCGCACAAGGCGACCTTCACGCTGACGGCGACCGTGCCGGCCGACGAGATGGCCCTCTCCAACATGCCGATCGCCACCAGCGACAAGCTGGCGGGCGGCCTCAAGCGCGTCACCTTCAAGACTTCACCCAAGATGTCGTCCTATCTGCTGTTCTTCGGGCTGGGCGATTTCGAGCGCATCACGCGCAAGGTCAACGGCGTCGATGTGGGCGTCGTCGTGACCCGCGGCGATACCGAGCGGGGCAAATTCGCGCTCAATGCGGCGTCGCAGATCCTGCCCTATTACGAAAACTATTTCGGCGTGAAATATCCGCTGCCCAAGCTCGATCTGATCGCGGGGCCCGGCGAAAGCCAGTTCTTCGGCGCGATGGAAAACTGGGGCGCGATCTTCTTCTTCGACCGCGACCTTTTGATCGATCCCAAGCACCTCGACCGAAAGCGGAGAAGCGCAACGTCTACATCACCGTCGCCCATGAGATGGCGCATCAGTGGTTCGGCGATCTGGTCACCATGCAGTGGTGGGACGACATCTGGCTCGACGAAGGCTTCGCCTCGTGGATGCAGCTGAAAGTCACCAACAACTTCCATCCGGAATGGAAGGCCTGGCTGCAGGCCAATGAGGCGTTCGACGCTATCACCTATCTGAAGGGTCAGTCCGTCATCCGCATGTTGGAGGATTATCTCGGCGCCGAGAAATTCCGTGCCGGTGTGCGCGCCTATATCAAGGCGCACGAATACGGCAACGCCGTCACCGACAATCTGTGGACCGCGCTCGACAAGGTGCAGACGGTTCCGGTCGCGACCATTGCCCATGGCTTCACGCTGCAGGCCGGTGTGCCGCTGATCCGCGTGACGCAGGACAAGACCGGCATCACGCTGACACAGGACCGTTTCGCCGCGGACAAATCCGGCAAGGCGAAGAGGACCTGGGACGTGCCGGTGATCGTCAAGGTGCCGGGCAGCAAGTATGAATGGCGCGGCCTGGTCTCGGCCGGCCATCCGGCGCATCTCTCGCTGGCCGCGGGCGCGGTGCCGGTCGTCAATGCCGGCCAGGGCGGCTATTACCGCACGCTCTATGCCGGCCCCCTCGCCCATAGCGTTGCGGAGCACTTCACCGCGCTGTCCCCTGCCGATCAGCTGGGCACGCTGGCCGATGCCAGCGCGCTGGGCTTTGCCGGCTACGAACCGCTCTCAAACTTCCTGGACCTGGCCGAAAAGGCGGCGCCCGGTATGGATCCGCTGGTGCTGCGCTCGATCGCAGGGAGCCTTGCCGGTCTGGACCGGTATTATCGCGGCCTGCCGGGCCGTGCCGCCTTCCGGGCCTATGCCACTGGCCTGCTCGATCCGGTGTTCGCGCAGGTGGGCTGGACCGCCAAGACGGGCGAGGGCCCCAATGTGCCCCGTGCTGCGCAGCACCCTGCTGTCGGCCCTGAGCCAGCTCGGCGACAAGACCGTGATCGCCGAGGCCGAGGCCCGTTTCGCAGCCTATCTCAAGGATCCGGCCAGCCTGTCGCCGGAGATGCGCCGCAATGTCCTGGATATCGTCTCGACCAATGCCTCGCCGAAGATCTGGGATGAACTGCACAAGCTGGCGAAAACGGCGCCGACCGCCCTGCTGCGCTCGCAGCTCTATGCCGATCTGGGCCGGGCCGCGGATCCCGCCCTGGCCCGGAAGGCCCTTGAACTGGCGCTGACCGACGAGGCGCCAGTGACGGTGCGGCCGAGCATCATCCGCACCGTGGCGGGCTCCGACCACCCGGATATGGCCTTCAACTTCACCATGGCCCATCTGGCCAAGATCAACAGCTGGCTCGAGCGGACAGCGAACGAATTCGCGGCCGGACGGCCGCCGGGACCTTCGATCCGGCGACCCTCGAGAAGCTGAAGGCCTATGTGGAGGCCCATGTCCCGCCGACGGCGCGGGGAACCGCGATCACGGTGGAGGCCGCCATCGCCTATGCCATCGGTGTCCGCCACGACCGCCTGCCGGCCGTGGACCACTGGCTGGCCGCGCGCAAAAAGTGAGGGACGGCTTGGCGGTTGCCAAGCCAGCCCGCATCCGTTAAAAACCCCGGCTTTCCGGGCCTCAGGGCTCGGAGGCCGGGCGAACGGCTGAAAATTCAAGGATTTACGAGCATGCGCGAGACGCTGGACCTCAAGGCCGAACCGCGGCCCAACACCGGCAAGGGGCCGGCCTATCAGGCCCGCCAGAACGGTTTCACCCCGGCCATCATCTATGGCGGCAAAAATGCCGCGCCCGAACCCGTGATGGTGTCGAGCCGCGAGCTCGAACGCCATGTCGGCACCGGCCGCTTCCTGACCTCGCTCTACAATATCGAGCTCGAGGGCAAGAAGACCCGCGTGATCCCGCGCGATGTGCAGCTGGACCCGGTCTCCGACCGTCCGGTGCATGTCGATTTCATGCGCCTCGAAGAGGGCGCCACGATCACGCTGGACATCCCGGTCCACTTCACGGGCCACGACGTGTCCCCGGGCATGAAGCGCGGCGGCACGCTGAACATCGTGCGCCATGAGGTGGAGCTGATCTGCCCCGCCGACAATATTCCCGAAGCGCTGGAAGCCGATCTGTCGCAGATGGACATCAACAACTCGCTGCACATCTCGGCGATGGCGCTGCCAGAGGGCGTGCGTCCGACCATCGCGCGCGACTTTACCATTGCCTCCATTGTGGCGCCGTCCGGCATGACCGAACCGACGACCGCCGCCGAGGGTGAAGGCGAAGCCGCCGCCGAGGCTGCCGCACCGGCCGCCGAAAAGAAGTAAGCTCGAAACCCACGCCCCCTCATCCTTCGACAAGCTCAGGATGAGGGTGGCGTTTCGCGCCACCACTCGAGCTTGTTGACGCTTGAGGACCATGGCGCCCCGTATCCCCGACACGCCGCTTCTGATCGCAGGGCTGGGCAATCCCGGCAGCGAATACGCGCGCAATCGCCACAATGCCGGCTTCATGGCCGTGGACGCGATCTACGACCGCCACAAATTCGGGCCGTGGAAGAGCCGCGTTCAGGGACTGGTGGCCGATGGCGAACTCCTGGGCCGCAAGACCTATCTCTTGAAGCCCATGACCTACATGAACGACAGCGGCATCTCGGTCGGCGCGCTGGCGCGCTTCTACAAGCTGCCGCTCACCGCGGTCGTGGTGTTCCATGACGAGATCGACCTGGCCGCGGCCAAGCTGAAGGTAAAGACCGGCGGCGGCGATGCGGGACATAACGGGCTGCGCTCGATCACATCGGCGCTGGGCCCCGATTACCGCCGCGTGCGTATCGGCGTGGGGCATCCCGGCGAGAAGGGCCGCGTGCACGGCCATGTGCTGGGCAATTTCGCCAAATCGGACGAGGATTGGCTGGTGGCGATGCTGGACGGCATTGCCGAGGCCGCGCCGCTGCTGGCGAAAGACGACGATACCGGCTTCATGAACAAGGTGGCGCTGATCGCCGCGCCGCCGAAAAAGAAATCAAAGCCGGCCAAAGATGCGCCGGACAACGGTTCGAAGGACGAGTGATGGGTTTCAAGTGTGGAATTGTGGGCCTGCCCAATGTCGGCAAGTCGACGCTGTTCAACGCGCTGACCGAAACGGCGGCGGCGCAGGCGGCCAATTATCCCTTCTGCACCATCGAACCCAATGTGGGCGATGTGGCGGTGCCCGATCCGCGCCTCGAGACGCTGTGCATGATCGCGGGCTCGAAAGAGATCATCCCCACGCGCATCACCTTTGTCGACATTGCCGGCCTGGTGCGCGGCGCCTCGAAAGGCGAAGGGCTCGGCAACCAGTTCCTCGCCAATATCCGCGAGGTCGATGCCATCGCCCATGTGCTGCGCTGCTTCGAGGATGACGACATCACCCATGTCGAAGGCCGCATCGATCCCGTCGGCGATGCCGACACGGTGGAAACCGAGCTGATGCTGGCCGATCTCGAAAGCCTGGAACGCCGCATCACGCCGCTGGAGAAGAAGGCCAAATCCGGCGACAAGGAGGCCAAGGAACTGGCGAGCCTGATGCAGAAGGCGATTGACCTTTTGCGCGACGGCAAGCCCGCGCGCAACGCAGAGCTGACGCCGGAAGAGCGTGCGCCCTATTCCCAGCTCGGCCTGATGACGCAGAAGCCGGTGCTTTACGTATGCAATGTCGACGAGGCTTCGGCCGAGATCGGCAACAAGTTCTCCAAGCTCGTCGAGGAGAAGGCCGCGCGCGAAGGCGCGGGCGCCGTTACCATCTCGGCGCGCATCGAAGAGGAAGTGGCACAACTTCCGAGCGGCGAGCGCGGCGAATTCCTCGGCACGCTGGGACTGGAAGAGCCCGGCCTCAACCGGCTGATCCGCGCGGGCTATGGCCTTCTGGGCCTCATCACCTTCTTCACCGTGGGGCCGAAGGAAACACGCGCCTGGACCGTGACCAAGGGCAGCCGCGCACCGCAGGCCGCCGGTGTGATCCACACCGATTTCGAACATGGCTTCATCCGCGCCGAGACGATCGCCTATGACGATTACATCGCGGGCAAGGGCGAAGCGGGCGCGCGCGACGCCGGCAAGTTCCGTCTGGAAGGCAAGGACTATGTCGTCCAGGACGGCGACGTGATGCATTTCCGCTTCAACGCGTAGCCCGCATCAAATTCCGCTTTTGCCCATGGGCGCCGACGTTCTAGTCTTGGTTGTGAGGTCCACTTCCAGGGAGAGACGCCATGGCGCACAAAGGCAAGATGATCGAGATGACGATGCGCGACGGCGCGGAGATCGGCGTCTATCACGCCCCGGCGCAGGGCAAGCGGCGCGGCGGGCTGGTGCTGATCCAGGAAATTTTCGGCGTCACCGACCACATCAAGGATTGCTGCGATACCTATGCGGCCGAAGGCTATGAGGTGCTGGGGCCGGCACTTTATGACCGCGAGGCCCCGGGGCTTCAGGCAAGCTACAACCCCGAGGACATCCAGAAATGCGTCAAGATCGCGCTGGAGCAGCACCCCTTCGAGCTGTCCATCGCCGATGCGCAGAGCTGCATCGACGCGCTCAAGGATAAGGGCCCGGTCTTCATCACCGGCTATTGCTATGGCGGCTCGGTGAGCTGGGCCGCGGCCTGCAAATGCGACGGGCTGGCGGCGGCCAGCGGATTCTATGGCGGCTCCATTCCGATGATCATGGACTGGATGCCGCAATGCCCGACCATCCTGCATTTCGGCCGCCACGACGATCACATCCCGATGGAGGCCGTGGAGAAGCTGCAGAAGCTGCATCCCGATGTGACGGTTTACACCTATGACGCAGGCCACGGCTTCAATTCCGACCGCCGCGCCGATTACAACGACGCGGCCGCGAAACTGGCGAAGCAGCGGACACTGGACCTGTTCCGCACCAATGGGGGCTAGCGCAGGCGCTTCAGCAAATTTGCCAGCTCGCGCCGCGCGGCGTCTTCCGCCACACCGATGTCCTCGAACTCGCCTTCGGCAAGGGCGTCGCATAGGCGTTCGGTCTGCAACAGGATCGGCGCCAGCGTGTCCGGTGTCGATGTGGATTTCGGATTCCATTCCAGGATACGATCGATCTGGCGCCGCCGGCTCTGCGCTCGCGCGGCGCGCACCTCGTCACGCTCCACCGACAGCTGACGAAGGCTGCGGCGGAACTTCAGCGTGGTGCGATGATGCGCGACGATCGCCTCCGCCATACCGGCGGCGGCGGTTCGTTTCCTGCGCAAGTCCGCGACCAGCGCGACCTCCTCGTCCTCCCAACGCCGATAGACGAAGAGGAAGATTTCGGTCTTGTCCGCGAACCAGCGATAGAAGGTCTGCGGCGCGAAGCCCGCGCGCCGTGCAATCTTGTTGGTGTCGGTGCCTTCGAAGCCGCATGCATTGAATTCCGCGAGGGCGGCACGCGCCAGCTTTTCGCGTGTGGGCTCGCCCGCCGCTTTCGGCTTCTGTGTCCTGACTGCCGCCGCCATCCATGCCCGCTTGACGATTCCCATATGTGATACTAGATGCCGTAATGGGCCGCCATTCTGGTCGTAGCCAGTGTGGAGGCTGTCCCTCAGAGTGATGATGTTTCAACCGGGGTCCGAGCGATCGGCCCCAAACTCATAGAGGGACAGCCATGGAACATTATGCGGGAATCGATGTGTCTCTGAAAGACAGCAGCGTGTGCGTGGTGGATTCGTCAGGCAAGATCGTGCGTGAGACGAAGATAGCCAGCGAACCGGAGGCGTTGTTGCGACATTTTTCTGATCTTGGGCTTCCGGTGAGCCGGGTTGGGCTTGAGGCGGGGCCCCTGTCGCAGTGGCTGCGCGAGAGCTTGGTTGGCGCGGGTCTTGAGGTGGTACTGCTTGAGACCCGGCATGTGAAGGCAGCTTT
>CAWGGT010000020.1:0-486542 GCA_963822185.1 uncultured Pseudomonadota bacterium
TTAGAAATAGATGCTGACGCTGCCATAGATGGCGCGGCCGGCGGCCGGCAGGGCCGAGATGTAATCATTGTTGTTGTAGTCGCTATAGACCGTGGCGCGGTCGTAATAGTGCTCGTCCGTCAAATTGTCGACGTGGAGCGACAGCTTGGCGGCATTGGCATAGCCCAGATCCAGCGGCACCACCTTGCTGATGCCGAGATCGACTGTGACATAGGTCGGGATCGTCTTGTTCGAGGGCGTGCCGGCAAAGCCATAGGCGACATAGCGCGTGCCGACATAACGGGTTTGCGCATTGACGCGCCAATTGTCGTGCTTCCAGGTGAGGCCAACCGTCAGCAGATCGTGCGGGACATTGGCGACCTTCTGGCCCTTGGTGATATCGGCGCCGGTGCCGGTGTCGGAGATGCTGGCGGTCCTGGTGTATTCGGCCTCGTTGTGGGCATAGTTCAGATAACCGTTCCAGTGACCGATCAGGAAATGGCCGAAATCATCGGTCAACTGTAGTTCGAGGCCGCGATAGCGCGCCGCGCCGCCATTGAGCGTCGACGACAGGCCCGAGCTCGGGTCCGTCTTGGTGATGAAGATGTTGCGGAAATTTTCCTGATAGATATTCACCGCACCGGTGAAGCCGCCGCGCTTGTAGCGGATGCCGGCTTCATAGTCGTTGACATATTCCGGCTTGGCCGTGACCGGAACGGTGACGAAATTGCCATTATTGTCGGTCTGGAAGGCGTTGTAATAGGCATTGATGTCCGGGAATTTCACATTCTGGCCAAAGGCGCCATAGAGCACGAGATTCTTCACCACTTCGACGCTGGCGCCGACGGTCGGCGAGACATAGTGCTCGTCACCGGCCACCGAGCCCGGGGTCGAATAATAGAAGCCCAGCGAGTCGCTGTCGGTCGTATGGGCGAAGAGATATTTCACGCCCGGCACGATGTGCACGCGGTCGTGCCAGAAATGGATGTCGTCCTGCACATAGGCGGAAGCCTGTAGGCGATCATCATGCTCGTCCCAGGCGTCATTGTAGCCGACGATATTGGGCATGTTGAACTTGCCGTACCAATATTCGCGCGAATGCAGCTGGCTGTAAGAGAAATCGCCGCCCACAGTGATCGTGTTGTGCGGCAGCGTCGCCGTCAGCTTCATCTTGGCGCCGCCGGTGTTCGTCTGATAGCCGTAGAAGTGATAATCGACGCCCGCATGCACGGAGCCAAACATGGCTTGGGGGTCATAGGCCATCGGGATCGGAGTGCCACGCCCCGGCAGCCACCAGGCATAGCCGGTCGGCTTGTTCGGCAGTTCATAGGGCTGGGTCGCGCTCTTCAGATGGTCCGGATTGGCGAAGGAGGTGCGGCGATAATCGTTCGAGGCACCGAAGAACTTCGCATCGACGGACAACACGTCGTTGATCTTCGAGCTGTAGCCGACGATGGCGAGCATGTTGGTGTCGTCGTTGACGGAATAAGCCCCACGACGTCGGCCACTGGTAGTCCCAGCCATGCTGGCCGATCAGCGCTTCGGGCATCGAATGCGGCGTGTAGCCCTGATTGGTGTTGTAGACGAGATAGGCATAGATTTTCGAATTGCCGCCGTTGAAATTGTCTTCGCCGGCATAATAGAAATTGTTGTTGTGGTCCTGCGTGTTCTTGAGCCAGCCGCCGCTATAGTCATGCTGGAAGGAGATGAGCTGGCGATAGCCATCCCAATCGCCGAAATTGACGGTCGCGTGATAGTTGAAGGTGCCAAAGCTGCCATAGCTGGCGCCGATATCTGCGCCCATGGTCTCGCCCGGCTGGCGAGGGATGTAATTGATCGTGCCGCCCAGCGAATTGTAGGTGTTGACTGCCGGATTGTTGATGCCGCGATGCACCTCGATGCCGTCGATGTTCTGCGGCATCAGCAGCGTGTTGTTGCGATTGGAGGCGGCGTTCGAGGTGCCGGCGTTGAAGGCGTCGTTGAGGCCGATGCCGTCGAAGGTCTGTCCGAACTGGCCATCATTGAAGGCGCGAAAGGTGACATTGGTGCGCATGCCTGCCGGGCCCGAGGTCACGGCCTGGATCGAGGGCACCTGATTGAGCAGCGTCTGCACGGTGGTGGTCGCGCCAGGTGAAGCGTTGCGAATCTCCTCCTGCGTGATGGCGCTGGAGCTAAAGGCCGATTTGACCGGAATCGTCTGCGTCACCACGCGCGCGCCGGTGACCAATACCGTTTCCACGCCGTCGTCATTTCCCGCGGCCATAGCGCCAGGCACGAAAGCCGACGACGCCAGCACGAACCCCACGAGCAGCGTGGAGCTCATCCAAATTGTCTTCTTCATGATTCCCCTACCTTGTCTCAAGGCTTGCGCAGCATGCGCGCCTCGGCAGGACGGGTTAGGAAGTGTGAGTGTCAACTCCGCGATGCTTCGGCTGCAGATCGACGAACAATGATTGATTCGCATTCATGTTAACGAAGCCATCGCGCGAGCGTCATTGCGAAGCGGACCGTCGCCGCCACCACCCGGTTTCACGGTGGTTCGATGCCGGCATGGCAGCCGAAGAAGAAGCACGAAGCGAGCATCGCGGAGGTGCCGTGCCGACGCGCAAGCGTGCTGTGCTGGGGCACGCTTAAGCTGCCCCTCCCGCCAATGCCCGCAAACAGGCCCGGGCGGGGCGCGGCGCCTGCGGGTGGTCCGCACGAAGGCCTTCGTATAAAGTCACCCGCCAACATCAGGGGCGGACGCACAGGCATGACAGCAGCAACCATCAATGATTATCGCGAGCTGGCGCGGCGGCGGGTGCCGCGCTTTCTGTTCGACTATATCGATGGCGGCTCCTTCCATGAGCGCACGCTCGGCTGGAACATCGAGGCGCTGCAAAATGTGAAGCTGCGCCAGCGCGTGTTGCGCGATGTCTCGGCGCAGGATCTGTCGACGGAATTCTTCGGCCGCAAATTTGCCATGCCGGTGGCGCTGGCGCCGGTGGGGCTTGCGGGGCTGACCGCGCAGCGCGGCGAAGTGCAGGCGGCGCGCGCCGCCGAAGCGGCCGGCGTTCCCTTTTGCCTCTCCACCGTCTCGGCCTGTTCATACGAAGAGGTCGCGCGCAATGTGCAGCAGCCGATCTGGTTCCAGCTCTATATGGTGCGCGACCGCGAATTCATGCGCGACCTGCTGGCGCGCGTGGCCGCCGGGGGCACCGACACGCTGGTCTTCACCGTCGACCTGCCGCTGCCGGGTCCGCGCTATCGCGATGCGCGCACGGGCCTGGCCGGCGCCGACAATTTCGCCAACCGGATGAAGCGCACACGGCAGATTCTCGCGCGGCCCGGCTGGGTCTGGGATGTCGGCGTGCATGGGCGGCCGCACAATTTCGGCAATATCGCCCCGCTGGTGGGCGCGCATGCCAAGCTCGGCAGCTTCTTTGGTTGGCTGCGCGACAATTTCGAACTGACCGCCGATTGGCACACGCTCGAATTCCTGCGCGACATCTGGAAGGGCAAGATCGTGCTCAAGGGTATTCTCGATGCCGAGGATGCCGCGATTGCCGCCAGCCATGGCGTCGACGGCATCGTCGTCTCCAACCATGGCGGGCGTCAGCTCGACGGCGCGCCGGCCACGGCCGAAGCATTACCGGCCATCGCCGAAGCGGTTGGCGACAAGCTGACCGTGCTGGCCGATGGCGGCATCCGCTCGGGGCTCGATGTGCTGCGCATGATGGCGCTGGGCGCCAAGGGCGTGATGCTGGGCCGCGCCTGGGCCTATGCGCTGGCCGGCGGCGGCGGGGCCGGCGTGACCCACATGCTGCAGATCCTCGAAAGCGAATTGCGCGTGGCCATGGCGCTGACCGGCGTCAGCGCCGTTTCCGAAATCGGCCCGCAGGTGCTGGTGAAATCGCGCTGAGGCGCCCGCGCCTCAGACGTGGTGATGCGCCGCCACTTCCGCCATGTCGATGTCGCGCGCCTCGCGCCCGATCAGCGCGAAGACGGCGATGAAGATGGCCGCGCCCGCCGCCACCACGGCCAGCGCATCGCCATAGCTGCCATAGGTCAGCGCAATCTGCGCCTGCATGGTCGCATTGTACGAGGCGAGGAAATTGCCCAGCTGATAGACCACGCCCGGGAAGGTGCCGCGCGCCTCGGGCGGTGAAATCTCGTTGAGATGCGCCGGCACAATGCCCCAGCAGCCCTGCACCATGAACTGCATCACGAAGCCGGCCGCGCCCAGCACCCAGGGGCTCGACGAAAAGGCCCAGAACGGAATCACCGGCAGCGACAGCACCGCGCCCAGAATGAGCGCGCGGCGGCGGCCGATGCGCTGCGACAGCGCCCCGAACACCAGCCCGCCCAGAATCGCGCCCACCGCCGCAATGAGATTGATGCCGCTGATCCAGCTGTGGCCGAGACCGTGATCGATCTCCAGCATGGTCTTGTAGAGATCCTGCGTGCCATGGCTGAAGAAGTTCATCGCCATCATGAACAGCATGGCGTAGAGCGCGAGGCGCCAATGCTCCCTGAGCACGGCGATGGTGCCGCCGCGGCCTTCCGCTTTGGCGCGGCCGGCCTGGAAGCCCGGCGATTCCTTCACATTGCGGCGGATATAGAGCACCAGCAGCGCCGGGGCGAGGCCGAGCATGAACATGCCGCGCCAGCCGATCAGCGGATAGGCCACCCAATAGACCGCCGAGGCGAGCAGCAACCCGCTGGGATAACCGGCCTGCAACAGGCCCGAGACGAGACCGCGCGATTTCGCCGGGATGCTCTCCATGGTCAGCGAGGCGCCGACGCCCCATTCCCCGCCCATGGCGATGCCGAACAAGGCGCGGATGATGAGGAACATCGTGAAGCTCGGCGAAAAAGCGGTGGCGAAACCGAGCCCGGCATAGAGCATGACATCGATCATCATCACGGGCTTGCGGCCATACCGGTCTGCGAGCCGCCCAAAGATGAAGGCGCCGAGCGGCCTGAGCGCGAGCGTCAGCGTGATGGCGTAGGTGACATCCTTGATAGAGGTGTCGAAGGCGCCCGCGACATCGCTGATGAGGAAGATCAGCAGGAAGAAGTCGAAGGCATCCAGCGTCCAGCCGAGATAGGCGGCCAGCACCGTGTGACGTTGTTCTTTGGTCCAGCCCCTGAGCGGTTCCAGAAACATCCAAGCCCCTCACGCTTCGCATCCCTGAAGATCAGGCTAAGGGGCGGCAGCAAAGGATGCAATGCGCTTGCGCCGCCGGAAAAAGCGACCGCCGTCCAAAATCGGTCACACTCGGTTGCCACCGTGACCGCCTGCAACGAAGGGGCCGTGCATGACATCCAGTGCGATCACGCGGCGTTTGATGCTGGCCGGCGCATCCGCAGTCCTCCTTCCGGCCCTGCCGGCTTTTGGCACGGAGGCGCAGACGCAGCTTGCCGCCATCGAACGGCAGACAGGCGGACGGCTGGGCGTCGCCGTGCACGATATGGCCAACGGCGCAGGCCTTTTCCATCGCGCGAACGAACGCTTCGCGATGTGCAGCACGTTCAAGTTTCTCGCCGTCGCGGCACTGCTCAGCGGCGTGGATCGCGGCCGCTACGATCTCTCCCGCAGAATCGCCTATGGACCGGGCGACCTGCTCGCCTATGCGCCGGTGACAAAGGCGCATGTGGCCGAGGGCGGCATGACGCTCGCCGCACTCTGCGCCGCCGCGATCGAATGGAGTGACAACACCGCCGCCAACCTGATTCTGAAACAGCTCGGCGGGCCGCAGGCGGTGACGAACTATGCCCGCGGACTGGGCGATCCGCTCACGCGTCTGGACCGCACCGAACCGACGTTGAACACGGCCATTCCGGGCGATCCTCGCGACACCACCAGCCCCGCCGCAATGCTCGCCGACATGAACAAGATCCTCACCGGCGATGCGCTTCTGCCGGCCTCGCGGACGCGGTTGCTGCAATGGATGCTGGCCTGCAAGACCGCGGACAATCGTATCCGCGCGGGACTGCCGAAAGGCTGGCGCGTCGGCAGCAAGACCGGATCGGGCGCGCATGGCACGCGCAACGAGATCGCCATCATGAACCCGCCCGGACGCCAACCGATCCTGGCGGCCGTCTATCTGACGGACACAAAGAACAGCGGCGCACGCGAAACCGCGCACGCCGCCATCGGAAAACTGATTGCAGAGCGTTTCGGCTGACTCTCAGCTGACCAATGTAGCTTCGGTCTTGGCCCTGATCTCGTCACCGGTCACGCCGGGCGCGGTCTCGACGATGCGAAGCCCGCCTTCGACGACATCAAACACGCCAAACCCGGTGATGATGCGCTCGACGCAGTGCACGCCCGTCAGCGGCAGGGTGCAGCGCTTCAAGAGTTTCGGATTGCCGGCCTTGTCGGTGTGATCCATCGTCACCACGCAGCGCTTGACGCCGGCGACCAGATCCATCGCCCCGCCCATGCCCTTCACGAGCTTGCCCGGCACCATCCAGTTGGCCAGATCGCCATGCTCGCTGACTTCCATCGCGCCCAGAATCGAAAGATCGATATGGCCGCCGCGGATCATGGCGAACAAATCCGCCGAAGAAAAAAACGAGGTCTGCGGCAGCGCCGTCACGGTCTGCTTGCCGGCATTGATGAGGTCGGCGTCGACTTGCGTCTCGGTCGGGAACGGACCCATGCCCAGCATGCCGTTCTCCGATTGCAGCGTCACATGCATGCCGCCCGGAATGTAATTGGCGACCAGCGTCGGAATCCCGATGCCGAGATTGACATAAAAGCCGTCGCGCAATTCCTGCGCCGCGCGTTTTGCCATGTCGTCACGTGTCCAGGCCATGTCAGCTCTCCGCCAGCGAAAGGTTGAGGAGCGGTCGCTCCCATGTCACCCGCGGGAGCGGCGGGGCCATCCCGCAGCGCACCGCTCCCATGCGTTCATAAAATCCTACCGACGGAGGATGCGAGCCGATCTTCACCGATGACAGGCCGCATGCTCGCGCCGTTTCCTTCATGTGATCGAACAACGCCCGACCAACGCCCTGACCCTGCACCGCATCCGACACGAACATCAGATCGAGATCGGCTTCGCCCTCCACGATCAGGCTGTAGAAGCCAAGCAGGATACCTCCCGATTCGGCCACGAAGATCTTGTTGCGCGAGAGGTGTTCCGCGGTAACGAAATAGTCCTCAAGGATCGCGTAATACTCTCCTTGATAGGCGTGCGAGGTGTGCATCATCAGATTGAGTGCCGGGAGATCTCCGGCTTCGGCAGGGCGCAGCGCGAAGGAAACGCTCACCGGAATCAGCCTTCCCGCACCGTGCGCTTCTCGATGCGCTTTTCGAAATTCGTGCCCTCGATGAGGCGCTGGACGAAAATGCCCGGCGTGTGGATGTGATCGGGATCGAGGCTGCCGAGCGGCACCAGCTCCTCGACCTCGGCCACCGTCACCTTGCCGGCCGTCGCCATCATCGGGTTGAAGTTGCGCGCCGTCTTGCGGAAGACGAGATTGCCTTCGGCATCGCCCTTCCATGCCTTGACGATCGAAAGGTCGGCCACGAGTCCGGTTTCAAGGATAAAGGTCTCGCCGTCGAAGACCTTCTCTTCTTTCCCTTCGGCGATCATCGTGCCGACGCCGGTCTTGGTGTAGAAGCCGGGAATGCCGGCGCCGCCCGCGCGAATGCGTTCGGCCAGCGTGCCTTGCGGATTGAATTCGAGATCGAGTTCGCCGTTCAGATATTGCTTCTCGAAGGTCGCGTTCTCGCCAACATAAGAGCTGATCATCTTCTTGATCTGACGCGTCTGCAGCAAAAGCCCGAGGCCGAAATCGTCGATCCCGGCATTGTTGGAGATCACGGTCAGCCCGGTCACGCCGGAATCGCGCAGGGCGGCGATCAGATGTTCGGGAATGCCGCACAGCCCAAAGCCACCGCTCATCACGGTCATGCCGTCGAACAGCACGCCGTCCAGCGCGGTCTTCGCATCGACGTAAACTTTCTGCATGTCCTATCGCCCGTCTTGCCGGAAGGCGCCGTTTGCGCCTCCGTATTGGAGACAGAAGCGTTTACGAAGTCTGGGCCACAGGCGCAAGCGCATGATGGGCGAGCGGGCGCGGCGTGGGCACGGCCCATGGCCTCAAACGGGCGATCCATGCCGTTGTGTGGGATCGCCATGGCTGGGAATTCAGACTACCAGCCTAAGCCGCCGCGGGCCTCGTTTCGGTCAGCTTTCGCGTTTGACAGCGATCAGCCTTTGGGAATGCGGGTGCGGAATTCCTCGGTCGAATTCCTGCGCGGAAATTCCGTCTCGGGCACGGCCACGCCGAGGAATGTGCAGAGCGGTTCCCAGCCCTGTTTGACATCATAGACCAGCAGCTTTTCAGGCGGCAGCTCGCGCTTCACCGCATCATTGTGCGCCTTGTACACGGACAGGACGTGATCCTTGTCGATGTTCCCGCCGAAGGTCTTGTCGCGCACGACATAGCTGGACATGCGGATCTGCGGCCCGCGTACCGGATCGTCGGCTATGGCATCGGCGCGCGCGATGATCTCGAAGATCGTGCGCGACATGGATTTGTACCAGTCTTCCGGATCGCGCTCGCTCAGAAGCACCTTGGCGTTCGGGAACACCGCCATCAGCTCGCGCCAGAAATAGCAGCCGGGCCAGTCCACGCTGGCGCGATAGGGGCCGAGGAAGGCTTGCCAATCGGTGGGCGCACCATCGGCCGCCCCATGCCAGACGGGCGCGTGCTCGGGATGCTCGAACAGCTCCGTCATGTGATAGCAGGGCGCAAAGCCAAGCGTTTCCAGCGCAGATTTCAGGGACAGGGTTCCGGTGCGCCCGAAGCCGGCGCCGATAATCTCAAGGCTCATGAATGGGGTCCGTTTCTTGCCGGCAGATGAATGGATTGACGGCGGGAATCTGACGCAGCGCGGCCAGCCCCGCAAGCCGCCCGCTTTGCTAGACTGATCCGTCTCCAATGGAACAAATTCCGTGATCCGCCATTCGCTCTCGACGCTTGCCCTGCTTGGGCTCCTCACCGGCCCGGCCACCGCGGCCATGCGCCTGACCAGCTATGACATCACGCAAGGCGCCACTATCTCGCGCGAGCAGGTCTACTCCAATTGCAATGGCGACAATCTCTCGCCGGAACTGAAATGGTCGGGCGCCCCGGCGGCGACGAAAAGCTTTGCGCTGACGCTCTACGATCCCGATGCGCATGGCGGCTGGTGGCACTGGATCGTCTTCGCCATTCCCAAGAACCAGCACGAACTGAAACAGAATGCCGGCGATCCCGATCGCACGCTGCTGCCCGGCGCGGCGATGGAAGGCACCAATGATTTCGGCAGTGTCGGCTATGGCGGCCCCTGCCCGCCGGCCGGCGACAAGCCGCATCACTACATCTTTACGCTGTGGGCGCTGAACGCAGCGAAGACGCCGTTTGGAACGGATGTGAAAGGCGATGCGCTCGAGCCCTGGCTCAAGACACACGCCATTGCGACGGCGACGCTGACCGGTCGATACGGGCGCTGACTAATCGGACGGCACGACATCCGTCAGCCGGTCGACCTTGCGCATCTTCGGGAAGCCCCACATCCACAGCGCGACCACGGCCAGCGTGCCCAGCCCGCCGACGATCACCGCCGGCACCGTGCCCCACCAGCTCGCGGTGATGCCGGATTCGAATTCGCCCAGTTCGTTGGAGGCGCCGATGAACAGCATGTTCACGGCGCTGACGCGCCCGCGCATCGGCGTCGGGCGTCGCCATCTGAATCAGGGATGTGCGGATGAAGACCGACACCATGTCGGAGGCGCCGAGCACGAACAGCGCGCCGAGCGAGAGATAGAAACTGGTCGACAGGCCGAAGACGATGGTCGACAGCCCGAACACGGCTACGGCCGCGAACATGATCGGGCCCGTATGGCGTTCGAGCGGACGGCGGCCGAAGGCCAGCGCCATCAGCATGGCGCCGACCGCCGGGGCACTGCGCAAAAGGCCGAGCCCCACCGGTCCGACATGGAGGATGTCGCGCGCGAAGGCCGGGAGCAGCGCCACCGCCCCGCCCAGCAGCACGGCGAACAGATCGAGCGAGATCGCCCCCAGCACCACGGGCCGCGTGCGCACGAAACTGATGCCCTCGACCACACGCTCATAGGCGGAAAGGCCGTTGGGGGCCGCTTTGCTCCGTCGCCGCCCGCCCAGCGTCGAAATGCCGATGGCCGCGCCCAGAAAGCAGGCCGCGCAGACCGTATAGGCTTCGACCGGCCCCAATACATAAAGGAAGCCGCCAAAGGCCGGCCCGGCGATCACCGCCGTCTGGAAGGCCGAGGAACTCCAGCCGATGGATTTGGGCAGCTTCTCCATCGGCACCAGGAAGGGCAGAAGCGAGGAGCCCGCCGGGCCCGAAAAGCCACGCGCCGCGCCGAACAGCGCCAGCACCGCATAGAAGGGCCAGACCTCTGTCGGATGGCCGAGGCTGAGGATCACCAGCAGCACGCCGCAGATCGCATCGACACCCAGCGCCGCCGTGTAGACGATGCGCTGGTCGATGCGGTCGGAGATGTCGCCGGCCGGAAGCGTCAAGAGGAACATCGGCACGAATTGCGCCAGACCGACCAGGCCCAGTGCCAGCGGATCGCGGGCGATGGCATAGATCTGCCAGCCCACGGCCACCGACATAACCTGCATGGCGACGGTGGCAAGGAAGCGGCTGGCGAGGAAAACGGTGAAATCGCGCTCGCGATAGGGCGATGCGGCGGCGGTATCGGTCATGGCCGCCAGAGAGCCCGAAGAACCCGGTTCGTCAACGTCCATCAGACCATACCGGCCCTGCCCGCGACGGCGCGGTAGAAGGCGAGCGTGCCGCGGACATAGGCGTCCCGGGTGAAGCCGGCGTCATAGGTGGCGTGACCACCGGCGACAATCCGCGCGCGCAATTCCGGCTCGGCGATCGCCCGGGCGATGGCGGCGGCGAGCGCGCCCGCATCGTCGATCGGCACCATCAAACCGTTCTCGCCATCCTTCACATAGGCACGCGGGCCCTGCGCCGCGGCCACGATCAGCGGTGTGCCGGAGGCCCAGGCCTCGGCCATCACCGTGCCGAAGGGCTCGTAGCGCGAGGGCATGACGCAGATGTCGGCCGCCGCCAGCAGCGCCGCCCGGTCGTCGCGCCAGCCAAGGACGCGCACGCGATCCTCAAGGCCGAGCCTGCGCATCTGCGCCTCATAGGCCGCGCGCTCCTCGCCCTCGCCCGCAATCCAGAGAAAAGCCTCCGGCACTTTGGCCAGCGCATCGAGCAGCGTGTCGACGCCCTTCTTGGGATGAAGCCGGGCGAGGATCAGGAGGAGCGGCGCATCCTCCGGCGTATCCAGGCTGGCGCGGGAGACTGGTGCCGGCGCTTCCGCTTCGGACAGCGCCGAGAAGGTGTGGACCCGGGCCGTGCGCGCCGGATCGGCGCCGCCATCCTGCAGATGACGGATCAGATCCGGCGTGATGCCGATGAAATCGTCGCAGGGCGTGAAATCCTTCATCTGCCGGTAGCCACCGAACCAGCCAATATTGGCGATGCTCACATCGCGCACGGCAAAGCGCGCGGCACGGCCGGTCCAGAACTGGGCGAGGTTGGGCTTGAAGCTGGCGCGCGCCGCCGCGAACACGCCCGCCGTCGGCCACGGCCACCAATTGGTGAAACCGGCCGTAGCGAAGGGGATTCCGGCCCTGGCCAATCGGTCGAGCTGGTGCGGGACGTTGGGCCGGCAGATCACGAATTGTTCAAGACCAGCCTCGGCGAGCGCCACGACCCCATCGAAGAAGAAGGTCTCGATGCCGCCGACCGGGGCCCCGGCCATGGCTTGCAGCACACGAAGGCCCAACGGGTCAGAGCCTTGGGCCTCGGCACGGGAACTGTGAGAACTGAGGGACAAGACAGTCTCGGGAATGGACACCGTTGCCCGACACTCCTACAGGGCAAAGTACCGGGTTGACGAGACGAATTTTCTCCCCAGATAGGGAATAGGGCTCGCCCCGGCCTCAAAACGACACCATCGCAGGGACGCGCAAGCCATGTCATGGCGACGAGCAACTTCCGGTTTGCCGAGCAGCGAGTTGCTTGCCGAGCAATGGCGCGCGCGCCCTTTGCGACAACTCGCGACAAAGCTTACGGGTTTGTGCGCCCGCCCGGGCTTGTGTGCACACCGTCAACGTAGAGATTTCTTGTCCGAGGGTCGACGCCAACCAAAGCGGCCCGAATGAGACGGCCGATGACGCGCCTCGACAACACCTCACGGCGTGCCGGCGGCCCGGCCGCAACCATCCCAATGAGAGAAATATTCGATTTGCCGAGTAGAGAGTTGCTTTCCGAACGCTGGCGCGCCCTCAGGGCCGTGCCGCATCCCGAGCCTGTCTTTATGTTCGGCAATCAGAAGGCCGGCAGCACGGCCATCGCCGCCCTGCTCGCTTCCGCGACTGGCAAGCGCGCAACGCTCGATCTTCCGGGCACCAAGGCACCGTATTTCGCGCGGCTGACGCGGGGCCAAACCCCGCTCGAACGCTTCGTCGCGCAAAATGCCTTCAGCTTCTCGGCCCCCATCATCAAGGATGGCAGCCTGACCTTCGTGGCCGAAGAGTTGATGGCGTATTTCGCGGTTCCGCGGGCGATCTTTATCCTGCGCAGTCCGCTCGACAATATCCGCTCCATCCTCGACCGGCTGAAACTGCCCGGCAATCTCGAGACGCTGGATGCCCGCAATGTCCGCATCAATGCGACCTGGCGCGAGATTCTCGCAGGCGAGGATCTCGGTTTCACGCCCGATCACTACATCGCCATTCTGGCGCGGCGCTGGCAGCGGGCGGCCGAGATCTATGAGCGCAATCCGGATCGCTATGTGCGTATCCGCTATGAGGATTTCCGCGCCGATAAGATTGCCGAGATCCGGCGCCTCGCCGATGCCTTTGCGCTTCCCGCCCCCCACGATATTTCCGCGCTGCTCGAGTGCGACTTCCAGCGCCGTGGCAATCCGGACACCGATCTGCGCGCGTTCTTCGGGCCGGAAAATTTCCAGCGGATCGTCGATATTTGCGGCGAGAGCGCCGCGCGCCAGGGCTACGCGCTCGTCTGAGGCGCTGCGCTGCGGCGCTGCCATTCCGCGCGCGTGATCGACCAGATTTCGGCTTCGAATTCCTCGCCGCCAGCCACCAGCTGCTGCGCGGGCCCGCGCGTTTCGCCAAGCCGTGCCGCCACCTTCTGCGAGGCGAGATTGTCCTTGTCGATGCAGGAAATCAGCCTGTCGACGGGCTGCGTGAGAAAGGCGTAGCGCATCGAGGCAGCCGCCGCCTCGCTTGCATAGCCATGGCCCCAATAGGGCCGGCCCAGCGTCCACCCGATCTCGAGGCCCGGCCAGCCTTCCGGTTGCAGCATGCCGACGCGGCCGACCAGCGCGCCATCCGATTTGCGTTCCACCGCCCAGGAGCCGAAACCGCGCAAATACCAGTGCCCGATGTTGGTCGCGAGGCTGCGCCAGGCCATCTCGCGCGTCAGCGGCCGCGCCGCAATGAAACGCGCGACCTCGGGATCAGCGAGGATCGCGGCCATCGGCTCGAAATCCTCCGCTGTGTGACCGCGCAGGATCAAACGTTCGGTTTCAAGACGCGGGAACATGCGGGAGCCCCTTCGAGATTGACGCCCCTACCTTGCCGCGCCGGCTCCAGCATTGGAACGATCGGCTGTACGCTGGGGCTGGGCCGGCTCGACGTCGTCGGTATCCGACAGGGTGATGGTGATGTGGTTCTCGCCCTCGACAACGCGGAACGATGTACGCTTGAAGGAGGGCTCGCTCAGCACCGGATCGGCATTGTTGGAGAAGCCGTAAGGCTCTTCCGGGAGGCCGAGCAGCGAGGTGTCGAATTTTCCGTTGCGGTTGATGTCCTGCATCATCTTGATGGCATAGACGCCCGGCTTCAGATCGTCGATATGGATCACCGTTACCGGCGACACCGCCTCGACATCGCGCGACAGGGTCGGGTGATCGTCGTCGTCGTAATTGGCTTTGGTGAACAGGGCCAGCGACACGATCCCGCCCTTGGGCGAGACATTGTGCACGTCGACCGTCAGGCTCGCCGCCCAGGCTGCCGCAGGCACAAGAAGCGCCGCAGGCACAGCCGCGCTCGTCACCGCCAAAAAGGCGGCCAATGCCAGAGCTTTCACCACGGGATACGTCCCTCCGCCGGCTCTCGTTTCTTGTTGTATTGCCCGGCATCCCGAAAGCCGCCCGGCCCAACGCCTCACATCGCGTGCCCCATCCAGCATGCCCTGTCGGACTTGGCGGCCGCACGCGGTTTCCGGCCATTTGGTCAATTTTGACCACCGGGCCGTTTTGCCAACTATCGAGCCTGTATGGCGAAAATACGACGCCGGCGGGGAGAGGCCCGGTTCAGCCGCCCTGCTGGGGGCCCGCCCGCTCCGGCCCGGCCGGGCCCGCGGGCACAGACGCGGCGAATTCGGCCCGCGTGCGCGGCAGCGCATCGGGGAATTCGGTCTGGATGAAGTCGATCAGCCCCTCGCGCACGGCGCAGCGCAGATCCCAGGCCTTGGAGGAATCGGAGGCGCTCATGATCGCCCTCAGTTCCATGGTCGATTCCTTGGCGTCGGTCACGACGAGCCCGGCCGCATCGCCATCCCACAGGGGCGAGGCCTTGATCAGTTCGATCGCCTTGTCGCGGATCGCGCGCCACCGGCACGGTATAATCGGTGTAGATGATAGACCGTGCCGATGATCTTGGAGCCCGAATAGGACCAGTTGCGGAACGGCGTCTCCAGAAAATAGGACAAGGGCACGATCAGCCGCCGCAAATCCCAGATCCGCACCACGACATAGGTCGACGGTGAATTCCTCGATCCGGCCCCATTCGCCTTCGACCACGACGACATCGTCAAGGCGGATCGGCTGGGTCAGCGCCAGCTGCATGCCCGCGATCAGGTTCGACAGCACCGGCCGCGCCGCGAAGCCGGCGATGATGCCGGCAACGCCCGCCGAGGCAAACAGCGAAACGCCGAACTGGCGCACCGTATCGAAGCTCATCAGCGCGAACCCAGCGCGACGAAGACGATCAGGACATTGACGGCCCGCCGCAAGCAGACGCATCTGCGTCGCCGCCTTGCGGGCGAGCAGATTGTCCTCGGCATCCATATGCAGGCCGTTGACGTAGCGCGTCATGGCGATGTTGACCGCCATATAGACGATCGAGCCGATCAGCAGGATGAAGCCGGCCAGCAAGCGCTTTGCGCACGCCATCGAGGGCGGCGGCCTTGAGCGGCATCAGCGGCATGGCCACATTGACGGCCAGAAGCACGATGGCGAAGCGCGCAATGCTGCTGAACGCGGTAATAGATGAACTGGGCGAGCGTATCCCATCGCTTGATGAGATGGCTGGCGATCTTCAGCACCAGCCCTTGCAGGGCCAGCCCGCCCAGAAGGATGGCCGCGCCGACCGCGACGGCGGTCAGCCAGGGCGGCGACCAGGCGGCCAGATGTTTGAAGAAAAGCTCGGCTGTGTGCAAATCCATCGCTGCATCGCTCCGGGCGCCGCGACGCCCTCATGCCGCAAAACCCTCATACCAAAAGACAAGGGGCCGGACAGGCGCATTCGCGCCGGCCCGGCCCCTTGGACGCTATCAGTAAGAAAACGGATCAGACCGCTTCCTTCAGCTCCTTGGCAGCGCGGAACGCGACCTTCTTGCTGGCCTTGATCTTGATGGCCTCGCCGGTGGCAGGGTTGCGGCCCATGCGGGCAGCGCGCTTGCGCACCTGCAGGATACCAAGCCCGTTCAGACGGACGCGAACGCCCTTCTTCAGCTGCTTGGTGATGAGCCTGGCCATATCGTCGAGAATGGCATTGGCCGCCTTGTTGGACAGCTCATGCATCTCGGCAATCTGGGCGCCGAGCTGACGGGTCGTCATCGTCTCGACCTTTGCCTTGGTCGCCGTCTTCGCGGCTGTCTTGGTGGCCTTGGCGGGAGCCTTCTTCACGGCCTTCTTTGCAGTCTTGGCAGCTTTTGCCATGGGATTTGTCCTCTGCGAATCAAAGAATGCCTCGGAGTTTACTTGTTTTTGCGCATTCGTGAAATCCGGGACAGTGCTCCAAAATGCCCATTTTTGGGGATTATTTGCGCTTTCGAGACCAATCGCACCCGGAAGACACAGCAGAAATGCCCATGGAATGGGGTTTCGCGGGCCCGCGCCGCCGACAAAATCGCGACTGCCACCGGCCTTTTCGCCGCGGGGTCTCACCGCCGGAAACGAAAATCCCCGCGGGGCCGGGCCACGCGGGGATGATCGAAACGCACGATGCCAGAAGGCTTAGGCTTCTTGGCCGCGTCCTTGGCCGCGATTTCGCTGGCGCGGTCGGCGCGCTCGGCGATACGGGCGGACTTGCCGCGGCGGCCGCGCAGATAATAGAGCTTCGCGCGGGCCACCTTGCCCTTGCGCACGACCTCCACCGAATCCACCAGCGGGCTGTAGATCGGGAACACGCGCTCGACGCCCTCGCCATAGGAGAGCTTGCGCACGGTGAAGCTCTCATTGAGGCCCGCGCCCTGGCGGGCGATGCACACGCCCTCGAACGCCTGGATGCGTTCGCGCGTCTTCATCTTCTTGGTCTTTTCGTCGAAGGTGGCGTCGATCACCTTGACGTTGACGCGCAGCGTGTCGCCGGGACGGAAATCGGGAGCCGGCTTGTCGCCGCGCAGCGCGGCGGCCTGCTCGGCTTCGAGGGTCTGCAAAAGGTTCATTGTCTCTACTCCGTCGGACCGATTTAAATGGCCGAATTCTTTTTGATTGGTGGCCGGCCGCGGCACAGACATCGTCTGCCGGAAGGCTGGCCAGGAAGGGGCGCCGTATAGCCTAGTGTTTGGCCTTTTCATAGAGGGCGAAGAGATCGGGGCGCCGCGTCCCTGGTCAGGGCCTCGGCCTGGGCCCGCCGCCAGCGGGCGATTTCCTTGTGATTTCCGCCGGTTAGAACCTCCGGAATGGGCCGGCCCTCGAACTCCTGGGGCCGGGTAAATTGCGGATATTCCAAGCAGATTTTCGCTGAAAGCTCTCCTCGGTGGGGCTGGCCTCGGCGCCCAGCACGCCGGGGATCAGCCGCACCGCGGCCTCGATCAGCGCCATGGCCGCGATCTCGCCCGCCGGCCAGCACGAAATCGCCCGAGGCTCGACCTCTTCGAGGCCGCGCGCCTCGATGGCGCGCTGGTCGAGCCCCTCGAAGCGCCCGCACAGCAGCGTCACGCCCGGCCCTGCGGCCAGTTCGCGCACCCGCGCCTGAGCCAGGGGCGCGTCCGCGCGGGGAAAGATAGATCGCCGGGCCTGTCGCGCCCTCGGCGCGGGCGGCATCGAGCGCGGCGGAGGCCACATCGGCCCGCATCACCATGCCCGGCCCGCCGCCGGCCGGGGTGTCGTCGACGCTGCGATGCTTGCCCAAGCCCATGCTCGCGGATATCGCGCACCTCAAGCGACCACAGCCTGCGCTCCAGCGCCTTGCCCAGCAGCGAGCTCCCAGCGGGCCCGGGAACATCTCCGGGAACAGCGTCAGCACGGTGGCCGACCAGGGCGCCGGCGAGCTCATTTCAGTTCCATCTTGAAGCCGACATGGGTGGCGACGAAGCCGAGCCGCTCATAGAAGATATGGGCCCGGCCGCGGCGCTTGTCGGAGGTGAGCTGGACCAGCTTGCAGCCGGCCGCCCGGGCCTCGTCGATGGCATGGCGCAGCATGCGCGTCGCCGATGCCCTGCCCGCGCATGGGCCGGGCGGTGCGCACCGCCTCGATCTGGGCGCGCCTGGCGCCGCGGCGCGACAGCCCGGCAATGATCGTCAGACTGCAACGTGCCGACGAGCGCGCCGTCCTTTTCGGCCACGATGATGCGGTTGCCGGGCTGGGCCGCCACCTCGTCGAACGCGGTCTCATAGACCGGATCGACGCCGTCGGCTTGCGGGCTCTCGCGGTCGCCGCCCAGCCCGTCATCGGCGAGCATGGCGACGATGGCGGGAAGATCTTCGCGCCGCGCCTCGCGGAAGCTGAGTTCGCTCATTCGACATTGCCTCTGTGCTGCGGATCGTTTTCGGCTTCGACGTCTTCGGGCACGGCGACGATCGACGCGCCCGGACCGGAACATCCACTGTGGGAACGAATTCGCGCGTGAAAGGCAGCAGCGCGTCGCTGCCATCCGGCTTTTCGATGTCGAGCACATCGCCGGCGCCGAAATTGTGAATGCCGCGGATATGGCCGATCAGCCGGCCTTCCTCATCCTCGGCGCGAAGGCCGATGAGATCGGCATGGTAGAATTCTTCGGCCTCGGTCTCGGGCAGGGCGTCGCGCGCGACGAACAGCTCGATGCCCTTGAGCGCTTCGGAGGCGTCGCGATCCGCCACGCCCTCGAAGCGCACCACCGCGCTCGCCGCATCGAGCGCGCGCACGGCGGCGACGGTGAAGCTGCGGCCGTCCTTTGTGTGCAGCGGACCATAGGCGCCCAGCCGCTCGGGCGTTTCGGTGAAGGTTTTCACCTTCACCTCGCCCTTCAGGCCATGGGCGCCGATGATCGCGCCGAGAAGGATATCGGCCGCCATGGCGAAGCGCGGCCTACTCGGCCGCGGCTTCGCCTTCGGCGGCTGCTTCCGCCGGCAGCGGCCGGCAGCGGCAGCGGCGGCGGCAGCTTCGGCGCGTTCCTGCGCCTTCTTCTTCGGCTTGGCCTTGTTCGGGTTGTTCTTGATGCGCGGCTTGGTCAGGCCGGCATCGGCCAGGAAGCGGTTGACGCGATCGGTGGCGATGGCGCCCTTGGCGATCCATTCCTTGGCCTTGTCGAGGTCGAGACGCAGGCGCTCGGCATGATCCTTCGGCAGCAGCGGATTGTAGAAGCCCAGCTTCTCGATGAAGCGGCCGTCGCGCGGGGAATGCGAATCGGCAACGACGATGGCGTAATGCGGGCGCTTCTTGGTGCCGCCGCGCGACAGTCTGATCTTGAGAGACATGTTGATTTCCTTCTTCGTCTGAACTGAAAACGGTTGAACGCTATTTCTTCGGCATCATGCCGGGAGGCAATTGGGGCATGCCGCCGCCGAGCATGGAGGCCAAGTCCGCCCATGCCGCCGCGCATGCCCTTGCCGCCCATGCGGCCCATCTTCTTCATCACGTCCGACATCTGCCGGTGCATCTTCAAAAGCTTGTTGACGTCGGAGACCTCGACGCCGGCGCCGGCGGCGATGCGCTTCCTGCGCGAGCCGTTGATGAGATCGGGCTTGGCGCGTTCCTTCTTGGTCATCGAGGAGATGATCGCTTCCTGGCGCGTCAGCATCGTGTCGTCCATGCCGGAGGCGGCGAGCTGATCCTTGACCTTGCCGACGCCGGGCAGCATGCCGAGCACGCCCTGCATGCCGCCGAGCTTCTTCATCTGCTGCAATTGCTGGGCGAGATCGTTCATGTCGAACTCGCCCTTCTTCATCTTGCGGGCGAGCTTCTCGGACTCTTCCTTGTCGAAGGTCTCGGCCGCCTTCTCGACCAGCGACACGACATCGCCCATGTCGAGGATGCGGTTGGCGACACGCTCGGGATGGAAGGCTTCCAGCGCATCGAGCTTTTCGCCGACGCCGAGGAACTTGATCGGCGCGCCGGTGACCGCGCGCATCGAAAGCGCCGCGCCGCCGCGCGCATCGCCATCGGCGCGCGTCAGGATGATGCCGGACAGCTTGACGCGCTCGTTGAAGGATTTGGCGATGTTGACCGCGTCCTGGCCGGTCAGGCTGTCGGCGACGAGGATGGTCTCGTGCGGCTGGACCTGATCGCGCACGGCGGCGACTTCGGCCATCAATTGTTCGTCGATGTGCTGGCGGCCGGCGGTGTCGAGGATGACGACGTCATAGCCGCCGACCTTGGCGCTCGCCATGGCGCGCCTGGCGATATCGACCGGGCCCTGGCCGGCGACGATCGGCAGCGTCGCCACCTCGGCCTGCTCGCCCAGGATCTTGAGCTGCTCCATGGCGGCGGGGCGGTTGACGTCGAGCGAGGCCATCAGCACCCGCTTCTTCTCTCGCGTCTGCAGCAGCAGGCCGAGCTTGGCCGAGGTGGTGGTCTTGCCCGAGCCCTGCAGGCCGACCATCAGGATCGGCGCGGGCGGGCGAGCCCAGATCGAGGGCGGCATTGTCGGTGCCCAGCGTCTCGACCAGCGCGTCATGGACGATCTTGACCACCTGCTGGCCGGGCGTGACCGAGCGGATGACGCTCTCGCCGACGGCGCGCGGGCGCACCTTTTCGATGAAATCCTTGACGACCGGCAGCGCGACATCGGCCTCGAGCAGGGCCACGCGCACTTCGCGCAGCGCCTCGTCCACGTCGCCCTCGGAGAGGGCGCCGCGGCCGCGCAGCCGGTCGAATGTGGCGCCGAGGCGCTTCTGAAGACTGTCGAACATGCCCTGAATCCGATACGCAAAGCAGGAACGCCCCAGGGGGCGCACCTGCGCTGCCTGGGGGCGATCCCGAGCCGGGCCCGGGACCGGAAGTCTGATGAAGGCTTCCGGATGGCAGGGGATTTAGGCGCGAAGGCCTTGAGAGTCAAATTTCGGGGCAGGCCGCCCCGGCCTCGCAGCGGGGGAGATCAAAGGCCGCCGGCCGCCGTGGCCAGGCCCCGGCCAGCTTCGCGCGGAGCGCGCCATGCGGGCGGCCGATTGCTGCAGGCGCCGAAATAGACGGCCGCCGTCGCGAACACGCCCACCCCAGAAGCGCCAGCGCTTCAATGCCGCCCGGCCCGCGAAGGCCTTGACCGCCAGCCCGACCATCCAGAACGAGGCAGATGACGCGATGCAGCTGCATCCCCGGACGCAGCGGATTGGCCTGGGCGGCCGCGCGCGCGCCTGACCGCCGTCCGCCTTGCGGAACACACCGCGCAGGATCGTGAACGCCCACAGCCCGAGCACCACCAGCAGGCCGCGGGCGGCAGCAGATGCGGACATCATGGCCGGCCACGGACGCGGCCAGCGCTCGGCCTCGGCGCAAATCCAGGCCAGCGAGGCCAGATCGAGGCACCTGCGCGCCGCGCGATAGGGCCCGAGCGCCATGTGGCGGTCCATCCAATCGGCCAGCGGCTGAAACAGCCGGTCGATCAGCGACATCGTCAAAGCGGCGTGAAATGTTCCGTCATTGCCCCATTCCAAGACAGCCCAACGCCATGGCGTCACACAGAAACATGCTCGAACCGGCATCATGCCTGCACAGTGGTTACCGCACGGTTGCGACACGGCGTGGCGCACGGCGTCGCCAAGGGCCGCAGCTGCCGATCGATCCCCCGAGAGGCGAAACCGGCCCAAACCAGGGCGCGTCTATTTCAACCCCAGCTTCTTCTGGAAGAAGGTGTAGCTGAGCGCCCAGTAATCGGCGGCCTCGGCATGGGTCGCGCCCGGGCCGTGGCCGCCTTCGGCCGCTTCGTTGAACAGCACCTTGTGGCCCTGCGCTTCCATCTTCGCCGCCATCATGCGCGCCCAGATCGGCGTGACGCGATCATCGCTGGTCTCGGTGATGAACAGCACCGGCGGATAGGTCTTGTCCGCATGCACATTCTCGTAAGGAGAATAGGTGCGGATATAGGCCGCCATCTTCGGGATCGGCCGGATCGCCATATTCGCCTACCCAGGACGCGCCCGCGCCGTAATGCGTGTAGCGCAGCATGTCGATCAGCGGGCGCTGGCAGACGACGGCCGCGAACAGATCGGGCCGCTGCGTCATCGCCGTCGACACCAGCAAGCCGCCATTGGAGGCGCCGACAATGCCCAGCATCTTCGGCGTCGACCAATCGTTCTTGACGATGTCTTCGGCCACGGCTTCGAAATCGTCATAGGCGCGCTGGCGATGATATTTGAGCGCGGCCTGATGCCAGGCCGGACCGAAGTCGCCGCCGCCGCGAATATTGGCGACCGCGATGGCGCCGCCCTTGTCCAGCCACACCTGCCCGGCATCGAGCGGGCGATGGCCGTCATCCCAATACCAGGGCGTCAGCGACAGATTCGAACCCGCCATAGCCATAGAGGATCGTCGGGATCGGACCCTTGGCGTCCTTCGGCCGGATCAGGAAATAGGGAACCTTCGTGCCGTCCTTCGACGCCACCCAATGCTGCACGACGGAGACCTTCGACGCATCGAAGCGCGCGGGCAGCGCATAGATCTTCTTGGGCTGGTGATTGCCGCTATCGAAATACAGCGTCGGCGGCTGGGTGAAGCTCTCAAACTTCACATAGGCCTCGGCCGCCCAACGGATTGGCCGACACGATCTGGACCGAACCGTCCTTCGGATAATCGATCTTGTACGAATACCACTTGCCGTTCTTCGAAATGGAAGGCGCGCACGCTGCCCTTCACATCCTTGTAGATCGTGGCATAGACCGCCTCGTCCCCGACCGCGACACTGCCGATATCGACCATTTCATGTTTGCCCGGCGTGTAGAGAACCTGCGGGGCCGCCCCGCCGGTCACCCCCCCGAAACCCGGCGCGGATACGGAGATCAGCGAGCCCTGCGGAATCGTCTTGCCGACCCTTTGGCGTCCACGCCTTTTGCAACACGAAGATGAGCTGGCCGCTCGTCACGCCTTCGAGCACCGCATCTTCCGGCACGTCGATCTTGCGCGTGCCGCCATTGGCCGCCACATCGTAATAGTCGGTCTTGAAGAAGCTCGGATTGCGTTCGATCAGCGCGAACGTGTTGAGAGACGTATGGAACACGACCGGACTGGCCGCCATATCGGTCTTGCGCGCTTCGAACAGGGTTTGCGCCTGCTCGATCGTCTGGCCGCGATGCCACAGCTTGACGATGCGCGGATAGCTCGACGGCGTCATCGAACCCGGCCCGAAATCGCTCGCGAACAGGATCGTGTCCTTGTTCACATAGGCGGCCGTCGATTTCGCCACCGGCAGGTCGAAGCCGTTCTTCAGGAACGTCTTCGTCTTGGGATCGAATTCGCGGATGACGATGGCATCGCCGCCGCCGGGCGACAGCGAGATCAGGCAACGGTCAAACGCCTTGGTGCAATCGGCGCCCTTCCACACCCAGTTCTTGCCGGTCCTGGCATCGAGCGCGTCGATGTCGAGCAGCGTTTCCCAATGGGGATGGCCGGAATTGTAATCGGCGATTTTCGCGCGCCGCCACACGCCGCGCACATGATGCGCGCCCTGCCAGAAATTATAGACCCACTTGCCCTTCACCTCGCGGCTCGGCGATGCGGTCCTTGGCGTTGAGCATGGCGAGGATGGTGGCGCGGGTCCGCGCATAATTCGGATCGGTCTTGAGAACGGCGTTGGATTTGGCGTTCTGCGCCTTGACCCAATCGGTCGCCCGTTGCCCATGGATCTTCGCCAGCCACAGATAGGGATCGCGATCGACCGGCGTGACCTCGGACGCCGCGGCCCTGGATGGTCCCGCATCGGCGGCATCGAGCGCCTGCCAGGCACCGGCAACGGCACAGGCGGCGACAACGCCCGCGAGCAGCTTGCGATAGGTCAAGGGCTTCTCCCGTCCGAAATCCAGCCGGAAGACTTGTGCGCAATTGCGGCCCGCCGCGGTCAAGTCACGGCGCTGTAACATGACCGCGATTTAGAAGGACGATCAGCCGCCGAGACCGAGCTTGCGCTTGAGATAGACAAAACTCAGCGCCCACATTTCCGCGGCCTGCTTGTGATTGGCGGCGGCGGCATGTCCGCCATCGGTATTTTCATAAAACAGCACCTGATGGCCCTGTTGTTCCATCTTCGCGGCCATCTTGCGCGCATGAACAGGCGTGACGCGATCGTCCGATGTCGCGGTGACGAAAAATACCGGCGGATATTTCCTGTCCTTGCGGACGTTCTGATAGGGCGAATATTTCAGGATCGCCGCGCGCATCTTAGGATCGGCGGGATCGCCATATTCGGCCTCCCACGAGGCGCCGGCGCCGATATGGGTGTAGGCGATCATGTCGATCAGCGGCACCTGACAGACGACAGCGCCGAGCAATTCGGGATGCTGCGTCATCACGGTGGAGACGAGAAGCCCGCCATTCGATCCGCCCATGATGCCAAGCTGTTTCGGCGTGGTGAAGCCGCGCGTTTCGAGGTCTTCGGCCACCGCGGCGAAATCGTCGAAGGCGCGCTGGCGATGGGTCTTGAGCGCGGCATCATGCCAGGCCGGACCGAACTCGCCACCGCCGCGGATATTGGCGACGACAAACGCGCCGCCTTTGGTGAGCCAGAGCTTGCCGAAATTGGCCGAATAGGACGGCGTCAGCGAAATCTCGAATCCGCCATAGCCATAGAGCACGGTCGGGATCGGGCCCTTCGCGTTTTTCGGGCGGGTGATGAAGTAGGGGATCTTCGTGCCGTCTTTCGATGTTGCCTCGAATTGCTCGGTGACGAGGCCGCTGGCATCGAAGCGCGCCGGCAGAGATTTGATCGGCGCGGGCGCGCCCTCGCCGGCATAAGAATATAGCGTCGTCGGCTGCAGATAGGATCTCGAAGCTGAACTGCGCTTCCGGCCCCCAATCATTGGCCGCCATCACATGGGTCGCACCGCCTTGGGGCAGCGCGATGGTTTCGTCCGCCCATGTGCCATCGGCGTTCGGCGCGAATTTGCGCACCGAGCCCACGACATTGTCGTAGATCGCGACATAGGCGGCATCGCGCCCCGTCGCCACCTGTTCGACGGAACTGCGCGGGCCCGGCGTGAACAGCATGGCGGGTTTGCCGGCCGTTCCGCTCTTGAGGAATTCGGCCAGCGGGAAGGCGATCAGCGCGCCCTGTTTGTAAGTGGTATCGCCATCCTTCCAGTCCTCGCGCAGCGTCAGCAGCAGGCGGCCTTTCACATAGCCCTTCACATCGGCGCTGAGCGGCAGCGGCAATTTCACCGCCTTGCCGTCTGGCGTGCACGGCAAAATATTCGCTCTGGAAAAAGGTCACCGCGCGCACGATCAGCGGCACGGTGCCGTCCGCGCCGTGAAACACCATGGGCGCGACCAGCACGTCTTCTTTCTTGCCTTCGAAAATCGTTTTGGCATCGGCGACGGGCTCGCCGCGCGTCCACAATTTCACGATGCGCGCATAGCCGGAGGTCGTCAGCGAGCCCTTGCCGAAATCGCTCGCGAACAGCACGCTGTCGTCGTCGATATAGGACGCATCGGATTTGGCTTCGGGCAGGGTGAAGCCGTCTTTCACGAAGCTCTTGGTCTTGAGATCGAATTCGCGGATCACGACGGCATCGCCGCCGCCGCGCGACAGCGACAGCAGCGCCCGCGTCAGCGAAGGCGCGCGCGCCAGCGCCCTTGATAGACCCAGTTCTCCTTTTCGTCGGCCGCGAGCTGTCGATATCGAGCAGGGTGTGCCAATGCGGTTGCGGGCCTGGCATAGTCGGCGATCGAGGTGACGCGCCAGATGCCCTTGGGGTTCTGCGCATCCTGCCAGAAATTGAACGCCTCGTGCCTGACCAGCGAGACATAGGGAATGCGGTCGGTGGCATCGAGCACGGCCAGGATCTGGTCGTAATCCTTCTGGTAATCGGGATCGGCTTTGAGCGTCTTGAGCGCGACTTCGTTCTGCGCCTTGACCCAGTCCAGCTGGCGCGCGCCATGCACGTCCTCAAGCCAGGCCCATTCGTCACTCGTCGTGTTCACGCTTTTTGCTCCTGCTTGCGAAGCCGCCATCAGCGCCGCCGCGACCATCACCGCACCCAAACCGAGCCCGCGCATGCGCCACCCCGCCTTTGCCACATAAGGTTTGTCGCCAGCGCCGCAAGGCCGGTCAAGCGGGCGGCACCAGCATGGTCAGCTTGAGATCGGGATGGCCGGCCAACTGGAAGCTCACCTGTTCGAGCGCCAGCATGCCCTCCAGCGGATGATGGAAACGGCGCACACCGCCTTCGCGTTCGAGCACGCCATGGCTTTCCCAGAACGCGGCGAAGTCCGGGCTGCGCGCCTTGAGCTCTTCGATCAGTGCGACCATCGCCGGGTCGTCGCGCCAGGCGCTGCTGTCGGCGCGGAATTCGGCCGCCACGCGGCGCGCCCGCGCCGGCCAATCGTCGATCAGATCTGCGCGCGGCAGGCTCCAGAAAGATAAAGCGCAACAGATTGGGCGCGGCCTCGCCGCGGTCGAGCCAGCCGCTGAACAGATGCGCGGCCGGCCCATTCCAGGCGCGCGCCGTCCAGAAACGGTCGAGCACATAGGCCGGGGCCATGATCGCGGACACGGCGCCTTGCAGCACGGCCGGCGTGGCTTCCATCGCTTCGACGCCTGGCTCGGGGTCGCGCTTGCCGGCCAGTTCGAACAGATAGGCCCGCTCGGCGCGGGCAAGGCGCAAGCCGCTCGCCAGCCGCGCCCAGCGCGGCGGCCGACAGCGCCACATCGCGGCCCTGCTCGATCCAGCTCATCCAGGTGGTGCTGAGGCCCGCCAGCAGCGCCGCCTCTTCGCGCCTGAGCCCGGGGGTGCGCCGCCGCGTGCCCGGCGGCAGGCCGAAATCGGCCGGCATCAGCCGCTCGCGGCAGCGCCGGATAAACGCCCCCAATTCCTGCCGCTTTCGCATCGCCGCGCATGGTGACAGATATACCAGGATAAATTTGGCTCTTAAACGGGTATATTTGAGGTGCTACCCGAACTTGGCAACACCGGAGACGCCGCCATGTCCGCACGCACCCATGATGCCACTGTGGAGCGCCAGTTCGGCGCCCGCGCCGAGGCTTATCTGCACGAGCCCCGTCCATGCCCACGGCATGGGCCTCGAAGAGCTGACGGCGCTGGCCAAGGCCCATCCGCACGCCCGCATGCTCGATCTGGGCTGCGGCGGCGGCCATGTCAGCTTCGCCGCCGCGCCCCATGTGCGCGAGGTCGTGGCCACCGACCTGTCGCCGCGGATGCTGGCGGTGGTGGCCAAGGCGGCCGCCGAAAAGGGCCTGACCAATCTCGTCACGCGCGAATGCGCGGTCGAGGCCCTGCCCTTTGAGGATAGCGAGCTTCGACCTCGTCATGAGCCGGGTCAGCGCCCATCACTGGGGTGATCTGGACGCGGGGCTGCGCGAGGCCGCGCGCGTGCTGAAACCGGGCGGCACCGCGGCTTTCGTGGACAGCGTCTCGCCGGGCCAGCCGCTGCTCGACACCTGGTTCCAGAGCCTCGAATTGCTGCGCGACACCTCCCATGTGCGCAATTATTCCCCGGGCGAGTGGCAGGCGGCACTGACCCGCGCCGGGCTGGTGCCGGCCGCCATGCAGAGCTTCCGGGTGCGGCTGGATTTCGAGAGCTGGGTCGCGCGCATGGCCACGCCGCCGGAACTGGTCACGGCCATCCGCGCCCTTCAGGCCCGCATGCCCGAGCCCGTGGCGCGGCATTATGCGCTGGAGCCCGACGGCAGCTTCACCATCGACATCGCCCTGTTCGAGGCCCGCAAACCCGGACTAACCCCACACTGGCCCGGCCGGGCCGCACGCCCTATAAGGCGCCCATGACGGCGTTTTTGAAGATGCATGGCCTGGGCAACGACTTCGCGGTGTTCGACACGCGCGGGCGACGATCTGTGCCTGGACGCCGTGCTCTGGCCCGTGCCATTGCCGACCGCAAGACCGGCATCGGCTGCGACCAGGTGATCGCCATCCATCGTGCGCCAAATACCGAAACGATGCCGATGCCGAGATGCGCATCTTCAACGCCGATGGCGGCGAGGTGGAAAGCTGCGGCAATGCCGCGCGCTGCGTGGCGCGGCTGTCTGATGGACGAGAAGGACGCGACGTCCGTCCGCATCGCCACCACCGGCGGGATGCTCGACTGCCGCGAGGCCGCCGATGGCCGCGTCAGCGTCGATATGGGCGCGCCGCGCTTCGACTGGAAAGCGGTGCCGCTGGCCGAACCGGCCGAGACCAACCATGTGCCCCTGACGATCGAGGGGCGCGATTACGACGCCTCCACCCTGTCGGTCGGCAATCCGCATGCCGTGATCTTCGTCGACGATGCCGGCGCGGTGCCGCTTGCCGCGCTCGGCCCGCAATTCGAGCATCACAGGATGTTCCCGGCGCGGGTGAACACCGAATTCGTCGAGGTGCTGTCGCGCGACAAGCTGCGCATGCGGGTGTGGGAGCGCGGCGCCGGCATCACGCGCGCCTGCGGCACCGGCGCCTGTGCCGTGGCGGTTGCCGCCCATCGCCGCGATCTTGCGCGACCGCAAGGTCGAGGTGATCCTCGATGGCGGATCGCTCGAAATCGAATGGCGCGCCGGCGACGACCACATCTTGATGACGGGCCCGACCACCCTCGTCTATCGCGGCGAGATCGATCTTGGCGCGCTGGAGGTGTCCTCATGAACGCGCCCCTGCGTCACGGCGAAAACCGCATCGTCACCTTTGGCTGCCGCCTCAATACCTATGAGAGCGAAGCCATGCGCGCCCGCGCCGCCGAGGCCGGGCTCGACAATGCCATCATCTTCAACACCTGCGCGGTGACGGCCGAAGCCGTGCGCCAGTCGCGCCAGGCCATCCGCAAGGCGCGGCGCGAAAACCCGAACGCGAAGATCATCGTCACCGGCTGCGCGGCGCAGACCGAGCCCGACACCTATGCCGGCATGGACGAAGTCGATGCCGTGCTCGGCAATGCGGAAAAGCTTCAAGCATCCTCTTATGCCGATTTCGGCATCGGCGGCGGCCGAGCGCGTGCGCGTCAACGACATCATGTCGGTCGACCGAAACCGCGGCACAATTCGTGGACAGTTTCGAAGGCCGCGCCCGCGCCTTCCTGCAGGTGCAGAATGGCTGCGATCATCGCTGCACCTTCTGCATTATTCCCTATGGCCGCGGGAACTCGCGCAGCGTGCCGATGGGCGCGGTGATCGACGAAGCGCGCCGGCTGGTCGAGGCCGGGTTCCCGGAACTCGTGCTGACAGGCGTCGATCTCACCTCCTATGGTGCCGATCTGCCGGGCACGCCCAGCCTCGGCCAACTGGTGCAGAAGATCCTGAAGCTGGTGCCCGAACTGAAGCGCCTGCGCATCTCCTCCATCGATTCCATCGAAGCCGACGACGCCTTCCTGCGCGCCATCGCCGAGGAAGAGCGGCTGATGCCGCATTTCCATCTGTCGGTGCAGGCCGGCGACGACATGATCCTCAAGCGCATGAAGCGCCGCCATTTGCGCCAGCATACGATCGACTTCTGCGACGAGGTGCGCCGCCTGCGCCCCGATGCCGCCTTCGGCGCCGATCTCATCGCCGGTTTCCCGACCGAGACCGAGGAGATGGCTGCGAACACACGCCGCCTTGTCGGCGAGGCCGGGCTCACCTATCTCCATGTCTTCCCCTTCAGCCCGCGAGAAGGAACTCCGGCCGCCCGCATGCCGCAACTGAGCCGTGAAACCGTGAAGGCCCGCGCCGCCGCATTGCGTGCGGCGGGTGCGACGGCCGCAGGCCGCGCATTTTGCCGCGCTTGCGGGCACGACGCAGGAATTGCTGGTGGAGCAGCCCGGCATGGGCCGCACACAATGTTTCGCGCCGGTACGCTTTTCCGGTGTGGCCGAGCCCGGCTCCTTCATCACCGTGCGCATCACCGGCGCACGCGACAAACATCTGATCGGCAACGCATGAGAAGTTTCGGAGAAGCCCCGCCGCCGCCCACATTGATGGAGCGGCTTACCGCCGGCCTGTCGCGCAGCGCCGGATCTCTGGGCGCCAACCTCACCGGCGTCTTCAGCAAGAAAACGCTCGACAGCCGAAACCGTGGCCGAACTGGAAGAGGCGCTGATCGCCGCCGATCTCGGCGCAGGGCTTGCGGGCAAACTCGCCGGTGCCGTCGCCAAGGGCCGCTATGACAAGGAAATCTCGGAAGGCGAATTGCGCACCGTGCTGGCCGAGGAAATTTCCAAGATCATCGCCCCGGCCGAAAAGCCCTTCGCCATCGACGAAACCAAGAAACCCTATATCGTGCTCGTCGCCGGCGTGAACGGCACGGGCAAGACCACGACCATCGGCAAGATCGCCAAGCGCCTCGCGCGCGACGGCAAGAAGGTCGTGCTCGCGGCCGGCGACACCTTCCGCGCCGCGGCCATCGAGCAATTGCAGATCTGGGGCGAGCGCAGCGGCAGCGAGGTGGTCGCGCGCGCGGCAGGCGCCGATGCGGCCGGGCTCGCCTTCGACGCGATCGAACGCGCACGCCAGACGGGTGCCGATGTCGTCCTCATCGATACGGCCGGGCGTTTGCAGAACAAGGCCGGGCTGATGGCCGAACTCGAAAAGATCGCGCGCGTCATCAAGAAGCTCGATGCCGAGGCGCCGCATGCGGTGCTACTGGTGCTCGACGCGACCACCGGACAGAACGCGATCAGCCAGGTCGAAGCCTTCGGCGCCTCGGTGCCGCTGACCGGCCTCGTCATGACCAAGCTCGACGGCACGGCCAAGGGCGGCATCCTGGTGGCGCTGGCCGACAGGTTCGGCCTGCCCGTCCATTTCATCGGCGTCGGCGAAGGCGCCGACGATCTGCAGGTCTTCGCGGCGGCAAGCTTCGCCAAGGCCCTGACGGGTGCGCCATGAGCAATCGCCCCGGCAGCGCCAATGACAATGCCCGCAGCGGCCAGACGCCGCCGCTGGTCCGGCTCGCCTCCGATCTCGGCCCGCTGATCCTGTTCTTCGCGGCCTTCGAGGTCTGCGGGCATCTATGCCGCCACCGGCGTCTTCATGGCGGCAGTGCTGACGGCGCTCGGTGTTCGGCTATTGGCGCGAAAAGCGGGTCATGCCGATGCCGCTTTTCACGGCCATCCTTGTGCTGATCTTCGGTGGACTGACGCTCTATTTGAAGGACGCAACCTTCATCAAGATGAAGCCGACAGTTCTCTACGCTATTCTTTGGGCTTTTGCTGATCGGCGGCCTGCGATTCAATCGCCTGTTCATCAAATATGTGTTCGATCAGGCCTTCGAGCTGACCGAAGAGGGCTGGCGCAAGCTGACCTGGCGCTGGGGCCTGTTCTTTCTCGCGCTGGCGGTGATCAACGAAGCGGTGTGGCGCAGCTTTTCGACCGCCATCTGGGTGGATTTCAAGGTCTTCGGCATATTGCCGCTGATCTTCCTGTTCACGCTGACGCAGATGCCGCTGGTGATGAAGCACGAGCACAAGGACGCGGACAATCCGCAAAACGAATGAGCGTCAACCGCCGGGCGGCGTCCACACGACCGGATTCGTGAAGGGCGCGAACACGGCTTTGCCTTCGGCTTCGCGATAATGGTTCAGCGCCCAGTGCACGCTGGGAAATGCCAATTCATTCCATGGGATATCGTCCCATGCGAACAGTCTGGTCTCCAGGCTTTCGGGACCCGGCGCAAAATCGTCCGTCTGAAGATGTGCGCGATACATCAGATGCACCTGGCTGATGTGCGGCACGGCATAGACCGCCAGAAGCGCATCAATGACGATGTCGCACGACGCCTCTTCATGGGCCTCGCGGCGCGCGCCGTCTTCCGGCGTTTCATGTTCTTCGAGGAAGCCGGCCGGCAAGGTCCAGAAATTTTTCCGCGGTTCGATCGCGCGCCGGCACAACAAGATGTTGCGGTCAAAGGTGACGACGGAACCAACGATGATCTTGGGATTGGAATAATGGATGTGCCCACACCGTCCGCACACGTAGCGTTCGGCATTGTCTCCCTCCGGCACACGGCGTTCGAAGCCGGGACCGGGCGGCGGCTGGCGAAATTTGTTGCGCTCGCTCATTGAAATGAGAGTGCCCAATCCGTTCGCAATGCGAAAGCATGAAATGCGTGGCTATGACGCACGGGCCCATCATTCCGCGCCGATTTTCGAATCGAAACTGTTGTGTATTCGTCCGTCCCTCGTCTAATGTTCGGCCTCCGCGGGGGGACCGCGCGTGTGGCCGCGTGCCCTTGCATGAGGGATGGCACTGATCGAACCGGACAATTCGGAGCCGGCACCCGATCGGAACGACAGTCAGAACAACGCGCGACATTCGCTCGGAATAGTATTCGGACGTTTTTGAGAACGGTGGGGTGGCTCCATGGCGGCGAAGGGACATCGGAAAGCGAACGGGGCTTTGGAGTTCGCTGAAACGCCGTCCTATCTCATGCGCCGCTGCCATCAGCTTTACGGCGATCTCTATGCGCGCGAAAGCGGTTCGCGCGACCTGACCAAGCAGCAATTCACGGTGCTGGGCGCACTCGAACATCACGAAGGCGCAAGCCAGACCGCGCTTGTCGAACTCACCGGCATCGATCGTTCGACGCTCGCCGAAATGGTGCGGCGCATGCTCGAGAAGGGCCTCATCACGCGCGAGCGCACCGAGGAAGACCAGCGCGCCAATGCCGTCGCCATCACCGCGGGCGGACGCAAATCCTTGCGCGCGGCACGCGCCGCCGCCGATCGCGCCGAGAAGGCCCTGCTCGACGCCCTGCCGGCCGCCGAGCGTCAGCGCTTTGTGAAATCGCTGGCCGCCATCGCCGCCGCCGCCGAAGAGATCGTCGCCGAGGCCCCGCCGCCGCGCGCCCGGCGCAAGACCGCCGCCCGCCGCCGCAGCTAAGCCGCCAGAATCACACGCAGATATTGAGCCTGGAGCCCGGCGCAGCCAGCGCGGCATAGCCGCCCGTCTGGCCGTTTGCGCGCGCGATCGGTGCGGGCGCGGACGGCACTTGCGGGGCCGGTTCGCGCATCGCGTCTGCGGGTTTTTCAGCCGTTTCGGCCATCCCATCGAGATCGGGCAGGGCAAAGGGCCGGGCCGCCGGTTTGGCAGCCGCAGGCCCGGTGCCGGCGCCAGACGGCGGCCCGGCTGGGCGTGCCTGCTGGGCGGCAAGAAGAAGATTGGCGGCGCTGATCTGCATCACCGCCAGTTTGGCCAAACGTGGTTGCCAAAAGGTTTCCGGCTCAGCCGGCGGCGCGCGCTTTCGCGATCACCGGCACCAAATCGCTCTTGATGATCGAGGGCGTGAGCGGGCCGGCATGGCGCAGAAGCACCGTGCCCTTGCCGTCGATGATGAAGGTCTCGGGCACGCCGGTAATGCCCCATTCGATCCCCGCACTGCCGGCCTCATCGAGATCGATGCGGGCGAAGGGATTGCCGACTTCGTTCAGAAACGCCTGCGCCTTGTCCGGCATGTCCTTGTAGACGATGCCGTAGAGCTGCACGCCCTGCATCTGTGCCAGCATCGGCAGCACCGAGCGCTTCCTGACGGCAGGGGATGCACCACGAAGCGAAGAAATTGACCACCGTGACGTGGCCGGCTTTGAGATCGGCCGGGCGTGAAACCCTCCGTGGCCGGCATCGAGCGGCGGCAGGGGCGTTGTCGGTGCCGGGTTGTCGACCAGCATGGAGGGCATCACCTCAGGCGGCGGCCCCATCAGGCTCTTGAACAGGAAGAAGGCCAGCCCCGCGAACAGGAGCGACCGGAATGACGAAGATCAGCCGCTTCAATGCGTCTCGTCCTTGAGAGATTCGAGGAGTGCCAGCTCGGCCCGCACCTTGCGCCAGCGCTGCGAAGCGTCCACACCACCGCGCCGACAAGGCCAATGAAGCTGACGCCATAGGCCGGCCAGACATAGGCCGCATAGCCGCCCATGGCGAAGAATTGTGCCACGCTCATGCCGTCCCCATCTGCAATTGCAACGCGCGCGCACGGCGGGCAAGGATTTCAGTCCGTATACGCATGAACCACAGCGCAAAGAACAGGAAGGTGTACCCAGCCGCCATCAGGAACAGCGGCCACAGGAACACCGGCGCGATCAGCGGCCCGCCCTTGACGAAGATGCTCTCGCCCTGATGCAGCGTGTTCCACCAGTCGACCGAATATTTGATGATCGGCAGGTTCACCGCGCCGACAATGCGCCAGGATCGCGGCGGCGCGGGCGGCGCGCGTCTCGTCCTCGATCGCGTTCCACAGCGCCATATAGCCGAGATAAAGGAAGAGCAGGAGCAGGAACGAGGTCAGCCGCGCATCCCAGACCCAATAGGCGCCCCACATCGGCTTGCCCCAGAGCGAGCCGGTGATCAGCGCCAGCGCCGTGAACAGCGCGCCCAGCGGCGCGGCCGTCTTGGCGGCGACATCGGCCAGCGGATGGCGGTTGACGAGGCCGAAGATGCGAGGCCACCGCCATCGAGCCATAGGCCATCATCGCCACCCAGGCCGCCGGCACATGGATGAACATGATCTTGACCGTCTCGCCCTGCTGGTAATCGGGCGGTGCCTTGAACAACCCAAGATAGAGGCCCGCGCCCAGCGTCAGGATTGCGATGGCCCAGAACCAGGGCAGCAGCGCCCCGCTGAAGCCCATGAAGCGTTTGGGATTGGCCAGTTCGAAAATATTCATGCCGTTCTGATGCCCTCTCCCCACGCCGCGCCGCAAGCTGGCTGCCCGTAATTATCCTGCGAGGTTGAGCCGCACGGCGGCCGCCGCAGCAAAGGGGGCCAGCAGCACCGCGGCAAGTGAAAAGGCCGACAGCAGCCACAGCGCCCCATTGTCGAGCCCGTCCAGTGCCGACACCACCGTCCCCGCCCCGAAGATCACGGCCGGGGCCAGCAGTGGCAGCACCAGCAGCGGCAGGATCAGCCCGCCGCGGCGGATCGACATGGTCAGCCCGGCCCCGATGGCGCCGATGGCGCTGGCGGCCGGCGTGCCGATGGCCAGCGAGACGATCAGCGGCACATAGCCCTGTTCGGGCAGGTTGAAGAGCAGCGCCAGCACCGGCGAGAGCAGGGTCAGCGGCAGGCCGGTCGCCAGCCAGTGGGCGGCGATCTTGGCGAAGGCCGAAGCCTCCAGCGGCAAGGGCGCAAGCGCGATCTGGTCGAGGCTGCCATCTTCGAAATCGGCCTGGAACAGCCGGTCGAGCGACAGCAGCGCGGCCAGCACCGCGGCCACCCACAACACGCCGGCCGCGATCCGGCCCAGCAATTTGAGATCGGCCCCGACGCCCAGCGGCACCAGCGCCGCAACCGCCGCGAAGAAGGCCAGCGCCAGCGCGGCCCCGCCGCCGGCGCGGGTGGCGAGCCGGATGTCGCGGGCCAGCACGGCATAAAAGGCGTTCATGCGGCCCCCAAAACCAGTTTCGCGCAATCAAGGCCCAGCGGCTCATGGGTTGCGGCGATCACCATGCCGCCCTGGGCGCAATGCTCCCGGATCATCTCGGCCGCCAGCACCTTGGCCTTCACATCGAGCGCGGCCAGCGGCTCGTCCATCAGCCATAGCGGCCGGTCCGACAGCTTGAGCCGCGCCAGCGCCAGCCGCTTCTTCATGCCCGCCGACAGATATTGCCCCGGCAGATCGCGCGCCCGCGCCAGCCCGACATCATCAAGCGCGCGCGCCAGATCCGTTTCGGGCTTGCCATAAAGCTGGGCATAGAAGGCGAGGTTTTCGAGCGCGGTGAGCTGCATCTTGAGCCCGTCCTGATGGGCCAGCCAGCCGATCGGCGCGCCCCCGCTCCTCGGCATCGCAGATCGCGTGCCCATCCCTGGTGGTGAGTTCGGATGGTGCCGGCAAGCGGGGTCAGAAAGCCCGCCAGCATGCGCAGCAGCGAGGTCTTGCCCGCGCCATTGGCGCCTTCGAGAGCAAGCGCATCGCCGGCTTCGATTCGGAAATCGAGCCCCTTGAACACGGCCCGGCTGCCCCGCGCGCAAGCGAGGCCGGTGACATTGAGAGAAAGAATCGCGATCACGCCCCAATTAATACATGTGCTGGCCGCCATTGATCGACATGGTCGAGCCGGTGACGAAGCCGGCATCGTCGGCCACCAGGAACAGCACGCCGCGGGCGATCTCCTGGCCTTGCCGAGACGGCCGACGGGAATCTTGGCGACGATCTTCTCCAGCACATTGGCCGGGCACGGCCGCCACCATGTCGGTGTCGATATAGCCGGGCGCGATGGCGTTGACCGTGATGCCCTTGGCTGCGCCCTCCTGCGCCAGCGCCTTGGTGAAGCCGTGAATGCCGGATTTGGCGGCGGCGTAATTGACCTGGCCATACTGGCCGGCCTGGCCGTTGATCGAGCCGATATTGACGATGCGCCCGAAGCCGCGCGTCAGCATGCCGTCCCACACCGCCTTGCACATGTTGAAGCAGCCGCCGAGATTGGTGTCGATCACCTCGTCCCAGTCCTTGCGGTCATGCGCTTGCAGCGTGCCGTCGCGCGTGATGCCGGCATTGTTGACGACAACGTCGACGGGGCCAAGGTCGGCCACCACCTTGGCGACGCCGGCCTGACAGGCATCGAAATCGGCGACGTCCCATTTGTAGGCGGCGATTCCGGTGCTCGGCGGTGAAGGCCTTGGCCGCGTTCGTCATTGCCGGCATAATTGGCGGCGACCTTGTAGCCCGCCTCGTGGAGCGCAACCGAGATGGCCTCGCCAATCCCTCTGGTTCCTCCGGTCACGATCGCAACCCGTGCCATGCCCTGCTCCCTGAATCGTGAGGATCTATCGTCGATTATCCTGCTGGCTTCCTTGATATCGCGCAACCGCGGGCGAAGCCTTTCAGCGCTCCACGCACATGGCGATGCCCATGCCGCCGCCGATGCACAAGCGTGGCCAGGCCTTTTTTGGCATCGCGCTTCTGCATCTCGAACAGCAAGCGTCGTCAGCACGCGGGCGCCCGATGCGCCGATCGGATGGCCGATGGCGATGGCCCCGCCATTGACGTTCACCTTGGCCGTGTCCCAGCCCATATCCTTGTTCACGGCGCAGGCCTGGGCGGCAAAGGCCTCATTGGCTTCGATGAGATCGAGATCGGAGACCTCCCAGCCCGCTTTCTTGAGCGCGGCGCGGCTGGCCGGGATCGGGCCCGAGCCCATCAGCGCCGGATCGACGCCGGCATGGGCCCAGGAGGCGATGCGCGCCAGCGGCGTGAGCCCGCGGGCCTTGGCCTCCTCCGCCGTCATCAGCACCAGCGCGGCCGCGCCGTCATTGATGCCGGAGGCATTGGCGGCCGTGACCGTGCCGTCCTTGGCGAAGGCGGGCTTGAGGCCGGAAATGCCCTCATAGGTGACGCCATCGCGGATATATTCGTCGGTGTCGACGACGCGTCTCGCCCTTGCGCGTCTTGATCGTGACCGGAACGATCTCATCCTTGAAGCGGCCGGATTTGCGCGCGGCTTCGGCCTTGTTCTGCGAGGCGACGGCGAACTTGTCCTGCTGCTCGCGGGTGATCTGCCATTCGCGGGCCACGTTCTCGGCGGTGACGCCCATATGGTAGCCGTGGAAGGCATCGATCAGCCCGTCCTTCAGCATGGTGTCGGTGAATTCGAGCGCGCCCATCTTGGTGCCGTTGCGCAGATGGGCGGCATGCTGCGCCTGGCTCATCAATTCCTGCCCGCCGGCGACAACGATGGTGGCATCGCCATTGAGGATCGCCTGATAGCCCAGGGCCACGGCTCTGAGGCCCGAGCCGCAAAGCTGGTTCACCAGCCAGGCCGGTGTCTCGAACGGAATGCCGGCATTCATCGCCGCCTGGCGGCCCGGGTTCTGGCCCTGCGCCGCCGTCAGGATCTGGCCCATCACGACTTCGGAGACATCCTTGCCCTCGACCCCGGCGCGGGCCAGCGCGCCCGCAATGGCGACGCGGCCCAGCTCATGGGCCGGAAGGGCGGCAAGCGCCCCGTTGAACGAGCCGACCGGGGTGCGGGCGGCCGAGACGATGACGACGTCAGTCATGGGAAAACTCCCTTGAGGACAGAGATTTCAGATACCTGCGGAAAATGCCGCGAATGCGAGCATCGGTAAACTGGGCATAATTTCCTTTTCATCTCAAAGGCTTGCAAGCCCCATCACGTGGTGCACTGCACAGCGATGGGCAACAAGGCACTGGACACAATGGATTTCATGATGCTGTTCTACGCGGGGAGACGCGCACATTCCGGCGGCGCGGAACGCACTCATCAAACGGTGAAGCGTGGCAGAAGATCAGAACAAAACGGGCGAGCCCGTCATCATCAAAAAATACGCCAACCGGCGCCTCTACAACACACAGACCTCGAGCTATGTGACGCTCGATCATCTGTGCGAGATGGTGAAGGCGGGCACCGATTTCGAAGTGCGCGACGCGCGCACCGGCGACGACATCACCCGCTCGGTGCTGACGCAGATCATCTTCGAGGAAGAGAACAAGGGCCAGAACCTTCTGCCCATCCGCTTCCTGCGCCAGCTCATCCGCATGTATGGCGACAGTCTGCAGGGCTTCGTGCCCGGCTATCTCGACCTCTCCATGGAGAGCTTCTCCAAGAACCAGGAGCAGATGCGCAACAAGCTGGCCGAGGCCTTTGGCGGCGGCTCGTCCGCGCTCGAAGCCATGACGCGCCAGAATCTGGCCATCTTCGAGAAGGCGATGAAGATGTTCTCGCCCTTCGGCCTGCCCCAAGCCGAAGCGATGCGGAGCGAAGCGGCGAAAGCCGAAAGCGCCGAACCGGCCAAGCCGTCTGAAGATATCTCCGAGCTCAAGAGCGAGATCGAGGCCATGCGCAAGCAGCTGTCCGAACTCGCGCAGCGCGGGAAATAGGCCCGCTCCCTATCGCCAACAAAAAAGGCCGGCCCGTTGGGGCCGGCCTTTTCGTTGTTAGCGTGATGCGCCTCAGCGCTTCCTGAACTGCATGATGCCCCAGGCGAGCAGGCCCTTGTCGGCGCCATCGACCCAGTGCTGCAGACCGGCCGCCATGCGATCGACGAAGGCGGCGCTGGCCTTCAGATCCTCCCGCCGCGCCAGCAATTCCTCGCGCACGCGCGCATAGTGATTGCGCAGCTGGTTGGTCAGGTTCTCGATCCCGATCTCGTCGAAGCCGCGCGCGGCGAGCTCCTTCCTGTAGAAGCCGAAGGAGGCCAGATTCGCCAGATGGATGCGGTCATAGATCGGCTGAGCGCCGAGCTGTCCTTGAGATCGTCGGCCTGCATCGGATCGGTGAAGATGAACTGGCCGCCGGGCTTCAGCACCCGCGCCACCTCATCGAGCACCGCCTTGCGATCGGGCGCATGCAGGATCGCATCCTGGCTCCACACCGCATCGAAGCTGTTCGCCTCGAACGGCAGGTCGTCGAACGAGCCATCCACGACATCGATCTTGTCGCGCGAGGCCCGCATCCTTGCTCATGGCGCGGTTGCGCGAATTCTCGACCGTCGACAGGTTGAGGCAGGTGACATGGGCGCCATGTTCTTTGGCCAGCACGCGCGCGGCGCCGCCGAAACCCGAGCCGATGTCGAGCACGCGCTTGCCCTTGAGATCGCCCATCTTGGAGATGATGCGATCGACGGTCAGGCGGCTCGCCGTGCGGATGTCCCTGGTCGTGTCGTAGAGGCCGATATGGATATCCTCGCCGCCCCAGATGGTGGCGTAGAAATTGTCGGCATCCTCGCTGTCATAATAATTGCGGGCGGTGTCGACGCCCGCGGCATTGGCGTCACGGACTTGCCGGCATAGGTCTTCTCCGCAACATGAACAAAGAAATCGGGATCGGTTTCCTCGCCTTCCTCCTGGAAGTCGCCATAGGAGTGGATCTGCTGGAAGCCGACATCGCGCAGACAGCCCGCGCAGATAGTTCTTCCTCAGCGGGAACATGTTCAGGTGATATTCCGATCCGTCGGGGAAGGAATATTTGAACCGCGCCAGGCTGTCGTCGACATGCTCCGGCTCGGCCGTGACCTGGTCGCCGCAATAGTAGTATTTGTGCTTGGTGGCGAAGCCGTCGTCGAGGATGTCGGTCGTAATTGCGCTGATCGATGATCAGGATGCCGTCATGCTTGAGCGCGGCGTAGAACTCGGCCAGCGCGCGGCGGCGATCGTTTTCCTCGAACAGATGGGTGAAGCTGTTGCCCAGGCAGATGATGGCGTCGTATTTGCCGTTCACATCCTTGTTGAGCCAGCGCCAATCGGCATGCACGGTCTTGAGCACGAGACCCTGATCGCGCGCATTGTCGAAGGCACGCGCCAGCATCTCGGCCGACCCGTCGGCGGAGGTGACGTCGAAACCGGCCTTCAGAAGCTGGATCGAGTGGAAACCGGTGCCGGTGGCGACATCGAGCACGGTCTCCTTGCCACGGGCCTTGAGAACATCGATGAAGAAACGGCCTTCGCTTTTCGCGCGCGCTTCCCAATCGATCAGTTCGTCCCACTTGTCGACGAAGCCGCGGACATATTCGCCGCGATAATGATCGGATTCGCGGACCGCTGTGGGGTCCTCACCGAAATCCTGCGTGTCGGTGGGGCTGAACACACCCTGTATCGGGCTCCCGTTCATATTGTATTCTCCTCTATTGCGGCCGTTGCCGGCTGCGATGTGCGCCACTGCGGAGCGCACTGCGTCGCAAGCATGCAACTGGACGAACGAGCTGACTGACACAGCCTCCTCTCAAGTCCGTGCAAAACGGAAATCGGAATTCCGGCAACGGCGTTCTGGAAACGCGTTATCGGGTAGGACATACGGCCGCGATGTCAAAACGCGCACGCTGCGCATTCGCAGAGAATTGCTGCAAACATGCGCATCTTGACGCAGCGAAACATCAATATTTTCCAGGGAAATCAACGTTTTTCGCGCATCTGCATGTGAATTTCGGAGCGCGCCGCGCACATCTTTACGATGCATGATTTTTTTCGTCTTGCGCGGCGAATGCGTGAAATCCGCAAAAAATCGATGTTTCGATGAAGATCGTGTGGCACTTGCACTGTGCGGCGCAGCTTCGCGTGGGCAATTGCCCACCGCAACGCCGTCACATCGCGCGTGAATCGATTATGCGCGTGCCCATTCGGGATCGATCAGCGGCTCGCCGAAATGGAAGCCCTGGAAGTAATCGACGCCGAAGCTCTGCAGCAGCGCGCCTTCTTCATCCGAACTCACCCATTCGGCCACCGTCTTGAGGTGGAAGTTCTTGGCGAGATCGACCAGCGTGCGCACGAAGATCTGATTGTCCGGGGAATCGCAGATGCCGCGGATGAAGGTGCCGTCGATCTTGACCATGTCGACATTGAGCATCTGCAGATTGCGGAACGAGGTGTAGCCGGCGCCGAAATCGTCGATGGCGACCCGGCAGCCCATCTCGCGCAGATTGGTGACGAAGCGCACGATCTCTTCGAAATCGTTGAGGGCGGCGGTTTCCGTCAGCTCCACCATCATGCGCGGCGCCACATCGATATTCGCGCGCACATAGGCGACGAAGCTCTGCAGCCAGGAGGGATCGCTCACCGTGGTGCCGGACACGTTCACCGCCAGGCTGACATGCGGATGCGCGCGCAATTGCGCCACCGTCATCTCCAGCGCATGGCGATCGACCAGCCGCACCAGGCCGAGCTGCTCGGCCGCGGGAATGAACTGTCCGGCGCTGGCAATGGTGCCGTCGGGCTGCAGCATGCGCAGCAGGCATTCGTAATGCACCGGCACTTTCGTGTCGGCGGTGATGATCGGCTGATAGGCGAAGATCAGCCGGCCCTCGCGCAAGGCGGCGACCACCTCGTCGGCGATGGCCATCAGGCGCAGCCGCGCCGTCTCGCGCTGCGGCGACTTGGTGTAATTGGCAAAGCCGTCGCGGCCCGCGGCGCGGGCGCGGTCGAGCGCCTCTTCGGCGCGCAGCATCGCTTCCTGGCTGGAATTGGCGCCGGAGGGCAGGAACACCGCGCCCACCGTGATCGTGGCCGACACGGTGCCGGCGCGCGTGGAGATCACTTCGCTGCGCACGGCCGCGCGCAGACGCTCGGCCACCATCGGCAATTCGCGTTCGGTGCAGTTGCCCAGGATCACGCCCAGCTTGTTGCCGGCTGTGCGGCCGATCACATCGCTGCCGCGCAGGCAGGCCGAGATGCGTTCGCCGACGGCGACGATCACTTCGTCTGCGGCGCCGAAGCCATAGGCTTCATTGATCATGGCCAGCCGGTCGATCGAGGCCACGAGATAGGCGCAGCTGCGATTGTCGGCCTTGGCTTCTTCGATTCCCTGCGCCAGTTCGGCGCGCAGGCTGGTGCGGTTGAGATGGCCGGTCAGCTCGTCGCGCGTGGCCAGATAGATGAGACGCTGGGATTCGCGGTGGCGCTCGGTGACGACGCGCAGAATGCCGGCCAGCCGCTCGACCCCGCCAAGCGCATCGGCCACGCGCACGCCGCGCATTTCGAAGATCACCGGGCCCATGGCCGAGGCGGCCTCGAATTCGAGATCGAAGGTCGTGTCCTGCGGGGTGGCGAGGTTGAGAACTTCATGCAGACGGTCGCGGCCGGCCGCGCCCATCCAGCGCCGGAAGCCGTCGCCGCGATGAAGCCGATTCGGATCTGTATGCAGGGACAGGATCTCATGATCGCCGTCCCAGGTGATCCGATCGTCTACGATCGTCCAGTCGAACGCGATCTCACGCGCGGCAGCCACTGCAAGCCTGAGGCGATCGACCTCCTGGGCCGCTGCCAATGCTCGCATGCCGTCGACTGGCTTCTTCGGAAGCGTCTGACTTAGCACTACCCACCATCCCTAGGCCATTTTTCTACGGCCTTTGAAACGATCATGGGGGTGGGGGCTTAAAAAACTCGAAACTTTTGCTGCACCAGCGCACCCTCGAACCCTGGCCTGTGATTTGCGTTAAAGACTGGTTATGACGGTCAACACGCACATCGCACTTACTGGCAGCACGGGGCTCGCGCCCGTCCGTGCCGGCCTGCGTCGTGTCGAAAAAGCCCGTCATACAAGCGATTTGGGCGACGAAGCGATGCATGAAGGCGAGCGCAATGCGCGCGGCGACAGCCGCTTTGCAGCGCCGCGCCAACTGTCCCAATCCGAAACACACGCCTCCGAATCGCTCTGGTATGGCACAGTTCTGCGGCCCGCTTTTGTCGCACAGGTTCTGGGTCAGGTGATGGCGGCGCCGCAGCGCCGCGATGCGCGTTCAGCCATGTCGGCTTACGAAGGCGGCGCGGGCCCGCGCGCGGCGCTCGCGTTCGACCGCCGCATCTGAGCGGCGCACCAGCGCCAGCGCGACGCCAAGCTGCCCCACCGCATAGAACAGGGCAAAGCCGATCCCGCCATCTGCGCCGCTGCTCATTGCCGCTGCGCCCGCCACCAGCGCCCCGGCGCCGAGCCCCATCAGCAAGGCGGAACGGCGTACTTCGCCCGCGGCGACAACACCAAGCACGATGGCGGCCACGGCGAGCGGCGCAAAGGCGTAGAGCATGGCGCCGGTCATCGCCGCGATCAGCCCCGCGAGACAGGCTGCCGACAGCGCCAGGCTTATCAATGCCGCGCCGCGGACGCGTTTGAGCGCCGCCAGTGCCAGCACGGCGGGCCCGAGCCCCGCCACCAGCAAACGGATTGCCCCGGCAATGAGTTGCAGATCGTCGCCGCCGAGCGCCGCCGCCACACCATCGGCCACGACCAGCGCGCCGCCCAGCGCGACGGCGAAGCGTATGTATGCGCGTGGCCGCGCCGGCAATGCTCCCGCCACGATCGCCGACAGCAACAGGGCGAAACCGGCAATCACCGCGCTCGCCAATCCGGCCACTTCGCCGCTCATCGGTGCGACCGTTGTTCGAGCAAAATCTTGATATCTTCGAGCAAGGTTTCGACCCGCGCCAAACGCGCTTCCAGCCGCGCCAGCGCATCGCCCGCATCGGCGCGCGGAACCGGCGTCGAGACGCCCGCATGATGGGCGATGTCCTCGGGGCTCACCGCCAGCAGCGCGGCGATGGTTGAAACCTCCGCCGCCGACAATTCACGCTGGTCCTTCCACAGCTCGGCGATCTCGACATCGCTGAGGCCGAGCGCACGCGCAAGATCGTCGCGCTGCATGTGGCTGCGCGCGAGGGCGGCATCGAACCAGTCCTTGTCGAAGAACAGCGCCATGAGCCGATGATAGGCGAATTCGGGATGGCCGTCGCGGTGCGGGTCAGCGTCTGGCTGTGGAAAGCCAGCCGATCGGCGTCGCGCCAATGACACGGCCATAGCCGTTCAGCTGCACGATCACGGCAATGCCGTCGTCCGGGCCGCCGCCCAGCGAGGACCGCGGCAGCGCCAGCGAGACGGGCTTGCCGCTCCACATCCCCACCGCCTTCACCGCCGTCACGATGTTGCGATAGGTGACGGTGCGCCCGTCATTCTCGCCGGCGCCGATCTTCACCCCGGCCGCCGGACGGATCACGAACAGCCAGATCGTGGCGTCCTTCTTCGGCGCCGGATCGGCACCCGACACGCGCACATGCACCGCTTGCGTGGTCACGACCACATGGATCGGCAGCGCCTGCATATCGTGCTCGCGGCGGGCGATATCCTTGTCCACCGCGGCCACGCGGCTGCCGACCACATCGTCGATACCGTCGATGATCATTTGCGGGGTGTAGACGCCGCCGCGCCCCATGGCCGCGGCATAGGCTTTCTGCCGGTCGGTATTGGCCTTGCTGGCCAGCGTGTCCTTCCAGCCCAGCATGTCCCAATAGGTCACGGGCAAGGAGAGCGCGAGCACATCGCTGCGGCCCGCAAGCTGGCCGAGAAACGCATCGGCCGGCGGGCAGGAGCTGCAGCCCTGGCTGGTATAAAGTTCGACCACCACCGGCCGCGCCGCCGGATCGGCCAGCGCCGCCTTTGCGCCTGCCGCCCAGATGGCCGCAAACAACAGTCCGGCCGCCGCAAAAATGCGGCGCGCGAGACGGCGTGAGGCGAAAAGACGGCTGCGATCCATGGGGGCGAGAATAGGGTCCGGGCCGGAGCCCCTCCAGTCACTTCGGCTTGATGTGGATCATTGTCTCACGACAGGACCAAGCGGATACAGGCTTTTCCTGTTTGTGGCGAAGTTTCAACGCAATCGCCCATCCATGGGCAAGCGTGGGGCGTCACGGCCCGGAGGGGCTGAAACCGGACGCGCGGGTTCCTATATGACGGGGGCAGCGGCACGGGAGAATGAGAGCGATGTGGCAGCATGGCGATTGGATGATCAACGGTCATCACTGGATGTGGGGATGGTTCATGCCCTTTGGCGGGTTCTGGTTCGTTCTTCTGCTGGTGGTGCTGTTCGCGGTGCTCCTCTTGCGTTCGCCCCATCGCCATATCCCGCCGCCCTCGGCCCGCTCGGCGGCGCTCGACCTGCTGGAACAGCGCTACGCCAAGGGCGAGATCGAGCGCGAGGAATATCTCCAGAAGAAGGCCGATCTCGGCGGCGGATAACAAAGGTGTAAGACCATGACGTTATTATTTCAGCAAGACCCTCGATTGCGGCTTCGACGAAGCCGTCACCCGCGCCACCGCCGCGCTCAAGGATGAAGGCTTCGGCGTGCTGACCGACATCGATGTCGCGGCGACGCTGAAAAAGAAGATCGATGTCGATTTCCGCCCCTATCGCATTCTGGGCGCTTGCAATCCCAAGCTCGCCCATCAGGCGCTCGAAACCGAAGACAAGATCGGCACGATGCTGCCCTGCAATGTGGTGGTGCAGGATGCCGGCGGCGGCAGAACGGAAGTCGCCGCCATCGATCCCGTCGCCTCGATGAGGGCGATCGACAATCCGCGCCTGAAGGAAGCCGCCGCCGAAGTGCAGGGCAAACTCAAGGCCGCGATTGAGAGGTTGTAGAGTTCGACCCGTCATGGCCGGGCTTGACCCGGCCATGACAGATGGAAAAAAGGGCGGAAGCACCAGCTCCCGCCCTTTTCGCTTTCACGTTGGTGAAACGCCTTACGCCGCCTTCATCAGGTTCCTGAGCACATATTGCAGGATGCCGCCATTGGTGAAGTAGGCGATTTCATCGGCGGTATCGATGCGCAGCAGAAGCGGCAGATCGGCGGTGCGGCCATCCGGATAATGGATCGTCGCATTGACCGTCATGCGCGGCTTGATCTTGCCCGAGAGGCCCGGAATGTCGATCCGCTCGGCGCCGGTGATGCCGTAATCCTTGCGGCTCTTGCCCGCCTCGAAGCAGAAGGGCGCGATCCCCATGCCGACCAGATTGGAGCGATGGATGCGCTCGAAGCTCTCGCTGATCACCGCGCGGATGCCCAGAAGGCGCGTGCCCTTGGCCGCCCAGTCGCGCGAGGAGCCGGTGCCGTATTCCTTGCCCGCCACGATCACGGTCGGAATCTTGTCCGCCATGTATTTCATCGCCGCGTCATAGATCGACATTTCCACGCCCGACGAGGTCTCGTCGTCGAAATACAGCGTGTTGCCGCCTTCCTTGCCGCCCAGCATCTCGTTGCGGATGCGGATATTGGCGAAGGTGCCGCGCACCATCACATCGTCATTGCCGCGGCGCGAACCGTAGGAATTGAAATCCTGCTGACGCACCTGCCGGCTTTGCAGCCATTCGCCGGCCGGCGAACTGGCCTTGATGGAGCCGGCGGGGCTGATGTGGTCGGTGGTGATGGAATCGCCGAACTCCGCCAGAATGCGCGCGTTGACGATGTCATCCACCGGCGCGGGCGTCATGCTCATGCCGTCGAAATAAGGCGGGCGCTTCACATAGGTGGAGCTCATCGGCCAGGAATAGGTCTTGCCCTTGCCGGCCTTCACCTTCTTCCAGCTCGCATCGCCCGCGAACACATTGCCGTAGCGGGTGCGGAAGCTCGACGCCTTGACCGATTTGCGGACGGTGTCGGCGATTTCCTTCGGGCTCGGCCAGATGTCCTTGAGATATACCGGCTCGTTCTCGCCGTCATAGCCCACGGGCTCGCGCGTCAGGTTGAGGTTCATGGAGCCAGCCAGCGCATAGGCCACCACCAGCATGGGCGAGGCGAGATAGTTCGCGCGCACCTGCGGATGAACGCGGCCCTCGAAATTGCGGTTGCCCGACAAGACCGAACAGGTCACGAGATCGCCTTCGGTCACGGCATCGGCGACGGCCTCCGGCAGCGGGCCGGAATTGCCGATGCAGGTGGTGCAGCCATAGCCGACGAGATTGAAGCCCAGCTTGTCGAGATATTTGTCGAGGCCAGCCTTGGCGAGATAGTCGGTCACGACCTGCGAGCCCGGAGCCAGCGAGGTCTTGACCCAGGGCTGCACTTTCAGCCCGCGCTCCACCGCCTTCTTGGCGACGAGGCCGGCGCCGACCATGACATAGGGGTTCGAGGTGTTGGTGCACGACGTGATGGCCGCAATCACCACATCGCCATGACCAATGGACTTCTCCGAGCCGGCCAGCGGCACCCGGCGATTGGCGTCGTCGGCCTTGTGGAAGGTGTCCATCAGCGCGGTTGCGAATTCGTTGGCCGCATTGTCGAGCGCCACGCGATCCTGCGGGCGCCGCGGACCGGCAAGGCTCGGCACCACATCGGCCATGTCGAGCTTGAGCGTGTCAGTGAATTTCGGCTCCAGGCTCTTGGCGGTGCGGAACAGGCCTTGCGCCTTGGCATATTTCTCGACCAGCGCCACGCGCGCCGGCTTGCGCGCCGTGCCCTTGAGATAGCGCAGCGTCTCGGCATCGACCGGGAAGAAGCCGCAGGTCGCGCCATATTCCGGCGCCATATTGGCGATGGTCGCGCGATCCTCGAGCGGCATGTCGTCGAGGCCCGGACCGTAGAATTCGACGAATTTGCCGACCACGCCCTTGGCGCGCAGCATTTCGGTGACCGTCAGCACCAGATCGGTGGCCGTCACGCCTTCGCGCAGCTTGCCGGTGAGGCGGAAGCCGATCACTTCGGGGATCAGCATCGAGATCGGCTGGCCCAGCATGGCCGCTTCGGCTTCGATGCCGCCAACGCCCCAGCCCAGAACGGACAGGCCGTTGACCATGGTGGTGTGGCTGTCGGTGCCGACCAGCGTGTCGGGGAAGGCCAGCTCTTCATTCGTCTTGGTGCGCGGGTTCTTCTGTTTGCGCGTCCACACCGTCTGCGCCAGATATTCCAGATTCACCTGATGGCAGATGCCGGTGCCCGGCGGCACGACGTGGAAATTCGCAAACGCCTGCTGGCCCCAGCGCAGGAACGCGTAGCGTTCGCCATTGCGCTCGATATTCGGTCGCCACATTCTTCTTGAACGGAATCCTTGTGGGCGAAATTGTCGACCATCACCGAATGGTCGATGACGAGATCGACTTCGGCCAGCGGATTGATCTTCTCCGGATCGCCGCCCATCTCGGCCATGGCATCGCGCATCGCCGCCAGATCCACGACCGCCGGCACGCCGGTGAAATCCTGCATCAGCACGCGCGCCGGGCGGAACGCGATTTCGCGATCGGAGCGCTTCTTCTTCAGCCAGCCGGCCACGGCCTTGATGTCCTGCGCTGTGACGGTCGTGCCGTCCTCGTTGCGCAGCAGGTTTTCGAGCAGCACCTTCAAGCGAATAGGGCAGGCGCGAAATGCCTTTGAGGCCATTCTTCTCGGCGGCGGCGAGGCTGAAATAGACATATTTCTTGCCGCCGACCGTCATTGTGCGGCGGGCTTTGAAGCTGTTGGGATGGGCTGTCACGAGAGTTTCCCTGCGCGAAAGAGGTTACCGGCGGGTCTGATTGGGCGTGGTTTAGTGGGATTTCCCGCCCATGCCAAGGTCCGATCGGCGCGAAAACGGCCCATCTCCCATGCAAACGGCACCTGCCGGGTCCGCACTGGCAGAACGCACGGCGCGCATGAGACGCTGGCGGCGTCTCAAAGGGCATCCGGCCATGACCCATACGCCTGCCGAACGCGACACCGTCCGCAGCGTCAAATCCGGCCCCGTCACCACCGTGATCCTGGACCGGCCGGAGGTGCGCAACGCCGTCGACCGGCCCACGGCCGAGGCGCTGGCGCGCGCCTTCCTCGCCTTCGAGGCCGACGACAGCGCCCGGTGGCCGTGCTGTGGGGCGCCGGCGGCACGTTCTGCGCCGGGGCCGACCTCAAGGCCATCAGCGACGGCCGCGGCAACCGCACCGTGCCGCCCGCCCCCGATGCCGGCCCGCTGGCCGCCGACGGGCCCATGGGGCCGACCCGGCTCCAGCTCTCCAAGCCGGTGATCGCCGCCATTTCGGGCCATGCCGTGGCCGGCGGGCTGGAGCTGGCCTGCTGGTGCGACCTCAGGGTGGCCGAGGAGGATGCGGTGTTCGGCGTCTTCTGCCGGCGCTGGGGCGTGCCGCTGATCGATGGCGGCACGGTGCGCCTGCCGCGGCTGATCGGCCAGTCCCGCGCCCTCGACATGATCCTGACCGGGCCGGCCCGTGGGCGCCATGGAGGCCTTCGCCATGGGGCTCGCCAACCGGGTGGTGAAGACGGGCGAGGCACGCAAGGAGGCCGAAGCGCTGGCCGCCGAGATCGCGCGCATGCCGCAGGCCTGCCTCCGCCACGACAGATCATCCGTCTACGAACAATTCGGCCAGGATTTGCCCACGGCCATGGCAGGCGAATTTGCCCACGGACTCGAAAGCCTCAAGAGCCGCGACATGCGGGAGGGTGCGGCCCGTTTCGCGGGCGGCAAGGGCCGCGGCGGCCGCTTCGACGAGATCTGAAACTTCGCCTTAACCGGCAACAATGCTTCCATAATATTGCCTGATTCGCGGCCGATAAGAGTTCGGCGCCGGGGGGAACGGTGGACGCGCATGCGTTCGCCGGCGAACATTGTTTGCGAGCACTGAATGACTTTGATGGCACGGCCATTTCTTGCACTCGCGGCGGCTCTGGCGCTGTCGTGCTCGGCATAGTGCCGGCGGCCTATGGCCAATCCCCGCTCGTCGGCGCGGCTTGCCGGCGACCGGCTTGGCGTGATTCAGCTCCGGCACCTATCAGGCCGGCGACAACATCAGTTTCACGCTCACCCCGCTGGGCGACAATTATCTGCTGCAGTTTTCGGATTCGCCCGAAGTCTATGTGCTCTACGTCGATCACGCCTCGATGGGCGGGCGCGTTCTCAAATACGACTTCGGCAAGACGGCGATGCAGATCGCCGGCTGGGGCGGGATCACGCTCTACACCGACAAGAAGCCCGGCGGCATTCCCGCCGTGCGCACCGGCGATGCCGACGCCGCCGCATCCTGCAGCCGTCTCGCTCGAACGAGGTCATTCAGGCCGCCAGCGACGAAGCGCGAACATCTGGCCTCATGCGCGCCACATCAAGCTCGATTTCGAGGCCGATTGGGACCAGCTCTGCCAGCGATGCCGAATCTGCGCGCGCTGTGTTTCGATGCGCATGGAGAATGCCGCGCGCGGCATCGACCGCATTCGCCGCGCAATCCGCCGGCCAGCGCGCGCATCGCCCAGCCATGTCGAACACCGTGCTGATGCGGACCAGCGGCAAGCCGACCATCCGCCTCGATCACATGACGCTGATCGTCACCTATGATCCCGACACCGGCTATGTCGGCCGCGCCTCGTCGCCGCGCCATCGCCCACGCGCTGCACACGCTCTTCCACCTGCCGCAGCCGGACGAGTGAAGCGCGGCCTAGCGCCCCGGTTCGAAATCGGGCGGCGCCAGTTCGAATTTCGAGAATTCAAAGCCCGGCGCCACCGTGCAGCCGACCAGCGTAAAGGCGCCGAGCGTGCGCGCGGCCTGCCACGCGCCGGGCGGCACCACCAGTTGCGGATGCTGCGCCTCTTCCAGCGCCGGGCCCAGCACATGATGCGTCGGTGCTATGTCGCCTTCGGCAATCGACAGCCTGAGCGGCGCGCCGCGATAGAAATGCCAGGTCTCGCTGGCATCGACCCGATGCCAATGCGAGGCCTCGCCTTCCTTCAGAAGAAAATAGATCGCGGTCGAATGCGCGCGGCCGTCTTCGCGCAAGACGTCGCGCCAAGTTTCGCGATACCAGCCGCCTTCGGGATGCGGCTGAAGCTTCAGATGTTCGATGATGCGGTCGGCTTCGCTCATGAGATGCTTCTAACCGGAAAAGCCCGCATCCCTCAATCCGTCATCCCATGGACCGTCATGGCCGGCCACCGAGCCGGCCACCCATCGCGCGAGCGTCCGCGAGCGATAGAGGCATTGGCGCGCCGACGCGCACCAGATGGGTGGCCGGGTCAAGCCCGGCCATGACGGATTGAGATTGCATTTCACCCCCGCAAAACAGACGGCGGCGACTGTGTCCAGTCACCGCCGCCGTTCGGCTGCGAAGGGAGGGGCACTCCGCAGCCTCGGGGAGAATCGGCCCGATTACGCGAGATCGAAGCGATCGGCGTTCATCACCTTGGTCCAGGCCGCCACGAAGTCGGCCACGAACTTTGCCTTCCGCATCGGCCGCGCCATAGACTTCGGCCAGCGCGCGCAGCTCGGAGTTGGAGCCGAAGACGAGATCGACACGGCGTGCCGGTCCATTTCACCGCGCCGCTCTTGCGGTCCTGTCCTTCGAACACGTTCTCGTCCGCCGTCGGTTTCCACTCCGTGCCCATGTCGAGCAGGTTGACGAAGAAGTCGTTGCTCAGCGTCTCCGGGCCGCGTGGTGAAGACGCCATGCTGCGACTGCCATGGTTTGCGCCCAGCACGCGCATGCCGCCGATGAGCACCGTCATCTCCGGCGCGGTCAGTGTCAGCAATTGCGCCTTGTCGATCAGCAGTTCCTCCGCCGGCACGGCGTATCGGGCCTTGAGATAGTTGCGGAACCCGTCCGCGACCGGCTCGAGACAGGCGAAGGATTCGACATCGGTCTGTTCTGCAGACGCATCGGTGCGGCCCGGCGTGAACGGAACGCTCACGCTGTGTCCGGCCTTCTTCGCCGCCTGCTTCGATGGCCGCGCAGCCGCCGAGCACGATCAGATCGGCCAGCGAGACCGTCTTGCCGCCGGTGAGCGCGTCGTTGATCCGCTCGCGAATGCCTTCCAGCGTTTCGAGCACCTTCGCCAATTGCGCCGGCTGGTTGACCGCCCAATCCTTCTGCGGCGCCAGGCGGATGCGCGCACCATTGGCGCCGCCGCGCTTGTCGGAGCCGCGGAAGGTCGAGGCCGAAGCCCAGGCCGTCTGCACCAGCTCCGAAATCGAAAGGCCCGAATTGAGAATCCGCGCCTTGATGTCGGCGATGTCCTTGGCATCGATCAGCTTGTGATCGGCGGCGGGCACCGGGTCCTGCCAGATCAGATCTTCTGCCGGAACCTCCGGGCCGAGATAGCGCGCCTTGGGGCCCATATCGCGATGGGTGAGCTTGAACCAGGCGCGCGCAAAGGCATCGGCGAACGCCTCCGGGTTCTCGTGGAAGTGCCGCGAGATCTTTTCGTAGGCCGGATCCATCCGCAGCGCGAGATCGGTCGTCAGCATGGTCGGCGCGTGACGTCTTCGACGGATCGAAGGCATCCGGAATCGTTCGCGGCATCGCCCTTCGCCGTCCATTGATAGGCGCCGGCCGGGCTCTTGGTCAGTTCCCATTCATAGCCGAACAGATTGTCGAAGAAATTGTTGCTCCATTTGGTCGGCGTCGTCGTCCAGGTGACTTCCGGGCCGCCGGTGATCGCGTCCTTGCCCTTGCCGCTGCCATAGGCGCTCTTCCAGCCGAAGCCCATCTCCTCGATGGGCGCGGCTTCCGGGCTCGGGGCCGACCAGCGCGGCATCGCCCGCGCCATGGGTCTTGCCGAAGCTGTGACCGCCGGCGATGAGCGCCACCGTCTCTTCGTCATTCATCGCCATGCGCGCGAAGGTCTCGCGAATGTCGCATGGCCGCGGCCAGCGGATCGGGCTTGCCGTTCGGCCCTTCCGGATTCACATAGATGAGGCCCATCTGCACGGCGGCCAGCGGATTTTCGAGATCGCGATCGCCCGATGTAGCGCTCGTCGCCGAGCCAGGTTTTCTCGTTGCCCCAATAGACGGCTTCATCCGGCTCGAAGACATCGGCGCGCCCGCCGCCGAAGCCGAAGGTCTTGAAGCCCATGGTTTCGAGCGCGACATTGCCGGCCAGGATCATCAGATCGGCCCAGGAGATCTTGGCGCCGTATTTCTGCTTGATCGGCCACAAGCAGGCGCCGCGCCTTGTCGAGGTTGGCATTGTCCGGCCAGGAATTGAGCGGCGCGAAGCGCTGCTGGCCGGCGCCGGCGCCGCCGCGGCCATCGCCGATGCGATAGGTGCCGGCGCTGTGCCAGGCCATGCGAATGAAGAGCGGCCCGTAATGGCCGAAATCGGCCGGCCACCAGTCCTGGCTGTCGGTCATCAGCTGCGGCGAGATCTTTCTTCACCGCCGCGAGGTCGAGCGTCTTGAACGCCGCGGCATAGTCGAAGCCCTCGCCCATCGGATTGGACAGGCTCGAATTCTGGCGCAGGATTTTGAGGTTCAGCCTGGTTCGGCCACCAATCGCTGTTCGAGCGCATGCCGGCATTCGTGGCCCCGTGCATGACCGGGCATTTGCCCGCTGGCTTGTCTCGTCTTCGCGTCCATTGTTCTCTCCGATCCTGTTCGTGCCAGCGCCTTCGGCGCTGGCCCTGATGGAAACTCGCGCCGCGCCGCGCGTTGTCTGCCGGGCCGCGGCGCAATCTCTATGCGAATTAGAATTATTCTAATTTATGGGATTTGCAAGGGCCGGCCGCGCGGAAAATCCGCCGGCCGCGGCGCCACGGCGGCGCCGGAACATCCGGCTCAAGCTTCTGATTTAGAAAGAGAAAATATTTTCCGCGCCGCGCCCGACCAGCGCCCGGATTCCGGCGGCGACCGAGCGGGCATCGTCGAGCGCGTCATGCTCGTGGCCCTCGAACGCGGCCCCGCAGAGCGGCCCGACATGGCAGGCATGATTGCCCTTGGGCTCGATGCCATTGGCCCGGAGCCAGGGCGTGACATTGATATAGCGGCGGCATCGGCGCCGCATCGGCGAATGCCGTAGAGCCGCAGGTTCTCCTCCAGCACCAGATCGTCGCGGCCGAAGGCGCAGATCGTCCCGCCTCGCGGCGAAATCGGCAAAGCGGTCATAGGCTTCCGCGAAATCGAAGCCGTCGGCCTTCAGCCGCGCATTGGTGACGCCGGTCAGATCTTCGAGATAGGCCGACAGCACCGGATTGATCCGCGGCCGCACCAGGAGATCGAGCGCCGCCACCTCCTCCAGCGTGTCGGCGTCGAGCCGCACCGCGCCGATCTGCACCACTTCCTTGAACTCGCCCGGCGCCAGCCAGCGCCGCGCCATCGAGCCCTCCCAGGCCGTGAATTCCAGATCGAACACCGTGGCGAAGCGGGGCATGGAGCCTACCTGACATGGAGACGGAGGCGCGCGCACCGCGAAGGCGAGCCAAACGTCGATTAAGACTTCTTAATGCGGCGGACGGAGCGTAACACGTATGGCATAACCAATTCGGCAGGCATCATGGCGCGACAGAAGCGCATGGCAGACACCCATCGCGATCGAACCCCTGGCTCCGCATGCGGCACGGCGCCGAAACCCGCACCGGACCGCACGCGCGAGCCCTGGCCGAAATGGCCCGGCTGGCCGCCCTGCACCGCGAAGCCGAGGAAACCGCCCGCCTCGCCAATCTTCTGGGCCGCGCGCCCTATGCCGGCGGCGCTGTTCTGGCGCTGGCTGCCGGCTTCGCCACATCGCTGACCGTCCTCACCGCCCGAACGCCGCCGTCACCGCCTGGCTGGTGCTGATGCTGATCGGCATCGTCGCCATGGCGCGCGCCTATGGCCAGGCCATCCGCGCGCCCTTCGAGCGCAGCGCCGCTGCACCGCCTTCGCCGAGGATCTCACGGCGATCCTGACCTATGCCGGCTTTGCCTGGGGCGCCGGCGCCTTTCTGGTGCTGCCGGCCAGTGCCGGCCCGCTGGCCGCGCTGGCCTTTGCGGTGATGCCGGCCGGCGGGCTGATCGCGGCCTGCTGCGGACGCCCGCGGTCCGGCGCTCGCCTTCCTCGCCCCCGCCGCCATGCTGAGCGCCTTCGCCATGGTGCTGCGGCCGCTGCCGGCGGGCGTCGCTGGCCGCCGCCCTGACCGTGCTGATCGCGGGCCGTCGCCGGGCATTGTGCGGCCCTGCGCCTCGAGCGCCGCAGCCCTGCCGCGGCTTGCAGGGCTGCCCTTCGGCTGACGCACGGCTTTGTAACTTTATTCTCCCGCCGCCCGCGGCTAGGTTCCGCGCCCTCAGCGTTAACGTTATAGTGGGACACCGGCGTTAGGCTTTCCCGGTCACTGCCACAGGACCGGGCCCGGCCCTCATCCCGCTCCGGACGCGAACCCGCGAATGGACCGACATGACCCCTGAAGCCGCCCTACGCGCCGATGCGGATCCCGCCGGCGCCGCCGCCGCCGCACATGACGACGACGCCCGAGCCGCCGCCCGCATCGCGACGGCGCCGGCCTTCTCAAGCCGCCCAGCCCGAACTGGCCGCCTTCTTCGAAGCGCTGTTCCGCGGCGCCCCGCCCGAGGATGTGACCCGCTACACCGCCGCCTCGCTCGCCGAGCTGGCGCCAGCAGGTCTTCACGCATTCGCGAGCGGCGCAAGCCCGGCGAGACGCTGCGTCGAGCTGTTCCACTTCCGCGCCGAGGGCGACGACATCGTGCGCAACGAGACCGTGCTGCTGGCCGTCAATGACGACCGGCCCTTCCTGTTCGATTCGCTGATCGGCGAAGTCAGCGCCCAGGGCGCGCGCATCCACGCGCTGTTCCATCCCATCGTCACCGTGACGCGCGACGCCGACGGCGTGCGCGCGAAGCCGGCGCGCACGCTGCGCGAAAGCGTGATCGTCGCTGATCCTCGAGCCGGTGGTCGAGCGAGGAGCGCCAGGCCGCCCTCGTCAAGGGCGCCGAGGACGTCTTCACCCAGGTGCGTCTGGCCGTGCGCGACTGGAAGAAGATGCAGACGCGCCTCGGCGAAACCATCGACACGCTGAAGAACATCCCGCCGCCGATCTCCGCCGAGGAACTCGACCGAAAGCCATCGCCTTCCTCAAATGGCTGGGCGACAACCATTTCACCTTCCTCGGCTGCCGCGACTACGCCTATCGCCGACGACAATGGCGGGCCGGCTCGATCCCGATCGACGCCTCCGGCCTCGGCGCTGCTTGCCGATGTCGAGGCGCGCGTCATGCGCCGCGGCGCGGACGCGCGCGCGCTGTCCGCCGAAGTGCGCGAATTCCTGACCCAGCCCTCGCCGCTGATCATCACCAAGTCGAACGAGCGCGTCGCTCGTCCATCGCCGCGTCCATATGGACTATGTCGGCGTCAAGACCTTCGACCAGACGGCACGGCTGACCGGCGAGCGCCGCTTCGTCGGCCTGTTCACCTCCGGCGCCTATAGCCGCCGGCCGCAGCGAAATTCCGCTGCTGCGCCTGAAGATCGCGCATGTGCGCGAACGCGCCGGCCTGGCCGCCGACAGCCATGACGGCAAGGCGCTGGCGCATATTCTCGACACCTATCCGCGCGACGAGCTCTTCCAGGTCAACGAGGACGAACTGTTCGCCACCGCGATGGGCATCCTGCGGCTGGGCGAGCGGCCCAAGGTGCGCGTCTTCCTGCGCTTCGACCGCTTCGACCGCTTCGTCTCGGCCCTCGTCTTCGTGCCGCGCGACCGCTACGACACCCATATCCGCGAGAAGATCCACGCCATCCTGGCCGAGACCTTCGACGGGCGCATGTCGGCGGCCACGCCCATGCTCGACAATTCGATGCTGGCGCGCGTCCATTACATCATCGGCCGCAACGACGGCGCACGCGCCCGCATGTCGACGTCCATGTGCTGGAAGCCGATATCCGCGCCGCCATCCGCACCTGGGAAGACGGCTTTGCCGACGCGCTGATCGACCGGCCATGGCGAGGCCGAAGGCGCGCGCCTGTTCGACGCAGCATCGCGACGCCTTCCCGCCGCGCTATCGCGACGCCTTCCAGCCCGAAGAGGCGGTGCGCGATCTCGACGAACTGGTCGAATCTGTCGGCGCTGGCGAACGGGCTTGCCCATCCATGCCCGCGCCTATCGCGACGCCGCGCGACGCCCATGGCGCGCTGCGCCTCAAGCTCTATGTCATGGGCCCGGTGCTGCCGCTTTCGGCCAGCCTGCCGGTGTTCGAAAATCTCGGCTTCAAGGTCATCGCCGAGGATTCCTATCCGGTCTCGCTCAGATCGGCGACGGCTGGACAGCGCGACGCCGCCGTGCTCGATTTCCAGATGGAACGCGCCGATGGCGGCCCCGCCGATCTGGCCGAAATCAAGGCCCGGCTCGAAGACGCCTTCCACGCCGTCGTCTCGGGCGACGCCGAATCGGACGGCTTCAACCGGCTGGTGATCGCGGCCGGGCTCGACTGGCGCGACGTCACCATCCTGCGCGCGGCGGCGAAATATCCTGCGCCAGGCCGGCATCGCCTTCAGCCAGGACTATATGGAGGAGGCGCTGGCCCGCAATCCGGACATCGCCGCGCTGATCGTCGAGCTGTTCCATGCGCTCAACGATCCGGCACTGCGCCGACGGACGAGCGCGACGGCGCCGACGCCGACCGATCCACGCCCGCATCGAAGCCGCGCTCGACGACGTGCCCAGCCTCGACGACGACCGCATCATCCGCCGCATGCGCAACGTCGTGCGAATCGACCCTGCGCACCAATTTCTACCAGCGGGACGAGACCGGCAGGCCCAAGCCCTATCTCTCCATCAAGCTCGACAGCCGCAAGCATCGACGAACTGCCGGCGCCGCGCCCGCATGTCGAAATCTTCGTCTACTCGCCCGCAGGTCGAAGGCGTGCATCTGCGCTTCGGCAAGGTGGCGCGCGGCGGCATCCGCTGGTCCGACCGGCGCGAGGATTTCCGCACCGAGATCCTGGGCCTGGTGAAGGCGCAGCAGGTCAAGAACGCCGTCATCGTGCCGGTGGGCGCCAAGGGCGGCTTCTATCCCAAGCAGCTTCCCGTCAATGCGGCGCGCGAAGCGGTGCAGGCCGCGGCCATCGACGCCTACAAGACCTTCATCAACGCCCTGCTCGATCTCACCGACGACATCGATCATGCCGGCGCGGTGGTGCCGCCCAAGAATGTCGTGCGCAAGGACGACGACGATCCCTATCTCGTCGTCGCCGCCGACAAGGGCACGGCCACCTTCTCCGACATCGCCAACGGCATCGCCGAGGGCCGCGGCTTCTGGCTGGGCGACGCCTTCGCCTCCGGCGGCAGCCACGGCTACGACCACAAGAAGATGGGCATCACCGCGCGCGGCGCCTGGGAAGCGGTCAAGCGCCACTTCCGCGAGATGGGCCGCGACATCCAGAACGAGCCCTTCACCGCCATCGGCGTCGGCGACATGTCGGGCGACGTGTTCGGCAATGGCATGCTGCTTGTCGAAGCACACCCGCCTGGTCGCCGCCTTCGATCACCGCCACATCTTCATCGATCCCCGACCCGGATATCGCCAAGAGCCTATGCCGAACGCGCGCGCCTGTTCGCGCTGCCGCGCTCCAGCTGGGACGATTACGACAAGGACGCTGATCTCCAAGGGCGGCGGCGTCTTCCCGCGCACGCGCCAAGTCGATCGCGCTCACGCCCGAAATCAAGGCGCTGACCGGCATCGAGGCCGACAAGCTGTCGCCGGTCGACCTGATCAAGGCGCTGCTCAAATCCGAAACCGATCTTCTGTGGTTCGGCGGCATCGGCACCTATATCAAGGCCTCTGACGCCAGAACAATCTCGATGTCGGCGACCGCGCCAACGACGCGCTGCGCGTCGACGGCCGCGAGGTGCGCGCCAAGGTGATCGGCGAAGGCGCCAATCTGGGCGCCACCCAGCTCGGCCGCGTCGAATATGCGCTTGCCGGCGGGCGCATCAACACCGACGCCATCGACAATTCGGCCGGCGTCGACACCTCCGACCATGAGGTCAATCTCAAGATCCTGTTCTCGGGCCCGATGCGCCGCGGCGAAATCACGACCGAGGCGCGCGACACCATGCTCGAAGCCATGACCGACGATGTCGCCCATCATGTGCTCAAGGACAATTACGACCAGACGCTGGCGCTCTCGGTCGCCCAGTCGCGCGGCGCGCGCGATCTCGATGCCCATGCCCGCCTGATCCGCGATCTCGAACGCCGCGGCAAGCTCGACCGCGACGGTCGAATTCCTGCCCGACGACGAAGCGCTGCGCAAACGCCATCAGGACGGCCATCGGCCTGACGCGGCCCGAACTCGCCGTGCTGCTGGCCTATGCCAAGCTCGATCTGGCCGCCGAAATCGTGGCCAGCGATTTGCCGGACGATCCCTTCTTCGCCAGCCGAGCTGGAAAGCTATTTCCCGCCGCCGCGGCCGCGGAAACTGCGCCACGAGATGGAAAACCATCGCCTGCGCCGCGAGATCATCACCGATGTGCTGACCAACCGCCTCGTCAATCTCGCCGGCCCCGTCTTCATCCATCGCCTGAAGGAGATCTCCGGTGCGCCGGGCGAACGCGCCGCGCGCGCCTTTGCGCTGGCCGATGGCGGCCTTCCGCCTGTCCGCGCTCAAGGCCCGCATCGACACGCTCGATCTCAAAGTGCCGCCAGAGCTGCAGATCGGCATGTATGGCGACGTCACCGAACTTCTGCGCCGCCTCGGCCTGTGGTTCCTGATGAATATTCCGGCCAGCGCCGATCTTGGCGAGACCGTGGCGCGCTATCGCGGCGGCGTCGATGCCTTGCGCGGCACCTTCTCGACTCTCGTCTCCGACTATGAGGCGCAGGATACCGAGGAGCCGCATCGCCGAGCTCACCGAAGCCGGCGTGCCCGCTCGATCTGGCCGAGGATGTTGCGGTGCTGCCGCTCCTCGGCGCCGCGCCGGAAATCGTCCAGCTCGCCCATGCCAGCGACACTCGATATCGATCTCGTGGCCGGCGCCTATTTCGCGGTCGGCGAGACGGTCGGCCTCGATCGTTTGCGCGGCCTGGCCACGCGCATCGCCGCCAGCGAACATTGGGACCGTCTCGCCATCCGCCGCATCGTCGACGATCTCTTCGCCGGTCAGCGCGCGCTGACCACCGATGCGCTCGCCGGCATCAAGGATGGCAAGTCCAGCCGCGCCGATGGCGCCGCCGCGGTCGCAAGCTGGGCCGAGCGCAATGCCGATGCGCTCTCCCGCACGCGCGCCTTCCTCGAAGAGCTCGAACGCACGGGCGATCTCTCCATCGCCAAGCTCACCCTCGCCAACAGCCAGGTCCACGCGCTGGCGGGGCGCTAGGCAAAACAAAAGGGGCGGATCTCTCCGCCCCTTTTCATCACACAATCAGATGCAGCGATCAGCGCCGCGCCATGCGGCCACCCCGCGGTTTACCGCGGCGCCATGCGAATCGCGCCGTCGAGGCGCACGCATTCGCCGTTGAAATAGCCGTTCTCGATCATCTGCAGCGCCAGCGATGCATATTCCGGCGGATTGCCGAGCCGCGGCGGGAACGGCACCTGCGCGCGCCAACGCCTGCTTCACCTGCTCGGGCGCGCCCTGCAGCAGCGGCGTGTTGAACAGGCCCGGCAGGATGGTGTTGCAGCGGATGCCTTCCTGCGCCAGGTCGCGCGCCACCACCAGCGTCACGCCCGTGATGCCGGCCTTCGACGCGGTATAGGAGGCCTGGCCGATCTGCCCGTCCTGCGCCGCCACGCTCGCGGTGTTGACGATGGCGCCGCGCTCGCCGCCCGTCCAGCGGATCGAGCGTCAGCATGCCCGCCGCGCTCATGGCGATGCAGCGATAGGTGCCGACCAGATTGATCTGGATGATGCGGTCGAAATCCTTGGCGTGGAAAAACTTGATCTCGCCCGTCTTCTTGTCGCGGCTGGCGGTCTTCTGCGCATTGCCGGTGCCGGCGCAGTTGACCAGCATGCGCTCCTGGCCGTTGGCCGCGCGCGCCTTGGCGAAGCCGGCTTCGACGCTTTCGTCATTGGTGACGTTGACTTCGCAGAACACGCCGCCGATCTCGGCGGCGACCTTCTCGCCCTTGTCCTTCTGAAGATCGAAAAGCGCGACCTTCACGCCCTTGGCGGCCAGCGCCCGCGCCGTGGCCTCGCCGAGGCCCGAGGCGCCGCCCGTGACGACGGCGGCGATCGAAGAATTCAGTTCCATGGGGGCATCCTTCCCTTGCTCGAAAATGGCGTTGGCGGGACTCTTAGACCGCCTGCAAAGCCCAGGCAAAGCCTGACGCGAGGGAACCGGCCCGCCCCCTTTCATCTGCGGCCCCGGCACCCGATATTGGTGTCATGACCAGCGAACCTGCCCGAGACCACCCAAAGCTCCAGCTTCCGGCCGTGATCGCCCGAGAACGAGCGCACGGTCGAGCGCGGCTTCTGGAAGAAGCTGCTGAAAGTGGCCGGCCGCATCCCCTTCGCCGAGGACGCGGCGGCGGCCTATTTCTGCGCCGTCGATCCGGCCACGCCCAGCCGCGTGCGCGGCATCCTGCTCGCGGCGCTGGCCTATTTCGTGATCCCGACCGACGTGATCCCCGATTTCATCGCCGGCATCGGCTTCACCGACGATGCCGCCGTGCTGGCCATGGCGATCAGCCTCGTCTCCGGCCAGATCCGTCCCGAACACAGGCGCCGCGCGCGCGCGGCCCTGCATCTGCCGCCGCTGCCGGATGACCGATGTGATGCGCTACGCCGACGTCGAAGCCCATTGCCTGTCCCTGCCCGGCGTGACGAAGGAGCATCCCTTCGGCGACAGCCACGTCTTCAAGGTCGGCGGCAAGATGTTCGCGCTGATCTCGATGCGCGACGGCAAGCCGGCCGGGCGTCTGGTTCAAGGCCGGCGCCATGAGCGCGGCGATCCTCACCGAAATCGATGGCATCCGCCCCTGCCCCTATCTCGCCCGCGCCCATTGGGTGGCGATGGAGGGCCTGAAACCGCTGGCGGCAAGAGAGCTGCGCGCCTATCTCAGCCGCGCGCATGGACTGGTGGCGGCGGGCCTGTCGAAGAAGAAGCGCGAGGCCCTCGGCATCGCGATCACGCTGCTCACGGATGATTTCAATCCGTTTGCGTGAACCCCAATATCCGTCATGGCCGGGCGTTGCGACGCTGTCGCTGCAACCCCGGCCACCCATCAGCGCCCGCGTCTGCGGGCGCAAGAGAGTCATCGGCGCGTGGACACGCGCCAGATGGGTGGCCGGCTCTGCGGCCGGCCATAACGGCATGGGAATGTGACGTGAGAATCGCCCTAGCGGATCGCGGCGATGTTCGGCTGCGACTGGTGATCATTGCTGTTGCCGGCGGTCATCGGCATGGGCGTGACGAATTCGATGGCGACGCCGCTGGCGTGATGGCGCGCGACGCGCCCGGCCATCTGTCCGATCAGCACCACCTCGCCCAGCGGCGGACGCGCCGCCGTCTGCAGCGACACGCCGCTCAGCGACAGGTCCAGCACCTCGCACTGCACCACCTCGCCATTGGCGCGGGTGAAGCGCGCCAGGCCGCGCGTCGGTTTGCGGTCGTGGCGGCGCAGCGCCGTCTCGTCGACCAGATCCTTGTTGAGGAAGACGGTGAGCTGCTCGGCGATGCGTTCGCGCTTCAGGGCCGGGCAATTGAACTGGACGCCGAAATCGCCGCCCGTCAGCCGCACGATCGTGCCCTCGAAGCGGCCGAAACTGTCGATATAGAGGATCACGGTGGTGCCGGCCGGCAGATCGAAATCGCAGCCGATGCGCGCCCCGCCCGCCGACAGGTCGAAGATCTTGCAGACCTCCTCGCGCTGTTCATCGGGCATGAAGATGCGGCCCGGCAAGATCCAGGTCTACGCGCCGATAGCGTCTGCGATCGGCCTTCGCCCGCGCTATCACCGCTTCGCGATCTACTGCCATATAAGTGCGCGCCGGGCGTTTGCCGGCTCCTGAATACAACCGCTTCCTCGACGAACTGTAATCATAGAGGGTCAACAGGTCGTTTACGCGGGCCAGCTTGCGCTCACCGTAATTATTGCGCCGGGCCGAAGCCCTTAACCTCGTTACTGCCTGGCGGGCTATAGGTTTTAGCCGATTTGGATTTACCCTTCCGCTCCCGCAGCCCCTGCCGTCAGACATCCCGGAGATTGTAGATGCCCCGTCTTGCGCGTCCCGCCCTTGCCCGCTTCAGCCTGGCCGCCCTGGCCGCGCTGGCGCTCGCCGGCTGCGCCACCAACACCGCCTATGACAAGCTCGCCAGCGCCAAGCCGACCGGTTCGGCCTTCTCCCGGGCCCTGTTCCAGGATTATTCCGCTCTCGCGCGCTCCTTCGGCCTCGCCAATACGCCCGCCACCAAGGCCTTCGACGCCACCGAGGCCTATTCCCTCTCCGGGCTCAACGCCGATGTGGCCGCAGTCGCCGAAGCCTTTGCCGCCAAGGCCATGGACGCATCCCAGGGCGAAGAGCCCCTGCCCGAAGCCGCCCCGCCGGACAGCAATGTGGGCGAGAGCGCCCGCCTCAAGCTCCTGCGCGCGCTCGCCGACGGCCGCAAGACAGCGCCCTGTCGCCGCCGCTCGCGCCCAGGCCCAATATGACTGCTGGGTGATGAACAGCCCCGTGCCGCAGCTCGCCGCCTCGGCCCGCCAGTGCTACGCGGGCCTTCACCGGCGCTCTGGCCCAGCTGGAGAGCAGGCTGAATATGGCGCCCGCGACCGCGCCGGCGGCCCAGACCAGTGCGAAGCCGGCCGCGGCGTTCACCGCCCTTTTCGCCCTCGGCTCGGCAAAGCTCGACGGCACCGCCATGGGGGTGCTGCATCAGGCGATCCAGGCGGCCTTTACCGGACGCCAGTCCCGCATCACGGTGGTCGGCCACACCGACACCTCCGGCACCGAGGCCCTCAACAAGACCCTGTCGCTTGATCGCGCCAAGGCGGTGAAGGCGGCGCTGGTGCGCATGGGCGCACAGGCCGGCGGCGGTTCAGATCTCGGGCGTCGGCGAATCCGATCTCGCGGTCCAGACCCCGGACGGCGTGGCCAATGTCCAGAACCGTCGCGCGGTCGTGACGCTGCTTCCCTAACCGCTTCCGCTACGGCAGGCTTCGCAGCAACCGCGACACAGGCGTCATCTTTGGTCTAAGCTCGGCCCGGAAGAAACCCGGCTCAGGGACGGACCATGAAGGCCTATGACTACATCATCGTCGGCGCCGGCAGCGCCGGCTGCGTGCTCGCCAACCGCCTTTCGGCGGACCCCAGCGTCGAAGTGCTGCTGATCGAGGCCGGCGGCCGCGACAAATCGCTGATGATCCATATGCCGGCCGGCATTCCGGCCCTGCTCGGCAAGCCCAATCCGCACAACTGGTATTTCGACACCGAAGGCCAGACCGCATCTCGACGGCCGCAGGCTCTACTGGCCGCGCGGCAAGGGCTGGGGCGGCTCCTCCTCGATCAACGGCATGATCTATATCCGCGGCCATGCCCGCGATTACGACCAGTGGCGGCAGATGGGCTGCGAAGGCTGGTCCTTCGCCGATGTGCTGCCCTATTTCAAACGCTCCGAAGAGCAATGAAAATGGCGGCGACGATTTCCACGGCGGCGACGGCCCGCTCGCCGTCTCCAACGGACGCTCGACCAATCCGCTGTTCCGCGCCTTCATCGAGGGCGGCATCGAAGCCGGCCACAAGCAGACGCCGACTTCAACGGCTACAGCAGGAAGGCTTCGGCCCCTATCAGTTCACGATCAAGGAGGGCCGGCGCTGGAGCGCGGCCAGCGCCTATCTCAAGCCCGCGCTCGACCGGCCGAACCTGACGATCGAATCCCATGCGCTGCTGAACCGCGTGCTGTTCGAGGGCACCAAGGCCGTCGGCATCGAATTCGCGCAGAAGAAGAACATCGTGCAGCGCGCACGCGCGGCAAGGAGGTCATCCTGTGCGGCGGCGCCGTCAACACGCCGCAAATGCTGATGCTGTCGGGCATCGGCGATGCCGAGGTGCTGAAGCGCTTCGGCATTCCCGTGGTCGCCGAATCTCAAGGGCGTCGGCCAGAACCTGCAGGATCATCTCGACTGCTCGATCCAGTATGAATGCAGCCAGCCGATCACGCTCTACAGCCAGTCCAATCCGCTGCGCGCCATGAAGACCGGCCTGCAATATCTGCTCTTCGGCTCGGGCCTGGCGACCAGCCAGGGCCTCGAATCCGGCGCCTTCCTCAAGAGCCGGCCCGATCTGGAAACGCCCGACCTGCAATTCCACTTCATCGCCGCGCTGATGTACGACCACACGCGCAAGAAATCGGACCGCCACGGCTTCATGGCCCATGTCTGCCAGCTTCGTCCCGAAAGCCGCGGGCTACATCTCGATCCGCTCGGCCGATCCCACCGATCGCGCCGGTGATCCAGCCCAATTATCTCGCCGCCGAGGAAGACCGCCGCGCCATGCGCGAAGGCGTGCGCCTGGCGCGCGAGGTGTTCGCGCAAGCCGCCTTCGATCCCTATCGCGGACCGGAGATGATGCCGGGCGCCCATGTGCAGAAGGACGATCAGATCGACGCTTTCATCCGCAAGACGGCCGAGACCATCTATCACCCGGTTGGCAGTGCCAAGATGGGCAAGGATGAGATGAGCGTCGTCGATCCCGCGCTCAAGGTTTACGGCATCGAGGGCCTGCGCGTGGTCGACGCCTCGGTGATGCCGGCGCTGGTCTCCGGCAACACCAATGCGCCGACCATCATGATCGCCGAGAAGGCCGCCGACATGATCCTGGGCCGCTCCGCCCCGGCGCCGCAGCATCGTTCGGGTGGCCGAAGACGGCGCCCGGACCGCGGCGGCCGAATAGAAGGTCCCAAAACCATCACTTTCCGAAAAGGGCGTCTGCGGAGTATACTTCAGCCATGAAAACCGCAGGCGCCCTTCTCGCATTCGCAGTCGTGCTCGCAGCCGCCCTCACCACCGGTCCGGTGCGGCGCAGGACGACCCCTTGCCCTCGACGGCCTACAAGCTGCACGAGATGAATTTCGACATGTGGTGCCAGGAGCAGAAGCATTATCCGCCGGAGCGCTGCGACAAGCGCCTGCCCAAGGACGATGCCGAGTTCAAGGCCTATCGTCAGACGGTCGAGACCTATGAGCTGGAACGGCTGAAGCAGAAGCGCCAGGGCCAGGAGCTCGATCACAGCATTCTGCACAACGATCCGATCGACAATCCCGATAACCCGTCCGCCGGCGTGCCCGGCGCCCCGCCCTCGCCGCATTAAAGCGAAATCCCGCGCACTCGCCTTTGGAGCACGCGGGATCGCCTCGTCTTTGCCCCGTTACCAGCCGAAGCGCAGGCCCGCGCGCGCGCCGACCGTTCCGCTGCCAAAGCCGATGCCGGCATTGAGCGAGACGTGGTCGTCGATCCGTGCCGCCATGGCAATGCCGCCGGCATTGGAGCCTTCGAACGTGCCCCAATTGGCGGACATCATGAAATGCTCATTCTGCTGCAGGCTGCCAATGCCGCCCATGGCCAGCGCCATGGCGACGCCGGTCCGAGTCACGTCGATCTTGTTGCTCAGACGCTGATCGATGGCTTCCAGCTGCGAATAATTGACCGCATCGGTTCCGGCGATACCGGGTGCGACATTGGTGATGCGCCGCTCGCTTCCGGCTGAGCCCACGGACACCGTATCCGGCTGGTTCGCGACCGATCCCGCTCCGAGCGCGGCGGAATTGTCCGCGCTGGCGGTGCTGTTTGCGCCCAGCGCCGTCGCATCATTGCCGGATGCCACGGCGTTGTTGCCAACAGCGGTCGTCGGATCTGCGGTTGCCTGCGCCCCCGCACCGATGGCGACCGCACCGCCATGCGAGGCGTTGGCGCCATTGCCCATGGCCACCGCGTTGTTGCCTGCGGCGCTGGCGTCACCGCCGATGGCGACGGCATTGGTTCCACCGGCCTGGGCCGCGGCGCCGCTGGAATTGACCTGCATGAACTTCACATTGGTATTGATGCCCGTCAGCGTCGCACTGATGTTGCCGATCGCGAGGCTGTTCGTCGCCACAGCCTGGTTGGTGATGTAAAGCTGGCTGCCGTTCACCGCATTCGTGCTGGTTGCCGAGACTGTTCCGGCCGCGACATTGGTGAGCGTGCGATCATTGCCGGCCGAACCGAACGAAACGGTATTGGAGGTATCCGCAACCGAATTCGCACCGATGGCGACTGCATTGGTCGCACCCGACGAGACGCTCGCAGCATTGCCAAAGGCCGCGCTGTAGTCGCCGGCGGCATCACTGCCCTGACCGAAGGCGGACGCGCCGACCGCGTTCGCCTTGGCGTTTTCGCCGACGGCCGTCGCGTTGATCTGGCCTGCGGCGCCGGCGCCGGCTTGTGTATTCGCGCCAATGGCCGTCGTGCCGGAATTGTAGAAGGCGCTGCCTGGAGCCATGCCGTTATAGCCGTAGGGGCCAGCCCCGGGACTGCCGGAGGTGGGATCGCCGCCCGCCCAGGATTCGCTGCCGATGGCCAGGCTCTGATCGCCATAACCGAAGCTATGAACGCCATAGGCCGTCGCGTCGGTTCCCGGCACGTTTGTGACCGTGCCAACGGATTCTTGCACCCGGTACGGCATGCCGCTCGAATTTGCGCATTTATCCGTACCGGGGATGTAGTAGTAGTCAGCCCCATAGAGATCGCAAACCTTCACATACTCGACAGGAGCCGCGTTGGCGGCCGAGGGCAGGAAGCCCACAGCGCCAAGCGCCCCGGCCGCAAGGAGCAAGGCGCGCGACGCCAGCCTGCGCCGTGCGTAATTCGCCATTTGCGATGTTGCGTTCGCCGGAATCCCCGCGTGCGTATCCGCCTGTGTGATTGCGTCAATTGTGCTGTGCATCGATATTCTCGCCATCAATCCTCTTTCTGAGACCTCGCGCATGCACGCGTTTCAGCGCACCCGCACCAGCGACAGCGACGGCGCCGTCATGATGTCGAGCGCGCGGATCAGCGCGCTGCATGTCCTCGTCCATCTCGCGATGAAGCGTCGCCGTCTTTTCGCGGCTGACGACGAGGCGCAGATGCGGCGCCTTGGGATGGCTGCGCAAGCGTGGGGCGGCCCGGCGGCAGGCGGCGGGGGCGGCGGCGCGTCATAGGTGGACATCGGCTCGTCTTCGCGCACGAGCTGCGAGCCGACCAGGCGCTCGAAGGCGATCGGCCGGCCGCCGAGCTGCACCGTGTCGCTCAGCACCTGCACCATGCCGATGAAGCGCGTGGGTTCGCCATCGCCGAAGCTGACCGGCGCCAGCACCGTTTCCAGCTCGACCATGCCGCAATCGGCGGTAGGCACCGATCGAGGACAGGCAGACCGGCTGCCGGGTCTTCAGCGCCTGCTTCAGCAGCAGGCTCAGCGCGCCGCGGCTCTGGCCTTCCCAATGGGTCAGGAAATTGGTGCCCTTGAGTTCGCCGCCAAGCGCTCGCACAGCGAGGTGCCGGCCAGGCGATAGACCGGGCGCTCCGGATCGGCAGGCCTCGAGGATGAAGACATAAGACGAGCATGCGCTTGATCGCACGCGGATCGATATCGGTCTGATCCGGAACGGCGCGCCCACGGCGCAGACGGCTCCAATACCCCACCAGCAAGTGACTGTTTCTATGTTTCATCGGCCGTTGCTCCGGTCTTCCCTCTGTGCCGGTCCCGCTTTGCGTCGTTTCGGGACGGGCTGGCGTTGCTGGACGGGAGAGGAGAGCAGGGCCCGTGCCAAGCCGTCCGGAACCGCGGCCCGAAACGGAACAACAGCGAACAATTTCAGTGGATTGGCGAGAATGGCGCCGGCGCCGGGCTCAGCCCCAGGGCCCGCGCCGGACCTCGCCGAAAAGCGGGACATGCGCCGATTTGAACAGGGGCGTGAGGGCCGCCCCGGTCGACGAAACCGCCGACATGGGCCCACCAGGCCACGCCCGGCTGGCCGGCCGTGCGTCAGCACGGCGCTGAGGATCTGGATCGCGAACCAGAAGCCCACCACCCAGATCGCGCTGATCTTGAGCGGATAGAAGATGATGCCCAGCGGCACGACCACCGTGACCCGCGCCCGCGGATAGAGCAGCACATAGGCCGCCAGCACGCCGGAGATCGCGCCCGAGGCGCCCACCATCGGCACCGGCGAGGCCGGGATCGATGGCCGCCAGCGTCAGCGCCGCCGCCACGCCCGCAGATCAGATAGAAGAGCGTGAAGCGCACATGGCCCATCGCGTCTTCGACATTGTTCCCGAAAATCCAGAGATACAGCATGTTTCCGGCGATATGCAGCACAGCCGCCATGCAGGAACATGGAGATGAAGATGGTGGCCCAGGCCGGGACAGTCAGATAGCCGGCCGGGGCCGTCAGCGCGCCGCCGAGCGAGGCCGGCGAGAAGCCCAGCACAGCGATCGCCGCCGTCCATCTGGCGGCCCAGCGACCACTCCCACAGGAAGGCGGCGACGCACAGCCCCATGATCGCCCAGGTGACGAACGGGCGTCAGCCGGACCGGATTGTCGTCCGAGATTGGGATCATGTGGTGAACCGGCCTTAACGGCTTTGCGGCCCGCATCTGTCCCGTTTCGGCGCAGATCGGGCCGGAATGCTCGGCGCCGTCATCATGGCACGGATCGTGAAGCGAGGGCGTCGCCAAGACAGGCCAGAGAATTGTTTTGCAGGTTTTCGCGCGTCCGGCGGCGGTCCACAGGGCCGGACGCCGCGCAAGGAGTTAAGAGATGTCGCTCAAGCCCGTGATGTTCTTGGCCGGCGCGTGTTGTGGCGCTGGCGTCGGTGCTGCCGTCACGCCTGCGGCGGCCGGCGGTTACGGCGGCATCGGCCGGCGGCTTCTCGTCAGCGGCCCGTCCTGCAAGACCGGCGGCATCAACATCTTCAAGCCGGTGAACATCAACAAGAACATCAACATCAACAAGAACATGAACGTCTTCAAGCCGGTCAACATCAACAAGAACATCAACATCAACAAGAACATCATCGAACGCCATCAACAAGAACCTGAACATCAACAAGAACATCAATATCAACAAGAACATCAACGACAACAAGAACATCAACATCAACAAGAACATCATCATCAACAAGGGCGGCGGCGGCGCCGAAGCCAGCGCCATGGCCTCGGCCTTTGCCTCGGCGATGGCCAGCGCCAACGCCAATCGTGACGGTGAACAACAGTGCCGGCGCGAGCGCGGGCGCCGGGGCCGCCGCCGGCGCGGGCGTGACCTATTACTCGAACTCGCTATTCGGACATGAAGATCGTCAACAAGGGCGGCTCGATGGGCGCGGTCAACGTGCAGCAGCATTGCGAGATGCAGTATGCGAGCGTCGTCAAGTCGATCCATGCCGTCTGCGTGGCCTCCAACGGCGAGGAATTCCCCGCCTCGCACATGATCGCCGACACCTGGGTCTCCGCCTCTTACGAAGGCGAGGTCGCCCGCTGCATCCCCGGCGCCTATATCAAGGCGACCATCGGCGACGTGCTGCAGTCCGATCAGGGCATGGCCGGCACCTACGAACACGGCACCGTGCTCACATGCGGCGCTGCATGAAGCCCTGCGCCACTACAAGAACGGCATGCTGAAATGCGCGCCCGCCGTGCCGGTGCCCGATTGCACCGAGCGCACCAATCTGCGCCGCTACGGCACGGGCGACATGTTCTTCACCTTCCGCGCCAAGGTCTGCGTGACGCCGCAGGCGCGCGTGGATGCCTCGATCACCGGCATGTGCCTCGACGGCGGCGTCGGCGACGAATAACGACCCAGTTTTGGGGAACGGCTAACCGGCCGGTGAAGCTGCGCGGGACCGTTCGGGGCTCGCGCAGCTTCGTTCGCGCGCAAGGCCCCGTGCCCGGGCCCACCGTGCAGCAGAGTTGGCGGAAGCAATGGCGAGGCCCGCAACGGCGAAGCCCGCGACCACGTCAATGACGTGATGCCCGCCCTCGATCGGCGTCGAGAAAAGCACGAGCGCATTGAGCGCGAAGATGGCCCAGTTCAGCTTCGGCACGTCGCGCAGTGCCCACATCACGAGCAGCGCCAGCACGGCATGATAAGAAGGAAAGCCGATCAGTCCCTTGACCTGATCGGGCGTGATGAAGCCCGGCCCATGCGCGAACATCGCGGCGATCTGATGCGCATAGGCGGCGTCGACCGGAGCATGCACTGTCGCGGCGACACGAGCCGGCAGGGCATAAACAGCGACAGCGCCAATCGAGGGCGCGACGGTCCAGATGCCGACGGCGATGGCCGCGCCAGCCGCGACGGCAAGACAGAATGTATAAATGCGCGTCGCCCGGCCCGTACACCCCAGCACCACGACGGTCAGCGCCACTTGCGGCAGCATTGAGATATAGACGACCCTGAGCACCGCATCGACGTGCGGATGGTTCGCGGCCAGCGCCATCAGCCCGAGCCAGGACACGCCCAAGGCCTGGTCGATCCGCGCGAGGAACAGGTCGATGCGCGCGCCCGCCACCGTCAGCAGCATGTTGTTGAGAAGAGCAGCCGCCGCCGAGAAGGCGCAAAGAAAGGCCGTGCCCGCGAGCATCGCCGAGAGCGCGGGCTCCTGCCGCAGGCGTCGGTAATAGACCGCGCCCGCACTGAGGAAAACCGCCAGACCGGCTGTGCCCGCATAGGCTCGCCCATCGACATCGAAATGGCCGAAGATGGCCCACGCCGTATCGCCGGCCGCGACCGCAAGGACGATCCCGCACAACAGAAGGGACAGGATGTCGGCCTCGCGCTCCATGGCGCCAATTGAGCCCGATCCCGGTTAAGGCTGTGATAAGAAAGCCAATAAGAAAAAGGATGTAACGCCCGATTGCGCGCGGACATGCAGCTTGCGTCGTGCCGTTCCGCGCCTATCCCCTTTTCGAACACGCGAATATGCGAGCGCCGAAACGCACTTCGCAGAAACTTCGGCAAAGCTTATCCCCCTGCGCCAAACCGGCCGTAAAATGCGGCGCATGAATGACGACACCATGCGCACCGGCGCCAATCCGGCCAGCCCCGCGCCGAACACGGCGCAAGACGAAAATCTCCCCGCCGCCACGATCCGGCGCGCTGCAGCGGCATCGCCGTCGTGCATCTCGAAAACAATCTCCTCGCCACCGCGAGCCTGTCTGTCGCGATGCCGCAATCTTGCCGGCGTGAACATCGGCGCCGGAGCTCGAGGCGATGAAGACGGCCGTGCGCCTGCTGCGCGCCCAGAGCGAGGCCGCGGCAGCTGCTGGCCCGCGTGGCCCGCGGCGAGAGCCGCCATCGCCTCATCGTCGAATTCGCGGGCGCGCCGGAGGGGGAATTGAATTCAAAAATTTTTCCCGCACCCCCACCCCGGTGCTCGCGAATCCCCGAACCGGACGCCCGGGAGCGATGACCCCGCAAGCCGAATAGGCGCGGCGCCCCGCGCGGCAACCGCAATGCGCTGAAGACCGGCTGCCACACCGCCGGGATGCGGGCCTTCCGCGCAGAAATACGCGCCCATCTGCGTGAAACCCGGGCCCTTCGTCCTGGGCCGCGAACTCTGCCGCCTGCGCCGCGCTGATGCCGGCGCGACGTTCGTCCCACCCGGTCCGCCTTGCATCGGAAAGACCCCCTGCTATGGTGCGCCGCGCCAAATTCCGACCGGCAGGGCGGGTTCCCGCCCCGCGCCATCCGCATCCAGAGGAATTCCCAGAGGGTATCCATGAACATCCACGAATATCAGGCCAAGGAGGTCCTGCGGGGCTTCGGCGTGCCGGTGCCCACAGGGCAAGCCCGCCTTCACCGTCGAAGAAGCCGTGGCGGCGGCGAAGGACGCTGCCCGGCCCGGTCTGGGTCGTGAAGGCCCAGATCCATGCCGGCGGCCGCGGCAAGGGCGGCGGCGTCAAGGTGGTCAAATCCATCGAGGAGGTGAAGACAGAGGCCGAGCGCATGCTGGGCATGACGCTGGTCACCCACCAGACCGGCCCGGCCGGCCGCCTGGTCAAGCGCCTCTATATCGAGGACGGCTCGGCCATCGACCGCGAGCTGTACCTCTCGGCCCTGGTGGACCGCGAGACCAGCCGCATCTCCTTCATCGCCTCGACCGAAGGCGGCATGGACATCGAGGAGGTGGCGGCCAAGACGCCCGAGAAGATCCACACCTTCCAGATCGAACCGGCCGTGGGCTATTCCGGCTATGTCGGCCGCAACATCGCCGACGCGCTGAAGCTCAAGGGCGATGCGGCCAAGCAGTGCGGCAAGCTGATCGACAGAGCCTCTACACGGCCTTCCTGGCCAAGGACATGAGCCTGCTGGAGATCAATCCGCTGGTCGTGACCAAGGACGGCAACGTCATCTGCCTCGACGCCAAGATGAACTTCGACGACAACGCGCTGTTCCGCCACAAGGACATCGATCGAGCTGCGCGACCTCGACGAAGAAGACCCGATGGAAGTCGAGGCGTCGAAATACGACCTCAACTACATCAAGCTCGACGGCGAGATCGGCTGCATGGTCAATGGCGCGGGCCTGGCCATGGCGACCATGGACATCATCAAGCTCTATGGCGCGGAGCCGGCCAACTTCCTCGATGTCGGCGGCGGCGCCACCAAGGAAAAGGTCACCGCGGCCTTCAAGATCATCGTCTCCGATCCGAACGTGAAGGGCATCCTGGTCAACATCTTCGGCGGCATCATGAAATGCGACATCATCGCCGAAGGCATCGTGGCCGCGGCCAAGGAGATTTCGCTCAAGGTGCCGCTGGTCGTGCGGCTTGAAGGCACCAATGTCGAGAAGGGCAAGGAAATCCTTGCCGAAATCCGGCCTGCCCATCGTCTCCGGCTCCGACCTCGCCGATGGCGCGCAGAAAATCGTGCATGCAGTGAAGGGTTCCTGATCGCCATGTCCATTCTCGTCGACAAAAATACCAAGGTCATCTGCCAGGGCTTCACCGGCAAGCAGGGCACCTTCCATTCCGAACAGGCGATCGCCTACGGCACGAAAATGGTCGGCGGCACCACGCCGGGCAAAGGCGGCACGACCCATCTGGGCCTGCCCGTCTTCGACACCGTGCGCGACGCGCGCGAGAAGACCGGCTGCGACGCCTCCGTGATCTATGTGCCGCCGCCGTTCGCGGCCGACGCGATCCTGGAAGCGATCGATGCCGAGCATTCCGCTCATCGTCTGCATCACCGAGGGCATCCCGGTGCTCGACATGGTCAAGGTCAAGCGCGCGCTGTCAGGGCTCGCAGTCGCGCCTGATCGGGCCGAACTGCCCGGGCGTCATCACGCCGGGCGAATGCAAGATCGGCATCATGCCGGGCCACATCCACAAGCGCGGCAAGGTCGGCATCGTCTCGCGCTCCGGCACGCTGACCTATGAAGCCGTGGCGCAGACCACGGCGGTCGGCCTCGGCCAGTCCTCCTGCGTCGGCATCGGCGGCGATCCGGTGAAGGGCACCGAGCATATCGACGTGCTGGAGATGTTCCTGGACGACCCCGAGACCGAGAGCATCATCATGATCGGCGAGATCGGCGGCAGCGCCGAGGAAGACGCCGCCGACTTCATCAAGCACAGCAAGGTGAAGAAGCCGATGGTCGGCTTCATCGCCGGCGTCACCGCGCCTCCGGGCCGGCGCATGGGCCATGCCGGCGCCATCATCTCCGGCGGCAAGGGCGGCGCCGATTCCAAGATCGAGGCCATGACAGGCGGCCGGCATCCGCGTTTCGCCCAACCCGGCGGCGCTCGGCACCACGCTGGTGGATCTTCTGAGCGGCAAATAAGCCGTTTCACCCCGCGAGAAACGAAAACGGCCGCCCGATAGGGCGGCTGTTTTCTTTTTGCCGAAGGCGACCGTCACATCGCCTGGATCGCCTTGCGCACGGCGGCGACCATCTTGTCTTCGGGAATACGCGCCAGTTCCGGAAAGGTCATGCCGGATTTCAGCATGTGGCCGACCACATACCAGCCAGCGCAATAGGCCTCGCGATGCATGCCGGTATTGCCGGTACCGAAGACATATTTGTTGACGATCGCCGCGCCGGATTTGGCGAGGTCGGGTTCGATCTCCTTGACGATTGCAGCTTCACGCGCCTTGCAGCGCCCATATTGCGCTTTGCCCATCGTCAGATAGGTTCGCGCGCCATGGCCCGGCATGATCTTCTGTGCCGCCCGCATGGCCAAGCCTTCCTGAAAGATCACCTGGCCGATCGGCGCGCCATAGCCATGGCGAACATGGGCCAGCTGAAAATTGAGGGAATGCGTCAGCTCATGGGCGAAGACCAGCCCGGGCTTCTTGTATTCGAGCGGGTAATAGACAGTCGAAGGCTGGCCACCCATCGCTGGGACGGTGAAGGCGTTGCCCGAATAGAGCCCGACAAACAGCGCCACCCGGCTATGGATCGGCGTGGCACCGGTCTTGAACAGGGTGTTCAACCTGGCGAATTCGGTTCTGGCCGCAGCCTTGGCCTCCACGGCCAGTGCCGGCAGGCTGGGTGTCAGCGCCTGATATTTCGGCCAGGCGGTTTTCAGCATCCGGCGGGCCGATGCCTTGCCTTGTGGCGTCGGCGGCACTGCCGCCAGACCGTCGAGCTTTTCCCACAAGGCCCAACGCGCGGCTTCGTTCAGCGGTTTGGCCGATGCACCCTTGTAGAAAGCCTGAAACCTCGGCACCTGGCTCACGATATCCAGCTGGTGCGGCGCCGTGCCCGCCAATGCGCTGCCACTGCCGAGCCCGATCGCCATGGCAAGGACGGCGGCAAAGCACGGATGGCGCCAAGAAGCGCCATTGGACTTGGCTGTGAAATGCATGGTGTAAATGTCCCCTCTCTTTCGGTTCGTCCGGGATATGGGGAGCACACGCCACGCTCACAATGCGCTGATTTGTCAGGGCAACGGCCCCCGGCAGGCGGCGGCCTGGAGCGCAATGGCCGCGCACAGGCCGGCCTTTCTGAAATCCGATCTTGCGTGTGGGACAGATTTTGCGGAACCCTACATCATATTAACCCTCAGTGGCGTTGAATTGCCTCGCGGAAAGGCGTGCATTCGCGCAGCCAGATGCGCTACACGCGGGCCGCTTTTCGAGAGCACGGCACGCGACGGGCGCGGACCGAGGACAGGGCGGGCCCAAAAAGCCGGCCTAACATGTTGAAATGACAAGCCAATCAGACCCATGCCAGTGACCACGGGGCCGCCTCCAACGCGGTCCTGGAGGCGACCTCCTTCCTGTTCGGCAGCAATGCCGCCTTCATCGAAGTCGCTCTACCGCCAATATCTCGACAATCCCGACGCCGTCGATCCCAGCTGGCGGGCCTTCTTCGCCGAGCTCGGCGAGCAGGAGCTGGGCGCCACCCAGCTCGGCCGCGGTCCGGCCTGGAAGCGCGACGCCAAGATCCGGCTCGAGAACGGCGAGCTGGTCAGCGCGCTGACCGGCCAATGGCAGCCCAAGGCGAATGGCGCCGTCTCCGAGCAGGACTTCAGGGCCGCCGCCCAGGAATCGATCCGCGCCATCCAGCTCGTGCGCGCCTATCGCGTGATCGGCCATCTGGCCGCCGATCTCGATCCGCTGGGCCTGGCCGAGAAGCCGCATCTGGCCCAGCTCGAACCCAGCTTTTACGGCTTCCACGAGGCCGATCTCGACAAGCCGATCTACATGGACGGCGTGCTCGGCCTGTCCAACGCCACCCCGCGCCAGGTGGTCGACATCCTCAAGCGCACCTATTGCGGGCGCATCGGCTACGAGTTCATGCACATCAACGATCCGGAGCAGAAGGACTGGCTGCAGCGCCGGATCGAAGGCCCGGACAAGGAGATCACCTTCACGCCCGAGGGCAAGAAGGCGATCCTCAACAAGCTGATCGAGGCCGAAGGTTTCGAGAAGTTCTGCGGCGTGCGCTTCCTCGGCACCAAGCGCTTCGGGCTCGATGGCGGCGAGGCCATGGTCCCGGCGCTGGAGCAGATCATCAAGCGCGGCGGCCAGCTGGGCGTCAAAGAGATCGTGCTGGGCATGTCCCATCGCGGCCGCCTCAACGTGCTGGCCAATGTGATGGCCAAGCCCTATCGCCAGATCTTCCACGAATTCCAGGGCGGCAGCGCCAAGCCCGCGCGAGGTGCAGGGCTCCGGCGACGTGAAATACCATCTCGGCGCCTCGTCGGACCGCGAGTTCGACGACAACAAGGTGCATCTGTCGCTGACGGCCAACCCGTCGCATCTCGAAGCCGCCGATCCGGTCGTGCTCGGCAAGGCCCGCGCCAAGCAGCAGCAGCTGGGCGACAAGATCGACGCGCGCCAGCGTGCTGCCGCTGCTGCTCCATGGCGATGCGGCCTTTGCCGGCCAGGGCATCGTGGCCGAATGCTTCGCCATGTCGGGCACCAAGGGCTTCCGCACCGGCGGCACGATCCACTTCATCGTCAACAACCAGATCGGCTTCACCACGGCGCCGATCTATTCGCGCTCCTCGCCCTACCCGTCCGACGTCGCGCTGATGGTGCAGGCGCCGATCTTCCATGTGAACGGCGACGATCCCGAAGCGGTCGTGCATTGCGCGCGCATCGCGGCCGAGTTCCGCCAGCTGTTCCACAAGGATGTCGTCATCGACATGTTCTGCTATCGCCGCTTCGGTCACAACGAGACCGACGAACCGGCATTCACGCAGCCCTTGATGTATCGCGCCATCAAGGACCATCCGACGACGCTCGAGCTCTATGCCGCCCAGCTCGTCTCCGAAGGCGTGATCAGCCGAGGACGACATGAAGGCGATGATCGGCGGCTTCAACAAGCGCCTGGACGAGGAATTCGAAGCCTCCAAGAACCATCGGCCCAACCGCGCCGACTGGCTGGACGGGCGCTGGAAAGACTTCTCCAAGGCGCCGGAAGGCGACCGCCGCGGCGCCACCGCCGTGCCGGCCGACACGCTGCAGAAGATCGGCAAGGCGCTGACCACGATCCCGGAAGGCTTCCACGCCCACCAGCACCATCGCCCGCCAGCTCCAGGCCAAGGCCAAGATGTTCGAGACCGGCGAGGGCTTCGACTGGGCCACGGCCGAGGCGCTGGCCTTCGGCACGCTGCTCGAAGAAGGCTATCCGGTGCGCCTGTCGGGCCAGGATTCGGCGCGCGGCACCTTCAGCCAGCGCCATGCCGCGCTGGTCGATCAGGAAACCGCCGAACGCTATTTCCCGCTGCAACAACATCCGCGACGACCAGGCCGAATTCGAAGTCATCGATTCGCTGCTCTCCGAAGAAGCGGTGGTCGGCTTCGAATATGGCTACAGCCTGGCCGAGCCCAAGGCGCTGGTGCTGTGGGAAGCCCAGTTCGGCGATTTCGCCAATGGCGCGCAGGTGATGATCGACCAGTTCATCAGCCTCCGGCGAGATGAAATGGCTGCGCATGTCGGGCCTCGTCATGCTGCTGCCGCATGGCTATGAGGGCCAGGGCCCGGAGCATTCCTCCGCCCGCCTCGAGCGCTATCTGCAGCTCTGCGCCGCAGGACAATATCCAGGTCGCCGCACTGCACGACGCCGGCCAACTACTTCCACATCCTGCGCCGCCAGGTGCACCGCGCCGTTCCGCAAGCCGCTGATCCTGATGACGCCGAAATCGCTGCTGCGCCACAAGCGCGTGCGTCTCGCGCCTCGACGAGATGGGGCCGGGCTCGAGCTTCCACCGCGTGCTCGACGACGATGCCGAGCGCGATCCGGCTTCGCCGCTCAAGCTGGCGGCCGATGACCGAGATCAAGCGCGTCGTGCTGTGCTCCGGCAAGGTCTATTACGACCTCTATGAGGAGCGCGAGCAGCGCGGCGAGACCCGCATCCAGCTGCTGCGTCTCGAACAGCTCTATCCCTTCCCGCGCGAACCCGCTGAAGGAGGCGCTGTCGCGCTTCCCCAATGCCGAGATCGTCTGGTGCCAGGAAGAGCCGCAGAACCAGGGCGCCTGGACCTTCGTCAGCGCCGCGCATCGAGGCCACACTGGCCGAGATCGGCCGCGCCGGCCGCCCGCGCTATACCGGCCGGCCGGAATACGCCTCCACCGCCGCCGGCCTGATGAGCCAGCACATGGCCGAGCTCAAGGCCTTCCTCGACGAGGCGCTGACGCTTTGACGCAAGGCGGACGCAAGCGAGGAGCAGCGTGCGCCGGCTTCGCATATGAAGCTGGCCTATCGGCTCGATCAGCCCGCGCTACTATATCCGCCACCGGGCCTGGCGCGCACTGGCGCAAGGCCGCCGACGGCCATGAGGGCGAACTGAGGCTGCTGTCCGCGATCGTGCCGCGCGACCGGATCGCCATCGATGTCGGCGCCAATCGCGGCAATTACACCTTCTTCCTGTCGCGGCTGGCGAAGCAGACCATCGCCTATGAGCCGGCCCCGCCCATGGCCCGCTTCCTCCGCGAGGCACAGCTGCCCCATGTCGAGGTGCGCGAGGCCGGTGTCTCCAAGCAGCCGGACAGCTCACCTATTGTGCGCCTTTGAACAAGAAGGGCCGGCCCCAATACAATATCGGCTATCTCGGCGACGGCCTGCCGCCCGGCACGCAGGGCATCGAGATGCCGGTCAAGGTCGTGCGCCTCGACGACGAGAACCTCGCCAATGTCGGCTTCATGAAGATCGACGTCGAAGGCCACGAATATGCGGTGATCGACGGCGCCCGCGGGCTGCTGGCGCGCTGCCGGCCCAATCTGCTGGTCGAGATCCTCGAAGGCCGCGGCGACCGCGAGGCCGTTGCTCGCAACAAGACGGTGCAGCTTCTGGCCGAGCTCGGCTATGAAGTCTATGTCTTCGCACGCGGCGCACTGCGTCCGCTCTGCGATGCGCCCTTGAACCAGAACGTCATGAACTACATTTTCCTGCCGCGAAACACGCAAGCGGCGACGGAGACACGCCAATGAGCATCGAGATCAAAGTGCCCGCCATGGGCGAATCCGTCACCGAAGCCACGGTGGCGCGCTGGTTCAAGAAGGAAGGCGAGGCCGTCGCCCGCGACGAGCCGCTGTGCGAACTGGAGACCGACAAGGTCACGGTCGAAGTGCCGGCGCCCGCCGATGGCGCGCTCGAATCCATCGCCGTCAAGGAAGGCGCGACCGTCGAAGTCGGCACCATTCTGGGCGCCATCGCCGAAGGCGCTGCCGGAACGGCTGCTCCGGCTCCGCCGCGGCCGATCCCGGCGGACGCCAAGCCGGCGCCTGCTCCGGCCGGCACCTGCAGCCGCAACCGGCCCCGGCCGCAGCGCCGGCCGCCAAGGCCGAACCGCTGATGCCGTCGGTCCGCCGCATCGCCGAGGAGACCGGCCTCAACCCGGCGCAGGTCGCCGGCAGCGGCAAGGACGGCCGCGTGCTCAAGGGCGACATGCTGGCGGCGCTCGAAAGCGCGCGCCGCCGCGCCGCAGCCCGCGCCCGGCGCCAGCCGGCCCGCGCGCCAATGCGGAGCGCGAAGAGCGCGTGGCCATGAGCCGGCTGCGCCGCACCATCGCCGCGCGCCTCAAGGAATCGCAGAACACCGCCGCCCAGCTGACGACCTTCAACGAGGTCGACATGACCCACGTCATGCGCGCTGCGCAGCGAATACAAGGACAGCTTCGAGAAGAAGCACGGCGTGCGCCTGGGCTTCATGGGCTTCTTCGTCAAGGCCTGCATCGCGGCGCTGAAGGAACTGCCCAACGTCAATGCCGAGATCGAAGGCACCGACATCATCTACAAGAACTATTACGACATGGGCGTCGCCGTCTCGACGGAGAAGGGCCTCGTCGTGCCGGTGGTGCGCGATGCCGATCATCTCTCGCTCGCCCAGATCGAGGCGGCCATCGCCGATGTCGGCATGCGCGCCCGCGACGGCAAGCTGAAGATCGAAGAGCTGCAGGGCGGCACCTTCTCCATCACCAATGGCGGGGTGTTCGGCTCGCTGATGTCGACGCCGATCCTCAACTCGCCGCAATCCGGCATTCTCGGCATGCACAAGATCCAGCCGCGCCCGGTGGCGATCGACGGCAAGGTCGAGATCCGGCCGATGATGTATCTGGCGCTCTCCTACGACCACCGCATCGTCGACGGCCGCGAGGCCGTGACCTTCCTCGTGCGCGTCAAGGAAAACCTCGAAGACCCGCAGCGCCTGCTTCTGGATATCTGATATGGCTGATCAATTCGACCTCGTCGTCATCGGTGGCGGCCCCGGCGGCTACAACGCCGCCATCCGCGCCGGCCAGCTGGGCCTCAAGAGCGCCTGCATCGACAAGCGCGGCACCTTCGGCGGCACCTGCCTCAATGTCGGCTGCATCCCGTCCAAGGCGCTGCTGCATGCGAGCCACCTCTACGACGAGGCGCTCAACCACATGCCCAAGCTCGGCATCAAGACGCAGGTCGAGCTCGATCTCGACGGCATGATGGCGCACAAGACCAAGACGGTCGGCGAGCTGACCAAGGGCGTCGAATTCCTGCTCAAGAAGAACAAGTCCGAAGCCATTGTCGGCGAAGGGCGGATCACCGCCCCCGGCAAGGTGGTGGTGACGCGCGAGGACGGCACGACGCGCGAACTGAGTGCCAAACACATCATCATCGCCACCGGCTCGGACGTGGCACCGCTGCCGGGCGTGACCATCGACGAGGAGCGCATCGTCTCCTCCACCGGCATCCTGTCGCTCAAATCCGTGCCGAAGCGCTTGCTCGTGGTCGGCGCCGGCGTGATCGGCCTCGAACTCGGCTCGGTGTGGCGCCGGCTCGGCAGCGATGTGACCGTGGTCGAATTCCTCGATCGCATCACGCCGGGCCTCGACGGCGAAGTGGGCAAGCAGTTCCAGCGCATCCTGTCGCGCCAGGGCATGAAGTTCCAGCTCTCGACCAAGGTTGTGGGCGTGGAGAAGGCCGGCGAAGGCTTGCGCGTGACGGTCGAGCCGGCCGCGGGCGGCGAGCAGCAGACCATCGATACCGATGTGATGCTGGTCGCGATCGGCCGGCGGCCCTTCACCGCCAATCTGGGCCTCGAAGAGGCCGGCGTGGACCTCGACAGCCGCGGCCGCGTCGTCACCGACGCCCATTTCAAGACCAATGTTCCGGGCATCTGGGCCGTCGGCGATGTGCGCGAAGGCGCCATGCTGGCGCACAAGGCCGAGGACGAGGCCGTGGCCTGCGTCGACATCATCGCCGGCAAGGCCGGGCCATGTGAATTACGACGCCATTCCGTCGGTCGTCTACACGGCGCCGGAAGTGGCCAGCGTCGGCAAGACCGAGGAAGAGCTGAAGGCCGCCGGCATCGCCTACAAGGTCGGCAAATTCCCCTTCACGGCCAATGCCCGCGCCAAGACCATCGCCGCTACCGACGGCTTCGCCAAGATCCTCGCCGACGCCAAGACCGATCGCGTGCTGGGCGCCCACATCATCGGCGCCGAGGCCGGCAATCTGATCCAGGAAGTGGCGCTGGCCATCGAGTTCGGCGCCTCCTCCGAAGACATCGCCCGCACCAGCCATGCCCATCCGACCCTGACCGAGGCCGTGCGCCAGGCGGCCATGGGCGTCGAGGGCTGGACCATGCAGATGTGAGCGGCCACGAAAGCCGTCAGGACAGAGCCCGGCCGTGCCGGGCTTTTTTCTTGGGTGCGGCGCAAGGCAAATCATGTATAGTGATTTGGCGCAACGCTAATCGAAAGGAGGTGATCCAGTGTCTCATTGTCATGACCTGCGGCTTACGGGTGCCGCGACCTGGATCTTCGCTTTCCGTGAGGACCGCGCCGCATAAGCACGCGACGCTAAGCCAATCTCGGCGCCCGCAAGGGCCCGCAGACAGGCAATGGAAGGGCTGTCCGCTTCAGGCGGGCAGCCCTTCGCCTTATCAGGAATGCCGAAAAGAGGCTGGCCTTCGCCCGCCCGCCGCACCTAGAGTGAGGCCATGCAGGCGATGCTCACTCCGCGTCGCCCGATCGGACTGGGCGTCGCTGTCTCTCATATCGGTCGCGGTCGGCGTCATCACCGGCTTCGGCGCGATCTTCTTTCGTGGCCTGATCGGGCTGATCCACAACCTCCTCTTCCTGGGCGATCCGCGATCGCCTATGACGCCAATCTCTACATGCCCGCGAGCATCTGGGGCGCGGGCGTGATCCTGGTGCCGGTGATCGGCGGGATCGGCGTCGTCTTTCTGGTCACCAAATTCGCGCCCGAGGCACGCGGCCATGGCGTGCCGGAGGTGATGGACGCGATCTTCTATCAGGACGGCAAGATCCGCCCCATCGTCGCCATCGTGAAGTCCCTGGCCTCGGCGCTGGCCATCGGCAGCGGGGCTGCGGTCGGGCGCGAAGGCCCGATCATCCAGATCGGCGCCTCGCTCGGCTCGACCATCGGCCAGATCATCAATATGGAGCCGTGGCAGCGCATCACGCTGGTCGCGGCCGGTGCCGGCGCCGGCATCGCCGCCACCTTCAACACGCCCATCGGCGGCGTGATGTTCGCCATCGAACTGATGATGCCGGAGGTCAGCTCGCGCACCTTCCTGCCGGTGGCACTGGCGACCGGCACAGCGACCTTCATCGCCCGGCTGTTTCTGGGGCTGAGGCCGGCCTTCGAAGTCCCGGCGGTCTATTTCCTGTCGGACAAGCCTTCGCCGCTCTACGCCATCCTGCTCTATGTCGTATTGGGCGCGCTGACGGGGCTGGCGGCCACCGCCTTCGTGCGCGGGCTCGACCGGACGGACAAGCTGTGCGAGCGCATCGCCAATCCCTATCTGCGCCATGCCCTGGCGATGCTGGTGGTCGGCGGCATGATGTACGGGCTGTTCCGCTATTCGGGCCATTACCACATCGAAGGTGTCGGCTATTCGACGGTGCAGGAGATCCTGATGGGCGGCCTCGTCACCGCGCCACTCCTTCTGCTGCTGTTCGGCAGCAAGCTGGTCGCCACCATTCTCAGCCTTGGATCGGGATCATCCGGCGGCATCTTCTCGCCCTCCCTGTTCATGGGAGCGACGCTGGGCGCCGCCTTCGGCGCCGTCTGCCACATGGTGTTCCCGACGCCGGCGGTGACGATCGCCGCCTTCGCGATGATCGGCATGGCGGCCATGGTCGGCAGCGCGACCGGCGCGGCGATGACGGCCGTGACCATGATCTTCGAGATGACGCGCGACTACGACATCGTGATGCCGATGATCGTGGCCGTGGCGGTCGCTCTTGGCGTGCGCCGTCTTCTCAGCCGCGAGAACATCTACACGATCAAACTGGTTGCGCGCCGCCATTACATTCCCAAGGCGCTGCACGCCAATATGTTCCTGGTGCGCCCCGCCGGAGATGTGATGGACCAGGATTTCCTGATCCTGCCGGAAGGCATGGGGCTGGACCAGGTCCTGAACCTTCAGGATTTCATGCGCCTACCCGCTCATCACGGCAGCATGCGCCATGTCGTCGTCGTCGAGGGACAGCGGATCGTGGGCGTCATCCGCATCGATGCGGCTCTCATGCATGGGCTCGAGGAAGCCTATGCGGCCGTCACGCTCGGCGATGTCGTCAACCGCCATTTCATCATCGCCCGCGAAGACGACATCATGTTCTCAGCCATCCTGCGTATGTGGCGAAAGAAAGCGTTGGCCATTGTGGTCGTGCGCGGGCGAGGCCTGCCGCGGAAGGGAAATATCATGGGCGTTATCACCAAGGAGCATGTGGCGGATTCGGTGGCCGAGAGCGTGCGCCCCTATGCGGGCACCGATTCCGGCTCGTTCTGAGCGCGCATCACGCGGAGCCCGACGGCACCATCCAGAGCAGATATTTGCCGCCGGCGATCGGGACCAGTGCCGGCTCCATCGTGCTCGCCAGCACTTCGATCTCTTCGCGCATCGAATCGATGGCCGCTTCATAGGCGCGAACCGGCACGCCTTCGAGATAGTCCGGCATGCGCATGCCCTCACGCATGCGGATCGCCGTGACGACGAATTTCACACCCTCGATCTCGGCCGTCCCGACCAGAAGGATGCGCGGGTCCTCCTCCGGCCCCAAGCGCATCGAAACTGTCCGGCCATTGGATCGCAGGCGCATGCATGCTCATCAAGACCCCCAAATCACTTCGACGGGGCCAAGAATACGCTCTGTTACATCCGGCAACTACTGTCTTGTGCATGGCCGCGAAGGCCCAGTAATGGCAACGGCCGCACACTCTATCGAGCGCGCGGCCGGCCAATGCCGTCGGAGCGTTGGAATTACTCTGCGGCCATGGCCACGTCGGGTGCCCCGCCTTCGATCGCATGCAGGACGCGCTGATCCTCGAAGATCGGAATTCCGGCCTCTTCATATTTCTTGCGCACGCGCGGCGTGATCAGGCCGACGCGGGCGATCGCCGGCAGCATCAGATCCTTCAGCGAATGGACCTGGCCCGGCGGCAATTCCTGCAGGATGCCCATCTCGGCCGCTTCTTCGAGGCCGGCGAAGAAATCGTCGGCATCGATACCGGAATTGGCCAGCACTTCCATGAAGCCCGGATCGGCGCGATTGGCCAGGCCCTGAGCCTCGCCCATGGTCGTGGCCTGCATGATGATGTTGATGGCGTTGAAGGCGAAGTCCGCCAGATCTTCGCGATCGGCTTCGTCCAGCTTCCTGATCACCGGGCCAAGATAGATATGCCCGAAGGAGACATGGCGCGATTCATCGCGCATGACATTGAAGGTCAGCGCCTTCAGCAGCGGACATGTCGTCGATTGGTACATATTGTTGAAGGCGCCGAGCGCCAGACCTTCGACGATCATGTTCATGCCGATCATGACCTTCTCATAGCGATCGGACTTCAGCGTCGCGTCGATCAGCGCCTTGAGCCAGGGCGACATCGGATAGACCATCGCGATCTTGTCGCAATATTTCGAATAGACCTCGACATGGCGGGCCTCATCCATGGTCTGGGTCGCGGCATAGAGTTTGGCCGCGGCATCGGGCACCGAATGGGTCACGGCGGCGGCCGTCATCAGCGCGCCCTGTTCGCCATGCAGGAATTGCGACAGCAGCTGCGCCGTCGAATGGGCGATGAAGGTTTCCTGCTGCGATTTCGACAGCTTCTTGAAGAAGGGCATCTGCGGGTAAAGCGAGGAGCGATCGGCGATCAGCGGGTTCGACGGATCGACCTCGGTATCCCAGGGCAGAAGTTCATCGGAATTCCACTGCTGCTTCTTGGCGCGCTTGTAGAGGTCTTCGACCTTGCCCTTGCCCAGCGCGTAATCGAAGGTCCAGGCGATCTCCATCGGATTGCGATAGACATCGTCGGGCGTCATCGTGACCGTCCAGTCGCCCTTGCGGACTTCACGCCCCTGCGTCTCTTGAAACATTATTTCCTCCGTCACCAAGGGCGTTCCTGCCCGGATATCAAAAACGTGACGGTAGTGTCATTTTCTTGCCTTGATTTCGGTCAAACAGCCAGTGCCATGAATACCGGCCGCGCGCCCTTTCAACCGTCACGACTGGCGTTCGGGCATGGACGGCAATCCCATCCAGTTGGCGCGAGGGCGTGATCTGGCAGGCGAAGGTTGGTGGCCCCGGTCGGACTCGAACCGACACGTCCCTTTCGGAACTACGGATTTTAAGTCCGTTGCGTCTACCGGTTCCGCCACGGGGCCAAGGGCGAGCAACCTGCTTTGCGCCGGTCAAAGCGTCAAGCGGAACCGGACAAGGCACAGAACTGCAATTTCCAGTTGAGTATGATTTAGAAGATGCAGGAATTTCCGTGGGTTACGGCGCATTGACAGGGCAAGGCGCATGGCTATAGTGCGCGCCTTCGCGAGGGGCAGGGTCCCCTGCCCTGTAGCCAAAGTCCGGACCGAACCATGTCGAAACGTACCACTGCCAAATACAAGCTCGATCGCCGCATGGGCGAGAACCTTTGGGGCCGGGGCAAGAGCCCTGTCAACAAGCGTTCCTACGGCCCGGGCCAGCACGGCCAGCGCCGCGCCAAGAAGCTTTCCGACTATGGCACGCAGCTTCAGGCCAAGCAGAAGCTCAAGGGCTATTACGGCAACATCACCGAGAAGCAGTTCCGCCGCTATTACGCCGACGCCTCGCGCCGTCCCGGCGACACCGGCGAGAACATGATCGGCCTGCTGGAACGCCGCCTCGACGCGGTCGTGTTCCGCGCCAAATTCGTGCCGACGCCGTTCGCCGCGCGCCAGCTCGTGTCCCATGGCCATGTGAAGGTCAATGGCCGCCGCGTCACCATCGCTTCCTACCTCGTGAAGGAAGGCGACGTGCTGGAGCTGTCGAACAAGGCCAAGGAAATGGCGCTGGTGCTCGAGGCCATCAAGAGCCCGGAACGCGATTTCCCCGACTATATCGAGGTCGACGATCACAAGATGACGGCGAAATATCTGCGCACGCCGAAGCTGGGCGATGTGCCCTACGCGGTGCAGATGCAGCCGAGCCTCGTGGTCGAATTCTACTCGCGCTAAGCGGACAGGGCATTCGGCCTATGCGAAGGCCGCGGGATCGCTCCCGCGGCCTTTCTGCTATTCTGGCGGCATGAGCTACACGATCTATGGCGATCCCGGCTCGGGCGCGTTCAGCACCGAAGCCGCACTCGCGGAAGCCGGCGCGGCGTACAGCTTCCACACCATCTCGCTCGAGAAGAACGAGCAGACACGGCCCGAATTCCTGGCGATCAATCCCTCCGGCAAGATGCCGGCGCTGAAGCTGCCGGGCGGCGAGATCATGACGGAATCCGGGGCCATCCTTCTGACCATGGCCGAACGCTTTGCCGGACGCCGGATTGCTGCCGCCGCCGGCCAGCCTTGCGCGCGCGCAGGCCGTGCGCTGGATCCCTATCATGGCGAGCGAAGTCTATCCGATGGTCGAGATCTCCGACTATCCCGAACGCTTCGTGCCGAAGGGCAACGAGGCCGAGGCGCTGCGCGAGACGGCCAAGCAACGCATCCGCGCGCGGCTACTGGTGCTGGAGGAGAATGTCGCCGGGCCGTGGCTTCTGACGACAGGCTTTTGCGCCGCCGACATCTACATCGCCATGTTCACGCGCTGGCGCAACAGCTTGGTGCGGAATGGCTGGCGCGCGGCACATCTGCCGAAGATCATGGCGCTGGCCGAAGCGGTGTCACAGCGCCCGAAGATCGCGCCGGTGTGGAAGCGGCATTTTCCCAAAGGGAGAACGAGGCTGAGCGCTCAGGCCTCTTCGAGCGCGACGCCCTTTTCGGCGAGGAAGGGCGCGAGCTCGTCGCCCTCGATACATCTCGCTTGCAGGATGTCGCAGCCGCCGACGAATTCGCCCTTCACATAGAGCTGGGGGATGGTCGGCCAGTTCGAGAACTCCTTGATGCCCTGACGGACATCGGGGTCTTTCAGCACATCGACGGCTTTGAACTTCACGCCGAGATGCGAAAGGATCTGCACGGTGACGGAGGAGAACCCGCATTGCGGGAACACCGGCGTGCCCTTCATGTAGAGCACGACGTCGTTCTCGGCGATGTCCTTGGCGATCTGGTCGTGCGCGGTCATGGCTCAGGCCTTCATTCGGTTCGGGCAATGCAATGATCTAGGTACGGACCCGGGTGGCGTCAAGCCGCGGCGCTCAATCCTTCGGCGCTGGTCTGCAGCGACAGCGCGTGCAAGCACGCCGCCCATGCGGCCCTTCAGCGCCTCATAAACCATCTGGTGCTGCTGGACGCGGCTCTTGCCCTTGAAGGCGGCGGAAGAAACCATGGCTGCGTAATGGTCATTGTCGCCGGCCAGATCGGTGATCTCGACATCGGCGTCCGGAAACGCGTCCTTGATCAGCTTCTCGATTTCGCTGGCGCTCATCGCCATGGGGACACCTGTTCCATTCAGTTGGTCGGCGGAAGCTCGGTGCCGCCCATATAGGCGGGGAACCAGGCTTCGTGGGTTTCGCGCAGCTTCGCGACCGCAACCGCGCCCGCGCCTTTCACGGCGATCTTATCGCCGCCGGTCGGCCCGAGCAAAGCGACGGGAACGCCGGCACGATGCCGCATCGGCAGCGATCTTGTCGGCTTCGGCCGCCGGGAACGGCCAGCACATAGCGCGCCTGATCCTCGCCATAGAGGAAGGGGATCGCGCGCGGCGCCATCGGGCAGCGCGATCTCGGCGCCGATGTTTCCGGCCATCGCCATTTCGGCGACGGCGACGAGCAGCCCGCCATCGGAACAATCGTGGGCGGTGTCGACGCGGCCCTGTCTCGATCAGCCGGCGCACGAAATCGCCGTTTCGTCTTTTCGGCGGCGAGATCGACCGGCGGGGCCGCGCCTTCTTCCTTGCCTTCGATCTCGCGCAGATAGATCGACTGGCCGAGATGGCCTTTCGTTTCGCCGATCAGGATCAGCACATCGCCTTCGCGCTTGAAGCGCGACGGTCGCCATGCGATCGACATCCTTCAAGAGACCCACCGCACCGATGGCCGGCGTCGGCAGGATGCCTTCGCCATTGGTCTCGTTGTAGAGCGAGCAATTGCCGGAGACGATCGGGAAATCGAGCGCGCGGCAGGCCTCGCCGATGCCGTTGATGCCGGCCACGATCTGCCACATGTTCTTCGGGCTTTTCGGGATTGCCGAAATTGAGATTGTCGGTGACGGCCAGCGGCGTGCCGCCGACGGCGGTGATGTTGCGCCAGGCTTCGGCCACGGCCTGCTTGCCGCCTTCGAAGGGATCGGCGAAGCAATAGCGCGGCGTCACATCGGTCGTGATGGCCAGGCCCTTGTTCGAGCCATGCACGCGCACGACGCCGCAATCGCCGCCCGGGCGCTGCACCGTGTCGTTCATCACCGTGTGGTCGTATTGCTCCCACACCCAGCGGCGCGAACACATGTCGGGCGAGCCGATGATCTTGGCCAGCGACGCCATGACATCGCGCGCGGCATCGAAATCCGGCTGGCCGGCTGATCGGCGGCTGTTCGGTGTAGGGCCGCTCATAGACCGGCGCTTCGTCGGAGAGCGCGGTGATCGGCATGTCGGCCACCACCTCGCCCTTGTGCTTGACGACGAGGCGATTGGTGTCGGTGGTGATGCCGATGACGGCGAAATCGAGTTCCCACTTCCGGAAGATCGCTTCGGCCTCGGCCTCGCGGCCCGGCTTCAGCACCGCCAGCATGCGCTCCTGGCTTTCCGACAGCATCATGTCGTAGGCGGTCATGTTCGCTTCGCGCTGGGGCACCTTGTCGAGATCGAGCTCGATGCCGCGAGCCGCCCTTGTCGCCCATCTCGGCCGACGACGAGGTGAGGCCGGCCGCGCCCATGTCCTGAATGGCGATGATCGCATCGGTCGCCATCAGTTCGAGGCAGGCTTCGAGCAGCAGCTTCTCGGTGAAGGGATCGCCGACCTGCACGGTGGGGCGCTTCTCTTCCGAATCCTCGCTGAATTCGGCGCTGGCCATGGTGGCGCCATGGATGCCGTCGCGGCCCGTCTTGGAGCCGATATAGACGACCGGATTGCCCGCGCCCTTGGCGGCCGACAGGAAGATGTTGTCGGCCTTGGCCAGGCCCACGCACATCGCATTGACGAGGATGTTGCCGTTGTAGCTCTGGTGGAAATTGACCTCGCCGCCGACCGTCGGCACGCCCATGCAATTGCCATAGCCGCCAATGCCGGCGACGACGCCGGAGACCAGATGGCGGGTCTTGGGATGGGAGGGCTCGCCGAAGCGCAGCGCGTTCATCATCGCGACGGGGCGCGCGCCCATGGTGAAGACATCGCGCATGATGCCGCCGACGCCCGTGGCCGCGCCCTGATAGGGCTCGATGAAGCTGGGGTGGTTGTGGCTTTCCATCTTGAAGATGCAGGCATCGCCATCGCCGATATCGATGACGCCGGCATTCTCGCCCGGGCCCTGGAGCACCCAGGGGGCCTTGGTCGGCAGGCGGCGCAGATGGGCGCGCGTCGATTTGTAGGAGCAGTGCTCGGACCACATCACCGAGAACACGCCCAGCTCGACGAGATTGGGCTCGCGGTTCAGGAGCTGCTTGATGCGGCCATATTCCGCCTCGTTCAAGCCCATGCTCTTTGACGATTTCGGGGGTGATCACGGCTTCCATACCACTCGCTTGATAGTTGTTTTCGCGTTTTGAGCGTTTTCTCGAGAGGGGGCCCCTCCCCGCGCGCTTCGGCAACATAATTGTTCGTCGCTTTTTGCGCGTCCGAATCTTCATCTCCATCCCGAACATCGACCCCGGCATATGGGGTGCGGATCGGGCGCTTCCAACGGGGATCGAGGGAACTCATCCCAAAGATCTCCATCAGCCCCTCGAACAGCGCGATGCCGTCGGTGCCGCCCAGGGCGGATCGGTCATGCGTTCGGGATGGGGCATCAGGCCGAGGACGTTGCGCTTGTCGTTGAGGATGCCGGCAATGTTGCGGACCGAGCCATTGGGGTTCTCGCCCTCGGCATAGCGGAAGGCCACGCGGCCCTCGCCCTCGAGGCGGTCCAGCGTCTCCTCATCGGCGAAGTAATTGCCGTCGGCATTGGCGACCGGGAGGAGACGCGCTGGCCGTTCTCATATTTGCGGGTGAAGGCCGACTGGCTCTCGGTCACTTCGAGGCCGACCGGGCGGCAGACGAATTTGAGCCCGGCATTGCGCATCAGCGCGCCGGGCAGCATGCCGCTTTCGGTCAGCACCTGGAAGCCGTTGCAGATGCCCAGCACCGCGCCGCCCTTGTCGGCATGGGCCTTGACGGCCGGCATGATGTGCGACGCGCGCGGCCATGGCGCCGCTGCTGCAGATAATCGCCATAGGAGAAGCCGCCGGGCAGCACGACCAGATCGATGCCATCGGGCAGTTCGCTGTCCTGATGCCAGACCATTTCGGTCTTGTTGCCGGTGATCTGTTCCAGCGCCGTGGCCGCATCGCGGTCGCAATTGGAAGCGGGAAAAACGATGACGGCGGATTTCATGGCACCTCCGTCATGCCGCCTTGAGGCGGCCATCCATGCGCGCTCTGCGGCGAGTACGGCTCGCAGACGCGCCGATGGTGGCCGGCTCAGCCCGGCCATGACGATTTGCGCAATGCGGCACTCATCCTTCAGCTCGATCTCGTATTTCTCGATCACGGTGTTGGCGAGCAGCTTCTGGCACATCGCCTCGACTGCGGCGCGGGCTTTGGCCTCGTCCGTTTCCGCCAGATCGAGGTCGATCAGCTTGCCCTGGCGGACTTCGCCGAGCCGGCAAAGCCGAGGCCGTGCAACGCATGGCCGATGGCCTTGCCTTGCGGATCGAGAACGCCATTTTTCAGGGTAACGAAGACGCGTGCTTTCATAGACAACTCACTTCACAAGCATGGGGCCTTTGGCTTCCCCTTGAACCGATTCGGGCATGATTCCCAGCCGTCTGGCGACTTCGGAATAGGCCTCCACCACACCGCCCATATCGCGGCGGAAACGGTCCTTGTCCATCTTCTCGTTGGAATTCACATCCCACAGCCGGCAGCTGTCCGGGCTGATCTCGTCGGCCAGGACGATGCGCATGTAATCGTTTTCCCACAGCCGGCCGAACTCGACCTTGAAATCGACCAGCTTGATGCCGGCGCCGAGGAACAGGCCCGAGAGGAAATCGTTGATGCGGATGGTGAGGTTCACCATGTCGTCCAGGTCCTGGGGCGACGCCCAGCCGAAGGCCGTGATGTGCTCTTCCGACACCCACGGATCGTGCAGCGAATCCGACTTGTAATAATATTCGATGATCGAGCGCGGCAGGGGCGTGCCCTCCTCGATGCCCAGGCGCTTGGACATGGAACCGGCGGCGACATTCCTCACCACCACCTCGAGCGGGATGATCTCGACTTCCTTGACCAGCTGCTCGCGCATGTTGAGGCGCTTCACGAAATGCGTCGGCACGCCGATCGCATTGAGCTGGGTCATCAGATATTCGCTGATCCGGTTGTTGAGCACGCCCTTGCCGTCCAGCGTCGCCTTTTTGGTGGCGTCGAAGGCGGTGGTGTCGTCCTTGAAGTACTGGATCACGGTGCCGGGCTCGGGCCCCTCATAGAGGATCTTGGCCTTGCCCTCGTAAATCATGCGGCGGCGTTTCATGGAATATGTCCTAGAGGGCGCTGGGTTCACGCCCAAAACGCAAGACGGGGCCACGAATAGCCCCGTCGGGAGTTCAATCTAGCGGATCGGTGGCCATAGCGGCAACGGTTGCGGTGGCGCACCGCGCGGTGCGGCGGCCTCACCCGTTCCGCGCCGGGCCGGGATGCGATATGGTCGCCGAAGAGCGCCCGCTGCGGGCGAGTTTATGTCATTGTTTCAAGAGGTTGTCTATGAGCAACGGGTTCAAGGAGCGGGAAAAGGCCTTCGAGGGAAAATGGGCCCATGACCAGGAGCTGCGCTTCAAGGTCGAGGCCCGCCGCGGCAAGCTGCTCGGGCTATGGGCGGCCGGCGAAATGGGTCTGTCCGGCGCCGAGGCCGACGCCTATGCCAAATCCGTGGTCGAGGCCGATATGGCCGAGGCCGGCGAGGAGGATGTGTTCCGCAAGATCCGCGCCGATTTCGATGCCAAGGGCACCGCGCGCACGGACCATCTGATCCGCGAGAAGATGGCCGAGACACTGGAAACGGCCAAACAGCAGGTCATGACAGAGACGGATTAATCCGCCTCGCCCCGGAGCTGCGCGCGCGCGGCGCGATAGCGGCGGGAGAGCGGCACGCGTTCCCGCCCCAGCTCCACCCGGTAATCGCCCGAGCCTTCCGGCGCGAGGCCGGTCACCCGCGCCGCATTGACCAGCCAGGAGCGGTGGGTGCGCACGAAGCCGGACGGGCTCAGCTCGGCCTCCAGCGCCGAAAGCGGCATGCGCATCAGCGGCCTTCGGCCATCCGCCAGCACGAACTCCACATAGTTCCCGGCCGAGGTGACGGCCAGAATTTCCGTCATCGGCACCCGGATCAGCCGGGCGCCATCGCGGATGTCGAAGAATGGCGCCGTCCCCGCCGAGGCTTCTGCGCTGACCGCCGTATGGCCCGCGGCCCAGTGGAATGCCAGCAGCGAGAGCCCATAGCCGAGCAAATCCTTGCGGAATTCGTAGAAGAAATTGCCAAGCAGGCTCGGCGAATAATGGCTGCCCACGAGCCAGTAGGCGCCCTTGCGGATCAGCATGAAGCCCACGACATGGGCCAGCGAAAACGCGAACGCGGCCGGGACATGCAGCGCCAGCCGCCAGCGCGGCCGCACCGACAGCGGGGCCCATAGCGAGGCGAGCCAGATGATCGGCGCGAAGGTCACAAAGGTGACCCAGCTCGAGCTCTCCCAGACGACCGGGTCAAAGACCGGAAACTGCGGCACGTCGTGCAGGTCGGACATGACATTGACGGTGTTGAAGGCCCCGACCAGAACCGCGATGGCGGCTATGCCCAGCCAAAAACCGCGGATTTCCCGCTTTCCGCTTGTCCCGAACAGAGTGCCATTCGTCCCGCGGCCAGGCCACACGCCACCGAGGCCCGGCCACCCGGCCCATGTCTGTTGCACGGATATGGCGACAGGCGGACCCTCTTCGGCGCGTTCAACGCGACCGCCTTCGAGACCCTGACCTTCAAGACCGGATGTGCCCATGCCTGCGAAAAAACACCGCTGTTCCCAACCTGCAATATATGGAGCCCGCGCCCGCAATGCGATGGCCGGGACCGCCATTGCCGCACTCCTGATCCTTGCCGGCGGCCGGGCCCATGCCGGCAGCGCCGCCAATCCTGACGGCTGGCCGGCTTATGGCGGCGACCAGGGCGGCATGCGTTTTTCGCCGGCGCGCCAGATCACGCCGGCCAATGTGACGACGCTGACCACGGCGTGGACCTATTCCACGGGCGCCATGACCCGTCACAAACACGCGGTCCATCGCTCGGCCTTCGAGGCCACCCCGATCCTGGCCGAGGGGCGGCTCTATGTCTGCTCGCCCTTCAATGCGGTGAGCGCGCTCGATCCCGGTACGGGCAGGCAGCTTTGGCGCTACGACCCGCATATCGCGACCAAGCATGTCTATTACCCCAACAGCTTCAACTGCCGCGGCGTGGCCTTCTGGCATAGCTCGAAGCCGGGCGCGGTGTGCGCCAACCGCATCATCCTCAACACCAATGATCTGAGGCTGATCGCGCTGGATGCCAAGACCGGCAAGCCCTGCGCGGGCTTCGGCGACCACGGCACGGTGCGCATCGTTCCGGAGAAGGCGCCGGGCCGCAAACACGACATCCAGATCACCTCGGCGCCCGTCGTGACCGATGGCACGATCATTGTCGGCTCCTCGATCAACGACAATCAGCATGTCGCTGGAAGTGCCGGGCACCGTCAACGCCTTCGATGCCGAGACCGGCGCGCCCAAATGGCATTTCGACGTGCTGTCGGGCTCACCCGACATCCGCGCCGGGGCCGCCAATGTCTGGGGGCCGATGAGCATCGATGTGACACGCGGGCTGGTGTTCCTGCCGACCTCCTCGCCCAGCCCGGACTTCTGGGGCGGCGACCGGCCCGGCGACGACATTATGCCGACTCGGTCGTCGCGCTCAGGATCGCCGATGGCAGCGTGGCGTGGAGCTTTCAGGTCACCCATCACGATGTCTGGGATTACGACGTCGCCGCCCAGCCGACGCTGGCGACCATCACCTACAAGGGCAAGCGCGAAGACGCCGTGCTGGTGCCGACCAAGCAGGGCCTGTTGTTCACGCTGGATCGCGACACCGGCAAGCCCATCATTCCCGTGGTCGAACGCAAGGTGCCGCAGGACGGCGCACCGGGCGAAAAACTCTCACCGACACAGCCTTTCCCGATTGCGCCCAAGCCGCTGGCGAAGACCACGATCACGCCGGACGAGGCCTATGGCCTGACCTTCTGGGATCGCGGCAAATGCCGGGCGATGATCGCGAAAGCGAAAAATGAAGGCATTTACACACCGCCCTCGACACAGGGCACGATCGTGTTTCCCTTCACCGGCGGCGGCACCAATTGGGGCGGGCTGGCGTTCGATCCCAGGACCGACACGGCCTATGTCAACACCTCCAACGCCATGCATCTCATCACGCTGATCCCGGCGAGGGATGTGAGCGGCATGCAGGACAAGCACCCCGACGACGAAATTTCTGCACAGAAAGGCGCGCCCTTCGGCATGGAACGCCAGACCCTGCTTTCTCCGGTCGGCATTCCCTGCAATCCGCCGCCATGGGGCCAGCTTCATGCCGTCGACATGCACACCGGCAAGATCAGATGGAGCGTGCCGCTGGGCACGACGCAGGACATGGTGCCCTATTCGCAATACCTGTTCGGTACGATCGGCGTGCCCAATATTGGCGGGCCGATGGTGACGGCGGGCGGGCTCGTCTTCATCGGGGCTACGATGGACAATTACATCCGCGCCTTCGACGCCCAAAGCGGCAAGGAATTGTGGAAGGGCCGGCTGCCGGCCGGCGGACAGGCCACGCCCATGACCTATCTGTGGAAGGGCAGGCAATATGTCGTCATCGCCGCGGGCGGGCATGAAAAGTTTGGCACCAAGCGCGGCGATCAATTGGTGGCGTATGCGCTGCCGCCATCATCCACGCCTTGAGAGCGGGTGACGGCGGCATTGCTCGCGCGATGCCAGATCAATCGCCGAAGACGCGGGCGAAGATCGTGTCCACGTGTTTCAGGTGGTAGTCGAGGTCGAACAACGCCTCGAGCTTGGCGCGCGGCAAGGCCTTGGTGACCTCTTCGTCGGCGAGGAGAAGATCGAGCAGCATGCCTTCGCCCTTCCAGGCGCGCATGGCATTGCGCTGCACCAGACGATAGGAATCCTCGCGCGAGCAGCCGGCCTGGGTCAGTGCCAGAAGCACGCGCTGGCTGTGCACGAGGCCATGGGTGCGGTCGAGATTTTCCTGCATGCGCTCGGGATAGACCAGCAGCTTTTCGACCACGCCGGTGGCGCGGGCGAGCGCGAAATCGAGCGTGATGGTCGCGTCCGGACCGATGTAACGCTCGACGGAAGAATGCGAGATATCGCGCTCATGCCACAGCGCCACGTTTTCCAGCGCGGGCGTCACATAGGCGCGCACCATGCGGGCCAGACCGGTGAGGTTTTCGGTCAGCACCGGATTGCGCTTGTGCGGCATGGCCGAGGAGCCCTTCTGGCCGGCGGAGAAATACTCCTCGGCTTCGAGCACTTCGGTGCGCTGCAGATGGCGGATCTCGGTCGCGAGCCGCTCGACCGAGCTGGCGACGACGCCAAGCGTGGCGAAGAAGGCGGCATGGCGGTCGCGCGCGATGACCTGGGTCGAGACCGGCTCGACATGCAGGCCCAGCTTGGTTGCGACATGGGCTTCGACGCGCGGATCGATATTGGCGAAGGTGCCGACGGCGCCGGAGATGGCGCAGACCGCGATCTCCTCGCGCGCGGCGACGAGACGGGCGCGGGCGCGGGCGAACTCGGCATAATAGGTCGCCAGCTTGACGCCGAAGGTGGTCGGCTCGGCATGGATGCCGTGGCTGCGGCCGATGGTGGCGGCATGCTTGTATTCATGCGCGCGCTTTTTCAGCGCCGCCAGCAGCGCATCGGTGTCGGCGATCAGAAGATCGGCGGCGCGGGTGAGCTGCACGCTGAAGGCAGGTGTCGAGCACATCGGACGAGGTCATGCCCTGATGGACGAAGCGGGCTTCCGGGCCGACGATTTCGGACAGGTGCGTGAGGAAGGCGATGACATCATGCTTCACCTCGCGCTCGATCTCGTCGATGCGATCGACATCGAAGGTCGCGGGGCCGCCCTTCTCCCAGACCTTGGCGGCGGCTTCTTTCGGGATCACGCCGAGCTCGGCCAGCGCATCGGCGGCATGGGCCTCGATCTCGAACCAGATGCGGAATTTGGTTTCCGGCGACCAGATGGCGGTCATCTCGGCGCGTGCGTAACGGGGGATCATGTACTCATTCGTCCTTCGTAATGCGTGCCGCTCAGCCCAAACCGCCGAGCGCCACATATTTGATCTCGAGGAAATCCTCGATGCCGTATTTCGAGCCTTCGCGGCCGATGCCCGATTCCTTGACGCCGCCAAAGGGCGCGACCTCGGTCGAGATGATGCCTTCATTGGCGCCGATGATGCCGTATTCCAGCGCTTCGGAAACGCGGAAGATGCGGCCGACATCGCGGGCATAGAAATAGGCGGCGAGGCCGTATTGCGTGTCGTTGGCCATGCGGATCGCCTCGTCTTCGGTCTTGAAGCGGAAGAGCGTGGCGACCGGGCCGAAGATTTCCTCGCGCGCGAAATCCATCTTGGCGGTGACGCCGGTGACGATGGTGGGTTCGAAGAAGGTGCCGCCCAGCTTGTGACGGTGACCGCCGGTGACAACCTTGGCGCCCTTTGAGGTCGCATCCTTGAGCAGATGTTCGACCTTCTTGACGGCGTCTTCGTTGATGAGCGGACCTTGCGTCACGCCATCCTCGGCGCCATTGCCGACTTTCATCTGCGCGACGCGTTCGCCGAGCTTCTGCGCGAAGGCCTCATAGACGCTGTCCTGCACCAGGATGCGGTTCGCGCAAACGCAGGTCTGCCCCATATTGCGGTATTTCGACATCATCGCGCCGTCGACCGCGGCATCGAGATCGGCATCGTCGAAAACGATGAACGGTGCATTGCCGCCCAGTTCGAGCGACACCTTCTTCACGGTCGAAGTGCATTGGCGCGCCAGCAGCTTGCCGATCTCGGTCGAGCCGGTGAAGGAGAATTTGCGCACGATCGGATTCTGCGTCAGCTCAGCCCCGACCGGCACGGGGTTCGCGGTCGTCACGACATTGAAGACGCCGGCCGGGATGCCGGCGCGTTCGGCGAGTTCCGCCAGCGCCAGCGCCGAAAGCGGCGTGTCTTCGGCCGGCTTGATCACGACGCTGCAACCGGCGGCCAGTGCCGGCGCGCATTTGCGGGTGATCATCGCATTGGGAAAATTCCATGGTGTCACCGCGCCGACAACGCCGATGGGCTCCTTGAAGACGAGGATGCGGCTGCCCGCCTTGTGGCTAGGGATCACATCGCCATAGGCGCGCTTGCCCTCTTCGGCGAACCATTCGATGAAGCTGGCGCCATAGGCGATCTCGCCGCGCGCCTCGGCCAGCGGCTTGCCCTGTTCGGCCGTCATCAGCTGGGCGAGGTCTTCCTGCGCCGCCATGATGAGCGCAAACCATTTGCGCATGACGACGGCGCGTTCCTTCGCCGTCTTCTTCTTCCAGCCGGCCATGGCGCGCTGGGCGGCCGCGATGGCACGGCCGGTTTCGGTCCCGCCCAGATCGGCGACCTCGGCCAGCACGGCCCCCGTCGCCGGGTTCGTGACCTTGAAGCGGGCGCCGCTATCGGCGCCGGTCCAGACGCCATCGATATAGGCGTCGGTCTTGAGAAGATCGCTGTCGGTCAGGCGGAGCATGCGGCGGTCCCTCGGCGGAAATCCGGTTCGAGGGGGACCTTCTAGACCCTGGGGAACGGCGAAGAAAGCCCGCCAGACCTCAGCCTGCGCGCAGAGCTGCTGACCGCGTCGATCAGGGTTCGGGTGGCGATATCCTTGGGGGCGGCGAAGATCTCGGCGACCGGTCCGCGCTCGATGACATGGCCGTCCTTGAGCACGAAACAATTGTCGGCCAGCGCGCGGGCGACCGAGAAATCCGCCGTCACCAGGAGGAAGGCCGGCCCCTCCTCGGCCCGGAAGGTGCGCAGCAGATCGCGCATCACCGATTGGGCGAAGGCATCGAGGCCAGAGAGCGGCTCGTCGACGACGGCCAGCAGCGGCGCGGTGACGATGGCGCGGGCGACCTGAAGCCGGCGCTTGTCGAAGGGCGACAGTTCGGCCACCGGCCGCTGGCCCGGCAGCGAGGCCAGCCCCACACGCTTGAGCGCCGCCTCGCGATAACCCGCGATCACATCGCGCGGCAGGCGCAGATGGGCGCGCAGAGGCTCGCCCACCGTGTCCCAGATCGTCATGCGCGGATCGAGGGCATCGTCATCGCCGGTGATATAGGCGATGCGGCGGCGCAGACGCGTCAGCATCACATTCGACAGAATGCCGATATCGACCGCGTCGAGCACGATGCGCCCGGCGCGCGGCCGGTCGAGGCCGATGATCCGGCGCACCAGCGCGCGGCGGCCCGAGCCCTGTTCGCCGATCAGGGCCAGCCCCGCGCCGCGGCGCAGCTCGAAATTCAGATGGTCGTGGCCGCCGCCCGGCTTGCCCGGCGCGCGCGGGATCTCGAGGCCGGAGACCTGCAGCACCGGCTCGCCGCGGCCGGGATTGTGCGGCGGCACCTCGCCCGCCCAATCGCGGAACAGGGTGCGGGTATAGGCATGGGCCTGCGGGCTGGCGAGGCGCGAAACCGGCCCCTCCTCGACGATGCGGCCATGGCGCAAGACGAGCGGTGCGGGTGTCGAACACGCCGGCAATCTCGGTGCCCATCGCGGCATAGAGAAGGGTGAAGCCGAGGCGCTTCTGCTCGGATTTGAGGGCATGGGCCAGGGCGCGGGCGCGCAAGGGCGCGATCCCGGCCAGGGGATGATCGGCCAGCACCAGCTCCGGCGTCTGCGCCAGCACCGTCGCCATCAGGCCGAAGGCGACGACATCGGGATCGAGGTCGGGCGGGCAGCGCATCGAGGGCCTCGAGCGCGGGCGCCGCCGGCATGCGCCCCAGCGCCAGTTCGAGTTCGGCCCTGGCGCTGGCGTGCGGCGCGCGCAGGCTGCGCGACAGGATGCGCACGAGCTGCGAGAGCACGCTGACATTCGGACTGAGCGGACGCGCATGGGGACCGGGCAGATAGGCGATGGCGGGCGCATGGTGGAGCCGGTGGCCGGCGCGATGGGCGATGCCGCCGGAGAAGCTCAGCGTGCCGTCGACATGCTCGCCGCGTTCGGGATGGCCCGCGAGGACGCGCATCAAGGCTTCCTTGCCGCAACCGGCCTCACCCAGCAGCACGACAGCTTCGCCCTTGGCCAGCGACAGCGAAAAATGTTCGAGCAGCGGGCGGCCCGCGCCATGACGCGTCACGCCCAGATCGGAAATGCGCAGAAAGGGTGCACTCTCGTCGGGCGCCGTCTTTTTGTGCGCGAACAGCGTCATGGCCGTTCGCCTTCTTCGAGAGCTGCCGCCAACCGCGCAAACAGGATCACCAGCAGCAAGGCCAGCGCGGGGAAGGCGGCCGTCCACCAAGCGGCGATATAGCTCGGCAGGCTTGCTGCGATCATCAATCCGAGATCGCGATGCGGCGGCACCGCGCCGAAGCCCAAAAAGCTGACCGTGGAGAGCGTGATGACGACTGCCGCCAGCGCGCGCGCGGCGCTGGTCAGGAAGGTGTCGCGGAAATCATAGATCAGATCGCGCCGCATCAAGGTGGAGTTCGGAATGCCCGTGATGCGGGCGAATTCGGCGTGGCGCGAGGCGGCCAGGGCGCGGGCGCGGTCATAGGCGCGGCTGAAGGCGAGCGGGGCCGCGGCCAGACCGGCGGCCAGAGGCGCGAGATCGCGCCCGGCAATGCCGATGAAAAGGATGGCGAGCAGCAAGGCCGGAACGGCGCCGAGAATGCTGGCGAGCCAGCGCGCACCGGCGCCCAGCCGCAAGGGCAGACGCGCCGCGACGAAGCCGGCAAAGCCGCCGGCGGCCAGCGTCACCGCCATAGCGACAAGGCCTTGCGCCAGCGTGATGGTGAGACCGTGCAGGGTTTCGCTGAGCACGCTGCGGCCGAGCATGTCGGTGCCGAAGGGGAAGGCCAAGGACGGCGCGGCGAGGATCGGACCGATGCCTTGCGCATCGGCCGGCGCGCGGGCGATGACATTGCTCATCGCCACCAGGACCGCGATCGCGGCAAGCCCGCCGAACCCCGTGCTGCGGATCGCGAGGCGCAAACCCGCACCGGCCTGCGGGGCGCCAAGGCGATGATCGCTGATCGCCGTCATGACACGGCCTCGCTCAGACGCTCACCGGGGGTGAGCAGGCGCGCCATGAGCGTGCCGACGAAGTCCGCGCTCAGCGTGATGATGGCGAAGACCAGGAGAACCAGCGCGGCCATGCCCCAATCGTCGAGCGCCACCGATTTGACGAACAGCACGGCGGCGCCCGGCCAGTCGAACACCCATTCGGCGACGGCCGCCGCCGAGAACAGCGCCAGGACAATCGCGCCCAGATCGGCAAGCAGACCGGCCAGGACGCGCGGCGCAAGGAAGGCCAGATTGACCTCCATCGTCCCCAGCCCCATCAGGCGCAGGCCCCGGCGATAGGGCGCATCCATGGCGACATGGACGGCGCGGCGCAGCGCGAGCTGGACCGCAGCGGCACCGGCGGCGCCGACCGTCAGCGCCGGAAGCGCGAAGGCGCGCAATTGGCGGGTGAGATCGGCCTTGTGTCCCACGCTGCTCCACAACACGGCGCCGAGATGGCGGCCCTCGTGCCAGCCCAGGACATGATCGGCCAGCCACAGCAGCAGCAATCCGGCGCAGAAGACGGGGGCGGCGGCCACGATCTGGACCAGCGGGGCGGCGGCCCTGCAGGCGCTGGCCGGTGCCCAGGATCAGACCCAGCGGCACGCCGAGGAGGAGCGCCACAGCGGCGCCGGCGCCCACAAGTTCCAGCGTGATCGGCAGGCGGCGCGCCAGTTCGCGCGCGGCCGGCAGGGCCGAAACCTGGCTGACGCCGAAATCGAGACGGGAGAATCTGGCCGAGATGGACGGCCCAGGCAGACAGATAGGCGCTCGCGCCCGCGCCGGCATGGCCGGCCGGCGGCAGGGCGGCGACGGCGCCCGCCAGAAGGACGGCGCCGATCAATCCCAATATCAGCCGCGCGAACCGGCGCAGCCCAAATCCCCACATGCCCAATCGATCCCGCATTGCCGGCCCGGCTGTGCCAATTGGGGCCGCACAGAAGACAAAAGCGCCCGCTGCCATGAGGATACTGCAAAGCCGGTGCCGAGTCCCATTACGGGACGCGGGCGTCAGTGAGATGTCAGATGGACTAGAGAAGCCCCAACGCCTTGAAGCTGGCGGTGCCGCCGCGGCCGACGACGAGATGATCGTGCACGGAAATGCGCAGCGCCTTGGCGGCCGTGACGATCTCGCGCGTCATTTCGATGTCGGCGCGGCTGGGCGTGGGATCGCCGCTGGGATGATTGTGCACGAGGATGATGGCCGAGGCCGAGAGTTCCAAGCGCCCGCTTGACGATCTCGCGCGGATAGACCGGCGTGTGATCGACCGTGCCCGCGCCCTGCACCTCGTCGGCGATGAGGACGTTCTTGCGGTCGAGAAAGAGGATGCGGAATTCCTCGTGAGGATTGCGCCCCATCGTCGCCGCGCAATAGTCGATCAGCGCGCTCCACGAACTGAGCGCGGGCTTGCCGAGCAGACGCAGCCGGGACAGCCGCAAGGCTGCGGCTTCGACGATCTTGAGATGGGTGACCACCGTGTCGCCGACGCCGGTGACTTCGCGCAGACGCTCGCGCGGGGCGGCGATGGCATCGGCGAAACTGCCGAAACGGTCGATCAGGGTCTTGGCCAGCGGTTTGACATCGCGGCGCGGAATGGCCGCGAACAGCACCAGTTCCATCATTTCGTAATCGGGAATGGCCTCGGCGCCGCCGTCGAGAAAGCGGGCCCTGAGGCGCGCGCGATGATCGAGATAATGCGGCGCGGGCGCTTTATCCCCCACCGCGTCTGCCCCTTCGAAGCCCCGGCCGACATCGGAAATATGGCGGCCCTTAGAAGTAGGGCGGCTTGTCCCAGCCTTTTGGGGATTTCGTGAAGATTTCGACGCCATCCGCCGTCACACCCACGCTGTGTTCGAATTGCGCGGACAGCGAACGGTCGCGCGTCACCGCCGTCCAGCCGTCGTTCAGGACTTTTACGCCGTAATTGCCGAGATTGATCATCGGCTCGATGGTGAAGAACATGCCCGGCTTGAGGCCAAGGCCGTAACCCGGCTTGCCGTAATGGACGATATTGGGCAGCGCATGAAACACCTTGCCCAGACCATGGCCGCAGAAATCGCGCACCACGGCGCAACGTTCCTCGCCTTCGGCATAGACCTGGATAGCATGACCGATATCGCCCGTGGTGGCGCCGGGCTTCACCACGGCGATGCCGCGCATCATCGATTCATAGGTGATGTCGATCAGGCGCATCGCTTTGCGCTTGACCTCGCCCACCGGATACATGCGGGACGTATCGCCATGCCAGCCATCGAGAATGACGGTGACATCGATATTGACGACGTCACCTTCGCGCAACGGCTTGTCGTTCGGGATGCCGTGGCAGACGACGTGATTGATCGAGGTGCAGACCGTGTGGCGATAGCCGCGATAGCCCATGCAGGCCGGGATCGCGCCATGCGCGATCGTGTAGTCGTAAGCCAGCTTGTCGAGATAGGCCGTGGTCACGCCCGGCTTCACTTCGGGGACCATCAGATCGAGAATTTCGGCGGCCAGACGGCCGGCCCGGCGCATGCCCTCGAAGCTTTCCGCATCGTGGACCGTCACCGCAACGGCAGATCGGCGTGCGGCTTCGAACACATCATTGGCGGGCATTTCGGAGGACATATCGGCGCGTCTCGTTATTTCTCGGGGCTGCTCCGGCACTTGCCGCGGACGGGAGCTGCTAACATAGTGCGGATAATCCGCCATTAACACCCCTGCCGCCAGCGCCCCGGCAAACGGCCCGGGGGTGCTGGAAGCCCTTATATGGAAGACGTTTCGATGCCCGCATCCGCCAATCCCACAGCCGCCATGATCGTGATCGGCGACGAGATCCTGTCGGGCCGGACGCAGGACACCAATTTCGCCTATCTGGCCAAGTTTCTGGGCGTGCTCGGGATCGACCTGAAGGAAGGCCGCTTCGTGCCCGATGTCGAAGGCGAGATCGTGGCCGCCGTCAATGCGCTGAGAGCGCGTTACACCTATGTCTTCACCTCGGGCGGAATCGGACCGACCCATGACGACATCACCGCCGATTCCATCGCCGCGGCGTTCGGCGTCGGCATCGATTTCCACGCCGAGGCGATGGCCATGCTGGCCGCGCGCTACAAACCCGAAGATTTCAACGACATGCGCAAGCGCATGGCGCGCATTCCGGACAGCGCGACGCTGATCACCAACACCGTTTCAACCGCGCCCGGTTTTCAGATCGGCAATGTGTTCGTCATGGCGGGCGTGCCGATGATCTTCAAGGCGATGCTGGAAGACGTGGCACCGCGGCTGACACGCGGCGTCCAGGTCATCACCGCGACCATCAGTGCACGGATCGCCGAGGGCCGCATGGCCGCCGCCCTCGCACAGACGCAAAGCGACCACAAATCCGTCGCGATCGGCAGCTATCCCTTTTATCGCGAGGATGGTTTCGGTGTGCAGCTGGTCGTGCGCGGCCGCGACGGCGCGGCGGTCGAGGCCGCAGCCCAGGCCATCGAGGCCGCCGTCCGGGCCCAAGGTGTGGAGCCGGAGCGTCTGCCGTCCTGAAACACGCTAACCAGTCAAACTTGATAAGAGTCTGAACGATAAGCGGAATATGCGTGACAGGGTCTGTGGAAAGGGTTAGCGTCCCCTCTGCGGAGAAGAGGCACATCCCTAGGATGTAAGCCGTTCTCGCTCGGGCCGGTGGGGTTCGACAAAAAATTGCCAACCGGGGGCTACCCGGAGACGAAGAGCGCAACAGAGCAGTTGCAAGCTGCCGGTTCCCTGCGCGAAGGAGCGGTCAATCATGGCAATGCGGCGGGTGTTGGCGGCGGCGGTAGGCGGCGTCATGGTGGCAGTGGCCGGTGTGGCCGTGGCCGCGAACTTCACCTCCTCGGGCCGCAACGACTTCTTCTCGCCGGGCAAACATCAGTTCTATGTATGGTGCGCGGGCGGCCACGATTATATGGCCACCGAAACCGGCCAGAACGCCGAAGATGCCCAGACCAAGCTCTACGATGCGGTCAAGGCCGAAGGAAAATCGACCTGCTGGCCGGTCTGGCAGGGCCGGATTCCGGCGTAAAAGCCTCTGTGGTTGCCGCCCGTGAGGCAAGAAGTTTCTGAACCGGTGAGCAGGTGATCGAGTGCGGTCTTCTGTCAGGCCTTTGATTGCGGCGTTTTCAGAAGCCGCTGGCCGGTATGGTGATCCGCGGATCAGGTCCAAATCTGATTCACGAGCTCGAAGCTCGGGGCTCTTAACTGGTTTTCCTGATCCAGATCTGTTCGATCATTTTGCCCATTCGGGTCGTCGCCTTCTCACTCCCCCTTGCCGGCTTGGGCCTTGCGCAGCCTTTCTATCAGGCGGCGGTTACCGTTGCCGGGGTTCGATAATCTTCCTGTTTCGTCAGCATCGCCCAGATCATCCGGGCCATCTTGTTGGCCAATGCGATTGCCACCAGCATCCGTGGCTTGCGCGCCAGCATGCGGGCTAGCCACGATGTATCCGGGATCGATTTTCGGCCCATCCAGTTCAATCGCGACATTGCGCCCATGATAAGCAACTGGCGAATGTCGCTTTGCCCGGCTTTGGAGACGCGGCCATGACGGGTCTTGCCTCCGCTCGAATGCTGTTTCGGCACCAATCCCAGCCAGGCGGCAAAGTCCCTGCCGCATTTGAAGCTCTCCATTGGCGGGGCAAACGCTTCGACCGCCAGAGCCGTCATCGGTCCCACTCCGGGCATGGTCTGTAGCCTTCGGGCCATGTCCGCTTGCCCTGCCAGGTCCTTGATCCGACGATCACTTGTCGCAATCCGCACGGTCATTGCTTCGATCTGCTCCAGCAAATCGCGGCATTCAATCCGAGCAATCTCAGGCAGATCGCTGTTGGGCTCGGTGATGATCGCGGCGATCCGGGGCACGTTATGGATGCCTTGCGGCACCACATGACCGAGCTCGTAAAGAAAAGCGCGCAGCATGTTGACCAGTTCGGTGCGCTGCTGAACCAGCCGGGTCCGCGCCCGGAACAGCATTGCCCGACCTTGCTGCTCGGCCGATTTTGGCTCGACGAAACGCATTTCCGGTCTCTGGGCTGCGATCCCGATTGCCTCGGCATCTGCTGCATCGTTCTTCTGCCGCTTCACAAATGGCTTCACATACTGCGGCGCAATCAGCTTCACCTCGTGACCCAGGCCGGTCATCTCGCGGGCCCAGTAATGCGCGCTGCCACAAGCCTCCATCACGACCACCGCGGGAGGTTGCTCGGCCATGAACTTGAGGAAACTCTGCCGCGACAGCTTCTTACAAAACCGAAGCTGACCTGTCATCGACGTAGCGTGCAGTTGGAAAACAGCTTTTGCCAAATCCACCCCGATCATCGTATCCGTTGTCACGGTTGCCGTCCTTTCCGCTCAGTGGCTGTAAACACCACTACCTTGGCACATTGCGATGCCGTCGGGGGAGGGCGGCAACCACCCCATCTCATTCCAAGTAGAGTTCCGCGGTGGCCGAGTGGCCGCCGTTTTCGTATCTACCCGTTCACGCCCAGCGATTTGGCCTCGGCCTCGATTGCTGACAGCGCCGAGGGATTGGCCTTGAGGGCCGCGCGGGCGCTGGCCAGCGCGGCCTTGGCCTTGTCCGCCTCGCCCAGCACCGAATATGCGCGGATCAGCCGCTGCCAGCCGGCCGGATCGTTGGGCGCCGATTTCAGGCGCGCCGCCAGCCGGGCCACCATGGCGCCGATATTGGGTGCCTGGGCCGCGCCGCTGGCCACCGCGCCGGCCTTCAGGGCGGCGATCCGGTCCACCAGCATGGAACGATAGGGCGCATTGGGCGGCGCCCCGTCGAGCAGGGCCTGCCAGATCTTGAGCGCCTTGGCCGTCTCGCGGCGATTGGCATAGGCCAGACCCATATAATAGCGCGCCGAGGGCAGCGTCGGATCGGCCTTGAGCGCCGCCTGGAAGGCGGCTTCGGCCTGTTTCGACACCTGCCCCTGATTGGCCATCACCAGCGCCTCGCCATAGCTCGCGAGCAGGGCAGGCTGCTTGTCGGGTGGGGCCAGTTCGGCGGCGTGGCGCAGCGCGCCGGCCGCATCGCCCGGATCGCCGACGGTGAGATAGCCACGGCCGAGAAGCGTCCAGGCCATCAGATCCTTGGGGTTCTGGCGCACACGGGTGACGAGTTCGTCGAGCAGCCCCGACAGATCGGTCGGCTTGGGGCCGGTCAGCTCCCGCAGCGCCAGCCCCGGGCTGCCCAGCATCAGATAGACCCCGCCGCCGACGCCCAGCACGAGAATGGCTGCCGCTACGGCAAGCACGGACCGGCGGGCCTTCGAATCCTCGCCATGCCTGAGGATCGGCCAGACCACAAATCCGGCAGCGATGGCGGTGACAGCAATGAAGATGAGAACGAGCAGAAATTCCATGGTCGCGAGGGCCTAGCACGAGGCGCGCACGAATGCGACGTTCGCCCGGTCATATCTTCGTGGCACGCCATCGTGCCGCATCATTCCGCCTGACCGGCATCCCGCTTCGAGGCCTTCCGCATGATCCCCTTCACCGGTAACCCGCTCGACCGCGCCAGCGAGCGGCGCAGCGACGCCCAATGGCTGGCGGAGAGACGCCGCGATCCCGGCTCGCTGATCCTGCCGCTGTGGAAGCTGCAGCCTTTCGTTCTGGGCTCGTCCAAGGCCGAGGGTCCGCAGGAGGTGGGCTTCCTCGCCCCCGGCCTGGCCGAGACGCTGGCGGCGCCGGATGCGCCTTGCGTGCTGCTAGGCCTCGAAAAGGCCAGGGACGGATCGGAGCGGGCGCTGTTCGCGCTCGATATTTCCGCGGCGCGCGATCCGGAGAGCGAAGGTCCGCTGGCGGGGCTTGGCCATTTCGCCGAGCTGCGAGGGGCGGCCATGCGCGGCACGATCACGCTTGAGGACCTGGCCATTCTCGGTCAGGCCAAGGCGATGATCGACTGGCATCAGCGCCACGGTTTCTGTGCGCGCTGCGGGGCGCCGACCGTGCTGGCCGAGGCTGGCTACAAGCGCGCCTGCCCGGACTGCCATGCCGAACATTTTCCGCGCACCGATCCCGTCGTCATCATGCTGGCGACCGATGGCGATGAATGCCTGGTCGGCCGCGGCAAGCAGTTTCCGCCCGGCATGTTCTCGGCGCTGGCCGGCTTCATCGAGCCGGGCGAGACGATCGAGGAAGCGGTGCGCCGCGAGATCAAGGAAGAGGCCGGCGTGACCGTGGGCAAGGTCACCTATCACACGACCCAGCCCTGGGCCTTTCCGTCGTCCCTGATGATCGGCTGCTTCGCCGAGGCCGAAAGCCGCGAGATCGTGCTGACCGACGACGAACTGGCCGAAGCCTTCTGGCTGGAGAAATCCAAGGTGCGCGCTCTGCTGAAGGGCGAGCGCGTGGACGGGCTGTTCATCCCGCCGCCGGTGGCCATCGCGCATCATCTGTTGAAGGACTGGGCGGAGAGCTAGCGCCGCCATGGGGCGCCTCGCGCTGGAGGTGCTATGCTGGCAAGCGGGGCCGGCCTTTGCAACCGAAGGTCAGGAACACGCCATGCCCGTCAAATCCCGCCTCGAAGCCATCCGTGCCGACATCACGACGCTGAAGGTCGATGCCATCGTCAACGCCGCCAATAACGGGCTTCTGCCCGGCGGCGGGGTCGACGGCGCCATCCGCCGCGCGGCCGGGCCCGAACTGACGTCACGCACCGGCGAAATCGGCCATTGCGAGACGGGCACCAGCGTCATCACCAAGGGCTATCGCCTGCCCGCCCGCTTCGTGATCCATACCGCAGCGCCGATCTGGGAGGACAGCCACGATCGCGGCACACATGATGAGCTGTTGGCCGGCTGCTATGCAAGCGCGCTCGCGCTGGCCGACGAAAAGCATCTGCACAGCATCGCCTTTCCCGCCATCGGCACGGGCATCTATAGCTGGCCGGCCGAGCGCGCAGCCAAGATCGCCTTCCGCACCGTGGTCGAACATCTGAAGGCCCACAGCGCAAACAGAAGCGCGTGATCTTCTGCTGCTTCAACGAAGAAGACCGCGCGCGCTATCAGGCGATGATCGACGGGCTGCCGAGTTAGAGCGCCGGCATGTCCTTGCGGAATTCGTGCGCGGGATAGACGCCGAGGATCGTCAGCTTGGTGGAGAAGAACTGCAGCTCTTCCAGCGCCAGACGCACCATGCGGTCTTCGGGATGGCCTTCAATGTCCGCATAGAACTGCGTCGCGTTGAAAGAGCCGCCGAGCTGATAGCTCTCCAGCTTCATCATGTTGACGCCATTGGTGGCAAAGCCGCCCATCGCCTTGTAGAGCGCGGCCGGCACGTTGCGCACGCGGAAGACAAAGGTCGTGATGACGGGCGTGTCGTCGAAGGGCGCATCGTCTGGCTCGCGCGCCATGATGAGGAAGCGCGTCATGTTGTGCGGCTCGTCTTCGACATCTGGCTTCAGCACATCGAGGCCGTAGATCTCGCCCGCCAGCGAGGAGGCGATGGCCGCGCTTGTGGGATCGTTCAGCTCGGCCACATGCTTCGCCGAGCCCGCGGTGTCGTGCCAGGATTCTTCCTTGATCTTCAGGCCTGCCATGGTCTTGCGGCATTGCATCAGCGCGGGCTGCTGGCTGAACACACGTCTTCAAGCCCGCAAGGCTCGCGCCCTTCACGCCCAGAAGCTGATGTTCGATGCGCAGGAAATGTTCGCCGACGATGTAGAGCCCGGCATCGGGCAGAAGGTGATGGATGTCGGCGATGCGGCCCATCAGCGAATTTTCCACCGGGATGATCGCCAGATCGGTCTCGCCCTCGCGCACCGCCGCCACGGCATGTTCGAAGGTGGGCTTCGGAATCGCCATCGCATGCGGCAGCGCCTCGCGCGCCGCGAGATTGGCGTAGGCACCGGGCTCGCCCTGGAAGGCGACGCGTCCCGCGCGCTCGGTGGTGGTACTCGTCATGATGAAATCCGCGGCAAAACGATCAACTCAACAATTAACAACTCAACCATGTTCGTGGCGGGCGATGATGGCCCGCGCCTTTTCGAGATCGGCCGGAGTATCGACGCTGAGCGGCACGCTGTCCACGCGCGCCACGGCGATGGACATGCCCGCTTCAAGGGCGCGCAGCTGCTCCAGCTTCTCGCGTTGCTCCAGCGGTGAGGGCGGCAGGGCGACGAAGCGCGACAGCGCCGCGCGGCGATAGGCATAGATGCCGACATGGTGGAATAGCGGACCCTCGCCATGGGGCACGCGGGCGCGGCTGAAATAGAGCGCCCGGCCGCGCCGGCCCGTCGTGTCCCAGACCACGACCGGTTTGACGACGCTGGGATTGTCGAAATCGGCCGGATCGTCGATCTCGGCGGCCAGGGTCGCGATATCGGCGCCGGTGGGGGCCAAGGGCGACGGCCACCGCGCGGATATATTGGGGATCGAGCGCCGGCAGATCGCCCTGCAGGTTGATGACCACATCATGGGCGGCCTCGCGGTCCAGCGTCTCGACGGCGTGATGGACCCGGTCGGTGCCGGAGGGCAGCTCGGGCGGGGTCAGAACGGCGGTTCCGCCCGCCGCCTCGACCGCTGCGGCGATTTCACGCTCGGCCGCCGCAACCACCACCGGACCAAGCCCGGCGGCCATGGCCTGGCGCCACACCCGCACGATCATCGGCACGCCAGCGATCTCGGCCAGAGGCTTTCCCGGCAGGCGGGATGACGCCATGCGGGCCGGAATGACCATGATCGGATTCATGCGGTTTTGCCTTTCATCCGTATTCCCCGACACTTATGCGACGCTTCGCCGCAATGACGCTCACCCTTCGGCGGGTAATGTCGCCCCGTCTCGAGGGGGGCGCGCCGGCGGGCCTGGAGGCCAGCCTTGCACCGTCTTTTGCGGGACATTTCGAAGCGACCCAAGCCCTATCAATGCGGAGCGTGACCATATGGATTCCTGGGAGTGGAACAAGATCGCCGGAGCGGTCCTAGGGACCCTGATTTTCGTGATGGTCCTCGGCATCTTCTCCGAGGCCGTCTACAGCGTGCCGACGCCGGCCAAGCCGGGCTATGTCGTGGAGGGCGTGGAAACCGCCTCGACCACGAGCGAGAAGCCGGCCGCGCCGAAGGTGGAGCCGCTGCCCGATTTCGCCAAGGCGATCCCCGCGGCCGACGTCAAGCAGGGCGAGCAGATCGCACAGCGCTGCGCCCAGTGCCATGACTGGGCCAAGGGCGGTCCCAACAAGATCGGCCCCAATCTCTATAACGTCCTCGGCGAGCCGCGCGGCCAGGGCCGCAATGGCTATGACTTCTCGTCCGCGATGAAGAGCAAGGGCGGCATCTGGACCTATGCCGAGCTGTTCCGCTTCCTCAAGCATCCGCAGGTTTATATCCCCGGCACCAAGATGACCTTTGCGGGTCTTCGCAGCGCCAAGGACCGTCTGGACGTCATCGCCTATATCCGCACCTGGGCCGACACGCCCTATCCGCTGCCGCCCGAGCAGGCCGCGGCCCCCGACGCGGCCAAGAAAGCTGACGACGACAAGAAGGCAGACGACAAGGCCGCCGCGCCCAAGAAGAAGTAAGCTTCACCCACCTGGCCCATTCCCGCGCTTGACGCTCGCGCGGGAATGCGGCGAGGTTGGCTGCGCCATGCGCACACAATCCGCCACCATCCTTCTCGACGTTCCGCCCGGCTGGGCCGGGCAATGGGCCGAGCCCTTGGCCGGATTGCTGCCCGATGTGACAGTGCTGATGAACGGCACGGACAGCTTCGCGCCCGAGAGCATCGATTTTCTCGTCACCTTCCGCCCGACCCCCGGGCTGATCAAACAGCTCAGCGGGCTCAAGGCCGTGTTTTCACTGGGCGCGGGCGTCGACGGCATCGTCTCCGATTCCGATTACCCGCGCGACGTGCCGCTGACGCGCTTCGTCGACCACACGCTGACGCGCGAGATGGGCCAATATGTGGTGATGCATGTGCTGATGCATCATCGCACCCAGCGTTATTTCGATGCCGCGCAGGCGCTCAACAAGTGGCGCCAGCGCCCGCCGCCGCGCACCACCGAAGACACACGCATCGGCATTCTGGGCCTCGGCGAACTGGGTGTGCATTGCGCCGAACGATTGCGCGAACACGAATTCACGATCCTGGGCTGGAGCCGCACGAAGAAGGATTTGCGCGGCGTGGAGAGCTTTGCCGGCGCGGGCGAGCTGGCGCCGTTTCTGGCGCGCACAGACATTCTCGTCTGCCTGTTGCCGCTGACAAGGGACACCACCGGCATCCTCAATGCCAAGACGTTCTCGCTGATGCCGAAGGGCGGCTTCGTGATCAATGTGGCGCGCGGGGGCCATCTGATCGAAGTCGATCTGGTGGACGCGATCGACACGGGACATCTGTCGGGCGCGACACTCGACGTGTTCCAGACCGAACCGCTGCCGCGGGACAACATCTTGTGGAATCATCCCAGGATCACGGTGACCCCGCATGTGGCGGCCATCACCGATCCGCGCGCGGCGGCGTCCTACATCGCCGCGAACATCGCCGCACTTCAGCGCGGCGATGCGCTGGAGAATGTGATCGATCTGGATCGAGGGTATTAGCGCGTCTTCTTCGTCTTTTTCCCGTAGCGCTCGGCGAACAGCGCATAGAGGCGCGCGCGCCGTGTTGACCTCCGGGCCGTTTTGCGGCCGGGACGGGCGCGATCGTTCCAGCCGGGAATGTCGAGATGCATCCAGCGCGGGCTTTCCGTCACAAAGCGGTTCAGGAACAGCCCCGCCGTGATCGCGCCGGCGAGATTGTAGTTCGGCGTGTTGGTGATGTCGGCGATAGGACTGTCCACTGTAGGCTCATAGCCGCGCCACAAGCGGCAGACGCCACAGCGGATCGCACACCGCCGCGCCATGGCGGGCGACATCGGCGGCGAGCTGTTCGTCATCGGTGAAGAAGGGCGGCAGCTCCATGCCCGTGGCGCCGCGCGCCGCGCCCGTCAGCGTGGCGATATCGATCAGCAGGTCCGGCTTTTCGCCATCGGCCAGCGCCAGCGCATCGGCCAGCACAAGACGGCCTTCGGCATCGGTGTTGCCGATCTCGACTGTCAGGCCCTTGCGGCTCTTGAGAATGTCGCCGGGACGATAGGCGCTGCCCGAAACCGAATTCTCGACCGCCGGGATCAGCACGCGCAGCCGCACATCGAGCTTCGCATCCATCACCATATGGGCGATGGCGAGCACGGTGGCCGCGCCGCCCATATCCTTTTTCATCGTCAGCATGCCGGCCGCGGTCTTGAGATCGAGCCCGCCGGAATCGAAACACACGCCCTTGCCGACCAGCGTCAGCTTGGGCGCGTTCGCACGCCCCCATGTCATGTCGATCAGGCGGGGCGCGCGCGAGGAGGCGCGGCCGACGGCATGGATCATCGGGAAATTCTGCTTGAGCAGCGCCTCGCCGACGATGACCGAGAACTTCGCGTCATGCCGTTTGGCGAGCCCGCGCGCCGCGGCGGCCAGTTCTTCCGGCCCCATATCGTTGGCCGGGCGTGGCGATGAGATCGCGGCCCAGGAACACGCCCTCGGCGATGCGCGTGATGTCGGCGCCATCGACGCCGGCCGGCACGACCAGGCGCGGCCAGACGCGATCCCTGGTCTTGCGGTAGCGCGTGTAATCATAGGTGCCGAGCAGCCATGCCGAGTGCGGCATGGGCGCCGCCGACCTCTTCGGGCGCCGAGGCCAGCGCATAGCTGTCCTGCGGCAGCTTGGCCGGACAGGCCGCCAGCGCCAGCGGATCGCCGCCCTTGCCAAGGCCGAACACGGCCATGGCGACAGCCCCGCCCGCACCCGGCACCAGCACCAGCTCGCCCGCTTTGGCCGCGAAACCGGCCGCTTTCAGCCACGCCGCCTCGACTTTGGCGAGGCCGGCGAGGAAGGCTTTGAGGCCATCGGCTTTGACGGCATGAAGCGGCGTTGCGGCTTTTGCGCTTTTCACAAGGCAGGGATGCATGATGATCCTTTGACGATAGATAGCGCGCGACTCTAAGAATCCCACTCACGCTTCGCAACGGAGACGCATGTGGCCGCACAGTACACACTGATCCTGGGCACCAAGGAATGGTCGAGCTGGAGCCTGAGGCCTTATCTGGCCATGCGCGCGACCGGCGCAGACTTTCAAAGAGATCGTGGTGCCGCTGCGCCGCGACACCACCAACCCGGACATCCGCAAATATTCGCCGACCGGGCGGGTGCCGGTGCTCGAGATCGAAGAGGGCGGCGAGACCGTCACCGTGTTCGATAGCCTGGCCATCTGCGAGACGCTGGCCGAGCGCCACCCCGATGCGCGGCTGTGGCCGGACGATGCCAACGCCCGCGCCCTTGCCCGTTCCTATTCCTGCGAGATGCATTCGAGCTTTGTGCCGCTGCGCTCGGTGCTGCCGATGGACATCGCGCTGAGCTTGCCGACGCCGGAGCTGAACGACGGCGTGAAAGCCGATATCGCCCGCATCATTGCGGCGTGGACAGAGGCGCTAACGCGCTACGGCAAGGAGGCGGCTTCCTGTTCGGGCGCTTTTCGATCGCCGATTGCATGTATGCGCCGGTGGTCACGCGCTTGCGCACCTATGGCATCGCAGTGCCGAAGATCATCGAGGACTATAGCGAACGCATCTTCGCCCTGCCCGCCATGCGCGACTGGATCGCGGCGGCGCGGCGCGAACTCGAAACCCTGCCGCAGGCCCCGACGGCAATCCTCTGATCAGGTGCGGTGCGCCGGCGGCGCCGTGGGCACGGGAATGCGCGGCAGCTTGCCGGCATCGCGATAGAAGCGCAGCGCGCCGGGATGGAGCGGCGCCGGCAGATCCGTGGTCGCGGAATTGAGCCGGATCTGGTTGGCGACGGGATGGCCCATGATCGAGCAGCGCGCGATTGGCCGGATTGAACAGCGCCCGCGTCACCGCATAGACCACGTCATTGGGCTCGTCGGCATTGACCACCAGAGCAGCGCGGACGGAGACGGTGTCGATCGCGCCGAGACCGGGATAGCGGCCGGCTTCGATGCGCGCGGCGCTGAGGCTGGGAACGCGCTTCAGCAGCCGCTTGCGCCCGATCCCGTCGATCGGCACCAGCGTGGCCGCGCCGCGCGCGATCAGGTCGTGGATCAGGCCGACCGGCGCGCCGCCGACAAAAAAGAAGGCGTCGATCTTGCCCTTCTCGAGCGCATCCGCCGCGACGTCCGAGGACAATTCCTTCGCCTTGATGCGCCAGGTCGCAATGCGATAGGCCGCCAGAATGGCGCGCGCCGTCACGATGGTGCCGGAGCCGGGGTCGCCCAGCGAGACGCGCTTGCCGCGCAGCTGGGCGATTGTCGCGATATGGGCGCGCCTGGCGACGACCAGATGGACGTCTTCGGGAAACAGGTCGGCGATGACGCTGACATGGGTCTGCGGGCCGAGCTTCTTGAACGGGCCCGTGCCGGCCACGGCTTCGGCCACGACATCGGCCTGGGCCAGGCCCGGAATTGACGCGATGGGCGTTCACATCGACCACATTGGCGATGGCGCCGGGGCTTGTCCGGGCCGAAGCGATCAGGCCCGAGGGGCCGCACACGCCCGGGGTCTGGCAGCGATGCAGGCCCGGCGGATGGCTGACGAGCCCGGCGATGGCTTCGCCGATGGGAAAATAGGTTCCGCCCGTAGGGCCGGTGGCGATGATGAAGAATTGGCGCTGGGCCCAGCTCGCCTCGGTCCCGAGGCCGAGGGCAATCACCAGCACGAGGGCGAAAACGCCCCCCAATCCTGCTGCCGACCATCGTGCGATACGCCGTGCCATGGCACCGGATTCAACAGATGCTTTGCGTCAATAATAGGACGCTTTCCCCTAACGCAGCATTTATACGGCTCTTTGCGAACATACTTAAAGGTTTGTTGAGAGCTGGAGAGGCAGAATTCGGGCTCGGGATCGTTGCGTCCGAGGGAAATTTCATGCGCCGCCCCGTCAACCAAATCGCCGCGCTTTGCGCCGTCGCCTTCCTCACCACGGGCTGCACAAGCCTGGGTCTGTTCGGCGACAGCAGCACGCCGGCTCCGGACAAGACCGCAGCCGGCACCGACTCTGCCGACGGCTCCTATGATGCGCTGATCAAGAAGCAGCCGCACAGCCTCGACGGCGAGATCCGCAAGGCGCAGCTCCTGCGCGCCAGCCGCGACTATCAGGGCGCGATCCATATTCTGGCCCAGCTGATGCTGATCGCGCCGGACGATCCGCGCATCGTCGGCGAATATGGCAAGGTGCTGGCCGAGGAAGGCCGCACCGCCGATGCGCAGGCCTTCCTCAAGCGCGCCATCGAATTGCAGCCCGACAATTGGAGCTTCTATTCGGCGCTGGGCGTGACCTATGACCAGCTCCAGCAGCGTGACGACGCCGAAGCCGCCTACCGGCACGCACTGCAGCTCAAGCCTTCCGATCCGGGCGTGCTCAACAATTACGCCATGTCGCAGATGATGGACGGCCATCTGGCCCATGCCGAGCAATTGCTGCATGAGGCCGCGGCCCATGGCGGCGACTACCCGAAGATCGCCGCCAATCTGAAGATGATCGCCGATATGCGCGACAGCCAGGACCGCGCCGGCGGGCCGCAAAGCGCCGTCAAACCGGCACCTGCAACCGCCATCGCCTCGTCCACGCGCATGCCCTCGGTCAGGGCCGCCAACAAGGCGCCGACCAAAACGATTGCCGTCGCCAGGATCACCGCGCCGCATCGCCTGCCGCCGCCGTCCAAGGTGAAGGCCAAGCCGACACCGAAGCCGCAGGTGGTGATGGAGAAGGTTCCCTACGATCCGCTGGCCGGGAAAGTCTATGGCCATCACAGCGGCGAGGCTCCGGTCCATGTCGCTGTGAAGACGCCGGAAAGCCGCAAAGACGCAGCGTGTGGCCGAGGTCGAGGGTGGACAGAGCGCCAAGCCGTCACCGGCCAAGCCCCACAATATCCCGGCCCTCAGGACCGCCGCCGACCTCTACTGATCGCTCACGCCTCCAGCGCGCCGGCCGCGGCCAGATGCTGCGGCAGGCGCGCGGCCACGAGGTCGAGCAGCGTTCTGAGTTTGCGCGACAGCGCCGGGCGCGACGGCCACACCGCATGGATCGCGCCGCCTTCCGGCACCGCGCCGGGCAGCACCCGCACCAGCCTTCCGTCCTTCAGCGCTCCTGCCACGATGAAGAGCGGCAGTGAGGCAATGCCGAGCCCGGCGATCGCAGCATCGCTGATGATCTCGCCATTGTTGATCGTGAGCCGCGGGGTCAGCGTCACCACAGCGCTCTGATCCGCGGCACTGGCTGGCTCGAAGCGCCATTGATGGGCCATCGGCGCATTGCCATAAGCGATGCAGCGATGCCCCGGCAACTCGTCGATCGCCGCTGGTGCGCCATGCGCTTCGAGATAGGCGGGGCTTGCCACCAGCAGCACGGGCGCCGCCGCCAGACGCCGCGCGATCAATGCGGAATCGGCCAACCTTCCGATACGGATAGCCAGATCATAGCCGCCGCTCGCGATATCGACGCGGCGATCGTCGCAATCGAGCGTCAGCTCGACCTCCGGATGAGCCACGGCGAATTCGCTGAAGATCCGGCCCAGATACAGACGGGTGAAGGTGAGCGGCGCAGTCACCCGGAGCGGCCCGCGCAGGGTGCCTTCTGCACAGGCGCTTTCTTCGAGCGCGGCATCGAGTTCGGACAGGATGCGCTTGGCCCGCGCATAGAAGGCCGTGCCCGCTTCGGTCGGCTGGCTGTGGCGCGTGGTGCGGCGGATCAGTTCGGTGCCCGCCGCCTCTTCGAGTTCCGCCAGCCGCTTGGAGGCCACCGATTTGGCGATGTTGAGACGGCGCGCCGCTGGGCTGAGCCCGCCCGCCTCGACGATGGCCACAAAGGTCGAAAGGGCTTCGAGGCTTGGTTTCATCGTTCGTGATCCGGAAACGGTCTAGTTCCAGACGGACGCCTAGCACGAACGCCAGGGGCAAACCATCTTCCCATCACAACGCAAACAAGCGGGAGAGGCCCCTGATGACGAAAGTGCTGATTCTCTATCATTCGAGCTATGGCCATATCGAAACCCTGGCCGACGCCGTGGCCGAAGGCGCGCGCGAGGCGGGCGCCGAAGTCGCGATCCGCCGCGTACCGGAACTGGTGCCACCCGAGATCGCGGCCAAGGCCGGAATGAAAACCGAACAGGCCGCCGCCATCGCGAGCGCGGACGAGCTGCCCGAATATGACGCCATCATCATCGGCACGCCGACCCGCTTCGGCAATATGGCCGCGCAGATGCGCAACTTCCTCGACCAGACCGGGCCGCTCTGGGCCAAGGGCGCGCTGGTCGGCAAGGTCGGCTCGGTCTTCACCTCGACGGCGACCGGTAGCGGCAACGAGGCGACGATCCTGACCACGATCCCGACGCTCATCCATCATGGCATGATCTATGTCGGCCTGCCCTACACGGCCAAGGAGCTGTTCGACATCTCCGAGGCGCGCGGCGGCTCGGCCTATGGCGCCGGCACCTTGGCGGGACCGGACGGCTCGCGCCAGCCGAGCGAGATCGAGCTGAGGCTGGCCCGCTTTCAGGGCCGCCACGTTGCGGAGGTCGCCGCAAAGATCGCTGCCTAGAACGCCCTATCAGAAACGCGGAAGCATCGCCCCTCCGGCTTCCGCGTGATCCGCCCGGTTCCGGTCAGTCCTGCGCGCAAACCCCACCCAGCCCAGCGCGCGGCCGGAACCGGGCGGCCTTCTTCGCTCCGCAAGGCACCGATTACATGACGTGCATGACCTTCATGACCGCCGGGCCCAGGATCACCACGAAGAGACAGGGCAGGAAGAAGACGATCATCGGCACGGTGAGCTTGGCCGGCAGGGCGGCGGCCTTGCGCTCGGCCTCCTGCATCCGCATTTCACGGTTTTCCTGCGCCGTCACGCGCAGCGCCTGACCCAGCGGGGTGCCGTATTTTTCGGCCTGATTGAGGGCCGCGGAAATGGCCTTGACCCCCGGATGGCCGCAACGCCTGGCAAGATTTTCGAATGCCACGCGCCGGTCCGGCAGATAGGAGAGCTCGGCGGTGGTGAGGCCGAACTCCTCGGCCAGTTCGATCGATTGCGTGCCGATCTCGGCGGCGACGCGGGTGAAGGCCGCCTCGATCGACATGCCGGACTCGACGCAGATCAGAAGCAGATCGAGCGCATCGGGAAAGGCCTGCATGATCGAGGTTTGCCGGCGCTGGATTTGATTGGAGACGAACATATCCGGCAGATAGAAGCCGACCGCGGCCGCCGCGAAGGCGACAATCACCTTCATCGTCTCCGACCAGTGGAAGTGGGTCATGATGAAGAGATAAAACAGCGCCGCGCCGAGGACGATGAACGGCATCACGAAGCGGAAGAACAGGAAGGTGACGACCGGCGCCTGGCCGCGATAACCGGCACGGGCCAGCTTGTCGCGCAGATCCGGCGATTCGAGAATGTTCGACAGCTTGAGCTGGTCCACGGTCCGCTTCATAAAGCTGACCGGCTCGCTGCGCAAAGAGCGCTTGGAGCCCTTCTCCTTGATGGCGGCGTGATGACGCGCGCGCAATTCCTCGCGCCGCTCGGACACCGCCTTCATGCGCGTGCCCAGCGCATTGCGCTCGATCAGCGGCAGGCCGATGGTGACAATGGTGGCAAACGCCGCCACGGCCGCGATGGCCGTGACCATGAAGGCCGGATCGAAGAGCAGGTCGAGATAACCGAGATTGTTCATCGTTCCGCGCGGGCCCCGCTCAGTGTTTGAAGGCGATCATTTTCGACATGACGAAAATGCCCACCGTCATCCACACCGCGCATCCCAGGAGCATCAGATTGCCCAGGCGGGTGGTGAAAAGCGCCATGATGTAATCGGGCGTCGACAGATAGACCATTACCGCCACGGCCGGCGGCAGAGACCCGATGATCATGGCCGAGGCCTTGGCCTCGGACGACATCGCCTTGATCTTGCCCTGCAGGCGCCGTCTGTCACGCAGCACATTGGCGAGGTTGCTCAGCGCTTCCGACAGATTGCCGCCGGACTTCGACTGGATCGTCATGACGATACCGAAGAAGTTTACCTCGGCCGTCGGCATGCTTTCGAACATGCGCCGGCAGCCCTGCTCCAGCGTGACACCAACCTTGAGCCCTTCGACGAGGCGGTCGAATTCACCGGCCACGGGTTGCGGCATCTCGCGCGCGACGATCTTGAGCGCCTCATTGGTCGGCAGCCCCGATTTGACGCTGCGCACAATCACGTCGATGGCGCCGGCAAACTCTCTCGTGAAGGCCTTTTTGCGGCGGCCAATCAGGAAGGACAGCACCCAGCTCGGCAGGCCGGCAAAGGCGACGAAACCGACCAAAGGCACAACCCAGATCGGCGGCTTGGCCAGAAGACAAGCCCCCACTGCGACCAGCGCGACGATGCCGGAGACAATGTAATAGCTGCGCGGTTCGGCCGACAGCCCAGCCTGTTCGAGACGGCGGCGCAGCGTCGGCTTCTTCTTCTGCTCGGCCTGCTGCTTCTCCAGATCCTTGAGCAGCGCGGTGACGTTCTTGCGGCGCTGCTGGGTCGCATCGGCGGCGACGCGGGCCGCGGAGCCGGCAGCCGAGGGCCGTGTCATCGACGCCATGCGCTTGTGCGTGCGCCCGCTGCCATTCTCGGTAAGAACGAAGGCCGCCCCGCCGATCGCGACGAAAAAGAACAGTCCCAGAAGCGCCACCATCATGCCGCTCATCCGCTCACGCCTCCTGCAGGGCGTCGAGCGATTCCGCCAGTTCCTGCTCCATACCGAAATAACGGGCCCGGTCCCAGAAGGCCGGACGCACAATGCCGGTGCCGACGTGGCGGCCGATGATGCGGCCCGTCTCGTCCTCGCCCGTCATGTCGTAATGCATCAGATCCTGGGTGATGATGACATCGCCTTCGGTGCCGATCACTTCGGTGACATGGGTGATGCGGCGCGAACCGTCGCGCAAGCGCTCGGCCTGCACGATGACGTCGATCGAGGCGACAATCATCTCGCGGATGGTGCGCGTGGGAAGCTGGAAGCCGCCCATGGTGATCATGGATTCCAGGCGCGACAGCGCCTCGCGCGGAGAGTTGGCGTGAAGCGTGCCCATCGACCCGTCATGACCGGTGTTCATGGCCTGAAGCAGGTCGAACGCCTCGGATCCGCGCACTTCGCCGACGATGATGCGTTCGGGACGCATACGCAGACAGTTGCGCACCAGATCGCGCATGGTGATCTGGCCCTGGCCCTCGAGATTGGGCGGGCGGGTTTCCAGCCGCACGACATGGGGCTGCTGCAGCTGCAATTCGGCGGCGTCTTCGCAGGTGATGACACGCTCATCAGTATCGATGAAGGCGGTCAGCGTGTTGAGCAGGGTTGTCTTGCCCGAACCGGTACCGCCCGAGATCAGGACGTTGCAGCGCGCGCGGCCGATGATCTTCAGCAGATTGCCGCCCGGCTGGCTGATGGAGCCGAACTTGATCAGATCCTCGAGCTTGAGCTTGTCCTTCTTGAACTTACGAATGGTCAGCGTCGGCCCGTCGAGCGCCAGCGGCGGGGCGATCACGTTGACGCGGGAGCCGTCGAGCAGGCGCGCGTCGCAGATGGGCGAACTTTCGTCGACACGGCGGCCGACCTGGCTGACGATGCGCTGGCAGATGTTCATCAGCTGCGCATTGTCGCGGAAGCGGATATTGGTGAGCTGCACCTTGCCGGCGACTTCGATGAAGACGCGGCCGGCGCCATTGACCATGATGTCGGCGATGTCGTCGCGCGCAAGCAGCGGCTCGAGCGGGCCATAACCCAGAACGTCGTTGCAGATGTCCTGGAGCAGATGTTCCTGCTCGGCGATGGACATCACCACGGCCTTGATCGAGATGATCTCGTTGACGATGTCGCGGATTTCCTCGCGCGCCGAATCGGGATCGAGCTGGGCGAGCTGCGCCAGATCGATCGTGTCGATCAGCGCATTAAAGATCGTGGTCTTGATCTGGTAATAGTCGTCCGAGCGGGTGTCGGCGACCGTGACCACCGGCTTGCTCGCTTGCGGTGGCCCGCCGGGCAGCTTGGCCTGCGCCGGTTTGGGCGGCGGCGGCTTGGCGGCCGCCAGCGCAGCAGCTGCCGGACGCGGCGCCTGTGCATCCGCCGGCGGAGGCGGCGGCGCGGGCCGTGCCTGTTCCGCGGCGCGGGCCGGAGCAGCCTCGCGGCGCGGCAGATCGGTGCTCGCATTGCGCTTTCCGAACATTTACGAAGCCCGCTTCTTGCCCGTCAGGAAGGAGAAGAACGGCAGCACCGACTTGGCGTCGGCGCGACCGGAGGCGTTGCGGCCGGTCAGGAGATCCGACAGCGCGCGCACCGCTTCGGCCGTCTGCGAGCGCGGCTGCACCTCCATCAGCATCTGGCCGTTATTGGCGGCGGCGCCGAACAGCGCCGGCTCGAAGGGAATTACCAGCGAGGGCGACAGACCGATGGTCTCGGCGAAATCCTTGACCGGAATCTCGGGCCGCTTGGGCACGCCGACCTGATTCATCACCAGCCTGGGCGGCGCATCGTTGGGCCGGTTCTGCTTGAGAAGATCGGCCATGGCCTTGCCGTTGCGCAGCGATGCGAGATCCGGCGTGGCCACGATCACCACATCGTCGGAGGCAAGCAGCGTCTGGCGCACCCACGGCGTCCAGGCATGCGGCAGGTCGATCACGACGGCGGGCGTCATCTGGCGCACGGCCTCGATCACCGACTCATAGGCGGTTGCATCGGCGTCGTAATCGCGATCGAGCTGCGATGGCGCGGTGAAGAGAGACAGATGATCGCCGGCCTTCTGCAGCAGGCGGTCGAGCAGCACATCGTCGAGCCGCTCCGGCGCCGACAGCGCATCGGCCACGCCCTGGCCCGGATCCTCGTTGAAGTCGAGGCTGACCGTGCCGAAGGGCAGATCGAGATCGACGATGGTGGTGCCGATATGCATGCGCTCGGCCATTGACCAGGCTGTATTGTGCGCAAGCGTGGAGGAACCGGCGCCGCCGCGCGCGGCGACGAAACTGATGACCCGGCCGATCGGGCCAGCATCGGGATTGAGATAGAGACCCGAGATAACCTCGATCATGTGCAAGGGGCTGACCGGGGCGACCAGATATTCGCTGACGCCGCGGCGGATCAGTTCGCGGTACAGCTCCACATCGTTGACGCGCCCGACAATGACAACCTTGGTCGCCGGGTCGCAGACCTCGGCCAGGCGATCGATCTCGGACAGCGCCGCCGGGCCCTGCAAACGGGTTTCGACGATCAGGAGATTGGGCGTGACCTGACCGGTGTAATGCTCGACGGCGCCCTGGATGCCGCCCAATTGGATATCGACATGGGCCTTGGCGAGCCGGCGATCGGCGCTGGCGCGCTGCATCGCCGCGCCCGTATCCGGAAATTCGCAAAAGGCATGGATGGAGATGCGCGGCACGGGCCGCTCATGCGGCGCGGCGCCGAACGCCTCTTCGCCGTCGTGCCGGCCGTCCTCTTCTCTGGGCTTCGCCATGGAACTCTCCAACACCTATTGAATGCCGCTGACATTGGACGTCTGATCGGACGTCTTCGTTGCCGCGGTGGGTTTTCCGGCTTCGTAATTGTCAAGAACCGTGCTGCGCCGCGTCGCGTCGGACGGGTCCATATTGCGCGGCTCGACGAGATCGCGCGGGTCGGCGACCATGGCCGCCAGATTGTGCTCGTTGGCACAGCCGAAATTCGGCATCGGCAGATTCGAAGCCGTGTCAGCCACATTTTTCGACCAGTCGCCGCAGGCCGGCGCATCGGCCTTATAGGTGATAAAGGCCAGCTCGACGCGCGGATCGCCATCGTGCAGCGTGCGCGCACCGACCAGGATCGAGCTGCGCGGCACGCCCATCGCCGCCAGCCTTTCGCCGAAATAGCGGATGGCCTCGGTCGAGCCCGGCCCCTTGGGAACCGAGATCGAGATCGAGCCGTTGCCGCGGGCCAGATAGGCCTGGACGAAACCGTCGAAGCGGGTCTCGTCCTGCGGCAGAAGTCCGCCCGACGGCGTGCCGAAAGACAGTTCCAGCGTCTTGAAGGCCGGCGCCGCGGTGACCGGAAACAGCTTGTCGGGATTGATCGTGGCCACATCGCCATTGGTCGGCGAGGCGCAGCCGCCGATCACCAGCAAGGCCGAAAACAAGCCGACAAGGGCGGCAGCGCGAATGCGTTCATGTCCGTTCATGGCCGTTCCCTATTCGATAATGAAGCCGGTCTTGCCATCGCCTGCGGCTTTGGCGGCGGCCGCCTGTTTGGCCGCCGCGGCGGCGGCTGTGGTCTTGTGCGACTGGTTGAGCTTGCCCATGAGGATGGTCTGCACATCGGTCGGCGGCACGAAGCCGTCGGTCGGCAGCGCGATCTTGTCGCCCTTGACCGGGTTGACGAGATAGGCGCTGACCAGAACCACCAACTCGGTCTCATTGTCCTGATAGTCACGGCTGCGGAACAGCGCGCCCAGGATCGGCATGTCCTTCAGACCGGGGAAAGAATCGAGCACCTGCTTGTTGGTGTGCTGCATCAGGCCGGCGATGGCGAAGCTTCCGCCCGACGGCAGTTCGACGGTGGTCTCGGCGCGGCGCACGGCGAGCGCGGGGATGGTCATCGGCGCGACCGTTACCGTCTGTCCGGAAGAATTCGTGCTGCTGCCGCCCGACATTGTGAACGAGCCGGTATTGGTCAGCTCGCTGACCTCGGTGGAAATCTGCAGCGAAATCCGGCCCGGGCTGACGACGACCGGCGTGAAGGACAAGCCGACGCCGAACTTCTTGAAGGTCACCGACACATTGCCGCTATTGTCGCGGCCCGACGGCACTGGGAATTCGCCGCCGGCCAGGAACTTCGCGGTCTCGCCCGAGACGGCGACAAGGTTCGGTTCGGCCAGTGTGTGCATCAGCCCGACCTGTTCCAGCGCCTTGATCACACCCTGGAGATTGTTGGGACTGGTGCAGGGCATGTTCTTCGTGATGGACTGGGCCGTGTTGGCCAGCGCGCTGACACCGTTCGCCATGCCGGGCTGCAGGAGCTGCGGATCGGTGCTGGTGTTGGTGATCGCTGTGGTCGAGTTCGTCAGCGACGTGGTCGTGGTCGAACTCGTGGACGGCGTGAAGGCCCCCGGGCAAACCGAGCCGATCTGCGCGCCAGACGCATCGGAGAGCGCGCGACCCATCAGGCCGAAGGGATTGGAGGTGCCGGCGATGATCGGCACGCCGGCGGCGACCGCGGCGCTCGACAGATCGATGCCGAATTGCTTGGCGATGGAGCGCTGCACCTCGGCCACGCGGACCTTGAGCATGACCTGCTGGCCGCTGCCGATCTGCAGCATGTTGACGACCTTTTTCGGATCGCCGACGAAACGGCCCGCCAGATCTTCGGCGCGCTTGGATTGACCGGCATTCTCGACCGTGCCCGTCAGCACCACATTGTCGTTGAGGGCTGCGACCTTGATCTTCGCGCCGGGCATGTCTGATTTCAGCATGTTCGACAGATCGGTCACATCGCGTTCAACGCGAATGTCGATGGAGAGCAGCTGATGGCCGTGACCGTCGAAGAAAAAGGCGTTGGTCTGGCCGATCTTCTGCGCCATCAGGAAGATGCGGCGCGGGCTGCGCACCACGGCATCGACAATGCTGGGGTTGGACACCAGAACGTCGCGCGCATCGGTGTTGAGCTCGACGATGGCCGCCTTGTCGAGCGACAGCGTGATGCGCTCATGCGTCGCGTGGTCGCCGGAGTGCACCGAAATCACGCGCGGCGCGCCGTTTGCATGTTCGGCCTGTGCGCCCGCCGGAACGGCCAGCATCACCGCCGCAAGAATTGCGAGCCTCGCCTTGCCCCACCCCATCATCTTATTCTCCTGCCTGGCCGGCGCCGGCGCGCGCGATGCCGTAACGGATCACCGCCACCGAAGTGCCATCGCCGCCGGCAGAGGCCAGCTCGCGGTTCGCACTGGCATCGGCAAGCGGACGCAGCGACAACGACAGAACGCCGGACGCAGAGGCGCGCGCAATCACGACGGATTGCCCGGGCGTCAGTTCGAGGGTAGCGGTATTGCCGACCACGACCTTTTCGTCGCCCTTCTGGCTATAGGTCTGGCCGATCGCCAGCACGCGCACATCGCGAATGATCGTGTCGGCAGCGAAACGACGGCCCGCGCCCGGAACCACATGCGTCGACAACACGTCGACGCGATCGTTCGGAAGAATGAAACCACCGGCGCCGGATTTGGCATCGATCCCGATCGACACCGCGCGCATGCCCGGCGAAAGCTGCGCCGCCATAAAGCCCGCCGCCCTGGCGTGAATGATCTTGGTCGTCGTCAGCGGCTCGCCGGCAATCAGCGGCGCGCGCGCGACGGTGCCTTCAACGATCTTCGACAGATCGGAAGACGCCGAGCCTGTGATGAAGCTGCCATCGACGGCGGATTTCGGCCACACCTGCCAGCGCACGGACGCGGGCGTCAGCGCCGTGCCAGGCTGGATGTTGCTGGCCGCGACGAGAACGCGAATTGTGGAAACGGGATGCGGCGGCGTTGCCGCCGCGCTCTTCTCGGTGCCGCCGCCCAGAAGTCCGCGCACGAGAAATGCGGCGACGATAGCGGCGAACGCGGCGAGGCCGAGAACGATGACGCGCGACCTGTTCATGGGATGCAGCTCCTTTGGAAGCCAATCCCAACACGGAACCCTTTAGAATTTGCTTAATAGAATGCTGCGACGTTTCTCTACCCGGCCGCGACAGCGCGAAAAATTTCGCTGTGGGGGAGCAGCACGAAGGCGCCGGCCGCCAAGCGCGACGCCATAGGGCACGCCTTCTTTGGCGTCATGCAGACGCAGGATCCAGGGTTGCGCCAGGAATTGCGGCAACGGCACCTGCCGCACGAGCGATCAGCCCAAGCGTCAATCCGCCGCCGAAGAGCGCGGAGATGAGGGCGAATGCGACGGCATCATGCACGCCCAGAAGCAGCGCCACCGCCGCAAACAACTTGGCATCGCCGCCGCCGATATAGCCGAGCGCGAACAGCGTGAAACCCGCGATCAAGCCAATACCGCCAGCCAGAAGATGCAGGCCGATTGCCGCCGGCGTCAGCCCCGAGGCGACCGCCAGAACGACAAAAAGCGCGGCCAGCGCGGCGGGAATGAAATTGGGAATCGTGAAGCTCGCCAGATCCCAACCGGCCGCCGCCAGCAGCAACGCGGGAAACACCACCAGGATCAGAAACTGCGCGATCATGACTGACATCAGGTCCACGCTATCGAGCTTTCAGAGAAGCGAACGGCCGCCTTGGGGGCGGCCGTCGCGCAGTCACGTTATGAGCGAACGGGCCAGGGATGGTTCCGTTCACGACCGGCTCACTTACGGCGTACCGACCGAACCGCCCAGATTGCCGGCGATGTTGCTGAAGGTGGTCGATCAGGTTCGTGCCGACCAGATCCACCATGGAGATAATCGCAACAGCAATACCGGCCGCGATCAGGCCGTATTCGATTGCCGTGGCACCCAACTCATCCGTCAGGAATTTGGAAAAAAGATTCTTCATTTGAAGCCTCCGCTTGCATTGACACCCTAGTCCCACCCGGAACCGCTTTCTTTGCGTCGGTCCGCTCGTGGAATAGGCGTGATGCTACGCGGCCACAATTAACAGCGGCTTAACACGATTGTGGAGCGATCGGCGCGAACCGTGCCGGAACGAAACAAAAAGGCCTACTCCGTTAGAAACTTCCGCACACAGGAGGCGTGAAATTAACGCTGTGCGGAAAAGATTTTCATGCACCGCGCAAATCGCTGTCGCGAACGCGCCCATTGCGAACCGTGCTTCAATTCGACGGACCGCATTGCACGGGCAGCGTCTGTGCCCGGTGCATTCAATCGCCAACGCACACTTAAGCCTTCCTTTACGGCCCAAAGACTAACGTTTACGACACAATGATCGCGCCGGAGGATTTTCGCGCATGCGCCGCTTCATCGCCTTTCCGATCGCACTCGCCGCCATCACGGCCGCCGCGCACCCTGCCATTGCCGGCAGCATCGCGGTTCCGATGGACCAGGTCCGTATGGTGAGCTTCGATAAGCCGGTCGCCACGGTCTATGTGGGCAACCCGTCGATCGCCGATGTGACGGTGATCGATTCGCGCCGCATCTTCGTTCTCGGCAAAGCCTTCGGCACCACCAATGTGGTGGCGCTGGATGGCGCCGGCCATGAAGTGGCCAACGATCCGCTGACCGTCTTTGGCCGCAGCGCCAATATCGTGACGCTCAATCGCGGCGCCTCGCAGGTGACCTATTCCTGCGCGGATGCGCGCTGCGAGTCCGCGCCGCTGCCGGGCGACGCATCGACGGTCTACAAGGATGTGAGCGGCGAGACGTCCGACACATCAGGACACCGGCAAGGCCGCCGCGCTCGCCAGCAACGCGCAATAGGCAGACAGGCAAACCGACCACCGATCAAAACGGGTTCGGCGGCATTGCAGCCGCCGAACCCGCATACCTTTGCACATCGAATCCGCCAGCGCGCACCGCGACGGGATAATGCCTACTTCGCCACGCGCAGATTGGTGATCTGCTGACCGATGGTGGTGAAGGCCGTCGCGATCGCGCCCGACGTCGTCAGATCGAAATATTTGGTCGAGTCCGAGGCGCAGTATTGCAGCGCCGCGGAACTGCCGGAGGTGCCGTTGAGATCCACGAACACCGTGTAGATGATCACGCCGGCCGCTTTGGCATTGTCGCAAGCCTGCTCTTCGCGCGCATCGATCGACGACTGATCTCTGCGTCCAGCGGTTCTGGGTGTTGACGCCATCGCTGAGGAGAATGATGACGCGCTGGGTCTGCGGGGGGAGCGTGCCCGCATTCATCGGATCGCCGTCCGTCAGGCTCTGCCAGCCCCATGCCAGGCCGATGGTCTGGTTGGTGTTGCCGTTCGGCGTCATCGAATTGACTTCGCTGTTGAGCGCGGTCCAATCGTAGCTGAGCGGCGCGATTTGGGCTGGCGGACAGGAGGAAGCATTTTCCGCTGGAAAATCCGTGCTGCCGCCCGTCGCCGGATCGTTCTGCTCGTCATAGCTCTGCGCGCGATCCATGAAGCAACCGTCCCAGGTGCTTTTGTCATTGGCGACCCAGTTATGGGTGTAAGGCGCACCCGTCCTGGTGATGCAGGTCTTGGTATAGTGAGAATCGTAGTTGCAAGAGGTCGCGATCGAACCCGTATAGGGATCGCTCGACGTGGTCGTTGTGCAACTTGTGCTTCCGCCCCATGGCGTCACGCAGCTCGTCGTCGTCGTACCCGCCGGAACGCTGTCGTAGCAGCCATTGTAGTAATGGCCGTTGCGGCCGGGATCGACGCGACCATTGTCGCGGCTTGGGCAGATATAGCCCGCATAGGTTCCGCTGGAGGGAATGGTGTTGGTGTTCCAGCTGCCATTGGCCGGCCCTTGCGTGCAGCCGAAGCCGTTGCTCCAGCTGCTATAGGGACAGGACGAGCCCGGCCCCACGCTGGCAGACGGCATGGAATTGGCCGGCGGCGCCAGCCAGTCGCTCCAGTCAATCCAGCTGTCACCGACTGCCCCGGCACCGAAATTGATGTCTTTCGAGAACGGAATGATCGACGCCTTGACATCGCCGGGCGTGCTGGACGCGTTCTGCAGCATCGTCAACAGCGAATGCGTTGCCGATTTCAGAGCGTCGATCTTGGAGCCCGAGGAATCGCTTTCGTTCATGGAGCCGGTGTTGTCGAGCACCAACCCCACCCACAGCTTGGTCTGGCCCCAGACGATCTTTGAAGTATGGGAGACGTCCATCGTCTTGATCCCGACGATGTTCATCAACGTGGTCGGTATCTCAACCGAGGCTGAGAGCGATACCTGCTGATTGCCGAAGGCGATCGAGACGGGCGCCGGCACGCCGAAGGAATTGCCGGCCGTATAGTTTGCGTCGAAATAGTTCTGCGCCAGGGCCTGCATCTGGGTCTGGGTCAAGCCTTGCGAGGCGCCCACCGCGAGGCCTGCGGCATCGAGCGCTTCGGCCAGACGCGAACGAACAAGAAGCGCGCGCGAGAAATCGATGCCAGCTACCCGCCGCAACCGCCAGCGGAATCAGGGCCAGCCCGAAGATCATGGCGACATTGCCGCCGCGGTCGCGCAGAAAGTGGCGCCACTTCGCGCAGACCTTGTGACATGGATCGAATGAAAGACATGGTCTCGAACTCGCTCGCCCGGTGTCCGCGGCGCAATATCGCGCAATTCGAACCGCTATGGTTTAGGGGCCTTTCATCCTGGTTATCCGGCACTTACCGGTTCGCGCCCGATTTGAGACAGAAACATCTTCAATTTCGCATTGTTTACGGTTCGATCGGGGCGATTAAGACTTTCTTCAGCACACCAAGCGCTTTCGGTTCGTTTCGCAGTCTCTTCGCGTTAATCCTGTTGTCGCCGAGACATGTCGGAGAATGCGCGTGGGCCTGCGCAATCGAATTCAGGAAAGATGGTCGCGTATCCGGACGCATATGCGGACGCATGCACGCTCGGGCTCGGCCGCGATCGAATTCGCCATGGTCGCGCCGGTGTTCTTCCTGTTTCTGTTCGGCATCATCGAGACAGGCGTAATATTCTTTGCCGGCTCGGCTTTGCAAAATGCAACCGACGATGTGGCGCGGCTGATCCGCACCGGGCAGATCAGTGGACACCTGACGGCGGACGATTTGCGCACGCGCATCTGCGCCGAGGTGGCGGGCCTGATCTCATCCGGCAATTGCGCGGCCAACCTGCAAGTGGATCTGCGCGCCTATTCCAACTTTTCCGGCAACAACTACGCCAGTGTCACGAAGGCCAATGGCAGCATCGATACGACGAAGCTTGTCGTCGACAATGCCGGTGCCTGCCAGGTCGTGTTGATGCGCAGCTTCTATCCGTGGACGATCATGACACCGATGATGGCGCCGTTGCTGCAGAACATGCCGGGCGGCCAATATCTGATTGCCTCGGCGGCGGCCTTCCGCACCGAGCCCTATGTGAGTGGAGCGTCATGCTGAGGCGCGCGCGCAAATTTTCGCAAAGACAGGAGCGGGCTGGCGGCTATCGAGTTCGCGCTGATCGCGCCGGTCATGGTGACGCTGCTGCTCGGGACTGCCGAACTATGCAATGCGCTGTCGTGCCATCAGAAGGTGACGATGCTGGCCTCGACCGGCGCCGACCTCGTGGCGCAGGCGACCACCATGACCCCCAGCGACATGAACAACGTCTTCGCGGCCGTAAACGCGATCATCTATCCCTTCTCCAGCACCAATGCGAGCATCGTAATCTCTTCCATCGTCAGCGATGGCAATGGCGGGGGCAAGGTGGGCTGGAGCGATGCGCAGAACGGAACAGCCCTGACCACGGGCAATCCCGTGACGGTTCCGGCAGGCCTGATGCCGAAGGACCAGTGCGCGACCGATGTCTGCAGCGTCATCCTCGCCCAGGTTACCTATCAATACACTTCGCCCTTCGGGAAGTTCATCGTCGGCACGGTGCCGATGAGCGACACCTTCTATGCACGCCCGCGCCGCAGCGCGACCGTGAGCTGCCCCGGTTGCTGACGCGCGCTTAGTCTCGCGCACACACGCTATCTGCCGCGCAGTCGCACGCGTTATTCGCCGCGCAGTCGCACGAGCCCTTCCTGTGCCACCGAAGCCACAAGCGTCCCGTCTTCGGCATAGATCAGGCCACGGTTGAAGCCGCGGCTACCCGTTGCCGTGGGGCTGTCCTGCACATAGAGCAGCCACTCATCGGCGCGGAACGGCCGGTGGAACCACATCGCGTGATCGATGCTGGCCATCTGCACACGCCCGTCGAACCAGCCAATGCCATGCGGCTGAAGGCAGGTGTCGAGCAACGTCATATCGGAGGCATAGGCGAGCACGCATTGCTGCAGCGAGTGGTCCTCGGGCAGCCGCCCCGTGGCGCGCACCCAGAACGCCTGATGCGGCGGCCGCTTGACGGGACTGACGATGTCCTGGCGCTGGAGTGGACGCAGCTCGATCGGCCGCGGTCTGAGGAAATGGTCGCGATGCTCGGCGGGCACCTTGTCGGCGATGGCGCGGCGGGCCTCGTCCTCGTTCGGCAGGGTTTCGGGGCGCGGCACCTTCGGGGCGTCGATCTGATGTTCGAGGCCGGGTTCATCGATCTGAAAAGAAACCGACATATGGAAGATCGGACGGCCGTGCTGGATCGCGACCACCCGGCGCGAACTGAAGCTCCTGCCGTCCCGGCTGCGATCCACCTCGTAGAGGATCGGAACCTTGGGATCGCCGGGAAGCAGGAAATAGGCGTGAAGCGAGTGACAGAAGCGATCTTCGACCGTGCGCGTGGCGGCAACCAATGCCTGGCCCAGCACCTGCCCGCCGAAGACGCGCTGCGAACGGTCCTTGGGGCTCAGCCCGCGGAAGATGTTGACTTCGATGGCTTCGAGATCGAGCAGCCGAAGCAGCTCCTCGATCGGCGTTTCCCGGCAGAATGCGTGTCGCTCATGCCACCCCCTTATCGAGCGGGCCTGCCCCGCGCAATGCAGAGGCGGCCAGCGCGCCGGGCGCCCTGCTAGCCATGGAAAGGAACCAGGTCTGCCATGGCCAATGTGCTACTCGAGCGCGCCGCCCATACACGCCCCGCCGCCACCCGCCGCGGGGCGCTGGAGCGCCTCTTCACGCTGATGTTCAAGGGCTTCGTCTACAACCAGATCTGGGAAGATCCCGATGTCGACATGGAAGCCTTGGCGCTTGAGCCACAGCACCGGCTCGTCACCATCGCTTCGGGCGGCTGCAACGTGCTCAACTATCTGGCCGCCGATCCCGGCGAAGATCATCGCCGTGGATCTCAATCCGAATCACGTGGCGCTGACGCGGCTGAAGCTGGCCGCGCTCGAGAGCCTGCCTTCCTACGAAGATTTCTTCCGCTTCTTCGGCAGCGCCAAGGACAAGGCCAACAGCGCGGCCTATGACACCTTCCTCAGCGACAAGCTCGATGCCGGCACGCGGCGCTATTGGGACAAGCGCATGCCGCTGCAGGGCCGGCGAATCAACATGTTCGCGCGCGATCTTTATCGCTACGGGCTGCTCGGCCGTTTCATCGGCATTCTGCACGCCGTGGCCAAGCTGCATGGCAAGAAGCTCGACGGGCTCGTCACCGCCCGCACGCCGGGCGAACAGCGCGCCGCCTTCGACACATTGATCGCGCCGCTTGTTCGAGTCCAGGCCGATCCGCCTGTTGTCGAGATGGCCGGTCTCGCTTTATGCCCTCGGCATTCCGCCGGCGCAGTATGACGAGCTGGTCGCAGGCTCCGAAGCCGATCCGGCGGCGGTGCTGCGCCAGCGCGTGGAAAAGCTGGCCTGCGACTTCCCGATGGGCAGCAATTATTTCGCCTGGCAGGCCTTCGCCCGCGGCTATGACACCGAGAACCGCGAAGCGGTGCCGGCCTATCTGCGCGAGGACGTCTACGACACGATCCGGGCGCGGGTGGACCGCGTCGAGATTCATCACGCCTCGCTGATCGACTTCCTGACGGACCAGCCCGCCGGTTCGCTACACCGCTATGTGCTGCTCGACGCTCAGGACTGGATGACCCCCGATGTGCATGGTGCGGCTGTGGACCGAGATCGACCGCACAGCCGACAGCCGCGACGCGCGGGTAATCTTCCGCACAGCCGGATCCGAGTCACCGCTGCCGCGCAAATTGCCGGCCGGGCTGCTCGCGCCCTGGATCTATCTGGAGGCGGAAAGCCTCAGGCTCCACGCCCAGGACCGTTCGTCCATCTATGGCGGCTTTCATATCTATGCCCGCCGGGCCCTGAACTGACCGCCATGCATAACGAGAGCGAGATCGGCGACGAAACCCACGCCGCGCTGATGGACGACGTCTATCGCTATCAGCGCTATATCTATGATCTGACACGAAAATATTACCTTTTCGGGCGCGACCGGCTGATCCGCGAGCATGGCGCTGAGGCCCGGCGAACATGTGGTGGAGATCGGCTGCGGCACGGCCCGCAACCTGATCGCCATGGCCCGGCGCTACCCCGAGGCCCGGTTCTACGGGCTCGACGCCTCGCAGGAGATGCTCAAGACGGCCACCAGACAGGTGGCCCGGGCCGGCCTCGGCGACCGGATCGCGCTCGCCCATGGCTATGCGGAAGGGTTAACGCCGCAGATGTTCGGCCGCGAAACACCCTTCGATCGCGCTGTGTTTTCCTACAGCCTGTCGATGATTCCAGATTGGGATCAAGGGCTTAAGGCGGCGGAGGCGGCGCTTGCCGAAGACGGACGGGTGCATGTGGTCGATTTTGGCGATCTGACCGGATTGGGGCCCTTGGGACAGCAGATCATGCGCCGCTGGCTGGCCCTCTTCCATGTCGAGCCCCGCACCGAAATTCTCGGGGCAATCGAGACCGGAATTTTGAAGAATTCCGGCAGTCACAAACACTTATCGATCCTTCCGGGACGGTATGCCTTTGTTTTCGATTGTCCCGGAACAGTTCTCCCGTCCCTATTGCGTTAATGTTGCAATGGCGACACAGGCCACGAATTTCAGGTGTCTATCGCCACTTGATTGGGGTCTTTCACCCATTTCACCTCCACATCCGGTGCGATATATTCTATAGAAGTGCAAGCATCCCGGACGCGTCGGTGGGGGAATCCCTGCCCGCCGGTACTTTGAACGAGGGAATTAATATGAAAATTCGTATGATCGCCTTAGCGGGCGTAGCCATGCTGGCCTTGAGCGGCCCCGCCGCTGCGAGTGACGCGACGGGTTGGTATCTTGGTTTGGGCGCCGGCTGGGACCATGTGGGCAATATCAAAGCCAACCTGAAGCCCATAACCACAACTGTCACGCCCTTTAGCATGAAGGCTCACACGAGCGCTTCTGCACTGGTCGTTGGATCCGTGGGTTATCGTTTCAAGAGCCGCGTCCGGGTCGAGGCTGAAATCGGCTATGCGCCGCACGATATTGACCAGACTGGTTATAGCGGTCACGCGGACATCGTCTCGTTCATGGCGAATGCCGCCTATGATGTTCCGCTGAGCGACAAATGGGACTTCACCTTTGGCGGTGGCATTGGCATCGGCCGTGCCAACGTCAATCTGGCTGACGCGAACTGGACCTATCTGAGCGGCACGCAGCGCGGCTTCATGTACCAGGGCATTGTCGGGTTCAACTACTCGATCAATGATCATGTCGATCTGTTCCTCGACTACCGCTATCGCTCGGTGTCTGTGAACCATGTCTACAGTTCGAGCTTTACATCCTATGACGCGACGGCCCGCGACCTGAACGATCAGGCGGTGCATTGTCGGTGTGCGTTGGTACATGACGCCTCCTCCCCGCCGCCGCCTCCGCCGCCGCCTCCGCCGCCGCCGCCGCCGCCCCCGCCGCCGCCGCCTCCGCCGGTCAAGACGTATATCGTCTTCTTCGACTTCGATAAGTCGAACCTGACCGCCGAAGCGCAGTCGGTCGTGACCGAAGCGGTCAAGACGGCCAAGGAGCATGGCTTCGTGAAGGTGCTGATCACCGGTCACACCGATACGGTCGGCTCGCACAGCTACAACCAGGCGCTGTCCGAGCGTCGCGCCGATGCCGTGAAGGACGAAATGGTCCGTCAGGGCATGGACGGCCGACGGCATCGTCGACCGTCGGCAAGAGCTTCGACGATCCGCTGGTGCCCACGGGCAAGGGCGTGCGTGAACCGCAGAACCGTCGTGCGGTGATCGAGCTCGGCGCCGGTAGCGGCAGCTAAGCCGGACCTTCGGTCCCAGACATGGGAAAGGGCGGGTTTCGACCCGCCCTTTTCTTTTGCCTGCGCCAGCCTTGGCCCTGCTTCTGCACTGCAGCCATGCTCCCGGCTCGTAGCCGGACGGGACGGAGCCCAGACAGCGTTCAGGGCGGCCGCGCGCGATGCCCGCCGCGAGGCGGTGGGGACCGGCCCGATCGGCAGGCCCATCTAGTTGAAAATGCTGGAGAGCCAGCCGGAGGACTTCTTGTTCTTGTCCGATGCTGGCGGGCATCGCCCGCGCCTGTTGGCTCGATGAGCACCGTCTCGGCGGGCTCGTCAGTCGGCAGCGGCTTCGGCCGGAACCGGCGCTGGCCGCAGCATCCTGTCTGCGACGGGGCAGCAGCAGGCGCTGCGAGGGCCTGCTGACCTGCCGCCGCCGCTGGCGCGTTGGCGACCGGGGTGACGGCCACGGGCGCGGCCGGCGTCAGTGCCGCCACGCGCAGCGGATTGGGCTTGGGAACGATATTGGGCACCGCCCGGGCACCGGCAAAACCGGTGGCCACGCGGATATCGCAGCTGATCGACCGGACTGTCGTCATGGACAGCGACACCGGAGACGAAATCGGCCAGCGTCGGCTTTTGGGGCGTCAACGCCGCCGCAAAGACCAGCTGGGCCTCCTTACAATAGGCGGCATTGTCGTGAATGCTGCGGATCGAGGAATTGTTGGCCAGCCGCGTCTTGAAGGCATGATACTGGCTGTCGCCCCGGCTGCCGAACAGGCGATGGAACATATGGCGCAGGCGCCGGTCCGAACGCCGCAGCTCCTTGGCATAGCCGGTCTGGAAGGCATTGAAGTTGGTGACATCGTGGCAGGTCAGCGCCGCCACCATCAGCTCCTGCTGGATGGCGGCCACCTGGATCGCCGTCACTTCCGTCGGCCGGGCGCATTTCTGGCCGGCCGTGGCCGTGCCGGACACGCCCAGCGCCGCAAGCACGGCAACGCTCGCCCCGAGCTTCCATCCCATTGCGTCACCTACATTGTCTCGCTACAGCGCGGACAATAGCATCGCCCCCGTCAGGCTGGCGACTCCTTCGTCATTGTCAGTTAAGTGATTGTGGAGTCCCCGATGGAACCCGAGAACGGTCGGAAACAACCCACGAAACCCCGGAGCCCGGGGCCGTGGACCTGGCCGGCGAGAACGTCCACTGGGACTTCCGCGGCACCATGTCCTATGGGGACTATCTGGGGTTGGGTCAGCTCTTGAGCTGCCAGCACCCGCGCACCGGCCAGCATGACGAAATGCTGTTCATCATCATGCACCAGGCCTCGGAACTCTGGATCAAGCTGTGCCTGCACGAAGTGGCCGGCGCCATCCGTCAGATTCGGGATGGCGATCTCGGCCCCGCCTTCAAGATGATGGCGCGCGTGGCGCGGGTGCAGGCGAATTTGATCCAGTCCTGGGAAATTCTCTCCACCATGACGCCGTTCGACTATTCGAGCTTCCGCGATGCGCTGGGACAATCCTCCGGCTTCCAGTCCTTCCAGTACCGCATGCTGGAGTTCCGCCTCGGCAACAAGAACCGGCAGATGGCGCGCGTGTTCGACGCCGATGAAGCGATCGCAGCTCAGGTGAAGGCCGCACTCAACGAGCCCAGCATCTATGACGAGGCGCTGGCGCTTCTGGCCCGCCGCGGCTTTGCGATTCCGAAGGAGAAACTGGAGCGCGATTTCGCCGAACCCTATACGCCCGATCCGCGCGTGACCGATGCCTGGCGCGAAGTCTATCGCGATGTCGAAACCATTGGGATGTCTATGAGCTGGCCGAAAAGCTGGTCGATCTGGAATATCGCTTCCACCTGTGGCGCTACAGCCATATGAAAACGGTCGAACGCATCATCGGATCAAACCGGGCACCGGCGGCACATCGGGCGTGTCCTATCTCAAGAAGGCACTCGACCTGCGCTTCTATCCGGAGCTGTGGGACGTGCGCACCGAAATCTGACAATCCGTTGTTTCGACAGGAGTGAAATTTGGGCGCGCTTTCGCATATCCGCGTGCTGGATCTGAGCCGCGTGCTCGCCGGCCCCTTCGCCACGCAGATCCTGGGCGATCTGGGCGCGGAGATCATCAAGATCGAAAAGCCCGGCGATGGCGACGAGACGCGCCATTTCGGCCCGCCCTTCCTTGACGGCCGAAGACGGCGGCAAGGGCGACGCGACCTATTTCCTCTCGGCCAACCGCAACAAGAAATCGGTGACCATCGACTTCGCCAAGCCCGAAGGCGCGGCATTGGTGAAGCGGCTGGCGCGGCGCGCGCATGTCGTGGTGGAGAATTTCCGCACCGGCGCGCTCGCCAAATACGGCCTCGATTATGAAAGCCTCGCCGCCGAAAACCCGGCGCTGATCTATTGCTCGGTCACCGGCTTCGGCCATGACCGGCCCCTACGCGCAGAAGGCCGGTTACGATTATCTGGTGCAGGGCATGGGCGGGCTGATGTCCATCACCGGTCAGACGGACGGCGAGCCCGGCGCCGAACCGATGAAGGTCGGCGTGGCCGCCTCCGATCTCTTCACCGGGCTTTACACCACCATCGCAATCCAGGCGGCACTGATCCATCAGGCCCGCACCGGCGAAGGCCAGGCCATCGACATGGCGCTGTTCGATTGCCAGGCCGCAGCGCTGGTCAATCAGGCGATGAACTATCTGGCCGGCGGCATGGTGCCGACGCGGCTCGGCAACGCCCATCCCAATATCGTGCCCTATCAGGTGTTCGCGACCGCCGACGGCCATCTCATTCTCGCTGTCGCCAATGACGGCCAGTTCAAACGCTTCTGCGCGGCAACGGGGCTCGACGCGCTGGCGGCCGATCCGCGCTTTGCCAGCAACGGCACGCGGGTGGAAAATCGCGACGCGCTGGTCGCACTGCTCGAACCGGTGTTCGCGGCGCGGACGATGCGCGACTGGATCGCGCTGCTCGAAGCGGCGAATGTGCCGTGCGGGCCGATCAACCGCGTCGATCAGGTGTTTGCCGATCCGCAGGCCGTGGCGCGCGGGCTGTCGGTTTCGCTGCCGCACAGCGCGGCGGGGCCGATCGATCTCGTCGCCAGCCCCGTGCGCCTGTCGAAGACGCCGCCGGAATACAAAAGCGCGCCGCCGCTTCTGGGCGAGCACACGGACGCGGTGCTGGCGCACGAGCTTGGCCTTGCGGCGGACGAGATCGCCAGATTGCGCGCAGACGGGATTCTCTAGCGCCGGATCGCGCCGCGTTGGTGTAGCGTTCTCGCCGAAGCCCGGCAGGAGACGCGCGATGCGATACGAACTCTATTACTGGCCGATCCCGGGGCGCGGCGAATTCGTGCGGCTGGCGCTGGAAGAGGCCGGCGCCGATTATCGCGATGTCGCGCGCGAGCCCGGCGGCATGGGCGCGATGATGGATCTGCTCGATGCAAATGGACCGGAGCATCCCGCCTTTGCGCCGCCCTTTCTCAAGGCCGGACGGCTGCTGATCGGCGCAGACGGCGAACATTCTCCTCTATCTCGGCGACAGGCTCGGCCTGGCGCCCAGGAGCGAGGCCGGGCGGCTGTGGGTGCACCAGCTTCAGCTCACCATCATGGACCTCCTGGGCGAGATCCATGACAGCCATCACCCCATCGCCGGCAGCCTCTATTACGAGGACCAGAAGCCGGAGGCCGCGCGACGCGCCGCCGATCTGCGCAAAAATCGCCTGCCCAAATATTTCGGCTATTTCGAAGCTGTGCTGGTGCGGCAGGCGGGAAAGGGTCCGTTCCTGACCGGACGGCGCACAACCTATGCCGACCTGTCGCTGTTTCAGATGGTCAAGGGCGTGCGCTATGCCTTTCCCAAAGCCGCCAGACGGCTGGAGAAAACCCATCCCGGCATTGTGCAATTGCACGACAGCGTCGCCGCGCGGCCGAAGATCGCCGCCTATCTCCAATCGGAGCGCCGGCTCGCCTTCAGCGAGGACGGGATTTTCCGCCGCTACCCGAACTCGACGGCTGAGCGGCCTTAACCTCGTGAGAGGGCGATGGGCCGGGCAGCCATCGCCGGACGGATTGCCGCCCGCCCCTTTCCTGCCATTTCTCCATGGCGTATTGGTGCGCGTCCGGCGCGGGTGAGCCGCGCCCCAGAGTGTTTTTCAGAGGATCAGGTGCCATGTCGTACAAGGTCGCCGTCGTCGGCGCGACCGGCAATGTCGGGCGGGAGATGTTGAACATCCTCGCCGAACGCGCGTTTCCCGCCAGCGAAGTCGTGGCGCTCGCCTCGACGCGCTCGGTCGGCACAGAAGTCTCCTTCGGCGACAAGACGCTGAAGGTGAAGGCGCTCGACTATTACGACTTCGCGGGCACCGATATCTGCCTGATGAGCGCGGGCGGCACCGTCTCCAAGACCTGGTCGCCCAAGATCGCCGCAGCAGGGCTGCCTCGTCATCGACAATTCATCGCCTGGCGCATGGACCGGCAGGTGCCGCTGATCGTGCCGGAGGTGAATGCCGACGTGCTCGAGGACGGCATTCCGAAGGGCATCATCGCCAATCCCAATTGCTCGACGGCGCAGCTCGTCGTGGCGCTGAAGCCGCTGCACGACGTCGCCAAGATCAAGCGGCTGGTGGTGGCGACCTATCAATCGGTGTCCGGCGCCGGCAAGGAGCCGATGGACGAATTGTTCCGCCAGACGCGCGCGGTGTTCGTGGCCGATCCGATCGAGGTCAAGCTCTTCACCAAGCAGATCGCCTTCAACGTGATCCCGCATATCGATCAGTTCCTCGACAGCGGCTACACGAAGGAAGAGTGGAAGATGATGGTCGAGGTGCAGAAAATCCTCGATCCCGACATCCAGAGCACGGTGACCTGCGTGCGCGTGCCGGTGTTCATCGGCCATTCCGAAGCGGTGAACATCGAGTTCGAAAGCCCGATCACGGCGGCACAGGCGCGCGCCATCCTGCGCGAGGCGCCGGGCGTGCTCGTCATCGACAAGCACGAAGACGGCGGCTACATCACGCCGGTCGAATGCGCGGGCGAGGATGCAACCTATGTCAGCCGCATCCGCAAGGACCCGACGGTCGAGCACGGCCTTTCCCTGTGGGTGGTGTCGGACAATCTGCGCAAGGGCGCGGCGCTCAATGCCGTGCAGATCGCCGAAGTGCTGATCAACCGCAATCTCCTGAAGACTGCGGCCTGACGCGAGAAAGCGGAGCGCGGCGAAAACGATGGAACAATCCGAATTCGCCGCGCTGCTCGCCCGCCTTTCCGCCGCCGCAACGGCCGGGGACGGCAAAGGCTTTGCGGCCTGCTTCACCGAAGACGGCGTCTATCACGATTACATCTACGGCCCGCATAGCGGCCGCGCCGCCATCGTCGACATGCTGGAAAATCTCTTCCACCGCGATGCGACGGATTACGACTGGCGCTTCTTCGATCCGGTCGTGAATGGCGAGATGGGCTATGCGCGCTCACTGTCGCGCTTCGTCTCCACCATTCCCGAATTCAAAGGCCGCGAGGTCACGATCGACGGCATCAGCCGCTTCGTCCTCAAGGACGGGCTGATCGCCGAATATCATGAAAGCGTCAATGGCGGGGTGGCGATGGCGCAGCTGGGCGTCGCACCCGAACGCATGGCCAAGGTGCTAGCCCGCTGGGCCACACAAATGAAAGCGCGCGAAGACGTTGCCGCCTATCGCGCGCTGTTCAAAAAGACTTGAGACCTTAGAGCGTCTCGATTTCCGAGAGCGAGTAGGTCACGCCCGCCGGGTTCTGGCCGATCACCAGCGTCGCATCATTGGTGAAGTCGTAAGGCGGCACGGGCAGGTTCATCGGCGCCGGCACATCCTGGAAAACGCGGCCCGCGAGATCGTATTTCGAGCCGTGGCAGGGGCACAGATAGCCGCCCGGCCAGGTGGGGCTGAGATCGCCCGGCTTCGGCTTGTAGCCCGGGATACAGCCCAGATGGGTGCAGATACCGACCAGCACCAGATATTCCGGCTTGAGCGAGCGCGACCAGTTCTTGGCATAGGCCGGCTGCTGCATGGCGCTGGACTCGGGGTCGCGCAGCATGGCCAGCAATTCCGGCTTCTTCAGCTCTTCGAGCGCGGCTTTGGGCCGGCGCACGACGAAGATCGGCTTGGAGCGCCACATCACCAGGATCTGCTGACCCTCGGCCATCTTGGAGACGTCCACCGTGAGCGGGCCGCCCGCGGCCAGCACATCGGCCGCCGGTTCCATCTGGTCGATGAAGGGCCAAGCTGCTGCCGCCACACCCACGGCCGCCACGGCCCCGGTCGCGATATAAAGGAAATCGCGCCGCTTGATCTCGGGCCCGTCCGCCGTTGCCGTATGATTGCTCACTATTCCAGCCCTGCACTGATGAATTCGCGGCTCCGGTCTACGCTGTGCCGGCACCAGGCCTCAAGTTAACATTCCCGTCATTTTGCGGGGCGCGACGAATTGCGCCTCCCTGTGGCCCCGATCAGGCCAGCCGGCGGAGCTGAAGCTCGCGCGCCACGCCCGGCGGTTTGAGCAGGGCCGCCTGCCCGGCGATGAGCGGCATCTCGTCAAATCCAGCCTGAACGGCCTGGCGCAGCAGCACGAAGACGGAGCCCACAGCCTCTCCCAACGCGGTTTCGACCCCCTCGCCGCTCAGGCGATGGCCCAGGAACAGCGCCGCCAGAAGATCGCCGGCGCCATGCGGCACACCCTCGAGCAGCGGGGTGGAGACGAACCATGCCCCCTCATCCGACAGCGCCAGCGTGCCGATCCGCCCCTCGCCATCCGGAATCGAGGTCGCCAGCACGATGGGCCGGCCAAGGCGGCGGGCCGCTTCCAGCGCTTCTTCCGGATCGCGCACCGGCACGCTGGCGAGGCTGGCAAGTTCGAAGGCGTTGGGGGTCACGATATCGGCCAGCGGCAGGAGCGTGCTGGCCATGGCCTCGGCCACGCCGCGTTTGGCATAGGCGCGGCCGCCATCGCCGAACACCGGATCGAGGCAATAGAGCGCCTTGGGGTTGGCACGGCGGACGCTGCGCACGGCATCGGCCACCACCGCGGCCTGATCGGGATGGCCGAGATAGCCCGAAAGCACGGCATCGCAGCCGCCGAGCCAGCCATTGGCCTCGAGCCCGCCGACCAGCCGGGCCATCAGATCGGCCGCCACCGGCTCGCCCGCCACCACGGCGTGCGCGGCATGGCTGGAGAGCAGCACGGTCGGCACCGCCCAGACCTCATGGCCGAGGCGCTGGAGCGCGAAACGGGCCGCGCCCTGACCGACATGGCCGTAAACGACCTCCGATTGCAGCGACAGCACGCTGCAGGACGTCGGCGCGGACTTCGGACCGGGCTTTGCCATCGCTGCACAGTAGCGGGGAACTTGGCGGGACTTAAGCCTTGGGGTAGGTGTCGAATGATCGCTATCGCCCCGAGGACACCATGACCGCTGCCATCAGGCCCCGCCGCTCCCTTCTTTACATGCCGGGCTCCAACGCCCGCGCGCTGGAAAAGGCCAGGAGCCTTCCCGCCGACGGGCTGATCCTCGACCTCGAAGACGCCGTCGCCCCCGATGCAAAGGAGACGGCGCGGGCCCAGGTTTGTGAGGCGGTGGAGGCCAGAGGCTTCGGCAAGCGCGAGGTCGTGATCCGCATCAACGGGCTTTCGACCGCCTGGGGCGAGGCCGATCTTGCCGCGGCCAAAGACGCCAAGCCCGACGCCATTCTGGTGCCGAAGGTGTCGAGCGCCGGCGAACTCGCCGAAATCGAAACGCGGCTGGGCGATGCCGATGTCGCCGTGTGGGCGATGGTGGAGACGCCGCTCGCCATCCTCAACATCGCGCAAATTGCGGCGGCGGGCGGACGGCTGGCCTGTTTCGTGATGGGCACCAATGACCTGATCAAGGAATTCCGCGCCAAGCAGACGGAAGACCGCCAGAACCTCACCGCGGCGCTGGGCCTGTCGGTGGCGGCGGCGCGCGCCTATGGCCTCGCCGTGATCGACGGCGTCTATAACGACATCAAGAATGCGGACGGCTTCGCCGAATGCCTGTGCCCAGGGCCTGGCCTTCGGCTTCGACGGCAAGACGTTGATCCACCCCAGCCAGATCGGCCCCTGCAACGAGATCTTCGCGCCCTCGCCGGAGGCGGTGGCGGATGCACGCAAGATCATCGCCGCCTTCGAACTGCCCGAGAACCGGAACAAGGGCGCTATCGCGCTGGAGGGACGCATGGTCGAGCTGCTGCATGCCGAGATCGCGCGCCAGACCGTGGCGCTGGCCGACGCCATCGCGGCACTGGAGACGGCTTGACCATGAGCGCCAAGACGAATTCGGGCAATTTCTTCGAAGATTTCCGCATCGGCCAGGAGCTGATCCATGCCACGCCGCGCACACTGACGACAGGCGATGCCGCGCTCTACACCGCGCTGTACGGGTCGCGCTTCGCGCTGCAATCGGGCGACGCGTTTGCGCAGGCGCTGGGGTATCCTCGCGCGCCGCTGGACGATCTGCTCGTCTTCCACACCGTGTTCGGCAAGACCGTGCCGGATATCTCGCTCAATGCCGTCGCCAATCTCGGCTATGCCGAGGGCCGCTTCCTCAAGCCCGTCTATCCCGGCGCGACGCTCACGGCGAAATCGCAGGTGATCGGGCTCAAGGAGAATTCCAACAGGAAGACCGGCGTCGTCTATGTCCGCACCGAGGGCTATCGACGAGACGGGCGAGCAGGTGCTCTCCTATGTGCGCTGGGTCATGGTCAACAAGCGCGATGCGGCGGTGGATGTGGGCGACGCCGGTCGTGCCGGAGCTGAAGAGCGCCGTTGCCGCCTCCGATCTGTGCGTCCCGGATGTCGATTTCTCCAAATGCGATCCGGCGGCCAGCGGCAGCACCCATCTGTGGGACGATTACGCACCCGGCGAAAAGATCGACCATGTCGACGGCATGACGGTCGAGGAAGCCGAGCACATGATGGCGACGCGCCTCTACCAGAACACGGCGCGCGTGCATTTCAACCAATATACCGAGGGCCAGGGCCGATTCGGCCGGCGGCTGATCTATGGCGGCCATGTGATTTCGCTGGCGCGCGCGCTCTCCTTCAACGGGCTGGGCAATGCGCTGTCCATCGCCGCGATCAATGGCGGGCGGCATGTGAACCCGCTCTTCGCCGGCGATACGGTGTTTGCGTGGTCCGAGGTACTGGACAAGGCCGAGATCGACGGGCGCAAGGATTGCGGCGCACTGCGCCTGCGCCTTGTCGCCACCAAGAACCGGCCCTGCGCCGATCACCCCGACAAGGATGCCGGATGGCAAATATCCCGCCGAGGTGATTCTCGACTTCGATTATTGGGCGGTTCTGCCGCGCCGCGCCTGATGGTCAAGCTGATCGAGCAGTACCGATGCGCGCGTCGCCGCGGGCGAACTGCAGCACGACACGCTGCAGGAAGCGGCCGCCGCGCGGCTGCAGCGGCTGGCCAGGGAGCTGAAGCACTACAGGCCCGGCAAGCGGCGTTTCTTCCGCCGCCCGCGCCCGCCCAGGGGGCTTTACATCTGGGGCGATGTCGGGCGCGGAAAATCCATGCTGATGGATCTGTTCTTCGACCATGCACCGATGGCGAAGAAGCGCCGCATCCATTTCAATGCCTTCATGACGGACGCCCATGCGCGCATCCATGCCGAGCGACAGCGCCGCGACGTGCAAGGACCCGATCCCGCCGGTGGCGCGCGCGCTGGCGGCCGAGGCCATGCTGCTGTGCTTCGACGAATTCCAGGTCAGCGATGTGACCGATGCGATGATCCTGGGGCGGCTGTTCGAACAGCTCTTCGCGTTGGGCGTCGTTGTGGTCGCGACCTCGAACACGGCGCCGGGGCGACTTTACGAAGGCGGGCTCAACCGCCAGCTCTTCCTGCCCTTCATCGCCCTGATCGAAGACAGGCTCGAGGTGTTCGAGCTCGACGGCGATTCCGATTACCGCATGCAGACCATGGCCGGGCTCGACCTTTACATCACGCCGCTCGGCCCTGAGGCCGATGCCAGGATGGACGCCGCCTGGGCGCGACTGACGCAAGGCGCGAAAGGCACGCCGACAAAGCTTCCTGTGTTGGGGCGTGACGTGCCGGTGCCGCGCGCGGCGGCCGGCGTGGCGCGCTTCGACTATAGCGATCTCTGCGCCAGGCCGCTGGCGGCGGCCGACTTCCTGGCCGTCGCGCGCGCATTTCCCACCGTGATGCTCGACCGCATTCCCGTCATGGGGCCGGAGAAGCGCAACGAAGCGCGGCGCTTCGTGCTGCTGATCGACACGCTCTACGATGAAGGCGTCAAATTCATCTGCTCGGCGGCGGCCCCGCCCGACGCGCTCTATCCGGAAGGAGACGGCGCCGATGCCTTCCGCCGCACGGTCTCGCGCCTGACTGAAATGCAGAGCGCCGAATATCTGGAGCGCGCGCGCTGAGGCTCAGCGCGATTGCGCGGGCGTCACCGGCACAGGTGCGGCAGGCGGTTGCGAAATGCCCCAGATATCACCGACACGGGCGACGGGCGCCATCGTATAGATCAGCTTGCCATTGACGCGCAGCAAGACCGGCTGCGGGCGCAGCACTCTGTGGGCTGCCGCGCCCTGTCGGGGGCAAGGCCCGGACGGTTTCGGCATTGGCGATATCGCCGGGCCTCACCACAGGCGCCATCGCATAAACCAGCTTGCCGTTGATGCGCACCAGGCCCGGCCCTGGCGTCGTGGCGGGCGCGCGCACGAGCGCCGTCGGTGCCACCGCGTCCTCATCTTCGCCGCCGAAGAGACCTTTGAAGTCATGCCGCGTCGCCTCGGAGCCGCGCACCTCGCACAGCGCGCGATCCTTTTCGAAGATGCTGCCGAGGACATTGCAATCCTTGCCGGTGGCCGCGTCCATTGCATGCTCGGTGAGACCCTTTCCCGTCGCGGCCGTGAGCCCGAGACTGACGGCCATGCCAAGCTGGCCGATCGTCATCACACCGGCGATCGGAATCGCGCAGCCGCCAAGTGACACGCAGGTCAGAAGCAGGGCCGCTACCAACAGTGGCGATCGGCGTGTCATGATGGCGGTCTCCCGACGGCGGTCGCCTGGAGAAGTCTAGGGCGGCGGGCGAAACGCCTATTGCGTAAAGTCAATATGGGACATCTACTGAATTGAGGATGCCGCACGGGCCTGAGACCGCATGTCCAATCTTCTGACCACCTTCTTCGCCGTCATCGCGCGGAATCCTCGATCTATCGCTTTCGCAGCGAGATCTGGGGTGTCGTGCAACGCTTCGATGCGACGAACCGCGCGCGCATCGAAGAGGAAGAGCGTGATCGCGGCGACAACCTCGCCCATTTCCGCCACACGCTGAAGCTGGCAGAGGAGCAGGTCGAACAGGTCAGCGAGATCCGTTATTCGGATTCGCGCACGGCCACGCCGCTCGTCGCCTATGTGTTTGAGGGTCAGCGGTTTGCCAGCCGCGAGCGCGCCGAGGAGGCGCGGACCGACAAGGTGCGCGCCAAGGCGCGCGGTTTCTACATGGAATTGCCGCTGGCGCTGACCAGCCGCGACGACGACCGCCTGCACTGAGACAAATTACGCCGCCTCGCCCTTCAGCAGGCGCGGCAGCTTGCCGACATCGCCGCCGGCATTGCGCATGAAAAGACGGCGCAAGGGGCCGATGCTGTCGACCACGCCAAGGCCGAGATCGCGCACAAGGCGCAACGGCGCGATGTCGTTCGAGAACAGCCGGTTGAAGGCATCCATGGTGAACCCCATCGTCATCGAATCGAAGCGGCGCCAGCGCTCGAAACGCTTCAGCGTGTCGAGCCCGCCAATATCGAGGCCGAGCCGCGCGGCATCGAGCACGGTCTCGGCCAGCGCCGCGACATCTTTCAGACCAAGATTGAAGCCCTGGCCCGCGATCGGATGAATGCCGTGCGCGGCATCGCCGGCCAGCGCGAAGCGCGGCTTCACATAGGCGCGCGCCAGATGGAATTTGAGCGGATAGGACCAGCGCGGCCCGGCCGATTTGGTCGCGCCCAGATGGGCGCCGAAGCGGCGGGCGATCTCGGCTTCGAAATCCTCGTCGCTCAGTTTCATCATCTTGGGCGCAAGATCGGCGCGTTCGGTCCAGACAAGCGATGAGCGGTTGCCCGTCATAGGAAGGATGGCAAACGGTCCCGAGGGCAGGAAATGCTCATAGGCCGTGCCGTTGTGCGGATGCTCGTGGCTAACGGTCGCGACGATGCCCCATTGCGGATAGGACCAGCCGATGGTCGCGATGCCCATCTCCTCGCGCAACGGCGAGGCCCGGCCATCGGCGGCGACGCAGAGCGGTGCCCGCACCGCGTCACCATTCGCGAGCCACGCCGTGACATGGGCCGGATCGACATCGAGACCGGTAACGGCGGCCGGCGCGATATAGCTGAGGTTCTTTGCGCCCTCGGCGGCGGCGAAGAGCGCACGGCGGATATGGCGGTTCTCGGCGATATAGCCCATGGGCTGGCCGATCTCGTCCGCATCGAAATGCAGCGAAAAGGGCGAGGGCGCCCGGCCGAGCGCAGCATCGGTGACCAGGATGTCGTGGATCGGCTGGGCGTGGGCCTGCAGATGCGGCCAGATCCCCAGCGCCTCGAACATCCGCACCGAGGAATAGGAGAGCGCGCAGACGCGGCCGTCGAAGGCCGCATCCATGGCCTTTTGCGGCGGCACCGGATCGGCCACCGCGACCTTGAGGCCGCCGCCCGCCAGCGCCATGCCGAGCGTCAGCCCGACCATGCCGCCGCCGCCGATCACCACATCCGCGTCTTGAATCACCGTCATGGGCCGCACCTTACGCCGGAATTTTGACCTGACCAGAGGCCGTACCGCCGCGCTGGCGGCACGCTGCATTAAAAAATAGGCATTACGGAAAAGTTGCATAACATTCATGCAATATCTTGGGCCGCGGATTCGCCTCCATAAAATTTTTCCCCTTAAAAACAATTTGTTAAGTGATTTCCGCAATGCGGCACGGTTCTTGATGAAGGGTAAAGGCGCCCGAGCATTTGGCGGGCGGTTGGCAAGATATGGAAGGACAGCCGATGAAGCTCATTACAGCGATCATCAAGCCCTTCAAGCTCGACGAGGTGCGCGAACAGCTCTCCACTCTCGGCGTGCAAGGCATGACTGTGACCGAGGTGAAAGGTTACGGCCGCCAGAAGGGGCATACGGAGATCTATCGCGGCGCCGAATACGCCGTGAGCTTTCTGCCCAAGCTGAAGATCGAAGTCGCCGTCAAATCGGAAATGGCGGACGCGGTGATCGAAGCCATCACCAACAAGGCCAAAACCGGACAGATCGGCGACGGCAAGATTTTCGTCACGCCGCTGGACGCGGTGGTGCGCATTCGCACGGGCGAAACCGATGGGGACGCGCTCTAGGCGCGTGAAAGCCGGGCGTGCCGGCATTTCGAACTAGGCGGCAATAAGAGGTAACAACAATGAGACTGACGGAATTGAAAAGGATGGGGCTGGGCGTTGCCGCAGGTGTAGGCACGCTCCTCCTCACAACGGGCGCGGCCTTTGCGGCCGACGCGCCCAAACTGGATTCGGGCGACACCGCGTGGATGCTGACATCCACGGCGCTGGTGCTGATGATGACCATCCCGGGCCTGGCGCTCTTCTATGGCGGCATGGTGCGCAAGAAGAACGTGCTGGCGATCTGCGCGCAGAGCTTCGCCATCACCGGCCTTGTCACGATCCTCTGGATGATCCTGGGCTACAGCCTCGCCTTCAAGGATGGCGGCAGCGCCAATGCCTTCATCGGCGGCCTCTCGGCCATGTTCATGCACGGTATCGGTAAGGACACGCTGTCCGGCACGATTCCGGAATCGGTCTTCGTCACCTTCCAGATGACCTTTGCCATCATCACTCCGGCGCTGATCACCGGCGCCTTTGCCGACCGCATGAAATTCTCGGCCATGCTGTGGTTCATGGGTCTGTGGCTCCTGCTGGTCTATGCGCCGATCGCGCATTGGGTGTGGGGCGGCGGCATGCTGGCCCATGACGGCGCGCTCGACTTCGCCGGCGGCCTGGTGGTCCATCTCAATGCCGGTACCGCCGCGCTCGTCTGCGCGCTGGTTCTGGGCAAGCGCCTCGGCTACGGCACCGAAAACATGGCCCCGCACAATCTCGTGCTGAGCCTGATCGGCGCCTCGCTGCTGTGGGTTGGCTGGTTCGGCTTCAATGCCGGGTCTGCGGTGGCCGCCAATGGCAGCGCCGGCATGGCCATGCTGGTCACGCAGATCGCGACAGCAGCCGCTTCGCTGGGCTGGATGTTCGCCGAATGGATCGTCGCCAAGAAGCCTTCCGTGCTGGGCATGATCTCGGGCGCTGTGGCGGGTCTTGTCGCCATCACCCCGGCTTCGGGTTTTGTCGACCCGATGGGTGCGCTTTGGATCGGCATCGCCGCCGGCGTCGTCTGCTACATCTCCGCGGTGTGGATGAAGAAGGCGATCGGCTACGACGACAGCCTCGACGCGTGGGGCGTGCATGGTGTGGGCGGCGCGCTTGGCGCCATCCTGACCGGCGTCTTCGCGGTCAAGGCGATCGGCGGTACGCCGGGCGTGCTGGAAGGCAATATCGGCCAGCTCTGGATCCAGTGCGAAGGCGTTCTCTACACCTTCGTCTATTGCGGTGTCGTCACCTTCATCATCCTGAAGGTGGTGGACATGATCGTGGGCCTCAGGGTCTCCAAGGAAGATGAAGTCGAAGGCCTCGACATCACCCTCCACGGCGAAACCGTCCACAGCTAAGCCGCAGACAGCAGACTTCCTCCCCGAACTCGGGCGCTCCCTCACCGGAGCGCCCATTTTTCTGCCCGAAGTTCCATGTCCCGAATTTGAAGCATCCAGGCTAACGAAGATTTCAGCCCGATTTCATGCAACGCGCGCCCTAACCGCGATATTTTCCAAGGGTCCTCTCAACCAATGGAGGCCCCTATGACCCACATCAAGACTGCAATCCTGGCCGGTATCGCGACCCTTGCACTGGCGGGCACCGCCTATGCCGGCGCACAGACACCGGCGCTGCATCGCATGACGGTGCGCACGCCGGACGGCGGCGTCGCCACGATCGAATATAGCGGCAATGTCGCCCCGAAGGTCCGCTTCGCAGCTGCCCCCGCGCCAGCCGCCTTCTTTGGCTATGCCAATCCCTTTGCCGGCTTCGACCGCATCTCGGCGGCGATGAACCGCGAGATGGATGTGCTGCTGCGCCAGGCCGACATGCTGAACGCGCCCGTCGCAAATCCGCTCTTCAACGCGACGCTGCGCGGCGCACCGAACAGCCACGCGCAAAGCTGGCGCGCACGCGCCGGCACGAACGGCTTCTGCATGCAGAGCGTCGAAATCACACAGAGTGGAAATGCCAGACCGAAGGTCGTGTCGCACACGGCCGGCAATTGCAGCAGCGCAGGCTTGCAGGGCACGACCGCCCATGCGATCCCGCGCAACGGTCACGGCATGCTCAGGGCGCTGGAGAAAGCCCCGGCGAGGGCCAAGCTGCCGCTGTTCTACGAGACCGGCTACAAGCCGCATTGATCGGCGTGTCTTCGCCGGACACGGAGCACGCAGCATTTACGGCGGAGTCGCGGCGAGAGTAGACTCCGCCTTGCGACTCCGTTTGCGAAGCACCGTCCGCGTATGACCAGCGCCCCACTCTTTCCCGGCCGCCTTGCCGAGCTGCCGCATTCGGCCTTCGCCAAGCTGGCCGATCTGTTGAACCCGGTTCCGCCGGGGGCGCCGCCCGTGTCGTTGGCCGTCGGCGATCCCAAAGGCGCGGTGCCGGCAGTTCATCACCGAGGCCATCGCCCGCTCCGCCCACCAGTTCGGAGAATATCCGCCGATCCAGGGCACCGATGAATGGCGCGCAGCGGCGAGCGGCTGGCTCAAGCGGCGCTTCGGCCTGCCCGATGGCGGCCATCGATCCCGACACCCACGTGCTGCCGCTCAACGGCACGCGCGAGGGGCTGTTCCTCGCGCCGTTCATCGTCACGCCCGAACAGAAGAACGGCGCGCGGCCGGCAATCCTGCTGCCCAATCCGTTCTACCAATGCTATGCGGCCGCGATCCTGGCGGCCGGGGCCGAACCGATTTACGTGGCGGCGACAGCCGAGACCGGGTTCCTGCCCGCCTTCGAGCGGCTGCCGAAATCGGTGCTGACGCGGACGGTGGCCGCCTATTTCTGCTCGCCCTCCAACCCGGAAGGCGCCGTGGCCGACGCCGATTATTGGCGAACACTGTTCAGTCTCGCCGACACATACGATTTCACGGTGTTCGCCGACGAGTGCTATGCCGACATCTATCGCGATCACGCGCCGCTGGGCGCGTTGACCGCGCGCTATGCCGAGACCGGCGGCTTCCCGCGGCTTCTGACCTTCCATTCCCTGTCGAAGCGCTCGGGCCTTCCGGGCCTCAGATCTGGCATGGTGGCGGGCGACGCGACGCTGATGGCCCGCTTCCGCGCCTTGCGCAACCATGCCGGGCCGCAGGTGCCCATGCCGCTGCAGGCCGCCTCGGCCGCGGCCTGGAACGACGAGGTCCATGTCGCCGCGAACCGCGCCGTTTATGCCGAGAAATTCGCCGTGGCGCAGCGCCTGCTCGGCAATCGGGCGGGCTTCCGGCTGCCTGAGGCCGGCTTCTTCCTGTGGCTCGATGTCGGCAATGGCGAGGAGGCGGCGCTCAAGCTGTGGCGCGAGGGCGGCATCCGCACGCTGCCCGGCGCCTATATGGGCCGCGACGCGCGAGCCGGGAAAAATCCAGTCGAATCCTGGATTTCCTTACCTGCGTGTGGCGCTCGTTAGTGATTTATCAACCATTCGGGCCACACTGGAACGGATGGGTGAAATTCTCTTCCCCGGCGGAGCCTGACCATGGCCGCACGGCGCAGCATCGGCGTCTATCAACCGCGCTCGCGGCGCTCGGCCATGGCCGATGCGCTGGCCGAGGCACGGCTTGCCATGGCCCGCTTCCTGAGCGACCTGTCGCTGCGCGGCGGCGGGCTGGTGCTGTTCCTGGTGGCGATGGCCGCGATCGTGGCGCTGGCCACCTACAATTCCGCCGATCCCAGCCTCGACAATGCAAGCGGAGCCGTGCCGACCAACCTTCTGGGCACATTCGGCGCCATGGCCGCCGACCTGCTGCTTCAGACCTTTGGCATTGCCGCGCTGGCGGCGCTGGCCGCGCCGGCGGTGTGGGGCGTGCGGGCGCTGACGGGCAAGCACCTGTCTCACGCCATGTCGCGCGCCATCGCCTGGCCCATGGGCACGGTCCTCGCGGCCGCCGGGCTCGGCGTGTTTCCGGCGCCGCATGCCTTGCCGGCGGGCGCCGGCGGGCTGATCGGCATCGCCGCCTATGGCCTCTCCAGCCATGCGGCCGACGTCTATGGCATGGGCTGGCTCGCGACCGCGCTGCCGCTCCTGCTGCTGATCGTGGGGCTGCCGCTGGCCTTCCTGGCCACCGGCCTGCGCGTCTCGCCCTTTGTCGATACCGCGATCAATGTGCCGGCCGCGCTCGTCTGGGCCGCGACCAAGCTTCATCTGCCCGATCTCTCCCGCTTCGGCTTGCGCACCCGCGATGACGACGAGGACGAATACGAATGGGCTGAAGACGACGACGAAGAGGAATGGATCGACGAGGAGGACGATGAGACCGGCCTCAAGGTCAGACCAGAACCCATCGCCGCCACGCGCCTGGCCGAACGCCAGAACAGCCGCGTCAAACGCGAAGCCGCACGGCGCGATGCCAAGCTCAAGCATGCGCGCCAGCCGGCGCTGAACCTGTCGGCGGGGGAATATCAGCTTCCGCCGCTGGGTCTGCTCGCCGAACCCGTGCAGCAGGCCGACCACCACACGCTCTCCGACGAGGCGTTGGAAGACAATGCGCGCATGCTCGAAGCGGTGCTGTCCGATTTCGGCGTGCGCGGACGCATCACCGCCGTGCGCCCCGGGCCGGTGGTTACGCTATACGAATTCGAGCCGGCGGCGGGCGTGAAATCCAGCCGCGTGATTTCGCTGGCCGACGACGTCGCGCGCTCCATGAGCGCGGTGGCGGCCCGCATCGCCGTGATCCCCGGACGCAATGTGATGGGCATCGAACTGCCGAACCAGTTTCGCGAGACCGTGTTCCTGCGCGAGCAACTGGGCTCGAACGAATATGAGAAGGCGCGCGCGCCGCTGATCCTGGCGCTGGGCAAGACCATCGGCGGCGAACCGGTGATGGCCGACCTGGCCAAGATGCCTCATCTGCTGATCGCCGGCACCACGGGTTCGGGCAAGTCCGTCGCCATCAACACCATGATCCTGTCGCTGCTCTATCGCATGCCGCCGGATCTGTGCCGCATGATCATGATCGACCCGAAGATGCTGGAGCTTTCGGTTTACGAAGGCATCCCGCATCTGCTCTCGCCGGTCGTCACCGATCCGAAGAAGGCCGTGGTCGCGCTCAAATGGGCCGTGCGCGAGATGGAAGACCGCTATCGCAAGATGTCCAAGCTGGGCGTGCGCGGCGTCGAAGCCTTCAATGAGCGCGTGCGCAAGGCCAAGGACAAGGGCGAGACCCTCAAGCGCACGGTGCAGACCGGCTTTGATCGTGAAACCGGCAAGCCCATCTATGAAGACGAAGCGCTCGAACTCGAGCCCATGCCCTATATCGTCATCGTGGTCGACGAGATGGCCGATCTGATGATGGTCTCCGGCAAGGAGATCGAAGGCGCGGTGCAGCGGCTGGCGCAGATGGCGCGCGCCGCCGGCCTGCATCTGATCGCGGCGACGCAGCGCCCTTCGGTCGATGTCATCACCGGCACGATCAAGGCAAACTTTCCGACCCGCATTTCGTTTCAGGTCACATCGAAGATCGACAGCCGCACCATTCTGGGCGAACAGGGCGCCGAACAGCTTCTGGGCCAGGGCGACATGCTCTACATGATGGCCGGCGGGCGCATCCGCCGCGTGCACGGCCCCTTCGTCTCCGATCACGAGGTGGAAGACGTGGTGCGCTTCCTCAAATCCCAGGGCGCGCCGGAATATCTCGACGCCGTCACCGAAGAGCCGGAAGGCGAGGGCGAAGACCCCTACGGCGTGTTCGGGGGCGGCAATGGCAATTCCGGGCGACGATCTCTACGACAAGGCGCTGGCCGTGGTGGCGCGCGACCGCAAGGTCTCGACCAGCTATATCCAGCGCCGGCTGACCATCGGCTACAACCGGGCGGCCCGCCTGATCGAGCGGATGGAAGAGGAAGGCGTGATCTCCAAGCCCAACCACAAGGGCCAACGCGAAGTGCTGTTGCCCGATCACGGGGAATAGGATCGCTGGGTAAATTCCCGGGCCTTTTCTGCCTGGGAACAATTCCTATATTCTCTTCAGGCGGGCTCGACCGGCGAGCCCGGCACAGAGGGTACGCCATGAGCTATGTCGACAATTCGCTGGCCATGAACGAGGTCGTGATCGACCGCGCCTATTACCACTGGAGCTATCGCTTCATGGCACTGATGGCCCTGGTCTTCCTGGGCATCTTCATCATCGGCATCTGGATGTTCTTCTCCATGATGATCCGGGTGTGGACGACCGAGATCGCGGTCACCAACCAGCGTATGGTCTTCAAGCGCGGCTGGCTATCGCTGCGACACGCAGGAGATGGCGCTGCCCAACATCGAAGGGGTGAAGGTCACTCAGGGCTTCTGGGGACGCATCCTCGGCTATGGCCATGTGCGCATCGAAGGCACCGGCGTCGACGCCATCGTGACGCCGCCCATCGCCCATCCCATCGATTTCCGTCGCGCGATCGAGAACGCCAAGTTCGGCGGAAACGAGCGTGACGGTCAGGTGCCGCTGTCGCACATCACGCCGCGCTGAACGCCAGACACGCCAGCGACCCCAAAGTGGGCCGCCGGAGGCGGGCTTTGGGGTCGCGAGGGGCAGTACTCACAAATCTGCGATCAGACCGTCTGACCGCTAGAGCGACGACAGATAGGCCGCGACGTCGCGGATCTGATCGTCGGTGATCTTGGCAACATTGCCGTGCATGATCACGTTCTTCCGCTGATCGGAGCGGAAGGCCAGAATTTGCGCCGCGAGATATTCGCGGTGCTGACCGGCCAGGCGCGGGATCGTCGAAGTGCCGGCCGCCGTGTCGCCATGACATGCGGTGCAAGCAGGCACATCTTCGGATGTGATCCCGTTCTCGAAGATTTTTTTGCCGGCCGCGACCTCGGTGGCGTCTTCGTCCTTGTTGCCCGGGGCCGGGGGAAGCGCGGCGAAATACGTCGCCACGTTTTCGATGACTTCATCCGTCAGAGGATTGGCCATCCCCCACATATAGGCCTGTGCATGCGCGTCGCTGCGCTTGTGGTCCCGAAAGTCCTTGAGCTGCGTGACGAGGTAGTCCTTGTCCTGGGCAGCGAGATTCGGAAAGAGCGGGGCGGTGCTGATCCCGCGGTCGCCATGACACTGGCTGCAGGTTGAGGCAACCAGGTCCGGCTCGGGGGGAACAGATGTCCCCGCGCTCGCCGACAAGCGTGAAGAGAAGAACGCTTGCGGCGCTCAGAATTGCTATCTGTCTCATGATCTTGGTTCCCTACTTCAGAATGCCATCCACAGATAGGCATAGAGCGTATCGTTGTCCGATGCATTCGCGCCCGCGCCGTCGTAATTGTGCGTGGCGCCGTTGAACTTGCCGTACATCGTGTAGGCGACGGCAAACTTTGTGTTCAGCCACGGCAGATAGTCGACTTCCAGTGTGACGCCGTTGCTGTCCGGTTTGGCATTGACCGAATCGTAAAGCAGAGGATTGGCATCGCCCGTTGCGTCGAAGAACTGCACGCTGCCGCCGATGGTCCGCTCGTAGTAGTACGACACGCTGCCGCGCGCGGTATCGAGGGTCTTGCTGGTGGCCGTCAGAGCCGTGCCATTGGCAATGTTGTAGGCACTTGCCGTGCTGTGAAGCGTGGCATTCTCGTGGATCCAGGTCCCCGCCAGCGTCACGATATGGTTGCCGGCGATATACTGGTACTGGCTGTCGAGCGCGATATCGACATAGTCATCCGTCGGACCGCTGCTGAGCGTCTGACACACGCCGTCGGCGTGGCTGTAGACGTTGACGGGATTGCCGGCCGCGTCGGTCAGTTGGGTCGCCACGTCGCACGTGCCGGCAACGCGGGTCTTCGCCGCCATGCCATAGGTGCCGATTTCGAACGAATTCGAACCCCAGTCCCACTCGCCCGCGAACCTCCAATACGGAGCGCCACCGCTGATGAGCGTGCTTGCGGCCGTGTCATAGGGGCCGCCGACGCCTTGCGGCGCGGAGGTGTAAACGCCCGCCTCGGCGTACCAGATATCGTTCAGCATGGCGTAAGCCGTCACGCCGGCGACGCCGCCGCCGAGCGTATCGAGCAGCGGGGCCGATTCCGGGCCTGGCGCCGAGCCCGACGTCATGTAGGGATTGTACCAGGCCGGAACCGTGTTCCACAGATCCTGCACGGTCGGATTGTTGTTCAGGCTGATGCCCCAATTGAGCTTGTAGCCGTTCGTCATGGTGCTGTCGGCGTAGCGGATATCGGTGTTGTCCATGCCGATCGCACCGCTGGAAGGGTCATAGGTCAGCTGGATGAACGTGCCGATCTTTGGCGTGATTTCGCCCGAGTAGAAGAGGCTGAGCTGTTCCGGAAAGGCGACGGTGCCGTTTTGCGCATTCCCAGCGCCATTCGAATCCGGCTGGGCCTTCGCGGTGTGGGTGTAGCCCGCAACCACCATGGCGGAGACCGGCGAGAAGAAGCTGATCGCCAAATTCTTGCGGTTCTTGGCTGTTTCGTCGCTGATCTGCTCGCGGTTGTTGATGATGTAGCCGTTGAGCTTGAACCGGCGTCCGAAGGGCGTGAGTTCCGGAAACACCGTATGGCAGGCTTCGCACGCAAGGCCCGTCTGCCTTGCATAGCTCGGCACGGCGGCTGCCTGCGTCGTCGTCAGCGCAAGAAGGCCCAGCGCCGCGGCTGACTGGAGCAGAACGCCCCTGGCGGCTGCTCTCACAATTGATTTGACCATTTGAAGATACTCCCCTGCATGATTGCGGCGGGTTTCTCCCCGAAATCCTCCGCTTCACATTGGGAAGGGGTATAAATCCGATGCGCGACCTTCGCACTTGCGGAAGATCAATTATTACGCATCTGTTATGTTACGAGGCGATTATGTCGCAAAGAGCCTCCGGTCAGGCTGAGGGAGCTGCAAAACGTCGCCTATACGAGGTTTAACGGAGCTGGTAGCAACTGCGATGGTATGGGGCGTCGTGCTTCAGACAACAATCGATTGAGGATTTTCAGATGGTTCGCACTGTAATGAGGATCGCACTCGCAGCCGGAGCGGTGGCCTTCATGGCGACGGCCGCACAGGCGAGCGGCGACGCCGCAGCCGGCAAGCACGTCTTCGCCCGCTGCGCGATCTGCCACTCCGACACCAAGGGCGCACCCAACAAGATCGGGCCCAATCTGTTTGGCATCGTCGGCAGCAAGGCCGGCACCGTGCCCGGATTCAATTTCTCGGCCGCGATGAAGAAGTCGGGCATCACCTGGACCGACGAAAAGCTCGAAGCCTATGTCATGCATCCCCAGCAGGTCGTGCCGGGCAACCGGATGCCGTTCGGTGGGCTGTCCAGCAAGAAGCAGGCAGACGATCTGGTCGCCTATCTCGACACGCTGAAATAGGCCGGCGCCGCCGAATCGTGTTCCGGGACAGGCCCTGCGGCGGTTCGCCGCGGGGCCTGTTTCATGTTGCGGCGCACACAAAGGCCGGTTAGGGCAGGCTCCGCCAGAGGGGCTCAGCTAGTCCGTAACCGGTGACGCTTCGTTGACAGGGGCGGTGACCCGCGCCTAGTTTTTGCGCCGCACAAGAAATTGCGCGGCTCATTAAGGATCCCGGACCCACCCCGGAGCGGGTGGGCAGCCGGCAAAAAAGCGGCCGCTTTTCGGGGAAGGCATTTTAGAGACATGAAGGTACTGGTCCCGGTCAAGCGGGTGATCGACTACAACGTGAAGGTTCGCGTGAAGGCGGATCAGACCGGCGTCGACCTCGCCAACGTCAAGATGAGCATGAACCCCTTCGACGAGATCAGCGTCGAAGAGGCGGTCCGCCTCAAGGAGCAGGGCAAGGCCACCGAGGTGGTCGCCATCTCCATCGGACCGCAACAGGCCACCGAAACCATCCGCACCGCGCTCGCCATGGGCGCCGACCGCGGCATTCTGGTGAAGGCCGACGGCGATGTGGAACCGCTGGCGGTCGCCAAGATCCTCAAGGCGATCTGCGACGCCGAAGAGCCGGGCCTGGTGATCCTGGGCAAGCAGGCGATCGACGACGATTCCAACCAGACCGGCCAGATGCTGGCCGCCCTTCTGGGCTGGCCGCAGGGCACCTTCGCCCACAAGCTGGAGCTGGGCGACGGCAAGGCCAAGATCGAGCGCGAAATCGACGGCGGGCTTCAGACCGTCGAGGTCAAGCTGCCGGCGATCATGACGACCGATCTGCGCCTCAACGAGCCGCGCTATGCCTCGCTGCCCAACATCATGAAGGCCAAGAAGAAGCCGATCGACGAAAAGACGCCCGCCGATTACGGCGTCGATACCGCGCCCGCAGCTCAAGGTGCTGAAAGTCACCGAGCCGCCCAAGCGCCAGGCCGGCGTCAAGGTCAAAACCGTGGCCGAACTCGTCGACAAACTCAAAAATGAGGCGGGGGTGATCTGATGGCTTCGCTCGTTATTGCCGAACACGACAACAAGACCCTGAAGGACGCGACCGCCAAGACAGTGGCCGCCGCGAACGAGCTGGGCGCGCCGGTGCATGTGCTGGTGGCCGGCGCCGATTGCGGCGCGGTGGCCGAGGCCGCCGCCAAGCTCGCCGGCGTGGAGAAGGTGCTGGTCGCCGACGACGCGCAATATGCCAAGATGGTCGCCGAGCCGATGGAAGCGCTGATCCTGTCGCTCGCTGACGGCTATGATGCGATCCTGGCGCCCGCCACCACCAACGGCAAAAACTACATGCCGCGCGTGGCCGCCAAGCTCGACGTGCCGCAGATTTCCGAAATCCTCGCGGTCGAAAGCGCCGATACGTTTACGCCGCCCGATCTATGCCGGCAACGCCATCGCAACCGTGCAGGCCGGCGCGGGCAAGAAGGTCATCACCGTGCGCACCACCGCTTTCAAAGCGGCGGACGGCGAAGGCTCGGCCGCGGTCGAAACCGTGAGCGCGGCCGCCGATCCGGGCATCTCCAAATTCGTCGGCGAAGAGCTTTCCAAGTCCGACCGCCCCGAACTGACATCGCGCCAAGATCGTGATCTCGGGCGGGCGCGGCATGCAGTCGGGCGACAATTTCCACATGCTGGAAAAGATCGCCGACAAGCTGCACGCCGCCGTGGGCGCAACCCGCGCCGCCGTCGATGCGGGCTTCGTGCCCAATGATTATCAGGTGGGCCAGACCGGCAAGGTCGTGGCGCCGGAGCTTTACATCGCCGTCGGCATTTCCGGCGCGATCCAGCATCTGGCCGGCATGAAGGACTCCAAGGTCATCGCCGCCATCAACAAGGACGAGGAAGCGCCGATTTTCCAGGTGGCCGATTACGGCCTCGTCGCCGATCTGTTCAAGGCGATCCCGGAAATGGAAGAGGAACTGACCAAGCTCGGCTACTGAGCCTGGTCGGGCCGAACCCAAACCAACAGGCCAAGGATAGAAGGATGGCATGAGCATTGAACGGGTAGGCGTGATCGGCGCCGGGCAGATGGGCAACGGCATCGCCCATGTCTGTGCGCTGGCGGGCTACGACGTGGTCCTCGAAGATCTGAGCGCCGATGCGCTGGCGCATGCGGTCGAGGCGATCACGAACAACCTGCATCGCCAGGCGTCGCGCGGACTGATCAAGGACGATGTGGTCGAACCCGCGCTCGCCCGCATCAGGACCACGCAGAACCTCGACGACATGAGGGACCGCGACATCGTCATCGAGGCGGCGACCGAAGACGAATCCGTCAAGCGCAAGATCTTCCAGGATCTGTGCCCGCGCCTCGGCGAGACGACGATGATCGCGACCAACACCTCGTCGATCTCGGTCACGCGGCTGGCGGCCTCCACCGACCGGCCGGAGAAGTTCATCGGCCTGCATTTCATGAATCCGGTGCCGATGATGCAGCTGGTGGAAGTGATCCGCGGCATCGCCACCGACGATCCCACCTATCAGGCGGCGCTGGAGATCGTGAAGAAGGTCGGCAAGACCGCCGCCTATGCCGAAGACTTCCCGGCCTTCATCGTCAACCGCATCCTGCTGCCGATGATCAACGAGGCCGTCTATACGCTCTATGAAGGCGTCGGCAATGTCGAAGCCATCGACACGGCGATGCGGCTGGGCGCCAACCATCCGATGGGGCCGCTGCAACTGGCCGACTTCATCGGCCTCGACACCTGCCTGTCGGTGATGCAGGTGCTTTACGAGGGCCTCGCCGATTCCAAATACCGGCCCTGCCCGCTGCTGGTGAAATATGTCGAGGCCGGCTGGCTCGGCAAGAAGACCGGCCGCGGCTTCTACGATTATCGCGGCGACCATCCGGTGCCGACGCGCTAGGCTCTGCGACACCCGAAACGAGAAAGCCCGCCATTCCGGCGGGCTTTTTTTTTGGTTCACGATCCCGGGAAGCGGTGCTTTCCGGCATGCAGCAGTCTGTGGCCTAATGGCGGACATGACGGACAACGCCGCACCATTGCCGCTGGGCGGCTTTTGCGATCCGCGCTTCGAGGCGGTGCGCGACGCCTTTATCGCGAACTTCAAGGAACGCGGCGAACCGGGCGGGGCGGTGTGCATCGCACTGGATGGTGAGCCGGTCGTCGATCTGTGGGGCGGTTATGCCAATATCGCCAGCACCAAACCCTGGGCGCGCAACACGCTGGTCAATGTGTTTTCGGTCGGCAAGGCGCTGTGTGCATTGGCCGCGGCGCGCATTGTCGAACAGGGATTGATCGATCTCGATGCGCCGGTGGCGCGCGTCTGGCCGGAGTTTGCGCAAGCCGAAAAAGCCTGGATCACATTCCGGCAATTGCTTTGTCATCAAGCGGGCCTGCCCGCGATCGCCGAGCCGCTGCCCGACGGCGCGGCGCTCGATTGGGATGTGATGATCCATGCGCTGGAACGGCAGAAGCCTTGGTGGGCGCCGGGCACGGCGTTCGGCTATCACGTCAACACCTATGGCTTTCTGGTCGGCGAAGTCGTGCGGCGTGTGGCGGGCAAGACGCTGGGCACGCTGATCCGCGAAGAGGTGGCGGCACCGCTCGGACGCCGACATCCATATCGGGCTGGCGCTCGAAGATCATGGCCGCGTTGCGCAATATCGCTGGCCCGCAGACCAACACGATGCAGCCGCCGCCCGAAGGCGCGACCGGCCTCGATCTGATGCGCTGGAACACCTATTGGAACCCGCCCGGCATTTCCGGCGCGCATTGGGTCAACACCGCAGCCTGGCGCGCGGCCGAACTGCCCTCGACCAATGCCCATGGCAATGCCCGCAGCGTGGCGCGCATCTATGCCGCGCTGGCCCGCGGCGGCGAGATCGATTCCGTGCGCATCATCGGGCGACGACATTCTCACGGAATTCACCACCGAACATTCGGCGGGCACCGATCTCGTCACCCAGCATCCGGCGCGCTTCGGGCTGGGCTTCCAGCTGACCCAACCCGAACGGCCACTGGGGCCGAACAAACAATCCTTCGGCCATTTCGGCGCCGGCGGCTCGCTGGGCTTTTGCGATCCGCACGCCGATCTCGCCTTCGGCTATGTCACCAACGATATGGGCCCGCGCTGGCAGAACCCGCGCAACCGCGCCCTGATCGAGGCGGTCTATGCCTGCCTATGAGGCGGGCTTGGCGACCAGCTTGCGCCTGGGTCTTCGGCAAGCGGCAGCGCCTTGAAATAGGCTAAGCGCCGAGGGCGCGTCCCAATCGGCGGCCCCCACCGCGCGGGCCACGACCTCGCCCTTGGGATCGATCAGCACGCGAGGTCGGCAGGCCATAGGCATTGAAGGCCCGCATCAGCGCCACATTGGTATCGAGCCAGACGCCGAGACCCGCGGCGCCCTGTTTCTTGAGGAAGGCCGCCGTCTGGGCGGCATTGCTGCGCCCGACATTGACGGCCAGCACGGTGAGGCGGCCCGGCGGCATGGCGGCCTTCAATTTCGCCAGTGCCGGCAATTCGCGCACGCAGGGCCGGCACCAGCTGGCCCACAGATTGACCAGCACATAGCCATGGGTTCCCTTGCCCAGCATATGGCGCGTTCCGGCCGCATCGGCGATGGCGACGGCAGGCGCCGGGCGGGGCGATTGGAGCGGTTTGAGCGTGGCCAGCGCCTCGGGCACATTGTCCAGCGCGTGGACAGGGCCCGAGAGGATCACATATAGAACCCCCAGGAGCCCCCCCGATCATCGAGGATCGCGGCTGCGAGCCCCAAGTGGCTTTGCGGGACAGGGCTTTGAGATCGAGGCGAGGCATCCAGGCGGCACCGATGAGTACGAACACAATGTGGGGCGGCCGCTTCCAGCAAGGACCGGCCGCCATCATGGAGGAGATAAACGCCTCCGTCGAATTCGACAAACGGCTGGCCGGACAGGATCTGGCCGGATCGCGCGCCCATGCCGCAATGCTGGCCAAGCAGGGCATCATCTCCGCCGAGGATGCCGAGGCCATCGATAGCGGGCTCAGCCAGATTGCCGCGGAAATCGAGGCCGGAACCTTCACCTTCAGCCGCGCCCTCGAAGACATCCATCTCAATATCGAGAGCCGGCTGGCCGAGATCATCGGCCCGGCGGCGGGGCGGCTGCACACGGCGCGCTCGCGCAACGATCAGGTGGCGACCGATTTCCGCCTCTGGGTGCGCGAGGCCTGCGCCCGTGCCGAACAGGGTCTGATGGCGCTGCAGCGCGCGCTGCTGGCGCAGGCCGAAAAGCATGCCGGGCACCATCATGCCGGGCTTCACCCATTTGCAGCCGGCCCAGCCCGTCACCTTCGGCCATCATTGTCTGGCCTATGTCGAGATGTTCGGCCGCGACCGTCAGCGCTTCGCCGCGGCGCAGGTGCGCATGAACGAATCGCCGCTGGGCGCGGCCGCGCTGGCCGGCACGCCCTTCCCCATCGACCGCGAGGCGACAGCCAAGGCGCTGGGCTTCGAGCGGCCGATGCGCAATTCGCTCGACGCAGTGGCGAGCCGCGACTTCGCGCTCGACTTCCAGGCCGCCGCCAGCATCGCCGCCGTGCATCTGTCGCGGCTGGCCGAAGAGATCGTGATCTGGGCGTCGCCCTCCTTCGGCTTCGTCAAGCTGAGCGATGCATTCTCGACCGGCTCCTCGATCATGCCGCAGAAGAAGAACCCGGACGCAGCCGAACTGGTGCGCGCCAAGATCGGGCGCATCCTCGGAAGCTTCGTGGCGCTGACGGTGGTGATGAAGGGGCTGGCGCTGGCCTATGCCAAGGATCTGCAGGAGGACAAGGAGCAGGTGTTCCAGGCCTCCGACGCACTCGATCTGTCGCTCGCCGCCATGGCCGGCATGGTCGACGATCTGACCGCCAATAAAGACAAGATGCGCGCCGCCGCCGAAGGCGGCTTTCCGACCGCGACCGATCTGGCCGATTGGTGCGTGCGCGAATTGGGCACGCCCTTCCGCGAGGCCCATCACATTGCCGGCAGCATCGTGAAGCGTGCCGAGGAACTCGGCGTGACGCTGGACAAGGTGCCGCTGGCCGAGATGCAGAAGATCGAAAAGCGCATCACCAAGGATGTGTTCACGGTGCTGCCGCTCGAAGCATCCGTGAATGCGCGCACCAGCTTTGGCGGCACCGCGCCGGTGCGCGTCAAGGAACAGATCGAGTTCTGGCGGGAGAGATTGTCATGATCCGTCGTGTGGCCGCGCTTGTCGCGCTGTCGATCTTCGTGGTGGGTTGCGGGGTGAAGACCGATCTCGTCATGCCGAATGGCAAGGACACGCCTAAGACTCAGAAAGATCCGTCGCAACCCAAGCATCCTCTCGGCGGGTGATCGCGGGGCGCTGATGCACCATTTCGACTATCGCGACGGCAGGCTTCACGCCGAGGACGTCGACCTGACGGCGCTGGCCGATGAGGTCGGCACGCCCTTCTATTGCTATTCGACCGCCACGCTGGAGCGGCACTACAAAGTCTTCGCGGCGGCCTTTCCGACGGACACGCTGGTCGCCTATTCGGTCAAGGCCAATGGCAACCTCGCCGTGCTGAAGACGCTGGCGCGGCTGGGCGCGGGGGCCGATGTTGTCTCTGGCGGTGAGCTCAAGAAGGCGCTGGCGGCCGGCATTCCCGGCGAGCGCATCGTCTTTTCCGGTGTCGGCAAGACGGCGCGCGAAATGACAGCCGCGCTCGAAGCCGGTATCCACCAGTTCAATGTCGAAAGCGAACCGGAACTCGAAGCGCTGAACAATGTGGCCGTTGCGATGGGCGAGCGCGCGCCCATCACCATCCGCGTCAATCCGGATGTCGACGCCAGGACGCATGCCAAGATCACCACCGGCACGGCGGAAACCAAATTCGGCATTTCCTGGAAGCGCGCCCGCGCGGCCTATGCCCGCGCGGCGCAGCTGCCCGGTATCGAAGTCGTGGGCGTCGATTGCCATATCGGCAGCCAGATCACCCAGCTCCAGCCCTTCGAGGACGCTTTTGCCCGCGTGGTGGAACTGATCGCGACGCTGCGCGCCGACGGCCACAATATCGCCCGCGCCGATCTGGGCGGCGGGCTGGGCGTGCCCTACACGCGCGACAACCAGCCGCCGCCCGATCCGGCTGCCTATGGCGCCATGATCGCCAAGGTGACGAAGGGGCTGAACGCACAGCTCATCTTCGAGCCGGGCCGGCTGATCGCCGCCAATGCCGGAATTCTCGTCTCCCGCGTGATCTACGACAAGGAAGGCGAGGCCAAGCGCTTCCTCATCATCGATGCGGGGATGAACGATCTCATCCGCCCGGCCATGTATGACGCCCATCACGACATCGTGTCCGTGGCGGGGCCCGGCAATCTGAGCGAGCGCTACGATGTGGTGGGGCCGGTCTGCGAAACGTCCGACCTCTTCGCCCGGGATTGTGCCCTGCCGCCCATGAAATCCGGCGACCTCGTGGCGATCCTGAGCGCCGGCGCCTATGGTGCCGTGATGGCTTCGGCCTACAATGCAAGGCCGCCCGCGCCCGAGGTGCTCGTGAAGGACGGCGCGTGGAGTATCGTGCGGCCGCGCTTGAGTGAGGATGCGCTTGTCGAACAGGACCGCCTCCCGAATTGGCTGGAAGGCTGACCGCGTCGAGCGGTTCATTGCGCTTGCGCGCGCGGTCCTTGCCTGGGAGCGCGCGTGGCCGGCGCTATGGCCCGCCAGCGGCATCATCGGCCTGTTCCTTGGCGCCGCTTTGTCCGGCCTGTTCGGGCGCGTGCCGGGCTGGCTGCATCTTCTGATCCTGATCGGCGCGCTCGGCGGCACCGCGTTCCTGCTCACCACCGCCTTCGTCGCGATGCGCCTGCCGGACTGGCGCGAAGGCGCACGCCGCCTCGAACACGATTCAACACTGCAGAACCGGCCCATCACCGAGCGCGACGATGTGTTGATGGCAGGCCGGGGAGACCCCTGGGCCGAAGCCCTGTGGCGCGCGCATGTCAAACGTCTGCTCGGCAGCATCCGCAATTTGCGCGTGGCCTGGCCCTCGCCCGGCCTGCCCGAAAAGGATCCGCATGCGCTGCGTTTCGCCGTGCTGCTGTTGCTGGTGGCCAGCTTTGCGATCGCCGGGCGCGACTGGCAACACCGCCTTGCGGCCGCCTTCCTGCCCAGCTTCGAGGCGGGCGGGCCGGCGGCAACACTCGATGCCTGGATCAATCCGCCGGATTACACCGGCGAAGCGCCGATCTATCTCAAGCGCCATGAGGACAAGGTGATTGCCGCGCCCAGCGGCTCCAAGCTGGTGCTGCGCGTGCACGGCGCCGATGCCGTACCGCGCGTGCAACTGGCCGGAGGCGCCGGCGACAGCGGCGGCTTCAAGGGCCAGGGACAGGAATACGCCGCCGATTTCGCCCTGAAGCAATCCGGCGATATCGCCGTCGCCGCCGACGGGCGCACGCTGGGCCGCTGGCATATCCGGGTCGTGCCCGACGATCCGCCCGTGGTCGCCTTTTCGGCACCGCCCACGGCGACCCGGCGCAATGCCGTGAAGTTCGCCTTCACTGCCGGCGACGATTACGGCGTCGTCAAAATGCGCGCGATCATCACGCCGGTGAAAGGCTCGGAAAAAGGCAAGGCGAAGAAATCGCTGATTGTCGATCTGCCGGTCGACGATCCCACGGCCAAGACGCTGCAGCAGACCACCTATGAAGACCTGACCGACAATCCTTACGCGGGCCTCGAGGTCACGGTGACGCTGGAGGCAACGGATGGTGCCGGCCAGACCGGAAAATCCAAAGCCGTCACTTTCACTTTGCCGTCGCGCGTCTTCACCAATCCCCTGGCGCGCGCGCTTGTCGAGCAGCGACAGAATCTGGCCCTCGGCGATTTCACGGCCGTGCCCAAAGCACAGCGCACCTTGTCGGCGCTGACCATCGCGCCCGAACGCTTCTATGCCGGCAAGGCCGGGGTCTATACCGCGATCCGCGCCGCCTATTGGGGCTTGCGCGGTGCCCATGTGCAGGCCGACATCAGCCGCGTCGAGGATTTGTTGTGGCAGACCGCGCTGGCGCTGGAAGATGCAGGCCTCGCCGATGCGGCCGCGCAATTGCGGCGTTTGCAGCAGATGCTGTCCCAGGCGTTGATGAGTGGCGCGCCGCAATCGACCATCGACGAACTGCTGCAACGTTACAAGCAGGCGCTCGAACGCTACATGCAGAAGCTCGCGCAGAATGCGCAGCCGGGACAGAATCAGGTTTCGCCCGGCACAAGGACGTTGAGCCAGAAGGATTTGCAGGATCTTCTCAACGCCATCCAGCAAATGGCGCAGACTGGCGATCGCACCCGTGCGGCACAAGCCCTCGCCATGCTGCAGAACCTGCTGGAAAATTTGCACATGCAGGCCGGGAACGGTCAGGGCCAGCAATCGCCTGAGGACAAGGCCGCCAGCGATGCGGTGAAGAAACTCGGCGAGCTGATGGGCAAGCAGCGCGAGCTGCTCGACAAGACCTATCGCCAGGGCGAGGACGCCGGCAATCCGAAAGATGGCGGCGGCAAGGGGCTGGCGCAGCAACAGGGCAAGCTCAAGGACGAGCTTGGCAAAGTGCTGAAGGGGCTCGGCGACCAGAAGGTGCAGACACCCAAGAGCCTGGGCGATGCGGGCCGCGCCATGGGCGAGGCGCAAGGCGAGCTGGGCGACAAGGATTTCGATTCGGCGGGCGATGCGCAGAAGCAGGCGCTGGAAGATCTGCGCAAGGGCGCAGGCGAGATGGCGCAGAACCTGATGAAGACACGGCCAGCAGGGCGCGCAAGGCGCGAATCGAGGATCCGTTCGGGCGCAACGAAGGCGGTCGCGGCGCCACGCTCGGCAACGATGTGAAGATCCCCGACAAATCCACACTCGAGCGAGCGCGCGAAATTCTCAAAGAGCTGCGCAAACGCGCCGCCGAACGCGGTCGGCCCAAGGAAGAGCTGGATTACATCGACCGGCTGCTCAAGCAGTTCTGAGCTATTCCACGACGCCGATGTAAGGCAGGCCGCGCGCATGGCCGGCATCGTCCATGCCATAGCCGACGATGAAATCAGTGACGCCCGTGAAGCAGGCATGATCGGCGCGGATCGGCGCCGTCTCGTGCGCCTTGTCGACAACAATGGCCGTCGTGATCTTGCGCGCGCCGGCTTTCGTCAGAAGATCGCGCGCCGTTATCAGCGTGTGGCCGTGATCGAGCACGCCGTCGATCAGCAGCACATGTTTGCCCGCAACGGCGTCGCCGGGCCCGGCGAGCACGCGCATCTCGCCGCCCTCGCGGCTGGCGCCGTAGCTCCTGCAGCCAGAGATATTCGAGCGGCAGGTCGAGCCCTTGCGCGACAACGCGCGCAACAGATCGGCCGCGAACACGAAGGCGCCGACGAGGATCGGCGACACGATCTCGGGCGGATCGGAAAGCCGCGCGAGATCGCCGGCCATGAGCGCGACGGCAACGCGAATTTCATCTTCGGAAAACAGAACGCGCGGCGCGCTCACCCCTTGGCGCCCGCGAATTCCAGCGTCAGGTGACGCGCGCCAGCGGGCGGGCTTGAGAGGCGCGTGAGGAACGGCGCGCTCTGCCCCGCTTTCAGCACCGTCGACATCGGGCGTGAAGTCCCAGTGATAAAGCTCGTGGCCATTGTCGCCCGTCAGGATCACGCGGATCGGCGGCACGGCCAGTTCATGGCCGCTGATATTGACGAGCTTGCCGCTGACGGCGAGCACGGTCTGCTGTCTTCGGTCTCGCGCTTGTAATTGACGTCGGTGAAGGCGATGCCGCGCGCATTCACCGGCAGGCCCAGCACCTTGTAGAGGCTGGCCGATTGCGGCCACAGATTGGCGATCTGCTGGCGGTAGCTGACCGCACCCCAACCGATCACGAGGATCACGATCACAAGACCGAGCCAACCGCCGATCATCGCCAGCTTCGCGGACCGCGACGGCGCAGGCGCCGGCACGTCGATATCGGACGCGGCTTCGGCTGGCGCTTCGGCCTGCCGCGCCTGAGAGGCAACGGGCGCCTTTTCACGCTCAGGCTCGGGTGCCGGTGTAGATGCAGGCGGCGCTTCGGCAACGCCCACATCGTCCTCGGCCACCGGCGGCTCCTGATGCCAGGCATGGCCGCATTTGGCGCAGCGCACGCGCCGGCCAGACGGCAGGAACGCGGCGTCATTGGCCTGATAGCGTGTCGAACATTCGGGGCAGGTCAGAATCATGTTGTGCCGAAAATAGGCGTTTCACAGCTGACCGTGCAAGATTCAGGAGAATTGCGACAAAGCCATGTTGGCGCACGCTTGCCAGCCCGCGCCGGGTAGCTATGGTCCGGGCCATGGTGCGCTTCGAAAATGTCGGTATGCGCTACGGCCCGGGTCCCGAGGTTCTGCGCGATGTGACCTTCGTGCTGGAATCGGGCTCGTTTACCTTTCTGACCGGCCCATCCGGCGCGGGCAAGACGACCCTGCTCAAGCTGATCTATCTGGCCGAACCGCCCAGCCGCGGTCTCGTCACCATGTTCGGCGCGCGATCTGGCGACCGCCAAGCGCGCGGCCTTTCCCGGTCTCGGCGGCGCATCGGCGTCGTCTTCCAGGATTTTCGCCTGCTCGATCATCTCTCGGCCTTCGACAATGTGGCCCTGCCCTTGCGCCTCTCCGGCGGCCGCGAGGAGGACTATCGCCAGGATGTCGAAGAGCTCCTGACCTGGGTCGGTCTCGGCGATCGCATGCAGGCGCGGCCGGCGACGCTGTCGGGCGGGGAGCAGCAGCGCGTGGCCATCGCCCGCGCCGTGGTCGGCCGCCCGGACCTGCTGCTGGCCGACGAGCCCACCGGCAATGTCGATCCGGAGATGGGCCAGCGGCTGATCCGCCTGTTCTCCGAACTCAACCGGCTGGGCACGACCGTGCTGATCGCCACCCATGATCGCGGCCTGATCGAGCAGAGCCGCGCCCGGGAGATGCGGCTGGTCGATGGCCGCCTTGTCGAATTGAGGACACCGCGACTTTGAGCCCGAGCCGCAAGCCGCCCAGCGGCCGCATCCTGCCGCGCGAGAAGGGGGCTGCCCCGCTCGACCTCGTCATCGCCGTGATGGCCTTTCTCGCCGCGCTGGCGCTGGGGGCCTCGCTGCTGGCAAATCGCACGGCCGAGAGCTGGCAGACCGGGCTGGCCGGCAAGCTGACCGTCCAGGTGCTGCCGCCCGACAAGGGCCCGCCGGAACCGGCCCTGACCACCGAAACGCAGGCGCGTTCTGGCAATCCTGGGGAACACCGCGGGCATCGTCCACGCCGCCCCGCTGAGCCAGGCCGAAACCCAGAAGCTGGTCGAGCCCTGGCTGGGAAAGGGGGTGCTGGTGACCGATTTGCCGCTACCGCGCATGATCGACGCCACGGTGCTGCCCGGGGCGCGGATCGACATTCCGGCGCTCAGGGCGCGGCTCAAATCCGCCGCCCCCAATTCGACACTCGACGACCATCGCCACTGGCTGACCCGGCTCTCCGCCGTGGCCGATACGGTGATCTGGTCGGCCTATGCCATCCTGGCGCTGATCGCCGTGGCGACAGCGGCGACGGCGGCCTTCGCCACCCGTGCGGGGCTCGAGGCCCATCACGAGATCGTGGCCCTGCTGCACCAGATGGGCGCCCATTGGGGCTTCATCGCCCGGGCCTTCGACCGGCACTATTTCATGACCACGCTGCTGGCGAGCGCGGCCGGGGCGGGGCTCGCCGCCGTGTTGTTCGTGGCGGCCGGAAGCCTCGAATATGTGGGGGTGGAGCCCGTGCCCTTCCTGCCACCGCTGACGCTGCATGCGGGCGAACTCATCTGGCTGGCGGCGGTGCCGCTGGCATCGGCCGTGATCGCCTGGATTACTGCGCGACTTTCGGTCCTTGCCGCGTTGCGGGAAATCTATTGAACCGGGGCGGGGCATTTCGGTCTAAAATCGGGACTGCGACACGGGGCATGCACGAGGAGCGAGGGAGAAGGACCTCAATTTGGCGGCACCCAAGCCACGTCTGCATTTTCTGATCTGGCTACTCGCCGGAGTGGCGCTGCTCTATGGCGTCGGCTTCGTCCTGTTCGCCGAGTCCCTGCCGCGCCAGCCCGAAAAACTCGATCATCCGGACGCCATCGTGGCACTCACGGGCGGCGGGGCGCGCCTCAACGCGGCGGTGGCCCTGTTCGAGAAGGGGGTCGGCAAGCGGCTGCTGATCAGCGGCGTCAACAGCACCACCACCAAGGCCGAGCTCAGGCCGCTGCTCCATGGCGGGCCGCGCTTCGATTGCTGCGCCGATCTGGGCTTTTCCGCAGCCAACACCCATGGCAATGCCGCCGAGGCCGCGGCCTGGGCGAAACGCTATCATTTCCACCGCCTCGTGATCGTGACGGCGAGCTATCACATGCCGCGCAGTCTCGCCGAATTCGCGACCGAAATGCCGGGTGTGACGCTTGAGCCCTGGCCGGTGGAGCCGGACGGCATCGACCTCAAGGATTGGTGGCACGATCCGCATGCGCTGAGGCTGCTGACGACTGAATACACCAAATATCTGGCAAGCCTCGTCCTCACCCATGTCGTCAGCGACAGCGAGCGCAAGGCGCTTGACCGCAGCGTCGCGCACAGCGAGGTTCCGGGGCCGTCCGCAGGCGGCGCGTCCTGAGCGCCTTCGCCCATCTTTCCAGCAAGACCCCCAGAAATACGCCATGACCTTTCTGCGTTCGACCCTGTTCTTCCTCTGGTTCGTGCTGGCCTCGGTCGTGATTCACATCCTGGCGCTGCCGGCTCTGGTGCTGCCGCGCGCCGTGACGCTGTGGGTGGCCGATATCTGGTGCGCGGCGGTGCTGTGGGGCCTGCGTATCTTCGCGGGGCTGCGCATCGAAATCCGCGGCACCATTCCGCCGGACGGGGCGCTGGTCGCAGCCAAGCATATGAGCATGCTCGACACCGTCGTGCTGTTTGCCTGCCTCAACCAGCCGCGCTTCGTGCTCAAGCAGGAGCTGCTGCGCATTCCCTTCTGGGGCTGGTACGTGAAGAATGCCGGTATGATTGCCATTGATCGCGAGGGCCGCGCCTCGGCCCTCAGGAAGATGGCGCTGGCCGTCCGTGCCGCGATCGCAGGCGGCCATGCCGTGGTCATCTTCCCGGAAGGTACGCGCAAGGCGCCGGGCGCCCCAACCGACTACAAACCGGGGGTGGCCGGGCTCTATCGACAGCTCGGCATTGCCTGCATCCCCGTCGCCCACAATTCGGGGCTGTTCTGGCAGGGCTTCACCAAGCGCCGCGGCACCATGATCGTCGAATTCCTGGCGCCCATTCCGCCCGGCCTCAAGCGGCGGGATTTCATGGCGGAACTGGAAACCCGGATCGAAACTGCCACGGCCGCGCTGGTGGCCGAGAGCCGGGCCGGAGGGGACCGCTAGACGCGGGATTGCCTTCGGAACGGACAGAGAACACAATAGTTTTTAACGGACGTGCTATTAGCCTCCCCACGGGGGCGGGCATGAGAATGGTTCAAAGCGTATGAGCGATATTTCCCGCCAGATCTGGGACATGAAATACCGGCTGAAGGCGCCGGACGGCACGCCCATCGACCATGATGTGGCCGAGAGCTGGGCGCGCGTGGCGCTGGCCGCAGCACACGCCGAGACGCCGGAGAAACGCGCCGCCGTGGCGCAGGATTTCGCCCGCGCCCTGACCGGCCACAAATTCCTGCCGGCCGGACGCATCCTCGCCGGGGCCGGCACGGAGCGGAACGTCACACTGTTCAACTGCTTCGTGATGGGCCGCATCGACGACGATATGGGCGCGATCTTCGCCCATTTGCGCGAGGCGGCGCTGACGCTGCAGCAGGGCGGCGGCATCGGCTATGATTTCTCGACGCTGCGGCCCAAGGGCGCGCCGGTGAAGGGCGTGGGCGCCGATGCGTCGGGCCCGATCTCCTTCATGGAGGTGTGGGACGCGATGTGCCGCACCATCATGAGCGCGGGCAGCCGCCGCGGCGCCATGATGGCGACGCTGGCCTGCGATCATCCCGACGTCGAAGCGTTCATCGAGGCCAAGCGCACACCCGGCCGGTTGTCGATGTTCAACCTGTCGGTGCTGGTGAGCGACGAATTCATCGAAGCGGTGAAAGCCGATGCACTGTGGGACCTCAGCTTCGACGACCGGATCTACAAGACATTGCGCGCGCGCGATCTGTGGGACCGTATCATGCGCGCGACCTATGACTATGCCGAGCCGGGCGTAATCTTCATCGACCGCATCAATGACGAAAACAATCTCGCCTATTGCGAGGAGATCCGCGCCACCAACCCCTGCGGCGAACAACCCTTGCCGCCTTATGGCGCCTGCCTTCTGGGCTCGATCAATCTCGCCAAGCTGGTGACGCATCCCTTCACCGATGACGCGGCGCTGGACGAGGAAGAGCTGGCGCGGCTGACCAAGACGGCGATCCGCCTGCTCGACGATATCATCGACGTTTCGCGCTTTCCGCTCGACAAGCAGCGCGACGAGGCCAAGGCCAAGCGCCGCATCGGCCTGGGCGTGACGGGGCTGGCCGATGCGCTGATCTTCTGCCGCGCGCGTTATGGCGCGCCCGACAGCATCGCGCTGATCGATCGCTGGCTCGGCACGCTGAGCGAAGCGGCCTATGAGGCGAGTGTCGATCTGGCCGAAGAGAAGGGTGCCTTCCCGCTCTTCGATGCCGAGAAATATCTCGCCCGTCCCAACATCCATAAACTGCCGGAGGCCCTGCGCACGCGCATCGCCGCCCATGGCATCCGCAACGCGCTGGTGACCTCCATCGCGCCGACGGGCACGATCTCGCTCTTCGCCGACAATGTCTCGAGCGGCATCGAGCCGGTTTTCGCGTACAGCTACACGCGCAAGGTTCTCCTGCCCGACGGCACGCGCGAGGAACAGGAGGTGACCGACTACGCCACCCGCAAATTCCGCGCGCTGTTCGGCGAAGAGGCGCCGCTGCCGGATTATTTCGTCAACGCGCAGACGCTCTCGCCCGCCGATCATCTGGCGGTGCAGGCGGCGGCGCAGCGCCATATCGATTCCTCGATCTCGAAAACCATCAATGTGCCGGTCGATATCGATTTCGGCGAGTTCAAGGATGTCTATCTCAAGGCCTATGAGATGGGCTGCAAGGGCTGCACCACCTATCGCCCGAATGCGGTGACGGGATCGGTGCTCTCGACCGAACCGGAACGAAAGGCCGAACCCGCACCGCAGCCGATCGAAGCACCGCCAACGGACAGCACGGACCAGCCCTCGCTGCCAATGGAATTGCCGCGCATCGCGGCGGCGGCGGGCGAAGGCGGCATCGTCTATATGACGAAGCCGCTCGACCGGCCGGAGCTGCTGCCGGGCCAGACCTACAAGATCAAATGGCTCGATTCGGACCACGCCTTCTACATCACCATCAACGATATCGTGCAGGACGGACGCCGGCGCCCCTTCGAGATCTTCATCAACTCGAAGAATATGGAAGCCTATGCCTGGACGCTGGCGCTGACGCGCATGATCAGTGCCGTGTTCCGGCGCGGCGGCGATGTCTCCTTCGTGGTGGACGAGCTCAAGGCCGTGTTCGATCCGCGCGGCGGACAATGGGCGCAGGGCCGCTATGTGCCTTCGCTGCTGGCCGCCATCGGCGAGGTGATCGAGCGCCACCTCGTCGCCATCGGCTTCATGAGCCCGCGCGAAGGCGATGAGGCGACGCCGGAGGAAAAGGCCGTGGCCGTGGCGGCGGAAGGCGCGCCGGCGCGCTTCTGCCCGCGTTGTTCGTCACCCAGTTTCCTCAAGCTTGAAGGCTGCGACACCTGCGTTTCCTGCGGCTATTCGCGCTGCGGCTGAGGCGTGAGCCCGCCCTTCGTCATTGCCAATGCCGAGGCGCGCACGCTGATTCTCGCCAAAAGCGGCCTCGCAGGCGCGCGCGTGGGCAGCGGGACAAAGGCACTGGCGCCGCTGATCGGCACGCTCGGCTATGTGCAACTCGATTCCATCCGCGTTGTGGAGCGGGCGCATCATCACATCCTCTTCGCGCGGCATGGCACGCATCGGCCGCACCATCTCGAAAAGCTGCAGGCGAAGACGCCGGCGCTGTTCGAGCACTGGACGCATGACGCCTCGCTCATTCCACTGGAGCACTACCCGCATTGGCGCCATCGCTTCGCGCACACGAAGACGCGCAAGGATTTCTGGCACAATCGCATCGGCGACGTGCGTGTGATCAAGACCGTGCGCGATCACATCGAAACCCATGGGCCTTCCTTGGCGCGCGACTTCGCCCATCTGGGTGGGCGCACCGGGCCGTGGTGGGGATGGGCGCCGGCCAAGGCCGCGCTGGAATATCTGTGGCGCAGTGGCGAGCTCGCCGTGCTCGAACGCGACGGCTTCGAGAAGATTTACGATCTTTCCGAACGCGCGATTCCCGCCGATCTGCGCGCGGCGAGACCGAGCCGCGCCGAGACACTCGACTGGGCCTGCAGCGAGGCGCTCAAGCGGCTGGGCGCCGGCACGGCGAAGATGATCGCCGATTTCTGGGGCCATACCTCCATTCCCGAGGCCGCGGCCTGGATCGCACGCGAGAAAAAGGCAGGACGTCTGATCGATGTGGTCATGGAGGCCGCGGCCGGTAAGCGCGGCTTTGCCGCCGTGGCGCGGCCCGACATCGAAACAGAGTTGAACGCACTTGCCCCCGCGCCGCCGCGCCTGCGCGTGCTCTCGCCATTCGATCCGGTGTTGCGCGATCGCGCCCGCACCGAGCGCATCTTCGGCTTCGATTATCGCATCGAGGTGTTCGTGCCCGCGCCCCAGCGGCGCTATGGCTATTACGTTTTCCCGCTGCTGGAAGGCGCCCGCTTCACCGGTCGCATCGACATGAAAGCCGAGCGCCCCCGGGACCGGCTGGCGATCAAGGCGCTGTGGCTGGAGCAGGGCGTCAGCCTCGGCACGGCACGACAGGCGAGGCTCGAGGCTGAACTTGCGCGGCAGGCGCGGCTGGCCGGCGTCCGCGACATTTCTTTCCCGGCAAAGGCGCTCAAAACCGGCTAGAAGGAGCCCCATGAAATATTCCCATCGCTTCTTCCTCTATGCCCCGGTGGCGGCGATCCTGACGCTGACGGCAGCGGTCTCGATCTATTGGTATGTGACGGCCCATGCCTTCGGCCGCAAGCTGGACGCGCTCAACGGCCACGCGATTGCGCCGGGCGTGACCTTGCATTTCGCCTCCCGCGCACTGGCCGGTTTTCCCTTCCGCGTCGATGCCGTGCTCGAAAACATGCGCATCGATGTGGCGATGCCGCATGGCCCCGCCACCTGGAAGGCCGAACATTTCGCGCTCCACATGCTCGATTACCGGCGGCTGCAATTCGTTTTCGAGGCGGCCGGCAAACAGACGATCTCCTGGCATGACAAAACGGGCGCGGCCCATGGACTGAGCTTCACCCCGGCACTGCTGCGCGCCAGCGCGAACGCCGATGGCGGGACACTGTCGCGCTTCGACATCGAACTTTATGGCGCGGCGACACAGGCGCTCGCAGTCGCGCACAGCGAATTGCACATCCGCCACGATCCCGACGCCGACCAGCTCGACATCGTCTTCATGGCCGATGACGTGCATCTGGCGCCCAATATGCGCACGGCGCTCGGCGATGTGATCTCGCGGCTGCGGCTGCGCGCGAAACTGACACCGGCGAAGAGCTGGAACGCCTTCCTGTCCGGCAAGAGCAACTGGCGCAAGGCCGCCAACGCCTGGCGCGCGGCAGATGGCGCGCTCGACATCGCCAAGATGGAAGTGGCCTGGGGCAAGGCCGACGCCACCGGCACAGGCGCGATGACGCTCGACAGCGCGCATCGCGCCAAGGGTCTGATCAAGCTGCGCATCGTCGGCTATCAGGTGCTGGCCGACGAAGCGGCGCGGCGCGGCCTCGTCAAAGGCGCGCAGAAGGGCGTGCTGGCAGGATTGATGGCCGAAGCGGCGGCAAGTGGAAAAGATCCGGCCGGGGCGCTGCCGGTAACGCTCGCCTTCAAGGACGGCCTCGCTTACGTCAACCAGACGCCCGCAGGCTTCCTCGACGCGTTCTATTGAGCGCGGCTTAGGACTCTTTCTCGTCCTTGGCGCGGTTGCGACCGAAATTCGGTTCGGCGCTTTCCTGGCCGGCACTGACAACGCCGCGGCGGATGGCGCGGGTGCGCGTGAACAGGTTGAACAGCGTGTCGCCATCGCCCCAGCGGATCGCGCGCTGCAGGATGTTCAGATCCTCATTGAAGCGCCCCAGCATTTCGAGCACCGCTTCGCGATTGTTGAGGAACACGTCGCGCCACATGGTGGGATCTGAGGCGGCGATGCGCGTGAAATCGCGAAAGCCGCCGGCCGAGAATTTTATCACTTCGCTCTCGGTCACGGTTTCGAGATCGGCCGCGGTGCCGACGATGTTGTAGGCGATCAGATGCGGCACGTGGGACGTGATCGCCAGCACCAGATCGTGATGTTTGGGATCCATCACCTCGACATCGCTGCCGCAGCGCCGCCAGAATTCGCTCAAGATTTCGAGCGCCGCAGCGTCCGTGCCCGGCGGCGGCGTGAGGATGCACCAGCGCCCGTCGAACAATTCGGCAAAACCCGCGGACGGTCCCGACTGCTCCGTGCCGGCCACGGGATGGGCCGGGATGAGATGCACGCCTTCGGGCACATGCGGGCCGACATCGCGCACCACCGCGGCCTTGACCGAGCCGACATCGGAGAGGATTGCGCCTGATTTCAGATGCGGCGCGATCTCCCTGGCGATGTCGCCGAAGCTGCCGACTGGCGTGCAGAGAATGACGAGATCGGCGTCCTTGACCGCCACGGCCAGATCGGTGGTGAGGCTGTCGGCAAAGCCGGCGGCGCGCGCCTCCGTCAGCGTTTCCTCGCGGCGGGCATAGCCGGCGATATGGGCAGCAAGCCCGGCGCGGCGGCAGGCATGGGCAATGGACGAACCGATCAGACCGATGCCGATCAGCGCGAGCTTTTCGAAGATGGGTTTGGAATCGGCCGTCATCCCGCTTTTCCATTGAGGAATGCGTCGAGCGCCGCGACCACCAGTTTGTTGGCCTCTTCGGAGCCCACAGTCAGGCGCAGACAGTGCGGCAATTCGTAATTGGCGACGCCGCGCAGGATGAGGCCGCGCGCCGTCAGGAATTCGTCTGCCGCTTTGGCGTTGTGCGGGCCCTCTTCCGGGAAATGGATCAGCACGAAATTGCCGACGCTGTCGTCCACGCGCAGGCCGAGCTTGCGGATATGCTCGATCAGCCATTCGCGCCAATGCTCGTTGAAGGAGACAGCCTCTTCGACATGGCGGCGATCGCGGATGGCCGCGGCCGCGGCGCTGAGCGCCGGCACCGAAACATTGAACGGTCCGCGCACGCGGTGCAGCACATCGGCGACATGCGCCGGGCAGAAGGCCCAGCCGACGCGCAGACCTGCAAGGCCATGGATCTTCGAGAAGGTCCGCGTCATCACGACATTGTCGAACTGGCTCACCATCTCGATGCCGGATTCGTAATCGTTGCGGCGGACATATTCGGCATAGGCCGCATCGATCACCAGCATCGCGGTGGAAGGCAGGCCGGCATGCAGGCGCCTGACCTCTTCGCTGGTGAGATAGGAGCCCGTCGGATTGTTGGGATTGGCGAGATAGATCATGCGCGTCTTGGGCGTCACCGCCGCCAGCATGGCGTCGACATCGACGCGCAGGTTCTTCTCCGGCACCGAAACCGGAATGGCGCTGTTGGACAGCGTGGCGATGCGATAGACGACAAAGGCATGCTGGCTGAACAGCACCTCGTCACCGGGGCGCAGATAGGCGCCGGCCAGCATGGTCAGAAGTTCGTCCGAGCCATTGCCGCAGACGATGCGATCGGGATTGAGGCCATGCGCTTCGCCAACGGCTTCGCGCAAAATGCGCCCGCTGCCTTCGGGATAGACGTCGAGATGCCCGGCCACCGCGCGATAGGCCTCGATCGCCGATTTGCTGGCGCCGAGCGGCGTCTCGTTCGACGACAGCTTGAACACGCGCCCTGCGCCGGGCGCACCGGCACGGCCACCCACATAGGGCGCAATGTCGAGAATGCCGGGTTTGGGCGTCGGGGTCATCGCTCGTTCCTTATGCGCTGCGATCCAGCGGATTGGCGTATCCGCCCATCACATTGACACGCAGCAGCGCTTCGCCGGCCGCCTCGATCAGCTTGTCGAGACGCGGATCGGCCGGGGCGACGAAATCCTTCGTCTCCACCAGCAATTCGCGCGTGGCCACTCTGGCCGCTTCCTGGCCCGCGGCGACGATCTGCACCTCGATGCCGGCCTGCTTCAAAAGGCTCTGCAGCCGCGCGCGGCTCAACTCCGGTTGCGTTTCCAGGAACAACACCGAGGTGTCGTCGCCCGTGGGCCGCTGCTCGATGGTGCCGAGCGCGTAGGCGGCCGGATAGTCGAAACGGCCACCATCGTTCAGAACCAGGGGTAGCCTGGCGACGATGCGCGGCCCGTCCTCGCCGGCGGCGGCCAGCTGCGCCCACCAGGGCGAGACGTTTTCCGCACTTTCGGGCAAGGGCACCAGACCGCAGGCCATCTTGTCCTCGGCGCAGGCATGGACCACGGCCGAGGCCGTGGCGTGACCGGTGACCGGCATTGTGGCGCCGAAATAGGTGCGGGCCAGATCCCAGAAGGCCAGCGCGTTCTCGCCGGCATAGACATGGACCGAATATTGCGCGTCGGCCGAGAGGCTGGCGGTCAGGATCTCCCGCCAGATGCGCACCACGGCGCGCAGGGGAAAATCGCCCGTGTGGCGCTCGACGATGCGCCGCACCGTTGCCGCATCCTCGCCCGGCCTGAGCGAGACCTGTGCTGCATCGGCCGCATCGGCTTTGCGCACCGCGCGCAGAAGCCCCGCCCGGCGCATCAGCAGGTCGTGCACCTGCTGGTCGATCCGGATGATCTCTTCGGCGGGATCGTCATGCGTAGGCTTGGCCATTCCGTGCACTGTCCAACTCTTGACTGGGAACCATGTTCCGCGTGCCGGGCACCCCCGGGCGGGCGGTATTGATAGTGGCGCGGGGGCTCAAAAGCAAAGCGCGCCATGGCCTCGAACGCCGCGGCGGGCGGGGCGTTTCGGCGCAGCAGCGTTGACAGGGCGCGGGCCACGGTCCAAGCAATCCGCCCCCGGTCCGAGGCCGGGGTGTGGAGACGTCATGGCCGAGATCGCAAATCCCACATTTCTCAGGCCCCTGAACGCGCCGGCGGCCAATGCGGGCGCGGCCTTCAGCTTCGGGCCGGAGCACCCTCTGGTGCTGGATTCCGGGCGCCAGCTCAGCCCCTTTACCATGGCCTATATGACCTATGGCACGCTGAACGCCGCGCGCTCCAACGCCTTGCTGATCTGCCATGCGCTGACGATGGACCAGTTCTGCGCCAGCCAGAACCCGGTGACCGGCCGGCCCGGCTGGTGGGAGGACATGGTGGGCCCAGGCCGGCCGATCGACACCGACCGCTTCTTCGTCATCTGCGCCAATGTCATCGGCGGCTGCATGGGCTCGACCGGACCGGCCGACATCGACCCGGCCACCGGCAAACCTTACGGCCTGGATTTCCCGCTGGTGACCGTCCGCGACATGGTGCGCGCCCAGGCCATGCTGCTCGACGCGCTCGGCATCGAGGAGGTGCTGTGCGTGATCGGCGGCTCGATGGGCGGCATGCAGGTGCTGCAATGGGCCGCGAGCTATCCCGAACGCGTGGTCTCGGCCATTCCGATCGCCACCGCCGCGCGCCATTCGGCGCAGAACATCGCCTTCCACGAGGTCGGCCGCCAGGCGATCATGGCCGATCCCGACTGGCGCGGCGGCGCCTATCTGGCCGAAGGCACGCGCCCGGCCAAGGGGCTGGCCGTCGCGCGCATGGCCGCGCACATCACCTATCTCTCCGAAGTGGCGCTGCAGACGAAGTTCGGCCGCTCCTTGCAGAACCGCGACGAGTTCTCCTTCGCCTTCCGCCCGGATTTCCAGATCGAAAGCTATCTGCACCATCAGGGCTCGAGCTTCGTCGACCGCTTCGACGCCAACGCCTATCTCTACATCACCCGCGCGATGGACTATTTCGATCTTGCGGAGGATTACGGCGGCGTGCTGGCCGAAGCCTTCATGGGCAGCAAGACGCGCTTCTGCATCATCTCCTTCTCGAGCGACTGGCTGTTCCCGCCCTCGGAAAACAAGCGCGTGGCCCATGCGCTGAACGCGGCGGCGGCCAATGTCAGCTTCGTCGAGATCGAGACCGATCGCGGCCATGACTCCTTCCTGCTCGACGAGCCGGAGATGTATCGACACGGTGCGCGGCTTTCTCGACTCCGTGGCGCGCACGCGGAGGCATCGCATGAACGCAGCCTGCCTTGCGCGCCGAACTGGCCGCCATCGCCGAAATGATTCCCGAAGGCGCGCGCATGCTCGACATCGGCTGCGGCGACGGCGCCCTGCTCGAACATCTGACCAGGACCAAGAGCGTGGACGGGCGCGGCATCGAGCTGTCGCAACAGAATGTGAATGCCTGCGTGGCGCGCGGCCTCTCGGTGATGCAGGGCGATGCCGACACCGACCTCGGCGATTATCCCGAGCCAGGTGTTCGACGTCGTCATTCTCAGCCAGACGATCCAGGCGACGCATTCGCCCTCCAAGGTCATGACCGAATTGCTGCGCATCGGACGGCGGGCGATCGTGTCGCTGCCGAATTTCGGCCATTGGCGCGTACGCCTCGAACTCCTGTTCAACGGCCGCATGCCGCGCACCCACGCCCTCGATCATCCCTGGCACGAAACGCCGAACATCCATCTGTGCACGATTGCCGATTTCGTGGCGCTGGCGCGCGAGAGCGGCGGCGTGATCGAAAAGGCGCTGGCGCTCAGCGAAAAGGGCCACACGCGCCCGATGCAGCCGGATGCGTGGGGCCCGAACATTTTCGCCGACGGCGCGATCTTCCTGCTACGCCCGCGCTGAGGCGCGATCCGCGCCCGTGATGTGGAACGCGAAATATCAGCTATTGCTGCCTGCGCCGCTGCGGCCGTCTTGTCTGCACCCAGCAGCTTGAGCGCCACGCCGTAACGGCTCATGCCCTGCTTGTACATGCCGGCATTGCAGAACTCCAGGGCCCCTGCGCTGCATCTTCTTGGCGTTGACATAATTCGGCGAATTTTGATTCTGATTGAGCGCCTCACGCAACTGGTCCGCCGCCTTGATGCAGCTGCGCATGGTTTGCACTTGCCGCCATCGCCGGCATCGCAACGAAACCGAGAGACGCCATCAAGGTGACCGCACCGATGATCCGTTTCGTGTTCTTCATAACTCCCTCCTCACTGGATCCGACACCACGTCGGACGAAGGGGAGATAGGAACGCGCGGCGATGTTCAAAGGGGTGCAAGACTTTCGTTTTTGTCATGCGTCGCGAATTGCGCAGCGCAGATCGTTGCGCAATATGCGCGAATACCCGGCAACAAGCGGTTTTCGTTCGCCCTGCAGAGAATGCATAGGCTCCATGCCGCAAAGAGCGCCCTTCGGACCTACTGCGCACATAGCACATCGGCATATGAAGGTCCGAGATATCTTTGGGCCAGCATATGCCGGAGCGAGACAGACTCAGCCCGTGGCCGATGCCAGCGCCTTGCGCCGCTTGCCGGCCGGCACCGGATTGGGCGCGCCGTAAAGCGTCTTGCTCGCTTCGACGAGATGAACGCCGGCGAGCCGCGGCCACAGATTGCGGCCGACGCGTTCCCACCCCTTGCCGCTATGAACCAGACGCCGGCTCTTGAAGGGCGGTGTCAGCAGCGCGCTGTCCCAGCGTTCGGGCACGAACATCGAGTCGGCAAGCACACCGGCAAGCTGGCTGCGGCTGAAGGGGCGTCCCTGCGCGAAGGGTGAGGATTCGATCTGCGACCAGAGCGAGGTGCGGTTGGGAACAACGACGATCAGCCGTCCGGCCGGCGCCAGCACGCGCCAGATCTGGCGCATCAGGGGGCGCGCCGCCTCGGCCGCCTCGAGCGCATGCACCATGACGATGCGATCGAACAGGGCATCGGGAAAGGGGAGCGAATCTTCTTCGCCCAGGGCCGAGAGCACGCGCGGGCCCGGCCACACCACCACGCCCTGTTGCGCCGGCATCAGGGCGACGACGCGCTCGGCCTCGCCCAGGAAAGGCTTGAGATAGGGCACCGCAAAGCCATAGCCGAGCACGCGCTGGGCCGCGACGTCGGGCCACAATATCCGAAGCCGCCCCATGATCAGGCGCCGGGCGATCTGGCCCATCGGCGTCTCATAGAAGCTGGCGAGCGTGGCGGCGTCGAGCTGCATGACACCTGCCTACTCTTTGACCAGAGCCGGTTCAATGGCCGGTTCAACGGCTGGCCCGCGGCTGCTAGGCTTCCGCCCAGTCCAGATATTGGAGGCCTGCCATGCCCACGCTTGCCATCGACCTGGTTCCCTGTCTCAGGGACAATTACGCCTATCTGGTGCGCGACAGCGCCGCCGGCCTGTGCGCGGTGGTCGATCCGTCAGAGGCCGCGCCGGTGCGGGCGGCACTGGCGAAAACCGGAGCCCGGCTCACCCATATCCTCAACACCCATCATCATTTCGACCACACCGGCGGCAATCTGGAGCTGAAGGCGGAATTCGGTGCCGAGATCGTGGGCCCGGCCAAGGATCGCGACCGCATTCCCGGCATCGATGTGGGCGTGGACGAAAGCGCGCCCTGGAATTTCGGCCCGCATGCGGCAAGCGTGCTGGAAATCCCCGCCCACACGCGCGCGCATATCGCCTTCCATTTCCCGGACAGCGCGGCCGTGTTCACCGGGCGACACGCTGTTCGCGATGGGCTGCGGGCGGCTGTTCGAAGGTACGCCCGCCATGATGTGGGCCGCGATGGAAAAGCTGATGGCGCTGCCGGACGAGACCCGCGTCTATTGCGGCCATGAATACACGCTGTCGAACGGCCGCTTCGCGCTGAGCGTCGAGCCGCACAATGACGGCGCTTCAGGCGCGCATGCGCGAGGTCGAAGCCTTGCGCGCGGAGGACAAACCGACCATCCCGACGACCATCGGCCTGGAAAAGCGCACCAACCCGTTCATGCGGCCGGACAGCACAGAGATCCGCAAACGTTCTGGGGCTGGAAGGCGCCAGCAATGTCGACGTGCTGGGCGGAAACGCGCCGGCGCAAGGACGCGTTCTGATCACACCACGGTGTGGAATTTTCCGCTTTTCTTGTCGAGCCATTCGAGCTCGCCTTCGGCAATGCCGAAGCGCGCGCCTTCGAGCGACAGCGTGCCCGCGGCAACGCGCTCGGCGATGAAGGGAAATGTCATCAATCGTTCAAGCGAAAGCTTGACCGCCTCGCGCTCCAGCGCGGTCTGCGGATCGTGTTCGTGTCCACAGCGGGCGACAACAGGCGTGATGAGATCGAGCCATTGCGACAGGAACGGCATGGGCGCCGCCGTGGCACCACTGGTGTCGAGCGCGGCCTTCACGCCGCCGCACTGGGCATGGCCCATCACCACGATGTAGCGCACGTTCAGCCCCAGGACGGCGAAAGAGATCGCCGCGCTGGTGCCATGAAAGCCGCCGCTTTCTTCATAGGGCGGCACGATATTGGCGACATTGCGCAAGACGAACAGTTCGCCCGGGCGCACACCAAAGATGGTCGCCGGATCGACCCGGGAATCGCAGCAGGAGATCACCAGATATTCGGGCGCCTGCCCCTTGGCGAGTTCTTCGTAATGGGCGCGCTCTTCGAGCCAGCGCCCGGCGCGGAAGGCGCGATAGCCGTCGATCAGTCTTTGCATGGAAAGCCTCCGTTGCGGCGCAAGCTAACCGCGCGGAGACAGCCCTCAAGGCCGCATGAACATATAGTCGGTATCCGGATCGGCGTTCTCGGCGGCGGCGATCAGCTCGGCCTGCACGTCGGCGAGCGGGCGGGTGGCGAGAAACGCCTCCACCACCAGCGAGAGCGTGTAACGGGCGATCGCATCGCGGTCGATGCCGTGGGCTTTCGGCTTCGGCGAGTGCGGCGTCGAAATGGGCTTTGGCGATCTGGCGCGCGTTCATGCCCATTCCAATAGACGGGACCCGCGCACCAGCCTTGATATGCGTCAAGCTCAATTGGCGCCGGAATTCTGATCGCCCGAATCCTTGTCGTCGCTCGAGCTGCCCGAGACGGTGCTTGCGCGCACCGGACGCGGCCGAGACTGCCGACATCGACGGCGGTTCCGGCCACGGTGGTCGCCGCGCCCAGCGACCGTGCTGGCCGCATCAACGGCGACACAACCACTGAGGCCGAGGCCCAGCGCCACGACGGCGGCCAGTCCAATGCGATGCGCATCAGCAGTGTCTCCCGATCGAAGCCAAGAGTATAGGCCGAGACCTCAAGGAACCCCTAATGTTTCGGCGAGCAATGGCGTCGCAGCCGGCCAGGTCTCGACCAGCCGTTCGGCGCCGGCGGCCTTCGAGCCGTGCCCCGCAGCCGGGCCCCAGATGGTGACCGCCGCCGAGAAAGCCCCAGACCCGCATGCCCGCCGCCCGCGCCGCCATGACGCCATTGGTGCTGTCTTCCAGCACCAGACAGCGCTTCGGGCGGAAGGCCGAGCGCCGCGGCCGCATGCAGGAACAGGTCGGGCGCCGGCTTGGCGGCTGCCACATGATCGGCCGAATAGACATGGGGGACGAAATGATCCCACAGGCCGGACTTCTTGAGCTTCTTTCGAGCGCCGGCGCTCGCTGGAACTGGCCACCGCCTTGGGATGGCGGACTGCGGCCACGGCCTCACGCGCGCCGGGCACTTCGGCCAGCCGGTCGTCGAGCAATGCATGGTAGCGGGCATGGCAGCGCTCGCGGAAATCGGCCGGCAGCGCGCAACCCAGATGCGCGAAGCTGTCGCGCTCGAGCGCGGCAAAGAAGGTCTCGTTGGACATGCCCAGGAAGCGGGCGGCAGAACGTCTCGCGGTCATAGGTGAGGCCGATTTCGGCCAGCGCTTCAAGCTCGACCTGTTGTGCCAGCACCTCGCTATCGACGAGGACGCCGTCGCAATCGAAGATTACGGCCTTGATCATGGGAATACGGATGGGGCTCGCGCGTTGCACGGCACTATAGACAGCGCCTCGCCGGAGCACAGTGACAAAGTGTTACGTAGGATGACGCGCGCCGCGCGGCTCAATGCACGAATTCGGCGGCGACGGCCGAGAATTGCAGCACCGCGGCGGCAAGCACGAAGCCGTGCCAGATCGCCTTGTGGAACGGAAGCCGGTCCCAGACATAGAAGATCACACCGGCCGAATAGACGAGGCCGCCGCCAACCAGCAGCCAGAAATCGAGCGTGGCCATCGCCGCGGAGAGCGGCTTCAACACCGCCACGATCATCCAGCCCATGGCGAGATAAAAGACGAGGCTGGCCCGCTCGAAGCGCCCGGGGAAGAGCAGCTTCATCAGCACCCCCGCCGTGGCGGCGGTCCAGATCGCGACCAGAATCAGATCGCCGGTCGAATAGCCCAGCCGGTTGACGGCAAAGGGTGTGTAGGTGGCCGCGATCATGATGAAGATCGCCGCATGGTCGAAGCGGCGCAGCATCTGCTTCGACGGGCGGTGATGCGGCATCAGATTGTAGGCGGCCGAAAAGCCCGTCATCGCCAGAAGGCCCAGGCAATAGACCGTGACCGAGACCATGACGTCGAGCCCGGCGACATGGGCCAGCAGCCACAGGCTGGCATTGATGGCGAAGAGCACGCCCAGCACATGCATGACGGCATCGGCGTGATGCTCGATGCGGGAATATTCGCGCGCGGCTCTGGAACGAAGCGACATGGCACGAATTCTAGGGGTCCAACGCGGCGTCGGTAAGACGGGAAAATCCCCTATGGCCCGGCCAAGGCTTGCGGCCCCCACCGCTTGCGGGCATGAGAAGGCGGACCGAGAGGCGGAAAGGGCATGAGATGGCGGCCGGCAAGACCCCGAAAGGCACGATGGAAACGCTGTTCGCGACCGAGCTCTATCGCGCGCAGCTCAGCGACAAGGCGCTCAACGAGGCGCTGGAGGCGACCTGCCTCGGCCATCGCGCGCGAGGACATGGCCGGGCGGCGCTGGTGCAAGGAGCACGGCTATCGCGGCTACACCTCCTATGCCTCGCTCGACGACCTGCCGCAGCGCGCCAGCGTGTTTGCCGATCTGGTGGAGCATCTCGATACCCATGCCCGCGCCTTCGCCCGCGCCCTCGACTTCGACATGGATGTGCGCCGGCTGGTGCTCGACAGTCTCTGGATCAATGTGCTGAAGCCGGGCGGCTTTCACACCGCCCATATCCATCCGCATTCGATCCTGAGCGGCACCTATTATGTGCGCGTGCCGGAGGGGGCGAGCGCCATCCGCTATGAAGACCCGCGCCTGCCGATGATGATGGCGGCCCCGCCGAAGAAGCCCAAGGCCGGCGCGCGCCCGGCAAACCTTCGTCAGCGCCGAACCCAAGACCGGCACGATCCTGATGTGGGAAAGCTGGCTGCGCCACGAAGTGCCGGTCAACACCGCCAGGACCGAGCGCATCTCGATCAGCTTCAACTATGCCGTGCAGTGAGCCCGGCCGCGCAGATCACTATCCGAGTGATGTGCGACAGCTACCCCAGCCGGATCGGGTAGCGCTTGATGAAGGTCTCGAGTTTCTTTTCGAGATTGGGGACGTGGTATTCGCGATCCCACGCGGTGAGCGCTTCAGCCCTGACGCGCTCGCGCGCCTCTTCCGGCAGCGAACTCCAGACGGCGAGCACGGCGCTGCCCAGGCGGCGCACCAGCGTTTCCTCTTCGCTGGGATATTTGAAGGCCTTCTTCTGCGCGTTCTTGAAGGTCTCGGTTTCCGAGAAGGGTTTGGCGTCGGAAAAAGACTTGGTATCGGGCATTGGGGCGGTCCTCACATGGCCATCAAATGGGCTCGGGCCGGCGTGCCCCCCGCCGACGATCAAGCGGCGCTCTGCTGTGGCTCCCCGAGACCTCCTGCAAGTATAGCCAATTCGCCGCGCGGCGCGAGGGGGTGCGTGCGCCTATTCGGCTGCGGCTTATTCGCGGAGAACGCGATTGCCCTCACCGATCTGCAGCACGGTGGGCGCAAAGCGCTCTGGCCTCGGCCTCGTCCATCTGCGCATAGGCGACGACGATGACGAGATCGCCCGGGTTCACGAGATGGGCGGCGGCGCCGTTGATGCCGATGGTCCCCGAACCCGCCGGCGCTTCGATCGCATAGGTTGTGAGCCGGGCGCCATTGGTGATGTCGAGCACATCGACCTGCTCATTGGGCAGGATGCCAGCTCTCTTCCATCAATGCCGCATCGATGGAGATCGAACCGACATAGTTGAGATCAGCTTGCGTCACCGTCGCGCGGTGCAGCTTGGCCTTGAGCATGGTCAGGAGCATGGACGGCACACCCTTCACGCGAAACGCGCGGCCTGCTCAACTATCCAGGAAGCTGCGCAGCTTGCGGCTGCGGCTCGGATGCTTGAGCTTCCTGCAGCGCCTTGGCCTCGATCTGGCGGATGCGTTCGCGCGTCACCGAGAATTGCTGGCCGACTTCTTCCAGCGTGTGATCGGTGTTCATGCCGATGCCGAAGCGCATGCGCAGCACGCGCTCTTCGCGCGGCGTGAGCGTGGCCAGCACGCGCGTCGTGGTTTCGCGCAAATTCGCCTGAATGGCCGCATCGATCGGCAGGACCGCATTCTTGTCCTCGATGAAATCGCCGAGGTGGCTATCCTCTTCGTCGCCGATCGGCGTTTCGAGGGAGATCGGCTCCTTGGCGATCTTGAGAACCTTGCGCACCTTTTCGAGCGGCATGGCCAGACGCTCGGCCAGCTCTTCCGGCGTCGGCTCGCGGCCGATCTCGTGCAGCATCTGGCGCGAGGTGCGCACCAGCTTGTTGATCGTCTCGATCATGTGCACCGGAATGCGGATGGTGCGCGCCTGGTCGGCGATCGAGCGCGTGATCGCCTGACGGATCCACCATGTCGCATAGGTCGAGAACTTGTAACCACGGCGGTATTCGAACTTATCGACCGCCTTCATCAGGCCGATATTGCCTTCCTGGATGAGGTCGAGGAACTGCAGGCCACGATTGGTGTATTTCTTGGCGATGGAGATCACGAGGCGAAGGTTCGCTTCGATCATCTCCTTCTTGGCCTGGCCCGATTCGCGCTCGCCCTTCTGCACCGTCTGCACGATGCGGCGGAAATCGACGATGGAGGTGCGCATCTGCTGCGCCAGCGCCTGAATCTCGTCGCGCAGCTCGCCGATGCGATCCTTTTCCTCGACGGCAAATTCCTTCCAGCCCGGCGACGACAGCCGGCCGACGCGCTTGGCCCAATTGGGATCGAGCTCATTGCCGAAATGCTGCTTGAGAAAATCGGAGCGGTCGACGCCATGGCTTTCCGCGAGGCGCAGGATGCGGCCTTCAAGCGACACGAGGCGCTTGTTGATGCCGTACATCTGATCGACCAGCGCTTCGATGCGGTTGTTGTTGAGCTTGAGGCCCTTGACGAGATCGACCGTATCGAGGCGCAGCTTCTTGAAGCGGCGTTCCTGGCTGGTGGAGAGCTCGTCATCGGCGAGCTGGGCTTCCACGCTCGCGTCCTGCAATTTGCCCAGCTTCTTGTAGAGCGAGGCAATATTGTCGAGCGTCTCCAGCACCTGCGGCTTGAGGGCCGCTTCCATGGCGGAGAGCGGCAGATTGCCTTCGTCCTCATCGTCGCCATCGTCGCCGCCCTCGGCCTGGCCATTGGCTTGACCATTGTTCTGGCCATCGCCCTGGCCATTGGCCTGCCCGTTGGGCTGGCCACTGCCCTGGCCGTTGACGAAGGCCTTGGCGACGTCGGGCTTCCTGGCTTCGGGCTTGACCGCTGGCTGGCCGTTGACGGTTTCACCGCCGGCTTCGCTGTCGCCGTCCTCATTGCCCGGATTGTTGGCATTGTTCTGCGCGTCGGGGCCGGCGCCATACATCGCTTCGAGATCGATGATGTCGCGCAGCAGCACCTTGCCTTCGTTGAGTTCGTCGCGCCAAACCGTCAGCGCTTCGAAGGTCATCGGGCTTTCGCACAACGCGCCGATCATCAATTCGCGGCCGGCCTCGATGCGTTTCGCGATGGCGATTTCGCCCTCGCGCGACAACAGTTCGACCGAGCCCATCTCGCGCAGATACATGCGCACCGGATCGTCGGTGCGGTCATACTGCTCGGACGCCTTGGCGGTGGTGGCGACTTCCTTGCCGTCGGTGGTGGCGGGCACATCGCCCTCGCCGCCTTCCTCCTGCTCTTCGGATTCGATGACGTTGATGCCCATCTCGGACAGCATCGACATCGTGTCCTCGATCTGCTCGGACGACACCTTGTCGGACGGCAGCACCTTGTTGAGCTCGTCATAGGTGACATAACCGCGGGTCTTGGCGCGCGCGATCATCTTGCGCACGCCGACATCGGACATGTCGAGCAGCGGGGAATTGGCGTCTTCGCGCGCCGTCTGCGGTTCGGCCGGATCGGCCTTGCCGCCTTTCCTGGCAGCCTTCTTGGGGGCTTCGGCCGGAGCCGGTTTGGCGGACGCGGACTTTGTTTTTGTTTGTTTTGTATCGAGCACTGTGTTTTCGGGTGTTTCGGCGACGGCCGCGAGCTTGGGCTCCGGCTTGGCCGCTGGTTTCGACGCGGACTTCGATTGCGGCTTGGCCGCAGCTTTCGCTGCAGGCTTGGCCGGAGCTTTGGCTTTGGCAGGCGCCTTTACGGCCGGCTTGGCAGCAGCCTTGGGCGCCGTCTTCGTAGCAGAGGCCTTGGCGCTGGCCGGCTTGGCGGCTGCCGACTTCGCTTTCGGGGCAGCCTTGGCGGGCTGTGCGGCTTTGGCCTTCGCGGCGGGTTTGGCGACCGTCTTCGCCGCCGCCTTCGTCTTGGCCTTCTCCGCCGGCTTTGCCTTGGCAGGCGCGGATTTGGAGGCAGCCTTCTTCGCCACCGCCGGTTTGGCAGACGCGCGCTTGGCCGCAGCTTTCGCTGCCGGCTTCACGGATTTCTTCGCCTTCGCGTTCTTCTTCGTGACCACAACAGTTCCGTTGTTCGTCGCTGGGCAACCTCACATCCTAAAGGATGCTCATGCTACCGGGTTCCATCCTATGCCCGCACCGCGCGGGATGAAGAGGCCGAGACGGGGCAAGCGATTGCCTGGCCGGCGTTGAATAATCCTATCCTAATCGTTCGGAAGCGGGCCGAGTAGGCGGTGGGCATCGCGCCAGCTTTCCTCCGTCGCCTCGGATTTGAAACGTTCCATGGCGCGGACCCGTTCAGGCCCCAGCTCTGCCATTTCGCGCAATTGCGCCACGACACGGAGCCAGCGGGCCTCGACATCCTCGCCATTGGCGGCCTCCCCCTGGGCTCGCTTCTGTGCCTCGTCCGCCGTGGCCATCGAGCCGGCCGCACGTCGCGCCGAAAGGCGTTGGACGAGCTCAGCCAGACCTGAGCGTACGAGATGGGTCTCCAGCCCCTGTTTTTCAAGCCTGAAGCCGGAGGCGGCGAGGTTTAGGAGTTCATGGCGCAATTTGTCAAGGTTTGGATCGGAAAACGGCAGTGCCGCAAGGGTTTCCGCGTGGGTTACGGCCAGTTCCGGCTGCTCCAGAAGAAGGCTGGCCAGTTCCACCTCCTTGACCCGCAGAGCCCCTGAGCGCCCCGACCGGGCCAGAAGGCTGTTCTTGACCGCCGGGGAGACAGATTCGGCGGCACCCCAGCCCGAACCCGGGCCCGGACGTCCGCCAACCCGGCCGCTGCGCGGCTGAAATCCGCCGCGGCCCCGACCGGCCCCATAGTCCGGGCGGCCACCGCTGTCCCGGGAGCCGCCGCCGCGGCGCTTGAAGGCCTCGAACACCCGCTCGCGGAAATCGGCGCGGTAATAGTCGGCGATGGTCCTGTCGGAGATCCGGGCGACCAGCTCGGACAGGGCATGCTCCAGCCCCGCCCGGCGTTCCGGGGTGGAGAAATCCTTGTCCTCGGTCTCGGCGCGCCACAGCACCTGGCCCAGCGGTTCGGCGGCATCGAGGATCGCTTTCATTCCGGCAGGGCCTTGCGCCCTTGATCAGCGTGTCCGGGTCCTCGCCCGGCGGCAGGAAGGCAAAACGCAGGGAATGGCCGGGCTTGAGATGCGGCAGGGCCAGATGGGCGGCGCGGGTTCCGGCCCGGAGGCCGGCGTCATCGCCATCGAAGGCCAGGATGGGCTCGGGCGCCACCCGCCACATCAGTGCGAGCTGATCCTCCGTCAGGGCGGTGCCGAGCGGCGCCACGGCATGGGCGAAACCGGCCCGCACCAGCGCGATCACATCCATATAGCCCTCGGCCAGGATGATGGTGCCGGATTTGAGCGCCGCCGCCCGCGCCTTTGCGAGATTGTAGAGGTTGTGCCCCTTGGAAAAGAGCGTGGTGTCGCCGGTGTTGATGTATTTGGGTTTGGCGTCGGGATCGAGCGCCCGGGCGCCGAAGGCGATGATGCGGCCACGGCCATCGGCGATCGGGAAGGTGACCCGGTTGAAGAAGAAATCCCGCGGCCCGCGGCCCTCCTGAGCCGGACGGGCGAGGCCCGCCGCCACCATGTCGTCGATGGTGATGTTCTTGGTTTTCAGATGCTCGATCAAAGGGTTGCTGCCGGCCCCACCACCGGACGGGGCAAAGCCGAGGCCGAATTCGCGGGCCGCCGCCATATCAAGTCCACGGCTCGCCAGATAATCCCGCGCCGCCTGGCCCGCGGGCGCCGCGAGCTGCTCCTCGAAAAAGGCACTCGCCGCCGTCGACGATGTCGTAGAGCGATTTCTTCTTCTGCTCGCGGGCCTCATCCTCGGCCGACCATTTGGGCAGCTCCACGCCCGCCTCGCCCGCCAGCCGCTCGACGGATTCCGGGAAGCTCAGCCCCTCGGTCTCGATCAGCCATTTGAAGGCGTCGCCGCCGGCGCCACAGCCGAAGCATTTGTAGGTTCGCCGCTCGTTCTCGACCTTGAAGGAGGGCGATTTTTCCTGATGGAAGGGGCAGCAGCCCCACATGACCTTGCCCTTGCGGACAAGCTTCACCCGCCGTCCCACAAGCTGGACGAGGTCCGTCCGCCGGAGGATTTCATCGAGAAGGCCCTGGCCGTAGCGCATGGGTGAACTCTATGCCGTTTCCGCCTGTCCGTATCCCATGCCGGCACGGATTCCTGTGGGCTGCGGCCGCGATGAGGATGAAATGTCCAGCCAGGCCGGCCACCCGCCTTTCGGCGGGAGCCTCAACAATTTGTAGTATTGAACCACCCCATACCACCAATATCTAATACAACCATGCTGGTTGGATCTTCCTCGGCGGGCGATGCCTCGCCACGCATTTTTGCGCCTCAGCGCTGGATGGCACTGGTCTCGGCCGTGGAACGGCTGGCCGTTACGCAGACGCTCGAGGACGTGATTACGGTCGTTCGCGACACCGCCCGGGCGATTTCCGGCGCCGACGGCGTGACATTCGCCATGAGAGATGGCGAGAACTGCTATTACATCGAAGAGGATGCCGTCGGGCCGCTCTGGAAAGGACGGCGCATTCCGCTCACCGACTGCATTGCAGGCTGGTGCATGCTGAACAATCGCGTAGCGGCAGTCTCCGACATCTATCAGGACGAGCGAATTCTGAGGGAGGTGTATCGGCCGACCTTTGTAAAGAGCATCGTCATGGTGCCGGTAAAGACGGAAGACGCCATCGCGGCGATCGGCTCCTACTGGTCGGAAAAACGCGCGTTCGATGCGGGCGAGATCGCGCTGCTGGACGCGCTGGCGCGCTCGACGGCGGCGGCGTTGACCGTGGTGCAGATGCGCCGGAGCCTGCGTGAAAGCGAATGAGCGCCTCAGCATGGCGCTGACGGCGGGCGAACTCGGCACCTGGGAAATGCATCTGCCGAGCGAAACCTATACTGCCTCGCCGATGACCAGAGCCAATTTCGGTTTCGCGCCCGGCATGGAGTTGACGCGCGAGACCGTGCGCGCCGCAATCCATCCCGACGATCTGGAATCTACGCGCCTCGCCTTCGCCCGAGCCATCCGCGACGGCGCTGATATCCGGATCGAGCTGCGCAATCTGAGGCCCGACGGAACGATACGCTGGATCGTGCTGCGCGGCCGCGCCGTCCATGACGCCAATGGCGTTCCCGTGCGTCTCAGCGGCGTGTGCGGCGATGTCACCTATCGTCGCGAAGCCAAAGAGCGAATGGACCGGCTGCAATCGGACATCGCCCATATCGGCCGGCTGACCGAAATGGGTGAGATGGTTTCGGCCTTCGCCCATGAGCTGCGCCAGCCGCTGACGGCGGCCAACAATTATCTCTCCGCCGCCAAGCGTTTCCTCGCCCGGGAAGAGACGCCCGACTGCGCGCGTCAATGAGCTGATCGCGAAGGCCGACGAACAATTCCGGCGCGCCACGCAGATCATCCAGCGCATTCGGGACTTTGCCGCAAAGAGCGATACGAAAACCGCGCCGGAAGACCCGAATGCGCTGATCCGCGAGGCCGTGGAGCTGGCGCGCCTCGACCCGCGCCATCGCGGCGTTTCCGTGCGCATCGACGCCCGCCAGATCGCTGCCGCAAATTGCCGTCGACAAGGTGCAGATCCTGCAGGTGCTCCTGAACCTGTTGCGCAACGCTTTCGAAGCCATGGAAGACAGCAAGACGCGAAACGTCGTCGTGCGCGCGCGGATGGTCGGGCGTGGGGAATGGGCCGAAGTCTCGGTCAACGATACCGGGCCGGGCCTTTCACCCGACGTGGCGGAGAAACTGTTTCAGCCCTTCGTCACGACCAAGGACAGCGGCATGGGCGTCGGCCTTTCAATCTGCCGCACCATCGTGGAAAGCCATGGCGGCAGGATGTGGGCGCAATCCGAGCCTGGAAAGGGTGCAAGCTTCCGCCTGACTGTGCCGGTGGTCGAGCGCGCTCAGGCGTCGAGCGTCTTGACGAAGTGAAAGCTCGTGATCGAGAGCCCTTCGCGAAAATAAAAATGGTGGGCGCGCGTGCGGTGCGTTCCGGAATCGAGGTGGAAGGTGTGGCAGCCTTCATCGCGGGCGAATTGTTCCATCCAGCGCATCAGCGCCTTGGCATAACCGAGGCCGCGATAGTCTTCGAGACAGATCAGATCGTCCACATAGAGCGATGCGCCGGCGAAGAGATATTCGATCAGGCGGAAGCCGGCGCAGGCCACGGGCTCGTCCCTGTCATTGGTGGCATAGACCAGACGATAGCCCTGCGCCCGCTGGCGCGCGACACGTTCTACCAGTTCGCCGGCATCGTCGAGATGGGGCCTGAGTTCGCGGATCACCGCAAAGAGCCGCGCAACATCGGCATCGGTTTCGGCGTGTTTGATTGCGATGGTCATGGCAGCGGGCTCGCGAGCTTCACGACACGCTACCCCCGCCATGACGGAGCGTCGATCCGCAGGCGTGCATAGCGGCCACGCGGATCGCGCGAACTTACGCCCCGCTCAACAGCCCCTTCACCGTGCCGGACGCCTTGGCGAAATCCATCTGGCCGGCATAGCGCTCTTTCAGCGCCGCCATGACCTTGCCCATATCCTTCATCGAGGCCGCGCCCAGCTCGCCGATCACGGCGGCGATGGCGGCCTCAGCTTCCGCGGCCTCCATCTGCTTGGGCATGAAGTCGCGAATGATGGCGATTTCCTCGCGCTCCTGAGCGGCGAGCTCCGGGCGGCCACCCTTGTCATAGGTTTCGGCCGATTCCTCGCGCTGCTTGATCATCTTGGCGAGCAGCGACAACACCTCGTCATCAGCCACGCCGTCGCGGCTGGTTTCGGTGCGGGCGGCGATATCGCGATCCTTCACACCCGCCAGGATCATGCGCAGTGTGCCGACCCGGCGTTGGTCCTTGGCCTTCATGGCCTCCTTGAGCGCCGAATTGAAGCTGTCGCGCAAACCCATGTCCTGCTCCGCAAAATGGAAAGAATCATTCTACTCCGCCTGCGGCCATTGTTCAAGCAATTGAAAATAAAGGAAAATTTCCGCAGCCCGGCGGCTTGACCCTGCGCCGTCACATTTCTATCTTCCGCCGACTCCTACGAACGGTTTCCGCCATGTCCGATGCCCCTTCCGCACCCGCCGCAGACCACGGCGGGCCCGCTTTCGCGCAAGCGCGGCACCGCCGTACTGGTTCTGGCCGACGGCACGGTGTTCGAGGGCCACGGCTTTGGCGCGGCGACCAGCGCCGTCGGCGAGGTCTGCTTCAACACGGCGATGACGGGCTATCAGGAAATTCTGACCGATCCCTCCTATGCCGGGCAGATCGTGGCCTTCACCTTCCCGCATATCGGCATCGTCGGCACCAATGCCGAGGACGTCGAATCCACGACGCCGGTGGTGCGCGCCATGGTCGTGCGCGCCGATGCCGCAGGAGCCCTCCAACTACCGCAACATGGAAACGCTGAGCCGCTGGCTGGCGCTCAAGAATATTCCCGGCATTGCCGGGCTCGACACCCGCGCGCTGACGGCCTGCATCCGCAAACAGGGCATGCCGCATGGCGTCGTCGCGCATGACCCGAACGGCAAGTTCGACATCGACGCGCTGGTCAAACAGGCGCGCGACTTCTCCGGGCTTGTCGGCCTCGATCTCGCCAAGGACGTGACCTGCCGGCAGATGTATCGCTGGACCGAGACGCCGTGGGACTGGGACGAAGGCTTCGGCGAGCAGACCGCGCCGACATGGCGCGCGGTGGTGCTCGACTATGGCGTCAAGCGCAACATCCTGCGCGAACTGGCGGGCCTCGGCGCCGAGGTGATCGTGCTGCCGGCCAATGCCAGCTACGACGATGTGATGCGCCATTCGCCCGATGGCGTGCTGCTCTCCAACGGCCCGGGCGATCCGGCGGCGACGGGCGCATATGCGATCCCGACCATCAAGGCGCTGGTCGAAAGCGAAGGTGCCGCTGTTCGGCATCTGCCTCGGCCACCAGATGCTGTCGCTGGCGCTGGGCGCGAAGACCCATCACATGGCGCAGGGCCATCACGGCGCGAACCATCCGGTGAAAGATCTGGAGACCGGCAAGGTCGAGATCGTGTCGATGAATCACGGCTTCACCGTGGATCGCGACAGCCTGCCCAAGGGCGTGAAAGAAACTCACATCTCGCTGTTCGACAAGACCAATTGCGGGCTGCGTGTCGAAGGCAGGGAGATCTTCTCGGTGCAGTATCACCCCGAAGCCTCGCCCGGCCCGCAGGATTCGCACTATCTGTTCGAGCGGTTCGCGAAAGCGGCGCGCGGCTAGCGCCTCAGCTCCAGCACATCCATCGTCAATTCCTGGAGCGGATAGCGGCAATTCCAGGCGGAAATGGCCCGGGCCGATCTTCGTCAGCAAGTCCGATCTGATCGTCGGGCGTGACCGGCGCGCCGACCGTGGCGCCGTCGCCGGAATAGGCATGGCGCGGCTCGCCGATCACGGACGAGGCGCCGAGATAGACAAAGCGGCCGTCGCCCTTGGGATAGAGATAGCCATTGGTGTATTGGCTGCCGGTGAGCTTTTCGAGATAGGGCCCGCCGCCCTTCATCGAGATGCGGCAGCGGAACCAGGAATAGATCACATCCGGCGTGATGCCGCCGAGCTTGATGGTGCGGCAGCGGTAATTTCCAGGCAGCGACGACACCGACGCGGGTTCGCCACGTGCGTCCATCACCGCATGGATGATGGACAGGTCGCTGGCCGAGGCGCCGCTTTCGTGCTTCGGACAGCGCTTTGGCTGCGCGCCTCATCGATGCGCGCAAGGCGCTGCTGGTCGAATTGCGAGGCCGTATCCTGCCAGCCGGCCTGGGCCGCGGTGGCGCAAAGGGCGAGGGCCGCGGCAAGAAGAACAAGCTTCAGCGTGCGCATGGACGTGCCCTTTCTAGTCCCCGTTTTCCACCGGCTGCCAGCCATTGAGCGTGGCCGCCGGCGGAACGCCGACAATGTTGTAGCCGCCATCGACGAAATGAATTTCGCCGGTCACGCCCGAGCCCAGATCGCTGAGCAGATAGGCCGCCGCGCCGCCGACCTGATCGAGCGTGATGTTGATCTTGAGCGGGGCCTGCGCCTTGTTCCATTTGAACATGGTGCGCGCATCGCCGACGGCCGATCCGGCCAGCGTGCGCATTGGGCCGGCTGAAATCGCGTTGACGCGGATGCCGTCATGCCCCAGATCGGCGGCGAGATAGCGCACCCTGGCTTCCAGCGCCGCCTTGGCCACGCCCATCACATTGTAGTTCGGTGTCACGCGGTTGGCGCCGAGATAGGTGAGCGTCACCATGGCGCCACCGCGATGGCCCATTTCGGTCGACATCAGCCGCGCGGCACGATGCGCGACCGCGGTGAAGGAATAGCAGGAGATGTCGAGCGAACGGCGAAAGTTCGCGCGGCTCGTATCGACATAGCGGCCCTTAAGCTCGTCCTTGTCGGAAAAGGCCAAGGCATGGACGACGAAGTCGAGGCTCCCCCATTCCTTCTCCAATGTCGCGAACACCGCATCGAGCTGCTCGTCGTTTTCGACGTCGGCCGGCATGACGAGCGTTGACCCAACAGACGCCGCCAACGGCTTCAGCCGCTTGGCTTGCGCGTCGCCCTGATAGGTGAAGGCGATCTCGGCACCCTGGGCGGCCAGCATGCGCGCGATGCCCCATGCGATCGAATGATCGTTGGCGACACCCATGACCAGGCCGCGTTTGCCCGCCATCAGGTTTCCACGCTGCGTTTCGGCCTCAGCCATTCGATGCCCTTTCAGGGTCTGTGCCAATTCGGGACAGGCCCGGTGCCTTGTCCCCATTCCCAGCAAGATTCATGCGCGCACGGCACGTCAGTCTTCGAGACGCTGGAACACCAGCACGGCATTGGTGCCGCCGAAGCCGAAGCTGTTCGACATGGCGACATTGATCTTCGCATCGTCGATGCGCTTGCGGACGATGTTGGCGCCCTCCACCACGGGATCGAGCTCCTCGATATTGGCGCTTTCGGCGATGAAGCCGTGCTTCATCATCAGAAGCGTATAGATCGCCTCGTGCACGCCGGCTGCACCCTGGCTGTGACCAGTCAGGGACTTCGTGGCGCTGATGGGTGGCATGTCCTGGCCGAAGACTTCGCGGATGGCGGTGATCTCCGGAATGTCGCCTACCGGCGTCGAGGTGGCGTGCGGATTGATGTAGTCGACCGGCGCCTTCACCTTCTCAAGCGCCATCTGCATGCAGCGCACCGCGCCTTCGCCCGACGGCGCGACCATGTCGGCACCATCGGCGGTGGCGCCATAGCCGACCAGCTCGGCATAGATTTTCGCACCGCGCGCACGCGCATGTTCCAACTCTTCGAGCACGACAATGCCGCCGCCGCCCGAGATCACGAAACCGTCGCGGTTCTTGTCATAGGCGCGCGACGCCTTTTCTGGTGTCTCATTATATTTCGACGACATCGCGCCCATCGCGTCGAACAGCACCGACAGCGTCCAGTCAAGCTCTTCGCCGCCACCGGCGAACATGATGTCCTGCTTGCCCCACTGGATCATCTCGGCGGCATTGCCGATGCAATTGGCCGAAGTCGAGCAGGCCGAACTGATCGAATAATTGACGCCCTTGGTCTTGAACCAGGTCGACAGGTTCGCCGAGCAGGTCGAGGACATCGCCTTGGGCACCGCAAAGGGGCCGACACGCTTGGGGCCCTTGCCTTCTTCGCGGGTGACATCGGCGGCGGCGACGATGGCTTTCGTCGAGGGCCCGCCCGAGCCGACGATCAGGCCGGTGCGCGGGTTCGAGACCAGCTCGGGCGGCAGGCCGGCATCGGCAATCGCCTGGTTCATCGCGATCCAGGCATAGGCCGCGCCATCGCCCATGAAGCGGCGGGCCCGGCGATCGACCTCCTTGTCGAGATCGACTTTAAGGCTGCCTTGCACCTGCGAGCGGAAGCCGAGCCTTGTGTAATCCTCGGCGGCAACGATGCCGGATTTGGCGGCGCGCAGGCTGGCGGTGACCTCTTCGGCATTGCTGCCGATCGACGACACGATGCCCATGCCGGTGACGACGACGCGTCTCATGGACCCATTCCTTCTAAAATTTGGTGCCCGCCCGGTGACCCGGGCGGAGCTGCGAAACCCATATCAGGCGCAGCCTCGCAAGATAAGGGCGGCGGAACGGGTTGTCAGAATTGCGGTTCAGGCAGGAGCCGCGGCGGGCTGGCCGGCTTGCGCTTCGGTGAACAGGCCCACGCGCAAATCCTTGGCCTCGAAGATGGTCTCGCCATCGACCTTGACGATGCCGTCGGCCACGCCGACGACCAGCCTGCGCATGATCACGCGCTTGAAATCGACGCAATAGCTGACGAGCTTGTTGGAGGGCAGCACCATGCCGGTGAACTTCGCCTCGCCCATGCCGAGCGCCCGGCCCTTGCCGAGGCCGCCCATCCAGCCCAGGAAAAAGCCCGCCATCTGCCACAGCGCGTCCAGCCCCAGGCAGCCCGGCATCACCGGATCGTTCTGGAAATGGCATTTGAAGAACCAGAGGTCCGGGTTGATGTCGAATTCGGCCTCGACGCTGCCCTTGCCATGACTGCCGCTATCGGCCGCGATCTTGGTGATGCGGTCGAGCATCAGCATGGGCGGCAGCGGCAGCTTGGCATTGCCTTCACCGAACAGCTCACCCCGTGCGCAGGCGAGCAGCCCATCCTTATCGAAACTCGATTCCCGTGCCGACATGCGAAAAACCACCCATTCGAAAGTTCCGGCCACCCCCGGATCCAGGCCCTCTTGAAAGCAGGGGCTTGGCGGCCGATATTTTGTTTGTTAGAAGCATTCTAACCAATGATCGGTCAGGCTGCAGCCTAGCAAACATGAAGCGCGGGTGTCAGCCGTGCAAGGGGCGGAAATTCGGTGCGTCCCGGTCACGCGTGTGGAACGGAGAAATGGCCCAGAAGGCAGGAAAATTTGGAGCGGAAGAGGCATCCGCGCGGCTGCGCGCCGCGGGGCTCAGACCGACGCGCCAGCGCATCGCGCTTGCCGATCTGCTGTTCCGAAAGGGCCATCACCACCTGACTGCCGAATCACTACATGACGAAGCGGCCGAGGCCGGGGTCAGCGTCTCGCTGGCGACCGTCTACAACACGCTGCACCAGTTCACCGAGGCCGGCATGCTGCGCCAGGTTGTGGTGGATGCCGCCCGCTCCTATTTCGACACGAATGTTGATTCCCATCAGCATTTCTTCGCCGAGGACGATGGTACCTTGATCGATATTCCCGGCGATGCCATTGCGGTGGCCGGCGTTCCGGCCCCGCCCAAGGGGATGGAAATCGACCGGGTCGATGTCGTCATCCGCATCAAGCGGTCCTGAAGCAGGACCGCTTCTTATCGTCAGCCCATATTTGTACAAAAGCACTTTAGAATTATTCTAAAGTGTTGACAGCCGCTTTGCGCGGGCGCAAGGTCCGTCCCGCGCGCGGCGGCCGCCCTTCGATTTGTCGAAGCGACGACGCCCCGCCCGCTCACAAGTTTGTTCGCAAGGGAAGAAGGAGAACTCCCATGGCTGCCCTCAAAGGCTCCAAGACTGCCAAGAATCTGGCCGACGCGTTTGCCGGTGAAAGCCAGGCCAACCGCCGCTACCTCTATTTCGCGCAGAAGGCCGACGTCGAAGGCTACAATGATGTCTCGACCGTGTTCCGCTCCACCGCGGAAGGCGAGACTGGCCACGCCCATGGCCATCTCGAATTCCTCGAGGCCGTTGGCGATCCGGCCACGGGCAAGCCGATCGGCGACACCTCGACCAATTTGAAGTCCGCCATCGCCGGCGAAACCCACGAATACACCGACATGTATCCGGGCATGGCCAAGACGGCGCGCGAAGAAGGCTTCGACGAGGTCGCCGACTGGTTCGAGACCCTGGCCAAGGCCGAGAAGTCCCATGCCGGCCGCTTCCAGAAGGCCCTCGACACGCTGGGCCAGTAAGACGCGTGGGCGAGTAGCGAAGTGCGACTAGATCGCGCCCGCTGCTCGCCATCGCCACCTCCTACACATTCCTCACTCCTCACGAGATCCCATGTCCCGCGAAGGCAGCCTCGAAGCCCCCACGCGCCATCCGCTCGATTGGCAGAACCCGGACTTCTATGACGAAGCCAAGCTCGACGCCGAGATGCGCCGGGTCGGCGACATCTGTCATGGCTGCCGGCGCTGCTTCAATCTGTGCGATTCCTTCCCGCGGCTGTTCGACCTGGTCGACGACAGCCCCGACGAGATGGAGGGCGTGAAGAGCGAAGATTTCGCCGCCGTCGTCGAAGCCTGCACGCTGTGCGACATGTGCTTCATGACGAAATGCCCCTACGTGCCGCCGCATGAATTCCAACTCGACTTCCCGCATCTGATGCTGCGCTACCGCGCCGTCGAAGCGAAGAACGGCAAGTCCAATTTCATCGCCCGCCAATTGGGCGAGATGGACCGCAACGGAACGCTGGCGCGCTTCGCCAGCCCGGTGATCAACTGGGCCAGCGAAAAGTCCAACGGGCTGACGCGCCCGGTCATGTCCGCCGCCCTCGATATCGACCGCGATGCCGAGCTACCGAAATTCCATACCAGGACCTTCGTCGCCGCCGATCGCGGCGATCCGCTCACGGCCAATGAGGCAGCGCCGGCTTACGGCAAGCGCAAGGCCGCGCTGTTTGCGACCTGCTTCGTCAATTACAACAAGCCGGAGACGGGGCTGGCCGCGCGCGCCGTGCTCAATCATCTGGGTGTCGAAACGCGCGTCGCCTATCCCGGCTGCTGCGGCATGCCGTTCCTCGAACAGGCGCAGCTCGACCACGTGGCGGAAAACGCCGCCAAGGTGTCGAAGGAACTCGTCAAGCTGATCGACGAGGGCTACGACATCGTCACGCTGACGGCCTCCTGCGGGCTGATGTTCAAATTCGAATGGCCGCTGATCGTGCCCGACAATGCCGATGTGAAGAAGCTGGCCGCAAACACCTTCGACATCGACGAATATGTCGTCGATGTCGCCAAGAAAGACGGCCTGCCGGAGGGCCTTTCCGCGCTCGAAGACGGCGTGACGGTGCACCTGCCCTGCCATGCGCGCGCGCAGAATATGGGGCCCAAGGCGGCCGAGATGCTGAAGATGATTCCGGATACGCCGGTCGATGTGATCGAGCGCTGTTCGGGCCATGGCGGCACCTTCGGCGTTCTCAAGGAAACGCATGGCCTGGCCAAGAAAATCGGCCGGCCAGTGTTCCGCACAGCCGCAACCCAGGCCCGCGGCCACATCGCCTCAGATTGTCCGCTGGCGGGTTTGCACATACTGAACGGCGCGCGCGAAGCCGCGGCCAAGGAGGGCAAGGAACTGCCCGCCAAATCCGCCGAGCACCCGATCGAGATCTTCGCCCGCGCCTATGGTTTGAAGGAGTAAAGCAATGAGCGCGAGCGAACGGCGTGTCACGCAAGCTGACATTATGGACCTCACAGAATACACGGCCCAGCGCAAGGAAATGCGCAAGGCGCTGGTGGCTGAGAAGAAGAACCGCCGCATGGAAGTAGGCCCCTTCGCCACCTTTCATTTCGAAAGCTATGAGACGATGTGGGCGCAGATCATGGAGATGCTCTACATCGAAAAAGGCGGCAAAGAGCAGATCCAGGGCGAACTCGACACCTATAATCCGCTGATCCCGCAGGGCAGTGATCTGATCGCCACGCTGATGCTGGAGATCGACAGTCCGGAGCAAAGGGCGCGCGAACTCTATCGCCTCGCCGGCATCGAAGAAGCGACCTATATCGAACTGGCGGGCCAGCGCATTGCCGGCCGCCCGACCGAATATGACGAGCGCACCACACCCGACGGCAAGACAAGCTCGGTCCATTGGGTGCGCTTTGCTTTCACGGATGAAGACAAGAAGAAATTTGCCGATCCGTCCGTGCCGGCAATCCTCGGCGTGGCCCATCCTGCCTATGGCCACATGGCCGTGATTGCGCCGGAGACGCGCGCAGCTCTGGCCAAGGATTTCGCCTAGCGCGAAATCAGTGCGCGCGCGTAAGGTCGCCCGCGATTCGGGGGATCTTATGCGCGTACTTATTTCCGGCGCCGGGATGGCCGGATTGACCCTTGCCGCTCTGCTGCGCCAGCGCGGCATCCATGCCGACATCATCGACCGCGCGCCGGATTTCGATCATGCCGGCTATGTGCTTGGGCTTTATCCGCTCGGCAATCGCGTGCTCCACGGGCTCGGCGTCTATGACGAATTCGCCGCGGCCAGCGAGGCGATGGACGACTATGTCGTTGCCGGCGCCAATGGACGCGAGATCAAACGGTTCGATTTCCGTCCCTTCACCGAAGCTTACGGCGACATCCGCATGCTTGGGCGCGCCGATCTGCTGCGGCTGTTGAACCGGGCCAATGGCGACACCGCGATCCGTATGAACACCACCATCGCCACCATGACGGACAATGGCGACACGGTGCGCGTGCGCACCTCCGATGGTGCGGAGAAAGATTACGATCTCGTCGTCGGCGCCGACGGTATCCATGCGCAATCGCGCCGCCACGTCTCGCCGCAGAATGAAATTTTCGACAGCAAATGGGCCTGCTGGGCGTGGTGGACGGAGCGCGGCGATCTGCCGGCAGGCACGGTGCAGGAACAATGGGGCGCGGGACGCTTCATCGGCCTTTATCCCACGCCGACGCGGCTGGGCGTCGTCGCCGCGGCGCCGGCACGCGCGCTTGGCTTTGGTGCCATTCAAGGCCGCCAGATGCGCATGCATGATGTGTTCGGCAAGATGAAGGGCCGCGCCCGCGATATCATCGACAGCTTCCCGAATGACGATGACGAGATGTTCTACTGGAAGCTCGACGACCAACGCGCCAGGCACTGGATCAAGGGCCGCGTCGTGCTTCTGGGCGATGCCGCTGCGGCCTTCCTGCCGACGGCCGGCATCGGCGCCTCCATGGCCATGGAATCGGCGGCCGTGCTGGCCGACGAACTCTCCCGCGCCGATGCGAAATCGGTTCCGTTGGCGCTGAGCTTTTACGAAAAGCGCCGGCGCACCCGCGTCGAAGCCGCGCAGGACGACAGCCGCAAGCTTTCGAAGCTGATGTTCCTGCGCAGTCCGGTTCTCGGTTTCCTGCGCAACCAGTCGGTCAAGATGATGTCGCTCAAGAGCCTGGCCAAGGACATCGTCAAGATGCTGGGCGAACCAATCTAACGCAGCGTCAACCCCGTCGCCCGTTCCAGTTCTTCGATCGCCTGCGGGCCGGACACGACCTTGATCGTCGTCATGCCCATGGCGCGCGCCGGTTTCAGATTGACGCCAAGATCGTCGAGATAGACGCAGGCGCTCGGGTCAACCCCCAGCGTCTCGCACATCAGCTGATAGATCTTCGGATCGGGTTTCCGTAAGCCCACCTTCGAGCTTTCGATCAGGTGAATCGAACATCTCCATGATTTCGCTCTTGTAGAGGTTGGCCGGCGTACCGGCGCCAGCCGCCTGCATCGACGGCACATTGTTGGTGATGCAGCCGGTCTTGAGGCCGGCCGCGCGGATGCGGCGCAGCGCCTCGATCATTTCGGGGCGGAAATCGCCCGCCAGAAGCGGAATGATGTCGCGGCCCGGCACGTCGTGGCCCAAGGCGCGCGCTTCGGCGGCAAATTCCCTGTCGAAGGTATCGAGATCGGTTTCGGCCCGTTCGAAGCGCGCCCAGGCATTCTCCAGATGGTTGGCGGCATTGATCTGCCGGATCAGATTTTCGGGCAATCCCCGCTCGCGCTCGTAGCGCGCAAAGGCCTCGAACGGCGAGGAGGTGAAGACCCCGCCGAAATCCCAGATCACCGCGTCCATCATTGCTCAACCCTCGAATAGCGCTCTTGCGCAGAACACGCTGCCGGGCCCTAATCGGTCAAGAGCTATGGGAGACCAGCTATGGATCACGAGATCATCCTGCACAATTTCGCGACGTCACCCTTCTCCGAAAAGATCCGCCTGATCTTCGGAATGAAAGGGCTCGCCTGGCGCTCGGTCGAGATCCCGATGATGTTGCCCAAGCCGGATCTGATGCCGCTGACCGGCGGCTATCGCAAGACGCCGGTGATGCAGATCGGCGCCGATATCTATTGCGACACCCAGCGCATCATCCGCGAGCTGGAACGGCGCTTTCCCGAATCCAGCCTGATGCCACGCGGCCATGGCCTTCCCTATGCCGTCGGCTTCTGGGCCGACCGACCCTTCTTCATGGCGACGGTGCCGGTGATCTTCGCCGAGATCGGCGATGCGCTTCCGGACGAATTCAAGAAAGACCGCGAAGCCATGTCGGGCAATTTCTCGGTCGAGATGATGAAGCGGGCCGCGCCCTTCATGCGCGAGCAATGGCGCGCCCATGCCGGCTTCCTGGCCGAACAACTTTCCGACGGGCGCAGCTTCCTCGAAGGCGACAATCCCGGCATCGCCGATGCCCATGGCTATATGAATCTGTGGTTCCTGAAGGGCGCGCTGCCCGATCTGGCCGACGCCTTCCTCAGCGAATGGTCCAAGCTTGGCTTCTGGTTCACGCGGCTTTCCGCCATCGGCCATGGCGAGAAGACCGAGATGGATGCGAAGGAGGCGCTTGCCATCGCCAAGGCCGCCGAGCCCGACGGCCGAACCGAGCGAGGACGAACATGATCCGCGCGGCCTCAAACCCGGCATGCGCGTGAGCGTTGCCGCCGACGATTACGGCCGCGATCCGGTCGAAGGTGAGATCATATATTCCACGGCGCAGGAGATCGCGATCCGGCGCACCGACCCCGCGGTCGGCACGGTGGCGGTGCATTTTCCGCGCGCCGGGTTCTTCGTGACGCCGCTATGACCGCAGCCGCACGCGAAACCGTCGACTGTCCGGCCGGCCGGATCAGCGGCCTTCGGAGCGGCGACGTTGTGCGCTTCGCGGGCATTCCCTATGCCAAGCCGCCGGTCGGCGCACGGCGCTGGCGCATGCCCGAAGCGCTGGAACCCTGGGCCGGCTCACGCGACGGCACACATTTCGGCGATGTCTGCCCACAGGCGCCGACGCAGGTCGAACTGCTCATGGGCGCGACCATGGGCGAGCAATCCGAAGATTGCCTCTATCTCAATGTCTGGACGCCATCTGTCTCCGGCAAGCGGCCGGTCATGGTGTGGATCCATGGCGGCGCCTTCATGATCGGCGCCGGCAGCCAGTCGGTCTATCAGGGCGAGGCGCTGGCCGCCCATGACATCGTGCTGGTCACGCTCAATTACCGGCTCGGCGCCTTCGGCTTCGTCAATCTCAAGGATGCGAGCGAGGGCGCGCTTGCCCGCCACCGGCAGCGAAGGCCTGGCCGACCAGATCATGGCGCTGCATTGGGTGAAGCAGAACATCGCATCCTTCGGCGGCGATCCGGACAACATCACCATCTTCGGCGAATCGGCGGGTGGCATGAGCGTCGGCGCACTGCTGGCCGCGCCGGCCGCGAAGGGATTGTTCCACAAGGCCATCGCCCAATCGGGCGCGGCCCATATCGGCTATGACCGCGAACGCTCGACGCGCGTCGGCCATGCGGTGCTGAAGCATCTGGGTCTGGGCACGCAGGACGCGGCCAAGGCGCTGGAGCTGCCCTATGGCGCGTTGGTCGGCGCGCAGATCGCGGTGCAGGCCGATGCGCGCGAAGGCAAGGACGGGCGCAAGCTCGGCGCCATGCCGTTCCAGCCCGCGCTCGACGGGCAGATCCTGCAAGGTCCGCCCATCGATGCCATCCGCGCCGGATCGAGCGCCGGCATTCCGCTTCTGACCGGCACCACGCGCGAGGAATGGAAACTCTTTACCGCGCCCAATCCGGCCAGCCGGCTGATGAGCGCGAAAAGCCTGACCGGCCGCATCGACCGCATCGCCGGCGAGCATGCGCCCGAAATGCGTGCGGTCTATGAAGAGGGCTCGGTGTTCGAGCGCTTCAACGCCTATATGACCGACAAGAACTTCACCCAGCCTTGCATCCGCCTGCTCGAAGCCCAGGGCACGCATGCGCCGGTCTATGCTTATCGCTTCGATTGGCGTTCGAAACTTCTGGGCGGGATCATGGGCTCCTGCCATGCGCTGGAGCTGGGCTTCCTCTTCGGCTCCTATCGCGAACGCATGGCCGGAGCCTTCTTCGGCAAGGGACCGGAGGCCGATGCGCTGTCGGCGGCCATGATGGGCGCCTGGACCCATTTCGCCCGCCACGGCACGCCGCAGACCGCCGCGACCGGGCCCTGGCCGCATTACGACACAACTGACCGCGCGACGCTGATTCTCGGCGATGGCGAACCGCATCTGACCCATGACCCGGAGCCGGCGCGGCGCAAGGCGTGGATCCCCATCGCCGAAAAGCGGCTGGGACCCTAATTTTCCAGCATCACCTTGCACTGATGGGTGGGATGACGAAGCGCCTCGAAGGCGTCCGGCAGGCCGTTCAGATCGACGATATCGGTGATCATCGGCGCGACATCGATACGGTCCGAGGCGATCATCGCGATCACATAATCGAAATCGGCCGGGCGATAGCCGAGCACGAATTGCAGATTGAGCTCCTTCACGATCCCCATCAACGGCATGATCGTATCGGGCTGCTGGCACACACCGGCGATCACCATCCTGGCGCCGCGCGGCGCTTCCATCATGGTGCTGCCGATAAGCCCCGGCGCACCGACGCATTCGAAGATGATGTCGGGGGCCTGACCCGCAATCTTTTCCACCTGTTCGGTGAGCGGACGGTTGGGGTCAATCGCGTCAGTGGCGCCGAATTTCGCGGCCATGGCGCGACGGTTCTCGGCCCGCTCGGACACGATCACATGACGCGCGCCGAGAAAATTCGCCCATAGCATCACGGCAAGGCCGACCGGTCCCGCGCCGATAACAAGCACCGTGGCGCCGCGTTCCATCTTTGCCATGTCGACGGCATGCAGTCCGACTGCCAAGGGTTCGACCAGCGCGCCTTCGCGGAACGAGACGGCATCCGGCAGGCGATAGCCGCCGCTGGAACCGATGCGCACATATTCGGCATAGGCACCATGGCTCTGGCCAAGACCGATGCTGATGCCCTTTCCACAAGTCTGCCGCGACGCGCTGAAATTGGTGCAAGGCGATTGCGCGTCGCAGCAGATATAGGGAAAGCCCGCCGCGCGATCGCCGATCGTCCAGCGCGCGCCGACATCCTTGCCGACGGCGACGACCTCGCCGGCGAACTCGTGGCCCATCACCGAGCCGAGGGCGAGCGGCATCACCGAGGCCGGCTCGGTCATATGCAGGTCGGAACCGCAGATGCCGCAATTCTTCACCTTGAGAATGATGTCGGTGGGGCCGGGCTCGGGATCGGGCAGATTTTCGATCACCAGCGGCGTGGACATTTCCTGGAACACGGCGGCGCGCATAGGCGGTTCCTCGCTTCACGATGTCTTTGCCGGCGAAGGATAGGCCAGCGCACGCAGGCAGCAAGCCGCAATTCTCACTGACGTTACGGCAAGATTGCCGCTGTGGCGGGCCTCCGGCCGCTGTGTCAGACTTTGCGCCTTGCCATTTGAGATTTTCCGGAAGGACACCGCGATGACCATCAAGCTGCGCAACGGCATCTTCCTTGCCCCGTTCCATCCCGTGAACGAAGACCCGACCCTGTGCATTCAGCGCGACATGGAACTGATCGAACATCTCGACCGGCTGGGCTACGATGAAGCCTGGATCGGCGAACATCATTCGGCCGGCTTCGAAATCATTCCGAGCCCCGAACTGTTCATTGCGGCCGTGGCCGAACGCACGAAGCGCATCAAGCTCGGCACCGGCGTCGTCTCGCTGCCCTATCACAACCCGCTGATGACGGCGAACCGCATCATCCAGCTCGATCACCAGACGCGCGGCCGGGTGATGTTCGGTGTAGGGCCCGGCCTACTACCGTCCGACGCCTTCTCCATGGGCATCGATCCCTCGACGCAGCGCCCGCGCATGGTCGAAGCCATCGAAGTGATCCTGCGTCTGTTCAAGGGCGAACGCGTGACAGCCAAGACCGACTGGTTCACGCTGGTCGATGCCACCTGCCAGCTTTTGCCATACACGTGGCCGCATCCCGAGATCGCGGTGGCCTCGTCCGTCACGCCTTCGGGCGGCAAACTGGCCGGCAAGCATGGCTTCGGCATGTTGTGCGTGGCCGCAACCCAGGCCGGCGGCTATGACGCGCTCGCCGTCAATTGGGAGGTCGCCAACAAGGTGGCCGCCGAGAACGGCCGCGCCATGAACCCGGAAGCCCTGCGGCTGGTCGGGCCGGTTCACATCGCCGAGACGCGCGAACAGGCTTTCGAGAACTGCAAATACGGCTTCGAGGAATGGCGCGGCTATTTCTCGGGCATCAGCGCCGTGGCCGGCCGCGAGACCACCGAGAACCGGCCGCATCGAAACACTGGTCGAGGAAGGCGTCGCGGTGGTCGGCACGCCGGACGACGCCATCGCCCAGATCCGGCGCCTGCAGAAGAAGCAGGGCGAATTCGGCTGCTTCCTGCAGCTCGCGCACAATTGGGCGAACTTCGAAAGCACCAAGAAGTCCTACGAACTGTGGCAGCGCCATGTGACGCCAGCCATCACCGGCGCCAATGCGGCGCGCGAGACAGCGCTCGGTTGGGCCAAGGACAACAAGGAACGCTTCATCGGCGCGGCCATGAGCGCGGCGATGCAGACGATCCAGCAGCACCACGAAGACGAAGCGAAGAAGGCTGGTAAGGCGGCGGAGTGATATGCGCGGCCGGCAAGGCGGGGTTGCGCACGCAGCCGAGGACATGAGCGGGGAAATGCGGATATCTACGGCGCCATGACAGCACTCGTGATCATCGATGTTCAGGAAGGCATGTTTGCCCATCCAGACTTCCAGCCGCACGACGGTGAGGGTGTCGTGGAGCGGATCGGCGGGCTGATCGATCGGGCCCGCGCGGCCGGCACACCAATCTTCTATGTGCAGCATGATGGCGGCCCGGGTGACGATCTCGAAGCGGGCAAGGCGGGCTTCGCTTATCGCGCTGCCATCGCGCCCAGACCCGGCGACGATGTCACCGTGAAGAGGCATGGCAGCGCATTCAAAGCGACCGACTTCGATGCGAAGCTAATGAAGGCCGGCATTGGCCACATCGTGGTCTGCGGCATGCAGTCTGAATATTGCATCGATGCCGCCATCCGCGGGGCCGTGGAGCGCGGCTACGCCGTCACGCTGGTGGCGGATGCGCACTCCACCTTCGACAGCAAGGTGCTGAAAGCGCCCGACATCATCGCCCACGAAAACGAAACGTTGAACGGCAGTTACGCCACCGTTCTGCCCGCGGCTGAAATCGCGTTCGAGATTTAGCGGCGCGTTTCGTGGACGGCCGGTTCGCTGTGCTGCAAAGGCGGGGCGACATTGCGATAGAGCAGCACGGGGCGCCCGGCGCCCTTGAGCGCCAGGACGAGAAGCTCGGCCGCATTTTCGCCCGGCCGCCCGCATTCGCCCGACGCCAGTATGCTTCGCACGCTGCGCAACCAGACGAGGTCGGAGAACAGGCGCTGGCCTTCATCGAGGCGCGCCGCCATCTCGCGCAGGCGATCACCGTAATAGGGCGTGTTCGAACGCAGGAGGAGCGCTGCGGCTTCGCGCAGCAGATGCGCGGCACCAATCACCGTCGAGGGTTCGGTCTCGCGCAGGCAGGCATGAAGCGTGGCGATGTTGGCGAGTTCGCGGCGCGTTGCGTCCCAGTCGCGGCTGTCGCGCGCCCGTGCCAGCGAGACATAGGCCAAGTCCAGCTCGTCCATCAGGGCAACAACCGGATCGATCCGCACGCTGCACACTCCGTTACGCCTGTGAATTCCGGAACCCAAAGATAAAGCTAAAGGATGCCAACGGGAATACTGACGTTTGATGTAGAGATTACTTATCCCCGCATTATTCCAGCGCGCTATGCATAACGCATTGCGACGTTTCGTTTCGGCACAAACTAGAATTTCATGCCGCCGGAAACGATCCGCTCATAACCAGCAACGTCGAGCGGGACATAGCGTTCCGTTTCCGCATCGAGAACATAAAGCGGATCGCCAACCGTGTTCGGATCGAACCCATCCTTGACCAGATCGACCTTGCGCAGCTTGAAGGTGCCGGTGATTTCCATTTCGGGACGCAGGCGAATGAAAATCGGCCGCGCATAGGCGGCGAGATTGCCTTTCAGCTTCGCCGCCAGACCCGCAACATCGAAGCCCTGCGCGGTCACAAGAGCGGCCATGCCGGCGCGGCCGTCCATTCCTGGCACAGCGACGCCATAGACATTGGCTTCCTTGATTCCGGGGATGACGCCGAGGGCTTCGGCCACCTCGTTGGTGGAGACGTTCTCGCCCTTCCAGCGGAAGGTGTCGCCGATGCGGTCGACGAAATAGAAATAGCCATGCTCGTCGCGGCGCAGCAGATCGCCGGTGCGGAACCAGGCATCGCCCTGTCTCGAACACGTCGCGCAGGATCTTCTTCTGCGTGTCTTCCTTCTTCGTATAGCCCTCGAAATTCTTGCCCGGCTCATCGATGATCTTGCCGATGGCCTCGCCCGCTTCGCCGATGGCGCATTCGATGCAGAAGCCGTCTTCGCTCGCGCACCGGCATTTCGTGCTCGACATCGAAGCGGACGAGACGCGTGGTCATGATCGAGCGCATATAGAACGGCACGCGGCCGACGGCGCCGACTGTGCCGTCGTAATTCAGCATCGAGACATTGCCTTCGGTGGCGCCGTAGAACTCGATGATCTTGGGGATCGCAAAGCGCTTCTGGAAGGCCGGCCAGATCTCGGGCCGCAGACCGTTGCCGGTGATCGCGCGCAGGACGTGGTCGCGTCTCATGCGGCGCCGGCGGCGCGTTGAGCAGATAGCGGCACAGCTCGCCGATATATTGGAAGAAGGTCGGACGGTAGCGCGCGCAATCGTCCCAGAATTCATGCACCGAAAATTTGCGGCGGATGACGAGCGAGCCGCCGGTCGTCAGCGCCGGGCCCACCGCACAGATGCCGCCGGCGGTGTGATAGAGCGGCAGCACATTGTACATGCGGTCGTGCTCGGACCCGCATCCAGCCCGCCGGCAAAGCCATACATCATGAAGAGCATGCGCATATGGCTGATATTGGCGGCCTTGGGCAGCCCGGTGGTGCCGGAGGTGAAGATGTAGAATGCGCGGTCCTTGCAGGTGAGCCCGGCGCGCACCGACGGATCGAGCGCCGTCGCCGCGGCGGACAGCGCCGCATCGAGATCCTCGCCATGCGCGCGCGCTGCCCGCCGTCGATCCAGGCCGTGGGCGGCGACATCGAGCAACGCGCGCACCTCGCCATAGGTCTCGGCCAGTTCGGCGCCGACCACGATATGCCGCGCGCCGGCCACGGCGATGGAATGGGCCAGCGGCTGGCCCCTGAGATTGGTGTTGAGCAGCGCCACCACCGCGCCCAGCTTCACAAGGCCGAGCCAGGCGGCGATATAATCGGGCCGGTTCTCCATCAGGAGCGCGACGACATCGCCGCGCCCGATGCCCAGCCCCCGCGCCCAATTGGCATAGCGGTTGGCGCGCAGATCGAGATCGCGATAGGACCAGACCGCGTCCTCACAGAGCAGCGCCGGGGCATCGGGGCGCGCCCGCGCCTGGCCTTCGAAGATTTCGGAAATGGTGACGGGCGAATCCGGCTTGACGTGGCGCATCCGGAAGAGCGAGCGCCCGACGGAGCTGATATAGATCGCCTCGCGCGCGATCGCGTCGATGAATTCCATGGGCGAATTCGGTCCGGCCGCTGTGACGCGGGCGAGCCTAGGGCTGCGGGATTCAAAAGGCAAGTATGGCGCGGAAGAACGAAGAGATGCTGGAGACGCTGGACCTCAGGGGGCTCAAATGCCCGCTGCCGGCGCTCTATGCCCGCAAGCGCCTTGAGCGCGGCGGGCCGGGCGCGCAGATCGCGGTCGTGACCGACGATCCCATGGCCCCGATCGACGTACCGCATATGTGCCGCAGCGAAGGTTTCGCCGTCATCGCCGTTGCGCGCGACGGCGATGAGGCGCGGATGGTACTCCAACATCCGGAAGACCGGCCGCCGAAGCGCGCCGGGGACTGAGCCTTCCACTCCGCTACGATGACCGCGCGCCGTCTAGGTGCTCTTGTCCGGTGTAGGCGCCGCGGGCGCGGGAGGCGGCGCCCCGAGATGGCTGATGATCTCGCGGGCATTGATCGCGCGCGGCTCGCTCTTTGCCTGATCGGCCGTCAGCAGACACGATCTCGGCATAAGCGTGGTAGCGCGTGATCGGCCGCGAGGTTGAGTCCATATCGAGAGGCCCCGGCCCGTAAGGCCCATAGGCCCAGCTATGCCAGTACCAGCCATAGCCGCCCCAGCCCGGCCAGCCGGTGAAGGTCGACATATAGGTGGTCTTGGCCTTGGTGTTGCGGGTGTCGAACAGGAAGGCGTCATACCCGGCCTTCAGCGTGACCTCGGCCGCACGCCGCAGCAGATAGTCCTCGACGGTCTCGCGCGGGGTTTCGGAATTGCCGGTGAAGGTGACCCGATAGCGATTGTGGGTCAGCTCCTGGTCGCTGTAGCCCATGCTGCCCGGCGCCGTTCTGGGGCTCATAGGGCGTGGGGCCGGTGGCACAGGCCGAAAGCCCCAAAAGGCTCGCCGCCGCGACAGCCAGCGCGATCCGCGACGCCAGCGTCCGGTGGACCGGCTTGGTGTTCCTCATGACAAAATCTCCTTCTGCCCCTTCAACTTGCCTCGTTCTGGCAGGGCACGCATTCGGCTGGATCAATTTACTGCACGGCATGGAAAAGCACGCATTGCATCTTTGCCATGCATATTTTATAACTGACCAGTCAGTTATTAATTGACGATACCCCATGGCTGCCGAGCAAACCCGCTGGAAACGCCGCAAGGCCGCCCGCCCCCAGGAAATTCTGGAGGCGGCGCTGGGGGTGTTCGCCGAAAAGGGGTTTGCCCGCACCCGGATGGAGGACATCGCCCGCCAGGCCGGCGTCACCAAGGGGACGATCTATCTTTATTTCGAGAACAAGGAGGCGGTGTTTCGCTCCCTGATCCGCAGCTCCATCGGCGATGCGCTGGGGCAGGTGATGGCGCAGATCGCGCGCTTCGAGGGCAGCTCGGCCGACCTCCTGCGCATGGCGCTGGCCGCCATCGGCCGATTCGTGCTGACCAGCGACCGGGTGGTGCTGCCCAAGATCGTGATCGCCGAATCCGGCGCCTTTCCGGAGATGGTGCGCTTCTATCGCACCGAGATCATCGACAAGGGGCTCGGCGCGCTGAGCCATGTGGTCCAGCGCGGGATCGACCGGGGCGAGTTCCGCTCCCTCCCCCCGAACATGTGGCGCGGCTTTGTATCGCGCCGCTGCTGCTCTGCGCCTTCTGGCGCACGACCTTCGCCCAATTCGACACCGAACCGTATGACTATGAGGCTCTGATGCGGACCCACGCCGACGTCTTGCTGCGCGGCCTTTCCGCCGAAGGGGAACACCGGCCATGACACGCTTCACATTCGTTCCGGCGCTCGCGCTGTTGCTTCTGCTGACCGGCTGCGGCCAGTCCGGACCCAAGCCCTGGCTCGGCTATGCCGAAGGCGAGGACGCATTCATCGGCGCGCCGCAGCCGGGCTGGGTTGCCTCCATCGCGGTCAAGCGCGGCGACGTGGTGAAGAAGGGCGAGGTGCTGTTCACGCTCGACGACACCCAGCAAGTGGCCTTGCGCGACCAGGCCAAGGCCGCGCTCGCCCAGGCGCGCGCGCAATTGCAGCAGACGCAGGCCAAGCTCGCCTACACGACCAAGGAGCTGCACCGCCAGCGCAGCCTCGTCCACGCCCATGCCGGCACGAAATCGGCGCTCGATCTGGCCCAGAACAATTACGACGAGACCGCCGCGCAGATCGACCAGATCAAGGCGCAGGAGCGCGCCGCCGAAGCGACGCTCGACAATGCCGAATACCAGCTCTCCCAGCGCCAGATCATCGCGCGCGTGGGCGGCCGTGTGGAGGACATCTATTTCCGCGTCGGCGAGTACGTGCCGGCCTCGACGCCGGTGATCTCACTTCTGCCGCCGCAAAATGTGTTCGTGCGCTTCTTCGTGCCGGAAAAGCAATTCGCGAAAGTGAAGATGGGGCAGGCCGTCCGCATCTCCTGCGATTCCTGCGGCAAGGACATCACGGCAACAATCACCTTCATCGCCCAGCAGGAGGAATTCACGCCGCCCGTCATCTTCTCCATCGCCAATCGCGAGAAGCTGGTGTTCAAGCTGGAAGCGCGCGCCAAGGGCGGGCTCGCGCTCAATCCCGGCCAGCCGGTCGATGTGACGCCGGTCGAGTGAGCAGCGCCATGCAGGACGATTACGCGATCGACGTGCGCGGACTGACCAAGCGCTTCGGCAGCAAGACAGCCGTCAACAAGGTCGACATCGCCGTCCCCACGGGCGAGGTGTGGGGCTTTCTCGGCCCCAATGGCTCGGGCAAGACCACGACCATCCGCATGTTGTGCGGATTGCTGCGCGCCGATGAAGGCGAGGGCACCTGCCTCGGCCTCGATTTCCGCACGCAATCGGAACGCATCAAGCGCCAGACCGGCTACATGACCCAGAAGTTCAGCTTCTGGGAGGATCTGTCGATCCGCGAGAATCTGGACTTCGTGGCCCGGCTCTACGGCCTGCCCGAGCGGCGCAAGGTGGTGGACGACACGCTGGCGCAATTGGGTCTGACCAAGCGCCAGCACCAGTTGGCCGGCGAATTGTCGGGCGGCTGGAAACAGCGTCTGGCGCTGGCCGCCTGCATGCTGCACGACCCGCGATTATTGCTTCTGGACGAGCCGACGGCGGGCGTCGATCCCAAGGCGCGGCGCGACTTCTGGGACCAGATCCACGAACTGAGTGCGGCCGGCATCACCGTGCTCGTCAGCACGCACTACATGGACGAGGCCGAGCGCTGCGATCGCATCGTCTACATTCTCAACGGCAATCTGATCGCGCGCGGCACCGTCGCCGAAGTGATCAAGAGTGCGGGCCTTTACACTTACATCATCCATGGCGAGGGCGTGCGCAGGCTGTCGGCGGAATTGCGCGGCCGTCCGGGCGCCGAATATGTCGCCTTCTTCGGGGCGTCGCTGCATGTCAGCGGGCGCGACAAGCAGGCACTCGAACGCGTGCTGGCGCCATGGGCCGGCAAGCCCGGCCTGACCATCGAGGAAGCCGAACCCAGCCTGGAAGACGTGTTCATCCATCTGCAGGAGCAGGTGACATGAACGAGATCCTGCATTTCCTGAGGCGGTTCTCGGGACGGCGCATGTATGCCGTGCTGGTCAAGGAATTCATCCAGATGCGCCGCGACCGGCTGACCTTCGCGATGATCCTGATGATCCCGGTCGTGCAGCTCTTCATTTTCGGATATGGCATCAATCTCAATCCGCACAATCTGCCGACGGCGATTGCGATCGACGATCCGGGCGTCTATGCGCGCTCGATCGTGGCCGCGCTCAGAAGCTCCGACTTCTTCCACATCGTCAGGGAAACAAATTCGCCGCAACAGGCGCGGAGAATGCTCGACGAAGGCAGCGTGGCCTTCGTGGTCGAGATTCCGGTCAATTTCACACGCGATCTGGTGCGCGGCGCCCATCCGCAATTGCTGGTCGAGGCCGATGCGACCGATCCGGCGGCATCCGGATATGCGCTGGGCGCTTTCGGCCAGATCGCGCAGAGTGCGCTGCGCGACGATCTTGTCGGTCCGATGGCCAGGCGGGCATCGCCGGCCCCGCCTTTCGAACTGGTGATCCACCGGCTCTACAATCCCGAATCGGTGACCCAGTACAATGTGGTGCCGGGCCTTCTGGGCGTGATCCTGACCATGACCATGGTGATGATCACGGCCATGGCGCTGACGCGCGAGCGCGAGCGCGGCACCTTCGAGAATCTGCTTGCCATGCCGGCGACGCCGCTCGAGGTCATGATCGGCAAGATCATCCCCTATATTGTCGTCGGCTATGTCCAGGCCACGCTGATCCTCTTCGCCGCGCGCTTTGTCTTCGGCGTGCCGCTGCTGGGGTCGCTGACCCTGCTCTCGGTGGCGCTGGCGGTGTTCATCACCGCCAATCTGGCGCTCGGCTACACCTTCTCCACCTTCGCCGAGAACCAGCTTCAGGCGCTGCAGATGACCGTGTTCTTCTTCCTGCCCTCGATGCTGCTCTCCGGCTTCATGTTTCCGTTCAACGGCATGCCGGACTGGGCCCAGGTGATCGGCGACATCCTGCCACTGACCCATTTCCTCAGGATCGTCCGCGGCATCATGCTTAAGGGCAATGGCTGGCTGGAAATCTGGCCCAATCTCTGGCCGCTGGTTCTTTTTATGTTCGTAACCATGAGCTTGGCCCTGATGCGGTTCCGGCGGACGCTGGATTGAGCCCATCCTCAAAGCTATCCGGCGGGCGGGGCTTGCGAAAATTACCGCCGCCCCTCACATTCGCCTAAATTCCATCCCGTCGGACCTCGCGGACGAAGCCCCGCTTGGACCGCGTGCCCGTAAAGTCCGCCGCCCTGGCGGTACAGATCGGAAAGTGGGGGTCCGAACGCACCGTCATGGTCGGCCTGTCCTTGTTCCTGCAATTTGTCCTGGCCTGCGTGCTGGTTCTGCTGGCGCTCTTGTCGGCGCAGCTGTGCACGCTGGCGCTGATCCGCTACTTCAAGCGCCCGCGCGGCATTTCCCAGCCCGCGCTCGAAGAGGCCGAGCTGCCGCGCGTGCTGGTGCAGCTTCCGGTCCGCGATGAAGGCGCGCTCGCCATCCGCGTGGCCGCCGCCGCCGCCCGTCTCGACTGGCCGCGCGACCGCCTCGAAATCCAGGTGCTGGACGACGGCAAGGCCGAGAACCATGCCGCACTGGCCGAGGCCGTGGCCCGGGTGATGCCTGCCGACCTGACCTACACGGTACTGCGCCGGGGCGAGCGCACCGGCTTCAAGGCCGGCAATCTGGCCTTCGGCCTCAAACATTCCGATGCGCCCTACGTGGCCGTGTTCGACGCCGATTTCGTGCCGCCCCCGGATTTCCTGCGTCGCACCGTGCCGGTGCTGGTGGCCGACTCGCGGCCTGTGCTTCGTGCAGGCGCGCTGGGCCCATGCCAATCGCACACGCAACTGGCTGACCCGGGCGCAGGGCCTGCTCCTCGACAGCCATTTCGCCGTCGAGCAGGAGGCGCGCTTCCGCGCCGGCCTTCCCATGTCGTTCAACGGCACCGCCGGGGTTTGGTCGCGCGCGGCCATCGACCATGGCGGCGGCTGGACCGGCGACACGCTGACCGAAGACCTCGACCTGTCGATCCGCTGCGCCCTCAAGGGCTGGCGCTCGGTGATGATCTCCGACCTCGAAGTGCCGGGCGAGCTGCCCGAGACCGCGGCCGCGTGGCGCGCCCAGCAGGCCCGCTGGACCAAGGGCCATGCCCAGGTCGCCCGCAAGCTGATCCCCGAGATCTGGACCAGTGCCATCCCGGTCTGGAAAAAGGCCGTGATCACGGCCCAGATCTGCCAGTTCGGCTTCTATCTGCTGGCCGGCGCCAGCGCCGTCGTCAGCCTGACGCTGATGGCCATGGGCGTCGTCTATATGGCGACCGTGGCCGCCCTCGGCCTCGCCGTCACCGCGCTCGGCATCACGGCCTCGGTGTCCTACCTCTATCTGGGCCAGGCCATGCTGGGGCGCGAACAGGCGCCCTGCCTCGCCCGCTCGCTGCTCTTGGCGATCGTCTTCCCGAGCGGGCTCGTGATCGCCAATACGCGCGCGACCTTCGAGGCCTTCACCAGCCGGCCCATGGAGTTCGTGCGCACACCCAAGGCCGGCGCCCGCGCCATCGGCGGCTGGCGCGGCCGGCCAGAGCTGACAGTGGGCCTGTTGCTGCCGCTCTTCGCCTTTGCCGAACAGGCCTGGAGCGCGCCCTTCTTCATGTTCGCGGCGGCAGGCCTTCTGTCCATCGGCGCCATGGGCTGGAACGACAATTCCAACGCCCTGCCCGCCCGCGATCCCGCCCCGGGAATCTCGCCCGGGGAATGAGGCGCCGATCCGCGCAATTTTAAAGATTAAAATGCGCTTCAAATGCGCCCGCGCGGTCTAACCGCGCCTTGAAACGCAGCCGCTAGCCTTACCCCGACCCGCCAGAACTGCGGGCACCAATGGGGTTGGGCAATGGTGGAATCCTTCCGACGTCTGGCGGTGGTGGCCGCGCTTTCGCTTTCGGCGGCGGCCTGTGCCAGCGCGCCGCCGTCCGGAAATTATGCCGATTACCGCGCGATGCCGGGCTATGGCCGCGGCGGCCCCTCCGCGCGCATCGAATATCCTGCTCACAAGCTGCAATGCGTGCCCTATGCCCGCCGCCTCACCGGCATTCCCATCCATGGCGACGCCTGGACCTGGTGGGAGCAGGCCGCCGGGCAATATCCGCGCGGCTATGATCCCATTCCCGGCGCCATCGCCGTGTTCGACGGCTATGCGGGGCCCCATCGCGCGCATCTCGCCGTGGTGCGCACCATCGTCTCTTCGCGCGTGATCCGCATCGATCACGCCAACTGGCTCGACCACGGCAATATCTATCTCGACGATCCGGTCATGGATGTGAGCGCAGACAATGATTGGAGCGAGGTGCGCGTCTACAATCTCGCCTCCCACGCCTGGGGCGGACATACCTATCATGTGCGCGGCTTCATCGGCCCCGGCGATGGCGGTGACGACACCACCCGCGTGGCCGAGAGCGATTGACCTGCCCAACCGATATGATGTGACAAAGTCAGGGCTCGCCTTCACAACGCGCGCGCGATCGCACACACTGAACACCGGCCCGGACATCGCCGAGGGGCGAAGGGGAGTGTTGTGCGCGTTGCGGCACGAATAGCGGCCATCTCGGCCCTTGCCATCAGTCTTGCGGCTTGCGCCAGCAGCAGCCATGGCCCGATCGACATCGAGAACACGGCAACAGTCGGCGGCGGTGTGCGCGTGGAAATTCCGAGCCGCCCGCTTGAATGCGTTCCCTATGCGCGCGCGCACTCTGCAATTGCCATCCGTGGCGACGCCTGGACTTGGTGGTCGCAGGCGGCGGGCCGCTACGCCGCGCCGGCCTCGCCTCATCCCGGCGCCGTGATGGTGTTCGCGCGCATAGGCGGCCCGCCGGGCGGTCACGTCGCCGTGGTGCGCGGCATCGTCTCGGCGCGCGTGATCCGAGTCGACCACGCCAATTGGCTCGGCAAGGGCCGCATCTATCTGAGCGATCCGGTGCGCGATGTCAGCCCGGCCAATGACTGGAGCCACGTGCGGGTCTGGAATGCCGAGACCGGGGCCTGGGGCGGCCGCACCTATCCGATTGCCGGATTTGTCGGCCCCGGGCCGGCCGCGGCTGCCGCCGCAGGTCCGACGAGCTGATCTTTTTCTTTTTCTGGCAATAACTTAGGGAGCAGTGTGCGCTATTCTGCCACGCCCCTCTTTGCCCCATACACCCCCGGACATATGGTCCGCCCCCTCATGCGGGGCCATTCCGGTTCCGGCCGTGCGCAACTGTGCTAGGGGGAGCCCAGCACGATATCCGAACGGAGCCTCGGGGCACCTCAAGGCCCCGCCGACGGATGGTCCAACCGCCGAGCGACTGTGAGCGATCCAAACAATCTCAATACCCAGGCCGCGGAACCGGGCGAAAGCGCCGTAGAGCCCGCCGAAGATGCCGCCCATGGCGCGTCGGGCGGCCATGGCGCCGGCAATGCGCGCACCGCCGCGCTGACCCTGGGCGCGCTCGGCGTCGTCTTCGGCGATATCGGCACGAGCCCGCTCTATGCCTTGCGCGAGACCGTGCTGGCGACCGGCGGAGCCAACCCCGGGCCGGCCGCCGTGTTCGGAGCGCTATCGCTGATCTTCTGGTCGGTCATGATCGTCGTGACGATCAAATACGTCATGCTCATCATGCGCGCCGACAATGAAGGCGAAGGCGGCTCGCTGGCACTGGCGGCGCTCGCGCATCGCTCGCCCGGCCTCTCCCGCCGCACCAAGACCGTGATCGGCATCGCCGCGATCGTCGGCCTGTCGCTGTTCTATGGCGACGGCATGCTGACGCCGGCGATCTCGGTACTGTCGGCGGTCGAAGGCGTCGGCATTGGCTCACCGCTGCTCGAGCCACTGATCCTGCCGCTGTCGCTGATCATTCTGGTCGGGCTGTTCCTCCTCCAGAGTGGCGGCACCGCCAAGATCGGACGACTGTTCGGCCCTGTCATGGCGTTGTGGTTCACCGTGCTCGCCATCCTCGGCATTGTCTGGATCGTGCAGGCGCCGGTGATCCTGAAAGCGTTCAATCCCTGGTACGCCATCGACCTGTTCATCCGCGAACCGCTGACGGCCTTCGTGGCGCTGGGTGCGGTGGTGCTGGCCGTCACCGGCTGCGAGGCGCTCTATGCCGATATGGGCCATTTCGGCGCCAAGCCGATCCGGCTTGCCTGGTTCCTGTTCGTCATTCCGTCCCTGACGCTGAACTATTTCGGCCAGGGCGCGATGCTGCTTCTGCATCCTGAGCGGGCCAGCACGGTGTTCTATGCGCTGGTGCCCGAGTGGGGCCATTTCGCGCTGGTGCTTCTGGCCACCTTCGCCGCCATCATCGCCTCGCAGGCGGTGATCTCCGGCGTGTTCTCGATCACGCGGCAGGCCGTACAGCTCGGCCAGTTGCCGCGCATGGAGATCCGCCACACCTCGGCCACCGATTACGGCCAGATCTATGTGCCGCGCATGAACTTCTTCCTGCTGTTCGGCGTGGTGCTGATCGTTCTGATCTTCAGGAGTTCGACCAACCTCGCCTCGGCCTATGGCATCGCGGTGACGGGCGTGATGGTGATCGACACGTTCAACGTCTCCCTCGTCGCGGCCACGCAGTGGAAATGGGGCTGGTGGCTGGCCGGTGCCGTCTTCGGCCTGCTCGGTTTCGTCGATGTGATGTTCTTCGCCTCCAACTCGATCAAGATCGTCGAAGGCGGCTGGCTGCCGATCTTCATCGCCACCTGCGTGTTCCTGCTGATGGAAACCTGGCGCATCGGACGGCGCGCGCATCTGGAGCGCATCCGCAACGAATCCATGCCCATCGACCTGTTCCTCGAACGCGCCGAAAAGACGCCTGTGCGCGTCGCCGGCACGGCCGTGTTCCTGTCGGCGCGCGGCGATTCGATACCCGGCGCGCTCCTGCACAATCTCAAGCACAACAAGGTGCTGCATGAGCGCGTGCTTCTGGTGCATGTGATTGTCGAGGACACGCCCTTCGTCCCGCCCGCAAAACGCATCGAGGTCGACAAGCTGGGCAAGGGCTTCTTCACCGTGAAAATCCATCACGGTTTCTTCGAGACGCCCGACGTGCCGCGCAGCCTGGAAGAGGCGCGGCCCTATGGCCTGGCCATCGATATGGAGACGACCACCTTCTTCATCGGCCATGAGACGCTGGTGCCCTCCGACCATCCCGTGCTCGGAACATCGCGCACCTGGATCTATATGCAGCTCATGGCCTCGGCGCTGTCGCCGGCCCGCTTCTATCACCTGCCGCCGGGCCGCGTGGTCGAGCTGGGCACGCAGGTCAGCATCTAGCCTTCACAACAAAAGAAACGACCGGGAAGACGCCTCGCGAAGGTTATCCATGCACCCGCACTCCACGGGTGCCCACAGGAGTGTGACATGAGCAGCAACCTGACGAACGAGACCGGCTCGGCCTCGTCAATCGAATCTCAGCATTCTTCCGAAGGGGCCGGTGAACCGCCGGATACAAGCGCCGGAGCGACGAAGCCCTCTTCGCTCTTCTCCGGCCGAAACCTGACATTGACGCTCGGTGCCCTTGGCGTTGTCTATGGCGATATCGGTACCAGCCCCCTCTATGCCTTGCGCGAATCCGCGCTGGCGACGGGCGGCGCCACACCCGGCCCCGCCGCCATTCTGGGCGCGACCTCGCTTATCTTCTGGTCGCTTCTCCTCGTCGTCACCGTCAAATATGTCGCCGTGATTCTTCGCGCCGACAATGACGGCGAAGGCGGCGTTCTCGCGCTCGCCTCGCTCGCCCATCGCGCACAGGGCCTCAGCAAGCGCACCAAACTTCTCATTGGTGCGGCAGCGATTATCGGCCTGGCGCTGTTTTTCGGCGACGGCATGCTGACGCCGGCGATCTCCGTTCTCTCGGCCGTCGAGGGCCTGAGCGCCGCAAGCCCGGCCTTCGAGCCGTTCGTGATGCCGTTGTCGCTCATCATCCTGATCGGGCTGTTCCTGTTGCAATCGCGCGGGACGGCCAGCGTCGGCCGGATCTTCGGACCCGTCATGGTGCTGTGGTTTGCGACGCTGGCAGCCCTTGGTGCCGCGGCCATCTTCCGCGCCCCATCGATCCTCGCAGCCCTCAATCCCTGGCACGGTATCGCGCTCTTCATCGCCGAGCCCTGGACGGCCTTTGTTGCTCTTGGTTCGGTCGTGCTGGCGGTGACCGGCTGCGAGACGCTCTATGCCGATATGGGCCATTTCGGAAAATTTCCGATTCGGATGGCGTGGCTCGGCATTGTGCTGCCCGCACTGGTGCTGAACTATTTCGGACAGGGCGCGGCTCTGCTCCTGCACCCGCAGAACACCGCTATCGCATTTTATGCAGTGGCGCCCAGCTGGGCCCATTACCCGCTCGTCGTGCTGGCGACGGTCGCGACCGTCATCGCCTCACAGGCCGTGATTTCCGGCGTCTATTCGATCACGCGCCAGGCGGTGCAGCTGGGCATGCTGCCGCGCATGGAGATTCGGTACACCTCGGCAACCGACCAAGGCCAGATCTATGTGCCGACCATGAACGCGGTGCTGTGCATCGGCGTCGTGCTGATCGTGCTCGTTTTCCGCAGTTCGAATGCGCTGGCCGCGGCCTATGGCATTGCCGTGACGGGCATCATGGTGCTCTCGACACTGCTCGTCGGGCTCGTCGCTTCGCGCCAATGGGGTTGGCGCTGGTGGATGGTCCTGCCGGTGTTCGGCGCCTTCGCCGCCATCGACATCGCCTTCCTCTCGTCCAATGCGCTCAAGATCGTCGAGGGCGGCTGGTTCCCGCTCGCGATCGCAGGCGGTGTATACCTTGTCATGGATACGTGGCGCGTGGGCCGGCGTGCGCATCTCGAAGTGATCCGCCAGAGTTCGCTCTCGCTCGATCTGTTTCTCGAGCGCGCAGACAAGACGCCCCAACGAGTTGCCGGCACGGCCGTTTTCATGTGCGTGCGTACGGATGTGGCGCCCAGCGCGCTGCTGCACAGCCTCAAGCACTACACGGTGCTGCATGAACGCGTCATCCTGGCCAATGTCGTGGTCGAGGACACGCCCTTCGTGCGGGGTGCACGCAGGCTCGAGGTGAACAAGCTCGGCAAGGGCTTCTTCGAGGTGAAGATCCGCTACGGCTTTTTCGAGAACGCCGACGTTCCGCGCGCGCTGGAGGAGGCCCGCGCCTATGGCCTTGCCATCGACATGGAAGCGACCACCTTCTTTCTTGGGCACGAGACGCTGGTGCCTGGCGAGCATCCCGGGCTCTCGGGATGGCGAATCGCGCTTTACATGTGGCTGGCATCCAACGCCCAGTCGCCGGCGCGCTTCTTCCGGCTTCCGCCGGGCCGCGTGGTCGAGCTGGGCACGCAGGTCAGCATCTAGCCTCGCACGCAAGGGTTGACCACAAGGCCAATCTCGTCGTCTCGTACGCCCCGACACGGCAAACGCGGGGACATCATGCGGCGCATCATTCTGGGAGCGGCTCTCGGTTTCACTCTGGCCCTTGGCTGGGGCGTTGAAGCCCAGGCCGCCCCCGAAACCACCATCGCGCAAGGAACGATTAGCGGCGCAAGCGAGGACGGCGTCGCCGTCTTCCGCGGCATTCCCTTCGCCGCTCCGCCGGTCGGCGATCTGCGCTGGCGGCCGCCGCAGCAGGCCCCGCATTGGACCGGCACGCGGCAGGCGGCCGATTTCGGCCCCATCTGTCCGCAAGATGCCTACGGCCCCGGCAAGCGCCTCAAGCAAAGCGAAGACTGCCTGACGCTGAATGTCTGGTCGCCCAAGGTGGCTTCGGACGCAAAGCTGCCGGTGATGGTGTGGATCTATGGCGGCGGCTTCGTCAACGGCGGCTCGGCCTATCCCTATTACGACGGCACGCGCCTAGCGAGCCACGGCGTCGTGGTGGTCAGCTTCAACTACCGGGTCGGCTGGCTCGGCTTCTTCGATCATCCCGCGCTCGCAAAGGAGAATGCGGGCGACGCCACCGGCAATTACGGCCTGATGGACCAGATCGCCGCGCTCAAATGGGTACGGGCAAACATCGCAAAGTTCGGCGGCGATCCCGATAACGTCACCATCTTCGGCGAATCCGCCGGCGGCATGAGCGTCAACGATCTGATGACGTCGCCGAAAGCGCGCGGACTGTTCGAGAAGGCGATTTCGGAATCGGGCCTCGGCCTATATCCGATTCCGACTGCGGAACAGGCCGAAAAGGCGGCGGTGACATTCGCCGCCCGCTTCAAGATCACGGGCACGAGCGAACGCACGCTCGCGGCCTTGCGCAAGCTGCCGGTCTCCGAAATCATCGCGGCCGAGAAGGGTGTGCCGCTCAACAGGTCGACGACGCCCATGGTCGACGGCAAGGTCCTCACCGGCCAGCCCGCGGTGCTGTTCGCGCAAGGCAAGATCGCAAAGGTGCCCTACCTCGCCGGCTCCAACAGCGATGAGGCGAGCCTGCGCCAATGGCTGTCGCTGACGAACAAAGCGATCTTCGACCGCTATGGCGACAAGCTGCCCGCGGTGCGCAAGCTCTATGCCGCCGACGGTATTGCCGGCGATGAAAATCTGGCCAATGAGATTTTCGACGATACGATCTTCGCGGCGGGCGCACATGGGCTGGCGCATTTCGCGGCACGAACCGGCGTGCCGGCATATGTCTATCACTTCACCTATGTCCCGACGGCACAGCGCGCCAAGAAGGCAGGCGTCGGCCATGGCGGCGAGATTCCCTTTGTCTTTGGGCTTGAGGGCTATAACGCCTTCCCGCGCCTCGCCGCGGCGATCAAGAAAGGGACCAGCGACAAGGATCGGGCGATGATCGCGATGGTCGAGGCCTATTGGACGAACTTCGCCAAGACCGGCGACCCCAACGGCAAGGACCTGCCGGATTGGCCGGCGGTGACGGCGAAGGCGAACCACACGCTCATCTTCGCCGACGACACCAAAGCCGTGGCCGGGTTCCACAAGCGCCGTCTCGATCTTACCTATCGCGCCTGGTCGAAACTGACGGACATGCCTGCGCCGTAACGCCGATCATCCGGGCGGACTGCTGCATCGCGATCTAGTCGAGCGCATAAACCAGCGCCTTCAGATAGGCCGTCTCCAGCAGCATGGGATGCACCGGGTGATCAGATGCCGCCCCGGCCTGGCGCAACAGTCTCCCCTCGCGCCCAGCCCGCATCAGGCCCATCGCGCATTCATAGGCGAAGCGGTCGGGCGGCATGTTGTGCGAACAGGAGGCGAGAAGCAGAAAGCCACCCGGCGCGGTGACATTCGCGGCCAGTTTCGCCAGCTTGCGATAGGCCTTGGCACCGGCCTCGAGATCCTTCTTCGCCCTTACGAAAGGCGGTGGATCGGCGATGACGATATCGAATGTTTCTCCGGCGGCGGCCAAACGCTCCAGTTCCTCGAACACATCGGCTTTGACGAAGCGGCAGCGCGCGGACAGCTTGTTGGCGGCTGCCGCTTCTTCGCCTAGCAGCAACGCCGGGGCCGAAGAATCGAGCGCCACCACTTCGCTGGCACCGGCCCTGGCCGCGGCCAAGGCGAAGCCGCCGGCATAGGAATAGGCATCAAGCACACTGCGCCCATCGGCGAGCGTCGCCATGAAGGCGCGGTTATCGCGCTGATCGAAATACCAGCCAGTCTTCTGGCCATGGGCGAGATCGGCGAAATAGCGGATGCCGCTTTCCTCGAGCGCGAGGCGATCCGGCATCGCGCCCTTGGCGATGCGCACATCACGGTCCAAACCTTCCAGCGTTCGCGCCGGGGCATCGCCGCGCAGCACAACGACCTCAGGCGCACACACAGTGTCGAGCGCCGCGAGCAGCGGTTCAATCAGGCCTTCCATGCCCGCGGTTGTGATCTGCACGACCAGGACATCGTCGAAGCGATCGATGGTCAGGCCCGGCAGATGATCGCCCTCGGCATGGACGAGGCGATAGAAGGGCTTGTCGTAAAGCGCCTCACGGATCGCCAGCGCCCGGGCCAGACGCGCCGCAAACCAGCCTGCATCGATGGCCATGTCGGGCGCGGCATCGAGGCGGCGCAGCGCGATCAGGCTCTTCGGATTGAAGTAGCAGGTGCCAAACTGGCGCCCGTCATCGCCAACAACCTGCACAAGACTGCCCGGCGCGAGCGCTTTGGTGTCGGCATCCATCACCACTTCGTTGGAGAAGGCCCAGGGGGCACCGGCCCGGAGGCGGCGGCCCTCGCGTGGTTTCAAACGGACGATGGGACGGCTGGTCATGATGGGCCTTGGGCAAAACGCCGCCTGCGTTAGCACGCGCAAGGGTCCCGGGCCTAATGGGCCGATGCAGGGCCGGGCGGCGGAGCAGGCGTGCGGGCGCGCTGGATCAGATAGGCATAGAGCGCGGACGTCTCGTAATCCTTGAAGGCGTGGAAGCGCGCGCCAGCCAGCCGCGCCATTTCGGGCGCATGGTGGCCAGGCCAGGCGCGGCCCGCATACATCAGGGCGAAGAACTGGACTGCGCGAATAAGCCGCCGTCACCTTGAGGTCGGGGGCTGCGCCCTTGCCCGTCAGGTCGGTGCCGTGGCAGCTCGAACAGGCCATGGCGGCGAGATAACGCCCGCCATCATAGCGTGGGCCCACCGAGCGCGGCGGATGGCGGCCGAGATCATAAGGATCGACCGGCGCAAGCTTGCCCATCAGCACCGCGATCCGGGCCGGAAACGAGAAATCCGGCTTGGGCCACACGCGGCCCTTTCGCCGGCTTTGCCCGCAGAGTAGGCGATGATCGCGGTCAGATCCGTATCGCGCATATAGACATAGGCGGCCGAGGGCATCACCCACAGCGCCCGGGCCGATGGCGCCAACCCCTGCCGCACGGCGAAATCGAATTGGGCATCGCTGTTCTCCGCCACGAAGCGGGTGAGATTGGGCGCGGCGATGAAAAGACCCGGCGCCGCGATAGATCATGCGGCCTGTGAGGTCGGCGCCATGGCAATCGCGGCAACCGAAAATTGTCGCCACATGCCGGCCCCAGGCAACGGTCCGCGGCGTCACCCTGGCATGAATGATCGAGGACGGCAGCGTGTAGCGGCGCACGATCAGCGCCTCGGAGGCCAGATAGATCGCCACCGGCACCAGCGCCGCCATGGCCAGCGCGATGGCCAGGCCGGTCAGCCCCCGCGTCCTCGGCCCCGTCATGCGCGCCCATCCCGATCCATCCGGGCACAGTAGGTGGCGCGCGCGCGCCCGGCAACGGACCGGAACGCGGAAGGGCCGCGCACCTTGCGGCGCGCGGCCCCATTCCCCCGCTCTGCGACAGGTGTCGTCAGAACTGCTTGCGCAGCGTGATGAAGAATTGACGCGGGCTGCCGGGCAGCAGCGTCTGGCGGTCGCCCGAGGCGGTGAAGCCGGCCGAACCCACCGTCGACACATACTTCTTGTCGAACAGGTTGGAGACGTTGGCCTGCACCTCGAAGCCATCGAGCAGGTCGTCACCCGAGAAGCGATAGCCAAAGCTGAGATCGACGAGCGCGCGACCGGGCACCGACACGTCGTTCTCGTAACTGTAGTAACGCTTGCTCATATAGGCGACGTTGACACGGCCGAAGATCGCGCCGTCGTCATAGCCGAGTTCGCCGTTCAGGATGTGCTTGGGCGAATCCACGACCGTCTTGTTGGCCGTGTGCATGACGATCGCGCCGCGTTCCGTCCGTTACGTTCTGGTCATAGGTCGAGTCGTTATAGGCGTAGGAACCGAACAGCCAGAAGGACGGAGCAAAGCGCCAGGTGGCCGCCGCTTCGATGCCCTTCGTCGTCACGCCGCCGACATTGGACAGCACCGAGGGGTTGCCGACGATCGCTGCGCCGGACGATGTCGCAAGCAGACGGTTCTGGAATTCGACATAATAGGCCGCGACCACGCCCTGCAGCTTGTCATTGTGGAAGCGATAGCCGGCTTCATAGGTGCTCGATTCTTCCGGCTTCAGCGTGTTCTTGATGGCATTGAAGCCGGCCTGCGAGGTCGAGAACGGACCGGAGGTCGCCGCGCTGACGAAGGCCGCCTGGTTCTTGGCATAATCGGCAAAGGCTTCGCTGCTGTCGTCGATGCGATAGTTGACGCCCACCTGCGGCAGGAAGCTCGCATCGGAGCTGATCTTGCCGTTGAAGGCGGTGCCGGTAACGGCGTTCGCTTCGTTGTCGACATGCTGCGTCTTGAAGCCGGCATTGAGCTTCAGGGCATCGGTGATCTGCCAGCTGTCCTGCAGATGGAACACCACCGTCTTCGTGTTGAAGGTGTATTCCCACTGCGTATAGAAGGGGTTTTTCTGGAATTCGAGATTGTTGCGATCCGGCGCCGGCGAGGCCGAGACCATAGTAGCGGCGGGCCTGATTGAAATCGTTGTTCTCGTACCAGACGCCGGCCTCGACGGTGTGATCGCCGAGATCCCAGCTCAGCGAGGAGACGATGCCATAGCGCTTGATCTGGTATTCGGTCGTGCGCAGCGAGATCGGACCGCCGCCCGGCGTCGGCACATAGGGCGAATACCAGGTGCCCTGGCCATTGTTGTGATGGTAGTAGCCGGTCGTCTTGAAGGTCAGGTCCGGCGTGATGGCCCAATCCGCCGTCAGGCCGCCAAGCGTATCCTTGCGCAAGCCCGAGGCATTGGCATAGGCGTCGTCCACCGTCTGGAACGGCGCCGGGAAAGCAAGACCCGCGCTCGGATAAGCCGGATAGGGCGCAGGCTGTCCGGCTGCGATGGCCGCGGCATTGACCTGGTTCTGATAGACCTCGGCCACCTTGGTCATCAGCGGCCAGTTGTTGGAGATGTTGTCCCAGCGTGTAGCCGAGGCGATTGATCAGCGCCATCGACAGATCCTGATAGTCGTTTTCGGCGCGATCCGAATAGTTCAGGAAGCCCGTCAGCGTGACATCGCCGATCGGCTGCACGATCTTGCCGTTGATCTGATACTGCTTCTGGGTGCCTTGCGCCCTTCCACTTATGCGCATGCTGCCAGCTTGCGCTGATATAGGCGGTCGCGCCGGTCGGCAGCGTGCCGGTCTCGAGGCGGGCGAATTCATGGAAGGTGTCGCTGCTGCCATAGGTCGAGGCCACGAAGACGCCGAACTTGTCGGACGGGGCCATCGAGCGGAATTCGAGCGTGCCGCCGAGATTGGACGACGAGGCGGTGCCCAGCGAACCGGTGCCCTGCGCCAGGATCACATTGCCGATATTCTCGGACGAGATGGCGCGGGAGATGTGCAGGCCGTTGTCATTGCCATAGGACATGTCGCCGAGCGGCACGTCGTCCAGCGTGAAGCCGAGCTGGTTCTGGTTAAAGCCGCGGATCGAGATGCGCGCCGACCATTCATAGGCGCCCCAGGGATCGGCCGACTGGAAATTCACGCCCGGCAGTTTGGCGACCACCTTGAGCGGGCTCGTGCCCGGCGCCGCGGCGGCGATGTCTTCATGCGGCACACTCTGCGTCTGACGGGTTTCGCCCTGGCCATAGACCACGACCTCTTCGACACTGCCGCCATCAGCCATGGCGGTTGGCGTCGCCGCAGCCGTATCGGCGCGGGCAGGCGTGATAGCGCACAGCGCGGCAAGGGCCGCGCTGGCAAGCAGCCAGTTCTTGTTCATCGGAATGACCCCAACGATTAGCGCCAGGTCCCCATCGGCCCAGCCAATGTGAGGTCATTACCGAGGGTTCGTGAACGCGAGGCAGCGCTTTTGCGACGGCACTGTTACCGCGCTGCGGCATAAGCGCATGCGGTCCGGCATGAGACCGAATTGCGCGCAGAGGTCGTCAGTCAGATTTCAGGAACCCGACCTCTTGCCGGATGACAGCTACAACATCACAGTGGCGGACTAACCGAAGGGATTGCCCATGGCCGAGAGCCAGATGCCGCGGAAAACCCGCGAAATGCACAATCACCATTTCAATTCCACGGCATGGAACGACTTCGCGTTCCGGGACGATGACGTCATCGTCGCAACCTATGGCAAGTCGGGCACGACCTGGATGCAGCAGATTGTCGGCCAGCTCATTTTCGGCGGCGATGAAGACGTCAATCTGGCCGAGATGTCGCCCTGGCTCGATCTGCGCATTCCGCCGACCCCGGTCAAGCACGGGCTGCTCGAAGCGCAAAGCCATCGCCGCTTCGTCAAGACTCACCTGCCGGTCGATGCGCTGGTCTTCTCGCCCAAGGCCAAATACATCTATATCGGCCGCGACGGGCGCGACGTGGTGTGGAGCTTCTACAATCACCTCGCCACCGCCAATGACGACTTCTTCGAAGCGATCAACGAAACGCCCGGCCGCGTCGGCCCGCCGCTCGATCGCATCGATGTCGATGTCGTGCCCTTCTTCCGCCGCTGGCTCGCCGAAGACGGCTACCCGATGTGGCCGATCTGGGAGAATGTGAAAAGCTGGTGGGCCATCCGCGATCTGCCCAATGTCAAGCTCGTCCACTTCAACGATCTCAAGCGCGACCTGGAAGGCGGGATGCGCGAGATCGCCGACTTCCTCGAGATCGCGCTGCCCGAAGAACGCTGGCCCGTCGTCACCGAATATTGCAGCTTCGATTACATGAAGGCGCATGCCGAAAAGAGCGCCCCGCTGGGCGGGATCATGTGGAAGGGCGGCGCGAAGGACTTCATCAACAAGGGCACCAACGGGCGCTGGCGCGAATTGCTGACGGCCGAGGACCTCGCCGCCTATGAGGGCCGGGCCGAGGCCGAACTCGGCAAGGACTGCGCCCGCTGGCTCGCAAACGGATCTGGCTGACGCGCAAGAACGCGGCCCGCCACGACATGCGGCAGCGAAGTCCGGCGACCTCACGCGTTTGCGACGTGACATCGAAACGGACCCGGCGCTAATATTGCACCTGCGAAGTCGAAGGGCCTTTCCGTTTGCGCCGGCAGCGTTACCGTTCTGCAACGATCCGTCGCGCGTCAGCCATGAGCTGGCGCCAGACCTTTGCCGCGCTGGCGCTGGCCCTCTTCGCCTTCCAGAACTACGTCACCCAGACGCATGTTCATCTTCTGTGGCGGGGCGCGCCGGAGGCCTTTGCGCAATCGCTCGGCCTTGCCCAGGTGCGGCAGACACCGGCGCCGGGCCAGCACCAGCCGGCCGACGATCCGGCCAATTGCCCGATCTGCCAGGACATTGCACTGGCCGGCCATTTCACGTCGCCGGGTACGATCACGATCCCGCCGCCGGCCTTCATGGCCATCTCCGGCCCGCTTGTGCTCGCGCTGGCCGACTTTGTGTCGGTGGCCTCGCATGATTGGCAGGGCCGCGCGCCGCCGCGCCGCTAATTCCCCCGCACCGAAATCGCGCTGACCGCATGGGCCGAGGCCTGCGCGGCCGGTTGCCCAGTTCATTCGTCCGCCATCCACATGCGCGGACAGCCTCGGAGTTCATAATATGCCTTGCACCCGCATTCGGGCCTGCCTTCTGGCCGGCACGGCGCTTTTGCTGTTTGCCGCCGCATCGCCCGCCTTCGCCGCCGCCGATGGCGGCATCGAAACCGTCACCGTGACAGCCCGGCTCAACGAGGCCCGCAACGCCATCCAGACACAGCTCGGCGCCTCGACCTATTCCATCTCGTCCGACGACATCCAGAACACGCCCGGCGGCGCCAACACGATGCTCAATCAGGTGGTGCTGCAGGCCCCGAGCGTGGTGCAGGATTCCTTCGGCCAGCTTCACATCCGCGGCGAACACAATGGCGTGCAATACCGGATCAACGGCGTCGCCCTGCCCGAAGGCATCGCCGTGTTCGGCCAGACCATGAGCCCGCGGCTGATCTCCTCGATGAAGCTCATCACCGGCGCCCTTCCGGCCGAATATGGCTTGCGCACCGCCGGCATCATCGCGCTCACGACCAAGAACGGCGCACTCGACGCAGGCGGCGACATCTCGATCTATGGCGGCAGCCACGGCACCATCCATCCCAGCTTCGACTACGGCGGCTCATCGGGGAATTTGAGCTATTTCGTGTCGGGCGATTTCATGCGCAACGATCTCGGCATCGAATCGCCGGACGGTTCGGCGACGCCGATCCACGACACGACGACGCAATATCACGGCTTCGGCTATGTCGAGGACATTCTCGATTCGCACAGCCGCATCGCGTTCATCGCCGGTACCTCGAACGACTATTTCCAGATTCCCAACAGCGGCGGGCTCACGCCGTCGCTCGGCCTCACGGTCAACGGCGTCAGCACCTTTCCCAGCGCCAAGCTGAACGAGACCCAGCGCGAGGTCACCCATTTCGGCATCGTCACCTATCTCAGAAGCCAGGGGAAATTCGACTTTCAGGTTTCCGGTCTGGTGCGCTATTCGAGCCTCAACTTCTCGCCCTCACCGCTGGGCGATCTGCTGTTCGACGGCATCGCGCAAAAGGCCATCAAGCGCGACACGGCTTACGGGCTGCAGGCCGACGGCGCCTATCATCTGAACGATGCGCATACGATCCGCGCCGGCCTGTTCGTGCAGACCGACCGCGCCACCAGCGCCACGACGTCTCTTGTGCTGCCGACCAATGCGAACGGCACGCCGACCAGCGATGTGCCGCTGTCGATCATCGACAACGGCGCCAAGACGGGCTGGACCTGGTCGCTCTATCTGCAGGACGAATGGAAACCGTTCGACCAGCTCACGATCAATTACGGCCTGCGCTTCGATCACTATTCCGCCTATTCGAGCGGCAGCCAGCTCAGCCCGCGCATCAACGCGGTGTGGCAGCCGCTGGACGGCACCACGATTCATGCCGGCTATGCGCGCTATTTCTCGCCGCCGCCCTTCGAGCTTGTGGGCGCGCAAGCGGTCGCGCTCTTCGCCAACACCACAGCGGCAGCCCCGGGCACGCAGAACACCACGCCGATGGCCGAACGCGCCGACTATTACGATGTCGGCTTTTCGCAGGTCGTCGACGAGCATCTGACGCTGGGCGTGGACAGCTATTACAAGCGTCTCGCGCCATCTGATCGACGAAGGCCAGTTCGGCGCGCCGATCATCCTGACGCCGTTCAACTATGCGCAAGGCAAGCAATACGGCATCGAATTCACCGGCAATTATACGCGCGGCGGATTTGCGGCCTATGGCAACCTCGCCTTCGGCCAGGCGCTGGGCAAAGGCATCGAATCGAGCCAGTTCCAGTTCGATCCGGCCGATCTCGCCTATATCGCCACGCACTACATCCATCTGGACCACGATCAGGCGATGACGGCCTCGGGCGGCGCCTCCTATAGCTGGAGCGGCAATCGCGTCAGCATGGACATGCTCTATGGCTCCGGCCTCAGAAAGGGCGGTGCCACGCCCAATGGCGCCCATGTGCCCGGCTATTTCACGATGAATATCGGCGCCAGCCACAGTTTCATCGACGGCCCGCTCCAGGGCGTGGCCGTGCGCTTCGACGTCATCAATCTGTTCGACAGGAAATATCTGATCCGCGACGGCTCCGGCATCGGCGTCGGCGCGCCGCAATGGGGCGCCGGCCGCGGCGTCTTCGTCGGCCTCTCCAAGGCGTTCTGATCGGCGGCGTGCGGCCTCACTCTTTCCAAGATTTAATGGAGGCCGCCCGCAACCTGTAGGAATCGCGACAATCTCACGGGTCGCACGGCGCGCCCGCCCTGACTATGGTGCGGGCCGCCCCTATCGTGGGCAGATTTCATCGAATCAGGTTCGGGTCCCAGACGATATGGAAAAACAGGAAGTGCGCGCGGCCGGCTCCTTGGCCGCCGTTTTCTCGGTCCGGCTTCTGGGCCTGTTCATGATCTATCCGGTCTTCGCGGCCTATGCGAAGCATCTGACCGGTTCCACGCCCTATACGATCGGCCTAGCGCTGGGCATTTACGGCCTCAGCCAGGGCCTGTTGCAGATCCCGTTCGGCCTGATGTCCGACAAGATCGGACGCAAGACCATGATCGTCTTCGGCCTGCTGCTCTTCGCGGCCGGCAGCGCGGTGGCGGCGATGTCGACCACCATCCATGGCGTCATCATCGGCCGGGCGCTACAGGGCGCCGGCGCCGTGGGTTCGGTGATCCTGGCCCTGGTCGCCGACCTCACCAAGGAAGAGAACCGCACCGGCGCCATGGCCATGGTCGGCATCACCATCGGCACGTCCTTCATGATCGCGCTGGTGGCCGGCCCGATCGTGGCCAGCTTCGTCGGCGTCTCCGGCATCTTCTGGCTGATGGTGGGGCTGGCCTTCGTCGGCATCGCCATCGTCCAATTCATCGTGCCCACGCCGCAAAAGGTCTCCATCCACCGCGATGCCGAAACCGTGCCCGGCATGCTGGGCCGCGTGCTGAAGAACGGCGATCTGTTGCGCCTCGATTTCGGCATCTTCGCGCTGCACGCGATGCTGACCGCGAGCTTCCTGGTGATGCCGGGCCTCTTGCGTACGACACTGGGCGTCACCAGCCACAATCAGTGGATGATCTATCTGCCGGTGCTGCTGGTCTCGGTCGCGGTGATGGTGCCGGCCATCATCGTCGCCGAGAAATATCGCCGCATGAAGATGGTGTTCGTTGCCGCCGTCGCGGCGCTGGCGCTGAGCCAGATCATGCTGATCGCCGGCGCGCACAACCTGTTCGTGCTTTTGGCCGCGATCACGATCTTCTTCGCCGGCTTCAATGTGATGGAAGCGAGCCTGCCCTCGCTCGTGACCAAGACGGCCCCGCCCGACGCCAAGGGCACCGCGTCCGGCGTCTATTCGAGTTCGCAATTCATCGGCATCTTCATGGGCGGGGTGTTCGGCGGCTGGGTGCATCAGGTGGCCGGCGATAGCGGCGTGTTCGCGCTGACGGCCGGCGTCGCCATTGTCTGGCTGCTGGCTGCGGCGACCATGACCCGGCCGAGCTATCTGACCACGCGGCTGGTGCGCATCGGCGAGGGCGCTGACCTCTCCAGTCTTGCCGCCAAGCTGAAACAGGTGCCCGGCGTGGCCGAGGCCGTGGTGATCGCCGAAGACAAGCTGGCCTATCTCAAGGTCGATTCCAAAGCCTTCGACGCCGAACAGGCCGAGGCGCTGGCCGGCGCGGCCTAAGCGGGGCGGACACAACAATCATTGAAACCACTGGCGCGCCCGACAGGATTCGAACCTGTGACCTCTGCCTTCGGAGGGCAGCACTCTATCCAGCTGAGCTACGGGCGCCCGGGGCCCGTGCTATAACCCAGCCGCAGGGCCGCGCGCAAACCTTTCCGGCAGGGGGGCGGCCGAGCCAGCCCCCCGAAAGTCCAAACGATCCGGCTCAGTTCACAGTTGGCGCATCGCCCAGCGTCTTCATCAGCCGATAGGTGAATTCCACGGTCTCGTAGAAGGTCGAGACCTTCATGCGCTCATTGCGGCCATGCATGCGGATGTCGTGAATGTCGTTCCAGCCGCCGCCGATGCCATAGCTGGGGATGCCGGCATTGCGGGTGAACAGCGCATCGCTGGCCCCGGCCACCATCACCGGCACCACCGGCACGCCCGGCCACATCGAATCCACCACCCCGGTCACCGTCGACAACAGTCTGGCGTTCGGCGGCGAGGCCGGCCCCCGGGTCAGAAAGCCGAGTTCGGCCACCTTGATCGCCGGATCGGCGATCACCTTTTCCAGCGTGGCCTTGGTGCCGGCCACGGTCTCGTCCGGCATGATGCGGCACTGGATGGTGGCCACCGCGCGAGAGGGCAGCGCGTTTTCCTGCACACCGGCCTTCAGCATGGTGGCGACGCAGGTCGAATGCAGGATCGCGTTCATCGCCACATCCTTGGACAGGCGCGTTGCCGCCGCCAGATCCACCTTGGGCGAGGCGGCGAGGGTCAGCATGTCGGCGCGGGTCTGGCCGCTCTGACGCGCGGCCATGGCCTTGAAATAGAGTCGCGTCGTGGCGTTGGTCCGAAGCGGGAACTGGAATTTCGACAGCCGGACCAGCGCATGCGACAGCTCGTAGATCGCATTGTCGGGCCGCGGCTCCGAGCTGTGCCCGCCCTTGTTGGTAACGGTCATCGTGTAGGTGACATAGGTCTTCTGGCTGGTCTCGACCGTGAAATCGAGACGCTTGCCATTTTCAATCTCGCCGCTGCCGCCATCGGGATCGATGACGAGCCCGGCATCGACCAGCTCGGGACGATGCTTGAGGAGGAATTCCGGCCCATCCTGCTCCTGGCCCACTTCCTCATCTGCGGTGAAGGCGACGATGATGTCGCGGGCCGGCACGAAGCCTTCCTTCTTCAACCGGATCAGGCTGGCCGCCGCGGCGGCATCCTCGTCCTTCATGTCGGAGGTGCCGCGGCCGTAATAATAGCCGTCCTTCTCGATGAATTTGAACGGCGGCAATGTCCAGTCCGCGGCCTTCGCGTCCACCACGTCCATATGGCAGATCCACATCACGGGCTTGCCCTTGCCTTTGCCCTTGATGCGCACGACGACATTCACCTGATGGGGATATTTCGTCTCCGGCACATAGGAGATTTCTTTGTCGGTGAAGCCGTTGGCCTTCAGATATTTCACAAGGATATCCGCCACGCCCTTGGTGCCGACATCATGCACCGAACGCACCTCGACCATGTCGCGGAAGATGTCATGTGCGATCTTCTGGTTGGCCGCCGGCGGCAGCGGGGCTTGATCCGCCGCAGCCGCAACAACGCCCGAGCCCAGGAGTGCAGAAACGCAAAGCACCGCGCCGCGGGTCCGGCGCAGGATGGAATGAAGAATCACGGGCAGCCCTTTGAAAGATGATGTCGAGGGACGAAGGTTAGTCCCTTCGTCCGCTCTCAGGCAATCGCGCCCAAAGCGGCGTCCACAGCGGCCACGCCATGGGCCCAGACGGCGCGCTTCCATGCCGCGGTATCGGGATAGAAGGCGGCGCGGATCTGCCGCTTGATGGATGCGGCCTCGGGATGGTCGAGCCCGACACGTCCGTGCAGCCAATTGTCCTTCCGGAGCGCATCGAACACCGCCGCCACGGGCGCGGTGCCGACTTCGAGCGCGGCGAAGGTCAGCTCCGTCTCGCCGTCTCCCATTTCACCGACCCAGGCCGCCATGGCCGCGTCGATGGTCCCGGTCAGCGGGGCCGAGAGCGAGCCGTCTTCGGTCGAGACCAGCTTGTTGCCCCAGATCGCCCTGGCGCGCAGATAGGCCGGCGTGCCCGGTGCGTCCTCGGTGATGATCTCGGCTGCACCGCTCTCGCCAAGCCCGGTGTGGAAATCGAGCACGATGAGTTTTCCGGCCCCGGCCAGTTCCTCGCGCAGCACATCCTTCAGCATCAGCGAGGACCAGCTGGGCCTGGAACCGCCATAATAAATCCCGTCGGCAAACTGGAACTGGCCGCTCGACAGCGCGCATTGCAGCGCGAAGGCGCCATGGGCCTCGGAATAGGCGCGCAGCCTGGCATTGGCCGCTTTCATCGCTTCGGGCGAGATGTCTTTCGGCGCAATCGCCTCAGCCAGCTCGCCATATTCGCGATTGACGGGCGGGCTCGCGAAATCAACGAAGTTCCGGTTCACATCGATATTGTCTTCATTGACGCGCCGGTTCCAGGAAAAGCCATAAGGATTGAGTGCGTGCAGCATGACGAGCTTGGCGCCGGCCGGCACCCTGTCCGCGATGCCTTCGCGGAGGAGCCCCGTCTCCACCCCCGAGCCGAAATAGCCCTCGACACCATGGGTGCCAGAGATCATCAAGAGCGCGCGCTCCGCCTCGCGCGGGCCGATGGTCGTGGTATCGAGAAAGAGCGGCAGGCCATCCTTGCCATTGGCGCCGGGATGCACCCGCGTCGTCACGCCCAGGCCGGCGGCCTCGACGGCGGCAATGAAGGCGGCCCGCCCCTCGCGGTAATCGGCCGGAAAATAATCTTCGGGATTGGCACTCATGCGATTCGCGTCTGGCGGCTGCGGCATATTATAGAGCAGCTTTATCGCGGGAGTGCGAATTGCAAACCTCGATCTTCGGCACGCTGGAAGATTTGCGGAACCGGCCGATCCCGGATCAGGAGGCCGCCCGCAGGAAAACGAAGGGCTGCCGCCGCCTTCCCATTGCGCGCGACACGCCGCATGGCAACGAGCCGCTGGTGGACATTGCCGATTTCGCCATCGCCGGCGAGAACTATTACCACGCACGCCACAATCCGCCCTATTGGCGGCGCATCGAGGGCTCGATCCCCGATCTTCTCCTGCGCCGTGCCGTGGCCGAGAAGCTCGCGACCGTGAATGCAAGGCTGGCGCCCATCGGCCTCGAACTCTTCGTGCTTGATGGCTGGCGCCCGCGCGCGGTGCAGCTCTATTTCCACGATCATTGGATGCCGGAGGAATTGCGAAAGCGCGATCCCGCGCTGCGCGGTGCGGCGCTGACCGAAGAGGTCGAACGCTATTGGGCCGCGCCGACCGAAGACGCGTCTTCGCCCGCGCCGCATGAGACGGGCGGTGCCGTCGATCTCACCATCCGCTGGAAGGATGGCGACGCCTTGTGGATGGGCTCGCTGTTCGACGACGCGGCCGCCATCGCCCATCGCGACCGCTTCGAGCGCGCCGATGCCGGGCTGTGCTTTTCCGACGAGGAAGCGCGCGCCAATCGCCGCCTGTTGCATTGGCTGATGATCGAAGAAGGCTTCACCGGCCATCCGAGCGAATGGTGGCATTTTTCCTGGGGCGATCAGATGTGGGCGGCGCTGAGCGGCGGCACCGCACATTACGGCCTGGCGGCATCCGGATAGCTACTTCACCGCCGGCCGGAAGGCGCCGTCCCAATCCTCACCCGGCGGATGCTGTTCATACCAGGCGATGCGGGCGAGTTGCAGATCGTACAGCGTCGGGCTGGCCCCGGAGAGCTTACGGCATTGTTCGATCAGCTCGCGCGCCTTGTCCCATTGCTGGGCGCGCAGCGATTGAAAAATGTGTTCGTGAAACGTCGCCAGCGCACGGAATTTCGGGCTCGCGCGCACCAGCGGATTGCCGAGCATGGCGTAAAGCTTGATCGCTTCGTTGCGCGCCCCGATCGCAAGGAAATCGACTTCGAGAAAGGCGAAGCCGCGTTCGGCGGCCTTGCGCGTATCGTCGGACACGACGATGGCCGGCCCATAGGCCGAGGATTGTGCGCGGATCCGCCCGGCCAGTTCGACGCAATCGCCATTGACCGAATAGGCGGTGTGGCCATGCGCCGTGAAACCGCCGGCCACCGCTTCGCCCGTCGCAACGCCGATGCCAACGCCGATGGGATCATAGGCCGTGCCGTCGAAGCGGCGCTCGCGGCTGAGCTGTTCGTTGACCTCGGCCAGCGCCACCGTCATGCGGTTGGCGGCTTCGACCGCATGGATCGCATGCTCGCTGTCTTCGAGCGGCACATTCCAGTAAGCAAGAAAACCACCACCCGTCACGCAATCGACCATCGCGCCATGCGCAATTGCGGTGTCGATCAAGGGCTGCATCACAGTGCCCATGAGGCGCGTGAACCCAACCGGATCGTCGACAAAGGACTCGGCGAGCTGAGCGTAGCCGCGCACACCGCAGGACAGACAGGTGACCCGGCGCGTCTCGCCTTCAATCTTGAGCAAGGCCGGTGTCCTGGCGATCCGGTCGAACACGGCCGTCGGCAATGCGCCGGCAAAGGCCTGCCGCAACATCGCACGCGTGCGCCCGATCTCGAGACTGCGCGCGGCCTGCGCGGTCACAAAGGCCAAAGCCAGGGCGAAGCTGGGATTGAGGGAATCGAACAGCGTCAGGCTGTGCGTGAAGAGCAACCAGGTAAAGCTCTGCGCCGCAGCGATCGCGGTCAGCGCCAGCAGGCCGGACCAGATGAGCCCCAAGCGGGCCGCGAGAAAGGCCATGCCGATGCCGATCACCGCGACAAAGACGAGCCCGCCATACAGCCCATCGGCGTGCTTGAGCGGCGTCGCCAGAAGAATGTTCTCCATCGCTTCGGCATGCACCTGCCCAAGCGGTTCGGAGCCAATCGGCGTTTCGATCGTTGCACCCGGCCGCGCGACATAGACAATCGTGCGGGCAAGGCTTCCGGGCGCAAGCTTTCCGGCGGCGAGATCGGCGGCCGATAGCATGCGCTTGGCATTGGCGCCGGAATAATAGATCGGCATTGCGCCGTCGTTACCGACCGGCACCGACAACGCACCGGCACTGACGCGCGCCACTGCGTCATGCGCATTAAGGCCGGCAAACCCGCTTTCACGCACACCGACCGTCAGCGGCTTGCCGCCGCCAAGAAGGCGCATCACCGCGCCCTCGAGCGACGGCACCAGCTTGCCCTTGAGCCTGAAGACCAATGGCATCGCCCTGAGCTTGCCGTCAGCATCAACATCCAGATTGCGCGCGCCGAGCCCTGCACTTGCCGTCACGACGGGCAGGACCGGCAAGGTCGCGCCATCAAAGGCGGGCAGGCTTGCTTGCGCCGCTGCCGCACCGTCGAAAACGATGGACGGCGCATTTGGCAGCGCCGCGACGCCCGTATTCGACAACGTCACGGCCGCGACGGCGTGGGTACCGGTGAGTGCGGTGGCCAGCGCCGTATCGGGCGAGGGCATGGCATTCAGCGTGCGGCGCGCCAGATCATTTTGCGGACCCGGCGGCAGCGCGCGCGCGAAAACCTGCGGCGATGCGGGATCGGGCGTCGCCAGCGGGGCATCGAGCACCACCACAGCGGCGCCGGCCTTGGTCAGATCGGAGACCAGCCGGGCCCACATCACATGGCTCAGCGGCCAGGCGCCATAGGGCGCGGTGGCGCCGCGGCCGAGATCGAGCACACGCACGGCATAGCGCGTGCGCGGCTGCGGATCTTCGTAAGCCCGCTTGTGTAGATATTGATAGGCGTCGAACTGGATATTGCGGATATGCGTCGCCAGCCCGCCGGGATCGGTGGCGATCACAGCCATCGCGATGGCGACGACGATCAGCGGCAAGGCCCAAACGCTCGCCGACTTTACCCCTGCTCTCATCCCTGCCCCTGCTCGGCGGCCCGATCGATGTTCCGGCCGCAAATCATCCTATCACGGCGCGGGGGCCGCGGTGGAAGGCCCGTCCGCCCTTTGCATACAGTCCGGACAGAGCCCGGCAATCTCCACGGTTTCGCGCTCTGCCGCGAACCCGGCAGCCTCGGCGGCCCGCGCCAGCGCCGCATCGAGGGCGCCATGTTCAATTTCGGCAGCGGAGCCGCAAGACCGGCACAGCAGAAAATGACTGCGATGGCGCCGGCCCGGCGCGAAACAGGCAATATAGGCATTCAGTGTGTCGATCCGATGGACGAGACCGGCTTCGAGCAGGAAATCGAGCGCGCGATAGACCGTTGGCGGTGCGGGCGGCCGCGCGCCCTTTGCCGTGCCGAGCTTACGGAGGATGTCGTAAGCCCCCATGGGCCGGTGGCTCTCCAGCACGATCTCGAACACAGCGCGGCGCAGCGGTGTCAGACGCAGGCCCCGGCGATGCGTCAGCGCTTCGGCCGCTTGAAGCGCCTCGCGCCGGCAAGGCGCGTGATCATGCGGCGCCGCGGGGAAGGGGCTGCTCATCTGTGCCGCCTCCAGACCCGGCCGAGCCCGGCCAGCACCGTGGTCGCAGCAAAGATCGCCGCGGCCGCCAGCACAATGGACGGTCCGGCCGGCGCATCGGTGGCATAGGCGCCGGCGATGCCGAGCGGCGCCGAAGCCGCGCCGATGACAGCAGCCAGAAGCGCCATGGCCTCAGGCGTTTTTGCGAGCGGCCGTGCCGCGGCCGGCGGGATCAACAGCAACGCCACAATCAGAAGCGCGCCGACAATCTTCAGCGCCAACGCCACCAGACCCGCGACAAGAATGAGAAACACGACATCGAGAAACGCCGTGCGGGAATTTTCGGCCATGGCAATGTCACGGCTGACGGTCACGGCCAGAAGCGGACGCCACTGCCAGACCAGCACAGCGAGGATCAGCGCCCCGCCGATGGCGACAATGGCGATGTTCGTCGGCGACATCGCCAGCACATCGCCGAACAGGTAGCCGAGCAGATCGGCGCGCACCGTCTCCATGGTGGAGAGCAGGATAAAGCCAAGCGCCAGCCCGACATGGCCAACCAGGCCAATGAAGGTCCCGGACGGAATATAGCGATCATTGGCCCGCGCCATGATGAGCCCCGCGACGATGGCCACGGCGGCCACGCCCGCCAGCGGCGCAATGCCGATCAGAAGCCCGAGCCCCGCACCCAGCAGCCCCATATGAGCGATGCTTTCGCCCAGATAGGCCATGCGCCGCCACAAGACGAAGCAGCCGAGCGGCCCGGCCGCCGCGCCCAGCAGCGCCGCGCCCAGGACCGCGCGGATCAGGAAATCATCCATGGCTGTGCTCGTGGCCGTGCCCGTTGCCGAGTTCGTCGTCATGAATGGGATGGAGCGGATGTGGCCCGCCGCCGGGGCGCACCTCGCCGCTCGGCAGATGGCGGTGATCGTGATCATGCGCATAAAGCGCCAGCTCCGCGGCGATGCGCGGACCGAACAGTTCGACGAAGGCGGGATCCTGGATCACATGGCCGGCCGCGCCCTGGCAGCAGATATGGCGGTTGAGGCAGATGACGCGATCCGCCTCGGCCATCACGACGTGCAGGTCGTGGCTGACCAGCAGCACGGCGCAGCCCAGCTCGTCGCGCAATTCGGCGATCAGCCTGTAGAGCGCCGCCTCGCCCGCCAGATCGACGCCGGCAAAGGGTTCGTCCAGCAACAGCAGGTCCGGCTTGTGGACGATGGCCCGGGCCAGCAGCACCCGCGCCATCTCGCCGCCCGAGAGCGTGGCCACCTGTTTGGCCGCCAGCCCTGCAATGCCGAGCCGGACCAACGCCGCCGTGGCCGCGCCCTTTTCGGGGGCATAGACCTCGATCAGGCGCTGCACCGTCATCGGCAGGGAGGAATCGCGCGCGAAATGCTGAGGGACATAGCCGATGCGCAATCCCGGTCGGCGGGTAAGCCGGCCTTGCGACCGCACCAGCCCGGCCAGCGCCTTCAGAAGCGTGGTCTTGCCTGAGCCATTGGGCCCGATCAGGACCACGATCTCGCGCGGGGCGATGGCGAGGCTGACATCCTCGATGATGCGCGTCGGGCCGGCGCAAACGGACAGGTCGCGGGCGGCGACAAGCGGGGCGGGGGTCTCGGATAGGGTCATGAGCGCATTGTTATAACATAACATTCAAGCGCAACATCCTTGCGAATTTGGTGACGCTCCCGTCAATTTCCTTGAAGCCCGTGCCGCACGCCCCTACCTTTTTCCTGCAAAGAACTCCCCGCCAGCGGGACCAGAGGAGGCGTCTATGGACAACATCACCAAGGACCCGGCTTACAACGCCGTCGATCCGACCGATTTTCCGGCCATGATGGAGGTGGAACGCTATGGCGCGCGGTCGACCGCGTTCGACAAGATCATCTCCGCCACGCACGACCATTTCTGGGACCCGCTGGACAAGAAATATGTCGACTTCTCGCTGCCCTTCGACATCGAGAACGAATATCTGATCAATCCCGACGCCAACACCGACCTCAAGACTGCGATCGGCGGGAAGCTCGATGAGAAGCAGAAGATCAAGCTCGTCAATCTCGACGTGCTGTGGTCGCTGTCCTCGATCCTGCATGGCGAGCAGGGCGCGCTGGCGCTGTCCGCCTCGCTCTGCCACATCCTGCGCGATCCGGGCGCGCAGGAATACGCCGCCAACCAGACGCGCGAGGAAGCGCGCCATGTCACCGGCTTCTCGGCTTATATCAAGGCGCGCTGGGGCAAGCCGGCCAAGGTCGGCCCGGCGCTCGGCAATCTCCTCAACGAACTCGTTTCCTCGCCACTGGTGTGGAAGAAGCTCGTCGGCATGCAGATGCTGGTCGAGGGCCTGGCCATGGGCGCGTTCGCGACCTTCTACAAGGAATCGCGCGATCCGCTCATGACGCGCGTCATGCAGCTGACGATGACCGACGAAGCCTTCCATCACAAATTCGGGAAGATCTGGGCCGATCGCACCATTCCGCATCTGTCCAAGTCCGAGCACGAACTGATCGAGGACTGGGCCTGGGAAGTGTTCCAGGTGCTGCTCTACAATCTCGGCTCGCCCGACCAGAAGAGCTGGATCTATGAAGCCGTGGGTCTCGACCCCATGTGGTGCCAGCAGGCCTTCATGGAAGCACTGACCGACGCCATGATCCGCGAGGAGATGCAGGAGGCCAGCAACATCTTCCGTGTGCTGATCAAGACGCTGCTCAAGGCCGGCATCATCACCGATCGCACGCGCGGGAACTACGCGGCCTATATCGACATGGCCGAACTCTATAGCGAAGGCGACAGGATGATCGGCGACGACATCGCCGAAGAGGGCATCAAGTTCCTGATCAAGCTCAATGGCGGCAAGAGTTTCGTCAGCCCGACAAGCATGACCACGGTCGCCGCCGAATAGGCACGCATCATCGACGACAGGGGCGGCTCGCGACGGCGATGCCGCCCTTTGTTTTGCGTGTGGGACGCGCCGTGGGCAGGCTTTTCCTTGCCTTGCGCACCCTTCACGGACCAGCATGCGCGCCACGCAATTCGGAATGCACCGGAGCAACGCCATGAAAGCCGCCATCTTCCACGCCCTGGGCCAGCCGCTGGCGATCGAGGACCGTCCCGATCCGGCGCCCGGCGAGGGCGAGGTGGTGGTGAAGGTGTGCCGCTGCGGCATTTGCGGCAGCGATCTGCACATGACGCAGGAAGCCGATTTCGCCGTCGCGCCAGGATCGATCCTCGGCCATGAATTCTCCGGCGAAGTGATGGCGCTGGGCCGCGGCGTCCAGAATCTGCGCGTCGGCGATCATGTTGCCGTCTCGCCGGTGCGCGGCTGCGGGGCGTGCGACGCCTGCCGCGCCGGCAAACCGGCCTGGTGCGAGAACATGACGCTGCAAGGCGGCGGCTATGCCGATTTTGCCACCGCCGCGGCGCGCCAATGCGTGCGCATGCCGTCGACGACCACGCTGGCCGACGGTGCACTGGTGGAACCTCTGGCCGTGGCACTGCATGGCGTGGCGCTGTCGCCCATCCAGCCGGGTGCGCGCGTGCTGGTGATGGGCGCGGGGCCTATCGGTCTCGGCGCCGCTTTCTGGGCGCGTCGGCTCGGCGCGGGCCGTGTGGCCGTGCTCGATCTCACGACGCTGCAACAGGACCTCGCCTACCAGCTTGGCGCCACCGGATTCGTCACCGCCGGCGACGACAGCGCCGCGCGCATCCAGAAGGAACTGGGCGGCATGCCCGATATCATCTTCGAATGCGTCGGCCGTCCCGGGATTCTGGCGCAGGCGATTCAATATGTGCGCCCGCGCGGCACCATCGTGATGCTCGGCCTGTGCACGACAGAGGATTCCTTCGTGCCGTTCCACGCGGTGTCGAAAGAGGTCAAGATCGTGACCTCGGCCTTCTTCCACGAATCCGAATATGAAGCCGCGCTCGATGCGCTCGATGGCGGCAAGGCCACGCCCACCGCCATGGTGACCGAAACCGTCTCGCTGGCTACGATGCCGCAGACCTTCGAAGCGCTGCGCAAGCGCACCCATCAATGCAAGGTGATGGTGCAGCCGGGCTGATCAGCGCCGCGGCGGTGCGGCCTGACGCGTGACCAGCGCGGCGCCCGCCCATCTGGGCGCCGGCACGGAGACACGGCGGCGCATGTCTTCGGCCGGCGTCAGGCTCAACACGAGGCGAACGAGGCCATAGAGCAAAAGCGAAATCGCAAACCCTGCAGCGGTCCAGACGAATGTGTCGCCGATGCGGTCGTAAAGCGTTTGGCCCGGTGCTACGCCGGTCGCGACCACGCGCGTCAACACGCTGAAGCCATCTGTGCTGGCGCTCGGCGCTTCGCCCACGACATGGCCATGCGCATCGGCCAGCACCAGTTCGCCGTCGCGCGCAGTCCGCGCCAGCGCAAAGCCGTTCTCGACGCCGCGCAAAATGGCCTTGTGCGTTTCCGCCGTCGCGTCAGTGCCGAAATCCCAGCCCGGCACGGCGATCAGCGCGAAGCGTTCTTTCGCGGCGCGGCTACGCGTCCGTCCAAAGAAATTAAGGTCATGCGATATCGCGACGGGCGCTTCGCCCGCGTGCCCTTGCACATAGCGCGAGACCGTTCCGTCCGGCGCGATCGCCAGTGCGATGTTGCGTGCCGCATTGCCGTCACGCCAGGCAAAGCCGGCCACCACGGCTGCGCCTGTGCCCGCCGCACCGGCGCGCAGAATGTCGATCGCAGCCTGACGCCAGGCCGGCCGGAGCACGGCGATGCGCTCGGGCAGCACGACCAGAGTGCTGCCTTGCGCCTTGAGCCGGATTTCGGCGGCATAGGCCAGCACCGCACCCAATGCGATGTCGCGTTGGTCGACCACGCCGGCCTCGGCCAATCTGTCGGAGGCGATCAGCGTCACCCTCTGGTCCGGGCCTTGCGCGCGTTCCAGATGCAGCGCGCCGAAGGCGAGATTGGCTGTGAACAGCGCCGCGGCGGGCAGCAGATAGAGGGCGTTGCGTTTCCGGAAGGCGAGTGCGAGGAGGCCGGACACCGCCCCAATCAGGAAGGTCACGACCCAGCCGCCGAACAGCGCCGCACTCTGGATCAGGATCGGGCTCGCGGCCTGGCTGAAGGCGGGCGAGGTCAGCGCCCCATCCGGTCCCGAGGCGGCCACAAAATCCCACAGCGTCCAAAGCCCGGCGAACACGACCACCCCGGCCATGGGCGAGACCCAGCGCCCCGCCACCCGTGCGCCCATCACGCAGAGCGCGAAGCCGATTGACGACAGGGCCACCGCCGCATTGATGACCGGTGCGGGCAGCACGCCGACATAGGGCCAGGCCCAGCCCAGCGCCATCAGCGCGCCGGCCCCGAGCGCTGCTGCGAGGACCGCGACCGGATTGGCTTCGCTGAAGGCCAGCCACAGAAGCGGCACCGGCGCCAGCCAGGCAAGCCACCACGCCCAGCCGAAATGACTGGCGAGCACCAGCCCGGCCGCCGTGAGCCCGGCGCACAGAAGCGGAAGCCGTCCGTCCCTCATGCGCAGGATTTTGCACGGACAAGAGGAAACAGGCGAGACCCCGGCGCGGCAGCGACGGATGACCGAGGTCACCCGAACACTGTTTGGAATATCGACTCATTCGGCGCCAAAGACCACGGCCGCTCTGCGAGCCCGCCCGATCGGGGACCACAAGCCTCTCACGCTTCCCTCGGGCCCCTGGACAAATTGGCGAATGAACATTCATTCGCCAATTGTGTCATCGGGAAGAGGTGCGCGAGGCGCCTGCGGATTTAAGGGGCTGGATGTCGAAGGGCGACCACGCTTCCCATTGCCTCCAACAGGCCGTTCGATCCCCACCGGCTTGATGGGGCTGGGTTTTTGGGTCGGCACATAGGCCGACCCTGCACCCCTCTTTTCCTCGACCACGCTTCGTACTATTTTGAATGAACGTTCATTCGATACGGAACTTGATTTGTCCTCTCCAGGAAAAACCGGCGGTCAGGCCGGAAACAAGCGGCAGCGCATTCTCGATGCCGCCCTGAGCCTGTTCGATGCGCGCGGCTTCGACGCGACGGCCGTGCCGGAGATCGCCCGCGAGGCGGGCGTCGCCACGGGCACGATCTACCGCTATTTCAAGGATAAGCAGGCCCTCGGAAACGCGCTTTACCGCCATTGGCGGCAGGTCTGCAGCACGCTGGTGCTGGCGCCGGCGCCCGCCTCCATCCCGGCCGAGGCGCGCTTCGCCCGCCTGTGGCACCGCTTAACACTGTTCGCGCGCTCCAATCCTGCCGCGATGCGCTTTCTGGAGCTGCACCATCACGGCGGCTGGCTGGACGCCGAGAGCCGCGCCGCCGACGCCGCGTTCGCCGGAGGCCTCACCCAATTTTTTTCAGAGGCCGGTGCGGCGGGCGCGATCCGCCCCATCGAACCGGCCCTCGCCACGGCCCTGACGCTGGGTGCCGCTGCCGGCCTTGCCAAATTCAGCGCGCAGGGCACGCTGACCGCCGATGCCGCGACGGCGGGCGATCTGGGCGATGCCGTGTGGCGGGCGCTCGCGCCCTGAACCTGGACCACGAGGACGACAGGCCATGAACGAGACCGGAATCGGGGACTTCATCACCGTGGCCCGCGACGGCGGGATCGCCACCGTCACCATCGATCGCGGCGACGGGCGCAACGCCCTCTCCCGCCGCCTGATCCTCGACCTCACCGAGACCGCGCGCAGCTTTGCCGATGATCTGGAGACCCAGGCCGTAATCCTGACCTCCAAGGGTGCCTTCACCGCCGGGGCCGATCTCAAGGATCCCGAGATGGACCGGCGCCGCGCCGCGGGCCTGCTCGAACGCCGCCACATGACGAAGATCGGCCCGGACATGTGCGATGCCTGGGAGAAGATCGAACAGGTCACGATCTGCGCCATCGAACGCTATGGCATTGGCGGCGGCGTGGCGCTGGCGGCGTCCTGCGATTTCCGCATTCTGGGCGAAAGCGCGACGCTGCGCCTGCCCGAAATTCCGCTGGGCATGAATATGAGTTGGCATGCGGTGCCGCGCCTCGTCTCGCTGATCGGCCCGGCGCGCGCCAAACGCTTCGTCATCTATGGCGAGAATCTTTCCGCGCGCGAGGCCCTCGATTGGGGCCTGGCCGACGAGATCGCACCCGATGGCGGAACGCTCGCCGCCGCGCGCGTCTGGGCAGAGAAGACCGCCAAGCTGCCGCCCAATGCCGTGCGCATGACCAAGCAATCGGTCAATGCCGCAGCCAATGCGCTGCACCACGCCACGACCTATATGGACCTCGACCAATATGCGCTGGCGACAACCTCCGAAGATTACCGCGAGGCCATCAAGGCCTTCCTCGAAAAACGTCCACCCAACTTCACGGGGCGGTGAAACGCGCTAAGCTCGCTCCGACGCTATTGGAGGGAACGAACATGGCCGGACGGGTCGAGGGAAAAATCGCATTGGTGACGGGCGGTGCGCAGGGTCTGGGCGAAGCGACCGCCCATATGCTGGCGCGCGAGGGCGCACGCGTTGCGATCACCGACATCAACGAAAAAGGCGCGCAGGCCGTCGCCGCGGCGATCAATGCGAAACATCCCGGCGCGGCGATCGGCGTCGGTCATGACGTCACCCAGGAAGCCGGCTGGACCTTCACGCTCGACGAAACGCTGCGCGCCTTTGGCGGGCTGCATGTGCTGGTCAACAATGCCGGCATCGGCCTGACCAAGGACCTCGAAGACATCACGCTCGATGAATGGCGCACCGTGCACGCGATCGATCTCGACGGCGTGTTTCTTGGTTGCAAGCTTGCCGTGTCGCACATGGCGAAAACGGTCGCGGCGACGGGGCTGGGCGGTTCCATCGTCAACATCTCGTCGATCTCCGGCATCATCGCCGGACACAATATGGCCGCCTACAATTCGGCCAAGGCGGCGGTTCGGCATTTGTCGAAATCGGTCGCGCTCTATTGCGCGCGCAAGGGTTACGGCATCCGCTCGAACTCGGTGCATCCGGTGTTCATTGCAACGCCGATTCTCGATCCGCTGGTCCAGCGCTACGGCAAGGACGAGGCTTACGCCAAGCTCGGCCGCCAGGTGCCGCTCGGCACCATCGGCCAGCCGGACGACATCGCCTATGCCGTGCTCTATCTCGCGAGCGACGAATCGCAAATTCGTCACCGGCGCCGAACTCAAGGTCGATGGCGGCATTTCGGCGATGTGAATATCTGCCAATCCCGCCAACCGTGAAAGCTGCGCCATAGACCTTGTCCTCGCGCCGCCTTGGCATGATTGGTGAACGGGAGATCGTTCACGTCACCGGCAGGCAGCAGCGACAGGACCTCTGCGCGAACCAGCATGAAATCTACCCATGCAAGATTTGCCGGACCCGGCAAGTTCTGCAGGACTTGTATCGAAGTGTCGCAGGAGGGCCGTTTGAGGCCCGGATTTTTGCGACAATTGCGGCACGCAACCTGCTCATAGCCTCCTGCCGCACATAATCCCATGTGCGGACAACCATGGAGGTAGGCATGTCTATTGCCGCAGCAGGCGCCTTCGCATCTGGCTCAGCGAGTCAGATGCTGGTGTCCCTGCTTTCCAGACTGTCGAGCACACAAAGCACGACAGATACAACGTCAACGTCCGATAGCTCATCGACGTCCGACGTTTCCGCGTCCGGCTCCAGCACGGCCAGCAATGCCCTGACCGGCAATGCCAAGGCTTCGCTCAGCTCGGACGTTCTTCGTGTTCTGATGATGATGCAGAACAATTCGAGCTCGAGCTCAAGCTCGAGTACCAGCAACCAGCAGAGCAACCCGCTGGATCAGCTTTTCTCGGCGATGGATTCCAATTCCGACGGATCGGTCTCCAAATCCGAAATGGAAAGCTACCTCCAGTCTCAGGGCGGCACGACCGACCAGGCCGACAAGCTCTTTTCGGCGCTGGATTCGAATGGCACTGGCAGCGTCAGCGAAGACCAGATGGCCAGCGCGCTCAAGCATGGTCATCCGCACGGACCGGGTGGACCGGGTGGGGCCGGTGGACCACCACCCTCGTCCGATCAGATGGCCAGCAAAGCGGTCCAAGCCATGGACAGCAATGGCGACGGGTCTGTCAGCCAGAGCGAGATGGAAAGCTTCTTCACGTCCAATGGCAGCACGACCAATCAGGCCGATGCCGTCTTCGCGGCGCTGGACAGCTCGAATTCCGGCTCGCTCAGCCAGTCCGACATTGCAAGCGCGCTGCAGAAGCTGCAGCAGTCTTTCGGTAGCGCCGCCAATAATACGTCATCGCAAGGAGTCAGCGTGACGGCGTGACACCAACAAGGATAAGGATGGGGTTTCGTGCAGAAGCGCGAGAGCGAGGGCCCGGCAGTGCCGGGCCTTCGTATTTATTTCGATATCCGGATCATGACCTGGCCGAGCAGAACCTTTGCGCCCTGCGAGTGAAGGCTGCGGTCGGTCACGCCCTGCATCCGCCGGGCGATGACATTGACATCGGGCTGGCGCCAGGGCCGGACGGCCGCGGCCGTGAAGCTCATCAGATTGCGCAGATAGGAATCGCGCAGCACCGGCAGCGCGCGCAGCACGGAGGCCCGCAGCGTCGCATCGGGGATGTTGAGCCCGATCGAGACCAGCAGCAGCCCCACCGGCCGGCCATTGTCGAGAACGGTGGCGTACATCGGGTTGAGCCCGACATAGCTCTTGGCCTGGGTGATCTTGTGCGCCGGCATCTGTTTGCCGTCATCGGCGCGCGCGGGGGCGGCCGCCAGAGCGGCAGCGAAAGCCAGACCCAAAGCGAGGGTTTTGGCGCCGGATCGCATAGAGTTTCCTTCTGGGGGTTCCTTCCCCGTTCCCCTCCTGCTTACTCTATCAAGGTAAACACGCGGTTGACCGGCGGCGGACGGAACAGGAGCGCGGCATGGCGAAATCAGCGGCAATCGGCGCGGGCATGTTGGGCCTGAGCCTCGTTCTTGGCGGCCTGACCGCTGGTAATATCGCGGCGGCCAAGACCCTGCCCACCGATCCGCAGGCGCCCGGCGCCCGCTTCCTGTTTCGCGCAAAGGACCTCGCCAAGCCCTATGCCACCAAGGCGGTCGGCAACTCCGCCCAGACCGTGCCGCGGCCGGCAAATGCGACGCTGCGCTTGCCCGCCGGCTTTAAGGCGAGCCTGTTTGCGCAAGACCTCTCCGGCCCGCGCAATCTTCTGGTCCTGCCCAATGGCGATGTGCTGGCCGCCGAATCCTTTGCCGGAAAGATCACGCTGCTGCGCGACAGCAATGGCGACGGCAGGGCCGACAAGATCGTGACCTTCGCCAACGGCTTGGAACGGCCCTTCGGCATCGCCTATCATGACGGCGCGGTATATGTCGGCGACGTCCATGGCGTCTGGAAATTCGCCTACAGGCCGGGCGCACTCTCGGCCGGTGCGCGCACACGCGTCACCAAGGACGGTGTGCTCGGCGACTGGGACGGTCACTGGACGCGCAATATCGTCTTCGGTCCCAGGGGAAGGCTCTTCCTCGCCGAGGGCAGCACCGAGAATGTCGGCATCGATCCGGCGCCCCATGCCGCCATCTCCGTCGTCAACACCGACGGCACGCTGACGCCTTATGCCACGGGGCTTCGCAATCCGGTGGGGCTGCATATCTATCCGGGGACGCAGGATCTCTACACCGCCGTCAATGAGCGCGACATGCTGGGCAACGAGCTGGTGCCCGACTATTTCACCCGCGTGCGCAAGGGCGAATTCTTCGGCTGGCCTTACGCCTATATCGGACCCCATCCCGATCCCCAGTTCGGATCGCGGCGGCCCGATCTGGTGAAGACGACCGTGACACCAGACGTGCTCTTGCAATCGCATTCGGCGCCGCTGGGTTTCGTCTTCTATACGGGCACACAATTCCCGGCCGACTATCGCGGCGATGCCTTCCTCGCACTGCACGGTTCCTGGAACGCGAAGACGCCGACCGGCTACAAAATCGTGCGCATCAAATTCGCCGGCGCGCGGCCGGAGCCGGGATATGAGAATTTCATCACCGGCTGGTGGCGCAAGGGCACCGATCCGGCCGAGGTCATCGGTCGGCCCACCGCCCTCGCCGTGGCCAGCGATGGCAGCCTTCTGATCGCCGACGATGCGGGCCGGGCGATCTGGCGGATACGCTATACGGGCACGAAATAGGGCACGCGCCCAGCGCCCCGGCAGGGCCGCGAAACGCGCCTTGACAGCCGGCGGGCCCACTCTCTAGATACCCGCCCGCGCCGCGGATAATTCCCGCGCGCGGCCTTCGGCCTGGGGCTGTAGCTCAGTTGGGAGAGCGCCTCGTTCGCAATGAGGAGGTCAGCGGTTCGATTCCGCTCAGCTCCACCAGGCCCCCTCTGCCCGCCCTTCGCTTGCCAGATCGCGTTCCAACCCCCCATTTGAGGTCTATCGCGGCCCCATCCGAAACCGGGCGGCTTGCCTCGCGGCGATCCGGCTGGCTACAAGGGCATCGGTTCGACGAACCGGCACGCAATTCCGAAGGAGAGGCCGCTCGCCTCATGGCGTATTACACCCCCAATCCGTTCGTGAGCCTGATCGTCACGCTGCTGGATATTTACACCTGGATCGTGCTGGCCGCGGTTGTGATGAGCTGGCTGGTCAGCTTCGGCGTCATCAACACCTACAACCAGTTCGCGCGTTCGATCGTGCGCTTCCTCGACGCCATGACCGAGCCGCTGTTCCGGCAGGTGCGCCGGGTTATTCCCTCCATCGGCGGGCTCGATATCTCGCCGCTGATCGTGCTGATCGGCGTCGTCTTCCTGCAAAATCTCGTCCAATGGGGCGCGGCGCGCCTCGGCCTTTGACGGATCGCATCCGTCTCGTCGCGGGCGGTGTGCGCATTGCCGTGCGGCTCACGCCCAAGGGTGGGCGCGATCGCATCGACGGGTGGGCCGTGGGCAACGATGGGAAGCCCTATCTCAAGGCGCGCGTCGCAGTGCCGCCCGAAGATGGGAAAGCCAATGCGGCATTGATTGCGCTTCTGGCAAAGACATTGCGCATCGCAAAATCGCATATTGCCATCGCCGCCGGTGAGACTGCGCGGTTGAAACACATAGACGTGGAGGGCGCGCCCGACTATTTGCTGGCGCAGCTCGAAGCATTGGGAGATGCGCCATGACGGCAAAGATCATCGACGGCAAGGCTTTCGCCGCAGGACTGAAAACGCGGATCGCCGATGAAACCGCGCGCCTCAAATCCGCGCACAATCTGGTGCCGGGCCTGGCCACGGTCCTGGTCGGCAGCGATCCGGCCAGCGAGGTCTATGTCCGCAACAAGAACAAGACCGCCGAAAAGCTCGGCTTCAATTCGGTCCATCGCCATCTGCCGGCGACCGCCAGCGAAGACGAGGTGCTGTCGGTGGTGCGCGAACTCAATGCCGACAAGGCCGTACACGGCATACTGGTACAGATGCCACTCCCCAAGCAGATCCGCGAAGCCGCCGTGCTCGACACGCTCGATCCGGCCAAGGATGTCGACGCGTTGACGCCGACCAATGCGGGGCTCTTGCTCAGCGGCCGCGCGCACCTCGTCTCCTGCACACCGGCCGGTGTGATGATGCTGCTCAAGGAATATGTCGGCGACATCGCCGGCATGGATGCGCTGGTCATCGGCCGTTCGCTGCTGTTCGGCAAACCTGCTGCGCAGCTTCTTCTGGCCGCCAATGCCACCGTGACCATGGCGCATTCCAGAACACGCGATCTTCCCGAGATTGCGCGGCGCGCCGACATCCTCGTCGCCGCCATCGGCCGGCCCGGCTATGTGCAAGGCGATTGGGTGAAGCCCGGCGCCACCGTGATCGATGTCGGCATCAATCGCGTCGATCTGCCGGACGGCAAATACAAGATCGTTGGCGATGTCGATTACGACGCGGCGGCGAAAGTAGCCGGCGCGATCACGCCGGTGCCGGGCGGCGTCGGCGCCATGACGATCGTCTGCCTGATGCGCAACACGCTGATCGCGGCCTGCGTGCAGGCCGGCGTCGAACGTCCGACGGTCTGAGGCGCGCGCCGGACGGGCCTTACGACATCGCGCTCTTGATTGCGGCAGCGAGTTTGTCGGGCCCCATCGTCTCGATGTAATTGGCGATGAAGTGCCCGTCCGGGCCCATCAGATAGATCGTGTTGGAATGATCGACGGCGTAGATGCCGTTCACCGGCTTTGTGCGCCTTGAAATAGACCCGGTATTCCTTCGTCACCAATTTGATTGACGGCATCGGCCCTGTCAGTCCGATGAATTCCGGGCCGAAGGCAGCCATATAGCTCTTCAGCGCCTTGGGTGTGTCGCGCGCCGGATCGACGGTGATGAAGATCGGCACGACCTTCTTCGCATCGCCGCCCAGCTTGTCCATCGCATCGGCGATCACGCTGAGCGTGGTCGGGCAGACATCGGGACAATTGGTGTAGCCGAAATAGATCAGCATGTAGCGGCCGGCGAAATCCTTGTCGCTGCGCGTGTGGCCATACTGGTCGGTCAGCGAGAACGGCCCGCCAATGGCGGCCTCGCCAGTATGGATGGTCTGGCCCATGCGCGGCGCGATATCGCCCAGATACCAGACGAGCCCGGCCACAATGGCCGTGGCCACGATGATAATGGCGATCAGGGTCAGGCGCGTGGTCGGGCGCAGGCGCATATCGGCTCCCCTCCCTCGAGGCGGTCAATTTTGGGGGACGGCGTCGGGGCGGATTGATAGACTCGTGGCCCGCCGGACAGAAGTGGCGAATGGTCGCCCGCCAGAGGCATTCGCATGAACGACGCGCAATCTCCGCCCGAAGCCACCGCGCCCCGCACCTGGGCGGGGCTGTGGCCGATGCGGCTGGCCGACGAATTCTCCTTCGCCGCACCCACAAGTCGCGGCCGGGTGCGCTTGCGCACGCTTTCCAACCTGCGCTGGCTCGCCGTCGGTGGCCAGTCGGCGACGCTGTTCGTGGTCTATTTCGGCCTCTCCTACCAATTGCCGCTATGGCGCTGCGTCGGCGTCATCGCCGCCAGCGCGGTGCTCAACGTCCTGCTGGCCGTGCGCTTTCCTGCCACCCACCGCCTCACCAATCGCGAGGCGACGGTGCATCTGGCCTATGACGTGCTGCAGCTGGCGGCGCTGCTTTATCTGACGGGCGGACTCGAAAACCCCTTCGCGCTGATGTTCCTGGCCCCGGTGGTGATTGCGGCCACGACCCTCAATCTGGGCAATACGCTGATCCTGGCCGGCCTCGCCTTTGCCGGGGTCTCGTTAATCGCGGTGGTGCATGAGCCTCTGCCCTGGACGCCGCATGAGGCGTTGGTGCTGCCACCGCTCTATCAGGGCGGGATCTGGGCCTCGATCGTGATCGGCATCGGCTTCACTTCGATCTATGCCTGGCGCATCGCCTCCGAAGCTGCTCGCATGTCGGCGGGCCTTACGGCCACCCAGCTCGCCCTCGCCAGCGAACACCGCATGGCCTCGATCGGCGCGCTGGCAACGGCCGCGGCCCATGAGCTGGGCACCCCGCTCGGCACCATCGCCATCGTCTCGCGCGAGTTGGAGCGGGAGCTGCCGCCGGATTCCCCGCAGGCCGAGGATGCAAGGCTTCTGCGGGAGCAGGCCGAGCGCTGCCGCACCATCCTGACCACACTGGCGCGGCCCGAGCAGAGTGTGATCGACGCCACCAAGCGCCTGTCGCTGGGCGCGATGCTGGACGACCTGGCCAGCCCCTATCGCAGCGACGACCTCGAAATTGCGATCCATCTGGACCCCGAGCCCGATGCCGGCCCCGTGCCCAAGGTTTGGCGCGTGCCGGAGCTTCTGCACGGGCTCGGCAATCTGATCGCCAATGCGGCCGATTTCGCCCAGACCCGCATCGACATCCGGACGCAATGGGATGCACGCAGCCTCAAGGTCTCGGTCGAGGATGACGGACCCGGCTTTGCCCCGGAAATCCTGGAACGGATCGGCGAGCCCTATGTGACCTCCCGTCCGGGCACCTATGCGCTGGGGGAGACGGAAATGGGGCCCTCCGAGAATTTCAGCGGCCAGCAGGGCATGGGGCTGGGCTTCTTCATCGCCAAGACGCTGATCGAGCGGACCGGCGGGCGGCTCCAGGTGCGCAACAAACCGAAAAGCGGGGCCTGGATCACAGCCCGCTGGCCGCGCGGCGCGCTGGACGGGGAGACCCCACCGGGCAGTGCCAGCGCCCTATAGGACGGAATTTCCACCCCGATTGCCTTGAAAGCGCCATATCCGTCCGTAAAAGCAGGCATAGTCACACTATATCTTGCTTGGAGACGCCATCGGCGCTATCGACGCCGCCGAGGACAACACAATGACTCAGCCAGACCCGCAGCTGCCGGAAGATAGCAGCCTTCTGATCGTCGAAGACGACCGCCCCCTGCGCGAGCGCCTTGCCCGCGCCATGGAGAGCCGTGGCTTCCAGGTGACCATTGCCGAGACCGTGGCGCAGGGCCTTGCCCGGGCCAAGGAGGCGCCGCCGGCATTTGCCGTGATCGACCTCAAGCTCGATGACGGCAACGGCCTGGATGTGGTGGAACTGCTCCACACTACGCGGCCCGATGCCCGCGTGGTGGTGCTGACCGGCTTCGGCAATATCGCGACCGCGGTCGCGGCCGTGAAATATGGCGCCATCGACTATCTGCCCAAGCCGGCCGATGCCGACGACATCATGGCAGCGCTCCTGGCGGCGCCGGGCTCCAAGCCCAAGCCGCCGGAGAACCCGATGTCGGCCGATCGCGTGCGCTGGGAACACATCCAGCGTGTGTACGAGCTGTGCGGCCACAATGTCTCCGAGACGGCGCGCCGCCTCAACATGCACCGCCGCACGCTGCAGCGCATTCTGGCCAAGCGCAGCCCGCGCTGATTTCAGATGCCTGAGGGCGCGCTGTGATCGCGCTGTATCGGCCACCAGACCGGGCCGCTTAGCGTCGTGATGCGACGTGCCATGATGACAGACAGCAGGGCAACCACCGCGCCGGCCAGCATATCGGCGAGATAGTGCCCGCCGAAGAACGGGATCGCGAACAGCATCGCGATATTGAGTCCGGCCATAACCCGCCCAACAGTGCCCGTGCCGCGAAAGCCATAGACATAGACGAGGGCCATCGTCGTGTGGAAGGACGGAAAGCTGACGACGCCCGTCATGGCAGCGAATGCAAAGTGCAGGTCGGTGCCGCTGCGCAGCTGCTCCATGACGGGCAGATAATCGCCGTAGCGATCCAGCCCGAACGCTTTGAACGCACCCAGCGCGGGCACGAAGACCGACCCGGCCGAGGTGAAGAGGCCCGCCACGAATACGATCCAGAACATTTCGCGCAGCCGTGCGCGATCGCCAAGCAGCCCGAACAACACTGCGAAGTAGATCGCCTGGTAGGGCATGCTGTCATAAGCGATACGCAGCCCCGCCAGCACCATCCGATGGGCCCGAAGCAGGTCGAACCAATACAGCCAGTCAAACCCCAGCGCGCGGTCGAAATGCAGCAGCGCCGCGTCTGCCAGCGGCCGCCCCACCGCGCAGCACAGATAGGACATAGCCCCGAAGGCAAGAATGGCGCTGCCCGAGAGCGCGATATATTCGCCCGTCTGCGCCGCCCAGGGATGCTTTCCCCAGACCCGTACTGAGAACGCGCAGGCCAGGGCCGCCAGCGGAAACCCGGTCGTGGCCAAACCCGCCGTGAAGGAGAAACCGGCCGCGGCAGACCAGATCGCATCGGCCACGGCCAGCACCGACAGGGCCAACCATTCCAACGGAAAGACGCTCAGCGTCAGGCCAGACGGAATTGCGCGGGCGGACAGGACGGACGGGGACATTGGCCGGCTCCGGTGCGCGGGCGTCGGCGCCCAAGCTGCGGGAGATCCAATGTGACCCGATCCGGGTTAGCGCCGGGTTACACAGAAGGGCGAACTTTGCACCTGGCCGGCACCCGCGTGGTCGTGCTGACAGGCTTCGGCAATATCGCGACTGCGGTCGCGGCCGTGAAATATGGCGCCATCGACTATCTGCCCAAGCCGCCGGAGAACCCGATGTCGGCCGATCGCGTGCGCTGGGAACACATCCAGCGTGTGTACGAGCTGTGCGGCCACAATGTCTCCGAGACGGCGCGCCGCCTCAACATGCACCGCCGCACGCTGCAGCGCATCCTGGCCAAGCGCAGCCCGCGCTAGAACCCGGCCCTGCTGCGCGCCGGCGCGGCGAGTGCGCGGCGCACCAGCGCAATTGCACCCAGCGCAACGATGGCGCCGGCCAGCATGTCCACAAAGTGATGCCCGCCGATGAACGGGATGGTGAGCAACATCGCCGCGTTGAATGCGAGCATCGCGCGGCCGATGATTCCGGTATCGCGGAAGCCGTAAACGTAGACCAATGCCATCGTGGTGTGGAACGACGGGAAGGTGACGATGCCTGTCAGTCGGCCGATGACGAAATGAAGATCTGTGCCCGCGCGCAGCTGTTCCATCACAGGGATGAAGGCGCCCAGTCTTTCAAGGCCGAAGGCCTTGAAGGTGCCAAGCGCCGGCACCAGAACTGATCCTGCAGAGGTGATCAGGCACCCCACGACCACAATCCAGAACATTTCGCGAAGCCGTTCGCGCTGACGCATGAGGCCAAACAGGATCGTGAAATAGAGCGCCTGGTAAATCAACGAATGATAGACATGGCCGAACGCGTCATACAGAAGAGGCCGGGCTTGAAGCGCGTGAAACCAGTAAAGCCAATCAAGGCCCAGCGCATGATCGAAACCAAGCAATTGTGCATCGGCGAGTGGGCGGTCTACTGCGGCGCACAGATACGTCAGCACCGCGACGCAGTGCATCATGGCCGTCATCAGCGCGACGTATTCAAATATCAGCGCCCCGCCTTCGAAGCGGTGCATGCTTCGTAGCGCCAGCGCGAGCGCCAATCCGATGCCGGGCAGGGCCACGGCGCCAATGGAGAAAGAAAACGAAAGGCCGGCCAGATAGGCCCAAATGGCATCGACGCCCGCAAACGCTGCAACCAGGCCCCATTCTGCCAGGAAGACACTTGATGGCAGCTGGAACTGGAGAGCCGTGCGTTCCTGCGTCATGGGCTGGCGCTCAAAGGCACTGCCTCACACCGACCGCTTGATGCCGGGGCGGGTTGGACGACGGGTCCGCTTTGTTGCAGGTTCGCGCGCAATGGCTTTCGTCTTCTTCGCCGATACGCCCTCTCCATCGACCTCGCGCTGCAATTTCTTGGGCGCGATCTCGCGCCAGCGGCGTTCGAGCATGACCTTGAGTTCCGTTGGCGTGATCTTGGCGATGCGCACAAGCAGGCCCGGCCAGTCCCGGTAATGATCGGTGATGAAATAGGTCTCGGGATCGAGCTCAAGCATCATGTCGCGCTGTTCGATCGAGCCCACCCGCATCACGATGGAGGCATCCTTTTCGCGCAGCCGGGTGAAGAACTTTTTCACGATGAAGAACGCCGGCTGGCCATAGGACGGCTTCTCGAGCGCGCCGGGAAACGACAGGGCAATCTTTTTCACCTTTGCCTTGGTGACCGGCATCATTCCTCCTCAAACGGCAAGATGGTGGCGCCACGCGGATCGGCGGCGAGTTCGATGACACTGGCGAGCCGCTCGGCCGCGACTTTCGCGAAGCTGAGGGTCACGGCCTTGCGGCGGCTGGCATGAAGCACCGCTTTCGGCGAGGGGCGGACAATCGCCCCCCCGAAACGGTCCGCCACGATCAGGCCGGTGCTCTCGGGCACCAGCTCCTCGGGAAAATCCGGCGGAATGGCGAAATAGAACAGCTCGCAGAATTCCAGATAGTCCGGCCACTTCATGTCGCCCTTGAGATCGGGCACCGCGACCTTGATTTCGACCCCCAGCATGGTGCCGTCCGGCCCCAGCGCGGCGACATCGAGGCGGCGGCCATTGGCGAGCGTGAATTCCAGGATGGGGCTGAACCCCTCCTGCATCAGAAGCCGCGAAACCCCGCGCGTGACGTCACTGGCCGTGTGATCGGACATGGCTCAATGGAACATTTGAGGAACATAAAATCAACGGAGAAGTCGAAGACATCGACGTTTCATGGCGGTCAGCGCAACCAAAAAGGCCCGGCGCTTTCGCGGCCGGGCCTTTCGTATTCCGTGAACCGCGATCTTATTCGGCGGCGAGGAGCGACTTGCTCTTCTTGGCGTCGCCGAAATTGATCGACTGCAGATAGGCGATGCCTTCCTCGGCGATGTCGTCGCCGACCATGCGGTCGCCTTCGTTCTTGAGTTCGTTCATGTCGACATACATCGCATAGAAGCTCTTGGTGCGATCGGTGATGATGCCGGCATTGAGCAGCGTCTTGATCAGCACACGGAAGATATTGGCGCCTTCCTTCATCTGCTCGCGGCGCTCTTCATCGCCAAAGGCTTCGGTGATCGCATCCATCGCGTCCTGCGGATCGATGCCGACCGAACGATAGACCGGCGCCATCTGCAGCGGATTGATGAGGTTGAACAGCAGCGTCTGGAAGCACTGCGCAGCCCAATCCTCGACCTTGTTGTGCTCGTCTTCCGTCAGCTTCGGGATCGTGCGGTCGGCCCAGATCTTTCCGAATTTGTGATGGAAGGCTTCGTCCGTCATCACCAGCTGGCACAGCTTGACCAGCAGCGGATCCTTGGACTTCTGGTAGAGCGTCGCGAAGGCGCCCATGGCCAGGCCCTCGACCAGCATCTGCATGCCGACGATCTTCTTGTAGACCTCCGGCGCCAGCACCATTTCCGTCAGCAGCGATTTGAGCGTGTCGCCGACCGGGAGCGGCGTGCCCCAGCGCGCCTTCACATAGGCCGAGAAGGCCGTGACATGGCGCGCCTCTTCGCGCGTCTGGTTGGCGGCATATTCCTGCGCACCCGGATCCTTGAGGATGTGGCAAAGCGAGGCCGACAAGGCCAGCGCGCCCTGCTCGCCATGCAGGATCGCCGAGATCTGCCAGCGCGTGGATTCGCTGGCGAACTTGATCTTCTGCTCATCCGTCATCGTGTCGCCGACGCGGGTCTTGAAGATCGGGAAGAATTCTTCCGGCAGCACCATTTCCTTGGTCAGGTCATAGGGCTTCCGCGAAATCGATATATTTGGTGTCCAGCGGATCCCAGAAATGGTCGTGGGTGGCCGAGATGATCTTGTCGAATGCGGTCGAGCGACGGCCATAGCGCTCCACCTCCATCATCGCCGGGAAATCCTTCGGGTCTACGGCATCATAGGCGGCATCTTTGGTGATCTGGGACACGCGGGTTCCTCCGGCGAAGCTGGCTGACGGTTGCGTCACTATACGCGGATGCGACTTGGAGTCAATAAAAATGACGGAAGCGTCATTGTTTTGACGCCGAGCTGCGCCCGAGCATTGAGCGCGCTCTTCGGGCCGCGTTTACGCCCCAGAAACTGCGATCGTTCAGACTGCAACTCCAAGATGCGAGCTTGCGATGAACGTACCTGCCAGAACGGCAATCCTTTCTCTGAAGCGCTTTCGCCTGTCCCTGACGGAGTGGCTGGCGCGCCGCACCGCGCGTCTTCTGCCGCGCGGGACCGCCTATGACACGCTCGTGCTGGAGGCGCGCACGCTGTCCTCTCTGGCCAGCGCCGTGTCCCGGCTGACGCGTGGCCGTTCGATTTCCTCTCTCTACGCAGCCCAGTTGCTCCGCGACATGCTCGGCGAGGCAACGGTTAGCGGCGGTGTCGGCGTGCGAACCCGGATCCGGAACGCGGAGGCGCTGGATCGGCTGCTGGAGACGCATGGCAGCCGCTTCGTGCTCTACACCGGGCACTTCTTTCTCTCCATGGCCATTCCCGAGGCGCTCGCGCGCCGGGGCCTGAACCCGGTCATGATTGCGGGATATGAGGGCGATATGCAGCGGCTGAACTGGTTCGCCCGCCCGCAGCCGCCCGCCCTGATCGCCAATGACGCGGCCTGCCTGCTGCATGCCCGCAAGAGCACTCGCGGCCGGACGGCCCGTGCTTCTCTGCGCGGACACGGCCATCCCGGTGTCGGGATCGCCGCGGCAATACGAAGTCGTCGTCAATCCCAATACGTTCCTGTTCGCCGAACGCGCCGGCGCGGCCGCAATCTTTGCGGCGACCAGCCTGGGGCCGGATGGGGCCATCGAGGTCGAATTCGCGCTTCCCGGCGACGACGCCCGCGACACGGCAGCGATTTGCGAGGCCTATCGGGAATTTCTGGCGCCGCGCCTCGGCCGGCCCTGCCGGGTCGAGAACCGGCATGATCTCCCGGCCGAAGACACCGGCAAGCATGCCGCCGCCTGAGACCCGGGCCGCCTAGAGCTCGTCGTCGAGATCGCCGAGCGTGCCCTTGGTCGAGGCGGCGGCGCCCTCGAGCCGCTCATCCGGGGCAATGGCCTCGCGCAGGGCACGGGCCAGCGCCTTGAAGCAGCTTTCGACGATGTGATGGCTGTTGCTGCCGTAAAGATTTTCCACATGCAGGCAGATCCCGGCGCTCTGGGCGAAGGCCTGGAACCATTCCTTGAACAGCTCGGTGTCCATTTCCCCCAGCTTGGGGCGGGGGATTTCGACCTTCCAGATCAGATAGGGCCGGTTCGCCACATCGATCACCGCGCGGGTCAGCGTCTCATCCATCGGGATGAGGGCGGCGCCGAAGCGGGTGATGCCGGCGAAATCGCCCAGCGCCTGGCGGACCGCCTTGCCGATGACGATGCCGGTATCCTCGGTGGTGTGGTGGAAATCGATGTGGAGGTCGCCGGTCGCCCGCACCTTCAGATCGATCATCGAATGGCGAGCAAAGCTCTCGAGCATATGGTCGAGAAAGCCGATGCCGGTATCGATGTCGCCATCGCCGGAACCATCCAGGTCCAGCGAAACGGAAATCTCGGTCTCGCGCGTCTTGCGCTCGACGGTTGCGGTGCGCATGTGGCCGCCCTATGTCAGGTCCTTCGCGGACATATACCAGCCAAGGGTTAAGACCGGAAATGCCTTCCAGCCCCACCACGCCGAAATCTGCCGCCAGCGACGAAAAGCGCTGGCGCTCCACCACGATCCTCTCCCTCAGGAAGGGCAATCAGGTGGTGGTGGCCGGCGACGGCCAGGTGACGCTGGGCGACACCGTGATGAAGGCCAATGCCCGCAAGGTGCGCCGCCTCGGGCAAGGGTGACGTCATCGCCGGCTTCGCCGGCGCCACGGCCGACGCCTTTGCCCTGTTCGAGCGGCTGGAGAGCCAAGCTGGAGCAGCATCCCGGCAATCTGGCGCGGGCCTGTGTGGAACTGGCCAAGGACTGGCGCACCGACCGCTATCTGCGCCGCCTCGAAGCCATGATGGCGGTGGCCGACACCAAGACCTCGCTGATCCTTTCGGGCACCGGCGATGTGGTCGAACCCGAAGGCGGCATTATCGGCATCGGCTCGGGCGGGCCCTATGCGCTGGCCGCGGCCCATGCGCTGATCGATTTCGACCTTTCCGCCGAGGAGATCGCCCGCCGCGCCATGAAGATCGCCGGCGATATCTGCATCTACACCAATGAGAACGTCGTCATCGAAAGCCTGACCATCTGATGAGTGCCTTCTTCACGCCCCGCGAAATCGTTTCCGAACTCGACCGCTATATCGTCGGCCAGAACGACGCCAAGCGCGCCGTCGCCATCGCGCTCAGGAATCGCTGGCGCCGCCAGCAACTCGACGCCCGACCTGCGCGAAGAAGTGCTGCCCAAGAACATCCTGATGATCGGGCCCACCGGCGTCGGCAAGACCGAGATTTCGCGCCGCCTCGCCAAGCTGGCGCAGGCGCCTTTCATCAAGGTCGAAGCGACCAAATTTACCGAAGTCGGTTATGTCGGCCGCGATGTCGAACAGATCGTGCGCGATCTTCTCGAAGTCGGCATCTCCCAGGTGCGCACGCGCAAGCGCAAGGATGTCGAAGCCCGCGCCGAAGCCAATGCCGAGGACCGTATTCTCGATGCGCTGGTCGGCGCCAATTCGGGCCAGGCCACGCGCGACAGCTTCCGCACCAAACTGCGCAGCGGCGAGCTCGACGACAAGGAGATCGAGCTCGAAATGCGCGAATTCCGGCGGCGCGCCGAGCTTCGAGATTCCCGGCATGCCTGGCGCGCAGGTGGGCGTGCTCAATCTCGGCGACATCTTCGGCAAGATGGGCGGCAAGGGCACGCCGCGGCGCATGAGCGTGGCGGCCGCGCATGATCCGCTCGTCGCCGAAGAAGCCGACAAGCTGCTCGACAATGATGCGATCACCCGCGAAGCCATCGAGACGGTCGAGAACAACGGCATCGTCTTCCTCGACGAGATCGACAAGATCTGCGCCCGCTCCGAACAGCGCGGCGGCGGCGATGTTTCCCGCGAGGGCGTGCAGCGCGATCTTCTGCCGCTGATCGAAGGCAGCGCCGTCTCGACCAAGCACGGCACGGTCAAGACCGATCACATTCTCTTCATTGCCTCGGGCGCCTTCCACATCGCCAAGCCCTCGGACCTGCTTGCCGGAACTGCAGGGCCGCCTGCCGATCCGCGTGGAACTGGCCGCCCTGACGCGCGACGATTTCCAGCGCATCCTGACCGAGCCCGAGGCCAGCCTGATCAAGCAATACACCGCGCTGATGCAGACCGAAGGCGTGACGCTGAGCTTCACCGAAGACGGCATCGGCGCGCTGGCCGACATCGCGGCACAGGTGAATGCCAGCGTCGAGAATATCGGCGCCCGGCGGCTGCACACGATCATGGAGCGGGTGCTGGACGAGATCAGCTTCTCCGCCACCGACCATGGCGGCGAAACCATCACCATCGACGCGTCCTACGTGCATACCCGCGTCGACGACCTCGCCAAGGACCAGGACCTCTCGCGCTTCATTCTCTGAGGTCCCTTAACCGCAGGCCCGGAGAGGGTCGGAACTCGCCGGCGGCTGGCGACGAGGGCGTATTGCTGTGGGCCCGCGCCCACGGATTCGCCCCGGACGGGACGCGGCAAATTTTCCTGCGATGCGGCGAAAACCCTCTATCGGCAGGTAAATTTCGGCCAGCCAGTTGACCGGAGGGCCTAGAATTGCCATTAGTCCGCCGCGGAGAAGGATATAAAGGAAACTTGATATGTCACGATCGAACTATCTTTTCACCAGCGAAAGCGTGTCCGAAGGCCATCCCGACAAGGTCTGCGACCGCATCTCCGACGAGGTGGTCGATCTGTTCTTCGCGCTCGGCCCGAAGCATGGCGTGGCGCCGAACCTGATCCGCGTCGCCGCCGAAACGCTGGCCACGACCAACCGCGTCGTCATCGCCGGCGAAACCCGCGGGCCCAAGGAAATCACGCCGGAGATGATCGTCGAAGTCGCGCGCGCCGCGATCAAGGACATCGGCTATGAGCAGGACGGCTTCCATTGGAAGACGGCGAATGTCGAAGTCCTGCTGCACGAGCAGTCCCCGCATATCGCCCAGGGCGTGGACGCCGCGGGCAACAAGGACGAAGGCGCGGGCGACCAGGGCATCATGTTCGGTTATGCCTGCAACGAGACGCCGGAGCTGATGCCGGCGCCGCTCGCCTTCTCCCACCGCATCCTCAAGCTGATGGCCGATGCGCGCAAATCCGGCGCCGCGCCGAAGCTCGGCCCCGACGCCAAGAGCCAGTGCACGGTGCAATATGTCGATCACAAGCCGGTCCATGTGACGCAGGTCGTGGTCTCGACGCAGCATCTCGACGAGAACATGAGCTCGGCCGATGTGCGCGCCGTCATTGAGCCTTATGTGCGCGAGGCGCTGCCGGGCGAGCTGCTCACCGACAAGACCGTGTGGCACGTCAACCCGACCGGCGCCTTCGTCGTCGGCGGTCCCGACGGCGATTGCGGCCTCACGGGGCGCAAGATCATCGTCGACACCTATGGCGGCGCGGCCCCGCATGGCGGCGGCGCCTTCTCCGGCAAGGACTCGACCAAGGTCGACCGTTCGGCCGCCTATGCCGCACGTTACCTCGCGAAGAATGTGGTCGCGGCCGGCCTTGCCGATCGCTGCACCATCCAGCTCGCCTATGCCATCGGCGTGTCGGACCCGCTGTCGGTCTATGTCGACACGCACGGCACCGGCAAGGTGGACGAGGCCAAGCTCGAAGTCCTGCTGCCGCAGCTCATGAGCCTGAAGCCGCGCGGCATCCGCGAGCATCTGGGCCTCTTGAAGCCGATCTATGCGCGCACCGCGGCTTACGGTCACTTCGGCCGCGAGCCCGATGCCGATGGCGGCTTCTCCTGGGAAAGGACCGATCTGGTCAATGCCCTCAAGGGCGCCGTCTAAGAGCCATCGCTCTTTCGATTAAAGCCACGCGCGGGAGCCCGTCTCCCGCGCGTGTTTTTTTATTCGAGACCGGCTAGAACCCGCGCCATGACGAACGCCGATCATCCCGCCAATCACCCCGAACGCCAGCGACGGCTGCTCTATGGCCGCCGCAAGGGCCCCAAGCTCAGGGGCCATCAGGCCGCGCTGCTTGAAACCGTGCTGCCACAGATGACGCTGCATCTCGAACAGGATGCCGATCCGCGTTCCTGTTTCGCGGCACCGGTCGAGGATGTTTGGCTCGAGATCGGCTTCGGCGCAGGCGAACATTTGTATGCACTGGCGCGCGCCCATCCGCAGGTCGGCCTCATCGGCGCGGAACCCTTCATCAACGGAGTGGCGAAACTGCTCGCCAAACTTGAAGCGGGCGAGGGCGACAATATCCGCATCCATATGGGCGATGCGCGCGACATCCTCGATGCGCTGCCCGATGCATCGCTCGGCCGCGTCATGATCCTGTTTCCCGACCCCTGGCCCAAGACGCGCCATCACAAGCGCCGCTTCATTCAGATGGAAACGCTCGATGTGATCGCCCGCGTAATGAAGCGCGGCGGCGAATTGCGCTTTGCCAGCGACGATCCCGGCTATGTCGGATGGGCGCTGGAGCGGCTGTGCGCCCATCCATCCTTCGCGTGGACGGCAACACGTGCAGAGGACTGGCGCACACGCCCCGAGAGCTGGCCGCAGACGCGCTATGAAGCCAAGGCCATTCGCGGCGTGCCGAGCTATTTCACCTTTGTCCGCGTCTGATCTCAGCCGCCGAACAGGCTGTTGAGAATCTGCTCGAAGGTCGACGGCTTTTCCTTTTCGGGTTGCGGCGTTCCCGGCGGTGCGGCCGAAGCCACCAGTGTCGCGCCCGCAAGCGGACGCGGCGGCAATCCTGCTTCGGCCGTGGTCATGAAGGCGTGGAAAATATGCGCCGGCAAACCGCCGCCGGTCGCCTTCTTCATCGGCGCATTGTCATCATTGCCGATCCACACCCCGCAGACATAATCCGCCGTGAAGCCGACGAACCAGGCATCGCGATAGTCCTGCGTCGTGCCGGTCTTGCCGCCGCTCGGCCGGTCGGCGAGGCGGGCCGCGCGCCCCGTTCCGGTTTGCACGGTCGCTTGCATCAGCGTGGTGATCTCGGCGGCGTCGGTCGCGGGCACGATGCTGCCAAGGCCCGACGTCGTGCGTTTGTACAGCACCGTGCCATCCGGTCTGACGATCGAGGTAATGGCGTAAGGCACCACGCCCTCGCCGCCATTGGCGAAGGTGGCATAAGCGCCCGTCAGTTCGAGCGGCGTGACCAGCGAAGTACCCAAAGCCAGCGACGGCACCGCGTCGAGCGGCGTCGTGATGCCAAGCCTCCTCGCGGTCCTTGCCACCGCCTTGGGTCCGGCTTCGATCGTCAACTTGGCCGCGATCACATTGGAGGATTTGGCGAAGGCTTGCGTGAGCGTCATCGGACCTTCGAAGCGGTTTTCGTAATCGGTCGGCTTCCAGCCATTGAAATTGACCGGCCCATCGACCAGCACATCGCTCGGCGTGTGGCCGTTCTCGAAGGCGGTCAGATAGACGAAGGGTTTAAAGGCCGAACCTGGTTGGCGCATGGCATCGGTGGCGCGGTTGAACGGGCTCTGCGCATAGGAGCGTCCGCCCACCATCGCCCGCACTGCGCCGTTTGGCGTCATGGCGACGAGGGCGGCCTGCGACGCGCGCAGCTTGCCGCCCTCCTGCGCAAGCCCCTGGCCGACTGCGCGTTCGGCTTCGGCCTGCAGCGTCAGATCGAAACTCGTATGCACGATCACGGCGCCGCGCACATCGCCGATCAGACCCGGCACCTGTCCGATTACCCAATCGGCGAAATAACCCGAGCCCGGCGTGCCCGAGCGGCGCACGACGCGCGGCCGCGTGGTCTCGGCCAGATGTTCCTGCCGCGTGGTGATGAAGCCGCAATCCTGCATGGCCGCCAGCACCAGATCGGCGCGCGCCATGGAGGCATCCGCATCGCTCAGCGGATTATAATGCGCCGGTGCCTTGACGCTGCCGGCCAGCATCGCCGCTTCGGTCAGCGACAGCTTCGAGGCCGGCTTGCCGAAGAAACGCTCGGCCGCCGCCTCGATGCCATAGACGCCAGCGCCGAAATAAACCCGGTTCAGATAGAGCGTCAGGATCTGGTTCTTCGAGTAGCGCGACTCCAGATAGAGCGCGAGCAGCGCCTCCTGGATCTTGCGATCAAAGGTACGCTGGGGCGTGAGGAACAGGTTCTTGGCGAGTTGCTGGGTGATGGTCGAACCGCCCTGCACCACATGGCCGGCCAGCATGTTCTCCCAAGCCGCCCGCGCCATGCCGATCGGGTCGATGCCGAAATGGTAGCGGAAGCGCCGGTCTTCGATCGCGATAAAGGCGTTGGGGAGATAGGCGGGCAGGGCCTCGACCGCCACCATCTGGCCTTGGGTCAGCCCGCGCCGGGCGACCAGCCGGCCGCGCGCATCGACGATGGTGAGGTCCCGCGACGGCCCCCTGGCCAGAAGATTGGCGGTATCGGGCAAGCCCGAAATCCAGCGCGACCACGCCACGAAGCCGAAGATCAGCCCCCAGCCGAGCAGCAGAGCAAGGGCATAAGGCCATGTTCTTACAGGTTTTTTCGGTGAGGGCGTACGGCTTTCCCGAGCCGGGCGGCGCGCCCCCGTCGCGGCGATACGCCGTTTCGTCCGCTTCTGGGGTTTGCGCGAGCGTGCCATGGGGCGCCGGTTGGGGAATCCGGCTCCCGTTCTAGGGCCCAATCCTTAACGCGTGTTAAACATATCGGGGCCCGCACCCCGCCAATCGCGCCGGACAAATCTTGCGACAAACTTTGTCTCTTACGAAGCCGTGAATTGGCCGGTGTCTCCTTGACGCATGGCCCCCGCAACCTGACATAGAAGCGGTACCCCGCCCCTCTCTGCCCTAGCGGCCGGATAAGCAGCGTGAACGACAAACCCGATATCCCTGCCCCCGACACCGACATGGTCTCCCGCCTCGGCCTGGGCCGCGTGCGGCGGCGCTGGACCAAGCGCCACTGGATCTTCGCCGGGATCGGCGGCCTCGTCCTTATTTTGCTCTTGCGATGGATGTTCTCGGGCGGCGACGGCATCAAATATGTCACCCAGCCGGTGACCCGGGGGCCGCTCGCCATCACCGTCAGCGCCACCGGCACGCTCGCACCACGCGATCAGGTCGATGTCGGCGCCGAAGTCTCCGGCCGGCTCGATGCCGTCAATGTCGACTTCAACGACCATGTGAAGAAGGGCGAGGTGCTGGCGCAGATCAACACCGACCAGCTCCGTGCCCAGCTCTCCCAGGCCCAGGCCTCGCTGGCCCAGGCCAAGGCCACGGTGATCCAGGACAGCCAGACGCTGACGCGCTATCGCGCGCTCCTCCAGCACAAGGCGATTTCGCCCCAGGATCTCGACAAGGCCATCGCCGATCTGTCCCGCGCCAGGGCCAGCGTGAAACTCGCCGAGGCGCAGGCCGAACAATTCACGACGCAGATCGCCAAGGCCACGATCCGCTCACCCATCAATGGTGTGGTACTCGACCGCAAGGTTGAAGTCGGCCAGACCGTGGCCGCCACCTTTCAGACACCGGTGCTGTTCACGCTCGCCAGCGATCTCTCCGAAATGGAGCTCGACGTCGATATCGACGAGGCCGATGTCGGTCAGGTCCGTGCCGGCCAGAACGCGACCTTCACCGTCGACGCCTATCCGACGCGCACATTCACGGCCAAGCTCGATCTCGGTGCACAACGCGCCCAAGACCGTCAACGGCGTCGTCACCTATCAGGGCGTGCTGATGCTGGCCAATCCTGGCGGCGTGTTGAAGCCGGGTATGACGGCCACCGCCGAAATCCAGGCCGCGGACATCAAGAACGCGCTTCTGGTGCCGAACGGCGCGCTGCGTTTCACCCCGCCGGCGCAGGTGGCGACGAAGGCCAAGAAGCCACCGAACGCGGAGAGTGGCGTCAATTGGGGCCGCGTCTGGGTTGTCCGTGGCGGCGAGGCGATTGCGGAGGATCTCAAGCTCGGCGCCTCGAACGGCCGCGAAACCCAGGTGCTGGATGGCAATATCAAGCCCGGCGAATTGGTTGCCACCGACATCGTCACGCCCGCGACCAGCGAAAAGCCGACCGGATGAGCGCGCCGCCGCTGATCGATATCAGGGGAGTGAAGAAAATCTACGGCCATGGCGAGGCCGCCGTGACCGCGCTCGCCGGCATCGACTGCCGCATCGAGGACGGCGAATTCGTTGCCGTCATGGGCCCGTCGGGCTCGGGCAAGTCGACCTTCATGAACATTCTCGGCTGCCTCGATACACCGACCGAAGGCCAGTATTTTTTCCGCGGGACCGATGTCGGCACGCTCGACCGGGACCAGCTCGCCTTGCTGCGCCGCTATTACATCGGCTTCGTGTTCCAGGGCTTCAATCTCCTCAAGCGCACCACGGCGCTCGAAAATCTCGAATTGCCGCTGCTCTATCGCGGCGTGCCGAAGCATGAACGCAGCACGCGCGCGATGGAGGCCTTGAAGCAGGTCGGGCTCGAAGACCGGGCACATCATACCTCTGCCGAAATGTCGGGTGGCCAGCAACAGCGCGTTGCCATTGCACGCGCGCTTGTGACCTCGCCGTCGGTGATGTTTGCCGATGAGCCCACCGGCAATCTCAATTCCAAACGCAGCCACGAGATCATGGATCTTCTGACCGTGCTCAACCGCGATCGCGGCCTGACCATTGTGCTTGTGACGCATGAAGAGGACATCGCCGATTACGCCGGGCGGCAAATCCGCTTCCTCGACGGACGCATCGCCTCGGATACGGCAAGACAGGCGGTACGTGCATGATCGCCAACGCCTTCCTTCTGGCCATTCGCGAGATCCGCAACAATCTGATGCGGGCAGGACTGACGACGCTCGGCATCGTGATCGGCGTTGCCGCTGTCATCGGCATGGTGACGCTGGGCGCCGGTGCCACCAAACGCGTGACAGCCGACATCGCTTCGATGGGCCGCAATCTTCTGATCGTGATCCCCGGCCAGCGTCGTCCCGGCACGCTGGAAAGCGCGCCGCCCTTCAATGTCCAAGATGCCGAGACCATAAAGCGTGAGGTGCCCGGCCTCGCAGCCGTTGCGCCACTGGTTTCGCGCTCGGTCACCGCCGTCAACGGCAACAAGAACGCCACGACCTCGGCCACGGGCACGACCAATGCCTATTTCGCCGCGCGCGAATGGCCGCTGGTCAAAGGCCACGACTTCACGATCACGGATATCCGCGCCGGCAGGGCCGTCTGCATTATCGGTCAGACCGTTCGCAACGAATTGTTCGGCGCGCAGGACCCCCTCGGCGCCTCGATCCGCGTCGACAAGATCTCCTGTGAGGTCATCGGGCTTCTCGAGGCCAAAGGGCAATCGACATTTGGCCAGGACCAGGACGATCTCATCGTCATGCCGCTGCGGACCGTGCAGCGACGCATCGCCGGCAACACCGATGTCAGCATGATCTGGATATCCGTTGCGCGCGCTTCGCAGATCAACGATGTGCGCACGCAGATCAACCAGATCTTGCGCGAGCGGCGGCATATCGGCAAAGGCGCGGCACCGGATTTTGACGTGCGCGACATGCAGGAAGTCACGCGCATGGTGCAATCGACCACCGGCATCCTCACCGCGTTCCTAGCGGCCGTCGCCGCGGTCAGCCTCCTCGTCGGCGGCATCGGCATCATGAACATCATGCTGGTGTCGGTAACGGAGCGCACGCGCGAGATCGGCATTCGTCTTGCCATCGGCGCGCGCGCTCACGATGTGCTGTTGCAGTTCCTGATCGAGGCGGTGGTGATGAGCGGCTTTGGCGGCTTGATCGGCATCGCCATCGGGCTGGGTGGCTCGGCGCTGGGCGCCCAGGCGCTCAATCTGCCTTTCGTCTTCGAACCGATGGTGGTGGTGGCCGCCGTGCTGTTCTCGGCTGCGGTCGGCGTCGGCTTCGGCTTCTTCCCGGCGCGGCGCGCGGCCCACCTCGATCCCATCGAGGCCCTCCGTCACGAATAGCGCGCTTTGGACAAAAAGGAAGCGGCGTGCCGGCCAAGGGTTCCGCCACGCCGCTTCACACGCCCCTCACGCACTTACTCGTCGTCGTTATCCGAGTTGACATTGAGGGAGCGGCCATTGACTTCGACATGGATGCTGCCGCTGCTCGACAGATTGCCGCTATAGGATTTGATCCGCACCCGGCCCGAGCCGAGCGCGCTCAGATGCGGGTCCACCGCATGGCCATGGAAATCGACATTGCCCGAACCGATGATGCTGACATGGAACGGATCGGCCTGACCGCTGGCGATCTTGATCGAGCCCGATCCGGCGATCGACACCCGCACCGGACCATTGACGCTATTCGCCGCGACATCGCCCGACCCGGCAATATCGATCTTCAGGCCGCCATTGATATCGCCCAGCCGCGCATCGCCCGCACCGGCGACGTCGGCATCGACGCCTTTGCTGCTGCCGACACGGATCTTGCCGGAGCCGGCGATCTCCAGCTTCAGCTTGCCATCCACTTGCGTCATCTCGACCCGGCCCGAACCGGCCAGTGAGATCTTGGCGTCCTTGACCTTGCCGATCGTCGCCCGGCTGGCGACGGCTTCAAGACGGAGCGGGCCCATCGTGTCGCCGATCTTTGCGTCGCCGATCAGCCCGTCAATGTTGAGCCCCGCGCCGCGCGGCACGGACAGCATCACCTGCAGGTTCTCCGGTTTCATCCGGTCGTGGATCGAGAAATTGAACCAGTCATGCCAGTCCCACACCGAATTCTGGCGCGCGAAGGAGATCTTCAGCGTGTCGCCGCGCTGGTCGACGGTCATGTCGTCGAGACGGCTCTTGATGCCGGAAATCTGAAGCGTGGCCGGCCCGCTATCGGTGACCGCGACCGTCAACGTGCCGGCCAGATTGTCGATGCGGACATTATGGATGTTGTAGCTCTTGCGCGCGCCCTTCACCCACGCGCCGGTGTCGGCAACGAACTCCACGCCCGGCGGCGGGGCTGGCATCGCTGCCGGAGCCGGCATGGCCGCAGGCGCCGGCGGCGCTGGCGGCGGGACGGCCGGACCGGCATGGGCAAGCGTCGGCAGGATCAACATCGCCGCGACGGCCGCGCCGGTCAGCATCTGGTTCCAGTCATTGCGTGTCATCACCGCCGGCCTCCCGGGCCTGAGCTATTCGTTACTGCCCACAAATAGGATGTTCACACTAGTAGAGCAAATCCGCAAGCTTTGCAGCCAAGCCATGCGATTTACGCATGGCTTGGCTGCCATGTTTCGGGGGGATTTTGTCATGATTGGGCAGGGCCGCAGCCCGCGTCAGGGCAGGGCTCAGGCCACCAGGCGGTAGCCGCCCGTCTCGGTGATCAGGATCTGGGCCTGGCCGGGATTGGGCTCGATCTTCTGGCGCAGGCGATAGATGTGGGTCTCGAGCGTGTGGGTGGTGACGGCCGGATTGTAGCCCCAGACCTCGTGCAGCAGGGTCTCGCGCGGCACGGTCTCGCCCGAGCGGTAGAGGAATTTGAGGATATTGGTTTCCTTCTCCGTCAGCCGCACCCGCTTGCCCGCCTCGTCGATCAGCACCTTGGCGCTGGGCCGGAAGGTGTAGGGCCCGATGCGATAGACGGCCTCCTCGCTCTGTTCGTGGCTTCTGAGATGGGCATGGATGCGCGCCATCAGCACGGCGAAGCGGAAGGGCTTGGCGATATAGTCGTTTGCGCCGGATTCCAGGCCCTCGATCATGTCGGCATCGCTGTCGGCCGCCGTCAGCAGGATGATGGGGCAGGTGACCCCGGCCTGCCGGAACTCGCGGCAAAGGCCTGCGCCCATCGCCATCCGGCAGGCCGACATCGAGGATCATGAATTCATAGACGCCCTCGCGCGCCCGGGCCCTGGCCTCCATGGCCGTCTCGGCCTCGACGGCCTGATAATCGCCTTCGGCGCCGAGTTGTTCGGCCAGCGAGGCCCGAAGCATCGCATCGTCATCGACCAGAAGAATCCGCTTATTGCTCGCCATACTCACTCCATCGATGCGGCCCGCCCTAGAGACCGGCCGCCTCTCGCGGCGCGGAGTCTATCCGGTTTCGGCATGCCGGTGTATGTGGGGTGCATGTCGCCATTCCCCAACTCTCCCGGCCCTTATAGCGTCCCGGAAAAGCCCGATCCGGCCGCGGCCGCGCGCGTGGCCGAGACCGTGGCGGCGGCCGGAACACTGCGCCGGGGCTTGGCCGTCGCGATTTCCGGCGGGGAGGGCGTGGTCGCCCTGTCGGTCGAGACGGCGAGCGATGCCGCGATCGCGGAGCTGAGCAAGGCGGCCGGGACCCGGCCCTGCTTGCTGCTCACCCATGCCCGGGCCGCGACCCTCAAGATCCGGCTCTATACGCCCGAAGTCGTGGCCGTTCCGGTCGAGGAGGGATGGAGCGCCGATCACCTGCGCGCCATTGCCGATCCCACCGCCGATATGAGCCGACCCGCTCAAGGGCCCCTTCGTCGCCAGCCGCGAAACGCTGCCCGACGGGGCCGTGGCCTCGGTCAAGCTGGCCAAGCTGGCCGGGCTGCTTGCCGGCCACGCTGATCTGGCCGGCCGAAGCCGCGAGCGCCGACATGGAAACCATCGCTGCCTCGACCATCGCCGCCTATGAGGACGACAATATCGCGGCGCTGCGCCTCGTCGGCCGCTCGCGCGTGCCGCTCGACGGTGCCGAGAACACCGAGATCGCGGCCTTCCGCCCGGCCGGCGGCGGGCCCGAGCACTACGCCATCATCATCAATGCGCCCGCGCCGCACGACCCGGTGCTGACGCGGCTGCATTCGGAATGCTTCACCGGCGATCTTCTCGGCTCGCTCAAATGCGATTGCGGCGCCCAGCTGCGCGGCGCCATCGAGACGATTTCGAAATCGGGCGGCGGCATCCTGCTCTATCTCGCCCAGGAGGGCAGGGGCATCGGCCTCATCAACAAGCTCAGGGCCTATCGCCTGCAGGATCAGGGCTTCGACACCATCGAGGCCAATGAGCGCCTGGGCTTCGATGCCGATGAACGGCTTTATGGCGTGGCCGCGCGCATGCTGCGGCTTCTGGGCTACAGCGCGGTGCGGCTGCTGACCAACAATCCCGACAAGGTGGCGGCGCTCAACGCCGCCGGCGTCAGCGTCGTCGAGCGCGTGCCCCACGCCTTCCCCGACAACGAACACAACCGCGCCTATCTGAAGACCAAGGCCGAGAAGGCCGGCCATCTGCTCTGAGCGGCATTAAAGACGCGGCAGATTTTGCCGGGCCGGCCGCCGCGAGACTGGAAAATCCCGGCATTCAGCGGGCTTTCCGGTGGCGCGTGCCTTGCTTCGCGCACCTCTATGACGATCCCCGTGCCCGCGCTGCCTGCCGCCGCCGCTCATACGAGCGTTGCGGCGAATGCCATGGCGGCCTCGGCGCAAGCCTCGAGCGGTGACTCCGGCTTTTCCTTCTCCGACTTCCTCGACATCATCAATCCGCTGCAGCACATCCCGGTGATCAGCACCGTCTATCGCGCCATCACCGGCGACAAGATCGGCGACGCCGAACAGGTGGCGGGCGATGCGCTTTACGGCGGGGTGGTCGGGCTCGGCAGCTCCATCGCCAATCTCATCTTCAAGGATGCAACCGGGAAAAGTCTCGGCGACACGGTGCTGGCCTGGGCCGAAGACGCCACCGGCATTCATCTGGGGAACGATCAGCCCACCGCGCTGGCCGATGCCAAAACTCCGAACAACGCGACGCTCGCCTCGAGCGGCCAGGGGATCGCGCCCGTCAATGTCGCAGCACTGACGACGGCCAGCGGCACCCCGCATCGCGACGGCGCCAAGCCTTGGCCAGCCATCGGCACAGATCGCCGACAACGGCCCGGCCGCGGTGACGCCCGCGCAGGCGACCAGCCTGCTCGCCGATCCCGCCGCCTTCATGGCCGCGCTCAAGGCCAGGGGCATCGATCCCACACTCGCCTTGCGGGCGATGACAGCCTACGAAAAATATTCGGGCATCGGCATCGCCGGCGAAAGCGGCGGCTCAGCCGTAATCGCGCGCGCCGAACAGGGCGCTGCCGACGCGCACATGGGTGGCGCCGAATTTCACCGCCGTCTCGAAATCCCCGCTCATGCCCATGGAGAGTTTCGCGAGGCCGTTCTCGCGCGCGAGCTTGGCCAGCAACGCAAAATGCGGCGCCGGATTTTCCTCGGCCGGCGGAATGCACATCAGCCCTTCGACCGGCAATTTCAATTCGTCGCGGCACAGCGCGATGAACGCCGCCGCATCTTCGGGCGCGATGCCGGCCTTTTGCGGTTCGGCGCCGGTGTTGACCTGGACGAACAGCGGCACGCGCTTGCCCGCCTTCTCCATTTCGGCGGCCAGCGCATGGGCGAGCTTGGGCCGGTCGAGCGTCTGGATGCAATCGAACAGCGCCACCGCCTCGGCCGTCTTGTTGGATTGCAGCGGCCCGATCAGATGCAGTTCGACATCGGGATAATCGGCTTTGAGCGCCGGCCATTTGGCCTTGGCCTCCTGCACGCGGTTTTCGCCGAAGACGCGCTGGCCCGCTTCGAGCAAGGGCCGGATCTTCTCTTCGCCATGGGTTTTCGACACCGCGACCAGCGTCGTGGACGGGGCAGGGGCCACGGCGCTCTTTCGCGCGGCCTCGATGCGCGCAAGGATGTCGGCAAGAGCAGCGTGGCGGGATTCGCAAAGGAGGACATGGTTGGCCGATCGGGAAGACCGGGCGAAGCTAGCAAGGGCGGCGATGCGGCTCAATGCGCGCGGACGCCACGCCGGCCGCGTTGCCGCCCCTGATCCTGATGACGGATGACGAACGCCTGCCCGATCCCATCGCCGCCGCAACCGCCCTGCCGCGCGGCAGCCTCGTCATTCTGCGCGCGCGCGACAATGCGAAACGGGCGGCACTGGCGGCGCGCCTTGGCGATATCGTCCGACGACACGATCTCTTTCTTCTGATCGCCAACGACCCGGCCCTCGCGGCGCGCTGCGGCGCCGATGGCTTGCATCTGCCCGAAGCCCACGCGTCAGAAGCCGGCCATTGGCGCGCGCACTTTCCGCGCTGGTTCATCACCTGCGCCGCGCATGATCTTCGCGCGCTGCACGGGCCCGGCACGTCCCATGCCGATGCGCTGATCCTTGTCGCCGGTCTTCGCGACGAAGAGCCATGGAGGCGCACCGCATCTGGGCGCATTGCGCTTTCGCATTCTTGCCGCGCAGACGCAGCATCCGCTCTATGCGCTTGGCGGCATCGATGCACACACGGCGCGGCGCACTCGAAGGCGCGAACGCCGCGGGCCTCGCCGCAATCGGCGCGCTCGCCGTCTAGACGTGAAACCGCAGATGGAGATAGCCGGCATCGAGATCGAGCGCGCGCCCGCCATTGTAGAACGTGCCGCTCGATTGCGTCAGGCGCTGATGCTGCCATCCGGCAACGAGTTCGAGATTGGTGTTGATCTCGTAGCCCGCATTGACCTGATAGCCTGACAGCTCGCGCTTCGGCAGTCCGACAGCCGCGTCATTGACGCCCTTCAGATATTCGAAGACCGATCTTCCAGTCGCCATGGGTCAGTGTGGCGCTGGCATGCACCGCGCGGCTGGTGCCATGGCTGACGACATCTTCGGTTTCAAAGCCATAGCCATTGGTTTCATGCCAGGCGCCGCCGACGGCCAGCACCGTGCCGCCGAAATCGTAATCGAGTTCGGCGCCCAGCCCCCAATCGAGAAGATCGTCATGGCCGGGCGTGGCGTTTGCATTGTGCCCGGCCGCAATGCCGGCATAGGCGCCGAACGAGGTGTTGCCGAAATAACCGGTATAGTTGATCGCGCCTTCGACGATGTCGTCCTGCCGGTCGGCGACATGGGGCGGCGTGGCGACGAAAGGCAGCACCTCTTTCACCAGATGCGGCGTGTAGGACACGCCGATCTGCACGCCGAGCAGACGCGGCGTGTAATAGGAGATCTTGGCCGCATTGCGGGTCGCAAACACGCCACTGCGCACTTCGTAATTGTCGATCAGCGCCTTGCCTGTCGCCGGGTCGCGGAAAAAGGTGATGTCGGGATCGTCGAGCGCCGCATCTTCATCGACCAGCGGCCCGGTGACCGACATCTCATAGGCCGCGCCGTCCTGCTGGCCGAGTTCGACGCGGCCCCAGGGCGCGTCGAGGAAGAGATAGAGCTTCTCGACGAAATCATTGCCGTAATTGTCGCCCGACAGCGCGTCGTGATAGGCGTTGAGACTGCTGCGCAAGCCGACCCGCCAGCCATTGGCGAACAGCTTTTCGACGCGCGGATGCAGGAAGATCGAGCCGGTCACGCCCTGCCGGTCGGAGCGGCCGGTCTGCTGCGCGCTATAGGCGGCGAGATTGGCGGTGCCGCCAAGCCGCACCGTCCAGCCCTCGCCGAGATCGAGACGCGCGGGCTTGACGTTCCAATCCGAAATCGGCGCGGCCACAGCGGCCTGCACCGTGAGCAAGCCCGTGCAGGCCAGCATCGCCGCGGAAACGCGCATCCTCATTTCCCGTCATCCCCGCCGGCATTCTGGATGGCATAGGAGAAATTTTCCTTGAGCGTGCCCGTGTTGGCGAAGGGCCAATGGCCGCCATAATCGATATCGTCGACACGCCAGCCCGAAGGCGTTTGCACCAGCACGACCGTGTCGGTCCAGTGCTGCGGCTTTTGATCCGGCACGTCATAGCTCAGGACCACCGCGCAGCGGCCGCGCCCGTCCTTCACGTCGCAATCGCCGATCTTGAATGCGAGCGCGCCCTCGAACATGGACGTGAAGAGATCGCCTTCGAGCAATGGCGGGGCTTGGCCTTTGGTGCTTGCGGCATAGCGCTTCTCGGCCGCGGCGCCATCGGCCAGAAGCCGGTTCAGCGCCGGCGAGAGATAGGGCGCGAGGCGAGCCCGCCCCTTGGCGTCCGGAATCCCGCCCTGATCGAGGCCGAGCGCCGCGGTATAGAAGTCGTGCGCGGTCCTGGCGATCGGCGCAGCGTCCTGCGCCGCAACAGGACCAGCCAGCCCGGCCGCGAGCGTCACGCCCAATACCCAATGTCGGATCATGCGCGTGCCTTCAGCGCATCGCGGATTTCACGCAGCAACAGCACATCCTCGGGCGGCGGTGGGGGCGCTGCCGGTGCGGCCGGTTGGGGCGGCGCCGTCAGCCGGTTGATCTGGCGCACGACCATGAAGAGGGCGAAGGCGACAATGATGAAATTGATCATCGCATTGATGAAGGAGCCATAGTTCAGCGTCACGGCGCCGGCCTTGGCGGCTTCGGCGAGCGTCGCAAACGGCCCGGTCGCCCTTGAGCACGACGAAGAAATTCGAAAAGTCGACCCCGCCGATGAGCAAGGCCCAGCAGCGGATTGATGATGTCCTTGACCAGCGAACTGACGATGCCGGTGAAGGAGGCGCCGACGATCACGCCGACCGCGAGATCGACGACGCTGCCGCGCATCGCAAATTTCTTGAATTCCTCGAACATGGGCTGCCTCCGGGATTCGGATTCCACGAAGGCTAGTCCGCCGCCTCGCGGCGCAACAAGACGGCGCGCCCAGCAGCGAAGATAACCGGCCGCCGCCGCAAGCCCGGCCGGCGACGCCGAGCGTATTGGCGAACTCGTCATAGAGGCTCATGTCGCGGCCGACCATGCCCTGGACGATCTCCAGCACCCCGCCGAGCACGATGAGGCCGAGCGCGGCCCACAGCGCCCGCCGCCCGCCGCCGAGCGCCACGCAGGCAATCCCCGCCAGCCCGAAATAGGCGGTGAAGTGCAAGCAGCTTGTCCCAGATATGCAACACGTGGTCGCCGCCCGTGCGCACCAATTCGCCCCAGACCACCAGCGCAAGCGCCGGCCAGAACAGCAACACGGCCGATAAACGACTGAATTTCATGAATTTTTCTCTTGTCACCGGCCACAGCTTCCGGCCCGATCGAGCACGGCCGCGGCCATCATGGCCACGATTGTGGCCGCAATGAGAGCGCTGTCCGGTGGCGCAGGGCCGAGCCGCCTGCCGCCGCCGCTTGCAAAGACCGCCTCAGACGCGTATAAGACGCCCCCTTTCGAGCCGTCCGGCGTCAGGACATGCCGTGGCGGCTCAGAATCGCAAACCGGGCCGGCCGTCCGCAGTCCGCGCCCCACGGGAAAGCAAAATGTCCAAGCTGAAGACCAAGTCGAGCGCCAAGAAGCGCTTCAAATTCACGGCCAATGGCAAGATCAAGCACGGCCAGGCGGGCAAGCGCCACGGCATGATCAAGCGTTCCAACGAGCAGATCCGCGAGCTGCGCGGCACCTCGACCATGAGCGCCTCCGAAACCCAGCGCGTCAAGCGCTGGATGCCCTACGCGTAAGGAGCCCGATCATGTCGAAAGCACCCCGTTCCGTCCCGTCCCACGCCCGCCGCAAGCGCGTCTTCAAGCAGGTCAAGGGCTTCCACGGCCGCCGCAAGAACACGATCACCTCGGCCAATGCCGCGGCCGATCGCGCGCTGCAGTACAACTACATCGGCCGCAAGCTGAAGAAGCGCAATTTCCGCGCCCTCTGGATTCAGCGCATCAATGCCGCCTGCCGCGAGCATGGCCTGACCTACAGCCGATTTATCGCCGGGCTTGCGAAAGCCGGAATCGAAGTCGACCGCAAGGTTCTCGCCGATCTGGCCGTGCGTGAGCCCGCCGCCTTCAAGGCTCTGGTGGATCAGGCGAACGCCTAACCAGCCGCGACGTACCCCATCGGAGCCGCACGGCCTTGGAATTCGTCCGGGGCCGTGCTTCAAGCCGTTCTTCTTCTGGGGTTATCCATGTGCGACATTCAAAGCCTCGAGACCTCCATCCTCGATGCGATCCAGAACGCCGGTGATGAAGCCGCGCTCGAGCAGGTGCGCGTCGCCGCCCTCGGCAAGAAGGGCTCGGTCAGCGAGCTTCTGAAGACCCTGGGCGGCATGAGCCCGGACGAGCGCAAGGTCAACGGCCCGCTCTTCAACGGTCTGCGCGACCGCGTGGCCAGCGCCATCGCCGCGCGCAAGACCGCACTCGCCGACGAAGCGCTGAACGCCCGCCTCGCCTTCGAGCGCATCGATGTGACGCTGCCGGTCCGGCCCGAGCCGCAAGGCTCGATCCATCCGGTCAGCCCAGGTGCTCGACGAAGTGACCGCGATCTTCGCCGATCTGGGCTTCGCCATCGCCGAAGGCCCCGATGTCGAATTCGACGATTACAATTTCACCAAGCTCAACATCCCGCCGGATCATCCCGCGCGGCAGATGCACGACACCTTCTATCTGAAGGAACAGGCCGACGGCTCGCGCCATGTGCTGCGCACGCATACCAGCCCCGTGCAGGTGCGCACGATGCTGAACCAGAAGCCGCCGATCCGCATCATCGCGCCCGGCCGCACCTATCGCGTCGATTCCGATGCCACCCACTCGCCCATGTTCCACCAGTTCGAAGGCCTCGTGATCGACGAGGTCACCAATCTCGGCCATCTGAAATGGGTGATGGAGGAATTCTGCAAGGCGTTCTTCGAAGTCGATCAGGTCGAGCTGCAGGGCACGGCCCAGCTACTTCCCCTTCACCGAACCTCAGCGTCGAATGGGACATGCGCTGCGACCGCTCGGGCGGCCAGATCAAGTTCGGCACCGGCAATGACTGGCTGGAGATGGCCGGCTCGGGCATGGTGCATCCGCGCGTGCTCGAACTGTGCGGCATCGATCCCGACAAATATCAGGGCTACGCCTTTGGCGGCGGCATCGACCGCCTCGCCATGCTGAAATATGGCGCGCCGGATCTGCGCCCCTTCTTCGAATCCGATCTGCGCTGGCTCAGACATTTCGGCTTCGCCGCCCTCGACATGCCGACGCTTGACGGAGGGCTGAGCCGATGAAGTTCACGCTCTCCTGGCTCAAGGATCATCTCGACACCGATGCCGATGCGGCCACCATCGCCGACAAGCTCACGGCCATCGGCCTGGAAGTCGAAGCCGTCGAAGATGCCGGCGCGGCCTTGCGCGACTTCACGGTCGGCCATGTCGTCTCCGCCGAGAAGCATCCCAATGCCGACAAGCTCAAGCTGTGCATGGTCGATACCGGCGCGGACATCGTGCAGGTCGTCTGCGGCGCCCCCAATGCGCGCACCGGCATCAAGGTCGTGTTCGCCAAGCCCGGCGTGACGATTCCCGCGACCGGCGACGTGCTCAAGATCGGCGCCATTCGCGGCGTCGAATCGCGCGGCATGATGTGTTCGGAGCGCGAGCTTCTGATCTCCGACGAGCACAACGGCATCATCGAACTTGTCGCCCGAGGCCGAGATCGGCATTCCCGCCGCCGAAGCGCTGGGCCTCAACGATCCGGTGATCGATGATCTCGCTGACGCCGAACCGCGGCGACTGCACCTCCATCCACGGCATCGCGCGCGATCTCGCCGCCGCCGGTCTTGGCCGCCTCAAGAGCAACGGCGGTGCATGCGGTGACAGGGCAACTTCGCGTCGCCCGAAGACCGTATCGCTGAATTTCGCGCCCGACACGGCTTCGGCCTGCCCGCTTTTCGCCGGCCGCTACATCCGCAATGTGAAGAACGGCCCTTCGCCCAAATGGCTGCAGGAGCGTTTGCGCGCCATCGGCCTTCGCCCGATTTCGGCGCTGGTCGATGTCACCAACCTGCTGTCCTACGACCGCGGCCGGCCGCTGCATGTCTTCGATGCCGACAAGCTCGAAGGCAATATGCAGGCGCGCATGGCCGAGGACGGCGAACAGCTTCTCGCCCTCGACGGCAAGACCTACACGCTCGATTCCTCCATGTGCGTGATCGCCGACGAAAAGGCCGCGCGCGGCATTGCCGGCGTCATGGGCGGCGAGGATACGGGCTGCACCGACGAGACGACCAACGTCTTCGTCGAATCCGCCTTCTTCGATCCGGTGTCGATTGCCGCGACGGGCCGCAAGCTCGGCATTCTCTCCGATGCGCGCTATCGCTTCGAGCGCGGCGTCGATCCGGAATTCGTCATTCCCGGAATCGAGCTGGCGACCAAACTGATCCTCGAATTCTGCGGCGGCGAGCCGGCCGAAACCGTCATCGCCGGTTCGGTGCCCGCTTGGCGCCGCCAGATCGACTTCACGCCGGAGCGGGTGACGCGCCTGGCCGGTCTCGATCTGCCGGAGCAGGAGATTACGCGCATCCTCGCCAATCTCGGCTTCCTCGTCGAAGCCGGCGCGCCGCTCAAGGTGACGCCGCCGTCGTGGCGCAGCGATGTCGACGGCACCGCCGATCTGGTCGAGGAAGTGGTGCGCATTCACGGCCTCGAACATGTGCCGTCCATTGCCGATGGAACGGCCGAGCGCCATCGCCCGGCCCGTGCTCACCGGCGCGCAAAAGCGCCGGCGCATGGTGCGCCGCCTTCTGGCATCGCGCGGCTTCAACGAATGCGTCTCCTATTCCTTCATCCCGCGCGAACACGCTTCGCTGTTCGGCGGCGGCGATGAAGCGCGCCAGCTCGAAAATCCCATCGCCGCCGATCTCGATGCGATGCGCCCCTGCGTGTTGCCCTCGCTGCTGGCGGCGGCTTCGCGCAATCAGGCGCGCGGCTTTCTGGATCTGCGTCTGTTCGAAATCGGCGCCGGTTTCGACAGCGGCATGCCCGGCGAACAGAAGACGATTGCGTCCGGCATCCGCATCGGCGGGGCCGCGCGCGACTGGGCCAAATCCACCCATGGCGCCGATGCCTTTGACGCCAAGGCCGACATGCTGGCCGCCATCGAAACCGCCATGGGCGGAGCCGATGAACGCGCCGATCCGCGCAGGCGCGCCCGACTGGTATCACCCCGGCCGCTCGGGCACGCTGGCGCTCGGCCCCAAGGTGATCGGCTATTTCGGCGAACTGCATCCCAGGATCGTGCAGGCCTTCGACCTCAAGGGACCGGCCGTGGCCTTCGAGATCTTCCTCGACCAGCTTCCCGAGCCCAAAGCGAAGGGCAAGGCGCGCGCCGCCTTTGCGCCATCGGCCTTGCAGCAGGTCGAGCGCGACTTCGCCTTCGTCGTCGATGCCAAGGTCACGGCCGAGGATGTGCTCAAGCCGGCGCGCATGGCTGAGCGCAACCTGATTGAGAGCGCGGCGCTGTTCGATGTCTATGAAGGCAAGGGCGTGCCCGAGGGCAAGAAGTCGCTCGCCATCAGCGTGCGCCTGCAGCCGAAAGACAAGACGCTGACCGATGCCGAGATCGATGCCGTGGCCGACAAGATCGTCGCCGCAGTGACGAAGGCCACCGGCGGCACGCTTCGGGCCTGAACAAATGGGCGCGCGCAGCTTCGACAAGCGCAGCGCCTTTCTGTTCATCGTCGCCTTCGGCTTCGTCTCGCTGTTCGCGGACATGGCCTATGAGGGCATGCGCGGCATCACCGGGCCGTTCCTTGCGCATCTCGGCGCCACGGGCGCGGCGGTCGGCCTCATCGCGGGGGCGGGCGAGCTGGTGGGCTATGTGCTCAGGCTCGGCACCGGGCGGCTGGCCGAGAAGACCCATCTCTACTGGCCGATCACGCTGGCCGGCTATGTGATCCAGATGGCGGCAGTGCCGCTGCTGGCACTGGCCGGGAACTGGTGGATGGCCGCAGCCCTGATCGTGATGGAGCGCACCGGCAAGGCCGTGCGCAGCCCCGCCGCCTCGACCCTCAAATCGCGCGCCGGCGAGAAGATCGGCCAGGGCTGGGCCTTCGGCCTGCATGAGGCGCTGGACCAGACCGGCGCCATGACCGGCCCGCTGATCGCCGCCCTCGTCCTCTACCTCCACCACGATTACCGCATGGCCTTCGCCTGGCTGGCGATCCCGGCCATGCTGACGCTGGTTTTCATGACGGCGCTCAGGCTCAAATTCGGTTATGCCGGCAATGTCGCCCGGCCGCCCGCCGCCCATACGGATGGCGACCTCACGCCCGCCTTCTGGCTCTATGCCGCCAGCGCCGGGCTGATCGCCTTCGGTTTCGCCGATTTTCCGCTGATCGCCTTCCACTATGCCAAGGCCCATGTGGTCAGCGAGATCTGGATTCCGATCCTCTATGCCCTTGCCATGGGCATGGCGGGGATGGGCTCGCTGGCCTTCGGCCGCTGGTTCGACCGCCGCGGGCTCTTCGTCCTCCTGCCCGGCACCATGATCGGCGCGGCGGTGGCCCCGCTGGTCTATCTGGGCGGCTTCGACGATGCCCTGATCGGCACGGTCCTGTGGGGGCTGGCGCTCGGCATCCATGAGGCGGTGATGTCTGCCGCCGTGGCCCGGCTGGTGCCGGAACATGCCCGCGCCCGCGCCTATGGCATTTTCACGGCCGGCTTCGGCATTGCCTGGTTCGCGGGCAGCGCTTTGGCCGGTGCGCTTTACGACTTTTCGCTGCCGGTTCTGGTGCTGGTTTCGGTGGCAGCGCAGCTGGCCGGGCTGCTTGCCGCTTGCGGCCGCCATGCGGCGTCTGCGCGCGGCGGGGCAGTGAGCTGGACGGAACCCCTGCGCGCGGCTATTACCCCGCCCCATGACGGACCTCGCGCATATCAGAAATTTTTCCATCGTCGCCCATATCGACCATGGCAAGTCCACGCTCGCCGACCGGCTGATCCAGGTCACGGGCGGGCTGACCACGCGCGAGATGAAGAGCCAGGTGCTCGACTCGATGGATATCGAGCGCGAGCGCGGCATCACCATCAAGGCCCAGACCGTGCGGCTGGACTACAAGGCCGAGGACGGCGAGACCTATATCCTCAACCTGATGGACACGCCCGGCCATGTCGACTTCGCCTATGAGGTGAGCCGCTGTCTGGCCGCCTGCGAGGGCGCGCTCCTGGTGGTCGATGCCAGCCAGGGCGTCGAGGCCCAGACGCTGGCCAATGTCTATCAGGCCATCGATGCCAATCTCGACATCGTGCCCGTGCTCAACAAGATCGATCTGCCCGCCGCCGAGCCCGAACGCGTCCGCCAGCAGATCGAGGATGTCATCGGGATCGATGCCTCCGACGCCGTCGAGATCAGCGCCAAGACCGGCCTCAACATCGAAGGCGTGCTCGAAGCCATCGTGAAGCGCCTGCCCGCGCCCAAGGGCGAGAAGAACGCGCCGCTCAAGGCCCTGCTGGTCGATAGCTGGTACGACGCCTATCTCGGCGTGGTCGTGCTGGTGCGCATTCTCGACGGCACGCTCAAGCGCGGCCAGAAGGTTCGCATGATGGCGGCCGACGCCGTCTATCAGGTCGAGCAGGTCGGCGTGTTCAGGCCGAAGAAGACGCCCGTCGACGAACTCGGCCCCGGCGAGGTCGGCTTCATCACCGCCGCGATCAAGCAGGTGGCCGACACCCAGGTCGGCGACACCATCACCGACGAGAAGAAGGGCGTCGCCGACGCCGCTGCCGGGCTTCAAGCCGGCGCAGCAGGTCGTGTTCTGCGGCCTCTTCCCCGTCGATGCCGGCCAGTTCGAGGATCTGCGCGACGCGCTCGCCAAGCTGCATCTGAACGATGCCAGCTTCACTTACGAAACCGAAAGTTCGGCCGCGCTCGGCTTCGGCTTCCGCTGCGGCTTCCTGGGCCTGCTTGCATCTCGAAATCGTGCGCGAGCGGCTGGAACGCGAATTCAATCTCGACCTCATCACCACGGCGCCCTCCGTCATCTACCGCATCCACCTGACCGACGGCACGATGATCGAGCTGCACAATCCGGCCGACATGCCGGAGGTGATGCGCATCGCCTTCATCGAGGAGCCCTGGATCAAGGCCACGATCATGGTGCCGGACGAATATCTCGGCGCCGTGCTGAAGCTTTGCGAGGACCGCCGCGGCGTGCAGCAGGAACTGACCTATGCCGGCAGCCCGCGCCATGCTGGTCTACAAGCTGCCGCTCAACGAGGTGGTGTTCGATTTCTACGACCGGCTGAAAAGTGTCAGCCGCGGTTACGCCAGCTTCGACTATCACATCGAGGGCTATGAGGAGGGCGACCTCGTCAAGATGTCGATCCTCGTCAATGCCGAGCCGGTCGATGCGCTCTCCATCGTCGTCAACCGGACCCGCGCCGAAAACCGCGGCCGCTCGATGTGCGAGAAGCTGAAAGAGCTGATCCCGCGCCACATGTTCCAGATCCCGATCCAGGCGGCCATCGGCGGCAAGATCATCGCCCGCGAAACCATCAGCGCGCTGCGCAAGGACGTGACGGCGAAATGCTATGGCGGCGACATCTCCCGCAAGCGCAAGCTCCTCGACAAGCAGAAAGAGGGCAAGAAGAAGATGCGCCAGTTCGGCAAGGTCGAAATCCCGCAGGAAGCGTTCATCGCCGCGCTGAAGATGGATGCGGATTAGGGAACGTCTGAACAAGCCTCTGGCGATATTGATAAGTTCATTGACGGCAGTTCATTCCATCGAAGTTTCGGTCTAGCGGTGTGGTTCGGCGGGCATTTGGTCTCTGCGGGGTTTGATCGGCATGGCTTGCGACACACTACGCCCCTTGGCAGCGCAACAGGTGGCGCCGCGCCATGAACAGATTGGCCAGCGCGCAGGTCACAAACAGGCGGTGGGCGTTCTTGTCCAGGCCGCGATAGCGAACCATTGTGAAGCCGAACACCCGCTTGATGACGCCGAAGGCGTGCTCGACCTTGGCCCGGACCTTCGACTTGGTGCGGTTCTTCGCCCGCTCGGCCTCGTCCACCACGCCGCGATGGCGATAGCGGCGATTGGTGAAGTCCTTCGCATTCGGCGCATGCGCTTTGATCACGCCGGTCTGACCCCGGTAGGCTTGATCGCCCCAGACGCGACGTTCTTCGCCATGCAACAGGTCGGGCAGAATCTCGCAATCGGCGACGTTGGCGGCCGTGGCCACCGCTGTGTGGATAAGCTTGGTCCGGCTATCGACGCCGATGTGAGCCTTCATGCCGAAATACCACTGGTTGCCCTTCTTGGTCTGATGCATGTCGGGATCGCGCGCCTTGTCGGCATTCTTGGTCGAGGACGGCGCGTTGATGATGGTCGCATCCACGATGGTGCCCGTGGAGATCTTCAGGCCCTTGGCTTCCAGATGCCGATGGACCGCCTCGAACAAGCGGCTGCCCAGATCGTGCCGTTCGAGAAGGTGGCGGAAGCGGCACACGGTCGTCTCGTCGGGCGCCCGCTCGCGACCCAGGTCGATGCCGACGAATTGGCGCATCGTCAGCGAATCGTAAAGCGCCTCTTCCACCCCGGGGTCCGACAGATTGAACCAATGCTGAAGGAAGTACATGCGCAGCATCCGCTCGACGCCAACCGGCGGACGGCCATTGCCCGGCTTGGGATAGACCGGCTCGATCATGCTGCACAGCGCCGTCCACGGCACAACGCGCTCCATCTCGGCCAGAAACGCCGCGCGCCGCGTCGTCTTGCCGTAGCGCTCGAAACCCGTTGCCGCCAGCGTCATCTGCTTCATTGTCTCGTTCCGATTCAGGCCGCAGACCTCAGCTTACAACGTATCGGAAACGGTGGGAATCACACCTTATGCAGAGGTTCCTTAGCGCACGGCTGCGCTTGCTTCTGAGATGCCGAACGCAAATAGGCCTTCGTGTAAGTCAGCAATATTTGCGTGAATTGCTTCGAGAGCCTCACGAACATCCGCGCGGGCGCGCTTCGCGACGTCAGGATTGCGCATCTTAGTTTCCCAGTCCGTGAGCGGCCTTTGACCTAGGGAGCCTCTGATTTAAGCGATCTTGCCGGGGCTGTGTCTGTCTGATTCAGTGTTGATGGGAGGACATGCCATGCGCCAGCGGACATTTTCGAGTTTGGGATTTGAGCTCCACGGCAAGCAGACACGGCGGCAGCGGTTTCTGGCTGAGATGGATACGATTGTGCCGTGGCGCAAATTGTGCCGGCTGATCGAACCGCATTATCCGAAGGGTGCTCGCGGCCGGCCGCCGATTGGCATTGACCGGATGCTGCGGATCTATTTTCTGCAGGTCTGGTTCAACCTGTCGGACCCTGCGGTGGAAGATGCGTTGTATGACAGCGCCGCGATGCGTGACTTCGTTGGGATCGATCTGGGCCGCGAGCCGGCACCGGACGAGACGACGATTTGCAAATTCCGTCATCTGATTGAAGCCCAGGGTCTGGGTGAGAAGCTGTTTGCCGCCATCAACGAGCATCTCTCGGCCAAGGGGATCAAGGTTGGCACAGGTACCATTATGGACGCGACGATCATCGCCGCGCCGTCCTCGACCAAGAATGCGGATGGCACACGCGACCCCGAGATGCATCAGACCAAAAAAGGCAATCAATGGTATTTCGGAATGAAGGCGCACATCGGTGTCGACAGCAAAACCAAGATTGTTCACACGGTGACCGCTACGCCCGCCAATGTGCATGATAGCAGAGCGATCCCAGACATTTTGCATGGCAATGAGACTCGCGTGTGGGGCGATAGCGCCTATCAGGGCCAAGGTGAGGCGATCCTCAAAGCGGCGCCGCATGCCCAGGATTTCACACATCATCGTGGCAACCGCGCTTCAGCCCTCAGCAAGGAAGAGGTCGCCAAAAATCGCACCAAGTCGCGTGTGCGCGCCCATGTCGAGCATCCGTTCCGCATTCTCAAATGCGTCTTCGGATTCCGAAAAGTCTGCTATCGCGGTATTGCCAAGAACCTCAACCGTCTCCAGGTCAGCTTCGCGCTCGTCAATCTCTATATGAAGCGGCGCACCCTCATGCGATGCGCAATGGGATGATGCCAAAGCTGCGGCCAGATGCGGCCATAACAGACAAAAAGCACCAATCAATCCAAAGGATCGACACTCGTATCCTCAAAAGCACCATTCAGACACGCCACTGCAGATCGGCTGAAATTTATTCAGAGGCTCCCTAGATATTTGTCGATATCCGCATTCTCGTGCAGCTCTTTGGGTGGCGGTTGTATCAGAACCGTCTTCCCATGCGCGAGCGTGTTCCTAAAATTGGCCAGTTCGTTCAACGTGGCGCGAGGTCGTTCGCTCGCAGCAAATTCAATCTTTAGCGTTTCACAAATCAGATCAAATTTTCCAAGTGGAGAAACTCTTTCGAGTTGAGCCCAAGAGTTAAAGAGTTTTGGGCCAACGTGATTTAGGTAGGCCTCGAAGGCGAACGCGATAAAAATTGTACTGGAGAGAAATTGCTACATTGACCCCCTCTCGCTTCCCAAGCCGCTATCTAGCACGCATTGAGATGCGTGCCACAACTCGGAATAGGTGTGAACAGTTCGAGATTTGTTGACGATGATCTTTTTGGATTTTCTATGAGGCATTGCCTTCCGCGTCCGCAGATTCTCGATCTCCACTCGCTCACCCCGTCATGGCCGCCCGCCGAGGCGGCCACCCATCGCGCGAGCGTCCGCGAGCGATGAATTCTTTTATTCGATGGATGGCCGGGTCAAGCCCGGCCATGACAGAGTGTGTGTTACGTCAAGCATAACGATGGAGCGGCCATGAAATCCCTGTTCGCAAGCTGGCAGGTCTGGGCGGTGCTGGCCGCGGGCTTTGCGGCGCTGACGGCGATCTTCGCCAAGGTCGGCGTCGAGGCCATCAATTCCGATTTCGCGACCCTGATCCGCACGCTGGTGATCCTGGCCGTGGTCAGCGCCATATTGGCCGTGACCGGCGGCTGGCAGAGCCCATCCTCCGTCTCGCCGCGCACCTATATCTTCCTGGTGCTGTCCGGCGTGGCCACGGGCCTGTCCTGGCTGTGCTATTTCCGCGCCCTGAAGATTGGCGAGGCCGCACGCGTCGCCCCCATCGACAAGCTTTCGGTCGTGTTGGTGGCGATCTTCGGCGTCATCTTCCTGGGCGAGAAACTGAGCGGCACCAACTGGCTCGGGATCGCGCTGATCGCGGCGGGCGCAGTGCTGGTCGCCTGGTCGGCCTGAGCCCAGCCATTTGCGTGGCACAATGCTGCTGACGCCCTGCGGCGGCGCTGCGTTTGGCCCGGGCGCTGCTTTCCGCTATCAAGCGGCCGAATTGGACAACAGGATTGTGCCATGAGCGGCCGCGTCGCGCTGATCGATTATGGCTCGGGGAATTTGCGTTCCGCCGAAAAGGCGCTGGCGCGCGCCGCCCGCGAGAGCGGCAGCGGCCACGAGATCCTCGTCACCGCCGATCCGGAGGCTGTGGCCAAGGCCGAGCGCATCGTGCTGCCCGGCGTCGGCGCCTTTGCCGATTGCATGACCGGGCTGCACAGCGATCGCCGGCATGCGCGACGCACTGGAAGCGGCCGTGCTGCGGCGCGCGGTTCCGTTCCTGGGGATCTGCGTCGGCATGCAATTGCTGGCCACGGTCGGCCGCGAATTCGGCGAGACGGCCGGGCCTGGGCTGGATCGATGGCGAAGTGATCCAGCTGGCCCCGTCCGATCCCGCGCTCAAGATTCCGCATATGGGCTGGAACGAGCTCGACCATCGCGCGCCCGCATCCGCTGTTCGACGGCATCGAGAGCGGCGCGCATGCCTATTTCGTGCATTCCTTCCAGTTCCACGCCGAGGACGACGCAGCGGTGCTCGCCACCACCGATTATGGCGGGCCGGTCACCGCCGCCATCGGCCGCGACAACATCGCCGGCACGCAATTTCATCCCGAGAAGAGCCAGGCCGTGGGTCTGGCAGCTGCTCGCCAATTTTCTGAGCTGGTCGCCATGATCCTGTATCCCGCCATCGATCTCAAAGACGGCGCCTGCGTGCGCCTGAAGCGCGGCGAGATGGATCAGGCCACGATCTTCAACACCGATCCGGCCGCGCAGGCGCGAAGCCTTTGCCGGGGCCGGGTTCGACTATCTGCATTGCGTCGATCTCAACGGCGCCTTCGAAGGCCGCTCGGCCAATGCGCCGGCGATCCGCGCCATCCGCGCCGCCATCGATCTGCCGATCCAGCTCGGCGGCGGCATCCGCGATCGCGCCGGGATCGAGAGCTGGCTCGAGGCCGGCATCACCCGCGTGATTTTGGGCACCGCTGCGCTGCGCAATCCCGAGCTGGTGAAAGAGGCCGCGCGCGCCCATCCCGGCCGCATTGCCGTCGGCATCGACGCCAAGGACGGCAAGGTGGCGGTGGAGGGCTGGGCCGAAACCTCCGAGCTCGATGCCGTCGACATGGCCAGGCGTTTCGAGGATGCCGGCGTTGCCGCGATCATCTTCACCGACATCGCCCGCGACGGCATGCTGGGCGGCGTCAATGTCGAGGCCACCGCGGCGCTTGCGAACGCTGTTCGGATACCTGTGATCGCCTCGGGCGGCGTGGCCGGGATCGAGCGACATCGAGGCTTTGCTGGCCGCACAGGAGCCGAACATCGAGGGCGTGATTATCGGCCGCGCGCTCTATGACGGCCGCATTGATCCGGCCGCGGCGCTGGCCCTGGCAACGGGCCGATAAGACGGCGCAAAATTGTGCTTAATTTCGATTGGGGATAAGGCCTTAGAGCGGTCTGTTGAGACGGCGCACGACATCGTCGAGCTGTTCCAAGGTCTTATAGACGACTCTCAGCTCGCCGCCCTTCTCGCCCTTGTCCAGAATCTCAACTTTCAGCCCCAACATATTGGTAAGGCTGGATTCCAGCGCCCGCGTATCCGGGTCTTTCTCCTGCGGCGCATGAGATTTGGGCTTGGCGGATTTGGTGGCTGAACGCTGTTCGGCCTGCCGGACATTGAGCCCGCCTTCTACGATTTCTCGCGCCCGCTCCTCGGCGTCCGGTAGACCGATCAGTGTTCGGGCATGGCCTGCCGTCAGCTTGCCGTCGCGCACCATGACCTTCACGGCATCGGGCAGCTTCAGCAGCCGGATGGTGTTGGCGATGTGGCTGCGGCTCTTGCCGACCTCATGCGCCAGCTTCTCCTGCGTATAGCCGAAGCGGTCGATGAGCTCCTGATAGGCCGCCGCCTCTTCCACCGCATTGAGATCGGAGCGCTGGACGTTTTCGATGATCGCCAGTTCCAGCGATTCCGAATCCGTCATCTCGCGCACGACCACCGGCACATCGTGCAGCTTGGCCATTTGCGAAGCGCGCCAGCGCCGCTCGCCGGCCACGATCTCGAAGCTGTTGCTCTCGCCCGCGATCGGCCGCACCAGGATCGGCAGCAGCACACCCTTCTCCTTGATGGAGTTGGCGAGATCCTGCAGCTCCTCGGCCTGGAAGGTCTTGCGCGGCTGGAAACGGTTGGGCCTGAGGAAGGCCACCGGCACCGTGCGCACACCCTTGGGCTGCGCCGCCTCGGGCGCGGTTGCCGCCGGCTTGTCGCCGATCAGTGCTGACAGGCCACGTCCCAATCCGCGGTGCCGTTCTTCGGCCATCATGCCGCCATCCTTGCGCGTTCGCGTTTGATCAGCTCGCCGGCGAGCTTGATGTAAGCCTGGCTGCCCGGGCAGCGCAGGTCGTAGACCAGCGCCGGCAGCCCATGGCTCGGCGCTTCGGAAATCCGCACATTGCGGGGAATAATCGTCTCGTAGACCTTCTCGCCCATATGCTGGCGCACATCGGCGGCAACCTGGTCCGACAGCCGGTTGCGCTTGTCGAACATGGTCAGGATGATGCCCTGGATATCGAGATCCGGATTGAGGTTGGCGCGCACCAGATCGATGGTCTTGAGCAGCTGGCTCAGCCCTTCAAGGGCGAAGAACTCGCATTGCAGCGGCACCACCACGGCATGGGCAGCGGCCATGGCATTGACGGTCAGCAGCGTCAGCGAGGGCGGGCAGTCGATCAGGATGTAGGAGAAGCGGCCGGGATTCTCATCGGCGAATCTTTCCAGCGCATCCTTGAGAATGAAGTTGCGGCGCGGATTGTCGAGCAGTTCCAGCTCGGCGCCGGACAGATCGACGGTCGAGGGCAGCAGCGACAGGCCTGGAATGCGGGTCGGCATGACCGCCTCGGCGATGGAGGCCTCGCCGGTCAGCACTTCATAGACGGTGGTCTTGCGGTCGGCGGCATGGATGCCGAGGCCGGTGGAGGCATTGCCCTGCGGATCGATGTCGACCACGAGCGTCGGCTGGCCGACGGCGGCCAGCGCCGTGCCCAGATTGATGGCCGTGGTGGTCTTGCCGACGCCGCCCTTCTGATTGGCGACGACGAGGATGCGCGGCCGTTTTCCGGCCGGGCCGGCCACCTTAATGGGGTCGAACGGAACCGGCATGGCGTAGCTCCCGGATTTCAAGGATCGCAGCGGACGGATCGGTCTGGCTGGGATGCTGGACGGCCTTCATCCTCCAAGATTTATGGGCCTCGGTCAATTCAACCTCAACACATTGTCCCTTGAGGAACAGGTTTACGGTCTTCGGGCCCTGAAATTGCTGTGCATAGCCCAGCAGCTTGGAAAGGTTGGCGCAGGCCCGCGCCGTGACCACGTCGAAGCGGCTCCTTCGGCGCGGCCTCCATCCGGGCATTGCGGACCTCGACGGTCAGCCCCATACGCTCGGCCGCCGCCTCGAGGAAGCGGCACTTCTTGCCGATGGATTCATAGAGCACGGTGCGGAAGCCGGGCCGCTCGCGCAGAAGACAGGCCAGCACCAGGCCGGGAAAGCCGGCGCCGCTGCCGAGATCGACGAGGCTCTGCGCCTCTGCCGGGATCAGCGGCAGAAGCTGCGCCGAATCCCAGACATGGCGATGCCAGACATCCGGCAGCGAGGATTGCGGAGACCAGATTGTGCAGGGCGTTCCAATCGCCGAGCAGCGCGACATAGGCCTTCAGCCGCGCCAGTGTTTCACGTGAAACAGGACAGGCCCGCGCGAACTCTTCCGGACCGAAGCTTGAAGCGGTTATCGGCGCGCTCATCCTGCTCGCCGCTTCGCCGCCCGGCTGCGGGCATGCGCCAGAACCAGGGTCAGCGCAGCCGGCGTGACACCGTCGATACGGGCCGCCTGCCCCAGCGTGGCCGGCCGGATCGCTTCCAGCTTCTGCGCCGCCTCGGTCGAAAGCCCGTGCACCGCGCCGTAGTCGATATCGGCCGGCAGGGCCATCGCCTCATCCCGGCGGAAGGCCAGGATGTCGGCATCCTGGCGATCGAGATAGCCGGCATATTGGGCATCGACTTCGAGCTGTTCGATGGCGTCCGTTCCGATCCGCCTGAAGCTGGGGCCATACCTTCCCCAGAAGATCGAATTCCACCCCGGGCAGGCTCAGCAGGTCGAGCGCCGTCCGCCTCACGCCATCGAGGCGTATGGCAATGCCATGCTTGCGCGCCTCGTTGGGCGTCATGTTGAGGGCGCGCATCATCGCGCGCGCCTCTTCGAGGCGGCCAAGCTTGGCGGCGAAGGCGGCCGAGCGCTCCGCGCCGATCAACCCTGCGTCCTGCCCGATTGGCGTCAGGCGCTGATCGGCATTGTCTGCCCTGAGCGTGAGCCGGTATTCGGCCCGGCTGGTGAACATGCGATAGGGCTCGCTGACCCCCTTGGTGACGAGGTCGTCGATCATGACGCCGATATAGGCCGTCGCGCGGTCGAGGATCAGCGGATCGCCGCCGCCTGCCGCGCGGGCCGCGTTGATCCCCGCCATCAAGCCCTGGGCCGCAGCCTCTTCATATCCCGTGGTGCCATTGATCTGACCGGCCAGATAGAGCCCGGGCACAGCCTTGACCTCCAAGGCCGGGGAGAGCTCGCGCGGATCGACATAGTCATATTCGATGGCATAGCCCGGCCGCAGCACCGCCGCCCCCTCCAGGCCCGGAATCGTACGCAGCAATTCGGCCTGCACCTCTTCCGGCAGAGAGGTCGAGATGCCGTTGGGATAGACCGTGTCGTCGTCCAGACCTTCCGGCTCCAGAAAGATCTGATGGGTGTCGCGCCTCGCGAAGCGCACGACCTTGTCTTCGATCGAGGGGCAGTACCGAGGCCCTGTCCCTTCGATCTGCCCCGAATAGATCGGCGCCCGATCGAGATTGGCCCGGATGATGGCATGGGTCTCGGGCGTCGTGCGTGTCACATGGCAGTGGATCTGCGGCGCGGTGATTGCCTTCGTCAGGAAAGAGAACGGCACCGGTGGCTCGTCACCCGGCTGGGATTCCAGCGAAGCCCAGTCGACGGTCCGCCCGTCTAGCCGCGGGGGCGTCCCGGTCTTCAGGCGGCCCATCTTCAGGCCGAAGCCGTAGAGCGTCTTGGAGAGCCCAATCGAAGGCTGCTCCACCCCGCCCTGAGCAACGGGCCCGCGCGGACCCGCTGCCCGGCCCGCCGGGATCTTGCGCTCACCGATATGGATCAGGCCATTGAGGAAAGTGCCAGTCGTCAGCACAACGGCACCGGCCCGCAAATCCTCACCGACCCCGGTCCGCACGCCAACGATCCGCCCGTCCCCGAGGATCAGGTCCTCGGCCGCGGCCTCCATGATTTCGAGGTTCGGAACACTGGCCAGCGCCGCCTGCATCGCTTGGCGGTAGAGCTTACGATCGGCCTGGGCGCGTGGCCCGCGCACCGCTGGGCCCTTGCGCCGGTTGAGGAGCCGGAACTGGATCCCGGCCGCATCCGCCACCCGCGCCATCAGGCCATCCAGCGCATCGACCTCCCGGACCAAATGTCCCTTCCCCAGCCCACCGATGGCGGGGTTGCAGGACATCTCGCCGATGGTCGCGGCCTTATGTGTCAGAAGCAACGTCCGGGCGCCCGCGCGCGCGGAGGCCGCCGCGGCCTCGCAGCCCGCATGCCCGCCTCCGATCACGATGACGTCCCAGAAATTCATGGCCGTTTCCATAGGGTGAGCGGAACCGGTGGACAAGAGAGAACTGGCTGTTTCACGTGAAACATCGCCGACGGCACACACGGCCGCTCACTTTCCGATACAGAAATCCCGGAACACGACATCCAGAAGTTCCTCGACATCGACCCGGCCCATGATCCGGCCGAGTTCCCGTAGCGCCAAGCGCATATCCTCGGCCATCAGCTCAGGCGCGTCGGGCGGCGCATCCAGTGCGCGGTCCAGGGCGGCCGCCGCCTCTTCCAGCGCCTCACGGTGGCGGGCCCGGGTCAGCACCGGCGCCTCACCGGCACCGGCAAGCCGCTCTTCGACCATCCCGGCCAAGGTCGCGACCAGCGCCGGAAGACCCACCCCCGTCTTTGCGGACATCGCCAAGCCATCACGCGCCGCCGGAAAACCACGGTCCGCCTTGTTCCAGACCGTCAGCGCGGCCTTGGTCTTGGTGTCCTCGGGAATTCCCGCCAAGGGGTCAGCCACCGTCCCGTCCAGCACCAATATGACGATATCGGCCGCCTCAGCCCGCGCCAGCGCCCGGCGCACGCCCTCGGCTTCGACAGCCTCCGCGGCTTCGCGCAATCCCGCCGTATCGGCCAAGGTCACGGCATAGCCGCCAAGGTCCATGCGCACCTCGATTACATCGCGGGTGGTCCCGGCCGTCTCCGACACGATGGCCACATCCCGTTTGGCCAGCGCATTGACCAATGTGCTCTTTCCGCTGTTCGTCTGGCCAATCACTGTTATATATAGCCCCTCGCGGATCAGTTCCCCACGATGGGCGTCCTTCAGATGCGCCTTGATCTCATTCAAAAGAGCGCCGATCCCCGCCCGCGCCTCGCCGTCAGCCTCCTCAGGCACCTCTTCATCCGAGAAATCGATTCCGGCCTCGGCCCAGGCCAGTGCCTTGACCAGCCGCGCCCGCCAATCGTCATATAGCGCCGCCAGCGCCCCGCCATATTGCCGGATCGCCTGGCGCCGTTGCGCCTGCGTCTCCGCATCGATGAGATCGATCAGCGCCTCGGCGCCGGTGAGATCGAATTTGCCGTTCTCGACAGCCCGGCGCGTGAATTCGCCCGGCTCGGCGGCTCTGAGGCCCGGCACCGTCGCCAAAGCTGCCAGCACGGCCTCCACGACCGCGCGCCCGCCATGGACATGAAACTCGGCTGCGTCTTCTCCGGTAAAGCTTTCCGGACCAGGAAACCACAGCACCAGCGCCTGATCGAGCGTAGCGCCATCGCCGTCGCGCAACCGTACCAGCGTCGCCACCCGCGGCCGCGGCGCAGGCTTTCCCGTCAGGCTTTCCAGCGCGGCGCGCGCCTCACGGCCCGAGACCCGCACCACCGCCACGCCGGCGCGGCCAGGCGCGCTCGACAGCGCATAGATCGTATCGCGCGCGGCCATCGGCTCAGCGCGGCGCTTTCACGGATGGTTTCTTTGCTTCCGCGCCGGCCGACCCGCTCGCCGCCTTGCGGGCGCTATCCCAGAGGAAGCGCTGGAATTGCTCGAAGCCCTGCATGCCCGGCATCCAGGCTTTCATCATCGCTTCGGGATCGGAGGTATCGACGGCCGCTTTCATGCGCGCTTCCATCTCCCCCAGCATCCGCTCCTGGAAAGCACTGACATCGGGCAGGCCCATCATCCGCCGGGCCTCTTCGGGCGTCATGTCGATCTCAATATTCACCTTCATAGGTTCCGGCCGCCTTGCCTTTAACCGCGTCGCCGACGGGTGCTTGTGAGCCCCGGCCTGCCCGGGCTATGGAAAGCTAAGACCAACGCGCCCCCGTGAGCAACCGGGGTCAAGCGGCCTCGTCCGCGCGCCAACCCGGGAAGTGACATGAGCCGCAATTCGCTCGATCAGGAAACCAGCCGCTATCTCCTCGCCCACAAGGACAATCCGGTCCATTGGCGGCCATGGTCACCCGAGGTGCTGGCAGAGGCCGAAGCCGCCGGCAAGCCGATCCTTCTGTCGATCGGTTATCTCACCTGCCACTGGTGCCATCGGATGAACGAGGAAAGCTTCGGCGACGCGGACACCGCAGCGCTCATCAATGAACTTTTCGTTCCGGTTATAGTTGACCGCGAAGAGCGACCCGATGTCGATCAGGTCTATCAGAGCGCGGCGCACACGATCGGTCATAGCGGTGGCTGGCCACTGACCGTGTTCCTTACGCCCAAAGGCCTTCCATATTCAGTCGGCGGCTACTTCCCTACCGAAGCGCGGGATGGTCTCGCTGCCTTCAAAGATGTCCTCACCGAAGCCGACCGCATCTATCGCGAGAGGCCCGAGGATATCGCCACGGCCGGCAAGCAAGTCGAGGATGCACTCGGTCTTCTCTGGAAACGCAATATGCGCGGCCCTTTCAATCCGCGCATGATTGATGATATCGCGCTGCAGTACGGTCAGCGCTTTGACATCTTCTTCGGTGGCATCACTGGCACACCGAAATTCCCCTCCACTGCTATGATCGAAGCGTTGTGGCGCGCCTATCTGCGCACCGGAGTTGAACAGTTCAACCAGCTCGTCCAGACCACGCTCAGCAATATGTGCATGGGCGCGCTCTACGATCACATCGGTGGCGGCTTCCACCGTTACTGCCTGGATGAGCGTTGGCTGGTCCCGAACTTCGAAAAGACGCTCACCGATAACGCGCAGATCATCGATATCCTGACCACCACCTATCAGTTCACGCGCCATCCGCTCAATCGCACCCGCATCGCCGAAACCGTCACCTGGCTGATGCGCGAGATGCGTTGCGAAAAGGCCTTCGCTGCCAATCTCGCGGCCACGAGCGAGGGCGAACAGGGCAAGTACTACGTATGGAGCGAAGCCCAGATCGATGCCGCCCTCAAAGGTACCTACAGCCAGCGCTTCAAGGACATCTACTCTGATCACGCACGAGGGCAATCACAACGGCCATAACATCCTGCTCCGCATGGGCGCCATCGCTGCATACCCGCTTTCCGATGCCGATGAGGCCATGCTCGCCAAGCAGCGCGCGCTGCTGCTCGACGCGCGGTCCAAACGCACCGCGCCTGTGCGCGACGACAAGATCATGGCAGATTGCAACGGTCTCATCATCGCGGCTCTCGCCAACGCCGGCGCCGTCTTCCGCAACCAGGCCTGGATCAATGCTGCCGTTGAAGCCTTCGACTTCGTCACCACCGCGATGGCCAATGGCGACAAGCTGTTCCACACTTGGCGTGCGGGCACGCGCGGCCATGCCGGCTTTGCCGACGATTACGCGACCATGGCGCGTGCTGCCATCGTGTTGCACGAAGTCACGGGCGATGCCGCACTATCTCGACCGTGCCAAGGCCTGGATCCGCACACTAAACCTGCAGTTTCTGGGACCAAAAAAATGGCGGCTATTGCTCCGTCCCCGAAGGCGGAGATGGGCTCTTCATCCGTCCCCGGATGATTTTCGACCAAGTCATGCCCGCGCCCAATAGTCTGCTGATCCCGGTCCTTTATAAGTTGTTCGTGCTGACCGGCGACGAATCCTATCGCGAACGTTGCAACGCACTCATCGAAGCCTTCTCGGCCGAGCTGACGCGCACGCCGCTTTCGCTTCCCAATTACGTCAACGCCATCGACACCGTCCTGATCGGCCTTCACATCGTCATCATCGGCGATCGCACCAATGCGCGGACCCAGGAGTTGGAACACGCCGTCCTAGGCCGTAGCCTGCCCGTCAAGCTCCTGACAATCGTAAAGAGTTCCGACGACTTGCCAGCCAGCCATCCGGCCCACGGCAAGCAGAAGGAAAGCGGCCAGCCCACGGCCTATATCTGCCAGAACCAGAACTGCTCGCCGGCCTTCACCAATCCGGTGGCGCTGTCGCAGTTTCTGGTTCTGCCGGCACAGGTCGCGGCACAAATGCAAGCCCAGGCCCAGCAACAGGCCCAGATGGGGCAGGCGCCGATGCAGGCCGCCAACAATCCGGGACCGGCCCTCAACTGAGCCATCGGCCTGAGGCGCCGCGCCCTCTTTGCGCGGCCCTCTCCGAGGCGCTAACCTTGTCCGCAGCGCTACTGGGGAGGACCGGGCATGGCCGGAAAAGACATCACGATCGCTGGGCCGGATGGCGAATTCAGCGGCTATCTGGCCACCCCCGGCGCCGGCCGCGGCCCGGGCGTCGTCGTCATCCAGGAGATTTTCGGCGTCAATCAGTTCGTGCGCGACGTGGCCGATGCACTGGCCGCACGCGGCTATTTCGCGCTGGCGCCCGATCTGTTCTGGCGTCTCAAGCCCGGCGTCCAGCTCACCGACAAGACCGAGGCGGACTGGAAACAGGCCTTCGACTACATGACCCGCTTCGATGCCGATGCCGGCATCAAGGACATCCAGGCCACCATCACCCATTTGCGGGGCGTGCCGGGTTGCTCCGGCAAGGTCGGCGCGGTCGGTTATTGTCTGGGTGGGCTGCTCGCCTATCTCACCGCCTGCCGCACCGATAGCGATGCCTCGGTCGGCTATTACGGCGTGAACATCCAGACCATGCTGGGCGAGGCCAAGACCATCAAGGCGCCGCTCATGCTGCACATCGCCGGCAAGGACGAATTCGTCCCGCCCGAAGCACAGAAGGCGATCATGGACGGGCTGGCCGGCAACGCCCACGTCACGATCCATCACTATCCGCAGATGGATCACGCCTTTGCCCGCGAAGGCGGCGCCCATTACGACAAGGCCTGCGCCGACCTCGCCAATGGCCGCACCGCAACCTTCTTCCGCGAGCATCTGAGCTAGGAAGCCCAGCTTCGGGAACATGCCATGAAAGCCATTCGTTTCGCCCAGACCGGCGGCCCCGAAGTCCTCGATTATGTCGATGTCGATCTGCCGCCGCCCGGACCGGGCCAGGTGCGCGTCAGGCACACGGCCATCGGCGTCAACTTCATCGACACCTATCACCGCTCGGGCCTCTATCCCGCGCCGCTGCCCGCCACCCTCGGCGGCGAGGCGGCCGGCATGGTCGAGGCGCTGGGCGAAGGCGTCACGGGCCTGAAACCCGGCGACCGCGTCGGCTTCTGCACCGTCGGCTTCTGCGCCTATGCCGAAGCCAGCAACGTGCCGGCCGACCGGGTCGTGAAGCTGCCCGATGGCATCAGCGACGAGATCGCCGCCGCCGCCATGCTGAAAGGCATGACCGCGCAATATCTTTTGAAGCGCACCTATGCGGTGAAGCCCGGCCAGACGATCCTGTGGCACGCGGCCGCCGGCGGCGTCGGCCTCATCGCCTGCCAATGGGCGCAGCATCTGGGCGTCACGGTGATCGGCACCGTCGGCTCCGATGCGAAGGTCGCGCTCGCCAAGGAAAATGGCTGCGCCCATGTGCTCAACACCCGGACCGACAATTGGGTGGCGCGCGTGCGCGAACTGACCAATGGCGAGGGCGTGCCGGTGGTCTATGATTTCGTCGGCAAGGACAGCTGGGACGGCTCGCTCGATTGCCTGGCCGTGCGCGGCATGATGGTGAGCTTCGGCAATGCCTCCGGCGCGGTGCCGCCCTTCGCGCCGGGCATCCTGAGCGCCAAGGGCTCGCTCTACCTCACGCGCCCGACGCTGTTCCACTACGCGCGCAATCACGCGGAGCTGCAGGAAACCGCTGACGATCTGTTCGACGTGATTTCAAAAGGCATCGTGAAGATCCAGATCAACCAGCGCTTCAAACTCTCCGAAGCCCGCGCCGCGCATGAAGCCCTGCATTCGCGCAAGACCACGGGCGCGACCGTGCTGATCCCGTAAGCGCCGCGCCGTCGTCCGGAAACGAAAAAGCCGCCGGTCGATGCCGGCGGCTTTTGTCGTTCGGCGTGAGTGTCTTGCTTACGTGTTCATGCTCTCGAAGAAATCGGCGTTGTTCTTGCTCGAACGCAGCTTGTCGTTGAGGAACTCGATCGCATCGATCGTGCCCATCGGCGCCAGGATGCGGCGCAGCACATACATCTTCGACAGCGTGCCCTTGTCGGTCAGCAGCTCGTCCTTGCGGGTGCCCGAACGCAGGATGTCGATGGCCGGGAACACGCGCTTGTCGGCGACCTTGCGGTCCAGGATGATTTCGCGAGTTGCCCGTGCCCTTGAACTCTTCGAAGATGACTTCGTCCATGCGGCTGCCGGTATCGATCAGCGCGGTCGCGATGATGGTCAGCGAGCCGCCTTCCTCGATATTGCGGGCGGCGCCGAAGAAGCGCTTGGGCCGCTGCAGGGCGTTGGCGTCCACACCGCCGGTCAGCACCTTGCCGGATGACGGCACGACGGTGTTGTAGGCGCGGCCCAGACGCGTGACGGAGTCCAGAAGGATGATCACGTCGCGCTTGTGCTCGACCAGGCGCTTGGCCTTCTCGATCACCATTTCGGCGACCTGAACATGGCGCGAGGCCGGCTCGTCGAAGGTCGAGGAAATCACCTCGCCGACGACCGTGCGCTGCATGTCGGTGACTTCTTCCGGCCGCTCGTCGATCAGAAGCACGATCAGATAGCATTCGGGATGATTGGCCGCGATCGCCTTGGCGATGTTCTGCAGGATCACGGTCTTGCCGGTGCGCGGCGGCGCGGTGATCAGCGCGCGCTGGCCCTTGCCCTGCGGCGCCACGATGTCGATCACCCGGCCGGTGCGGTCCTTCATGGTCGGGTCTTCGATTTCCATCTTCAGCCACTGCGTCGGATAGAGCGGCGTCAGATTGTCGAAATGGACCTTGTGCTTGGTCGCTTCCGGCGGCTCGAAATTGATGGTCGAAACCTTGAGCAGCGCGAAATAGCGCTCGCCGTCCTTGGGGCTGCGGATCGGCCCTTCCACCGTGTCGCCGGTGCGAAGGCCGAAGCGGCGGATCTGCGAGGGGCTGACATAGATGTCGTCCGGCCCGGCCAGATAGTTCGATTCCGGCGAGCGCAGGAAGCCGAAGCCGTCCTGCAGCACCTCCAGCGTGCCGGCGCCGGTGATCTCGACATCGCGCTCGGCCAGTTCCTTCAGGATCGCGAACATCATGTCCTGCTTGCGCATGGACGAGGCGTTCTCGACCTCGAGCTTCCTCGGCGAAGGCCAGAAGTTCGGTCGGGGATTTGGCTTTGAGTTCCTGCAGCTTCATCGCCTGCAGGCCGGCTTGCACAGTCATGGAAGATACACCTGAAACAAGTGGAGGGAGGAGACAGACACCCGGAAGCGGGTGACGGCCCCCATGGACCGCCCACACAACATCAACGGGTAAGAACGTACGCCGGGCCGGGCTTCGGCCACCTTGGTTCCGCGTGCTTGTGGCACAACGGTCCGCGGCGTGATTGGGGAACTAACGTCTTATAGCGCTATTTGGTGCCAATGAAAAGCATCGTCAAGCCCCCGGAAGCCCGCGCATTTTTGCCTCACGCCGGCTCGGGGTGTCCCCTTAGAACGGTTTGACCACGACCAGGATCACAATGGCGATCATCAGCAGGGTCGGCGCCTCGTTCCACATCCGGTAGAAACGGGCCGGGCGGGTGTTGGCGTCGCGGGCGAAGTCCTTGGTCCAGCGGGCGAAGAGGCCATGGACCCCGCTCATCAGGAGGACCAGCGCGAATTTGGCGTGGAACCAGGGCTGGGCCCAAGCATCCACCGCCGGCAGGACAGACAGCGTCAGGCCGAAGACCCAGCTCGCGATCATGGCCGGATTGATGATGATCCTGAGCAGCTTGCGCTCCATCACCTTGAAGCGCTCGGACTCGGCCGATCCCGGCACCGTCTCGCAGTGATAGACGAACAGCCGCGGCAGATAGAACATCCCCGCCATCCAGGCGATCACCGCGATCACATGGAAGGCCTTGATCCACAGATAGCCCCCGTTCAGCCATTCCAGCATGTCCTACCCCTCATATCCGCAGCGGCTGAGCCTGGCAGGGCAGATCTGCCCGGGTCCACAGCTTGCCGGCCTGTCGCTCTCGATGGCGGCCTCGACCAGATCGGCCAGGCCTTCGATGAATTCCTCTGCCACGCCCACGGTCGGCACGCGCCGGTAATCGGCCACCCCCGCCGCCTCCGCCAGATGGCGATATTCGATATCGAGTTCCACCAGCGTCTCGGAATGCTCGGAGACGAAGGCCACCGGCACCACGATCACGCCCTTGCCCTCGGCGCCCGCGCGGCGGATCTCGTCATCGGTGGCCGGTCCGATCCATTCCAGCGGCCCGACACGGCTCTGGTAACAGACGCTGCTATCGAGCCCCGGCTCGCCCACTGCGTTCACAATCGCCGCCACGGTCTGCTCGACCTGCCATTGATAGGGATCGCCGCCCTCGACCACGCGCTTGGGAAGGCCATGGGCGGAAAACAGCACCCGGTAATCGACACCCGGTCTCCGCGCCGCCAGCGCCTCGCGCACCAGCCGCGCTTCGGCCGCAATGAAGCCCCGATCCCAGGGATAGCAACACACCCGCGCCGTCGGCACGATCGAGCCCGGCAGCCCTGGCCGCACGCGCCCAGTCGACGAGGGACGAGGCCGTGGTGGTGGTCGAGAACTGGGGATAGAGCGGCAGCAGCACCAGCCTGTCCGCCCCCCACGCCTTGGCTGCCGCGACCGCCTCGGGCGCGAAGGGCTTCCAGTAGCGCATGGCAATGAAACTGCGCGCCGCAATCCCGCGCCGGTCCAGCGCCATGTCGAGGGCGGCCGCCTGGGCCTGCGTCTCCGGCAGGATGGGGGAGGCGCCGCCGATCCTGGCATAGATGTCCCGCGCCACCGGCGCCCGCCGCCCGGCGATCAGCCGCGCCAGCGGCCAGCGCAGGATTCCCGGAAGCGAAATGATCGCCGGATCGGAAAACAGATTGGTCAGGAATGGCCGAACCGCATCCGGCCCGTCGGGCCCGCCCAGATTGAACAGGACGATGCCCAGCTTCACCGCGCGCTCCGCACCCGTTCGACAAGCGCGGCCACATGCTCGGGCGGGGTCTCGGGGATCACGCCATGGCCGAGATTGAAGATGAAGGGTACCCCGGCCGTCGCTTCCAGAATGCGATCAGTGGCCCTCGCCAGCGCATCTCCGCCGGCAACCAGCGCGATGGGGTCGAGATTGCCCTGGATGGCGAGCTTCGGCCCCAGCGTTTTGGCCGCCCAGCCCATCGGCACCATGGTGTCGAGCGAAATGCCATCGACTCCGGTCTCGGCGGCATAGCGCTCATAACCGGCCAGCGTCGTCGCCCGGGGAAAGCCGATGATCTTGGCGCCCGGCCTGGCCTTCCGCACGGTCTCGACGATGCGGATAGTCGGACGGATCACCCAATCGGCAAAACCCTGCTCGCTCAGCCCGCTCGCCCAGCTATCGAACAGCTGCACCGCATCGGCCCCGGCCTCGAGCTGGCGGATCAGATGCGCCGCCACGCAATCGGCCAGCAGATCGAGAAGTCCGCCAAAACTCTCCGGCTCGCGATAGCCCCACAGCTTGGCCGCCTTCTGATCCGGCGAACCCCGGCCCTCAGCCAGATAGGTCGCCAGCGTCCAGGGCGCCCCGGCAAAACCCAGCAGCGCCGTACCGGCCGGCAATTGCGGCCTCAAAAGCTTCAGCGTCTCATAGACCGGCGACAGCTTTTCCGCCCACACCGCCGGATCGCGCTCGACCGCGGCAATTTCGTCATAGCGGGTCAGGATCGGTCCCACGCCCTCCTCGAAGCGGACTGTTCCGCCCGAGCGCATAGGGGATCACCAGAATGTCGGAGAACAGGATCGCCGCATCCATGCCGAAGCGGCGGATCGGCTGCAGTGTGATCTCGGCCGCCAGCTCCGGGTTCATGCACATGGCCCAAAACGATCCCGCCTTGGAACGAAGGGCACGATATTCCGGCAGGTAGCGGCCAGCCTGCCGCATCAGCCAGATCGGCGGCAAGGTTTCCGCATTCCGGTCGAGAACCGAGAGGATCTTGTTCATCCCATCTTTCTTCAAAAGAAAGACTCCTTAAGGATTCTGTAGATGGTGTTGGGGCTGTGAGTTGTGCATGAAGCGGTGAATACCCGTTTCCTCTAGGCCGCAAAGCCTTCGGACTCAAGGGCTGCGAGCGGCTTCCATGTTGCAGCGGGTGCGGCTGGCTCGTCCACATCTGGACCACACCGGCAGGCGCGCGCCCCCAGACGAGTCCCAGCACGGGGTGGATGCACGCCGGAGCGCGGCCCGCTATGTTGAACATTGCATCGGAAGGTGGATGCTTGTGCGTGGATTGGGGTCATTCCCGCTTCGAAGGATCAGGGTTTGTGAACAGGAAATTCCATCTGCATCTGGTGTCGGACGCGACCGGTGAAACGCTCAACACCATCGCCAAGGCAGCCTGCGCCCAGTTCGAAGACATCGAGGTGCAGGAACATTTCTATGCGCTTGTGCGCAGCCAGCGTCAGCTTGAACGTGTGATCGAGCATATCCGCGAAGAACCGGGGCCGGTCTATTTCACCGTCGTCAATCAGGAGCTGCGACGCGAACTCGAAGCGCAATGCGCGGCACTCGGTGTGCCCTTCCAGGGCGTGCTCGATGGACCGATTGCGATGATGAAGCAATATCTGGGTACGGCGGAAACCCATCGTCCCGGCGCACAGCATGAAGTCGACCAGCGTTATCTGCATCGCATCGAGGCGCTCAACTACACCATTGCCCATGATGATGGCCAGGCGCTCGATATGCTCAACGATGCCGACGTCGTGCTCGCCGGCGCCAGCCGGACCTCGAAGACGCCGACCTGCGTCTATCTTGCCATTCGCGGCGTGCGCGCGGCCAATGTGCCGATCGTGCCGGGCCTGCCGATCCCGCCCGAATTGGAAAATGCGAAAGATCCCTTGATCGTCGGTCTGTGGGCCTCGCCCGACCGGCTGGTGCAAATCCGGCGCAACCGCATGATGACGCTGGGCGAGGCGCGCGACACCGCCTATGTCGATATCGAAACGGTGCGCGCCGAAGTCATGGCCACCCGCAAGCTCTACGAGAAGCATGGCTGGCCGGCCATCGATGTCACCCGCCGTTCGGTGGAAGAAACAGCCGCCGCCGTGCTCAATCTGCTGGCGGACCGGGGCAAGGTGCGCGAATGAGTGTGCTGATACTGGCCTCCGGCAGTCCGACGCGCGCCAAGCTCTTGCGCGATGCCGGCGTGCCCATCGAGGTCGTCCCGGCGCGTGTCGATGAAGAGGCGCTCAAGGAATCGCTTCTGGCCGAAAAGCGTGCGCCGCGCGCCATCGCCGATGCGCTGGCCGAGCTCAAGGCCCTTCGCGGTTCCGCCTCGCGTCCCGCCGATCTGGTCTTGGGCGCGGACCAGGTGCTCGAGATCGAAGGCGCGCTTGTGAGCAAATCGGGCAATCTGGCCGCCGCGCGCGAATTGCTCCTGCGCCTGCGCGGCAAGACCCACGCCCTCATCACGGCTGCGGTGCTGGCGCGCGGCGGCATGCCGGTCTGGCGTCATGTCGCGCGCGTCTCCCTCACCATGCGCGACTATTCCGAGGGCTTTGTGGACGACTATCTGGCCAGCGAGGGCGAAGATCTGCTCGGCAGCGTCGGCTGCTACCGGCTGGAAGGCCGCGGCCTGCAGCTCTTCTCGCGCATAGATGGGGATTATTTTTCAATTCTCGGCCTGCCGATGCTGCCATTGCTGACGGCGCTGCGCGATCAGGGCATCATCGCCAGATGAGCACGCGGCTTGCAGGTGTCATCGGCTGGCCCGTGGGGCATTCGCTGTCCCCGCGGCTGCACGGCTTCTGGCTTCGCGAACACGGCCTCGACGGTGCTTATGTGCCGCTGCCCGTGCGGCGCGAGGATTTTGCGCGCGTGATCGATGGGCTCCGGCGCGCCGGCTTTGCGGGTGTGAATGTCACCATCCCGCACAAGCAGGCGGCCTTCGCGCTCTGTCACGACGTCGATGAAGCCGCCCGCGATGCCGGCGCCGTCAATCTGCTGGTGTTCAAAGAGAATGGCCGCATCGAAGGGCGCAACACCGATGCCGTGGGGCTGGCGGCCAGTCTGCTGGCAGGCCTCGGCGGCGAAAGCGTTCGCGGCAAGCGCGCGGTGTTGATCGGGGCTGGCGGCGCGGCGCGCGCGGGCATTCTGGCGCTGGCCGCGCTCGGCATTTCGGATATTCGCATTCTCGCGCGCAATGCGAGCAGCGCCGAGGCATTGGTGCGCGAATTCGGGTCGCATGTTTCTGCACAGCTCGCACCGGCCTTGTGGAGCGATTGGGACAAAATCGCCGGCGACGCCGCATTGATCGTCAATGCCACCAGCGCCGGCATGGCTGGCAATGCGCCGCTGGATTTGCCGCTTGAGCCTTTGCCGAAGACGGCGGCGGTGTGCGACATCGTCTACAATCCGCTCGAAACGCCCTTGCTCAAATCCGCGCGCGCGCGCGGCCACATCTGCATCGACGGCCTGGGCATGTTGATGCACCAGGCCGTGCCGGCCTTTGCCGCCTTCTATGGTGTGACGCCGTCGGTCACTCCGGCCTTGCGCGCCGAACTCGAACAGGCGCTCACGCATGGCTGAGCGGCGCCCACGCCTGATCGGGCTCACCGGCTCCATCGGCATGGGCAAGACCGAGACGGCGAAGATGTTCGTCGCACTCGGCGTGCCGGTCTATGATTCCGACGCCGCCGTGCATCGCCTCTATGAAAAGGGCGGGGCGGCGGTTGCGCCTGTCGATCGGGAATTTCCCAGCAGTGTTGCCGATGGCGCGGTGGATCGCCCGGCACTGACCAAAGCCATCACGGCGCGGCCCGACGGGTTCAGGATCCTGGAACAGATCGTCCATCCGCTGGTGGCGCGCGAACAGCAGAAATTCCTCGAGATCAACCGCGACGCCGAGATGGTCGTGCTCGATGTGCCGCTGCTGTTCGAGACCGGCGGTCATGCGCGCATGGATGCGGTGGTGGTGGTCTCCGCCCCCGCCGAAATCCAGCGCGCCCGCGTGCTGGCCCGCCCCGGGCATGACGGACGAAAAGCTCGATCACATCCTCTCGCGCCAGATGGCCGATGAAGAAAAGCGCAAGCGCGCGCATTTCGTGGTCGAAACCGACAAGGGCCTGGATCACGCGCGCGAACAGGTCGAAACCATCATTGCCGAATTGCACCGGCGCTGGCGGCAAGGTGAGGCGAAACCGCATGACCCGTGAAATCGTGTTCGACACCGAAACCACCGGCTTCGATCCCAATACGGGCGATCGCGTGATCGAGCTCGGCTGCGTCGAGCTGATCGATCACATCCCCACCGGTGAAAGCTTCCACGCCTATCTCAATCCCGAGCGCGACGTGCCGGTGGAATCGCAGAAGGTGCATGGGCTGACGGAGGAGTTCCTGGCCGACAAGCCGCTCTTTTCGGCCATCGTCGACGATTTTCTCGCCTTCATCGCGGATTCGCCGCTGGTGATCCACAATGCCGGCTTCGACATCAAGTTCATCAATGCCGAGCTGGCGCGCGGTCAACAGGGCGCCGATCCCTTTCGCCCGCGCCATCGACACGATCGAGATCGCCAAGGCCAAACTGCCCGGCGTGCGCTATTCGCTGGACGAGTTGTGCAAGCGCTTCAACATCGATCTGTCGGCGCGCACCAAGCATGGCGCGCTTGCTCGATGCCGAGCTGACGGCGCGGCTCTATCTCGAACTGCTGGGCGGGCGGCAGACGCGGCTCGAACTGGCGCCGAACGGCGTCGGCTGCGCGTTCCGGCATGGCGGATGGCGAGGCGGCGCGGCCACGCCCGGCCCCGCTGGCCCCCCGCGGATCAGCGAAGCGGAGGCCACTGCCCATGCCTCTTTCGTCGCCGAACTGGGCGAGGATGCGGTGTGGAATTGGGGAAAGGCAGCGCCTTAGAGCGTTTCATGTTTTGACGGAAGCGTATCCGGCGTTGACAATGTAGTTGGCGCATTCGTTTGGTTGGATGGTGGCGACGAGCCCGCCGAGGTGGCGCCATGTGTCTTCGATGCTGCGCTTCTGAGCGGCGCGCATCCAGTGCTTGATCTTTGCGAAGGTCTGTTCGATCGGATTGAGGTCGGGCGAGTAAGGCGGCAGGAAGCGCAATCTGGCGCCTGCCGCACGGATCATCTGGCCGACGGCTGCCGATTTGTGGGAGCCGAGATTGTCCATGACGACGATATCGCCAGGCTTCAGGATGGGCACGAGCTGCTGCTCGACATAGGCGCGGAAGGTTGCGCCGTTGATCGGTCCGTCGAAGACGCAAGGTGCTGCGAGCCGGTCATGGCGAAGTGCGCCGAGGAAGGTCAGCGTGCGCCAGTGACCATGCGGAGCGAAGGCGCGCAGGCGCTTGCCCTTGGGTCCCCAGCCGCGCAGCGGCGCCATGTTGGTCTTGATCCAGGTCTCATCGATGAAGACCAGCCGCTCGGGATCGGGGCGGCTCTGCCAGGAGCGCCAGCGTCGCCGCTTGCGCGCGACGTCGGCTCTGGCCTGCTCAAGGGCGAACAGCGTTTTTTTTGAACCGCAGGCCCTCGCGCCGCAGGAACTGCCACACCGCATTGTGCGACACCGTCACGCCGCGCGCGGCCAGTTCGGCCTTCAGCCCGTGCAGCGTCAGGTGCGGCTTGGCCGCCAGACGCTCGACGATGAAGTCGCGATGCGGCTCCAGCACCGGCTTGCGATGGCCGCCCATCCTGCCCGGCGCCACCGAGCCGGTTGCGCGATGGCGCTGCGACCACTTCACCACCGAGGATACCGCTACACCGAACCGGCCTGCCACCGCACGGCAGCTCTCGCCGGCCGCAACCGCAGCAACAACGCGCTCACGAAGATCGTTCGATAGAGGACGAGCCATCAGATGCTGGCCTCCTACCCAGCCAGCATCTTGAATCAAACTCGCGACCAAACGGGAATCCTAAATCAATTCAACCGAGCCATGAAACGCTCTAGGACAAGGCGCTGCGCTTCAATCCGGTTTGCAACGCCTCAGGCGGTGCCGCCCTGTGCCTGCTGGGCTTCGGCCATCCGCGAGCGATAAAGACCGGCGAAATCGATCGGCTCGATCATCAGCGGCGGCATGCCACCATCGCGCACCGCATCGGCAACGATCCGCCGCGCGAACGGGAACAGAAGGTGCGGGGCCTCGATCAGCAGCACCTGCTGCAGGACGTCTTCGGGCACGTTCTGGATCAGGAACAGCCCGCCATAGGCCAGCTCCATCAGGAACACCGGCTTGTCTTCGGCCTTGGCCGAAACGCGCAGCTTGAGTTCCACCTCGAAATGGTCGTTTTCGAGCCGCCGGGCCTGCAGGTCCACGCCCAGATCGATCTCCGGGCGGGCATTCATCGACATCGGCGCGGCCGGGTTCTCGAAGGACAGGTCCTTGACGTATTGGCCGATCACCTGGATGCGGAAATTGGGGTCTTCGCCATTGTCGGCTTGCTCGCCGCCATTCGGTACGGCGGTAAATTCGTCGCTCATGGAGCTCCCTTTGGGATCGCAGGTCAGATTGGGGGCGGGGCTACCATGGAACGGCCAGGGCCACAAGCCGAAGCGGGCCGTCCGCCGGGGTTCCGCCGCGCCGGTTTGGCAACTGGTAAACGCCGGGGCCGATCCCTATATCCATGGAGCCCGGAAGGGGCGATGGAGCCGTAAAGCGGCCCCGCGGCCGCTCACAGCGCGGATTGGCGCGCTGGACCCTGCAAGGCAGGAGCGTTAGGGTGCCGTCCATATCCGAAGATCGACCGGGAAACGGCCGAAAGGCCCCCACATGATCACGTAAGGGACCTCTCAGAGGTCCGGAAAAGCTGATTGTCATGCTGAATTCTCAGCTCCTTCTCATTCTCCTCATCGCCATGGTGGCCGGGGTCATCCTGTTCCGCCTGTATTCGGTGCTGGGACGGCGCACGGGTCATGAACGCCCGCCGCAGGAGCGTTACGGGCTCAATCGCAGTGCCGACCGCCAGAGCGGTCCGGACAATGTGGTGGCGCTGCCCGATCGCAGTGCCCGCGCCGAGGCCCTCGACAAGCCGGCCGATCCGGTGGCGCGCGGCCTGCTCGACATCAAGCTGGCCGATCGCAGCTTCGAGGAAGCGCATTTCCTCGATGGCGCCAAACAGGCCTATGAGATGGTGCTGACGGCATTTGCCGCCGGCGATCGCCAGACGCTGCGCTCGCTCCTCAGCGATGAAGTCGATCACGCCTTCGAAGGGGTGATCCAGGGCCGCCAGGACAAGAAAGAGACGGTGGACTTCACCTTCGTCGGCTTCGGCGAGACGAAGATTTCCCATGCCGCGCTCAAGCGCCGCACGGCGGAAATCACCGTGAATTTCGCCGCCCAGTACATCTCGGCCACCAAGGATGCCGACGGCAAGGTGATCGAGGGCGACGACAAGGCGGTGCGCGCGGTCAACGATGTGTGGACCTTCACCCACGACATGCGCTCAAGCGATCCCAACTGGACCATCGTCGCCACCCACGGCGAAGACGCCTGAGCCGCCGCCATGGCGCCGGCCCGCTCGCGCCTCGCCTGGCTTCTTCCGATCCTCCTGGCAGGTCTGGCTCTCCTTGGCGGCTGGCTGTGGTGGTGGCTGTTTGCGCCACCGGCCCCCGGCCCGCTGCGCCTGACACCGGCACGGTTCAGCGATCTGCCCGGCTGGCAGGATTCTAATCCGGCCCCGGCGCTGGCGGCCTTCCGCCGCTCCTGCACGGTGCTGGCGAAACGGTTGGATGCGGCTCCCATGGGCGGCGCCGGTTATGCCGGGACGGTGGCCGATTGGCGCCTGCCCTGCTCGGCGATCCCGGCGGAGGGTGATGCCGCCAAAGCCCGGGCCTTCTTCCAGACCTGGTTCCAGCCTGTCCGGGTCTCGGCCGGGCGGGTCCGCCGAGGGGCTCTTCACCGGCTATTACGAACCCCAGATCCGGGCCAGCCACACCGCCCACGGCCCCTATCAGACCCCGGTCTATGGCGTGCCGGATGATCTCATCACCGTCGATCTTAGCCAATTCCGGGCCGAATGGGCCCATGAAAAAATCGCCGGCCAGCTCAAGGGCCATCGCCTCGTGCCCTATCCGGACCGCGCCGCCATCGATGCCAAGGGTCTGAAAGCAGCACCGGTGCTGTTCTATGCCGCCGATCCGATCGCGGTGTTCTTCCTCCACATCCAGGGTTCGGGCCGGGTGCTGTTCGACGATGGCAGCGCCGCGCGCGTGGCCTATGCCGCGCAGAACGGCCAGCCCTACACCGCCATCGGCCGCACCTTGATCGCGGATGGCGCGATCCCGCGCCAAAGGTGTCGCTGCAATCGATCCGCGCCTGGCTGAAGGCCCATCCCGAACAGGCGCAGCGCGTGATGGAAACCAACCGCTCCTTCGTCTTCTTCAAGGAGAAGCCGCTGGCCGATCCGTCGCTGGGCGCGAAGGGCAGCGAAGGCGTGCCGCTGACGCCGGGCGCCAGCCTCGCCGTCGATCTGCGCCTGCATCCGCTCGGCGCGCCCTTCTTCGTCGCCGCCACCGCGCCCGATCCCGATGCGAACAAGCCGGATCATGTGTTTGACCGTCTGCTCATCGCGCAGGATACGGGCGGCGCCATTCGCGGGCCGGTGCGCGGCGATGTGTTCTGGGGCTTCGGCGCCGATGCGGCTGCCATCGCCGGCCGCATGAAAGCGCATGGCGAACTCTTCGTGCTGCTGCCCAAGCCGGTGGCCGGCCGTCTGGGCACAGGCGAAGGATTTTCCCGAGGCGCATGCACATGAGCCGCAAGCGCGAGCCGAGCGACGAAGAGCGCGCGCTGTTCGAAGCCGCGCTCAAGGATGCGGTGCCGCTCAAAACGCTGAAGCCGCGCGCGCGCGCCAAAACAGGCGTGCCGCGCGCGAAACTCAAAGCGGTCGCCCCGCGCGATCCCGTGTCGGTCGTGATGCCCTTTGTTGCGGGCCCACCGGCGTTGATGGCCGCACCAGCGAAAAGCTGCAGCGCGGCGCGCTCGAACCCGAAGCGCGCATCGATCTGCATGGCATGACGGAAGCGGTCGCGCATCGCGCCTTGGCGACCTTTATTCGCGGTGCCGCTGCGCGCGGTTGCCGCCTGGTTCTGATCGTCACCGGCAAGGGCTTGAAGGCCGCCGATCCGCGATGAGCCCTTCGATCTCGAACTGGTGCAGCGCCGCCGCGGCGTGCTCAGATCGATGACGCCGCGCTGGCTGGCCGAACCCGATCTTGCCGGCTTTGTCGCCGATGTGCGCCCGGCCCATCGCCGCCATGGCGGCGACGGCGCGCTCTATGTCTATCTGCGCAAGCCGGATGCGATGAAACAGCATTTCGGCGATCATCGATGTCGCAGACGCATGGCCCGGGGCTTTATGACGTCACGAACGATGCGCGGCGCTTCGTGCGCGATGCGAAGATCGGCGAGGGTTTGCTGACCTGTTTCGTGCAGCACACATCGGCGTCGCTGCTGATTCAGGAAAATGCCGATCCCGATGTGCTGGCCGATCTGGAAACGCTTCATGCAGCGTCTGGTGTCGCGCGATGCCGAAACTCTATCGCCACACCACCGAAGGGCCGGACGATATGCCGGCCCATATTCGCAGCGCGCTGACCGCGACGTCGCTGTCGATCCCCGTGCGCGGCGGCGCGCCGATGCTCGGCACCTGGCAGGGGCTTTATCTGTTCGAACATCGCGACCGCGCGCACAGGCGCACGATCGCGATGCACATCATCGGCGAATGATCAGATCAGATTGGCGTCGGCCGCCAGCGTCTTCAGGATGCGCTCTCCGGCCGCGCGCCGTAATGCGAAATGATTTCGGCGGCGGCCAGCGCGCCCAGCTTGCCGCAAGTCGGAAGCGGCATGTCGTGGGTCCAGCCATAGAGGAAGCCGGCCGCGAACTGGTCGCCGGCGCCCGTGGTGTCGATCACCTTCGCGACCGGGAAGGCGTCGAGCACATGGACTTCGTCGACATCGATGACGACGCAGCCCTTTTCCGAGCGCGTCACCGCGGCCACGCCCTTCCAGGGCTTCAGCGCCTGCAGCACCTCGTCGAAGCTGTCGACTTCGAACAGCGCCATGGCTTCGGCTTCATTGGCGAACAGGATGTCGATCTTGTTGTCGAGCAGATCGCGGAACTCGCTGCGCCAGCGCTCGACGCAGAACGGATCGGAGAGCGTGAAGGCGACCTTGCCGCCGGCCTGTTTGATCGCGGCCATGGCCTTTTCGATGGCGGCCTTGGCGCCCGGCTCGTCCCACAGATAGCCCTCGATATAGAGCACCTTGGAGGCGGCGACGGCCGCTTCGTCGATATCGTCGGGCGTGATGCCGCGCGTTGCGCCCAGGAAGGTGTTCATGCTGCGCTGGCCGTCCGGCGTCACCGCGATGATGCAGCAGGCGGTCTGCGCGCCCTCGGTGGCGGGCTTGGTGGTGTAGTCGAGGCCGATTTCTTTCAGCCCCTCGGCAAAGCTATCGCCCAGCCGGTCATTCTTGACCTTGCCCATGAACACGCCCTTGCCGCCGAACGACGCCAGGCCCGCCATGGTGTTGGCGGCCGAGCCGCCGGCGATTTCGCGGCCCTCGGGCAGGACCTTCAGAAGCTGGTGGGCACGATATTCGTCGATCAGGCTCATCACGCCCTTGGCGACATTGTGCTCGAGCAGGAAGGCGTCGTCGGTCGGGGCGATCACATCGACAATGGCATTGCCGAGGCCCGCAACGTCGTATTTATGCGCCATCAATATGCTCCTTGATCTGTTAGTCTTTCGCTGGGGCATTCCGATAAAGGACGGGGCCAATGTTCGCAAGCGCGCGCAAAGCCGTGAGGGTGATTTTCGATCCCACTTTCCGCGGCGTGGTGCTGAAATCGCTGCTGCTGACGCTTGTGTTGTTCGCCGCGCTTTTCTTCGGCGCACAATATGGTCTTGCCCATCTTCCCCAGTTTCATTGGCATTGGCTCAATGTTGCCGTGGATTGGCTGGGTTCTCTGCTTGTGATCGTGGGCCTGTTCTTCCTCGGCGCGCCGGTTGCCGCGCTGTTCGCCTCGCTCTTTCTCGATGAGATCGCCGAGGCGGTGGAGAAATCCCACTATCCGGCCGATCCGCCGTCTTCGGGCACGCCGTTCTGGGCGGGCCTGATTGCCGGATTGCGCCTGAGTTTCTGGGTCGTGTTCTGGACGCTCGTGCTTTTGCCCTTCAATTTCTTTCTTCCGGGCCTCGGCTACGGCGGCGACGATTGCCGTCAATGGCTGGCTGTTGGGCCGCGAATTTTTCGAGCTGGCGGCGCTGCGCCATATGTCGCCATCGGCGGCGCGGGCGCTGCAGGCGGCGCCACACATTCGGCGTGTGGAGCGGCGGGCTGCTTCTGGCGGCGCTGTCGGCCATTCCGTTCGTCAATTTCTTCGCCCCCTTGTTCGGGGCGGCCATGATGGTCCATCTCTACAAGCTGTACAGTCATCAGGAGCGCCCGGTTTGACGACGCCCATCTTCCGATTTGCCGCGCTGGCGGCCTGCTGCACATTGCTGGCGGCCTGTTCGACGCTGAACAGCGTGGATCCCTTCGCAGAGTCCGAACCTCCTCCGCCGCAGTCTGCCGTGACGGCACCCGCAGCCCAACCTCTAATGGGTATGAATGCGGCCGATCTGCGCGTCGCCATTGGCGCGCCGGCCTTTGTGCGCAAGGACGGCGCCGATCAGATGTGGCGCTACGATACGGCCGGCTGCAAGGCGTTCTTCTTCCTCTATCCGCAAGGTAGCGATCTCGCCGTGCGCCATGTCGAAACGCTGCCGCAGGGCAAGAGCGAAGCCGCCGATCCGGCTTGCCTCAACGCGCTGCGCGGGCGCGCCTTCGCCGCCGGTTTCCTGACCGCCTTCTTCGTCGCCGCTTTTTTCTTCGCGGGGTTCACCGGCGCGGATTTCTTCGGCAGTGGCGCTTCGCGGGTCTTGTCCTTGAAGCGGCACAGATCGCGCTCGACACAGGTCGGGCAATGCGGCTTGCGCGCGGTGCAGGTATAGCGCCCGTGCAGGATCAGCCAGTGATGCGCATGCAGCTTGAATTCCGCCGGCACGCATTTTTCGAGCGCCAGTTCGACCTGCAAGCGGATTCTTGCCCGGCGCCAGGCCCGTGCGATTGCCGACGCGGAAGATATGCGTGTCGACGGCCATGGTCGGCTCGCCAAAGGCAACATTGAGCACGACATTGGCGGTCTTGCGGCCGACGCCCGGCAGCGCTTCCAGCGCCTCGCGATCGTGCGGCACCTGGCTGCCATGATTTGTCGATCAGCGCCTTCGATAGCGCGATCACATTCTTGGCCTTGTTGCGAAACAAGCCCGATGGTCTTGATGTGCTGGGTCAGGCCCGCCTCGCCCAGCTTCACCATCTTCTCGGGCGTGTCGGCGATGGGAAAGAGATTTGCCGTCGCCTTGTTCACGCCCTTGTCGGTGGCCTGTGCCGACAGCGCGACGGCGACCAGCAACGTATAGGGATTGGAATAGTTCAATTCGCTTTTCGGCTCGGGATCCATGTCCCTGAGCCGCGAAAAGAAAGTCACGATCTCCTTCTTCGTAAAAGGCTTGGTCATTCTGCGATTCCTGTGCGCGGCTGCCGGTCTTGTCACGAAATGGTACCCCCAATCGCCGCGCGGATGCCCTATACAGGAGGTTGCGCGGGAACGCTCGCAGCCGTCCACCCGTTGTTTGCGGACTTGCAAGGATAGAGGAGACCGCATATGACGCTACGAAAATTCGCAATCGGCGCCATGATGGCGTCCGCACTGGCGACTGGCCGGTTGCGGCACGACGCCCGGCGAACGCGCGGTGACCGGCGGCATGCTTGGCGCCGCCGGCGGCGCGGCGATCGGGGCGGCCACCGGCAATCCGGCCGCCGGTGCCGCGATCGGCGGCGTGGCCGGTGCGGCGGCCGGTGCGATGACGGATCCCTGCGATCTCGATCTCGGCACACCGTTCTGGAAACACCATGGCGGCCGGCGCGCCTATGAACGCCGCTGCGGCCATCCGCCGCCCTATGACGATAGGACTGCGCTGCGCAGGGCCTGCGATGGCCGGCCTTGCCGCGCTCTTGAAAGCGCCGCGCGCCGGAGGCCAGTCTGGAGACCATGGAAGCGACTGCCTATCGCCCGAGCCCGTCTTTTTCGACGCCGTCCTGCGGCCCAATCCGCCGATGACGCCGCGCGCGCTGCTCATCGTCCTGATCGCGGTCAGCCTGGTCAATTTCGTCTTCGGCGTCAGCTTCATACTGCATGGGGCCTGGCTGATCCTGCCCTTCATGGGCGCCGATGTGGCGCTGCTGGCCTGGGCCTTTCATGCCAGCCGCCGCGCCGCCCAGCGCCATGAGCATGTCACGCTGACGCAGTCCGAACTGCGCATTGCCCGCTGGCCCGCGCGCGGCAAGCCGAGCGAGATCACGCTCAATCCCTATTGGGTGCGGGTCCGCCTCGAAGAGGATGTCGAGCCGGCGCGCAAACTGTTCATTTCCAGCCATGGCCGCTCCATTCAGCTCGGCACCTTTCTCGCGCCGCATGACCGGGAGAGCTTTGCCGAGGCGCTGAAGGCGGCCCTGCAAGCGGCCAAGGAATTCCGCCCCGTCTGACGCACAGCAAGTTTCGGGTCGCGGGCGAGCGGGCCGGCTGTCATGCTCGCGCTCATGAGCAAGCGTCTGCCTTTCGAAGATCCCGAATCCGGCCCGGATTACCGGCGCATGGCGCGCGCGATCCGCTTTCTGGCCGAGCATTATCGCGACCAGCCCCGGCTGGAAGAGGCCGCCGCATCGGCCGGCCTGTCGCCCTTCCATTTCCAGCGCCTGTTCACGCGCTATGTCGGCGTCAGCCCGAAAAGCTTTGTCGGCCATCTGACGCTCGAACAGGCCAAATCCGATCTGGCCGCCGGGGCCAGCGTGCTCGATGCGGCGCTCGATGCCGGATTGTCAGGGCCTTCACGCCTGCATGATCTCGCGCTCAAGATCGAAGCCATGACGCCGGGCGATTACGCCAAGGGCGGCGCGGGCCTCACCATCACTTATGGTTTTCATCCCTGCCCGTTCGGCATCGCGCTGGTGATGGCGACACCGCGCGGGTTGTGCGGGCTGGGCTTCGGCGATGAGGGCGAAGACAAGGCGATGCTGGCCGATATGCAAAGCCGCTGGCCGCGCGCGCATTTCGTCGAAGATGATGCGGAAACGGCCGCGATGGCCCGCCGCATCTTTGCCGCCACCGAGTCCGACGCAGCTGCTCGGCCTGCATCTGCTCGGCACGCCCTGGCAGATCAAGGTGTGGCAGGCGCTGCTTGCGATCCCCAGCGGCAAGGTTACGACCTATGGCAGTCATTGCGCGGAAACTGGACGCGCCGCGCGCCTCGCGCGCGGTCGGCACCGCCGTCGGCCGCAATCCGATTTCGCTGTTGATCCCCTGCCATCGCGTGCTTGGCAGCGATGGCGCGCTTGCACGGCTATCATTGGGGGCTGGTGCGCAAGCGCGCGATGCTGGCGGTCGAAGCCAGCCGCGCCGAAGCCTCAGGCGGAAAGACCCAAAACGTCGGCCATGCTGTAGAGCCCGGGCTTCTTGCCCTGGCCCCAGCGCGCCGCGGCCACCGCGCCATTCGCAAAGATCATGCGATCCTCGGCGACATGGCCGAGTTCGATGCGTTCATGCGCGCCGGCAAGAATGACCTTGTGCTCGCCCACCACCGTGCCGCCGCGCAAGGTGGCGAAACCGATGCTGCCGTCTTCGCGCGCGCCGGTATGGCCGTCGCGCACCCGCACGGCCTTTTCGTCTAGCGACACGCCGCGTCCTTCGGCGGCGGCCTTGCCCAGCAGCAGCGCCGTGCCCGACGGCGCATCCACCTTCATGCGGTGATGCATCTCGACGATCTCGACATCGAAACCGGGCAGCGCCCTGGCCGCCTGCTTCACCAGCGCGGCCAGCATGTTCACGCCCAGACTCATATTGCCGGATTTGACGATCACGGCATGGCGCGCGGCGGCGCGGATCTTGGCGTCGTCGTCGGCCGAACAGCCCGTCGTACCGATGACATGGGCGATGCGCGCCTGCGCCGTCAGTTCCGCCAGAGCCACCGAGACTTTCGGGATCGTGAAATCGATCAGCGCATCGGCATGGGCGATGAGCGGAAGCGGATCGTCGGTCAGCGCAATGCCGGCCTCTTCCAAGCCCGCGAGCCTTGCGGCATCGGCGCCAAGATCGGGATGGCCCGTGGCCTCCAGCGCGCCGGCCAGCACGCAATCCGTCGTCTCCGCCACGGCGCGGATCAGTGTCTGGCCCATGCGCCCGCCCGCGCCGGCGATGACAATGCGTGTTGCGCTCATGGCTTGTCTCTCCCGGCGCGGCGCGCGCGTGTTGGTCAGGCTTGCGTGTCCACATTGCCGCCGGGCGCGGCGCCGCCTTGCGGCTCCTTGCGCGCGACGGTGACCATGGCCGGCCGCAAGCAGGCGCTCGCCGATCACATAACCGGCCTGCACCACATCGACGATGGTCCCGGCCGGCTTGCCATTGCCCGGCACTTCGGCCATGGCCTGATGCAGATTGGGATCGAACTTCACATCCGCCGTCTCGACCGGCTTGATGCCATGGCGTTCGAGCGTCGCCATCAGCTGGCGGTCGGTCGCCTCCACGCCTTCGATCACGGCCTTGAGCTGCGGCTCCGCGGCCTCGCGCGCCTCGGCCGGGCAGGCCTGGATGGCGCGGGCGAAATTGTCGGCCACGGCCAGCATGTCGCGCGCGAAATTGGCGATCGCATATTGCGAGGCGTCCTTCTTTTCGCGTTCGGCGCGGCGGCGCGTGTTCTCGGCTTCGGCCATGGCGCGCAGCGCGCGATCCTTCAGCTCGGCAAGTTCGGCCTTCAGCGCCGCGACTTCTTCATGGGCCTCGCCGGCGGCTTCCGTTTCCACGGCTTCGCTTTCGGGGATGTAATCTTCTTCGTCGCCACTCATGACGTGTCCTTTGGGTATGCGTTCAGGCTAACAGGCGGCCTACGACCTTGGCGGTGTAGTCCACCATCGGAATGATGCGGCCATAATTGAGGCGCGTCGGGCCGAGCACGGCGATGACGCCGACGATCTTGCCCTTGGCGTCGGCATAGGGCGCGGCCACGATCGACGACCCGGAGAGGCTGAACAGCCGGTTCTCCGAGCCGATGAAGATGCGCACGCCGTCGCCCTCCTTGGCCAGCTCCAGCAGGCGCACCAGATCGTTCTTGCGCTCGATGTCGTCGAACAGGGTGCGGATGCGGTCGAGATCGGTCTGCGCCTCGACGCTGTCGAGCAGATGCGAGGCGCCGCGCACGATCAGCACTTTCTCTTCGGCGCGTTTCACCGCGTCGGCCGGCTCGGCCAGGGTCGCCAGGCCGTCGGCGACGATCTTGGCCGTCAGCGCATCCAGTTCCGCGCGTTCGGATTCGAGCTGTTTGGCGATCGCGCCCCTGGCGTCGTCGAGTGTGTGCCCGCGCAGCTTGGCGTTGAGATAGTTGGTGGCTTCCGACAGGGCCGAGGCCGGCAGCCCGCTCGGCGTGTCGATCAGGCGGTTTTCCACCTGCCCGTCCTCGCTCGACCATCACGACCAGCGTCTTGCCCGGCGCGGCCGCCACGAATTCGATGTGCTTGAGGGTGCTGTCCTGCTTGGGCGCGACGACGAGCCCGGCGCAGCGCGACAGGCCGGAGAGCATGGTCGTCGCCTGGGTCAGCACATCTTCGAGGCCGCGGCCGGTGGCGGCGATGCGGCCCTCGATGGCGGCCCGCTCGGCCGGATCGAGATCGCCGATTTCGAGCAGCCCATCGACGAACAGGCGCAAGCCCTTTTCGGTCGGCACCCGGCCGGCGCTGGTATGGGGCGAGGCGAGGAGGCCCAGCGATTCCAGATCGGCCATCACATTGCGGATCGAGGCCGGCGACAGCGACACTGGCAGGCGCTGCGACAGGGTGCGCGAGCCCACCGGCTCGCCCGACGTCAGGAAGGCGTCGACCAGATGGCGGAACACCTCGCGCGGCCGCTCGCCCAGCTCGCTGGCGAGCCGTCGGGCCTCTGTCGGATTTCTCGGCGCTGCGTTCACGGTTCGCGAACCTCTGATGGAACGGTCGATCTCGTACTAATCTATTGAAACTGCGTCGTATTATCCGGATCCGGGTGCCCGCATTGCGTGGGGCCTTCCGACAAGGCTAGGTAACGGCAGATATTCACAACTTCAAGGGATCACTCCATGCGCCCCAGTAAGCGCGCCGCCGATGAATTGCGCACTGTCAGCCTCGAACCCGGCGTCGCCAAGCATGCCGAAGGCTCGTGCCTCGTCAAATTCGGCGACACCCATGTCTTCGTCACCGCCAGCCTTCAGGACTCGCCGCCGCCCTTCCTCAAGGGTACCGGCAAGGGCTGGGTCACGGCCGAGTATGGCATGTTGCCGCGCGCCACGGGGGATCGCATGCGCCGCGAAGCCGCCCAGGGCAAGCAATCCGGCCGCACCCAGGAAATCCAGCGCCTGATCGGCCGCTCGCTCAGGGCCGTGACGGACCTTTCGGCCCTTGGCGAGCGCCAGATCGTGGTCGATTGCGATGTGATCCAGGCCGATGGCGGCACGCGGACGGCCTCCATCACGGGCGGCTATGTCGCGCTGGCCCAATGCATCGGCTTCATGAAGAAGACCGGGATGTTGAAGACCGAGGTCCTCAAGGACCATGTGGCCGCGATCTCCTGCGGCATCTGGCAGGGCACGCCGGTGCTCGACCTCGATTACGACGAGGATTCGACGGCCGAGACTGATGCCAATTTCGTCATCACCGGCACGGGCGGCTTCGTCGAGATTCAGGGCACGGCCGAAGGCGCGCCCTTCTCGGACGAGGAATTCGCCAAGCTCGTCGGTCTCGCCCGCAAGGGCATCGGCGAACTCGTCGCCCTGCAGAAGGACATTCTCGGCCGATGATCCTGAAGAACGGCGCCACGCTGGTCGTCGCCAGCCACAATCCGGGCAAGGTCCGCGAGATCAAGGACCTCCTGGCGCCGTTCGGTATCGAGACCAGGGGCGCCAGTGAACTCGGCCTCGCCGAGCCGGAAGAGACGGGCACCAGTTTCGCCGCCAATGCGGAACTGAAAGCCCGCGCGGCCGCGGAGGCGAGCGGGCTTGCCGCCCTCGCCGATGATTCCGGTCTGGCGGTGACGGCGCTCGGCGGCGCGCCGGGCATCTATTCGGCGCGCTGGGCCGGTCCCGGAAAAGATTTTTCCGTCGCCATGGCGCGCATCGAACGCGAACTTGATGCGATGAACACGAAAGATCGCACGGCGAAATTCGTCTGCGCGCTGGCGCTGGCAGAGCCGGGCGGCGATTGCCGCATCTTCGAAGGCGAAGTCCATGGCACGCTGACCTTCCCGCCGCGCGGCGAAAAGGGCTTCGGGTACGATCCGGTCTTCGTCGCCGACGGGATGGAGAAAACCTTTGCCGAGATCGAGCCGGTTGCAAAACATGCCATGAGCCATCGCGCCCGCGCGTTTGCCAAGCTCACCGCGGCGCTGAAACTCGGTGCATGAGCGCCGGCTTCGGCATCTATGTGCATTGGCCGTTCTGCGCGGCCAAATGTCCCTATTGCGATTTCAACAGCCATGTCCGCACGCAATTCGACGATCTCGAATGGGCGCGCGGCGTCGTGCGCGAACTCGCACATGTCGCGCAGCTACAGGGCGATGAGCGCCCCATCGTGCAAAGTGTGTTCTTTGGCGGCGGCACGCCGTCGCTGATGAGCGGCGCCGCCGCCGGCATGGTGCTCGATGCAATTGCCCGGCTATGGCGCGCGGCCAACGATATCGAAATCACGCTTGAGGCCAATCCGGCCAGTGCCGAGGCCGCGCGCTTTCGCGATTACCGCGCCGCCGGAATCAATCGTGTCTCGCTGGGTGTGCAGGCGTTGAACGATGCCGATCTCAAATTCCTCGGCCGCCTGCACAATGTGGCCGAAGCCAAAGCCGCACTCGCCATGGCGATGCAGACCTTCGAGCGTGTCTCGCTCGATCTCATCTATGCGCGCCCGAACCAGACCACAGTCCAATGGGAACGCGAACTCACCGAAGCGCTCGCCTTCGGCACCGAACATCTGTCGCTCTATCAATTGACCATCGAACCGGCGACGCCCTTCGCCACGCTGGCGCGCAGCGGCGCACTCACCGTGCCCGATGACGACAGCGCCGCGGGGCTCTACGAACTGACGCAGGCCATGACGCAGGCGGCAAGCCGTCCGGCTTACGAGGTTTCGAACCACGCCGCGCCCGGCGCCGAATGCCGGCACAATCTGATCTATTGGCGTTATGGTGCTTATGCCGGTGTCGGCCCCGGCGCGCATGGCCGCCTCGATCTGGGCGGCAAGCGTGTTGCCACCGTTTGCGAGAAGCTGCCCGAACGCTGGCAGAATCGCGTCGCGCGCGAAGGTCACGGCTTTGTGGAGGTCGAAGAGATCGCTGCGGAGGATGCCGCGCGCGAACATCTGCTGATGAATTTGCGCCTGACCGAAGGCATCGATCTCGAGCGCTGGCAATCGCGCTGGGGCGTCGCGCCCAACACGGCGCAGATCGCGGCGCTCGCCGATGCAGGGTTTCTTGTTCAGGAGGGTGCAATACTCAAAGCGACCCCGCAGGGCCGCCTTGTCCTCAACGCCGTGATCGCCGAACTTGTGGGCTAGCTGGCCGGCTGATCACGAGCCCACATGCTGGAAGGTGGCCGGCGCCGGGCTCACCACCGTGAAGCCGTCCGCGCCCACCGACAGGATCGCCAGTCCCCGTTCGCAATCGCCATCGGCATCGAAGCGGAAGATGCCGGTCACGCCGGTAAAGCCGTTGGGATCGGTCAGCGCGGCCGTGCGTGAAGTGCTGAAAGGGTTCGCCCGATTTCGACAGCAGCGCCACCAGCGCCACCGCATCATAGGAAAGCGTCGTCAGCTCCTGCGGCTTGGTGCCGAAGAGCTGCTGATAGCGCGACAGGAAAACATCGTCGGCATCGGGTTGCGGCGCTGCGAACCAGCCGCCCACCAGCGCCGGTTCGTGCAGGATCGCGGGATCGTCCCACACACCCGTGCCCAGAAGCTGCACCTGATCGCCGCCCAGATTGTCGAAGGCCAGCGTCGGCGCGATGCCGCGCAGCAGCGATCCGCCTTGCGCCACCAGCAGCGCATCGGGATGGCTCGCCGAGATGGAGGCGGCCTGATCGACCACATCGCCGCTCTGCGGATTGAAATGTTCGAGATCCGTCAGCTGACCGGAATTGGCGGTCACATCGGCGCGGACGGCGTCGGCGACGTGATCGCCATAGGGGTTCAGCGGCACCAGCGCCGCGAAATTCGAATGCCCCTGCGAGGCGGCATAGGCGAGGATGCGCTTGACCTCATTCTCCGGCTGGAAGCTGAGCAGATAGACGCCATTGCCGGCCACGCTGCGATCGGTCGAGAAGGCGATCACGGGAATGCCGTGCTGGCGCGCGATCGGCGCCACCGCCTGCACCGATTTGGCGAAGAGCGGGCCCCAGAATGATCTCCGCGCCCTCGGCGATCAGTTTGCGTGCGGCATCGGCCGCTTCATAGCCGCCGCCGCCTTCATCGGCCGTCATCAGAACGATCTTGTGATTGCCGGAATCGTAAAGCGCCATCTCGGCCGCATTCATCATGCTGGTGGCGAGCTGGCGGGTGGCTGCCGAACCGTTGGAGAAGGGCAGGATCACGCCGACGCGCACCGGGGTTTCCTGGGCCGGCATATTGGGCAGGCGCAAGAAGCCCTGCTGTGCGCTGGCCGATGGCTGGGTTGCGGTCGGCAGCGGTGCCTTGGGCGGCGGCGGGGCCGTCTTGGCGGCCTGCTGGGCGGTCGTGCAACCGGCCAGCCCGGCTATCGCCACAAGCCCGGCAATGGCACAAAGGCGGCGGCCGGCCCTCGACGGCCGTGGACAAAACGGATGGGCATGAAAGAGCGAACATCGAGGAAGAATGCGTCCCGGCGCGGCAAGGGTGTTGGGGCGGCAGAGGGCGCACAGCCTATGCCGTGGGCCGCAGAATCGCAAAAGCCCGAGGCCGGGGAAAGCCCGGTTGTCGGGCGTGGTGAATTGGCGCCGGGTCTTTATGTCGTGGCCACGCCCATCGGCCATGCGCGCGACATCTCGCTGCGCGCCCTCGATGTGCTCAAGGGCTGCGACGCGATCATCGCCGAGGATACCCGCGTCACCTCCAAGCTCCTGTCGATCCACGGTATTTCGAAGCCGCTGAGCGCCTATAACGATCACAACGCGGCCCGCGAGCGGCCGAAGCTGCTGGCCCGGCTGCATCAGGGCGCGCGGCTGGCCCAGCTCAGCGATGCCGGAACGCCGCTGGTGTCCGATCCCGGTTTCAAGCTGGTGCGCGCGGCGCTGGCCGAAGATCTGCCGGTTCATGCCATTCCCGGCGCCTCTGCCCCGCTGACCGCGCTGGTGCTGGCGGGCCTGCCGACCGACCGTTTCCTGTTCGCCGGATTCCTGCCGCGCGAAATCGGGCGAACGCCGTTCCATGCTTGAGGAATTGAAACCCTTGCGGGCTTCGCTGGTGTTCTTCGAATCCGCCCAGCGCCTGGCCGGGAGCCTCGCCGATCTGGCCGCCGTGCTGGGGCCGCGCGCCGCCGCGGTCGGCCGCGAGCTGACCAAGCGCCATGAGGAGATGCGCCGCGGCAGCTTGCCCGATCTTGCCGCACATTATGCCGAGGCGGGCGCACCCAGGGGCGAGGTCACGCTGGTCATCGGCCCGCCGGAGGAGGAAGGGCCCGATCTGTCCCGCGCCGATCCGCTGCTCGAACAGGCGCTGGCCTTCATGCCGGTGCGGGCGGCGGCCGATCTGGTGGCCGAAGCGCTGGGTCTGCCGCGCCGGCGCCGTCTATGCCCGCGCTCTGGCCCTCAAGCCGGATCATGGCTGAGCGCGGCGCAATCCTCGCAAAGAAGAAGGCGGCCGAGCGCCGGGGCCGGCGCAGCGAGTTTTGGGCGGCCCTGCTCCTGATGGCCAAGTTCTACCGCATACTCGGCTGGCGGGTGCGTACCCATGCCGGCGAGATCGATCTCATTGCCCGGGCGCCCTCGGGCCTCCTCTGCTTCATCGAGGTCAAGGCGCGGGGCGAGACGCTGGCCGCGGCCAGCTCGGTCGGCCCGCGCCAGCAGGCCCGTATCGCCCGCGCCGCCGCGCTCTATCTCGCCAGCCGTCCGGGCCTTGCGAAGAAGGGCGTGCGCTTCGATGTGGTTGCCGTCGCACCGCGGCGCTTCCCGCGCCATTTGCCCGATGCATGGCGCCCGGCGCAGCAACGGTGATTGGCGAAGCGGCGTGTGTGGGGCAATGTTGCCTCCATGCGCGACGCAAGCACCACCGCAAGCGATTATCTGCGCCGCCTCGGCGAGGCCGGCGACGGACCGCACGACATCGCCACCGCCGCGCTGATGCTGGCCGCGCTCGACAATGCGGCGCGCCCGCTCGAACCCTATCGCAACCATCTGGCCGAAATCGCCGATAGCTGCCGCGATGCGCTGCGGCTGATCCACCGGCCCGGTGATGCGGCAAGCGCACTGGCCGCCCAGCTTGCCGGCCAGTTCGGCTATGATGGCGACCGCCTCACCTATGACGATCCACAGAACGCCGATCTGATGGCCGTGATCGATCGTCGCCGCGGCCTGCCGGTGGCGCTCGGCATTCTTTACATCCATGGCGCGCGCGCCGCCGGCCTCGACGCGAGCGGGCTGAACACGGCGAACCATTTCCTGCTGCAGCTTGGGGTCGAGGGCCAGAGCGTGCTGGTCGATCCCTTCCATGGCGGCAGCGTGGTCGATCCCGAGCGGCTGGCCGGCCCACCCGCCCTGGCCGCCGCCTTGCCCGATGGGCGGCCGTTTGAACCGGTCAGCGATGTGCGGGTGCTTTTGCGCCTTCAGAACAATCTCAAGACGCGCGCGCTCAAGGCCGGCGATCGCCAACGGGCGCTTGCCATTCTCGAACGCATGGTGCTGATCGCGCCTGCCCGCGCCGATCTATGGATCGAACAGGCCGCATTGTTCGAACATAGCGGCTCGCTCGGTGCCGCCAAACGGGCCTATGAAACCTGTTTGCAATTGGCCGAGGTCGGGCACCGGCCTTTACAACGAAGCCGCGCTGGCGCTGGCTGGTCTCAAGCGCCAACTCAACTGATCCAATTTCTGTCACCCGGAGCTTTCCCCGCATGAGCCTCATCGTCGCAATCCAGATGGACCCGATCGACAAGATCGACATCACCGGCAATTCCACCTTCGCCCTGGCTCTGGAGGCGCAGGCGCGCGGCCACAGCCTGCTCTATTACGGCCCGCGAGATCTGAGCTTCCTTGACGGCCGCATCACCGCGCGCGCGCGTTCGCTCGAAGTCCGCAATGTGAGGGGCGATCATTTCACGCTGGGCGAAATCGGCGTCACCGACCTCACAAAGACCGATGTCGTGTTGATGCGGCAGGATCCGCCCTTCGACATGGCCTATATCACCGCGACGCACATCCTAGAGCGCCTGCAGCCGCAGACGCTGGTCGTCAACGATCCCTTCCATGTGCGCAACGCGCCGGAAAAACTGTTCGTCACCCTGTTCCAGGATTTCATGCCGCCGACGCTGATCACCTCCGATCGCGCCGAGATCGCCGCCTTCCGCAACGAGCACAAGGACATCATCGTCAAACCGCTTTACGGCAATGGCGGCGCAGGTGTGTTCCGCTTGAAGCAGGACGACGAGAACATCAGCTCGCTGCTCGAAATGTTCACGACATTCTATCGCGAACCGGTGATCGTGCAGCGTTATGTGCCGGAGGTGCGCAAGGGCGACAAGCGCATCATCCTGATCGATGGTGAGGTCGCCGGTGCCATCAATCGCGTGCCGGCCGAAGGCGAAGCGCGCTCCAACCTGCATGTCGGCGGCAAGGCCGTGGCCACCGAATTGACGGCGCGCGAACAGGAAATCTGCGCCGCGCTCGCCCCGGAGCTCAAGGCGCGCGGATTGATCTTCACGGGCATCGATGTCATCGGCGCCTATCTCACCGAGATCAACGTCACCTCGCCCACCGGCATTCAGGAGATCAAGCGTTTCGGCGGCGCCGATTGCGCGGCGCTGATCTGGGATGCGATCGAAGCGAAAGTCGCGGCGAAAGGCTGAGCCGTCAGGCGGCGATGCCGAAGCGGCTCTTGTAGCGCGGGTCCATGCGCTCGACCGGGAAATAGATCAGCACATCGGTGGTGCCGAACTGCCGGTCGATCACCGCGCCTTCGCCGATCATGCAGCCGGCGCGGACATAGCCCTTGATCATCGGCGGCAGGGCGCGCAGCGCATCCTTGAAGGCGATCTCGTCCTTCGCCATGCGATTCATCTCGACATAAAGTTCGGGCCGCGCGCGCACGCGAATCTCCGGCGGCATGCTGTGGAAGTGATGCAGATAGGAAAGCGGCAATGCCATGCATTCCGGATCGGTGCCCTGCAGAGACGCGCAGCCGAACATCAGATCGATGGAAAAGCGCGCGACATAGCTCATCACGCCACGCCACAGAAGCTGCATCGTCGCCGGCTTGGTGCGATAGGCCTTGAGAATGCAGGAGCGCCCCAGCTCCAGCGAGCGCGCGCCGGCGGGCAGCGCCGCCAGCATCGGGCCGATGTCGTATTCACCGGCGGTGTAGAAGCCGCCGGCCTTTTCGGCCTGCTCGTTGCGCATGAAGCGATAGGTGCCGACGACCGCGGGTTGACCGTCCTCGTCGAGCACGTCGCGATCGATGACGAGCAGGTGATCGCAGACCTCATCGAAGCGGTCGAAGTCGCGACCCTCGGCCTGCATCTCCGGGCTCGGGATCGCCGACATCTCTTCATAGAAGACGCGGTAGCGCAAAACCTGCGCGGCTTCGACCTCGGCCTCGGTTTCGGCCAGGCGCACTTCCAGCGCGCCGGACGTGGCCAGGACCGGCCATTGCGCAAGGCGCCCCGAAGCGGGGCCGGGCTCGTAAATGTTGACCAACGTGTCCGCTTCCTGTGCGCGTGTTGCCGGACGCCTCGTCCGAACCCGCGGGGCCCCAGACCCTCTTCGCGAATAGCCGGGGCGATCTTACCGGACCGGAAGGGGGCCTGCAAACATCGCCGGGCGCGCGCAAGATCACGGCGTGCTTATGGACCGGCCGGCCTTGCGACGGTTTTGTGACCTAGCCGGTTTGCAGACCGGTACGCTGGCGGTGATCGAGCCACACGAACAGGAGAATGGCGGGAATGCCGATCAATCCGGCGCCAAGAAAGAAGATGGCATACGCGTTCATCAGCCCGTGCCCGGCGCTTAACCCTTCGACCACGGCGCCCGAAAAGCCTTTCAGGATCTTGCCGGCCCAGGTGTAGGTCGAGGAGAGCAGCGCATATTGCGTCGCCGTATAGCCAAGGCTCGTCAGGCTGGACATATAGGCGACCAAGGTGATTCCGGCGACGGAGATGCCGAAATTGTCCGCCATCATCACGGCGGCAAACATTTCGGGATTGTGAATGTACGGCAAGACCGCATAGGCGGCGGTGCCGAGAATCTGCAGCGTGCCGCCCACCAGCAGGGCGCGCATATAGCCGAGCCGCACCGACAGATATCCGCCCGCCGCCACGCCCAGAAACACGGCGACAAGGCCGAAGCTGCCGCGCACCGTGCCCACAAGATCCTTGCTGAGGCCGATGTCGTGATAGAGCGGGTTGGCCATCGGGCCCATCACGAAGTTCGGCAGTTGAAACAGACTGATCGCGGCCAGCATCGCGAGCGCCATCGTGCCATGCGCCTTGAAGAAGGCGATGAACGGCCCGGCCACGGCATCATAGAGACCGCGCGCACTCGTCAGCGGCGCTTCGGCTTCCTTGCGCGCCATCACATCGTCGGCCTGGACAGGTTCGGCCGCAAACAGGCAGGCGGCCACGCCCACCGCCATCAGCGCGCCGTAGAGAATGTAGGACGCATTCCAGCCAATCGCCGTGGCGACGATCAGGATGATCGCTTCGCTGGCCAGAAGCGCGACGCGATAGCCGAAGGTGTAAGCCGAAGTGAGCAGACCAAGCTCGTCCGGATCGCGCGCGGATTCGATCCGCCAGGCATCGATGACGATGTCCTGCGTGGACGACGCGAAGGCGACCACCAGCGCCAGCACGCCAAGAAGCGCAAGCCCGTGGCGCACCCCCGCCATCGCCATCGCAATCAGCCCGCCGGCGATGATGACCTGCATCAGCAGCATCCAGCTGCGCCGCCGTCCCAGACGGGCGAAGAACGGTGCACTGGTGCGGTCGATGATCGGCGCCCACAGAAATTTCAGCGAATAGGCGAGCCCGACCCACGACAGAAAGCCGATCGCAGCCAGCGTCGTGCCCTCGTCGCGCAGCCAGTAGCCGAAAGTGTTGCCGACCAGAAGGAACGGCAAGCCGCTGGAAAAGCCGAGCACCATCATCACCAGTGCGCGCGGCTCGAGATAGGCTTTGAATGCGGAAACGCCGCGCCGTGGCGAAGTCATGCAGCGGCGTCGCGCGCAGTGTCGTCGCGTGAGGGGAACAGGTTTGCCAGCATAGCATCGAGCTCGGTGGGATTGACGGGTTTGGTCAGAAAACCATCCATGCCCGCATCCTGGCAAGCCCGCTTTCCGGTCTCCAGCGCATCGGCCGTCAGCGCCACGATCGGCACGCGTGGCCGGCGATCGCGCTTTTCATCGGCGCGGATGCGCTTGGCCGCCTCGATGCCGTCGAGCCCCGGCATATGAATATCGGTGAGGACGAGATCGAAGCGGTCCTCTTCGAGCGCGCTTACCGCGTCCTCGCCGCAGGTCACGCCCGTCACATGATAGCCGCGCCGGCGCAAGAGCTCGCGCGTCAGCAAGGCATTGATGGGGTTGTCCTCGGCCAGCAGCACGCGCACGGCCGCGGGATCCGGCGCCTGTCCCGGGGTGGCCGTCACCGTCTTCGCTGCCGGCAAAGGCATCGGCGGGGCGTCGTCGGCAGCCAGGACTTCGATCTCCGCGGTCTCCATATCCATAGGCTGGGTGTCGCCGGCCAGAATGCGTTCGGCCAGCGAGGTGGGCCTCAGCGGTTTGACGAGATAGCCGGCGAAGCCGCGGCTCTTGAGCTGGGGCAGGTGGCTGCGCGCGGCCGGCGTCACCAGCACGATGGACAGAATGCGCGCATCGGGCGAGGCCGAAAGTTCCGGCGTTTCGGTCGTGCCGGCGTCGATCAGGAGGGCGTCGATGTCGTAATCGCCGGCCTCACCGCCCTTGGCGCGACCCAGCGCGACGATCTGGCCGCCGGCATGGCTGATCTGTGCACTGAGGCCTTCGCGCAGAACCGCGCTGCGGGTCACAAGCGCGATGCGGTAGCCTTCGAGGGCGCGGGCCTGATCCGGATCGGCCTCGCGCACCACGATCGAGGGCAGGGTGAACCAGAAGATGCTGCCGCCGCCGGGGGCAGGGTCGATGCCGATCTCGCCGCCCATGGCCGCGACCAGCCGCTTGCAGATGGCAAGGCCGAGGCCCGAGCCGCCGAAGCGGCGCGCATGGCTGGAATCGGCCTGCACGAATTCGTTGAAGATCTCCGCGCGCTTTTCTTCCGGCACGCCGACGCCGGTGTCGGTAATGGCAAAGCGCAGATAATTGCGATGATGGGCGTGGGTCAAAGTGAGGTCGACGCGCACGCCGCCGCGCTCGGTGAACTTGACCGCATTGCCGACGAGATTGGTCAGAACCTGTCTCAGGCGCACGCCATCGGCGCGCACCATCTGCGGCACATCCGGCGCGACGACGGAAACGATCTCGATGGATTTTTCGTGCGCGCGCGGCGCCAGCAGTTCGACCACGCCGGCGATCGTCTGGCGCGGTTCGACCTCGTCTTCCTCGAGGCTCACCGTGCCGGCTTCGATCTTGGAGAAGTCGAGAATGTCCTCGATCAAGGCGAGCAGGGATTCGCCCGATTGCACGATGGCCTCGGCATAGGTGCGCTGCTCGGGTTGCTGCGGCGTCTCCAGCAGCAGGCGCGCCATGCCCAGCACGCCGTTCATCGGCGTGCGGATTTCATGGCTCATCGTGGCGAGAAAGCCCGATTTGGCGCGGCTTCCGGCTTCGGCCGTGTCGCGCGCTTCGGTCAGCGCGTCTTCCAGCGCCTTGCGTTCGGTGATGTCGCGGCCGACGCTTTGAATCTCGATCAGCCGTCCCGCGGCGTTGCGGACGGCATAGTCTTCCCAGGCGATCCAGCGCCAGCCGAAGGCGGTGCGGATATGCTGGTCGTAGCGCGCGCGGTCCTTGCTCGCATTGTGCCCGGCGAAGCTGCCGAAATGAGGGGCGCGGCTGTCGGGGTGCAGTTCGGGTGCGAAGGGCCGGCCGATGGCCGCGCGCGCATCCAGACCGAACAATTTGAGGAAGGCGTCATTGCCATAGGTCAGGCGGCTGTCGGGCGCGCGCCGGCAGATGGCATCGCCCTGCGCATCGACAAGGCCCTTGTAGCGCACCTCGCTCTCATGCAGGCGCGCATTCATCGCCGACATCGCGGCGAGCGAGCTTTCGAGTTTGGCGGTGACGGCGCGCAATTCGTCGGTGCTGACTTGCAGCTCGCGTTCGCGCCCGCGCGCGTTGAGCAGACCGGTGAACAGATAGGCCAGGCCCAGAAGGGGCAGCGCGCCCACGATGAGCGGCGAAATCAGCGTCAGCTTTCCGTGCAACAGAATATCGCTCAGCGCCGCCGAGCTGACAGCCAGCACCGCGAGGCCAAAGACGAGTTTTCCGGCACGGACGAACGGCAAATGAGGTCTCCCCAGATGCTTCAGCTAGCACCATTTGTGCTTGCAATTCCCTTAATCCAGCTTGGGAATCCCGTGCAGACGTGGTTAAGGTTCTCGCCTCGCCTGCGTTTTGGGCCTGTCCGTCACAACAATTCCAAAAATACTCAGAGGGAGGACTGCATGCGTCACGCGATCAGCATTCTGGCCGGCTTGTGTGCCGGCGCTGCACTTCTTGCCGCCGGCCCGGCCTGGGCTGGCGATCCCATGATCAACACCTATGCCAACACCGTCGTCACCACGGCCGAGCCGGGCGGGGCGACCACCGACATGCTGTTCAACAAGGACGACACCTACACGGCCGACACCACCGGCCCCGACGGCAAGCCGCTGCATTATTCCGGGCATTGGTCGGTCAAGGACGGGGGCAAGACGATCTGCCTCACCGCTCAGGTCCCCGAAGGCGCCAAGGCGCCGCCGGCTTCCTGCTCGCCGCTGGAGGAACATGCGGTCGGCGACACCTGGACCGTCACCAACGACCAGAAGCAGACCTTCAGGGTCACGATCAAAGCCGGCCGCTGACGGCTCTTTGTCCACAGGGTCGCGGCCCCGCGCCGCGGCCCTTTTTTTATTGTTCTATCAATTGATTAGCCTGTCGCCCCGGTTTCTATCGGGGCACGGACACGGCTCTGTGTCATCAAAGCTTCGCAAAACTGTGATGCACGTTGCACTGCACCGCGCCCTTATCGCGGCAGCCTCTGTCTGTCGTGTGGGGACGCTCCTTCCGGCGGCCGTTTCCTCTTGCGGGCCGGCGCCGCAAGCGGGTGATCGGGGCCAACGGAAAAATCGGTGGGGACGGTGGTTGGCCCCCGCCCCAAGTCGTTTATGAAGGTGCGCGCAATTCCATGGCCGATCTGGCTTTGACCGAACAGCTCGCCGCGACAGATCGCATCACGACGTTGCGCCGCTTCGGCCGTCGTGATGTCCGGTTCCGTCTGCTCACGCTGAGCGCCGCCTTGCTGGTGGTGGCGACCTTCCTCGGCATCATCGCCTCGCTCACGGCTGGCGCCTGGCCGGCCTTCGCCAAATTCGGCCTGGGGTTCTTCTATACCGACGTCTGGAACCCGGTGAAGGACCAGTTCGGCGCCGGTGCGCTGATCTACGGCACGCTGGTGACCTCGGCGCTGGCGATGCTGGTCGCCGTTCCGGTGGGACTTTTCATCGCCATCTTCCTGACCGAGATCTGCCCGCGCCCGCTGCAACGGCCCATCGGCATCGCCATCGAACTTCTGGCCGGCATTCCCAGCATCATTTATGGCATCTGGGGCCTGTTCGTCTTCGCGCCCTACTTCCAGCTGCATATCGAGCCCTGGCTGATCGGCGCTTTCGCCGATATTCCGGGCCTCAACATCATTCTGGGCGGCGCGCCCTATGGCATCGGCATCTTCACGGCCTCGCTGATCCTGTCGATCATGATCCTGCCCTTCATCACGGCGGTGTCGCGCGACGTGTTCGAGACGGTGCCGTCCATGCTCAAGGAAGCGGCCTATGGTCTGGGATGCACGACCTGGGAGGTGGTGTGGCGCGTGGTGATGCCCTTCGCGCGCAGCGGCGTGGTCGGCGGCTCGATGCTGGCGCTGGGCCGGGCGCTGGGCGAAACCATGGCCGTCACCTTCGTCATCGGCAACGCCCACCGCATTCCGGCCTCCCTGTTCGCGCCGGGCACGACGATCTCTGCGGCCATCGCCAATGAGTTCACCGAGGCGACGAGCGATACTCTACACCTCGTCGCTGATCGCGGTCGGGCCTTGTGCTGTTCTTCATCACCTTCCTGGTGCTGGCCGCGGCGCAGCTGATGCTGCGCCGGCTGGAGCGCCGCGCCGGAGGCGCCTCATGATCAACCGCGCGCGCTATGTCCGCCGGCGTCTCGTCAATCGCGTGTTCATGTCGCTGGCCGTGCTCGCCGCCGCGCTTCGGTCTGGGCTGGCTGGCGCTGATCCTGGGCGAACTTCTCTGGCGGGGCCTGGGCGGCATCAACGCTCACGCGTCTTCACCATGGACACGCCGGCGCCGATGATGGAAGGCGGCCTCGCCAATGCCATCTTCGGCAGCGTGGTCATGAGCGCGATCGCCGTCGCCGTCGGCACGCCGATCGGCATTCTGGCCGGAACCTATCTGGCCGAATATGGCCGCCATTCGCCGCTCGCCGGCCGTCATCCGCTTCTTCAACGACATTCTGCTCAGCGCGCCGTCGATCCTGATCGGCCTGTTCATCTATCAGCTGGTCGTCGTGCGCATGGGCAATTTCTCGGCCATTGCCGGCGCCGCCGCGCTCGCCGTGATCGTGATCCCGGTGGTCGTGCGCACGACCGAGAACATGCTGCTCCTGGTGCCCAACACGCTTGCGCGAAGCCGCCGCCGCACTCGGCACGCCGCGCAACTTCGTCATCCGCACGGTGACCTGGCGGGCGGCGCGCGCCGGCATCATCACCGGCGTGCTGCTGGCCGTGGCGCGCATCTCCGGCGAAACCGCGCCGCTGCTCTTCACCGCGCTCAACAACCAGTTCTGGAGCACCGATCTCACCACGCCGATGGCAAATCTGCCGGTCGTGATTTTCCAGTTCGCGATGTCGCCCTATCAGGGCTGGCACGCGCTGGCCTGGGCTGGCGCGCTCCTCATCACATTCGCGGTCCTGGCGCTTCGCATTCTGGCGCGGGTCTTCGAAGGCAAACGAGGCCTCTGATGAATATGCAGCCCGTGGACGCGAAGCTCCGCATCGATGTGCAGGATCTGTCCTTCTATTACGGGCAGACCAAGGCGCTGAAGAACATTTCGCTGCCGCTCTATGATCGCAAGGTCACGGCCTTTATCGGCCCGTCGGGCTGCGGGAAGTCGACGCTGCTGCGCGTCATGAACCGCATCTACGAGCTTTATCCCAACCAGCGCGCCGAGGGCAAAGTTCTGCTCGACGGCGAGGACATCCTGCACAGCAAGCAGGACGTGAACCTGCTCCGCGCCAAGATCGGCATGGTGTTCCAGAAGCCGACGCCGTTTCCGATGACGATCTTCGACAACATCGCCTTCGGCATCAATCTCTATGAGCGCCTGCCGCGCACCGAGCTGTCCGACCGCATCGAACATGCGCTGCAAGCGCGCCGCGTTGTGGGACGAGGTCAAGGACAAGCTCAGGGAATCGGGCCTCAGCCTGTCGGGCGGCCAGCAGCAGCGCCTGTGCATCGCGCGCACCGTGGCGACCAAGCCCGAAGTGATCCTGCTCGACGAGCCGGCCTCGGCGCTCGATCCGATCTCGACCGCCAAGATCGAAGAGCTGATCGACGAATTGTCGAACGACTACACGATCGGCATCGTCACCCACAACATGCAGCAGGCCAGCCGCGTGTCGGACTACACGGCCTTCATGTTCCTGGGCGAGTTGATCGAGTTCGGCGAGACCGAAAAGGTCTTCACCTCGCCGACGAACCGCAAGACCGAAGAATACATCACCGGCCGCTTCGGCTGAGCCTCGATCACATATAATCCGCCGTCCGCGTCGTGTCGCGCGCGCGTGTCCGCGCGGCCAGGTTGAAGACGAGGCTCAGCACCACGGCGACGGCCACGTTCAGCACCAGCGACGACAGCGCCGCGTAGCACGGGATCGCCATGCCGAAGAGGTGCAGCGCGATAGATCGAGCCCTTGAAGTCCAGGCTCGCCGCCATCGCCGTGCCCGCCGCGATGCCGGCGGCCCAGCCGAGCAACAGCGCCCAGGGATGGAGCCAGCGCGTGTAGAGCCCCATCAGCACCGCCGGCAGCGTCTGGATGATCCAGATGCCGCCCAGCAGCTGCAGCTGGATGGCATAGGATTGCGGCAGCGCGAGGATGAAGAACAGCGCGCCCAGCTTCACCACCAGCGAGGCGATCTTGGCCACCTGGCTCTCATGCGCGCCGCTCGCAGTCGGGCTTGATGATATTCCTTGTAGATGTTGCGGGTGAACAGATTGGCGCAGGCGATCGACATGATCGCGGCCGGCACCAGCGCGCCGATGGCGATGGCGGCGAAGGCGATGCCCACGAACCAGCTCGGGAACATCTGAAGGAACAGCGCCGGCACCGCATAATTGCGGCGCCGAACTGTTTGAAGCCGTCGGCATAGGCCGGCATGTGCTTCACGCCCGCGGCCAGCGCCATGTAGCCCAGCAGCGCGATCAGCCCCAGCGCCAGCGAATAGGCCGGCAGCACCACGGCATTCCTGCGGATCACATGCCGGCTCGACGAGGACAGCACGCCCGTCACCGCATGCGGGATACAGGAACAGCGCCAGTGCCGAGCCCAGCGCCAGCGTCACATAGGCGCTTTCCCCGCCCCAGTTCGCGGCCGTGCCCTTGGCGATGGTGAGCTTGGCCGGATCGACGGCGGCGAAGATGTGGCCATAGCCGCCCAGTTCGGCCGGAATCACGATCACCGCGGCGATGATGGTGATGTAGATCAGCAGGTCCTTGACGATGGCGATCATGGCCGGCGCGCGCAGCCCGCTCGTATAGGTGTAGGCGGCCAGGATCACGAAGGCGATGATCAGCGGCAATTCGCCGTGAATGCCAAGGCCCGCCACCACCACTTCGATGCCGACGAGCTGCAGCGCGATATAGGGCATGGTGGCGACGATGCCGGTCACGGCGACCGCCAGCGCCAGCGCGTGATTGTCGAAGCGGCCGCGCACGAAATCGGCCGCGGTCACATAGCCATGTTTGTGCGCCACGCTCCACAGCCGCGGAAACACGGCGAACAGCACCGGATAGACGAAGATCGTATAGGGCACGGCAAAGAAGCCGATGGCGCCCGCGCCGAACATCAGCGCCGGCACGGCGACGAAGGTGTAGGCGGTGTAGAGATCGCCGCCGAGCAGGAACCAGGTGACCACGGTGCCGAAGCGCCGTCCGCCCAGCCCCCATTCGTGCAATTCGTCGAGATCGCCGCTGGCGCCAGCGCGCGGCGAAGAAGCCCAGGCCCGTGACCAGTCCGAACAGAATGACGAAGACGATGAGCGCCGGCCAGTTGAGAGCCGCGCTCATGCGTTGTCTCCGCCGTTCTTCTTCTTCGGCTGCGCGCTCTTCGGCGCGATAGACCGGCAGCAGCAGCAGCGCCCCCAGCGGAATCCACAGCAGCTGATACCAGTAGAAGAAGGGAATCCCGGCAATGGACGGTTCGGTGCGGTTGTAGAATCCGATCCAGATCATGGCGACGAACGGGACCGCCAGCAGCAGATAGATCAGGCGCGGGCGCCCATGTCCTGTGGCGCGCTGTCCCTTTTTTTCGTCCATGATCGAAGCCCCCCGGCTTGCCCGCATCTTCTCCGGAGCGAATGCTTACGGCATAAGCGGCAAAGCGCAATGCGAATATGCGGCGTGGAGCGCGCCGCGCCGTGCGGGATGAGGGCGACGAGCCATGAACGTGTTCTATCTTCTGGGTTCGCTGGCCGGCATCGGCCTGCTGGTCGGGCTCAACCTGTTCTTGATGGGCCGCGCGAAACGGCGGGTGGACAGCGATGCGGCGATTGCACTGTTGGCAGGGGAACAGCCCGGCTTCCGCGCGCGTACGGCTGTCTCGGCAAGCGACGGGGCGGCGGCGCTGATCGAGGATGAAGCAGGCGCGTTCTATCTCGTTGCCGCCGCGGGTGCCGATCTGGTCAGCCGCAAGCTCGCGCCGGCGGGCCTCAAGGCTCTGGCGCGCGACGGCACCACGCTGCGCCTGTCCTTGCGCGATCTGACCTTTCCGCGCGCGACGCTGCAGCTGCACGATGAGGCTATGGCGCGCGACTGGCAGGAGCGGCTTGCGCGGTTGCTGCGGAACTGAGCATCAAACGAGCGGGGGCAGGCCGTCGCCGATCTCGAGGTTGCGCGCATCCTCGACGAAATTGCGGCCAGCCCGTCTCGGCCAGGCCCATACCCAGCGCAACCTGACGGACGGCATCGAGGTCGGCGCCGTCCTTGCCGTTGAGCGGCGTGCCGCGGTTCCAGATCTCGTCCCAGTAATCGGCGAAATAGCTTTTGAACGGCTCGCCCTTGAGCCACAGCCCGGGCCGTGCCGATGGCGGCACCTTGGCCCAATAGCCGCCGATCAACATGTCGTCTTCATCGAACAGATAGCCGCCCATCCCGGGCACGACGTCATGCACGCCGGCGCAGGCCGTCTTGACGCGATAAGGCCGGTCTTCATAGCGCAGCAGGTTGGAGAGCACCTCCTTGAGGCGCTCGAGGCTGTAGAAGATCTCGATGCGTTCGACCTTGAGCGAGCCTTGCATCAGGCGTTGGTCGAGGATCTGGCGAAACTCCTCCTGCACATGGGCCGGCGTCGTATAGGGCGCGGCCAGACGGAAGGCGCGGAGATTTTTCTCCGTGTTCTGCAGAAGCTGACGCAGCACGGCGGGCAATTCGCTGAGCGTATCGACTAGGCTGGCGGCAACAGGCGAAGCCGTCTCCTGCTCCTCGGCGAACAATGTGCCGACGTCGATCCGCAGAAGCGCTGCCAGCCGCAGGCGCCTTCCCTCGCGCGGCAGATATTTGCCGGCCTCCCAGGCGGCCACCGCTGTCAGGTCGACGGCCAGATGACCCGCCAGCTGCTGGCGCGAGAGGCCCAGATTCTCCCGTAATCGTTTGATGCGGCGCCCGATGGCGACTCGGCTGTCTGGCATTCGCGAAATCCTCGCTTCGTGGCGTACAGCAAGAACTCCGCAACCGCGGTGCCATTATTTGTCCGACGCCCCGACCCCCCAAGGATTCGGATGCTAGCAGACAATAAAGTGTAGGCAACGTATCTTTCTAGCAGAACGGGAATTTCATGTCGGACGCGACAACTCTGACCGGACAAGACGGGGGGCAATTCTGCTTTGCACACCGGGTCTTTCTTGACGCCTCCGTCATGATCGCGTCTCATGGTGTGGCTGCCACATATTCGCGCCATGAAGCCATTCGATCCCGTTCAGCTGGCCACACCCGTCTTCATCGCCCTGGTGATTGCCGAGATGGTCTGGGCGCGCCTGAACGGGCGTTTGCGTTATGAGCCGCGCGACACCGCGGCCAGCCTGCTGATGGGGTTTGGCAGCGTCGTGGCCGGGGCGCTGTTCGCCTTTCTGTTCGTGGGGTTGGCGGGGCTGCTCGATCCCTATCGCCTGGCCGATATCGGCTGGTCCTGGTCGGCCGTCGCGCTCTGCTTCGTCCTCGACGATCTGCGCTATTACTGGTTTCACCGCGCCTCGCACCGGATTCGCTGGCTGTGGGCCGCCCACGTCACCCACCACTCGAGCCAGCACTACAATCTGTCGACGGCGCTGCAGGCAGTCCTGGACCGGCGCGCTGACGCCCGAGCTGCTGTTCAAGGTGCCGCTTCTCCTGGTCGGGTTTTCCCTGCCGATGATCCTCTTCGTCAGCGGGATCAATCTGGTCTACCAGTTCTGGATCCATACCGAGGCGGTCGACCGCCTGCCCGCGCCGCTCGAATGGCTGTTCAACACGCCCTCGCATCACCGCGTGCATCACGCCACCAATCCGGATTATCTCAATTCCAACTATGCCGGCGTCTTCATCCTGTGGGACCGGATGTTCGGCAGCTTCGTGGCCGAGGATCCGGCCGATCCGCCGCGCTATGGCATCGTCAAGAACCTCCACACCTTCAATCCGCTCCTGATCGCGTTCCATGAATGGATCGGGCATGGCCGCCGATCTTGCGCAGGCGAAAAGCTGGCGCGAGCGGATGGCTTATATTTTCGCGCCGCCCGGCTGGTCGTCCGATGGCAGCCGCGACACCTCGGATGCCATCAAGGCGCGCTGGCGGCGATTCCACAGCGCAAAAGAGCGCGTTCAGCTACCGGCCGAATAGCGCCGGCTGCCCATGACATCGCATTACCGTTTGGTTATGCTCCTCGGCCTAAGGCTCTGGGGGGAGGCGCGTCATGCGACCATGGCTTCGGGTGTGCATCGCCGGCTTTCTCGGCGGGGTTGCCATGTTCCTCTGGGCGTCGATCGCCCATCTGGCGACGCCCCTGGCCAGCACCGGCATCGGCCAGATCGGTCATGAGACCGCGCTGCTCAAGGAGATGCAGACGGCGCTGGGCGATCAAAGCGGCCTCTACCTCTATCCCCAGATGAACGGCCAGGGCGACGCTGCGACGAAGGCCCACGGGGCCAAGCTCGAGACCGGCCCCTCCGGCCTCCTCGTCTACCACCCGCCCGGCGCCCCCATGCTCACGAGCGCCCAGCTCGTCACCGAATTTCTCGGCGAATTCGCGCAAGCCCTGATCGTGGCGGTGCTGCTCGCCTGGGCCGCCATCGCAGGCTACTGGTCGCGGGTCGGCTTTGTCGGCCTTGTCGGCCTCGCCGCGGTGCTGACGACCAATCTGTCCTACTGGAACTGGTACGGCTTTCCGGGCAGCTACACCCTTGCCTATGCCGGTACCGAATGGATTGGCTATATCGCGGCCGCTCTGGTGATTGCGGCCGTGCTTCCGCGCAATATTCCCGACGGTCTGTGGCGGGTCAGCGAGACCGAACTGGCGATTTCGATCAGCAATGGCAGCTGAAACGGCCCGTGTGTCGCCGCCTTGGGCCGATCCATCGTCCTCGCATCATTAAAGTTCCGTAATAATACGGGCGATGTTGTCAGCATCCCGTCAGCTAACGCATTGAACGCATTCGCTCCCCATGCGCGGCCGTTTGCATCACTGAACGGCGTCATCGCCGGGATTCAAATCCGCAAAGGAAGTGTCACGCCGCCATGTCATCTCGGCATCCGGTTTGTGGGGGCCGACGTCTCGTGACTGCCGCGTCGTAACGCGGCCGCTTGCCCGGTGATGGCCGCGCGCCCCACGCCGCCGTTCATCTCTACACGGATGAACTCGCCACATGTCGCTTACAGCAGCGGCGGACCATCGCGTCCGCCGACGGAGGGGTATTGCCGAAATGAAAAAGACAATTCGCAAACGCAGTCTGGGCTCGGTCTCGTGCCTCGCGTTGGTCGTGGCCGGCCTCACGATGACGGCCGCGCAGGCGCGCGCCGGCGACGCCGGGAACCCGGACAATCCCGATATCGAAATCGTCGTGGTCACCGCCGCGCGCGGCACTCGCGGCCGATATCGCGCCGACGAAATCCTCGCTCGATGCGATGGAGCCGCAGTCCATCATGACGCGCACCTTCATCGAGGACTCGGTCGCCGATGTCTCGGACTACACCGCCATCGCGCATGGTGTCGCCGAGCGTTTCCAGCGGCAATCGACAACAACGGCCCGGGCCTCAGCGAAAAGGATGCGGTGATCCGCGGCTTCAAGGACGGCCTCTACAATGTGCGCTACGACGATATCCCGTTCGGCGATACCAACGACCCGACGCACCATTCGACATCCTATTTCCCGTCCTCGACGGTCGGCGCCATGCAGATCGATCGCGGTCCGGGCGAAGCCGGCGATCTCGGCCAGGCCTCGCTCGGCGGTTCGATGAACCTCTATTCGCGCACGCTGACCGACGACTTCTACCTGCAGCAGAAGATCACCTATGGCAGCTGGAACACGCGCAACTTCGTGACCACGATCCAGAGCGGCAAGCTCGCCGATCTGAACGATACGCGCATCACCGCGAATTTCCAGGAGCTGCAGTCGGACGGCGCGCTCAGCTACTCCAAGGTCAAGCAGTACAACCAGTTCCTGAAGTTCGAGACGCCGCTCGGCGCCAACTGGACGCTGACCTTCCTGGCCACGCACAACAGCGGCCAGTTCCACCAGCCGGACAAGGACGGCATCACGATGGGCCAGGCGCAGGCCTTCGGCAAGAACTATCTCGATGATCGAACGACCCGGCCGTCGCCGACCTATTAGGGCTACAACACCGTCAGGAAGCAGACCTACTTCGAATATATGCGCGTCTGCAGGGCCAGATCATGCCGGGCCTGACGCTCGACAACACGGCTATACAACTACGCCTACATCAACCACACCTATCGGCGACGGGCACCACGCAGTCGGCCAACGACATTCTCGCCGGCACCTATCCGCCGGCTGGGGCACCTCGCCGATCAAGTACAAGGGAACCCAAAATCCCACCGACATTGCCGGCTACGACAAGCTCAACGCCTATCCGCGTCTGGGGCAACATCGCGCGCCTCGACAAGGATTTCGATTTCGGCGGCATCACCGGTCAGGCCGCGCCTCGGCTTCTGGTACGAAATCTCGGAAACCGATCGTCACCGCTACGATCGCGACTGGACGCTCGGCTTCGTGCCCAACTATCATCGAGAAGACCCGCCGAAGGGCCTTCCCGCCGGCGATCCCGTGCCCGATGCCAGCATCCAGTTCTTCGAGCGTTCAAGCTGGACCCATTACGAGCCCTTCCTCGACATCGACATTCATCCCGGCGGACGGTCTCACCATCACGCCCGGCGTGAAATATGTCAGCCTGACCCGCAAGGTGGCCGCGCCGGTCGGTTCGAAGACGCGCACGACCGCAATACGCCTCGACCACTATCATCACGTGCTGCCGCTTCCTGTCGGCGAACTACAAGATCCAGGACAATTGGGCGGTCTATGGCCAATACGCCGAGGGCTTCCTGATCCCGCCGCTCAAGGCGTTCTACGTGCCCGATCCGCAATTCAACACCGTGCAGCCGATGACCTCGAACACCTATCAGCTCGGCACGGTCTACAACGTCAACAACTTCAACTTCGACGCCGACATCTATTATGTCCGCGCCAAGGGCTATTTCGCAGAAGGAAACCATCGCGATCCCGAGCGGCGGCTTCGACTACAGCCTATGTCAATGACGGCAATGTCGACTTCAAGGGCATCGAGGCCGAAGGCACCTATGCCTTTACCGACGGTGCGCTCGACGGTCTTGCCGTCTTCGCCAACGGCTCGATCAATTCGGCCGAAGGCGTGACGAAGATCGTCAAGGGCAAGCTCAGCGCCGATTACCACCACCAGATCAAGAACGTTCCGAAATGGACGGCGGCGTTCGGCCTGATCTATCGCATGGACAACATCCGCTTCTCGCTCATCAACAAGATCAATGGCGAGCAATGGGCCGATAGCGGCGAACCGGCGGCCTACAAGATCCCGGCCTACAACATGACCAACCTCGTCGTCGGGTTATGTCTTCGGCAAGATCAAGCTGCAGGCCGGCGTCTACAATCTGTTCGACGATCGTTCGGTCACGGATATCAGCGTCAATGACGGTCCGACGCCGAGCGATCCGAACAGCCACGATCAGTTCTGGTGGCTGCCCGAACGCAGCTATCAGATCACCATGCGCATCACGCTCGACTGATCCAGCAGGCGGCGCTGTCCCTCGGGCGGCGCCGCCCTTCTCCATTTTTTCCAGAGGGACGTGCCATGCGCACCATCATCGCAATTGCCGCAGCCTTGCTGAGCGTCACCGTCGCTGCACCTGCGTCAGCCAGATCCGCCATGTCGGAGAAGGCACCCCACACGGCTGATGCTCTGATTTCCGCGACGCATTTCGATCCCGGCCAACTTTTGGCGCGGCCGCCGAAAGACGGCTCACCTGAAGCCAAAGCCGAGCTGGCCGAACTGCATCATATCGAAAGGCGGCGCTCGGCCTTGCAATTCGCGGCGGCCAGGCATGACGATGTGACCGAAAATCCGATGGCCTTCGCCGGCGTGATGGGACCGCAATTCAATTTGAAAAACCTTCCGGCGACGGCAAAACTGCTGGGCGAGGTGCGCGCCGAAGAAAAGGCTGTTGCCGGACGCGCCAAGCATTATTTCAAGCGCAATCGGCCCTGGATCATCGATCCCAGGCTGGTGACGTGCTCGCGCGAGGATGGGCCGCAAACCTCCTATCCATCCGGCCACACCACGCTCGGCTATTCGCTGGCGGTGGTGCTTGCCCGTCTGGCGCCGAACAAGGCATCGCAGATCATGCTGCGCGCCAAGCAATTTGCCGAGAACCGTCTCGTCTGCAGCATGCATTATCGCGCCGATATCGTCGCCGGGCAGGTTCTGGGCACGCTGATCGGCTATGAGCTTCTGCAGAACAGAACATTCCACCGCGATTTCGTCGCCGCGCGCGGCGAGCTGGTGAAGGCCGGCATCGCCCGATAGTTTCCCCTGACTTGCGGGCCCGGCGCCGACATTGGCGGCGCCGGGCCCAATTTTTTTGGGGTCTTCGCTTAGCGGTCATGCGCAATGCGGCGATAGGACAGCGCCTCGGCTACATGAGCGCGGCGCACGATCTCGCTGGCGGCGAGATCGGCGATGGTGCGGGCCACGCGCAAGACGCGGTGATAGCCGCGCGCCGTCAGCCGCATGCTCTCGGCCGCATCGGTGAGCAGCGCGACACACGAGGGCTCCGGTGTCGCCACAGCGTCCAGCAATTCGCCTTCGGCTTCGGCATTGGTGCGCAGGCCCTGCTCGGCAAAGCGTTCGCGCTGGATCGCGCGCGCCGTGCCCACCCGCGCCGCCACCTCCCTGGTGCCTTCGGCCGGCGGCGGCAGCGACAGATCCTGCGCCGAAACACTGGCCACCTCGACATGGATGTCGATGCGGTCGAGCAGCGGGCCCGACAGCTTGGCCTGATAATCCATCGCGCATTTGGGCGCGCGCCCGCAGGCCTGCGCCGGATCGGAGAGATAGCCGCAGCGGCACGGGTTCATCGCCGCCACCAATTGGAAGCGCGCGGGATAGCGCACATGCGCATTGGCGCGCGCGATCACGGCCAGTCACGCAAAGGTGGCCCTAACGCGGAACCACATCGAAGGCGACGGTCGTGCGGGCGTCGTCTGAGCGGAACGAATTGTCCCGTGCCACATGTACGACGGGAACAAAACCAGCCGTCCGATCTGCGGCTGGATGGTGCGGCGGATCGGATTGGCGAAACCGGCATCGAAATCCGGCGCGCCGAATTTGAGCAGCCCTGCTTGCCGCATCGTCGGCGAAGCATCGGGCAGTGCTACAAAATAACAGGAGCTGACCCAGCCCATGGGATGAAGGATCGGTGTGGAAGCCGCAATCGTGAAGTCGCGACGACCAGGAGGCGGAATATTGATATCGCAGTCCGCCGTCCAAACAGGGGGTGGCGGTCGTCTTCGGCCATCGAGCCGATATAGGCGAGCACGGCTTGATCGATCTGTGCACGCAGCTGCTCGACGATGTCGTGGCCGTGCCCGAACAGATTGTCCGCGCTTTGCGTCCCGGTCCGCAGCGTCGGTCGAGCGGTTCGCGATTGTCGCGATGCACGCTGTCCAGAAACGCGTTCAGATCGCGATTGAAACTTTCCATGTCGGCGTAGCCCGTGGGCGGCGACAGCTCATAGACCTGCACCATCTTTTCGTAATCGTTCAGGTCTTCTCGCACGGATCGCACAGCCTGCGCAGTGCGAGGCCCCAGAGGCCGAGTGCGTTTTGAAGCGTAGGCGCGATGGCCAGCGCGCTCGGCGGCTTTCTTGGCCTGCTCATTGTCGCCCGCCCGCAGAAGTGTCTCGGCGAAATTGGTCAGGCCGGTGCGTTGTCGGGCTCGATCGTCACGCGCGCTCGTGCGAGTGGATGGCATCCTCGAAATTGCCAATCCGCGCGTGGATAAGGCAGCCGTCGTGAGGCGTGACGTGGAGCTGGTCCAGCCGCGCGGCGCGCTCATAGGTCTCGATGGCCTCTTCATAGCGCTTGAGGCGGAACAGGAAGTCACCCTTGGCGACGGTCAGCGCGGCAACTTCGGGATGCATCATCGCAACCTCGTCGAAAGACGAGAGCAATTCATCGTCGCGCCCCAAACGGAGAGCAGGCGATTGAATCGCCATGGGCCGCGATGTCCAGCGGGTTGCGCGCGATGGCCTTGCGATGACTGTCGATCGCATTTTCCAGCCGGCCCAGTCCTTGAAGCTGTGGCCGGTTGCAATCGGCCAGCGGATCTGTGGCACGGCCTTCTGAGCGAGGTCGAACAACTCCCGGGCTTCGTCGAAGCGACCCTGCATCTTCAGCGCCAACCCCAGATCGTGCATGAACGCGCCACCTCGCGGCTTCGGCGAGCCAACCCAAGCGCTTCGCCAGGACATCCTCGGCTTCCTGCGGGCGCTTCTGATCGATGAGATGGCTGCTCAGGCTCTGCTTGGCGTAGGGGAAATTCGGATACATGCGCAGGGCCTGGAGATTGACGGTGACGCTCCGCGCCGGGCATCTCCTTTGCCCTCCTGGGCCTGACCGAGGCAGAGATGAGGCCTCGCACGTAATCCGGCTTTCGACGCAGGGCCTCTTCCAAGCCGCGATAGCCTCCTTGTGGCGGCCGTGGCGAAAAAGAAGCGTCCCCAGATTATAATGGACATGCGGCTGGCGGGAATTGCCGGCGAGCGACTGGCGATAGCACACTCGGCCTCCTCATCGCGCGCTTGCGCCTCCCTGACCAGACCGAGAAGTTGCAGGGCATTGCTCTCCCTGGGCTGAGCTTTCAGCACGCGCTTCAAGAGGTCCTCTGCCGCCGACGTATCGTCGCGTTCGAGGTGGGCGAGCGCATCCTGGAGCATGCGCATGGTCAGCCGCTGGGTCATCATGTTCGTGTCATCCTTCATGACGCGGTTTATCGCTCAGGCCGGGCACGGCACAACCGAGCCGGAGGCGGCAGCGCCAACCGCCCAGGGCGCACAGTGTCCGGCCTTGCGAAGCCTGGGCTGCGCTCCTAGGCTCGCGCGAACCGCCATTCTTCAAGGACAGATGATGAGTTCTCAAAAGTTTGAAGGCACAGACAAATATGTCGCCACGGAAGATCTGCGCATCGCCGTCAACGCGGCGATCACGCTGGAACGGCCGCTGCTGATCAAGGGCGAGCCCGGCACCGGCAAGACGCAGCTGGCCTTCGAAGTGTCCGATGCGCTGGATGCGCCGCTGATCACCTGGCATGTGAAATCCACCACCAAGGCGCAGCAGGGCCTCTATGAGTATGACGCCGTCACGCGCCTGCGCGACAGCCAGCTCGGCGACGAACGCGTCAAGGACGTGAAGAACTACATCAAGAAGGGCAAGCTGTGGGAAGCCTTCGAGGACGGCAAGCGCCCGCTGCTGCTGATCGACGAGATCGACAAGGCCGATATCGAATTCCCCAACGACCTTCTGCTCGAACTCGATCGCATGGAGTTCTTCGTCTATGAGACGGGCGAGACCATCAAGGCCGCCCGGCGCCCGATCGTGATGATCACCTCGAACAATGAAAAGGAGCTGCCGGACGCTTTCCTGCGCCGCTGCTTCTTCCACTACATCAAATTCCCCGAGCGCGAGACGATGCAGCAGATCGTCGATGTGCATTATCCCAACATCAAGCAGAACCTGGTCAGCGAGGCGCTCAACGTCTTCTACCAGATCCGCGATGTGCCGGGCCTGAAGAAGAAGCCGTCGACCTCCGAACTGCTCGACTGGCTCAAGCTTCTCCTCAATGAGGATGTGCCGCCCGAAGCGCTCAAGGAGCGCGATCCCACAAAGCTCATCCCGCCGCTGCATGGCGCGCTGCTGAAGAACGAACAGGATGTGCATCTGTTCGAGCGCCTCGCCTTCCTCTCGCGCCGGGAGAGCCGGAACTGAATTGGTCATGGTCATGAAATCTCTTGCCGTCGCAGCCTTCGCCCTTCTGTCGCTGACCGTGGGCGCAGGCGCGAAACCCGCCCTTCCGCTCACCGCCTCCACCGTGTTCAAGGACGGGCCCAAGGGCGAGAAGATCCACATCGCCTCGAACTTCGCCTGCCCCGACCGCATCGGCCGCTATATCCGCGACGCGGTCGGCGAAAGCGATCTCGAATCCGGCTCGGATTTCTGCAGCTATTACGCGCTCGACGGCGTCTATGGCACGGTCACGCTGACGCCGCTGCGCGGCGCCTACAACCCGGCCGCGTTCGCTGAGCGCGCAATTCATCCAGCAGGAAGGCATTGGCGCCAAGAAGGTCGGCGAGAAGACCGATCGCGCTCGGCCCCAAGGGCGATCAGATCAAGGTCTACACGCGCACCTATGAAACCGCGCATCTGGAAACGCTGCATTACCGCCTCACCTATACGGGCGCGGCCTATAAGGGCTGGATCGTCGAGACCACGACCGAATATGCCGAGCCGCGCGACGATGCGGTCAATCGCGAATTCCTCGATTGGGTCTATGGCCCGGCGCTGAAGGACATCACCGCCCGCGCCGAGGCGGCGCGATAGGGAGCCACGCGATGTTCTTCCAGTTTTTCGAGGAGCTGCGTTCGGCCCGCATACCCGTGACGCTGAAAGAATATCTGGCGCTGATGGACGCGCTCGACAAGCACGTCATCGATATGAAGGTCGATCAGTTCTATTACCTGTCGCGCACGGCTCTGGTGAAGGACGAGCGCAATCTCGACAAGTTCGATCGCGTCTTCGGCCATGTCTTCAAGGGGCTGGAAACGCTCGAAGGCTCAGATGTCGCCGACATTCCCGAAGACTGGCTGCGCGCCCTGACCGAAAAATTCCTCACCGAGGAAGAGAAGAAGGAAATCGAATCCCTCGGCGGCTGGGAAAAACTGATGGAGACGCTGAAAGAGCGTCTTGAGGAACAGAAGAAGCGCCACGAAGGCGGCAACAAATGGATCGGCTCGGGCGGCACCTCGCCCTTCGGCAACAATGGCTACAATCCCGAAGGCATTCGGATCGGCCAGGACAAGGGCCGCCACGGCCGCGCCGTGAAAGTGTGGGACAAGCGCGAATACAAGAATCTCGACGACAGCGTCGAACTGGGCACGCGCAACATCAAGGTGGCGCTGCGCCGTCTGCGCAAATGGGCGCGCCAGGGCGCCGAGACCGAGCTCGACCTGCCGGGCACGATCAAGAATACGGCCAGCAAGGGCTATCTGGATCTCAAGCTCGTGCCCGAGCGCCACAACACGGTGAAGGTTCTGATCTTCTTCGATATCGGCGGCTCGATGGATGCCTATATCAAATTGTGCGAGGAACTGTTCAGCGCCGCGCGCACCGAATTCAAGCACATGGAATTCTTCTACTTCCACAATTGCCTCTATGAGAGCGTGTGGAAGGACAATCGCCGCCGTCACAACGAGAAGACCAACACCTGGGACGTGCTGCACAAATTCCCGGCCGATTACAAAGTGATCTTCGTGGGTGACGCGACCATGTCGCCTTACGAAGTCACCTATCCCGGCGGCTCGGTCGAACATTGGAACGAGGAAGCCGGCGCCATCTGGCTCGACCGCGTGGCGCAGATCTATTCCCACATCGTCTGGCTCAACCCGGTGCAGGAAAAGCACTGGGAATACACGCCCTCGATCGGCCTCATCAATCAGATCATCTCGAACCGCATGTTCCCGCTGACGCTGAGCGGTCTCGAAAACGCGATGAAGGAACTGAACCGGTGAGTGCCGCGGCGGATGCGCAAGCGCCTGCCCGCCGCGCCACTTCGGCCGATGCGACCGCCCTCTCGCAAACCATGGCCCGCGCCTTCCACGACGATCCGATGATGTGCCATCTGCTGCCGGATGCGGCGGCGCGTCCCGGGAAGACGCCGCGCGTCTTCGCGCTGATGTTCAAGATGGCGCTGCCGTTCGGCGCCTGCGATGTGACGTCCGGCTATGAGGCGGCTGCCATCTGGCGACCGCCCGGCCATGCGCATATCCCGTTCTGGCAATACATCACCAATGCCGGCACCCTGCTCGGCGCCTTCGGCAGCGGTGTGCTGAAGGTCATGCGGACGATGGATGTGGTCGAAAAGGTCCATCCCACCGAACCGCATTGGTATCTGCAGGCGATCGGCACCGATCCGGACAAACAGGGCAAGGGCTATGGCGGCCGCGTCATGCGCCACCAGCTTGCCAGGATCGATGCCAGCGGCCTGCCCGCCTATCTCGAATCCAGCAAGGACACGAACATCCCCATCTATCAGAGCTTCGGCTTCGAACTGACCGGCGAGATCCGGATCCCGAACGGCCCGGTGCTCTATCCGATGTGGCGAAAGCCCCACGGAAAATCGGGATAAGCGTTGCCGCGCCGGCTCTTTCGCATCGCCTGCAATTGGCCTCTAATCGGCGCGATCGCAATTGGGGGCCCACCATGATCCAGATCCACCATCTCAACAATTCACGCTCGCAGCGCATTCTTTGGCTTTTGGAAGAGCTGGAAGCGCCGTATGAGCTCGTCAAATATCAGCGCCTGCCGCCGCCCATGCCGCTGGCGCCTGCGGAACTGAAACAGGTTCATCCCCTCGGCAAATCCCCGGTGATGACCGATGGCGCGGTGACCATCGCCAAATCCGGCGCCATCGTCGAATATCTGATCGACACCTATGGTAAGGGCGCAATGAAGCCGAAGCCGGGCACGGCGGATTATTGGCGCTATGTCGAATGGATGCATTACGCCGAAGGCTCGGCCATGCTGCCGCTGATGCTGGCGCTCTATACGAGCCGCCTGGGCGAAGGCGCAGCCCCGCTCAAGCCGCGCATCGACAGCGAGATCGCCAATCACTTCACCTATATGGAAATGGGCCTTACCGGGCACGATTATTTTGTCGGCAACACGCTCACCGGCGCCGATATCCAGATGCTGTTCGTGCTGGAAGCGGCCGGCGCAATTCTCGATGCCTATCCGATGCTCAAGGATTATCGCGGCCGCATGCAGAGCCGTCCCGCCTATAAGCGCGGCATCGACAAGGGCGGCGAATACGCGCTGATGAGCCGCTAGCGTCGCACTTATCCCCGTGGCGCGGGCGTGATCCGCTGCGCAACGCCTTGCGCGTGCTCGGCAAAAAATGAATGCGCCGAATCTTATCCCCGTCCGCCCGGGTAGCCTTATACTGCGCGAATGGAAACCGCAGTCGCGCAACAGAATTGTTCGGAAAATTTTTTGGAGGACCCCCCTCCCGCTCCCAGGCGGCGGCCGGGTGCCTCCAAAGGCAATCGCAATGCGCTGAAGCATGGCCGGCGCACGCGCGAGATGGATGAATTCCGTGCCCGTGTGCGCGCGCATTTGCGCGAAACCCGCGCCTTGCTCAAGGCGGTCAGGATGCTCTGCGTCCGATGATCCTATCCAGCTTGAGCGAAGCGCTCCTTGGCGGAGGCAAGCCGGCCTTCGGCTTTGATATGGTTGCTGGCGGCGGCAAGCCCGTAGAGCGGCATGTTGCCATAGATGGATTCGAACTTGCCCGGCTCGATCAGATAGGTCTCGTGCCAGATGCCGACCGTGCCGTCAGAACCGATGCGCCGGTTGAACTCCGCCCAGGCCGGAAAATGGTCGCCGCTCTTGTCATGGGCATAGGCCAGAAGCTTGTCGAAGCTTTCCCAGAACTGGATGCTCATGAGTTCGCGCCAGCGCAGATAGGCCGTCACCGAGAGAAGCCCGGAATCGGGTTTCGATTTCAGCTCCTTCAGCATCTTCGGCATGGCCGAGGCGACGAAGGTCCAGCGCCCGACATCGCGCAGACGGTTGATGCGCATGCCGATCACGAACATGACGACGGGTTTGTCGATCTGTGCGGTGTAGCGTCCGTCGAAAATGGCGCTCACGGGTCACCTCATCTCTTCGTCGCGCTGCCCCAGTAATTGAAGCCGCCCCAGCGCGGTGTGCCGGGCAGATACATCGTCTCCATGTCACCAATGGCGAAGCCGCCCTCGGTCACGAGCTCCGGAATGGGCCGCGCCAGATGGCAGCCGCCCGAGATCTTCTTCCACACCGGCTCGATGCGGTGCTGCCATTTCTCGACATTGGCATCGGGCGCCTTGCCGTGTTCGCAGAAGATCATGGTGCCGCCCGGCTTCAGCACGCGCCGCATCTGGGAAAGCGCCGCGCGCACATCGGGGATCGTGCACATGGTGTAGGTGACGAGGATGTTGTCGACGCTTTCGTCCTCCAGCGGAATCTGTTCGCCCGGCAGGTCGAGGAATTCGATCGGAATGGGGGATTGCGCCACGCGTTCTGCCGCCTTGGCGCGGTATTCGAGCGACGGCTCCAGCGCCCACAGATGCGTGACCTTGCGGGGATCGTAGAAGGGCAAATTGTGGCCGGCGCCGAAACCGATCTCGAGCACGCGTCCTTCGGCCCGCGGCACCACCTTCTTGCGCTGATAGGTGATGGGCTTCGCGCCCATGACCACATTCAACAGCGACGGAAGGATATGACGGTCGTAAAATCCCATGGCCCTGACCTTTCCCTGTCGTGAAAGCTTGGGGCCAATGGGCCGCGCGCACAAGTCGGATGCTTGCGGCGGCGTCGCCGCTTAATTGGCGAAGTGATAGCAGGGCAGCCCCAGATGGGAATTGGGCGAGCCCGGCGGGCACTCGGTTTCCAGCTTGCGCGCCGGCGCCTTCTCGCGGTCCTTCTCGGTTTTCCACACCGAGGGCGGCTCCTGCCCCAGGCGCAGCCGCCGGGTCTCGTTCGGCGGGCCCCAGATGATTGCCCAGGCAATGGGCGAGATCGCGCTCCGACAGGGCCCCGTAATTGCCGGCGCTGCAATTGTTGAGATAGCGGCCGAGCGCTCTCAGCCCGTTATATTCCGAAGATGGCGGCGCCGCGCTGGGTGCCGGGATCGGCGGGCCGATGGCGCGTTTCACGGGCGCGGGCGCCGGCTTCTCCGTCCTGGGCTTTTCTTCCGGCTTGGGCGCGGGCGTTTTCGTGTTCCGGCGCCGTTTGCAGCCACAGCGTGATCGGCGCTTCGTGGAAGATCAGCCGCGGCGCGATCTCGATCAGGCTGGCCTTGAGCAGCAGCCACACCAGCACGAGATGCAGCAGCGCGACGAGGGCGATCGCCACCAGCTTTTCCGGCGGAACGCGGCCCAACACAGATGCTTTACTCCTGGCCGCGTCATCCAGCATGGCGCCATCCGACCCGAACTGCCGCGCGTGTGCAAGATGACTTTGTGGCTAATGATCGACGGAATTTAGCGTCGATGGCGGATCGCCGCCATTGGGCAGATGCTGCGGCTTTTGCGCGTCGAAATAGCCCGGCTGGGCGTCGAGGTCGATGCGGCCATCGACGGCGGCCTTGCCAAGGCAGAACAGGCTGGCAAGTGTCGGCGGCATGCAGGGGAGCAAGGTGGGTGCCTGCTTCCGGGCCAGCCCGCGCGCCCAATGGGCGGCGTCCCGCGAACGCTCCGGCCCGATGCGCACGCCTTTCGCCATATCCGGTTTCGGCGTGCCGGTCACGCTCTCACAGCGCTTGCGTTCTTCGTCGGTCAGGATCTGGTCCGGGCCGCAATCGAACAGCAGGGCATGCAGCCCTTCGAGCTGGCGCGCATCCGGCTGGACCGCATGCGGCGCGACAGGCAGAGCGGGCGCAGCTGTGATTGTCGTTGTGGTTGCAGTGGCTTCTTCGGTTTGCGATTTGGGTGGACGCGGTTTGCACCGTACTCGCGCGGGCATTGAAGTGAGCGGCAGATAGACGATGCGCGGACGTGATGCGGATTTGCAGCAGCATAATGCATGTCAGCACGACGAATAGCAGCGCCTGAATAAGGAATGTAGCCGTGATCGCGGCGCCCTTGCGCGCCAGATCGGCCATATCGTCGCCGCGCCATGCGAGCATGTCCGGCTCTTCCGCTTCCTAGTCGCGCCGGAATTCCAGCAGGTCGCCGGGCTGGCAATCCAGCGTCTCGCAGATCTTCTCCAGCGTCGAGAAGCGCACACCCTTCACCTTGCCCGATTTGAGCAGCGACAGATTGGCTTCGGTGATGCCGACCGCTTCGGCCAATTCCTTCGAACGCATCTTGCGTTTGGCCAGCATCACGTCGAGCTGCACGATGATCGCCATCACACGAAGCTTTCGTTCTCGTCGGCGACGCGGCGCGCTTCGGCCATCACGCGGGCTATCACCAGAACCGCGCCCGCCATGAACAAGGTCGCGACATCCTGCGATCCGAAGCTGAGCGAGATTGCGCGATGGCCTGCGCCCCGATACCACGTCAGCGCCAGGGAGATTGGCGCCTGCATCACGAAGCCGACAATCACGCTTGCAAACAGAGCGACCGCCACATGATTGAGCGCGGACAATGCGTCACGGGAAAACACGCGCCCGCGTGCATAGAGAAAGAACAACCGGCTGAGCGACCACAGGGCCCACATTGTGAAGGCGGTTGCTGCCAACGCACAGGCCATCGCCACGACGCGTGCGGCCAGCGGCACGGCTCCATTGAGCGTGGCGCCTAGATGATCCATGTCGAACTTCAGCCAATGGCTGTGGTCCGGATCGGCGAAGATCGTGATTACGACGATCGGCTGCAGCACGAAGCCGATGACAGATAGCCAGGCCATGATGCGCGAGAGCATGGCCAGATGGGTGCTGCTGGTTTCGTTTGGCATGGATGTCCTCGGTGCCAACGCATGGGGACGGTGTCGCCGAAGAAAATTTCTGTCAAACGATAATTTATTGCTGTTTGGAAATTATTCCGGCGCCAGCGTCACCTTGATGCCGTCGATCTCGTCCGAGCAGGTGATCTGGCAGGAAAGGCGCGAATTGGCTTCGACGGCCAGCGCCATGTCCAGCATGTCGGTCTCGGCATCGGAGGGCGCGGGCAGCTTGTCGTACCAGCCGTCCTCGACATAGACGTGGCAGGTGGCGCAGGCGCAGGCGCCGCCGCATTCGGCGGTGATGGGCAGATCGGCGTCGCGCAGGATCTCCATCACGCTCCAGCCGTCGCGGCCTTCGATTTCCTGTGTGGCGCCGTTGCGGTCGGTGGCGATGATTTTCATATCGGTTCGTCTCTCGTGCGTGGTCAGGCGACGCCCAGCTTCTTCTGCAGATTGGACGACGAGGTCGTGTACTGGAAGCGCAGTTTTTCGTTCGGGCGCGCGATGTGGAAGGCGGACTGCGCCATCAGCGCGGCTTCATGGAAGCCCGACAGGATCAGCTTCAGCTTGCCCGGATAGGTGTTGATGTCGCCGATCGCGAACAGGCCCGGCGTTTCGGTTTCGAACTTCGCCGTGTCCACCGGGATCAGGTTCTCGGTCAGGTTCAGGCCGAAATCGGCGATGGGGCCAAGCTTCATGGTCAGGCCGAAGAAGGGCAGGAAGGTATCGCACTCATGGCGCCATTCCTTCTTGTCGGCGCCGGCCAGCGTGACAGCGTCGAGCTTGCCGTCTTCGCCATGCAGCGCCTTCACGCTGGCGACATGGAAGTTGACCTTGCCCTGCTCCACCAGCTCGCGCATCTGGTTGACGCTGTGCTGGGCGGCGCGGAAACCGTCGCGGTGATGCACCAGCGTCAGCGATTTGGCGAGCGGCGCGAGATTGAGCGTCCAGTCGAGCGCGCTGTCGCCGCCGCCGGCGATGATGATGTTCTTGTCGCGAAACTGTTCCATCTTGCGCACGGCATAGAACACGGACTTGCCTTCATAGCCCTCGATGCCGGCAATCGGCGGGCGCTTGGGCATGAAGCTGCCGCCGCCGGCCGCGATCACCAGCGCATGGGCGATGATCTCGGTGCCGGCATCGGTCGAAAGCTTCCAGCGGCCGTCCTCGAGCCTGGTCAATCCATTGGCCATCTCGTTGAAATGGAACTGGGCGCCGAAGGGCTTGATCTGCTCCATCAGCCGGTCGGTCAGCTCCTGGCCGGTGACGATGGGCAGGCCCGGAATGTCGTAGATCGGCTTTTCCGGATAGAGCTCGGTGCACTGCCCGCCGGGCCGGTCGAGGATGTCGACGAGGTGGCACTTCAGATCCAGAAGACCCAGCTCGAACACGGCGAACAGGCCGATGGGGCCTGCGCCGATAATGGCAACGTCGGTCTCGATGGGGGCCCCGCTGGGCGCTTCGTTGGGCGAGCTCATTCTCTATTTCACACTCTCTCTGTGTACGACAAGAAGTACTCAAGCACATATATGTGAAAATGTCCGGCCGAACAATGGGGCCCATGCCCCGCCCACACAGCGATGTGCGCGCAGGGCTATAGCGAAGCCGACAGCCGAATCCAATTGCAAGCAGGGTCGCGGGTAGCGGGAGCCGGCGAAATCAGCGCCCGAGATAGGCCTCGATGAACCGGGCCACGGGCCGGGCGGCATTGTCGAGCCCGGCCAGCGCCTGGGCCGCGCCGGCGTCTTCCGGGGTCACGGGCTCGATGGCCGCGGCCGCATCGGCCATGGCGAAGGCGCCGATGCCGCGGGCCGCACCTTTCAGCGAATGGGCGATCTCGCGCCAGCTTTTGTGGTCGCGATTGTCCAGCGCCGCATGAAGCTGTTGCAGAAGCTGTGCGGACTGGTCGAGGAAGAGCTGCAGCACCTCGGCATTGATGCCGGCATCACCGCCCGTGTAGCAGGCGAGATGGGCGAGATCGACGGGGCCTTGGGCGCGTGCGCCGGCTGCCGACATGAAACGTCTCCGGGATACCAGACCCGGAGAGCGTCGCAGACAGAGCTCAAACCGCTGTTAAGGCGCGCCGGCCGCGCTGGTTTCTCTGCATTTATGGTTGCCGAAGGGTTACCGGCGGCGCGCCGTCAGACCGGCACGGCGCCACCCGGGAAGGGTGAGACGCCGAAAATATGCGCATGGGCGAACAGGATGGCGACGAACAGGATCAGCGCCACCCAGAAGCGCCAGCCGAAGCTCTCCGACAGATGCAGCGGCGTCCGTCCCCGGATCACGGCGCCGAACGGGATGTTGGAGGTCTGGGCGGCAAACCCCTCCCAGGCCGCGCCCATCTTGCGCTTGCGCTTGGCGTCGATGGAGAAGGTGCCGAACAGCGCCAGCAGCAGGAAGGCTCCGAACAGGATCACCGAAGCCAGATCGCCATTGGCCGCCAGATGGAAAACCGCCCACAGCACCACGCCCCACAGGAAAGGATGGCGGGTGATGCGCAGGACGCCCGTGCACCACGCCTTCCCTCGCCACCGCGCCTTCCTGCTGGATCGAAGTCGGATTGGCCGAAAACAGGCCCTGCACACCCAACCAGAAGGCGATGGCGATGACGAGAATGCCCATATCGTGGACGCCTCGGCCCAGATTGTAGAGCACGTGATTGCCGGGCCCGGCCTGGGCGGCGTTGTAGGTCATCAACAGCCAGGCCAGTGCTGCAATGGAGGCCAGCGAGAACAGGGCCAGATAGGCCCGCTCGCCGATAATGCCCGTGATGACGTCGCGGGCGCGCGTCCCGGCGATCAACAGGTGCAGCCCCAGAAACACCGCCGCCGCCACTTCGAGCATCAACATGCATCCCTCCCCGGACTGGTTGGGCCGAGACTCCCACGCCTCGGGCAGGCCCGCAAGCGCCGGCCCGACGCCACAGTTCCCTGCCAACCCCCTCCGTTCACGGAAGAAAATACAGTCCCCGCTCGCGCTCGGCGCCCACTAGGGTTAAGATGGCAACGTGGCTGAGTTCTGAGGGGCTTATCGTGGCAACGACCGGACCGGAACGGGGCCATCCCGTTCTTCTGCAGCCTGCCGACAATCTCGGTGAAGAGCGATGGTGCGAGCGCGACGGCCCCGCCGCCCGCAGCCGGGCTATGTGCCGATGGTGCTTGTCGCGGTGTGCTGGGCGCCTTCTGGCTGGGCGCGGCCGGCGCCTATCTCTGGGGCTATTTCGGACCCACCGGCCTCGCCGCCCTCACCGTGCAGCAGCTCGCGATGCTGGCCTTTGCCACCGTCGTGCCGCCGGCGCTGATGCTGACGACGGCCTGGGCGCTTGGGCCGCGGCCTGGCCATGGGCCAGACGGCCGAAGCGCTGGCCGAAGTCACCGAGCGCCTGTTCACGGCCGATGAAACCTCTTCGCGCACCGCCGCCCGTCTCGGCCGCGCCGTGCGCCGCGAACTCGATGCGCTCAATGCCGGGCTCGATGGCGCCTTCGCGCGGCTGCGTGCGCTGGAAAGCGTGCTCGAAAACCAGATCGCCGCCATCGATGAAGCCGGTGCGCGTGTCGATGTGCGCGCCGATGCGGTGGCCGCCCGCCTGTCGCAGGAACGCGACCGCATCGATGCCGTGGCCGGCACTCTGGCCGATGCCGCCGCGCGCGCCAGCGAAATCGTGGCCGGCCGCACCGCGCAGCTCAAAGCCGACCATCGAATCCGCCGAAGGCACGCTGAAGACGGCCGGCAACACGCTCGACACGTCATGCCGCCAATTTCCGCAACGCCGCCAATGCCGCCGCCGAAGCCCCGCACACCGCCGCCGTCGAACTCGACCGTCAGGCCAAGCGCATCGAAGCGGTCTCGGATGCGGCCATGGCGCGCGCCGAATTCGTGCTCGGCCGGCATGAGCGCCATCGCGGCGCGATGAACGAGATTGCTGCAGCGCCTCAAGGACGAGGGCACCGGCTTCGAAGACGGCGCTGGGCGAGCAGCGCGAAGCGATGGAGCAGGCCATCGGCACGCTGGTGCGCGCAGGCCGAAAGCTTCGAGAGCATGTCGGAAGAGGCCCAGCGCGGCATCGAGCAGATGATGGCCAATGCCGCCGCGCGCGCCAGGCAGCTGACCGCCAGCTTCGCGCGCGAAGCCGAGCGCCTGAAGGAGGTCAGCGATGCTGCGGCCGCCTCGCTGTCGCGTATCGTCGAATCGCTGCACGAAGCCGGCGCCGGCGCGCAGGCGCTGATCGGCGAGACCGCCTCCGAAGCCAAGACCAATGCCAAGGCGCTGGTCGGCGAAGCCATGGCCGAATGCCAGCGCCTGCTGCAGGCTTCCGGCAATCTCGCCAGCGAAGCCAAGGACATCAAACAGACCCTCGCCAAGGCCGTCGAGGAGGTTGAGCGCCATCTGCTCACCCTGCCCGGCGTCGCCCAGCAGGAAGCGGCGCGCGTGCGCGAGATGGTGCGCAGCGAGACCGACGAAATTCTCGATCTGTCGGCGCGCACGCTTTCGACCATCCATGCCCGCACCGCCCAGCGCGGCGGGCCACGCGCGCAAGTCCGCTGGCGCGGCGGCCAGTGAAGAGGGCGATGGCGACGGGTCTGCTCGGTCTGGCGCGCAAGCTGACCCAGCGGCCGCGCCGCAAGGAAACCGAAGGCAAGGGCTGGGAGATGAGCCAGCTTCTGGCTGCCGCCGAAGACGGCGAGCAAGGGCAGGGATCTGAAGCCCGTCGCCGCCGCCGCGCTCGGCGCGTTGCAGGCCGCGCTTGCCGATCTCGCCATCGATCTCGACAGCTGGCCGGCGATGACGGGCCCAGCGACGAGGAATGGCGGCGTTATCTCTCCGGCGACCGCTCGGTGTTCGCGCGCCGTCTGGCACAGGCGATCGACAATGATGCGGTCAATCGCATCGCCACGCTCTATCGCGAGAATGCGCGCTTCCGCGATGCCGCCAACACCTATCTGGGCGAATTCGAAACCATGCTGGCGCGCGCCCATGAAGGCGATGGCGGCGGGCTTCTGGCCTCCTCGATCCTCAGCGCCGATACCGGCAAGATCTATCTGGCCATCGCCTATGCGCTGGGCCGTCTATCCTGAGCGTTTGAGCCGCGCGGCATAGAAGCCGTCCATGCCGCCCTGCTCGGCGAGGTGGCAGGGCAGCGTGCGCAGATCGCCATCGTTGCGTGATCAGTTCGCGCAGGCCGAACACATCGTCCGCTGTGACCGGCACGCGCGTGAAGGCGTCGCTGCCGCGCGAGGAAATCGGCGATCTGCTCCGGCCCCTCCTCCGGCTCCAGCGAACACACGGCAAAGACCAGCATGCCGCCTCGGCCACCATCTCGGCGGCCGCATCGATCAATTCGCCCGCCGCGCCGGCGCACAGCGTCACGTCGGAGGCCGCCTTGATCCAGGGCAGCTCGGGATGGCGGCGAATCGTGCCGGTGGCGCTGCAGGGCGCATCGAGCAGCACGAAGGGCGCGCGGTTCGCGCGGGCTGTAGTCGCGCAGATCGGCTTCGATGCATTCGGCATCAAGTTTCAGCCGCGCGAGATTTTCTTTCAGCCGCGCCATGCGCGCCGGCTCGCGCTCGACCGCCGTGACCTCGCGCGCCGCGCGCAATCAGCTCGGCCGTCTTGCCGCCCGGCGCCGCGCACAGATCGATGACGCGCTGATCCCTCACATCGCCCAGCAGGCGCGCGGGCAAGGTCGCGGCGAAATCCTGCACCCACCACGCGCCGTCATCATAGCCCGGCAGCGTATCGACGCGCACGCCATCGCGCAGCCGCAACACGCCGCCCGGCATCGCGATTGCGTTTTCGATCTCGACGGCTTCGCCCTTCATCACCAGATCGATGCGGCGGCTGCTGCGCATGCATGGCGGCGATGGCGCGCACGCGCCTCTTCGCCATAGGCCTCGCACCAGCGCGTCCACAGCCAGTCCGGCGTGTTGAGGCGGGCGGCATCCTGCGCCGCGATCGCGTCTGTGCCTTCGCGCGAGACGCGGCGCAGCACGGCATTGATCAGCGGCTTGAAATGTTTGGCCTTGGCATCGCGCATCGCAAGTCGGTTGGCGGCATCGACGGCGGCATGCGCGGCGACGTTCAGGAACAGAAGCTCGCAGGCCCCGGCCATCAGCAGTTCGAGCGTCGGCCCGGCCTTGTGCGGCGGCGGCGGTTTGGGCACGAAGCCGCGGATCAGCGCATCGAGCTGGCCGAAGCGGCGCAGCGTTTCGCCGGCAATGGCGCGCGCAAATCCGGCATCGCGCGGCTCAAGCGTCGCTCGCGCCCAGAACGGAATCGATTGCCGACATCGAGCGGACGGCGCTTGCGCAACACCTCGCCCAGAATGGCTTGTGCCGCGATGCGTGACGGCAAGGCCCGCCGGCGCGTCCGTCACGACCACGGGCTCGGCTTGGGCGCGGCCTGCCCCATGCGTTCGGCCATGGCATTGAGGCGCGCCACACGCTCGGCGGTCGAGGGATGGCTCGCGAACAATCCGGCCATGCCGCCATGCAGCGGGTTGATGATGAAGAGATGCGCCGTCGCCGGATGGGTATCGGCGGCCTTGTTGTCGATGCCCTCGGCCGCGTGCTCGATCCTCTGCAAGCGCCGAGGCCAGCCATAGCGGGCGGCCGGAAATTTCCGCGCCTTCGCGGTCGGCCTCATATTCGCGCGTGCGGCTGATCGCCATCTGCACCAGCATGGCGGCGATGGGCGCCATGATCGCGACCAGGATCATGCCCAGCCCGCCCAGCGGATTGTTGCGATTGTCATTGCCGCCGCCAAAGCCGCCGAACATGCCCGCGAACATCGCGAAATTGGCCAGCATCGAAATCGCGCCGGCAATGGTCGCGGTGATGGTCATGGTCAGCGTGTCGCGATGCTTGATATGGCTGAGTTCATGGGCCAGCACGCCGGCCAGTTCCTCATTGCCGACATGGCTCATCAGCCCGGTTGTGACGCAGACGGCCGCGTTTTCGGGATTGCGCCCGGTCGCGAAGGCGTTGGGCTGCGGATTGTCGACGATATAGACCTTGGGCATCGGCAGCCCGGCGCGGTCCGCCAGTGTGGTGACGAGATGGACGAGGTCGGGCGCCGTGCGCGCATCCACTTCGCGCGCGCCATACATGCGCAGCACCATCTTGTCCGAATTCCAATAGGCGAAGAGATTGCTGCCGGCCGCGAAGACGAAGGCAATCGCCATGCCCGTCTGCCCGCCGATCGCATAGCCGACCACGAGGAACAGGGCCGTCATCGCGGCCATCAGGATCCCGGTACGCAGGATGTTCATGTCTTGCCGATTTGCCTTTCTCGCCCGCCGCATCCTAATAGGGCGCAGCAATTGAGAGATGTGGCCTGGAGCCCGCCCCGTCAAGCAATGAGCAAGCCGAACCAAACCCCCAGAGAGGCTGAGCGCGCAAAGGCCGCAGCGGTGGCCGCGCGCATCCGCGAGGCCGGCGCACGCGCCCGCGCCGAGGCCGAGGCCCGCCGCGCCGGGGCCGAAAACCCGGCGGAACCGCCGCCTGAGGCCCCGGTCGAGTTGGGCGGGCGCAAGGGGCCGGAACCCACCCGTTTTGGCGATTGGGAGAAGAAAGGCATCGCCTCGGATTTCTGAGTGGCGCGGTAGGACTTGATTGCCGGCCCCGGCGGGTCCATCTAAAGTATTGCGAATTGGAACCGCTCCAAAATGAGCGGATCGGAGAGTTACATGTTCATCCAGACCGAATCCACGCCGAACCCGGCCACGCTGAAATTCCTCCCTGGCCGGGAGGTTATGGGCGAAGCCGCCGTGGCCGATTTTCCGGATGCCGAGGCGGCTGCCCGCTCGCCGCTGGCCGCGGCCCTGTTCGCGATCCCCTCGGTCTCGCGCGTCTTCTTCGGCGCCGATTTCATCTCGGTGACCAAGGGTGATGGCGAATGGCAGCATCTCAAGCCCGCCATCCTCGGCGCCATCATGGAGCATTTCACGCAAGGCCGTCCGCTGATCGAAGGCGATGCCGGCGAAGTGGGCGAGGACGACAAGGTCTATGAAGGCGAAGAGGCGGAGATCGTCGAGCAGATCCGCGAGCTGATCGAAACCCGCGTGCGCCCGGCCGTCGCCAATGACGGCGGCGACATCATCTTCAAGGGCTATGATGGCGCGACCGGCATCGTCTCGCTGCATATGCGCGGCTCCTGCGCCGGCTGCCCGTCTTCCACGATCACGCTCAAGAGCGGTATCGAGAACATGCTGCGCCACTACGTGCCCGAAGTCAGCGCCGTCGAAGCGGTCTGAGGGCACGCTTGATTGCACGGGGCGTCGTTCGCTTCTAAAGCTTGGATTGCGATTCGAAAGCGACCGCCCATGTCCGAGACCAGTTCCACCACGCCCCATGCCGTCAATGACGATGCGCTGGATCAGATCTTCCGCGCCGCGCGCACGCACAACAAATGGCAGGAAAAGCCCGTCAGCCCGGCGCTTTTGATGGCGCTCTACGATCTGATGCGCATGGGCCCGACATCCGCCAACACCTCGCCCGCCCGCATCGTCTTCGTGACCTCGCCAGAGGCCAAGGCGCGCCTCAAGCCGCATCTGGCGCCCGGCAATGTCGACAAGACGATGGCCGCGCCGGTCACGGCCATCATCGCCTACGATCTCAAATTCGCCGAGCAGATGCCGAAACTGTTTCCGGCACGGCCGCAAATGAAGGATGCGTTCCAGGACGAAAAGGCGGCCGCCATCTCCGCCTTCCGCAATGGCTCGCTGCAGGGCGGCTATTTCATTATCGCAGCGCGCGCGCTGGGGCTTGATTGCGGTCCCATGTCGGGCTTCAACAATGACGGCGTCGACGCCGAATTTTTTCCCAAAGGTACGGTGAAGTCGAACTTCCTGTGCAATCTCGGTTATGGCGATCCGGCGGGCGTGTACCCGCGCAACCCGAGGCTCTCCTTCGATGAGGCCTGCCAAATCCTCTGAGGCGCCAAAGCGCGCACCGGTCCCATGAAACTTCTCGCCGTCGATACCGCGCTCGGCGCCTGCTCGGTCGCCGTGCTCGAGGATGCGGCCGTGCTGGCCCATCGCTTCGAGATCATGGAGCGCGGCCATGCCGAGGCGCTGGCCCCCATGGTCGAGGCGGCGATGGCCGAGGCGGGGCTGGCGTTTTCGGCCCTCGATCGTCTCGCCGTCACCACCGGCCCGGGCACCTTCACCGGCCAGCGCGTTGGCCTGGCCTTCATGCGCGGGCTCCGGGTGGCGCTGAAAAGGCCACTGGTCGGCATCACCACCCTTCACGCCATGGCCGCCGCCGCATTGGCGGAGACCGGTGCAGGCGCTGCCGCTGCGATCCACGATGCCCGCCGCGGCGAGGTCTATCTGGAGGCGATCACCGCTGACGGCCCGCTCCTGGGTGTCCAGATTCAGCCCTTCAACGAGGCAATTTCCCTGTTGAAACAGGCGCTTCCACTCGGAACGCGGCTGGCGTTGGCCGGCACGGCGGCGCCCGCCGCGGCCGTTGCCCTGGCCGGGATGGATGTGGTGGAGACCGCCATCGCCCAGCCCGACGCCCTTTGGGTGGCCCGCTTAGCAGCCCCCCTGCCCGCGCCCGAAGGCCCGCCCCGTCCGCTCTATCTGCGCGCGCCGGATGCCAAGCTGCCGGCCCGCCCGGGGGCCAAGTGATGGCGGTCCGCATCCGTCCCGCCAGCGTGACCGACATCCAGACCCTGGCGGCGCTCCAAAGCGCGAGTTTCGAGGATCTGTGGTCGCCCGGCGCCATGGAGGATCTTCTGGGCATGCCCGGGGCTTTTGCCCTGATCGCCGAGCAGGATGGCGCCGCGCGGGGCTTCGTCCTGGCCCGGGCGGCGGCGGGCGAGGCGGAAATTCTCTCGGTTGCCGTCCATGCCACGGCCCGGCGGCAGGGCCTGGGCCGGATCCTGCTCCAGGCCGCGCTGGCCGAGGCCGCCTCGCGCGGGGCCGGGGTCATGTTTCTCGAAGTTGCGGTGGACAATGAGGCGGGGCTTGGTCTCTATACCGCGCTCGGCTTTGGCGAGGCCGGGCGCCGCCGGGCCTATTATCCGCGCGGCAGCGGGCCCGCCGTCGATGCCCTCATCCTGAAAGTGGATTTGCCGCAGCATTCCTGACCACGCGGCAATGAAGCTTGGGAAAGGGCGCTCAACCCGGGTAAAGTCCAGCAGAGGCGGGAGGTAACCAATATCGTGACGCGGATCGAGACCCTGTGCGCCGAAAAGGGCCTTCGGATGACCGAACAGCGCCGCGTGATCGCGCGCGTCCTGTCGGACGCCATCGACCATCCCGACGCCGAAGAACTCTATCGCCGGGCCTCGGCGATCGACCCGCACATCTCCATCGCCACGGTCTACCGCACGGTCAAGCTGTTCGAGGATGCCGGCATTCTCGAGCGCCATGATTTCCGCGACGGCCGTTCGCGCTATGAAGAGGTGCCCGATTCCCATCACGATCACCTGATCGACATCCAGTCGGGCAAGGTCGTCGAATTCCGCAATGAGGAGATCGAGAAGCTGCAGCGGCTGATCGCCGAGGAGCTTGGCTTCGAGCTGGTCGATCACCGCCTCGAACTTTACGGCGTTCCCAGAGGCGCGAAGCCTCCGGGCGGCGGAACCGGAAACTAGGCAGCGAGATTCGTATGCAGTCTCTGCGCGCAGCGGTACTTCTGTTCGTATTCGTGTTCGTCACGCTGGTGCTGATCCCGTGGCAGAGCACGGCGTTGCGCTACAAGCGCCCGCGGCGCAAAACCTTCCCGCAGCGTTATCACCGCTTTCTCTGCCGCATCTTTGGTATCCGCCTGCGCGTGATCGGCACGCCGGTGCAGGGCCAGGGCGTGCTGATGATCTCCAACCACACCTCATGGCTCGACATTCTGATTTTGTCGGCGGCGGCGCGCGTGTCTTTCGTCGCCAAGGCCGAGGTGCAGAGCTGGCCCTTCTTCTCGACGCTCGCCAAGCTGCAAGAAACGGTGTTCGTCGATCGCGTCCGCCGCTCGCAGACAGGTGTCGCGCGCGATCAGATCCGTGATCGGCTCAAATCCGGCGATGCGCTGGTGCTGTTCCCCGAGGGCACCTCGAATGACGGCAATCGGGTCCTGCCGTTCAAGAGCGCGCTGATGGGCGCGGCCGAAGCCGAACTCGGAACCGATGCCGCCGGCAATGTCCGGCACGTGCCGGTGCAGCCGGTTTCGGTCGCCTATGTCGGCGTTCATGGCATGCCCATGGGCCGCGAATACCGTCCGCTCTTCGCCTGGTATGGCGATATGGAGCTGGTGCCGCATCTGTGGGAAGCGCTCAAGACCGGCCCGATCGAGGTCGTGGTCGAGTTCCACAAGCCGATGACGGTCAATTCCGTGGGCGGCCGCAAGGCGCTGGCCACCATCGCCGAGGTCATGATCCGCCGCGGCCAGGCCCGGGCGCTGGCCGGCCTGGTGCCGGTGCCCGAAGAGGCCGGCAGCGCGGGCGAGGCGGCCTCGGCCGATCTCACCGAGGCTGTGGCTTAAGGCTGTCACACCGTCGGGTTTGCGGATTCGGCCCCATCGCTCTTATAAGGCGGGCCCAATAGTCCGGTTTTCGCTCCGCATCGAAGGCACATGAAGAAGCTCTTCATCAAGACCTATGGCTGCCAGATGAACGTCTATGATTCCGCCCGCATGGCGGATCTGCTGGCGCCGCTCGGCTATGCCCCGGCGCGACGCGCCGGACGATGCGGACATGGTGATCCTCAACACCTGCCACATCCGCGAGAAGGCGGCCGAGAAGGTCTATTCCGAACTGGGCCGCCTGCGTCTCCTGAAGGATGAAAAGGCGCAAGCCGGCGCGCGCATGGTGATCGCGGTCGCCGGCTGCGTCGCCCAGGCCGAAGGCGCCGAGATCGTGGCCCGCCAGCCGGCCGTCGATATTGTCGTCGGCCCGCAATCCTATCACCGCCTGCCGGAGATGATCGCCAGGATCGCGCGCGGCACCGGCCATGCGCTCGAAACCGAATTTCCCGCCGAGGACAAATTCGACGCCCTGCCCGATGACGGCGCGGTGTCCGGTCCGACCGCGTTTCTCACCGTGCAGGAAGGTTGCGACAAGTTCTGCACCTTCTGCGTCGTGCCCTATACGCGCGGCGCCGAATTCTCGCGGCCGGTCGCGCAGATCCTCGCCGAAGCGCGGCGGCTGGCCAGCCAGGCGTGCGCGAGATCACGCTGCTGGGTCAGAACGTCAACGCCTATGCGGCCGAAGGCCCGGACGGCAAGGACTGGTCGCTGGCCCGCCTGATCCGCGAACTGGCGGAGATCGACGGTCTCGATCGCCTGCGCTTCACGACCTCGCATCCGCGCGACATGGGCGATGATCTCATCGCCGCCCATGCGCACGTGCCGCAGCTGATGCCCTATCTGCATCTGCCGATGCAGTCGGGCTCGGACCGCATCCTCGAAGCCATGAACCGCCAGCACAAGGCGGACATGTATCTGCGTCTGGTCGAGCGCATTCGCGCCGCCCGGCCCGATCTCGCGCTGTCAGGCGATTTCATCGTCGGCTTTCCCGGCGAGACCGACGAAGATTTCGAAGCGACGATGCAGCTCGTGCGCGATGTGAACTACGCGCAGGCCTATTCCTTCAAATACAGTCCGCGCCCCGGCACGCCGGCATCGACGGCCGCGCGTCAGGTGCCGGAAGATGTGAAGTCGGCCCGTCTCGCGGCGCTGCAGGATTTGCTTGGCGAACAGCAGGATGCGTTCAACGCCGCCTGCGCCGGCCGCGAAATGGATGTGCTGTTCGAAAAGCCGGGCCGCAAGCCCGGCCAGGCTGTCGGCCGTTCGCCCTATCTGCAGCCCGTCCATGTCGATGGCGCTGCCGAACTGATCGGCCAGATCCGCCGCGTGCGCATCGCCGAAGCGAAGACCAATTCGCTGCGCGGCGAATTCGTCACCACGCGCAAAGCCGAACTTGAGGGCGCGAATTGAGTCCGTCACGCTCGTCCGCGAAACCCGCAAAGGGCGCCACCAAGGAACAGGTGACGCTCGAATTTCCGGACAACAAACTTCTGGCCGCGTTGAGCGGCGCGCATGCCAAGAATTTCGTGCGCATCGAACAGAAGCTGCGGGTTCGCATCGCCATGCGCGGCAATCTCGTTCTGGTCGAAGGCGCGCCCGATACGCGCGAACAGGCCGCCGCCGTGCTGCGCGCGCTCTATGCCCGCATCGAATCCGGCGAGGAATCGGGTCCGGCCGAAGTCGATGCCGAAATCCGTTTCGCCACGCATGAACGCCCAACATTGCCGGGCGGTGATTTCGGCGTGCCCTCCGTCCGCACAGCCGCCAGCCGCATCACGCGCGCGCGCTCACCGGCGCAGGCCGCCTATCTCGATCTGATGCGCACCCATCCGCTGGTCTTCGGCGTTGGGCCGGCGGGCACCGGCAAGACCTATCTTGCTGCCGCCTTCGGCGCGCATCTGCTTTATGAGCGGCGCATCGAACGGCTGATCCTGTCGCGCCCCGCGCTCGAGGCCGGCGAACGGCTCGGCTTTCTGCCCGGCGATCTCCGGGAAAAGATCGATCCCTATCTGCGTCCGCTTTACGACGCGCTGTTCGACGTGCTCGGCGACCAGGCGCCCAAGCTGATGGAGCAGGGCACGATCGAAGTGGCGCCGCTGGCCTTCATGCGCGGGCGCACCCTGGCGCGCGCCTTCGTCATTCTCGACGAGGCGCAGAACTGCTCCTCGGCGCAGATGCGCATGTTCCTGACGCGGCTGGGCGAGGATTCGCGCATGGTGGTGTGCGGCGACAGCACCCAAAGCGATCTGCCTGGCGGCCGCGCCGAAGGCCTCAACGAGGCGCTTGCCGTGCTTGGCGGCGTGGAGGGCGTGGCCGTGGCCCGCTTCTCCGACAAGGATGTGGTGCGTCATGCCCTCGTCACCCGCATCGTGCGTGCCTATAGCGGCGGCAGCGCAACGGCCGATGTTCCGGGAGCTGCGGCCCCGGCGGATGGCCGGGCCAGGCCGCGGAAGAGCGACGGATGACATCCTCCGGCCCCAAGGCCAAGCGGGCAGCTCCGGCCAGGTCCGCGTATCGAATTTGTCATCGAAGACCCGCATTGGCGCGAAGCCGGTCTCAGACCTGCCCTGCGGCGGGCGGCGGCCAGGGCCCTCGCCCGTGAAGGGGCCGATGGCGGCGTCACCATTCTTCTGGCGGACGATGCCGCCCTCCATCGCCTCAATCGCGAATTCCGGGGAAAGAACAAGCCCACCAATGTCTTGTCCTTCCCCGCGGCGGAAAATCCGGAAGGCCATCTCGGCGATATCGCCATCGCCCATGGCGTGAGCGCTGGCGAGGCGCGCGCGGCGGGCAAGGATTTCGCCGATCATGCCGCGCATCTCGTCGTGCATGGCGTCCTGCACCTTTTGGGGTACGATCACGAAACAGATGCCGAAGCCGGTGTGATGGAGCCGCTGGAAAGCGAAATCCTGGCCGGCCTTGGCATCGCCGATCCCTACGCGGCCACAGTGACGGCCTGAAGACCGAGATGCCTGACGACGACCCTGGACCAACTCCGCATACCAACGGCGCCGATGATGGCGCTTCCGTCTCGCTATGGAAGCGCGTGGCGCAGGCGCTGCGCGGCGAAAGCGGCACCAAATCCATTCGCGAGAGCCTCGAAGAGGTGCTGGAGGAGAGTGCGCGTGGCGATGAGGCGCTGTCGCCGCAGGAGCGCGTCATGCTCGCGAACCTGCTCAAATTCGGCGAATTGCGCGTCGACGATGTCATGGTGCCGCGCGCCGATATTGTGGCGGTGGAGGAATCGATCTCGCTCAGCGAATTGGTGAGCGCCTTCCGCGAGGCGCAGCATTCGCGCCTGCCGCTCTATCGCGAAACGCTCGACGATCCCACCGGCCTCATCCACATCAAGGATGTCCTGTCCCTGGTCGAGATCGGGCCGGGCGGCTCGATGTGCTGGCAGGACGTGCCGATCACCAAGATCCGGCGCGAGCTATTGTTCGTGCCGCCCTCCATGCCGGCGCGCGAGCTGCTGTTGAAGATGCAGACGACGCATATGCACCTGGCCCTCGTCATCGACGAATATGGCGGCACCGACGGCCTCGTTTCGATCGAGGATCTGGTCGAGGAAATCGTCGGCGATATCGATGACGAGCATGATGTCGACGAGGCGCCGCAGCTGCGTCCGCTCGCGAACGGCGCCTATGATGCCGATGCCCGCCTCGACCTCGAGGATTTCAAGGAGGAGACCGGCATCGCGCTCGCGCCCACCGATCCCGATGAAGAGGTCGATACGCTGGGCGGCCTCGTCGTCTCCCTTCTCGGGCGAGTGCCGCAGCGCGGCGAGATCGTGCCCTATCCGGACACCTATGAGTTCGAAGTGCTGGAGGCCGATCCGCGCCGCGTCAAGCGCTTGCGCATCCGCCCTGCCCGCGCGCCCACGGCCGAGGGTGCACGCTGAGCATGGCGGGCGGTGTGACCGGATCGCTTTCTTTCGCGCGCCTGCATGGCTTCGCCGAACGGCTCGGCGATGGCGTGCGCGGCCTCACCGGCTGGCGCCGCTTTGTCTTCGCCGTCGTCGTCGGCCTGTTCTCGGCGCTGGCCTTCGCGCCCTACGGCCTGTTTCCGTTCTTGCTGATCGGCTTTGCCGCGCTGGTGCTTCTGATCGATGGCGCGGCGGCACGGTCGAAACCGATCCGCAATGCTGCGTTTGTGGGTTGGGCCTTTGGCTATGGCCATTTCCTCGCCGGGCTCTATTGGGTGACTTACGCCTTTCTGGTCGATCCCGGCGCCCATGCCTGGCAGATTCCCTTCGTCTTGATCTTTTTTCCCGGCGGGCTTGCGCTGTTTCCGGCCGCGGCCTCTGCGGCTGCGGCCTGGTTCTGGCGCAAGGGCTACACGCGCATCTTCCTCTTTGCCGTCGCTTATGCGGTGGCCGAATATCTGCGCGGCCATATCCTCACAGGCTTTCCCTGGAACCTGCCGGCCTATGGCTGGGCCGCCTCACTCGGCGTGCTGCAAAGCGCGAGTGTCGTCGGTGCCTACGGCTTGTCGCTTCTGACGATATTGTTCGGCGCATCGCTGGCGGCGCTCGGCGATCGCGAACGTCACGCTTGGGTGTTGCCTGCGGCGATGACGATCGCGTTCGTTGCGCTTTGGGGTGCGGGGCTTGTGCGGCTGGCCGAACATCCCGCGCGCTTCGTGCCGAAGGTGCAATTGCGCCTGGTCCAGCCCGATGTGCCGCAGGATCAGAAATATCTGCCGCAGGATCGCTACCGGAACTGGGAGCGGCTGATCACGCTCAGCGTAGAGAAAAAGGGCCCCACACCGACCCATATCGTCTGGCCGGAAGCGGCGCCGCCATTCCTGCTCGCGCGCACGCGCTGGGCGCTCGACGATGTGGCGCGACTGACGGCCAATGGCACGGTGCTGATGACGGGTGCCGCCCGCGCCGTGCGCGAGGCTCATGGCAAACCCCTTTTCTACAACAGCTTTTTCATCTTCGGACGCGGCGGCAGGCTGCTGGACGTCTATGACAAATTCCACCTCGTGCCCTTTGGCGAATATCTGCCATGGCCGGGCGTCCTGAACGCGCTCGGCCTGTCCAAACTGGTTAACATGCCGGGCAGCTTCTCATCCGGCGACGGTCCCCACACTTACGCCGTGCCCGGTGCGCCGCCGGTTGGCCCACTGATCTGCTACGAGGTGATCTTTCCCGGTGCGGTTGTGGGTCCGGTGCGGCCCGCATGGCTTGTAAACGTCACCGATGATTCGTGGTTTGGCCCGCCTGAGTCGTCCGGCCCGCCACAACATCTGCTGACTGCGCGCGTTCGGGCCGTCGAAGAGGGTCTGCCGATCGCCCGTGCGGCGAATACAGGCATCTCAGCGATTATCGATCCATTGGGCAAACTCGTCTCGGTGCTGGGATCGGGTAGAATGGGTGTTGTCGACAGCGGGCTACCGGCGGCCCTTCGCCCTACCCTTTACGCACGTTTCGGCGATTGGGCCTTCCTTGTTTTGCTCTTCTCTTGCGTTTCCATCGCTTACATTGGGGCTCGTCAGCGGCATTAAATCTTTGTCAACAAGCTCTTTCCGTCGGCGCGGAAATATGCCTAAGTTCCGAAAAGGAAACGAGATTTTGAAATCGGCCGTGCCCAAGAAACAAGCAAATCCCATCGATGGACAAGTGGGCAACCGCGTCCGGTTGCGCCGCATGCTGATCGGAATGAGCCAGGAGAAGCTGGGAGAGCTTCTCGGCCTCACCTTCCAGCAGGTCCAGAAATATGAGAAGGGCGTCAACCGCATCGGCGCGGGCCGTCTCTTCCACGTGGCCCAGATTCTCGGCGTGCCGATCGAATATTTCTACGAAGGCGTGGTCGAGCAGCTTCCGGGCAGCGCAAACGGTTTTGCCGAGGACGCGGGCCGTCCGCCGGTGATGGAGTTCCTCTCGAGCGGCGAAGGGCTGCAGCTCAGCCTGGCCTTCATGCGTATCAAGGATGCGAAGGTCCGCAAGCGCGTGCTCGAACTCGTCAAGAGCCTGGCCGAGGATGTCGACGAGGGCGACAAAGCCAAAAGCTGACCCAGGGTCAGCTGTCGCGTTTGCGCGCCGCCTTCTCGTCCAGCCCCGACTGATGCGTGCGTGCTTCCAGCGCCGCATAGACATCGCCCGGCGTCAGATCGCACGCCGCCCACAGCACCATCAGATGATAGAGCAGATCCGCGGATTCGGCGGCCAGCGCGGCTTTGTCCTGCGCCACGGCGGCCAGCGCCGTTTCCACGCCTTCCTCGCCGAGCTTTTTGGCGATCTTGAGCGTGCCTTGGCTCAGGAGCTTCGCCGTATAGGACGATGACGGGTCGGCCCCCTTGCGGGCTTCGACGGTCGCGAACAGGCGGTCGATGGGATGTTGCTCAGCCATAGCCGCTTTCTAGTCCGCCGTGGCCCGGAACGCCAAGCCTCAATTCGCGCCGTGTCTAGCGCTCGGTATAGATCGCCAGCTTCAAGGCCGGGTCGTCATTGGCCTGAAAGCTCGCATAGGCGAAGCGCCGCGCTCCACGCACAGGATGATGCAACACCTTCTCGCCGGACACGACGGCATCGATATCGTGCGCCGTCCACCAGTCGGAAAATTCCGGGCTGGAACTGCGCAGCCGTTCGACAAGGCCGATGAAAGACGGGTCGTCGGCCCACAAATCATGGGTGGTGCGGAAGCGGGCCAGGATGCGTCTGGCTTCCTGTTGCCAACCTTCGGCAAACAAGGCTCGCGCTTCAGGATCGGTGAACACATAGAGCAGGACATTGCGATCCGCATCGCCCAGCCGGGCAAAGGCCGGAAAGAGATCGGCCGCCGCCTCGTTCCAGATCAGAATGTCCCAGCGCCGTCCCGTCACATAGGCAGGCTGGTTGAGGTTCTCGACGAGATACCGCAGTGAATCCGGCACTGTTTCGCGCAGGAATGGATGACTGGATGCATCGCGGGCCAGGGTCCGCAGATGCACATGTTCTGTGCCGTTCAGCAGCAGGGCCCAGGCCAGTGCGTCGACCGTTGTCGGCGATGGCCGCGCCGAGCGGCCTTGTTCGAGGCGGATATACCAATCGACGCCGATGCCCGCGCGTTCGGCTACTTCTTCGCGCCGCAATCCGGCCGCGCGGCGGCGGTGGCTGCTGGGCAGGCCGACCGTCTCGGGCGCCAGCTTCTGGCGCCGCGAGCGCAGGAATTCGCCCAGCGCATTGTTCGATCCGTCCGGCATGGTGCTCCAAAGGGGGGCCTGCGCAATCCCAGGATAATAGCAGTCCTTCCTGCGGTGACGAGAGCGGCGAGAATGGCGTGGTCCCATTCCATGAGGCCATTCCACGAGGATCGCCATGAAAGCCGCCGTCCTGAAGGCGTTCGGAACGCCGCTCGCCATCGAAACCATGCTTGATCCCATGCTCGGCACCGGCGAGGTGATTGTCGATGTCGCCGCCGCGGGGGTGCTCGCCTATGCGGGCGAGGTCTTCAGCGGCGCGCGAAACTACCGGCTCGATCTGCCGGCGGTTCCCGGCTCAGGTGCCATCGGCCGTGTGCGTACGCTGGGCCCGGACGCGACGCGCCTCGCCATCGGCGATTGGGTCTTTTGCGATCCCACGGTGCGCGCGCGCGACGATGTGCTGTCTCCAGACATCCTGCTGCAGGGGCTGACGGCCGGCAGCGAAGGCGGGCTCAAGCTGCAACAGCATTTCCACCATGGCAGTTTCGCCGAACAGGTCATGGTGCCGACGGAGAATGTGACGCCGATCGGTGACATCGATCCTGCCGATGCGGGCCGCTGGTGTACGCTCGGCGCGCTGCTGGTGCCCTATGGCGGGCTTGATGCGATCGGGCTGAAAGCCGGGTGAGATCGTTGTCGTCAGCGGGTCTACGGGCAAGTTCGGCAGCGCCGCTGTTGCCGTGGCGCTGGCCATGGGCGCGGCCAGCGTGATCGCGACCGGCCGCAACCGCGCGGCATTGGATGAATTGTCCCGCCGTTATGGCACGCGGGTTCGCACTGTGCCGATGACCGGCGACGAAGAAGAAGACCGTGCGCGGATCGTGCATGCGGCGCCGGGCGCGATCGATTGCGTGTTTGATATCCTGCCGCCCGCGGCTCAGCCGGCGCAGGCACGTGCCGCCATTATGACGGCGCGTCCGGGCGGGCGTGTCGCGCTGATGGGCGGCGTCGGCATGTCAGGCGATGGCGTCAGGCGATGGCGGATTGGACCTGCCCTATCCCTGGCTCATGCGCAACAACATCACCATCCGTGGCCAATGGATGTATCCGCGGGCGGCGGTGGCCCGGATGATCGGCATGGTCCGCGCGGGCCTTGTCGATCTTCGTCACTACGACGTGACGGAGTTCGCGCTCGACGATGCCAATACCGCCATCGCCCATGCCGCGGAGACCGCAGGCCCCTTCGCCGCGACCGTGCTTCGCCCTGACGCCTAGTTGGCTGCGCTATCGAGCACGCGCCTTGCGATCACCTGCGCCTGAATTTCGGCAGCGCCTTCGAAGATGTTGAGGATGCGCGCGTCGCAGAAGACACGACTGATCGGATATTCAAGCGCGAAGCCATTGCCGCCATGGATCTGCAGCGCATTATCGGCCGAGGCCCAGGCGACACGCGCGGCCAAAAGCTTCGCCATGCCCGCTTCCAGATCGCAGCGCCGGCCTTCGTCCTTTTCGCGCGCGGCGAAATAGGCGATCTGCCGCGCCACGGCGATCTCGACCGCCATCATCGCCAGCTTGTCGCGCACGCGCGGGAATTCGATGATGGCTTTGCCGAATTGCTGACGCTCCAGCGCATATTTGAGGCCGAGATCGAGCGCGCACATGGCGACGCCCACCGCGCGCGCCGCGGTCTGGATGCGCGCGGATTCGAACGTCTGCATCAGCTGCTTGAAGCCCTGGCCCTCTTCGCTGCCGAGAAGGTTTGCCGCCGGCACTTCGAAGCCGTCGAAGCCAATCTCATATTCCTTCATGCCGCGATAGCCGAGCACCTTGATCTCGCCGCCGCTCATGCCTTGCGCGGGGAACGGTTCGTCATCCGTGCCGCGCGGTTTCTCCGCCAGCAGCATGGAGAGCCCGCGATAATCTTTCGTGTTCGGATCGGTGCGCACCAGAAGCGTCATCACATCGGCGCGCGCGGCATGGGTGATCCAGGTCTTGTTGCCATGGATCTTGTAGACGTCGCCGTCATTCACCGCGCGCGTGCGCAGACTGCCAAGGTCGGAGCCGGTATTGGGTTCGGTGAAGACGGCTGTCGGCAGTTTCTCGCCGCTCGCAATCAAAGGAAGCCAGTGTTCGCGCTGTTCCTTGGTCGCCCCGCACAGGATCAGCTCGGCCGCAATCTCCGAGCGCGTGCCGAGTGAGCCCACACCGATATAACCGCGCGACAATTCTTCGGAGACGACGCACATCGCCATCTTCGAAAGCCCGGCCCCGCCATACTCTTCGGGAATGGTGAGCCCGAACACACCGAGCGCGCTCATCTCCTGGACGACTTCGAGCGGGATCAGCTCGTCCTTCAGATGCCAGTCATGGGCAAAGGGGGCGACCTTCTCCTGCGCGAAGCGGAAGAACTGGTCGCGCACCATGCCCATCGTGTCGTCGAGCCCGGGATCGCCGTAATGCATCGCGCCGGCATGCTTGGCGAGGTAATGCGCGATGGCTGCGCGCACTTCGCGCCGCGTGCCCATGGCGATCAGTTCGCGCACCGGCTCGGTCTTGAAACCGGCGATGTCGTCGTCGGAGAGGCCCAGATCGGTCAGCCGCAGCATCTCGTTCTGGCTCATGGGAATGCCGCCGGCGAGCTGGGCGAGATATTCGCCGAAGGCCGCCTGCAGGATCAGATGCTCGATCTCGCCGAAACGCTTCTCGCGGTCGAGTTCGCGGCCCCAGCGCACCATCTGGCGCAAGGCTTCGACGTAAGTGGCAAGCCAGGCCAGGCCATGGGCCTCATGCTGATGGGCTTCGAGCGCTGCCGGCGGGATCTTGTCGCCATTGCCGAGCGTCGCGCGCAAGGCGGCTTTCGCCGCGCTCAGCAAACCTTCGGCCGCAAACTGGGCTTCCTCGCAGCGTGCCAGAAGATGGGGAATGATAACGTCGCGATCTGCCATGGTTCCTGACCGAAAATATCTCGTGGTCAGACCATAGCGAGGTTCTTGCGGCAGTGCACCATGAAGGTGGGCCAAGTGGGCGAAAGATCGCGGGCGCTTCTGCCCCAACGGCAAGCGCGCCTATCGTGCGCGCGCCACCTCGACCAGCATCGACAATTTGACGCCGGTGATGGCGTTCTTCACGCCCAGCCGCACCGAGCCGTGATCGGCGGCGGAAAAGGTCAGGATCGTGTGGCCGCGCGCGCCATGCCCTTCAAAGCTGGTGCTGCCGAGCGTCAGCTCGGGCGCGGTATCGCCCGCCAGTTTCCAGCGCCCCGGCAATTTGACCAGCAGCGTATCGCCGGCCACGACCGATACGGTGCCGCCGGCATTGGCGGTCGTCGCCACCACGGTCTTTGCCGCGGCCGGCGCCGCCGCTCCAAGCGAGACGATGAGTGCGGCCGCGGCGGCCGTCAGGAATCTCGTGCGCATGCACCTGCCCTCTTCTTCTGAATCGAGGCCAAGTGTAACGCGTGCGGCCGCGGCTGCCGCCTCAAAGCTTTGTCATGATCGCGCGATCATCGCGGGGCGGTTCAGGCCGCACCGCCCTCCACCACATCCTCGAAGGTGCGAAGGCCAGGTTTCTGTGCATTGACCAGCACCGCCATGTTCCCCGGCAGATGTTCGTTTTTCCACATCTTCATATGGGCGCGCGGAATATCCTTCCAGGTGAACACTTCGCTCATGCAGGGATCGAGGCGGCGTTCGACCATCAACCGGTTGGCCTGGCTGGCCTGATAGAGATTGGCGAAGTGCGAACCCTGAATGCGCTTCTGCCGCATCCACACATAGCGCGCATCGAAGGTGATGTTGTAGCCGGTGGTGCCGGCGCAGAACACAACCATGCCGCCGCGCTTCACGACCAGACACGAGACCGGGAAGGTTGCCTCGCCCGGATGCTCGAACACCATGTCGACATCGTTGCCCTTGCCGGTGATCTCCCAGATCGCCTTGCCGAATTTGCGCGCCTCCTTGGTCCAGGCATCGTATTCGGGCGTGTTGACCGTGGGCATCTGGCCCCAGCAATTGAAATCCTTGCGGTTGATGACGCCCTTGGCGCCGAGCGAGAGCACGAATTCGCGCTTGGTCTCGTCGGAGATGACGCCGATGGCGTTGGCGCCTGACACCGCGCAAAGCTGCACCGCGAAGGAGCCGAGGCCGCCGCTCGCGCCCCACACCAGCACATTGTGGCCGGGGCGCAGGATGTGCGGGCGATGGCCGAAGAACATGCGATAGGTCGTCGCCAAAGTCAGCGTGTAGCAGGCGCTTTCTTCCCAGGTCAGGTGCTTGGGGCGCTCCATCAATTGGCGGTCCTGCACGCGCGCGAATTGTGCGAAGGATCCGTCCGGCGTCTCGTAACCCCAGATGCGCTGCGATGGCGAGAACATCGGATCGCCGCCATTGCATTCTTCGTCGTCGCCGTCGTCCTGATTGCAATGGACCACGACTTCGTCGCCAACCTTCCAGCGCGTCACCTTCGAGCCCACGGCCCAGACGATGCCCGACGCGTCGGAGCCGGCGATGTGATAGGGGTTCTTGTGCCCGTCGATGGGCGAGATCGGCGTGCCGAGCGCGGCCCAGACGCCGTTGTAATTGACGCCAGCCGCCATCACGAGGATCAGCACGTCGTGGGAATCCAGCTCCCAGGTCGGCACCACTTCCAACTGCATGGAGCTTTCGGGCGGCCCGTGCCGTTCCTTGCGGATGGTCCAGGCATACATGTTTTTCGGAACATGGCCGAGCGGCGGAATCTCGCCGATCTCGTATAGGTCCTTGTACACCGCCAGCGTCGTCTTCGCCTCGGCCGCCGCCATTACGCATCCTTCCCCGCCGTTCACCCGGGGGCGCGGCGTTTCATTGATTTTGTGACAGCTGAGGATTTGTCAGACGCCCGTCCGGTGCAAGAATTTTTTGCGCCGCAACACAACTTAAGTGGGCCGATTTTGTTATATTATGTCGCGATTCGGGTTGATTATTTCATTTATCGGAAAATTTACGCAGGATTGCGTATCGCACGGGCACCTTTTGCCCAACACAGTCCACCCTCCAACGCGCCTGCAACAGCGTAGAAACCGGCCAGCCAGATCAGCCCGCCCGGATTGTGGTCCCAGCTATGCCAGACAAGAATCAGGAAGCTCGCCACCGCCAGCAGCCCGCCGGCCAGCGGGATCGCCGGCCGGATGCCGATCTTCGTCGAAAGCCGCAGGGCTGCGAAATTCACGCCTGCAAAGATCAGAAGGAATGTCGCGCTGGCGAAGAGCGAGATGACCGACAGCTTCGCCGTCAATGCAAAGCCGCCCGACAGTGCGCTCAACACCAGAAGCGCAACGTAAGGGATCGGCCGGTCCTTCTCCTGTCTGGAGAAGACGCTGGGCAGGGCGTGCTCGCTCGCCATCACCATGGCAAGGCGCGCCGCGCCGAACAATGTCGCATTGATGGCCGAGGCGGTGGAGAGCAGAGCGGCGATGCCGATCAGTATGAAACCGGCTTCGCCCAGCATCGGCCGCGCCGCAATCGCCAGCACATATTCCTGATCGTGCTGGATCTGCGCCGGCGTCAGATTGCCCTGCGCCGCAATCGCCACCACGACATAGATCACCGCGGTGATGAGAATGGAAAGCACGAGCGCGCGTTTCAGATTGCGCTCGGGCTTGTCCATTTCGTCGACGGCATTGGGGATCAGTTCGAAGCCTTCATAGGCGACAAAGATCAGCGCCACGGCCGCCAGCGGGGTCACATAGCCGTGGTCGAACAAAGGTGTGAAATGCGAAGCCTTTACGCCGATCAAACCGACCACGGCAAACAACGTCAGGATCGCCAGCTTGATGCCGACAACGCCCAGCTCGACGCTGCCCGACAATTTCGCGCCGATCAGGTTGATGGCCAGAAAGCCGCTCAAAACGCTCACGGCAAGGCCATCCGCGATCCAGGGCGAAGTGCCTGTGCCTTCGATCAGGGTCGCGCCATAGGCGCCGAACGCTGTCGCATAAAGCGCCAGCGTGCCGACATAACCGGCAACCAGAAGCCATCCCGCCATGCCGGCAATTTCGGGCGCGGCAAAAGCCTTCTCGATATAGGTGAAGCTGCCGCCATCGTCGCGGAAGGCCAGGCCCAGATGCGCGTAGGACAAACCGGTGAGCAATGCGATCACGCCGCCCGCCGCCAGTGTCAGCGCCACGGCATGGCCGGCCGTCGCGATGGCGAGGCCCAGCACCGCAAAGATGCCGCCGCCGATCATGCCGCCAATGCCGATGGCGGTGACCTCGGCGAGGCTCAGTTTCTTTTCGCTATTTGCCATGGGATGTCTTGCGCGAACGGCCCAAGGCGCTGCGCCGTTTGAGGCCGCCCGATTTGGCTTTGCCGAAGCCGGATTTGCGCGCCGGTTTCGGCTTGGCCGTTTTGGCGGATTTGGCTTTGCGTGGGCTTCGCGTCTTGTCCTCGCCTTTGGCCTTGGCCGCGATCTCCCGCAGCTTCAGCCCCTGCCTCAGCGACAGCGCCCCATTGATCGCGCCCAGATCGGGATCGGCAAATGCGCGGCCATATTTCTCGACCCGCTCCTCGACCGAGCCCAGGAACTCGCCCTCCCATTCCGAAAGTTCGATCCCGGTCTGCCGGGCCGTGCGCTTGGCCCGGCGCAAGGCATTCAGCGCCGCCCGCTTGGCCTTTTCCCTGTGATCGCCGGCGTTCAAATCACGTCCCCTCCGGCGCCACGAGGCCATGGGCAAGCCTGGCCCGCAACCCCTTACCGTAGCGGCATGTTGCACTGCAGCGCGTCCGGGGCTTTGATGGGCAGAGAAAAATTTCAGGTGGGAATGCCATGAGTGAGAGCGGGCCCGGGCGCGACAGGCCCTGGATTTTCCGGACCTATGCCGGCCATACCAGCGCGGCTGCCTCCAACGCCCTTTATCGCGGCAATCTGGCCAAGGGGCAGACGGGCCTGTCGGTCGCGTTCGATCTGCCGACCCAGACCGGCTACGACAGCGACGATGCGCTGGCCAAAGGCGAGGTCGGCAAGGTCGGCGTGCCGGTCTCCCATCTGGGCGATATGCGCCTCTTGTTCGACGGCATTCCGCTCGATCGCATGAACACCTCGATGACGATCAATGCGCCGGCCGCCTGGCTCCTGGCGCTCTATGTCGCGACGGCAGACGAGCAGGGCGCCGCGCGCGCCGCGCTCACCGGCACGACGCAGAACGACATCATCAAGGAATATCTCGCGCGCGGCACTTACATCTTTCCGCCGAAACCGGCGCTGCGCCTGACCACCGATACCATCGCCTTCACCACGGCCGAATTGCCGAAATGGAATCCGATCAATCTGTGTTCCTACCATCTGCAGGAAGCCGGCGCCGATGCGGTGGAGGAGGGGGCCTTCGCCCTTGCCGCCGCTATCGCCGTGCTCGATGCCGCAAAAGCACGCGGCGCCATTCCCGAACGCGAATTCCCGAATGCAGTCGGCCGCATCTCTTTCTTCGTCAATTCTGGTCTAAAATTCATCACCGAGATCTGCAAGCTGCGCGCGATGGGCGATCTCTGGGATGAGATCACGGCCACGCGTTACGGCGTCACCGATCCCAAGCTGCGCCGCTTCCGCTATGGCGTGCAGGTGAACTCGCTCGGCCTTACCGAGCAGCAGCCGGAAAACAATGTCTATCGCATCCTCTTCGGCATGCTGGGCGTAACGCTGTCGAAAGATGCGCGCGCCCGCGCCGTGCAGCTTCCGGCCTGGAACGAAGCCCTCGGCCTGCCGCGCCCCTGGGACCAGCAATGGTCGCTGCGCCTGCAGCAGATCGCGGCCTTCGAAACCGATATGCTCGAATATGGCGACATCTTCGAAGGCTCAAAGGTCATCGGCGAAAAAGTCGAAACGCTGATGGCGCAGATGAACTCCGAGATCGCGCGCATCGAAGAATTGGGCGGTGCGACCTCGCAAGCCGCGCTCGAATATATGAAGGAGCGGCTGGTGCGCTCCAATGCGGCGCGCGTCGAAGCCATCGAAACCGGTGGCGAAACACGCGTCGGCGTCAACGCCTATACCGAAACCGAAACCTCGCCGCTGACCGCCGGCAGCGGGCATTTCGTGACGGTGGATGAGAAGGCCGAACACGATCAGATCGCGCGCCTCAAGGCCTGGCGCGAACAGCGGGACGCAAAGGCGGTCGAGGCGGCGCTCGCCGACCTCGAGCGCGCCGCCAGGGAAGAACAGAACATCATGCCGGCCTCCATCGCTTGCGCGAAGGCGGGCGTGACGACCGGCGAATGGGCCGGGCATCTGCGCCGCGTCTATGGCGAATATCGCGCACCGACCGGAGTCGCCGCCACGGGGCCCGTGCGCAATGACGAACGCATCATGGCGCTGCGCGATTCTGTCGATGCGGCGTCGAAGAAGCTCGGCCGCAAGCTCACCTTCCTCGTCGCCAAGCCCGGCCTCGACGGCCACTCCAACGGCGCCGAACAGATCGCCATCCGCGCCCGCGATGCCGGCATGGCCGTGATCTATGACGGCATCCGCTTCACGGCCGACGAGATCGTGGCCGCTGCCAAAGAGAACAAGCCGCATGTCATCGGCCTGTCCATTCTCTCGGGCAGCCATGTACCGCTCGCGGCCGACGTGGTGGCGAAGCTGAAGGCGGCTGGTTTGGCGGATGTGAAGGTCGTCGCCGGCGGCATCATCCCGCCGGAAGATGAGGCGCGGCTCAAGGCGTCTGGCATCTCCGCCGTCTTCAGCCCCAAGGATTACGATCTCAACGCGATCATGCGCGGGTTGATCGATCTGGCTGCAGGCTGAGGGGTCGGCTCCGGCCAAAGATTGCGCCTTTTTGGCACAATCGCCGCAAACTCGCCGCATTCGCGCCCCAACCTTGCGTTTAACGTTTTGTTTACCGCACCGGCGGGGCAGCCACCTGAAGCCCGCCGATTGTTCAGGGGGAACAAAATCATGGTTGCCTATCGCAGCCCGATCTACCGGCCGGACGAGGATGCACGCCGCAAGGCGCTGAGCCACGAATTGCTGCACGGCCTGACGCCCGAGGAATTCGATGAGCAGGCGCGCGGCCTTGCGTCTGTCGAGGCGATGACGCCGCCGGTGCGCGCGCGCCTGCGCGCCCAACTCACCGAGCGCCTCAAGACCGGCATCGATGCGCCGAGCTGGGGGCCGGACTGGGTGCGGCTCGGCGATCGCCGCGCGCCGCGCTATCGCAGCGCCCGCCCCGGCCTGATCGCGCGCCTGCGCGGCCGGGACGAGGACGCGCCAAGGCCCGCACTCGATCCCGAACAGGTCGACGAGGCCCATCAGATCGCGCGCAATTTCGAAAAGAGCCGTCAGGTGCATCATTATCGCTGGCTCTATGCGCTGGGCGCGTTGCTGGCGCTGGCCATCGCGTTGCTGGCCATGTTCGTCGATTATCAGATCATCCGCGGCGATGTGTGGACGCGCGCGCTGTCCAATGAATTCATGGTCGTGCCGGCGGCGCTGCAAAGCTCGGTCATGTTCAAGAGTCTGCAGGTGCTGTTCGCCGTGCTGATCGTGCATTTCATGCTCAAGATCACGGGCGTTTATGGCCGCAACACGCTGATCACCACGGCCTTTGCCATGGCGCTGGTGATGGTGGTCAGCCTTGGTTATCTCGTCGCCTACAACAACATGGCCGGCGCCACCTCGGCGACCTATGAGAACACGCAGGACCAGGCGGCCCCCGCAAGCAATTCCATCGATCAGCTCTTTTCCGGCCTCAAGGGGCGGCAGGCCCGCGCGCAAACCCCCGCGCAGCCCAAAGTGATGGAAGCGGGCATGCATGAAATCTCGCTGCCGCTGCCCAAACTGTCGAAAGCATCGCTCGCCAATGCCGATTCCTGGATCTGGTTCGCCTTTGCCAGCGTGATCTTCTTTATCGTCACGGCCGTGGCCGCGCTTTACATGCTGATCATGGAAAACAATGTCCGCAATCTGCTGCTCACGCGCGATTATCCGCATCGCCAGCGTCATCTGACGCAGCTCCACATGCTGGAGCTGTCTGAAGCCCGCCCGGCGCAGGGATAGTTCCGCAATGATGCGTTGGATGCTGGCTGCAGTGACGAGCGTCGGGCTGGGCGCGGGCAGCGCCTATGCCGTCCATGCAGTGACGACGGCGCCGCGCGTCGAACAGGTGGCTTATCGCGATCAGGCGAATCTCGCACCGCGCCGCATCGTCATCGGTCTTGACCTGTCGCGCAGCAATCCTCTCGTCGCCGATCCTGATTTCGCGGCCAAGGTCGCCGCCCGCATCGCGCGCGAAATCCAGGGGCTGGGCTTCCGCTCCGAAGTGCATGTGAGGACGCTCGGCAATTACGATGCCTCGTCCAACGATTTCTATTATGACGCGGTGGTCTCGCGCCGCACCCGACCCGAACAGATCGCCGCCGATGTGCAGAAGCTGATCGCCGGCACGCCGCTGCTCGTTAAAAGCGGCAAGTGGCGCGCGCAGAACCACACCAACATTCTCGCCTTCCTCGACAATGTCTCCCAGTCGATCGGCTGCTCCGGCATGAAGACGACGATCATCCTGGCCTCCGACGGGATCGAGGATTCCGAATACGCCCATCTGGCCCGCCGCCGCTCCCATCTGCCCGCGCCGGATGGCCATCCCTTCGCCGGCTGCGCCGAGCTGCAGATCCTGGGACTGGGGCAGGGCACAAGCAGCCCGATGGAAACGGTGCGCCTGCGGCAGGACTGGTCGGGCTGGGCGCGGGCGGCAGGTTTCAAGCAATTCCAGGGCCTTAACGACTGGTAGCACGGCTTTTGCGCGCTAGTGGAAGGTCTATGCGATTGCGAATGTCCGCAGTGCTCAGGCCGTCCGCCCGCAAACTGCGCAATGTCACCGCGCGGTCGCGTTTCGAAAACTTCCTGCCGGCCTCGTCAAGAATCAGGCGGTGATGGGCGTAGGCCGGCGTGGGCAGATCGAGCAATGCTTGCAACAGCCTTTGCACATGGCTGGCTGCGAACAGATCGTTTCCGCGCGTGACCAGCGTCACGCCCTGAAAGGCGTCGTCCACCACCACGGCCAGATGATAGGCCGCCGGCATCGCCTTGCGCGCCAGCACAATGTCGCCGAACAGGGTCGGTCTGCATCGGATCATGCCGCGCTCGCCATTCGGACTGGCGCCTTGTTCTTCGAAATCCAACATACCGACCTGTGCGGCGGCTTTCTCGACATTGAGACGTAGCGCATAAGGCTCATTCGTCATGCGCGCGCGCCGCATCTCGGGCGTCAGGGTTCGGCAAGTGCCGGGATAGAGCGGGCCTTCCGGCCCGTGCGGGGCTTCGATGCTGCGCGCAACTTCGTCGGAGATCGCCTTGCGGGTGCAGAAGCAGGGATAGACCATTCCCATGGCTTCAAGCTTCGCGATCGCCGCGCCATAGGCGGGCGCACGTTCCGATTGATGTAGCACCGGCGTCTCCCACGCGAGCCCCAGCCAATGCAGGTCGGCGGAAATCGCCCGTTCGAATTCAGGTCTTGCGCGCGCTGTGTCGAGGTCTTCGATGCGCAGCAGGAAGCGCCCGCCAGTCGCTCGTGCGGCATCGAAGGCGGTCAGCGCTGCAAAGGCATGGCCCAGATGCAGATATCCGGTCGGGCTGGGCGCAAATCGCGTGACAATCATGGCTCCGATCCTACAGGCTCGCGCCATCGTCCGTCACTTGGAGTGAGACGCGCCATGTCTGCCGCCTATCCGCTCTCCGGTCCGCGCCTTGCACCTGCGTCCGGCAAACCCACCCATCTCGTCGTTCTCGCTCACGGCTATGGCGCTGATGGCAACGATCTCATTGAGCTGGCGCGCCATTGGCAGAAACTGCTGCCGGATGCGGCCTTCGTCGCCCCCAACGGGCCGGAGCGCTGCGCCACGGGCCCCGGCTATCAATGGTTTCCGATCTCGCGCCTCGATCCGCACGAGCTGGCCCATGGCGTGGCTTCGGCCGCGCCGATCCTCAACGGCTTTCTCGAATCCGAGCTGGCCCATCACGGGCTCGGCGCCGAGCGGCTGGCGCTGGTCGGCTTTAGCCAGGGCACCATGCTGTCGCTGGCGGTGGGGCTTTCGCGCGGCGCCAAGCCGGCCGCGATCCTGGGCTATTCCGGCGTTCTGGCGGGCCCGCCGCCGCATGATCCGGGTACGGATTGCCCGCCGGTGCTGCTGATCCACGGCGATCGCGACGATCTGGTGCCGCCCGATGCCCTGTTCATGAGCGCCGGGGCCCTCGGCGAAGCGGGCGTTTCGGTGCAATGGCATCTGTCGGCCGGGCTCGGCCATGGCATCGACGAAGCGGGCCTTGTTCTGGGCGGGAATTTCCTCGCGCTGGCCCTGTCCGGGCGGCTCAAGCGCCGGGAACCGTCCATTTCCTGCCCGCTGGCGTAGCGTCAGCCCAGGATCGTCGCGGCCGCGTCGCAGGATCGTCATCGCGAATCGGATATCGTGCCGTTGACGGACCGGCTTGGCTTCCGGCCACGATGTCCGTAAGATTCGTGGAGCGCTGAACCCGAATACGGGAGGTACGGTCTTCAAAAGGCCCGCATCCAAAAGGAACGTGTCGTGTTAGCCGCCGCGCGGATGCCGGACAATTGCCCGGCGCTGGTCCTCAATGCGGATCACCGCCCGCTCAGCTATTTCCCGCTCTCGCTATGGTCCTGGCAGGATACGATCAAGGCGGTGTTCCTTGAGCGCGTGAACATCCTCGCCGAATATGACCGCGCCGTGCATTCGCCCAGCTTCGAGATGAAGCTTCCCTCGGTCGTTTCTCTGAAGACCTATGTGAAGCCCGCGCGCAATCCCGCCTTCACGCGGTTCAACGTATTCCTGCGCGATCGTTTCGAATGCCAGTATTGCGGCGATCCCGATGACCTGACCTTCGACCATGTCGTGCCACGCTCTCATGGCGGTCGCACGACGTGGGAAAACGTGCTCACGGCCTGCGCGCCGTGCAATCTGCGGAAGGGCGGGCGCACGCCCTATCAGGCCGCGATGCAGCCCAGAACCCGTCCGCACCGGCCGAGCGTCATCGAACTGCGCAACAATGGCCGGCGCTTTCCGCCCAACTATCTGCACGATAGCTGGGTCGACTATCTCTATTGGGATAGCGAACTGGATCCGTAAGCCGCTTCACGCCGGGCCTTCGATCCGCTTTCTTCCATCGCGCCACATCGCGATCAGCGGCGGTGCCGCGTTGGGCGCGATATTGCGGCGGGCGGCGAAGCCTGCGCGCGCATAGAGCCTGGTGTTCTTCGGATTGGAATTTTCGAGATAGGCATGGGCGCCCGTCTCGTCGATCCGCTTCGAGCGTGGCGTCGAGCAGCGTCGATCCCAATCCCAGGCCTTGCAGGCGCGGCGCCACGGCGATGAAGGCGAGATAATAATGCGGGTCATGCGGGTGATGCTTGTCCATCGCATCGGCCATGGCCTGTCCGCGCATCAGGCGCGGAAAGCCGCACAGGCGCAGGAACATCGGCAGAAGCCGCATCTGTTCGATCAAGCCGCCCGCCGTCGCCGGCACGTCGGGCGGCAACCACACTGCGGCCACCCCGCCCGAAGGCGCCATCCACACCTCGCCGAAGGGAATGGCGCGCACATGCAAGAGCCAGAAGAAGAAGCGCTCCAGCCCTTCGGCGCGTTTGGCGCCGGGTCGCGAAATCCAGTCCATCACCGGATCGGTGGTGAAGGCGGCGGCCAGAAGCCGCGCCAGCCTGCGGGCATCGTCCTGCCCTGCGCGGCGCGGGGCGGCGGCTTCGGCCAGAAGCGCGTGGCGGTCCTGATCGGGACCGTCGCTCATATCCGTTCGGAGAGTTCGATGGCGAGGCGGCAACCGGCCTTGATGGCGGCGCTCAGCGCGCCGAAGGCCGGGCGCCTGTTCGGCGCCGCGCGCGAGCGCCTCGTCGCGATGTTCGATCTCGTCGGCGCGGAACTGGGTCACGATTTCCTTCAGCTCGCCATCCTCCAGCCTTTCGAGCTGGCCGGCATAATGGTCGTCGATCACCTCTTCGACGGCGGCGGTGCAGGCCATGGCGGCCTTTTCGCCCAGAAGTGCCGTGCCCGCGCCCAGCGCAAATCCCGCCACCCGCCAGAACGGCTCCAGCGCCGTCGGCCTGACGTGATGCGCATTCACCAGCCGGTCGAAGGTCGCGAGATGGTGTTCTTCCTGCGCGGCCATCTTGCGGATCGCGGCCACGGAACTCTTGGCGCCGCGCCGGTGCTTCAAGCACGGCGAGCTGGCCTTCATAGATGCGCACCGCGCCATATTCGCCGGCGTGATCGACGCGGATCATGCTCTCCAGATCGGGATCGGCGGGAATGCCGGGCGGGGCAGGGCGGGGTTTGCGGGGCATGGTGGCCACCTCAGGGCCTATCGGGTGAAGCGCTGGGCTTGGGTTGGATCAGCAGCAGTGCCGCCAACCCGGCCGCGCTCAGCGAGATCAATGCATTATACCCCGCCATGGAAATTCCGAAGAGCCGCCAGGCCGCCACATCGCACATCGGCCCGCGCTGGCTGAGGTCGAGCGTGCCGGTGAAGCGATAGGCATTGCCGGTGCAGGCGGAGGGGCCGGCCCAGACATGCCATTCGACCCCGGCATGGTAAACGCCGATCAGCCCGGAAATGGCGACCAGCACCATGGCGAGTTCGGCGACCGCGAGCCCGGCCCCGCGCGGTCCCTTGCCGAGCCATACCGCCGCACCCCCGCCCAGCCCGACCACAATGGCGGCGTAATGCGGCCAGCGCTGCCACATGCACATTTCGCAGGGCGGCAGGTTGCTCCAGACATATTCAAATCCCAGCGCACCCAGGATCAGGGCCAGGGACACAGCCCCCAGCGCCATGGCCAGTCGCTCGGGTGAAAATTTGGGCACTCTCATCGCGCGAACACCATGGCATCATCGGCAAAGGCTTTGAACTCCAAAGCGTTGCCGCTCGGGTCGGTGATGAACAAAGTGGCTTGTTCGCCCGCTTTTCCGGCAAAGCGGATTTGCGGCCGGATCAGGAATTGCGTCTCACTCTCCTGGAACTTGCGAACCAGCTCCTGCCATTCCGCCATGTCGAGAATCACGCCAAAATGCCGCACGGGGACTTGTTCTCCATCGACGTGATTTTTGTCTTGGGTTCCTCGGGCTTCGCCGCTTAAATGGGTCACGATCTGATGGCCGAAGAAGTCGAAATCGACCCATTCGTCGGAGGATCGGCCCTCTTGGCATCCCAACTTGTTTCCCATAGAACGCGCGCGCTTCGGCGAGATCGTGGACGGGAAAGGCGAGATGAAAGCGGGGGCGTTTTTGTTCGTGCATCTGTTCAATCTCTGGCGGGCGCGGGAAGACAACCAAGCTTTGCCGGCAAAGGGAAGTCCCATAAGGAATTTCGCGATGGGCAAGCGCGCGTCCACCGTCCGTCAACCGCCGCAACGCAAGCTCTTGAAGATCGCTGGCGAGCCCGTGCCCGTCACGCTCAAGCTCAACAAGCGCGCGCGCCAATTGATCGTGCGCGTGCATCCGACCACCGGCGAAGTCGTGGTGGTGGCGCCGTCGCGCCGCTCGCTCGCCCATGCGATGGCCTTCGCCCGCAAGCAATCGGACTGGATTGCGCAGCGTCTCGAAAACGTGCCCGAGCCTGTGCCTGTCGGCCTCGGCCGGCGCATTCTTTTTCGCGGCGAAGAACATGTGATCCGCTATGGCGAAGCCGGCCGGCGTCCGGTCTGGATCGAGCGCGGCGAGGAGGGCCGCATCATCCGCGTCAATGGCCGCAGCGAACATGCCGCCCGCCGCGTCGTCGATTTCCTCAAGCAGGAAGCGCGCCGCCTGCTCGATGCGCGCGCGATGTATTATGCCGAAATCCTGGGCGTAAAGCCCGCGCGCATCACCGTGCGCGATACCTCCAGCCGCTGGGGCTCGTGTTCGTCGACGCGCAATCTGTCCTTTTCCTGGCGGCTTATTCTCGCCCCGCCCTTCGTGCTCGAATATGTCGTGGCGCATGAGATCGCACATCTGCGCGAGATGAATCACGGCAAGCGCTTCTGGCGTCTGGTCGAAGAACTGGTCGGCGATGTCGAGCGGCCCCAGGCCTGGCTCAACGAACACGGCGCCACGCTGCACCGCTATGCCCCGCGCATGGTGCTGGAATAGGCGCCTGCACGCGGGCGTTGAAATGCCGAATTTTCGGCCCCACCCTGTTTGGGCGTGATTCCCACCCGCTCAGGAGCCCGTCATGGCCGGTCCCTATATCTATGTCGGCGACAAATATGTCGCTCTCGATGCCATCCGTCAGGCCGTGCGCGGCGCGGATGGGTCCCTCGTTCTGTCCGCGGCCGAGGGCGTGGTCGATCGCGAGAATAGCGAATTCGAATCCACCCTCTTGGGCATTGTGTCGCCGCAGGGCGAATGGGAATGCATCACGCCCTTCGTCGAAGAGGATGGCGATCTGTCGGCGGTGATCGAGCCGGTGCTGGCCTTCGGGCTCTCCATCTTCGGCAATCTGGTCCCGGTGGTGCCCAGCGCGCCGGGCGGGGTCGCAAGCGAATATGTGTTGCGCCGGCCGGGCCAGACCGCGGTCCATGGCGTGGGCGGTCCCTTCGCCGGCGGGATCGACGAATGGCTGGACAGTCTGGCCGAAGACAGCTGAGCCGCGGGGCGATTTCCGCCCCCGCCTTGAATTTCCCGGCCGCCGGGGGTATATCGCTGCCATTCCTGACAACAGACCATCGTTGTCGTGGCGGGCTGAAAGGCTCGCCGCGGGGAAATCCTATTGGTTTTGGTCCGGCCGTGCCGGTCCGCAGAGCATGGAGCAGCGCCATTCTTTCGGCGATGACGCATCTGGAAGAGCTGATCGAGCCTGTCGTGGAAACGGCGGGCTTCCGGCTCGTGCGCCTGCGCCTGATCGGCGGCAAGACCAAGACCCTGCAGATCATGGCCGAGCGGCCGGACGGCACGATGAATATCGACGATTGCGCCGGCCTGAGCCGCGCGATCTCCGAATTCCTCGATGTCGAGGACCCGATCGCGGACGACTACAATCTCGAAGTCTCTTCGCCGGGCATCGACCGGCCGCTGACCCGCATCACCGATTTCGCCCGCTGGGCCGGCCATGAAGCCCGGCTCGAACTCGGCGCGCCCGATGAGGCTGGCCGCAAGCGTTACAAGGGCCTTCTTCTCGGTCTCGACGGCAATGACGTCGCGGTCGAGGTCAATGGCGAGCGCCGCATCTTTCCCTTCGCGGCCATTGCCGAAGCCAAACTCGTCCTCACCGACAAACTCATCCAGGAAGATTTGAAGGCGCGCGAAAGAGCGTCGCAACAGGAGAACTAAACGATGGCCGCGATTGCCGCCAACAGGACCGAACTCTTGCAGATCGCGGACGCGGTCGCGCGCGACAAGTCGATCGACAAGATGGTCGTGCTGCACGCCATGGAAGAAGCCATGCAGCGCGCGGCCAAGGCCCGCTATGGCAGCGAAAACGAGATCAGGGTCGAGATCGATCCGAAAACCGGTGAAACCCGCGTCTCGCGCTATCTGAACGTGGTCGACCTGGTCGACAACGACAAGACGGAGATCAGCCTCGAGGATGCGAAGGCCCGCAATCCCGGTGCGCTGGTCGGCGACATCATCGCCGAAACCCTGCCGCCGGTGGATTTCTCCCGCATCGCCGCCCAGGCCGCCAAGCAGGTGATCGTGCAGAAGGTGCGCGATGCCGAGCGCGAGCGTCAGTATGAGGAATACAAGGACCGCCTCGGCGAGGTGATCCACGGCATCGTCAAGCGCGTCGAATTCGGCTCGGTGGTGGTCGATCTGGGCCGCGCCGAAGGCGTTGTGCGCCGCGACGAGATGATCCCGCGCGAAAGCTTCCGCACCGGCGATCGCATCCGCGCCTATATCTACGACGTGCGCCGCGAAACCCGTGGGCCGCAGATCTTTCTGTCGCGTTCGCATCCCCAGTTCATGGTGCGCCTGTTCGCGCAGGAAGTGCCGGAAATCTATGACGGCATCATCGAGATTCGCGCCGTGGCGCGCGATCCGGGCAGCCGCGCCAAGATCGCGGTGATCTCGAAGGATTCGTCGATCGATCCGGTCGGCGCCTGCGTCGGCATGCGCGGCGTGCGTGTGCAGGCCGTGGTACAGGAGCTGCAGGGCGAGCGCATCGACATCATTCCGTGGTCGGAAGATCCGGCCACCTTCATCGTCAATGCGCTGGCGCCGGCCGAAGTCTCCAAGGTCGTGCTCGACGAGGATACCAGCCGCGTCGAAGTCGTGGTGCCGGATGAGCAGCTCTCGCTCGCGATCGGGCGGCGCGGCCAGAATGTGCGCCTGGCCTCCCAGCTCACCGGCTGGCAGATCGACATCCTGACCGAGGCCGAGGAATCCGAACGCCGCCAGAAGGAATTCGCCGAACGCACTAGCCTGTTCATGGACGCGCTCGACGTCGACGAGATGGTGGCGCAGCTGCTCGCCTCCGAAGGCTTCGCCGATATCGAGGATGTGGCCTATGTGGCGCTGCCCGAACTGGCCTCGGTCGAAGGCTTCGACGACGAGACGGCCGAGGAACTCCAGACCCGCGCCCTCGAATTCATCGAGGCCCGCAACAAGGAGCTGGACGACAAGCGCCGCGAACTCGGTGTCGCCGATGACGTGCTCCAGGTCGAAGGCGTGACCACGGCCATGGCGGTGGCGCTCGGCGAGAACGACGTCAAGTCGCTCGAGGATCTGGCCGGTTGCGCCACCGACGATCTGCTCGGCTATTACGAGGTCAACAAGGACAAGGAGCGCGTGAAGGTTGTTGGCGCGCTCGAAGGTTTCGAACTGACCCCGGACGACGCCAACGCGATCATCATGAAGGCGCGCGTCAAGATGGGCTGGATCGAGCAGTGGCCGGAGCCCGTGGAAGAGCCCGAAGGTGAGGCCGCCGAAGATGAGGATGGCGGGGCCGTCCTCGAAGCCGAAGCGGGGGGCGAAGCGGAAGCGTGATCACAGCGGCGGCGATCCGGGACGAGAGCGAAGGCCATGATGGGCGCGAGCGGCGCTGCATCGTGACCGGTGAGGTGTGCCCCGAGGCACAGCTCATCCGCTTCGTCGCCGGGCCCGAGGGCGAGATCGTCCCCGATATCGCCGCCAAGCTCCCGGGGCGCGGGCTGTGGGTCCGGGCCGACCGCCAAGTCCTTGAAAAAGCTATCATAAAGAACCATTTTTCCCGGGCGGCGAAGTCCCCGCTCAAAATCCCCGCCGATCTGGTCTCACGGGTCGAAATGCTCCTCGTCCGCCGTATGGCCGACGATCTAGGCCTGGCCCGGCGTTCCGGCGCCCTGGTCACCGGTTTCGACAAGATTGCCAGGGCCTTGGCGGCCAAATCGCCGCCGAAATTGCTGGTCGAGGCGGGTGATGGCGCCGCCGATGGCCGGCGCAAGCTCCTCGGTGTGGCGTCCGCGCACGGGTTCACCCCCAAGGTGTTGGATTGCCTGAATTCCGAGGAATTGAGCTTGGCCCTCGGCCGCGAGAATGTGGTACATGCAGCCCTCAAATCGGGGCCGCTGGCAGATCGGCTGGTCATGAATGCGGGGCGACTTGCCGGGCTCCGCACGTCCGAACCGTCAATGGGCTGCACGAATACAGGAAAAGCGGGTCCGACCCCCGCTCCGAAAGGTACGAATGAGCGAGACGAATGACACGACGCGCCGCAGCAAGACGCTGTCGCTGAAGAAGACGGAGACGTCCACCGTCAAGCAGAGCTTCAGCCATGGCCGCACCAAGGCTGTCGTGGTGGAGAAGAAGCGCACGCGCGTGGCCCCGGCCGCCGCCAAGCCGGCGGCCGAGAAGCCGAAGGCTGCTGCCAAACCGGCACCGGCCAAAGCGGCCGAGGCCCAGCCCGCGCCCGCGCCGGCCGCCCGCGACACCTCGCGCGGCGGGGTGGTGCTGCGTGAGCTGACCGAAGAAGAAAAGGACGCCCGCACCCGCGCCCTTGCCTCTGCCCGCGTTGCCGAGGAAGAGGCCCGCAAGCAGGCCGAGGAAGACGCCCGTCGCCGCGCCGTGGAAGACGCCCAGCTCGCCGTCGAGCGCGAGGCCGCCGCCAAGCGCCAGGCCGAAGAGGATGCCCGTCGCAAGGTCGAGGACGAGGCCCGCCGCCACGCCGAGGAAGAGCTGCATCGTCGCGACAAGAAGGACGCGCCGGCAGCGGCGCCGCCTGCCGCGGCCGCCCCGGCGGCCGAACCGGCCCGGCCCTCCGGCGAAGCACCGCGCACGCGCCGCCCGGTCCAGGCCGAGGAAGACGACGAAGGCAAGAAGAAGGTGCCCGGAAAGGCTACGCCGAAGACGCCGGCCACGCGCAAGGCGCCGGGCGATCGCCGCCGCGGCAAGCTCACCGTCACGCGCGCCCTGTCGGGCGATGACGAGCGCACGCGCTCCGTCGCCTCCTATCGCCGCCATCTGCAGCGCGTGAAGGGCCATCAGGCTCAGCCTGCCGGTCCTGCTGGCCCGCGCGATATCACGATCCCGGAAACCATCACGGTCGCCGAACTCGCGAACCGCATGGCGCGCCGCGCGGTCGATGTCATCAAGGTGCTGATGAAGAACGGCATGATGGCGACGGTCAATGACACCATCGATGCCGACACCGCCGAACTCGTCGCCACCGAATATGGCCATGTGGTCAAGCGCGTGGCCGAGTCCGATGTGCTCGAAGGCCTCAAGGGTGGCGAAGATGCGGCCGAGACGCTCAAGCCTCGTCCGCCGGTCGTCACCGTCATGGGCCATGTCGACCACGGCAAGACCTCGCTGCTCGACGCATTGCGCAAGACCGATGTGGTCGCCGGCGAAGCGGGTGGCATCACCCAGCATATCGGCGCCTATCAGGTGCAGTTGCCGGGCGGACAGAAGATTACCTTCCTCGACACGCCGGGCCACGCTGCCTTCACGGCCATGCGCGCGCGCGGCGCGGAGGTGACGGACATCGTCATTCTTGTCGTGGCCGCCGATGACGGCGTCATGCCGCAGACGATCGAAGCGATCTCCCACGCCAAGGCGGCGGGCGTTCCGATCATCGTGGCGGTCAACAAGATCGACAAGCCGGATGCCAATCCGCAGCGTGTCAAAACCGAGCTTTTGCAGCACGACATTCAGGTCGAAGACATGGGCGGCGACACGCAGGCCATCGACGTCTCGGCGCTGAAGGGCACGGGCCTCGATGCGCTCGAGGAAGCGATCCTGCTGCAGGCCGAAATCCTGGACCTCAAGGCCAATCCCGAGCGCATTGCCGAAGGCGCGGTGATCGAAGCCAAACTCGACAAGGGCCGCGGTTCCGTCGCCACCATGCTGGTCGAGCGCGGCACGCTCAAGCAGGGCGATATTCTCGTTGCCGGGTCCGAATGGGGCCGTGTGCGTGCGCTCGTCAACGATCACGGCGAAACCGTCGAAAGCGCCGGCCCGTCGGTGCCGGTCGAAGTTCTGGGCCTTTCCGGTGTGCCGGAAGCCGGCGACGAATTCGTCGTCGTCGAGAACGAGGCCCGCGCGCGCGAGGTTACCGAATACCGCGCCCGCAAGCGCCGCGAAACGCGCCATGCCACGAGTTCGCGCCAGACTCTCGATCAGCTCCTCAAGAGCCGTTCGGACGGCGAGACCAAATATCTGCCGCTGCTCATCAAGGCCGATGTGCAGGGCTCGGTCGAAGCGATCCATGGTGCGCTGACCAAGCTCAACACTGACGAAGTGGCTGCGCAAATTCTGCAGGCCGGTGTCGGCGCCATCACCGAATCCGATGTCATCCTCGCCCAGGCCAGTGGCGGTGCGATCATTGGCTTCAACGTGCGCGCCAATGCTCAGGCCCGCGACCGCGCCAAGCGCGACGGTGTCGAGATCCGCTACTACAACATCATCTACAATGTCGTGGACGATGTGAAAGCGGTGCTGTCCGGCATGCTGACGCCGGAGATTCGCGAAACCTTCCTCGGCAATGCCGAAATCCTGGAAGTGTTCTCGATCACCAAGGTCGGCAAGGTTGCCGGTTGCCGCGTGACCGAAGGCCAGGTCCGCCGGGGCGCCAAGGTCCGCCTGATCCGCGACAATGTCGTGATCCACGAAGGCGAGCTGTCGACGCTCAAGCGCTTCAAGGATGAAGTGAAAGAAGTGCAGACCGGTCAGGAATGCGGCATGTCCTTCGCGAATTATCAGGATCTGCAGAAGGGCGACGTCATCGAGTGCTACGACGTCGAAACCGTCCAGCGCGCACTTTGATCATCGCATCGGTATCCGCCGCGGCCGTGATGGCCGTGTGCGGCATGCCGGGCGTATTTTGATTGGCTCCATGCACCAGGTTTGAGTCCTGGGTTTCCGTCTCGCGGCGATACGCATCGCCGGGCGCGGAGATGACAAGGTTTGAGAAATGCCCCGCAATCGTTCCAGCCATCGCCCCGAGCGTGGATCTTCGCAGCGCCAATTGCGCGTCGGCGAAGTGTTGCGCCATGCGCTGTCGGAAATCCTCACGCGCGGCGATATCCGCGATCCCGAGCTTGAAGGCGTCTCGGTCACGATCACCCAGGTCAAGCCCTCGCCCGATATGCGTCACGCCACCGTGTTCTGCGAGCCTCTGGGCGGCAAGAATGTCGGGCCGGTGATCGCAGCGCTCAACAAGCATCGCGGGTTCATCCGCGGCGAGATGGGCAAGACCATCACGATGAAATTTACGCCGGATCTGCGCTTCATCGAAGACACCTCATTCGCCGAAGCGGAGAAGATCGAGACCATCCTCAAATCCGAGCGCGTGGCACGCGACCTTCACAACGACGACGAAGACAACGAAGACGGCGACGATGGGGCGTAAGAAGAAGGGCAATCCCGTCCATGGCTGGGTGATCCTGGACAAGCCCGAAGGCATCACCTCCACCCAGGTTGTCGGCATCGTCAAGCGCGTCTTCGAAGCCCAGAAAGCCGGCCATGCCGGCACGCTGGATCCCATGGCCACCGGCGTCCTGGCCATCGCGCTGGGCGAGGCCACCAAGACCGTGCCCTACGCCATGGATGCCGAGAAGACCTACCGCTTCACCGCCGAATGGGGGACGGGCACCGATTCCGACGATGCGGAGGGCAAGGTCATCGCCACCTCGGACGTACGCCCGACCCGCGAGGCCATCGAAGCGGCAATCCCGGCGCTCACCGGCGAGATCAGCCAGATCCCTCCAATTTACTCGGCGATCAAGGTCCAGGGCGAGCGCGCCTATGATCTGGCCCGCGAGGGGGAGGTCGTCGAGCTTCAGCCCCGGATCATCCAGATCCACGAGGCGCGCCTCGTCGAGATCCCCGATCCCGACCACGCCATCTTCGAAATGCATTGTGGCAAAGGGGCTTACGTCCGGGCCTGGGTCCGCGATCTGGCCCGCGCCCTGGGCACGGTGGGCCATGTCAGCCAGCTCAGGCGCACCCGAATCGGCGGCTTTTCGGCGGAGAACGCAATAGCACTGGAAACCCTCAAGGGTTTTATGCATAGTCCCGCCGCTTTTGAGCACTTGAGGCCCCTTTCGACCGCGCTGGACGGCATCCCGGCGCTGGCCGTCACGGGCCAGGATGCGGTTCGTCTGAAGAGCGGCAATCCCATCCTCGTCCGTCCGGCGCAGTTCGCCCGGCTTGTCGAGGAAGCCGGCGATGAGGACGACGATCTGCAAGGGCTCACGGTCTATCTGTCGACCGCCACCGGAGAGCCGATCGCGCTCGCCGAACTGGCGGAAGGTGAATTGAGACCGTTCCGTGTATTCAACTTTGGATGACCGAGAAGAGAAACCATGTCCATTACGCCTGAACGCAAGCAAGAAGTTATGACCGAATATGCGACCAAGCCGGGTGACACCGGCTCGCCGGAGGTGCAGGTCGCCGTGCTCACCGAGCGCATCACGAATCTGACCGAACATTTCAAGACGCATGCGAAGGACAACCATTCGCGCCGCGGCCTGATCAAGCTCGTTTCGACGCGCCGCCGGTTGCTCGACTATGTGAAGGCCAACGATGTGGCGCGCTATCAGGCGCTGATCGCCCGGCTGGGTCTGAGGCGCTGAAGGCGCATCGCCCGTCCCCTCTATCGACCGCGCGCAGGCTCGCGGGTGGCCCGGCAAGGTCGCCCAAGGGCCTGCGTTTGCTTTTCGGGTTCTAGGACCCGTCATTCCGGTTTGCGCATGGGTGCGCGAGACCGGACCCCACCCGAACGCAATCCGGCTTTCGGGAACGAAGGAAAGTAAAGATGTTTACGATCGCAAAAGAAGAACTCGATTGGGGCGGGCGCACGCTCACCCTGGAATCCGGCCGCGTGGCGCGCCAGGCCGATGGCGCCGTGCTCGCGACCTATGGCGAAACCGTTGTGCTGGCCACGGCCGTCGGCGCGCATGAGCCCAAAGCCGGGATCGACTTCTTCCCCCTCACTGTGAATTACCAGGAGCGCTTCTACGCCGCCGGCAAGATTCCGGGCGGCTATTTCAAGCGTGAAGGCCGCCCCACCGAGCGCGAGACGCTGATCTCGCGCCTGATCGACCGGCCGATCCGTCCGCTCTTCGCCAAAGGCTACAAGAACGAGACGCAGGTCATCGTCACCGTGCTCAGCCATGACATGGAGAACGATCCCGATGTCGTCGCCATGGTCGCGGCCTCGGCGGCGCTGACGCTGTCGGGCATTCCCTTCATGGGCCCGATCGCGGCGGCCCGCGTCGGATACATCGACGGCGAATACAAGCTCAACCCGACGGTCGATGACGGACCGAACAGCGCGCTCGAACTCGTCGTCGCCGGCACCGCCGATGCGGTGCTGATGGTCGAATCCGAAGCCAAGGAATTGCCTGAAGATGTGATGCTGGGCGCGGTGATGTTCGGCCATCGCGGCATGCAGCCGGTGATCGACGCGATCATCCGCCTGGCCGAAAAGGCCGCCAAGGAGCCGCGCGTCCTCACGGTCGACGACAATCAGGCCGCCTATGATGCCATCAAGGCGTTTGCCGCCGCGGACCTCAAGGCCGCCTTCCAGATCCCGGAGAAGTTCGTCCGTCGCGACAAGATCGCGGAAATCCGCAGCAAGGCGGCCGCCGAATTCACCGGCGAGGGCAAGCTGCCGGATGGCAAGTTCAAGGGTCTGTTCCACGATCTCGAAGCCGATGTCATGCGCAATGCCGTGCTCGACAGCGGTATCCGCATCGACGGCCGCGACACCAAGACCGTGCGTCCGATCCTGGCGCAGGTCGGCACGCTGCCGCGCACGCATGGTTCGGCGCTATTCACGCGCGGCGAGACGCAGGCCCTCGTGGTCGCGACCCTCGGCACGGCGGAAGACGAGCAGTTCGTCGATTTGCTGGAAGGCACCTACAAGCAGAACTTCATGCTGCATTACAACTTCCCGCCCTATTCGGTCGGCGAGACGGGCCGCATGGGCGGCACCAGCCGTCGTGAAACCGGGCATGGCAAGCTCGCCTGGCGCGCGGTTCATCCGATGCTGCCGCCGAAGGACGAGTTCCCCTACACCATCCGTATCGTTTCCGAGATCACCGAATCCAACGGCTCGTCCTCGATGGCGACCGTGTGCGGCACCAGTCTGGCGTTGATGGATGCGGGCGTTCCGCTGAAAGCGCCGATCGCCGGTATCGCCATGGGCCTGATCCTCGAAGGCAAGCGCTATGCGGTGCTCTCCGACATTCTGGGTGACGAAGATCACCTCGGCGACATGGACTTCAAGGTGGCCGGTACCGAAGGCGGCATCACCTCGCTGCAGATGGACATCAAGATCGCCGGCATCACCGAAGAGATCATGGGTGTGGCGCTCGATCAGGCCAAGGGTGGGCGCATGCACATCCTAGGTGAGATGGCCAAGGCCCTCACCCAGGCCCGTTCGGAGCTGGGCGAGCATGCCCCGCGCATCGAGCAGATCAAGATCCCGACCGACAAGATCCGCGACGTGATCGGCACCGGCGGCAAGGTCATCCGCGAGATCGTCGAAAAGACCGGCGCCAAGATCAGCGTCGAGGATGACGGCACGGTGAAGATTGCCTCTGCCGACGGCGAATCGATCAAGGCCGCGCTGAAGTGGATCAAGTCGATCACCGCTGAGCCGGAAGTGGGCGAGATCTATGACGGCAAGATCGTCAAGGTCATGGATTTCGGCGCCTTCGTGAATTTCTTCGGTCCGAAGGATGGCCTTGTCCATATCTCCGAACTGGCGCCGACCCGCGTCGCCAAGACGAGCGATGTAGTCAAGGAAGGTCAGGCCGTGAAGGTCAAGCTCCTGGGCTTCGACGATCGCGGCAAGGTTCGCCTGTCGATGAAGATGGTCGATCAGGAAACCGGCGAAGACCTGTCGAAGAAGCAAGCCGCCGAAGGCGAAGCCAAGCCGGCCGAATAGGCACGGCCCGCATCTTCAACGAACAGCCGCCCGCGGGAGATGTCCCGCGGGCGGTTTTCGTTTAGGCTCCGCCTAAGGTGAGGGACAATGACGTTTCTGATTTCTCCGCTCTATGCCGGTTACACGGCGCTCGATTTTCTGATCGTCGCGCTTGCAGTGTTGGTGATGCCGGCGATGTCGATCATCGCCGGGCGCAATCTCGCGCGCGAAGCGCCGGAGGCACGCAAGCTCATTCCCCGTTATCTGCGCATCATCTCGCGCGGCTGGCTGGTGGCGGCGGTGGCGGCCGCCGCCTGGCGGGTGCAGGCCCGCCCCTTCGGGGCGCTCGGCCTCGCGCCGCATCTTGGTATCTGGGACTATGCCGGTTTCGGGCTCGCGCTTGTCATCGGGATTGCGATCACGGCGCAAAGCCTCGGCCTTGCCTCGGCACCGCCCGAGAAGATCAAGCGGGCCATGAAGGCGGTTCATGGCATCAAGATCACCCCCAACACGGGTGGCGAACTTGCGCTCTTCATGCTGATGTCGCTGACAGCCGGCGTGTGGGAAGAGCTTGTTTATCGCGGTTTTCTGATCTGGTTTTTCGTGCCGCTCACGGGCGCCGCCGGCGCGGTGGTGATCTCGGCGCTGATCTTCGGTCTCGCCCATCTCTATCAGGGTGTTCGCGGGGTTGTTGCGCCGGCCGGTATCGGTCTCGTCTTCGCAGCACTCTATCTTCTGACCGCAAGCCTGTGGTGGTTGATGGCCGTTCACGCTGTCATAGACATTGCGGGCGGTATTACCAGCTTCCAGCTCAAGCGCGTGGCCGCGCGCCGCGGACTGGCCTGAGAGCGGCTTTAAGCGGCGCATTTTCGGGCGCTGTGCCCATGTCATGCGCAATCGCGCGCCACGCCGCGGCAGAAATGCGACAGCTCCATCTCATCGGAAAATTTTGTTTGGTTAATACCCCTTAGCCATTCTTGTGCGATGGCGGCAGCGCCGATACCGTGCCTCGGTCGCAGCCGGGGGGCAGTCACCATGGCCGTCGTATTTCGTTTTCTCGCTTTGATCCTGATCGTCGTCGCGCTGATGTTGCTCGGCGCCGATGTCGTCACCTCGCTGGAAAAAGGCACGCTGACGGTGCGCTCGATCGGCCAGGTCTGGGGCTTGCTCAATGCGGGCAGCCTCGCCGCGTTCAAATCCTGGGTCGAGGCTTCGCTGCCCGGGCCGGTGCCCGGTTGGATCTACAGCCTGCTCGGCATGTGGGGCTGGGGCGTGTTTGGCGTGTTGGGTGTGGTGCTGGCGTTCCTGTTCGGCCGCCGCCACGCCGAGGCGTAATCCCTAGCGCAACGGGCAAGCAAGTGGGAACCACTTGCGCGCGAAAAGTTGCGCCAAACCAATAATCTAGAGCAGCGCTGCGATTCCAACGGAACGCACGCTGCTCTAGCGGTTCGCGCCGGGCGCCCACAATACATCCGCCTTGCCCTTGTCATTGGCGAAGCGCGCGGCCACGAACAGATGGTCCGACAGACGGTTGATGTACTGGATCGCGGCGGCGCTCACGGGCTCGCGCTCGGCCAGCGCCACCATCAGCCGTTCGGCCCGCCGGGCGATGGTGCGGGCCAGATGCAGATGCGCGGCCGCCGCATTGCCGCCCGGCAGCACGAAGGAGGTCAGCGGCTCCAGCTCGGCATTCATGGCGTCGATCTCGGCCTCGAGCCGCGCCACTTGCGCCGCCACGATCCTGAGCGCGCCCTCATTCCTGGGCCCATCCTCGGGCACGCAGAGATCGGCGCCGAGGTCGAACAGGTCGTTCTGGATGCGGGCCAGCATGGCGTCCATCTCGCCCGCAGCGGAGAGCCGGGCCAGCCCGATGGCGGCATTGGTCTCGTCCACCGTGCCATAGGCCTCGATGCGGATGGCATGCTTGGGCAGGCGCGTGCCGTCGCCCAGCCCCGTGGTGCCCTTGTCCCCCGTGCGGGTATAGATCTTGTTGAGCTTGACCATGGCCGGACTTTAAGCCCGTGCGCGCGGCCGGGCAAAGCAGGCAAAAAAATTTCGCCGCCCCCCCTTGAAGCGTGACGCTGCTGACACCACATGGCCTATATCCCCGCAGAACCTGCCAATTGTGCCGCAGCACAGAGTTGCGGCCCGCGCCTTGTTGGTTATGATCCGGCCGCGCGCCAAATCAGGCTGTTACGTCAGGAATTTGCCCATGCCCGTCGAAGTCCCCGAGACCATTGAAGTCGATGACACCCGCGTCGCCTGCGATGGCGGCGGCGGCGCGCTGGGCCATCCGCGCGTCTATCTGGAAATGGGCGACGAGCATTTCGTCGAATGCCCCTATTGCGACCGGCGTTTCGTCCTGCGCGAAGGGGCCGAGGCGCATCATTGAGCGCGGGCCCCAAGGCTGACAAGCACCCGCTGAAGGCGGGCGACCACCTCTATCTGATCGACGGCTCGGGCTATCTGTTCCGGGCCTATCACGCGCTGCCGCCGCTGACGCGCAAGTCGGACGGTCTGCCCACGGGCGCCGTCTCCGGCTATTGCAACATGCTGTGGAAGCTGCTCGAGGATTCGAAAGACGGCGACAAGCCCTCCCATCTTGCCGTGATCTTCGATGCCGGCCGCCACACCTTTCGCAACGAGATCTATTCCGATTACAAGGCCAACCGCCCCGAAGCGCCCGAGGATCTGATCCCGCAATTTCCGCTGGTGCGCGATGCCACCCGCGCCTTCGGCGTGCCGGCCATCGAGCTGGCGGGCTATGAGGCCGACGATCTGATCGCCACCTATGCGCGGATCGCGCGCGAGGCCGGGGCGAAAGTCACCATCGTCTCCTCCGACAAGGATCTGATGCAGCTCGTCGCCGATGGCGAGGTCGAGTTGCTCGACACGATGAAGAACCGCCGCATCGGCTCGGCCGAGGTGATGGAGAAGTTCGGCGTTCCGCCCTCCAAGGTGGTCGATGTGCAGTCGCTGGCCGGCGATTCCACCGACAATATCCCCGGCATCCGCGGCATCGGCGTGAAGACCGCGGCCGAGCTCATCAACACCTACGGCGATCTCGAAACGCTGCTCGCGCGCGCCTCGGAAATCAAGCAGCCCAAGCGGCGCGAAAGCCTGATCGAGCAGGCCGATATGGCGCGCATTTCGATGCAGCTTGTCACGCTCAAGCCCGATGTGCCGGTCGAGGAAGACCCGGACAACTTCGGCACACATGAACCCGATCCGGCGACGCTGATCGGCTTTTTGAAGGCGATGGAATTTTCGACGCTGACGCGCCGCGCCGCCACGCATTTCCACATCGACGATCCCGATGCCATCGAAACGGCGGACGGCCCCGCAAAGACAGCGTCATCCGCCAAACCTGCGAAGACCGAAGCCGCGTCCGCGAATTCTGATGGCGAGGTTGGCGCAGTCATGGATCGCGGCGCGCTGTTGAAACCCATCGATCACGATTCCTATGAAACCGTCACCACCAAAGACCGTCTCGCGGCATGGATCGCGCGTGCCACGGAGCTGGGCACAGTTTGCGTCGATACTGAAACCACCTCGCTTGATCCTATGCAGGCGAAATTGTGCGGCGTGTCGCTGGCCGTGGCGCCGGGCGTGGCGTGTTATATCCCGTGCGGCCATCGCGCGGGCGATGGGCTCGATTTCGGCGGCGATGGCGGCATCGTCCAGCTTGCCGAAAAGGATGCGCTGGCCGCGCTGAAGCCGCTGCTGGAGGATCCTTCGATCCTCAAGATTGCGCAGAACATGAAATATGACTGGGTGATCTTCGCCCAGCGCGGCATCGCTATCACGCCTTTCGACGACACGATGCTGATCTCCTATGTGCTCGATGCGGGCCTGCATGGCCATGGGATGGACGAGCTTTCCGGACTGTATCTCGGTCACACGCCGATCTCGTATTCGGAGGTTGCCGGCAAGGGCAAGGACAAGATCACCTTTGATGCGGTCGATCTCAAAGCCGCCACGCGCTATGCGGCCGAGGACGCCGATGTCACCTTGCGCCTGCACGCGCTGTTGAAGCCGAAACTCATCGCGGCCGGCAAGGTGGCGGTTTATGAAACGCTTGAGCGACCACTGGTGACGGTGCTGGCGCAGATGGAACGCGAAGGCATCGCCATCGATTCCGATCTCCTGCGCAAGCTTTCAAACGATTTCGCCCAGGACATGGCGAAGCTCGAAAAGCAGATCCACAAACTCGCCGGCGAGGAGTTCAACATCGGCTCGCCCAAGCAGCTCGGCGAGATATTGTTCGGAAAATTTTCGCTCGGCGGGGGCAAGAAGACCAAGACCGGCGCCTGGTCCACCGATGCCGACACGCTGGAAACCCTCGCCGCGCAAGGCCATGACATCGCGCAGAAGGTGCTCGATTGGCGTCAGCTCTCCAAGCTGCGCGGCACCTATACCGATGCGCTGCCCACGCATGTCAATCCCGAGACCCACCGCGTGCATACGAGCTACGCGATGGCGTCCACCTCGACGGGCCGGCTTGCCTCGACCGATCCCAATCTGCAGAACATCCCCATTCGCACCGAAGCCGGCCGCAAGATCCGCACCGCCTTCATTGCGCCCAAGGGCACAAAACTTATCAGCGCCGATTACAGCCAGATCGAATTGCGCCTGCTCGCCCACATCGCCGATATTCCCGCGCTGAAGGAAGCCTTTGCGAACGGCCTCGACATTCACGCGATGACGGCCAGCGAAGTTTTCGGCGTGCCGATCGAAGGCATGCCGTCCGAAGTGCGCCGCCGCGCGAAGGCGATCAATTTCGGCATCGTCTATGGCATTTCCGGTTTCGGTCTCGCCAATCAGCTCGGCATCGAGCGCGATGAGGCAAATGCCTATATCAAGAAATATTTCGAGCGCTTCCCCGGCATCCGCGACTATATGGATCGCACCAAGGCTTTCGCCAAAGAACACGGCTATGTCGAAACCCTGTTCGGCCGCCGCATCCACATCCGCGAAATTCATTCGAAGGTGCCGGGCCTTCGCGGCGGGGCCGAGCGCGCCGCCATCAACGCGCCGATCCAGGGCGCGGCCGCCGACATTATCCGCCGCGCCATGATCCGCGTGCCCGGCGCGCTGACAGAGGCGGGGCTCAAGGCGCGCATGCTCTTGCAGGTGCATGACGAACTGGTGTTCGAAGCGCCGGAGAAAGAGGCGGAAAAGACCATCGCACTGGTCAAGACCGTGATGGAGAAGGCGTCGGTGCCGGCGCTCGATCTGTCGGTGCCGCTCGAGGTCGAAGCCCGCGCCGCCGAAAACTGGGATGCGGCGCATTAAGTCTTCGCGTTATGCGGCGATCGCCTGGGGCAGGGCCTCTGCGCTGATTCCCGCCCTCTCGAGCGTCTCGACCAACTCGGTTCTTGCCGTTTCGAGTGTGAGCCCCAAATCGCCATAGTTCCGATGCTCAACGTAGTCGGCGATGAAGCCGGGCTTGGCGAGATTGGCGAGGATGATTCTGCGCGCCTTGTCGGCCACCTTGCCTTCGGTCAGCGCCTCGCCCGTGCACAACCTGAGGAGTGCGACGACCTTGTCGACATGGCTCGCGCCCTTGGCGGCCACGGCATCGAGAAACCGCGTGCGGGTCTCCAGCTCGTTCGCCACCTTGTCGAGCGCCACTGCGAGTTCGCGGCGATTGTTCTCCTGGATGCCTGAGCGGCGCACGCGCGCCTGAAGCTCGGCCAGTCTTTGCAGCCGCGCAAGAACCGGCGTGGCGCCATCCTGAAAGTAATTGGTGAAAGTGGCCCCGGTGATAATCGGCAGCATCACATTGGCGATCTGGCGCTTGTTCTCCGCGCCGACGGTGCTTTCCTCGATCGTCAGAAGGTTGTCGACCTTCATGTCGGGCGTCTCGATCGCCTCGAGGAAGCGCGCCAGCCTCTCATAGGTGACGAGCCTTTTGGAACGCATGGTGAAGGACGCGATCAGGTCCTCGTGGCTGAGATATTTTCCCTGGCCCAGCACCAGCTTGTTGGCGATGCGCCGCAGCACCGCAATCTCTTCGAGCAGGTCGCTGCCCGACAGCCTCTTGGTGCTCTTCAACTCGGCCATGATGCGCTTGGCGATGGCCGTGCGCGCCTCTGGCAGATTGTCGTCGGCAAAACGCGCCGTAAGCACTTTTACGCCGTTGCACACGGGCTTGTCGGGGCGCTTCTGGCCGAGGAAGAGGTGGATCAGCGTCGTCAGCGCGTCGCCCAGATCCTCATGATCGCCGATCAGCTCATGCAGCGCCGCCGAGCCGTTGAGAACCTCCGCGGCGATGCTGTCGACACATCCGGTGAGCAGGCCGGCACCCGCGCCGGTGCCCTTGCCCTGCTCGAGCAGGCTGAGCAGACGCACCATCTTGTCCTCCCAGCCGCTGGCGTCGGCCAGAGTGTTTGGCGATGGCGCCGTTGAGCACATAGGCGCCGTCGCCCTCATGGGCGAGCTTTTCGGCCAGCGCGCGGAACTTCTCCGGCTTGACGGTCGGAAAGAGGTTCTTGCGCTCGTCGCGATAGACCCGGTTGATGGCCTTGGTGACGAGGTCGTTCAGATCCTTGATGATCTGCTGCACCGGCACCTTGGTGGAGGCAGCCTGGGCCACGGCGATCTTCTGGATCGCGTGCTGGTAGATGGTGCCGGTGGCCTCGAAGCGTCTCCAGCGCATCGGCGCGATGGATCAGTTCGGTAACCGTCAGCTTCTGCCGTGCCAGGAAGTCGGCCAGGAGCCGCGCCATGGTGGCGCGCGCATGGTAGGAATAAAGATCGTCCGGCTTGAAGCAGGGAAGCGCGTCGGGCACGTCTTCGGCGGCCGGGTCCACCTTGGCCTGGTTGTGGCCGTCCTCGAAGATCTTGAGCGTCAGATAATCGCCGGTATCGGAATCATAGGTCTCCTTGACGACCTTCACGCCGGTCGCCTCGCCGCCGTCCATGATCTCCTGGGCCAGCTTCATCGCATCGTCGCGTTGACTGATGCAGTCGTGCAGCTTCCAGCCGCCGCGCGCGCCCTGTCGCTTGAAGAGTTCGAAATGGACTTCCTTGGCCATTGGCCGGCAAATCCCGCCGTTCGGATTGGATTTTCCGAATATTCGCGGAAGTTCATTAAGTCGCGGTTAAGCACCAGAATTTGCAAGATAAATTCTGCGTCGTCAGGCTGTGGATGGTGGGCGAATTCCCGCATAGCGCGCAGGCCGGATCGGGTTTGACGGCCACATCGCGGAAGCGCGCGGCCAGCGCGTCATAAATCAGAAGCCGGCCCGCCATGGAGCGGCCGATGCCCAGGATCTCTTTCAGCACTTCAAGGGCCTGCAGCGTGCCCATGACGCCGGCGGCGGCGCCCAGCACCCCGGTCTCCGAGCAGGAGGGGGCGGTCCCGGCCGGCGGCGGCTCGGGAAAGAGGCAGCGATAGCAGGGATAGGCGCCCGATTTGTCATGGGCTTTATAGGTCGCGAGCTGGCCGTCGAACTCGCTCACGGCCGACGAAACCAGCGTGCGGCCGGCCAGATAGCAGGCATCGTTGATCAGGAAACGGGTGGCGAAATTGTCCGAGCCGTCGGCCACGATGTCGTATTGCGACCGATCAGCTCCAGCGCATTTTCGGCCGTCAGCCTGACAATTATGGGCCTCGATCTTGGTTCCGGGATTGAGCGCCTGGGCCGCTTCGCCGGCCGAGGCCGTCTTCAGCCGGCCCACATCGGCTGTGCGGTGGGCGATCTGGCGCTGCAAATTGGAGAGCGAGACCGTGTCGAAATCGACGATCCCGATGGTGCCGATCCCGGCCGCCGCCAGATAAAGGATCACCGGGCTGCCAAGGCCCGCCGGCGCCGATCACCAGCACGCGCGCGGCCCTCAGCCGCGCCTGGCCGGGCCCACCCACTTCGCGCAAGACGAGGTGACGGGCATAACGGTCGAGCTCTTCGTCGGAGAGGGCCATGGCCCCGCTCATAGCCCAAGCCCGGCGTGGGCGGAAGTATGGGCAGAGAGAACCACAAGAGAACGTATGTTCCCGCGTCGTTTCGTCTTTAAGCCTAGCCCTGCGGCAATCTTGCCTTTTCCGGCCAAGGGTGTAGGTGGTTTGCGCGAGACGGGCGCCAGCGCCTATTCTCGCCGGAAACGAAAAACGCCGGGCGCCGGCTATGAGAGCCGGGACGCTGCGGTGGGGACTATTCTAGGAGTGACCATGTCTCAGGACGGGCGGCACCCGAGCGCCTATGGCCTTGAAAATCAAGGCTTTCGCAATTTGAAAGCGGTGCATTGGAATTTGACGGCGCCATCGCTGTACGAAGCGGCAACGCTGCGCGGCGAAGGCCATGTGGCCAAGAACGGCCCCTTCGTCGTCATCACCGGCCAGCACACCGGCCGCTCGGCCTCCGACAAGTTCATCGTCAAGGATGCGAACTCCGAGGACCAGGTCTGGTGGGACAACAACAAGGCGATGACGCCCGACTCATTTCGAGGCGCTCTACCAGTCCATGATGTCCTATGCCCAGGGCCACGAGCTGTTCGTGCAGGATCTGTTCGGCGGCGCCGATAACGTCCATCGCCTGCCGGTGCGCATCGTCACCGAATTTGCCTGGCACTCGCTCTTCGTCCAGCACCTGCTGATCGAGCCGACCGCGGCCGAGCAGGAAGGCTTCGTGCCCGATTACACCATCATCGATCTGCCCGGCTTCCATGCCGATCCGGCGATCCATGGCTGCGAGACGGGCACGGTGATCGCGGTGAACTTCACCAAGAAGATCATCCTGATCGGCGGCACCTCCTATGCCGGCGAGATGAAGAAGTCGGTCTTCACGATCCTCAATTACCTGCTGCCGCCCAAGCGCGTGATGCCGATGCATTGCTCGGCCAATGTCGGCGACGTCGCGCGAGAGCGCGATCTTCTTCGGCCTCTCCGGCACCGGCAAGACGACGCTGTCGGCCGATGCCAGCCGCACGCTGATCGGCGACGACGAGCATGGCTGGAGCGAAAACGGCGTCTTCAATTTCGAAGGCGGCTGCTATGCCAAGGTGATCAAGCTGTCGGCCGAAGCCGAGCCGGAGATCTATGCCACGACGCAGCGTTTCGGCACCGTGCTCGAAAATGTCGTGCTGGATCCCGATACCCGCGAACTCGATCTCGACGACAACCGCTACACGGAAAACACCCGCGCGGCCTATCCGATCCACTTCATCCCGAACGCCTCGAAGACGGGCAGCGCCGGTCACCCCAGAAATGTGATCATGCTGACGGCCGATGCCTTCGGCGTGTTGCCGCCGATCGCGAAGCTGACGCCCAGCCAGGCCATGTATCACTTCCTCTCCGGCTTCACCGCCAAGGTGGCCGGCACGGAAAAGGGCCTGGGCAAGGAACCGCAGCCGACCTTCTCGACCTGCTTCGGCGCGCCCTTCATGCCGCGCCATCCCACCGAATACGGCAATCTGCTGCGCGATCTGATCGCCCAGCACGGCTCGGATTGCTGGCTCGTCAACACAGGCTGGACGGGCGGCGCCTATGGCGTCGGCTCGCGCATGCCGATCAAGGCGACGCGCGCGCTTCTGGCCGCGGCGCTGGACGGCACGCTCGCCAATGCCGAGATGCGGGTCGATCCGAATTTCGGTTTCCAGGTTCCGGTCGCCGTGCCGGGCGTGGACACGAAGATCCTCAACCCGCGCGACACCTGGGCCGACAAGGCTGCTTACGACGCGCAGGCCAAGAAGCTGGTCTCCATGTTCCGCGAGAACTTCAAGATCTTCGAATCCCATGTCGGCAACGACGTGCTCGAAGCCGCGCCGATCCTGGCCCAGGCGGCGGAATAAAAATCATCCCACGAAAGTGGGCATCGCGTAACAAGGGCTCGCATCTTGCGGGCCCTTTTGCGTTTCTGCGCGCCATGGTCTTAGACTTCGCGCCGGAAAACGCCCGGTGACAACGAATACCGGCGAGGAGGAAAAGCATGGAAAAGCGCAGGCTCGGAAAATCGGATTTGATGATCGCGCCGGTCATGTTCGGCGGCAATGTGCTGGGCTGGACCGCGCCCGAGAAGGAAGCCTTCGAAATCCTCGATGCCTTTGTCGATGCCGGCTTCAATGCCATCGACACGGCCGATGTCTATTCGGCCTGGATCCCCGGCCACAAGGGCGGCGAATCCGAAACCGTGCTCGGCAATTGGCTCGCCTCCCGCAAGAACCGCGACAAGGTCGTGATCGCGACCAAGGTCGGCATGCTGCCGCTGGGCGGCAAGGTGAACCTCACCAAACAGCGCATCGCCGATGCAGTCGATGCTTCGCTGAAACGGCTGCAGACCGACCACATCGATATTTATTTCGCCCATCGCGACGATGAAGACACCCCGCTCGAGGAAACGCTCGAAGCCTTCGCCGCGATGATCAAGGCTGGCAAGGTGCGCACCATCGGCGCCTCCAACTATTCGGCCGCGCGGCTTTCCGAAGCGCTCGCCATCAGCCGAAAAGAAATCCCTGCCGCGCTATGACGCGCTGCAGCCGCTCTACAATCTGTACGACCGCGCAGGTGTTCGAAGCCGAACTGGAAGCGGTCTGCCGCGACAACAGCGTCGGCGTTGTGCCCTATTTCTCGCTCGCCTATGGCTTTCTGGCAGGCAAATACAGGAGCGAGGCCGACGCCAAGAAGAGCCCGCGCGGGGGCAAGGCCGTCGAGCAATATCTCAATCCGCGAGGGCTGAAGATTCTGGCTGCGCTCGACAGCGTTGCCGGCCGTCTCGGCGCAACACCGGCGCAGGTGGCGCTGGCCTGGCTGATCGCCAAGCCCGCCATCACCGCGCCCATCGCCAGCGTCACCTCGCTCACCCAGCTCAAGGACATCATTGCGGCCGGCAAGCTCAAGCTCGACCGCGATGCGATGAGCGAACTTGATGCGGCGAGCGCGTAACGCTGGTCAGCGCGGGCTGTAGACCCACACCCGCGCGGGCGGCAGATTGGCCCAGATCACGGCGGCGCGGCGCACATCGAATGTGCCGGTCGCCGCAACGGGCGGCGTCAGGCCGTAAGAGAATTGCACGAAGGGCGCGCCCGGCTGCAGCCGCGACAGCGCATCCTCGATCAGCCCCTGCCGTTCGGCCAGTGGCCAGTTCAGCAGCGGAATGCCCGAGACGATGGCGGCGAAGCCGTGGCTCGCGCGTGCCGTCCAATGTCGCATCGAGATTAAAGGCATCGCCTTCGATCACGCTCACGCCGGGGCAGCGCTTGCGCACGCGCTCCACGAAATCGCGATCATATTCGATCGCCGTGATGCGCTCGGGCGCGATGCCGCGTTCGAGCAGCGCTTCGGTGACGACGCCGGTTCCCGGCCCCAGTTCCAGCACCGGGCCCGGGCGCGTCCGGATCGACTTCGGCCGCGATGGCGCGCGCCAGCGCCGGGCTCGAGGGCGCAATGGCGCCGACGCCTTTGGGGCTGGCGATCAATCCGCGCAGGAACTCCCAATGTTCGGACATCGGGCCGGACGGTTGTTTCGCCTGCGCTTTGCTCGACATGGGCACCTCCTGACGCGGGAACTATAGGACGGCGGGGCGCCTTCCCGCTAGGTGTGAGGCACATTGCCTTGTGCGTGGCGCAAACCGGCAATGCACATGGAACGTGGAAATCGGGAGGATGCGCCCCGTCACATGGCGTTAGCATGGCCCGTCTCTTCCTGCGAAAGGATCGCATACCATGCCTGCGCCCCATTCGGACACCATCGCCGAAACCTTCCGTGCCCTGCATGCGCCGGGCGAACTGCTCGTGCTCGCCAATGCCTGGGATGCCGCCAGCGCCCGGCTGTCCGAAGAAGCCGGCGCCAAAGCGGTCGCCACCTCCAGCGCCGCGCTGGCCTGGGCCCATGGCTATGCCGATGGCCAGGCCTTGCCGACCTCGGTGCTGCTGGGCGCGGTGGCCGAGATTCTGCGCGGCGGTCACTGTGCCCGTCAGTGTCGATAGCGAAGCCGGCTATTCCGACAATCCGGATGCCGTCGCCGATTATGCGGCGCAGCTCATCGATATGGGCGTGGCCGGCATCAATCTGGAGGACGGCCACGTCGCGCCCGATCTTCATGCCCGCAAGATCGCGGCGATCAAGGCGCGCGCCGCGCGCATGGGCGGCGATCTCTTCGTCAATGCGCGGACAGACGTCTATCTGCTGAAGCTGGCCGAGGGCGAGGCGGCGCTCACCGAAACCCTCGCGCGCGCCAAACGCTACGCGGATGCCGGCGCCGACGGCATCTTCGTGCCTTTCGTGCGCGCTGCCGATACCATCGGGACGCTCGCCCGCGAGATTGCCCTGCCGCTCAATGTTCTGGCGGTCAAGGATGTGCCGGATGTGGCGACCTTGAAGCGTCTGGGCGTGCGCCGCCTCAGCACCGGCGCCGGTCCCGGCCGCGCGGCCTATGGCGCGGCTATGAAAGCGGCGCGTCGTTTGTTCGAAGCCGGCCAATACGATGCGATGTTCGAAGCCGCCGCGGACTGCCCCAATTTCAACGCGCTGTTCGGGGAATGAGATTTACGCCGCGCCGGGATTGGCGAGGAAGTCCTTCACCTTGGCGAAGAAGCCTTCCGATTCCGGCTGGGTGCCGGGCTCGCAATCCTTTTCGAAGGCGCGCAGCAATTCCTTCTGCCGCTTCGACAGCTTGACCGGTGTTTCCACCGCAACCTCGACATAGAGGTCGCCCGTCAGTCCGCCGCCGCGCAGCACGGGCATGCCCTTGGAGCGCATGCGGAACTGGCGGCCCGATTGCGTGCCTTCGGGAATTTTCACCGAGACCGTGGCGCCGCCCAGCGTCGGCACCTCGACACTGCCGCCCACGGCCGCCGTGACGAAGGAGATGGGGCAGCGGCAATAAAGATCGTGGCCGTCGCGCTGGAAGATCGGATGCGGGCTGACCGAGACGAAGATGTAGAGATCGCCCGGCGGTCCGCCATTGACGCCGGCCTGGCCTTCGCCGGCCAGGCGGATGCGCGTGCCTTCCTCGACGCCGGCGGGAACGTCGACGCCCAGTTTGCGCTCCTTCTGCAGATGGCCCATGCCGTGGCAGGTCTTGCAGGGATTGCGGATCACGCGCCCATTGCCGTGGCAATTGGGGCAGGTGCGTTCGATGGTGAAGAAGCCCTGCTGCGCGCGCACGCGGCCGGCGCCCGAACAGGTCGGGCATTGCTCGGGTGTGGAGCCGGCTTCGGCGCCGGTGCCGCCGCAATCCTCGCAGGCCAGCGCCGTCGGCACCGTGATCTCGGCGCGATAGCCCTTGAAGGCGTCTTCGAGATTGATTTCGAGATTGTAGCGCAGATCGGCGCCGCGGTTCTGCCGCCGGGCTCTGCGCCCGCCGGTGAACTCGCCGAACAGATCGTCGAAAATATCGGAGAAGGACGAGGCGAAATCGTTGAAGCCGGCGCCGCCGCGCTGGCCGCCGCCGCCATTTTCGAAGGCGGCATGGCCGAAGCGGTCATAGGCCGCGCGCTTCTGATCGTCCTTCAGGACGTCATAGGCTTCGTTGACTTCCTTGAACTTGTGTTCGGATTCGGCATCGCCGGGATTGCGGTCGGGATGCAGCTCTTTCGCGAGCTTGCGATAGGCCACCTTGATCTCGGTGATCGTCGCGCCCTTCTGGCAACCCAGCGTCTCGTAATAGCAACGCTTGCTCATATTACCGAAACCCGATCACGCTTGGCGCCGAATGGGCCCGCTCCCCCCGACGTGGGAGGAAACGGGCCGTTCATTCGTTTGCCATTTGAAAGCATCGGCTCTCGCCCCCCAGCGAGCACGAATGCACCTGACGCGTTTATGCGTCCTTCTTGTCATTGTCGTCGACTTCCGAGAATTCGGCATCGACCACATTCTCATCGCCGCCGGCTTCGCCGCCGGGCTCGCCGGCCGCGGCGCCTTCAGCGCCTTCGCCCTGCTGGGCCTTGTACATGGCCTCGCCGAGCTTCATCGATGCCTGGGCCAGGGTCTGCGTCTTGGCCTTGATGGCTTCGGGGTCCTCGCCGTTCACGACTTCCTTGAGGTCCGCGATGGCGGCTTCGATCGCGCTCTTCTCGTCGCCGCCGACCTTGTCGCCATGCTCGCTCATCGCCTTCTCGGTCGAGTGGATCAGCGCTTCGGCATGGTTCTTGGACTTCGACCAGCTCCTTGCGGGTCTTGTCCTCGGCCGCATGGGCTTCGGCGTCCTTGACCATCTTGTCGATGTCGGCGTCCGACAACCCGCCGGAGGCCTGAATGCGGATCTGCTGTTCCTTGTTGGTCGCCTTGTCCTTGGCGGTGACGTTGACGATGCCGTTGGCGTCGATGTCGAAGGTGACCTCAACCTGCGGCACGCCGCGCGGTGCCGGCGGAATGCCCATCAGATCGAACTGGCCGAGCACCTTGTTGTCGGCTGCCATCTCGCGCTCGCCCTGGAACACGCGGATGGTCACGGCCGTCTGATTGTCTTCGGCGGTCGAGAACACTTGGGATTTCTTGGTCGGGATCGTCGTGTTGCGGTCGATCAGGCGGGTGAACACGCCGCCCAGCGTCTCGATACCCAGCGACAGCGGGGTGACGTCGAGCAGCAGCACGTCCTTGACTTCGCCCTGCAGCACACCGGCCTGAATGGCCGCGCCGATGGCGACGACTTCGTCCGGGTTCACGCCCTTATGGGGTTCCTTGCCGAACAGCTGCTTGACGACGTCCTGCACCTTGGGCATGCGCGTCATGCCGCCGACGAGGATGACCTCGTCGATCTGGCTGGCGGAAACGCCCGCATCCTTCAGCGCCTTCTTGACCGGATCGGTGGTGCGCTGGATCAGATCGTCGACCAGCGCTTCGAGCTTGGCGCGGGTGATCTTCATGGTCAGATGCTTGGGGCCTGCCGCGTCGGCCGTGATGAAGGGCAGGTTCACTTCGGTCTGCGTCGCGCTCGAAAGCTCGATCTTCGCCTTTTCGGCGGCTTCCTTCAGGCGCTGCAGGGCCAGGCGATCCGAACGCAGATCGATGCCCTGCTCCTTCTTGAATTCGTCGGCCAGATAATTGACCAGCCGCATGTCGAAGTCTTCGCCGCCCAGGAAGGTGTCGCCATTGGTCGACTTCACTTCGAAGACGCCGTCGCCGATTTCGAGCACGGACACGTCGAAGGTGCCGCCGCCAAGGTCATAGACAGCGATCGTGCCGGCAGACTTCTTGTCGAGGCCATAGGCCAGCGCGGCCGCGGTCGGCTCGTTGATGATGCGCAGCACTTCAAGGCCGGCGATCTTGCCGGCATCCTTGGTGGCCTGGCGCTGGGCGTCGTTGAAGTAGGCTGGTACGGTGATGACAGCCTGGGTGACCTTCTCGCCGAGATGGGCCTCTGCGGTTTCCTTCATCTTCTGCAGGATGAAGCCGGAGACCTCGGACGGCGCATATTTCTTGGAATCGCGGCCCGCGACCCAGGCATCGCCATTGTCTGCCTTGACGATCTTGTAGGGGACCATGCCCATGTCCTTGCTGGTCATGGGATCGTCGAAGCGGCGGCCGATCAGGCGCTTGATCGCGAAATAGGTGTTTTCGGGGTTGGTGACGGCCTGGCGCTTGGCGGCTTGGCCGACAAGACGCTCGCCATCCTCGGTGAATGCCACGATTGACGGGGTGGTGCGCCCACCTTCCGCATTCTCGATAACCTTCGGGCTGGAGCCCTCCATCACGGCTACGCACGAATTGGTGGTGCCGAGGTCGATGCCGATGACCTTCGCCATTGCTCAAATCCTTTCATTCGGCGGACGGTTGTCGGGCCTCGTGCCGAGCGCCCCTTGCCCGTCCCCTTGATTTTGTTGGCAAATTCCAGCCCTCGCGAAGGCCGTCCTCGCCACTGAGGGGTATATAGGGGTGGTACTCCGGCCCCGCAAGACACTGGGTCGAAGCGGAGGGGACGAAAATACGCCGATTTGTCTGTCTTTCTGACGCACCCGCTGCCGTAACGGCATCCGGCCCTGCCGCGTTTTGGGTGCTTGACGAATCTTCAGGAACCTCGTCTCCTTCGCACATGCAGCAAGGTCTTTTCGCAAGTGCAGGGTTGGATCGGGATGTGGAGGCGGATCCCGCCGTCCCGCCACTGCCGGCGCCCGGTCTGCGCGAGCCCTTCCTGCATTATTCCCTGGGCACGGCCTTCGACGAGATGTTCACGCCCGATGGCGGGTTGCGCGCGCCTTACGAGGTGCTGGGCCGCCAGTTGGCCGGGCTGCCGGCCGAGGAGCTTCATCGCCGCCAGCAGGCCTGTGAGCAGTCCTTCCTGCACCAGGGCATCACCTTCACCGTCTACAGCGAAAACCATCAGGCGACCGAGCGGATCATCCCGACCGACCTGATCCCGCGGGTCGTCACCGGCGCCGAATGGGCCTGGGTCGAAGCCGGGCTCAAACAGCGCACGACGGCGCTCAACCTGTTCCTGGCCGACATCTATGGCGAGGGGAAGGTGCTGCGCGACGGCGTCGTCCCGCGCAGCATGATCTTCGGCTCCAAGCATTACCGCCGCGAGATGCGCGGCATCCCGGTGCCGCACGGCGCCTATGTCAATGTCTGCGGCACCGATCTCATCCGCCGCGAGGACGGCGCCTTCGCCGTGCTGGAAGACAATCTGCGGGTGCCCTCCGGCGTCTCCTACATGCTGGCGAACCGCGATGTCGTGCGGCGTGTTTTTCCGGCCGCCTTCCGTGCCTCCCGCGTCAAACCGATCGAGCATTATCCGCAGCAGCTTCTGGCGGCGCTTCGCTCGCTCACGCCCTTCCAGGACGATGTCACCATCGCCGTGCTGACGCCGGGCGTCTTCAACTCGGCCTATTTCGAGCACGCCTTTCTTGCCCGGCAGATGGGCGTGGAACTGGTCGAGGGCCGCGATCTTCTGGTGCACGACAATGCCGTCTTCATGCGCACGACCTCGGGCCTCAAGCGCATCGATGTCATCTATCGCCGCGTCGACGACGACTTCATCGACCCCCTGATCTTCCGCGACGATTCGGCGCTCGGCGTGCCGGGCCTGTTCAATGCCTATCGCGCCGGCAATGTCGTGATCGCCAATGCGCCGGGCACGGGCGTCGCCGACGACAAGGCGATCTATGCCTATGTGCCGCGGCTGATCCGCTATTACCTCTCCGAAGAGCCGATCCTCGACAATGTCGAAACCTTCCTGTGCCGCGAGGAAAAATCGCTCAGCCACGTGCTCGACAATCTCGACAAGCTGGTGGTCAAGGCGGTCGGCGAATCCGGCGGCTATGGCATGCTGATCGGCCCGCACGCATCCCAGGCCGAGCGCGATGTCTTCGCCGCCAAGCTGAAGGCCGATCCCGAGAATTATATCGCCCAGCCCACGATCCAGCTTTCGACCGCGCCGACTTTTGTGAGCGGCGGCATCGAAGCGCGTCATGTGGATCTTCGCCCCTTCATTCTTTGCGGCGAGAAGATCGACATCGTGCCCGGCGGCCTGACGCGCGTGGCGCTGAAGCGCGGCAGTCTGGTCGTCAATTCGAGCCAGGGCGGCGGCTCCAAAGACACCTGGGTCCTGAGCGAGTAGGGGGAAGCGCCATGCCGATGTTAAGCCGTGTCGCCGACAGCCTCTACTGGATGGCCCGCTATCTCGAACGCGCCGAGCACACCGCGCGCCTCGTCGCTGTCAAACTGGAATCCATGGTCGAACAGACCAAGGAGGAAGCGGATGCGTCCTGGGCGCGCGTCGTCGCCGCCTTGTCGGGGGAAGAGTTCGAGCCCGGCACGGCCGATCCCGCCGCCATCGGCGAATCGCTTCTGCTCGATCGGACGAATGCGTCCTCGCTCGTCAACTCGCTGCGTCTGGCGCGCGACAATGCCCGTCAGGTGCGCGAACATCTCTCCAACGAAGTGTGGGAAAATCTCAACCGGCTCTATCTGCGCCTGCAATCCGAAACCATCGACGAGTTCGGCCCGCAGCCCGCGCGCCTGCCGCGCGAGATACTTGAAAGCCTCTACACGCTGGGCGGCGTCGCCTATTCGACGCTGCATCACGGTGAAGGCTGGCACTTCCTCGAACTCGGCCGCTACATCGAGCGCGCGCAATTGGTCTCGCGCCTGCTCGACATTCATTTCGGTGCGCCCCTGCCGGGTTACAGCGCGCCGCCGCCGCCGAAATATTTCGACTGGCTGGTGCTTTTGAAGTTCTGCACGGCCTTCGAGCCCTACTGCAAGAAATACACGGCGGCGATCCGGCCGGATCAGATCGCGCAGTTCCTGCTCTTCGATGCGGAGTTTCCCCATTCGGTGCGTTTTTCGGTCGATCGCGTGCAGGAGACCTTGAAATGTGTTGCGCCGGGTGCGCCGGCCGCGCGCCGCGCGGCTTGCGAGCGTCTGGCCGGCCGCCTCAAGGCCGCCATCGATTACGGCCAGATCGAGGAACTGACGGGAAGCGTGTTCGACGAATTTCTCGGCAATGTCTCGCGCCAATGCGAACAGGTGCATGACGCAGTCTATGCCGCCTATATCGCCTATGACGCCGGCGCCGTGCTGTGAGGAGCTGAGCAATGCATTATTCGATCCGCCACACCACGCTCATCCATTACACCGCGCCGGTGCGCGAAAGCGTGATGGAGCTTCGCATGCAGCCGCGCTCCGAAGGCCCGCAGGCGCTTCGGAATTTCCAGATCGCAACCTCGCCGCGCACCCAGCTCTATGCCTATACCGATCATCTCGGCAATGCGGTCTATCACTTCAATGTGCTGCGCGAACATGACGAGATGCGGCTGGAGGTGCAGGCCGCCGTCGAGATGGCGCCGTTTCCGGTGCCACCCGAAGAGCTCGATGGGCTGGAATGGCAGCGCTACAACCCGCTCAATCTCCATGCCGATCATTTCGACTATCTCGAACCGTCGAAATTTGCGCGGGAAGGCGAAGATCTGTCGCTCTTCATCGCCCGCAACGATCTGGGCGCGCCCTCGGGCGATCCCATGTCGACGCTGCGCCGCCTCAACGAGCTGATCTATTACGCCTTCGATTACGAAGTCGGCATCACCGAAGTTCATTCGCCCATCGAGCATGCCCTGCGCGAGGAGCGCGGCGTCTGCCAGGACTTCGCGCATATCATGATTGCCATCGCGCGCAGCTGGGGCATTCCGGCGCGCTATGTCTCGGGCTATCTCTTCCACCGCAGCGAGGACAAGGACCGCTCCGGCGAAGATGCGAGCCATGCCTGGATGGAAGCCTGGTTTCCATCTTTGGGCTGGGTCGGTTTCGATCCGACCAACAACATGCTGGCCGGCGGCCGCCACATCCGCGTCGCCGTAGGGCGCGACTATGCCGATGTGCCGCCGACGCGCGGCACCTATAAGGGCGATGCGGAATCGGAACTGTCGATCGCGGTCACGGTGCAGACGGCCAAGGCGCCGGCGCGGCACGAGGAATTTCTGCGCATTGCGCGGCCGATGAAACCGGCCCAACCGGCCGCCAATGCGCCCGACCTGCTGTCACAACAGCAACAACAGCAGCAGCAACAGTAACGCCTATTTCCTGGTCCAGCTGCCACCGAGCGGCTTGTAGTACTGACCGGTCGGTACTTTCGCCAGCAGCAGCTTGGCCGTGGCTTCGCCCGCGGCCGCAACGGAGACGCCGGTCTTGCTGGCCGTGTCGCGATAGACGGCGGCGCGGCCGGCATTGATCTGCTGCATCGCTGCAATCGTCGCCGGATCGGCGGCGCCGGTAACGAGGCCGAGATAGCCATCGCCCTGTTCGCCGACACTGCCCTGTGCTTTGGCGGTGTCGATCGTCGCCTTGGCGCTGGCCAGATCGGCCGCGATGGCCGGGTGGATTGCAACGCCGGCGGCGACGGAGGCCAGAACCAGCGCCGCTGCCAGCAGCGGGGCCGACAGGGCAAAGCGCGCGGCGCGTTTCAGAAATCTCGTGACCATGATCGCGGTGTCCTTGATACGGCTGTCAGAACAGGTTCGGGTTCTGCTTGATTGCAGTCTGCACTTCCTTGTCGAGGCGGATGCGCACATCCGCGTCGAGCTTGGCGTAGATATTGATGGGGGCCACTTCCACCCGCACCGTCGGCGTGCAAGCGCCCAGCGAGGCCGGAAGGATGGCGGCAAAGCCAATCGCCGTCACAGCCATCGTGGTTTTCATCGTGCGGTTCGACATCTGTGCTTGTCCCTCTGCAGCTAGGGCGAATGCGCTGCCGGGGCCGTACTGTCGGTCCAAGCCTTGCGATAAGCCGCCAAAAGTTCGGCGAAATTAAGGGAGGTGTCCAGAGTCAGGTTGACCACGGTCCCCTTGGGCAGGGAAATCGGTTTGTCGAAGGCCTTGCCCTGCAGGAGATCGAACAGGCCGACTTCGGCAGTCCGGGGCTTTTCGGGCGCGTAGTGCCCCTTGACGTGGAGCAGCAGCTCCAGCCGCCCATTGGGCAGGCTGTTCACCGTGCCGTCCAGCGAATCGATGGCGAGGTGTTCCAGTGCCTGATAGGCAAAATTACGGACGGCGCCACTCTTTCCCTGCGGGTCGTCGTTCCCCCACACCGTGCGCGAAATGGAGAGGTTGGCTGGTCCGACCGTCGCGATATGGCCGTCGGTGAAGGACACCCCGTTGGGGCCGATGCGGAACGGGATGGTTCCGGACATTGCACCGCTTGCCTTCAATTTGGTGCCGAGGCTGGAGGCGGCGATCAATCCGCCAATGTCCACATTGTGCAAGGAGATCTTGCCGCTGACCGGCGCGGTCGAGGCGAATATCAGCTCAAGCGGTGCGAGTGATATCTGGCCTCCTGAAAGTCCGCCTCTCGCGCTTCCAAGGCTCAGCCCCAGCGATGTCATCTGGAAGGTCGCCGTGAGATTCGTCAGCGGCGAGATCCAGGCGATCTTGGCAACGGAAATCGTCTGCCCGGGCGCGGTGCTCAGCGGCATCAGCGACGACAGCTTGATGTCGCCATTCGCGCCTTCGACCCGGCCGGCCGGGCTGGTGAAATCCAGGTCGTGGATCGAGATGATCGCCGCGGCTCGTCATCCCGCGCGCGGTCCAGGCGATACGGCCGGTCATGCCGGCCGAGCCTTTGGCTTGGGCGATCGTGGCAAGCATGGGGGAAAGATCGCGCGGCTGCAGCCCGCCCTGCCGGAAGGACAGATTGTCCATGCGGATATCCGCGTGGCCGCGCGCGATGGTTCCGGCCAGCGTCACGCGGCCGAGCCGCTTCTGGCCCGCGCCGGCAAGTTCAAATCCGCCTTGCAGCGCATTGCCGGCGATTTTGGCCGTGCCGGAGAAGGTGATGGGCGCAAATCGCTGCGCCCGCGCACGGTCCTGCAGCCGCGCGGCGGCAACCGCGACATGGCCCTTCAGAACACCGTCGCGGCTTTCAAGCGCGATCTCGCCTTGAGAGCTGGCGAGCCCGGCCTGCGCCGAAATCAGCTGTGCGCTCAGCGCGCGCCAGCGTCCGTCGAGGTTCCAGCCTCCGCTCTCGGTGGAAAACAGGGCCTGCCCATCGCGCCCGCACAGTTGCGCCTTTGCATCGCGCACGACGCGCGCGCGCTTGGAAAGCAGGCCGGACACGGAGATGTCGGCGCAATCGCGCAGCAGGAAGGCGAAGCGACCGTCCCGCCATGTCACGTCACCCTTCGCCGCAAGCGTGACGCCGCGCGCCGGACCGAAATTGAATTTCGCCTGTGTCTCGGTGCTGGCGTTGAGCGTGTGTCCGCCGCCCGCAACGCTTTGCCAGCGATAGGCCGGGATCGTCATCGTCACGTCGGGCAGATGCGGCCCGCGCAATGCCACTTCGGCCGTGCCGCGCACCTGGCCCTCGCTGATATGCACGAGCGCGCCGTGGCGGGCGGTCAGCTGCAATGTCGCGCCTTCGCCCGAAATCGTCGCCGGTTCGCCCAGCGTGACATAGGTCTGTCCGGCCGAGCGCAGCAGGTGCATCGCGCCGATCTCGATGTGGATCTGGCGCAGCGCCGTCGCCAGCGCCTGCCGGCTCTCGGGATCGCTGCCCAGAACCGGGATGGCGGCCACCTTGGCGCTGGCAATGTCGGCCGGCAGAGCGCCAGTCGCGGAGATCGCGGCATGCAGATCCATGGCGCCGGAGGTGTCGAGTTCGCCGGCCGCGGTGATGTGCGCCTCAAGGCCCGACATCGCGGTTCCTTGCAGACGCGCGGCGGCGGCGCTCAGTTGCGCCTGCGCCTGCCCGGAAATATGAAACGCGCCGTTCGCGTCGCGGTACCAACGCAGTCCGACGATGTCGATGCGCGCCGTCGCGCCGCTCACAGTCCGTGCCTTGTCCATCGTCGGTCGTGACATTGCCGCTGACGCGCGCCTGCACATGGTCGCTTGGATCCTTCGACAGAACCGCGCTGCCGATATCGGCTGTCATGCCCGGGAATTTGAGGGTCACAGGCTCTGCGCTGACATAGAGGCTGCGCATCTGTCCGCCGGAGAAATCTGCGAACCCCGAAAGCCGAAGCGTACCGGCCGGGGCTTCGATGCGCAGATGGGCATTGCGTGCCGTGATCGTCGGCGTCGTGCGTGTGGCGCCGGGTTTCGCGGCGGCGGGCTGCGCTGCGGGCGGCGGCGGATGGCGTCGCGGTGCCACCAATCAGCGCCCCGATCTGGCCCAGATCGAACTGGTGTCCGTCATAGCGCGCGCGCAACACCGGCCGATTGAGATCGACGGCGGTGAGCTGCGGCATCAGCCCGTGCCAGCGATAGGCGATGCTGAGTTTCTGGATCGTCAGATCGGGATCGGAGGCTTTGCCCAGCCGGACTTGCGCGACCGCGCCGCTCAGATCCAATCGCTCGACCGCAATCGCCGAATCCACGCCGCGCTGCGCCAGCCAGGTCTCGATCAGCCAGGCCGAAAGCGGGCGGCGCGCCACCGTCCCGACGATTGCGGCAAGCACGACCCCGCCCAGAAGGACGATACAGACAATCCGCAACAGGCGTCCTGCGCGGCCGGAGTCCGGCCGGTGGGCGGTGTCGCCCGGCGGGACGGAAGCGCGGTTTCGTCCGGCCAAGTGATCTCATCCCGATACCGTCGCGGCCGACAGGCCGCGAACGTGGCGATCTCAACTGGCGAATGCGTTTACAATGCGGCGATCAACGCCGCGTTGTAGATTTCGCTCATCTTGGCGCCCAGAGGCGCGATCTGCACCGGCCGTTCCAGCCCGACCAGCAGCGGACCCAGCACATTGCCGCCGCCCATCTGCTGCAGCAGCTTGGTCGAGATCGAGGCCGAATGGATGGCCGGCATGATCAGCACATTGGCCGTGTCGGTCAGGCGGCAGAAGGGATAAAGCGCCAGCCGCTCGGGATTGAGCGCCACATCGGCCGCCAGTTCGCCGTCATATTCGAAATCGACGCCGCGGCGGTCGAGGATATGCACGGCCTCGACAATGCGTTCGCTGCGTTCGCTGCGCGGGAAGCCGAAGGTGGAGGAGGCCAGCAGCGCCACGCGCGGCGTGAAGCCGAAGCGCCTGCGCCTCATGCGCGGCCTGCACGGCGATATCGGCCAGCTCCTCGGAGGTCGGCATTTCATGCACCGATGGTATCGGCGACGAACACGACGCGTCCCTTGGCGAAGATCACATTGATGCCGATGGTGCGCTCGCCGCTGCGGCGGGTCCAGCACCTGGCGCACATCGTTGAGCGCCACCGAATAGGAGCGGGTGACGCCCGTCACCATGGCATCGGCATCGCCGGCCGCCAGCATCGAGGCGGCATAGATGTTGCGGTCGTTGGTGACCATGCGCACGCAATCGCGATAGAGCGCGCCGCGCCGCTGCATCCGCTTGTAGAGCGCCTCGATATAGGGCGCCGCGTCCCTGGCCGAATGCGGCACATGGATCTCGAAATTCGCCGTCTTCGAAACCGGCCTTCGGCGATGCCGGCCTTGATGATTTCTTCGCGGCCCACCAGCAGCGATTTGCCGAGGCCCGAATTCTGGAAGGCGGCCGCGGCGCGGATCACCAATTCCTCTTCGCCTTCGGCAAAGACGACCCGTTTGGGATTGGCGCGCACGCTCGCCGTCACGCGTTGGAACAGGGCGGCGGAGGGATCGAGCCGCGCCGTGAGCTGGTTGCGATAGGCGTCGGCATCCTTCATCTCGCGCCGCGCGACACCCGTCCTGATGGCGGCCTCGGCCACCGCCGAGGAGACGCGGCTGATCAGGCGCGGATCGAAGGGCACGGGAATGATGTATTCGGGTCCATAAACCGGGCGGCTGCTGCCATAGGCCGCCGCCACCTCATCGGGCACGTCCTCGCGCGCCAGTTCGGCAATGCGCTTCGGCCGCTGCGATCTTCATCGCTTCATTGATGGTCGTCGCGCGCACATCCAGCGCCCCGCGGAAGATGTAGGGAAAGCCGAGAACGTTGTTGACCTGATTGGGATAGTCGCTGCGGCCCGTGGCGACGATGGCATCGGGGCGCACGGCATGGGCATCTTCCGGCGTGATCTCGGGATCGGGATTGGCCATGGCGAAGATGATCGGCGCCTTGTTCATGGATTTGACCATGTCCTGCGTCACCGCGCCCTTGACGGACAGGCCCAGGAAGACATCGGCGCCGGCGACCGCATCGGCCAGGCTGCGCGCATCGGTGTCGATGGCATGCGCGCTCTTCCACTGGTTCATGCCTTCCTTGCGGCCGCGATAGACGACGCCCTTGGAATCGCACAGGATCGCGTTCTCGTTCGGCACGCCCATGGCCTTGAGCAGTTCGAGGCAGGCGATGCCGGCCGCACCCGCGCCGTTCACCACCACCTTGATCTCTTCCACCTTGCGGCCCGTCAGATGCATGGCATTGATAATGCCGGCGGTGGAGATGATGGCCGTGCCGTGCTGGTCGTCATGGAAGACGGGAATATCCATCAGCTCGCGCAGGCGCTCTTCGATGATGAAGCACTCCGGCGCCTTGATGTCTTCGAGGTTGATGCCGCCGAAGGTGGGGCCGAGATAGCGCACGGCGCCGATGAACTCGTCGACATCGCGCGTGTCGACTTCCAGGTCGATGGCGTCCACATCGGCAAAGCGCTTGAACAGCACCGCCTTGCCTTCCATCACCGGCTTGGAGGCCAGCGCCCCCAGATCGCCCAGCCCCAGGATCGCCGTGCCGTTGGAGATGACGGCGACAAGATTGCCTTTCGCCGTGTAGTCGTAGGCCGCCTCGGGCCGCTCGGCGATGGCGCGCACCGGCACGGCCACGCCCGGGCTGTAAGCCAGCGACAGGTCGCGCTGGGTCGCCATCGGCTTGGTGGGGGTGATTTCGATCTTCCCCGGCTTGCCGCTGGAATGGAAGGCGAGGGCTTCTTCCTCGGTGAAGGAGGGGCGTTTGAATTTGGGCATATCTGTACCGCCGATGCGCGCTGGCCATGGGCCGTTGGGGGCCCCGGTTTAGTCGCGCGACATGAAAGAGACCTGAATGAACAATCCCATCCCACGAAGATGGGCAATGCGTCCAGAGCAATCCACAGAATATCGGCCCGTCAAGGGTAAGCATTCAATGGTGCGCGGGCTTTGGGCCTCTGTTGACAGTTTGTCGATCTGATAGGGTCCGGCCCATGAATCAGGAGGCCCCCATTTCCGCGTCCGATACCGGCCCGCGCGCCGCCGCGGTCGAGGCCACGCCGATGATGGCGCAATATCTCGAAATCAAGGCGGCGCACCCCGATTACCTGCTGTTCTACCGCATGGGGGATTTCTACGAGCTGTTCTTCGACGATGCCGCCAAGGCCGCCGAAGCGCTCGACATCGCGCTGACCAAGCGCGGCAAGCATCAGGGCGAGGACATTCCGATGTGCGGGGTGCCGATCCATGCCGCAGAGCAATATTTGGAAAAGCTGATCCGCAAGGGCTTCCGCGTCGCCGTCTGCGAGCAGATCGAGGACCCGGCCGAGGCCAAGAAGCGCGGCGCCAAATCGGTGGTGGCGCGCGAGGTGGTTCGCCTCGTCACCCCCGGCACGCTGACCGAGGATTCGCTGCTGGAGGCGCGGGCCGCCAACCTGCTGGTGGCGCTGGGCCGGGCCGGCGGCGATTTCGCGCTGGCCAGCGCCGATATGAGCACCGGCGAGTTTCGCGTCGGCGAAGTGGCGGCTGGCGACATCGCGGCCGAGCTGGCGCGGCTGTCCCCGCGCGAGGTGCTGGCGCCCGATGGCCTGCTGGCGGACGAGCTGCTGGGCCCGCTCCTCAAATCGCTGGGCCCCGCCCTCACGCCCATGCCGGCGATCAAGTTCGATTCCGCGGCCGGCGAGCGCGCGCTCAAATCGCTCTACAAGGTCGCCGCGCTCGAAGCCTATGGCAGTTTCGGCCGTGCCGAGTTGTCGGCAGCGGGCAGCCTGGTCGGCTATCTGGAATTGACGCAGAAGGGCAAGCTGCCGGCGCTGCGTCCGCTGGCCCAGATTGCCAGCCGCGCCTTCATCGGCATCGATGCCGCCACGCGCCGCAATCTCGAACTGTCCGAAACGCTGACCGGCGAACGCCGCGGCTCATTGCTCGCCGCCATCGACCGCACGGTCACCGCCGCCGGTGCGCGCGAGCTGGCATCGCGGCTGTCGTCGCCGCTGACCGACGGGCGTGCAATCGCATCGCGCCATGATGCCGTCGCCTTCTTCGCCGAGGCGCGCGAGTTGCGCACCGATTTGCGTGATGATTTACGCCGCGCGCCCGATATCGCCCGCGCGCTGGCGCGCCTGTCCGTGGGCCGCGGCGGTCCGCGCGATCTCGCCAATCTGCGCGATGGCCTCAAGGCCGCGCGCGCCATTCGCGAACGGCTCGGCACTTTCGAAGATCCGCTGGGCGACGAACCTGGCGAAGCGCGCACCGCCCGCACCGATCTCATCGACGGCATCGCGGCAACCTCGCGCCTTTCCGATCAGCTCTCGCATCTGCTCGCCGCCGAACCGCCCTTTCTCGCCCGCGATGGCGGATATATTCGCAGCGGCGCCCATGCGCCTTTGGATGAGGTGCGAAGCCTGCGCGATGAAAGCCGGCGCGTCATCGCCAGCCTCGAAGCGCGTTATCGCGAACAGACCTCCGTTGCCTCGCTCAAGATCAAGCACAATGGCGTGCTCGGCTATTTCATCGAGACGACGCCGGTCCATGCCGACAAGCTGCAAACCGAAGAACAGCGCCAGACCTTCCGCCATCGCCAGACCATCGGCAGCGCCGTGCGCTTTTCGACCGACGAACTCGCCACGCTCGCCAATCGCATCTCGCAGGCCGGCGATCAGGCACTCGCCATCGAGCGCGAATTGTTCGACGCGATGACGAACGAGGCGCTCGAAAGCCACGCAGCGCTCTCACAAATTGCCGCCGCACTCGCGCGCCTCGATGTGGCGACCGCGCTGGCGGAACTCGCCGTCGAGCGCCGTTATGTGCGGCCGAGGGTCGATGACACCACCGGTTTCGAAATCACACGCGGCCGCCATCCCGTGGTCGAAGCCGCGCTCGATGCGGCCGCCTCCGGTCCATTCGTGCCCAATGATTGCGATCTGTCGCCCGAGGGTGTCGGAAGGTTGTGGCTCGTCACCGGTCCCAACATGGCCGGCAAATCGACCTTCCTGCGCCAGAACGCGCTGATCGCGATCCTCGCGCAGATGGGAAGTTTCGTGCCCGCCGAAGCCGCCCATATCGGCATTGTCGACAAGCTGTTCTCCCGCGTTGGCGCGGCCGATGATCTCGCGCGCGGGCGTTCCACCTTCATGGTCGAAATGGTCGAAACGGCGGCGATCCTCAATCAGGCGACGGAGAAGAAGTCTCGTCATCCTCGACGAGATCGGGCGCGGCACCGCGACCTTCGACGGTCTCGCCATCGCCTGGGCAGCAGCCGAACATCTGCACGAGGCCAACAGATCGCGCGCGCTCTTCGCCACGCATTATCACGAAATGACGGCGCTGGCCGAACGGCTGTCCTCGCTCGCCTGCGTCACCATGCGCGTCAGCGAATGGAACGACAGCATCGTCTTCCTCCACGAAGTCGCGCCCGGTGCCGCCGACCGTTCTTATGGCATCCATGTCGCCAAGCTTGCGGGCCTGCCGGCTGCCGTCATCGCCCGCGCCGAGGGTGTGCTGAAAGCGCTGGAAGAGGGCCGCGAGGGCCACAAGCCCATGGCCCGCATCGACGACCTGCCACTGTTCCAGGCGGCCCCACCGGCGCGACATCAAACTGCGCCGGAACCCAGCGCGGTGGAAGAGGCCTTGCGCGCCATTTCCCCCGACTCGTCTGACCCCGAAAGCCGCGCTGGATCTATCTATACGAACTGAAAGCGGCTGAAACCGCCGCAGACAGCATTGATATCCGCTCGCCGCTCTCCCGGGGCGCATCCGCGCAGGGGCGGCGGCACCGGTGCCAACGTCCGCATCATGACTGCTCAGGCCGGCCGCCATTTCCGCGCAAATTCCTGGTCGTCGTCGACAAGACGCCCGAGTGCAAGGTTGCGTTGCGCTTCGCCACGCGCCGCGCCCAGCACACGGGCGGGCGCGTCTCGCTGATCTGCGTGGCCGAGCTGGCCGACTTCCAGCAATGGCGCGGCGTCGAGGAGATCATGCGCGACGAAGCGCATGAGGAAGCCGAGAGCGCGATCCACACCGCCGCGAAATATGTCAACGATCTGTCCGGCCTGTTGCCCGAGCTCGTGATCGAGCATGGCGACCGCTCCGAATGCGTGATGAACTTCGTCAAGTCGGACAGCAACATCTCGATCCTGGTGCTGGCTGCCGCGGCGGGCAAGGATGGCCCGGGCCCGCTGGTCACCCTCCTTGCGGGGCCGCAGGCCAGCGCCTATCCGATTCCGGTAACCATCGTGCCGGGCCGCCTGTCGGACGAGGAAATCGACGAGCTGGCGTGAGCGCCGGCCGATCCGCATTCTGCCGAACCGGGTTCTGCCCAAGCGGCTTCTGACTGGAGTTCACCCATGCGCTATCTGCACACCATGGTCCGCGTGAAGGACCTCGACGCCTCTCTCGATTTCTATTGCAACAAGCTGGGCCTCAAGGAGGTTCGCCGCTTCGACAGCGAGCAGGGCCGCTTCACGCTGGTCTTCCTCTCGGCGCCGGACGATGTCGAGCTGGCCGAGAAAAGCCAGGCCCCGCTGGTCGAGCTGACCTACAATTGGGATCCGGAGGACTATGCGGGCGGGCGCAATTTCGGCCATCTCGCCTATCGGGTGGACGATATCTACGCCACCTGCCAGCGCCTGATGGATGGCGGGGTCACGATCAACCGGCCCCCGCGCGACGGCAACATGGCCTTCGTCCGCTCGCCCGACGGGATTTCCATCGAGCTCCTGCAGGAAGGCGCGCCCAAACCGCCGGCCGAACCCTGGGCCTCCATGCCCAATACCGGAAGCTGGTAGAAAAGGGCTCGACAGATCATATCGTTCGTTATATGTTCCATAACTGCTATCTGTGGTTGTGGAGTGGAGAGATGTTCGGCGATCGGGTCTGGGGGATCGGCGCCGGGGCGGGGCTTCTGATTCTGGCCTTCGCCGCGGCCAATCCATCGAGCGATGCGGCGGCGCCCGGTCGAAGGCGTGGCAGCCGCCGCCTTCCGCGGGCCCGTCCGGGCCGAGGTGGTCCGCGATCATCGATGGCGACACCTTCGAGGCGGCGGCCCGGATCTGGCTGGGCGAGGCGGTGGATATCCATGTCCGCATCGAGGGCATCGACGCGCCGGAGCTTCATGCCCGCTGCGACAGCGAATATCGCCGCGCCCGGGCGGCGCGGGACTGGCTCGAACGGCGCATCGGCGGCGGCGAGGTCGAACTGAGCGATGTCCGCTACGACAAATATGGCGGCCGCGTCCGCGCCGTGGTGCGCGACGGCGACGGCAATGTCGGCGCAGGCCATGATCGCCCGGGGCTATGGCCCGGCCCTATCACGGCGGCCACCGCCAGCCCTGGTGCGGCCGAGAGCTGAGCCGTTTCCCATCCGTCTCCGGCCGTGCGGCTGCGGGCCGCGCGACAGGCCCGGCCCGCGCGCTATAGTGGCCCCATCGACAGGCGGCCCTCCGCCAAGTCGCATGCGGGATGGGGCCGGGAAAGGATTCGCGTGTTCGGCAAAGTTCTGGTCGCGATTGCCGTTGGCATTGTCGGGCTGGTGCTGGTCGCCGGCATCTCGACCATGTTCGTCGAGGGCCAGAAGGCGCGCAACTGGTCCAACCGGCTGATGCGGGTGCGGGTGCTGGCCCAGTTCGTGGCCATCCTCATCATCATGGCCGTGTTCTACTTCGCCCGAAACTGAGGGCGCGGCTTCCGCGCGATCCGCACAATTCCATTGCGCGGGACAGGTGCGGCGCGCAAGCCTCTTGCACCGGCGGGCGTGGTCGTGTTGTTACGGGCGCCGGCAAGAAAGTGACGGCACATGACGGCGAAGACGCTCTACGACAAGATCTGGGACGCCCATCTGGTCCACGAGGCCCCGGGCGAGTCTGCGGTTCTCTATATCGACCGCCATCTCGTCCATGAGGTGACGAGCCCGCAGGCCTTCGAGGGCCTGCAGGCATGACCGGCCGCAAGGTGCGCCGCCCGGAGAAGACGCTGGCCGTGCCGGACCACAATGTCCCGACCATCGGCCGCTCCATGGGCAATTCCGATCCCGAATCGCGCGGTCCAGGTGGCGACGCTGGAAGCCAATGCCACGCGAATTCGGCGTCGAATATCTGCCGCTGCCCGATATCCGCCAGGGCATCGTCCATATCGTCGGGCCGGAGCAGGGCTTCACCCTGCCGGGCACCACCATCGTCTGCGGCGATTCCCACACCTCGACCCATGGCGCCTTCGGCTCGCTGGCCTTCGGCATCGGCACCTCCGATGTCGAGCATGTGCTGGCCACGCAGACGCTGCTCGATCCCCAAATCGAAGAACATGCGCGTGACGGTGAACGGCAAGCTGCCGGTCGGCGTCACCGCCAAGGACATGGCGCTGGCCATCATCGCCAAGATCGGCACCGCCGGCGGCACCGGCCATGTCATCGAATATGCCGGCGAAGCGGTGCGCGGCCTGTCGATGGAAGGCCGCATGACCCTCTGCAACATGACGATCGAAGGCGGCGCCCGCGCCGGCCTCGTCGCGCCGGACGAGACGACCTTCGCCTATGTCGCCGGCCGTCCGCGCGCGCCCAAGGCCGCCGCCTTCGAAGCGGCGGTGCATTACTGGCGCACGCTCAAGTCCGACGACGGCGCAAAGTTCGACATCGAGGTCGAACTCGATGCCGCCGAGATCGCGCCCATGGTCACCTGGGGCACCTCGCCCGAGCAGGGCGCGCCGATCACCGATGCCGTGCCCGATCCCGCCGCGATCGCCGACGAAGCCAAGCGCCACGGCGTCGAACGCGCGCTGGCCTATATGGATCTGAAGCCCGGCACGCCGCTGACAGAAGTGAAGATCGACCGCGTCTTCATCGGCTCCTGCACCAATGGCCGCATCGAGGATTTGCGCGCCGCCGCCGCCATCGCCAGAAAGGGAGAGCGGCAAGAAGGTGTCGAGCCATGTGAACGCGATGGTCGTGCCGGGCTCGGGCCTGGTGAAGCATCAGGCCGAAGAAGAAGGCCTCGACAAGATCTTCCTCGAAGCCGGCTTCGAATGGCGCTCGGCCGGGCTGCTCCATGTGTCTGGCCATGAATGCCGACAAGCTCGAACCGGGCGAGCGCTGCGCCTCGACCTCCAACCGCAATTTCGAAGGCCGTCAGGGCCGCGGCGGCCGCACCCATCTGGTCAGCCCCGCCATGGCGGCGGCGGCGGCGATTGCGGGCCATCTCGCCGATGTCAGGGAGTATCAGTAGGGCTCAATCGCCTTTGAAGCGACCTTTCCATTCCGGCGCCAGATCGCGCGCAAAGATGCGCGACGGCACGGGAATCAGGAAATTGCCGATCGCATGCGGCCACACCTCGCCGGCGCCATAGAGCAGAAGAATACCGTTCGCCTTGGCATCGCCCTTGGCATGGGTCAGCACATAGGTGCCGAGATGCTGCGCGTCCGGCTGGATGCCTTCCTTGGCCATATCCGCATATTCGCATCCGGCTTTTCGCCGCTGCGCTTCGTATAGATCCTTTGCCATGCCGTCATCGCATAGCGCGTGATGGCTTCGAATCCGGCATTGGTTTTGCCTTTCGCGAATAGCGCGTTGATCGGCACGGCCTTGCTGGTGCCTTTATCCCAGACCAGCGAATCGAAACTCGTATTGGGATGGGCGCCGCCGCCATCCCAATAGGCTTCAGCCGAGAGGCTGATCACCTTTGCGCTGTCGAAGGAGAGGCGCCAATGTGTGTCGAGCGCATGACGGTGGAAATATTGCGGGCGGTCCTTTTTGGCCTCGATCGCGTCCTGCTTCAATTCCTTCGCCGCCTTGTCCCAGCGCGCAAAGATCGCCTCCTTCACCGGCATCGAACGCCATGGCCGCCGCCGGCACGCGCAGGCGCAAAGTATAGGCATCGGTCTTTTCGGTCTTGTCATAGGCCTGCGCCGCCAGCGCTGTGTGCGCGGCCAGTGTCAGGCATAGCGCGGTGGCTGTGACACCAAACTTCATCGTGGCTCTCCCCTCTGTGTCAGAAGAAACTCACCGGATCGACATCCACGGTCATGCGCACGGCATTGGGAAGCTTCACGCGCCGAAAGCCAGCTTCGCAAATAGGCCTGCACGTCCACGCTCTTCTCGGCCTGCACCAGCAAGCCGTTCGCGCGTGCGCCCGCGCAGGATCTGATAGAAGGCCGGCGTCGGCCCCCACACCTTCACGCCGCGCGCACTCGGCGCCGCTTTGGCCAGCGCGCGTCCGGCTTCGCGCACGGCATGGCCGTCCGCGCCGGAAAGGATGATCGCCGCCAGCCGTCCGAAGGGCGGGGCATGGGCGCGCTCGCGATAGGTGCGTTCCTGTTCGTAGAAGGCGTTGCGGTCGGTCGCGGCGATGGCCTTCATCACCATGTCGTCGGGATTGCGCGTCTGCACCAGCACAAGGCCCGGCTTCTCGGCGCGGCCCGCGCGGCCCGCCACCTGATGCAGCAATTGGAAGGTGCGTTCGCGCGCGCGCACATCGCCGTCCGAACTGCCGAGATCGGCATCGATCACGCCCACCAAGGTCAGTTGCGGAAAGTGATGGCCCTTGGCCACGATCTGCGTGCCGATCAGCACGTCGATCTCGCGCCGCCCCATGGCGCGGATGGCGGCCTGCGTTTCCGCCGGTCCGTGCAGCGTGTCGGACGAGGCGATGGCCATGCGCGCATGGGGAAAGGCGGCGGCGAATTCCTCCGCCACGCGTTCGACGCCGGGCCCGCAGGCGATCAGGCTGCCTTCCTCATGGCATTCGGGGCAGGCCTTCGGCGTCGGCATGTCGAAGCCGCAATGATGGCAGACGAGGCGGCGGTGATAGCGATGCTCGACCAGCCAGGCCGAGCAATTCGCGCACACCATCTTGTGCCCGCAGGCGCCGCACAGCGTCAGCGGGGCATAGCCGCGCCGGTTGAGGAACAGCATGGCCTGTTCGTGATTGTCGAGGCTGGTCTGGATCGCATCGCGCAGCGGCTGCGAGATCCAGGTGCCCGGCTTCCACCTTCTCGCGCCGAAGATCGATCAGCTTGATCGTCGGCATCACGGCAGCGCCATGGCGCGAATTGAGCTTGAGCCAGTTGTAGCGCCCGCTCGACGCGTTCACATAAGTCTCGAGCGACGGCGTCGCGCTGGCCAGCACCACCGGGCAGTTTTCGATGGAGCCGCGCACCACCGCCATGTCGCGGGCATGATAGATCACGCCTTCTTCCTGCTTGTAGGCCTGCTCATGCTCTTCATCGACGATGATGAGGCCCAGATCGCGAAACGGCAGGAACAGCGAGGAGCGCGCGCCCACCACAACCCGCGCCTCGCCCTTCATCACGGCGCGATAGGTGCGCTTTCGTTCCTTCTGCGAAAGATCGGAATGCCATTCCGCCGGCCGGCAGCCGAAGCGCTGCGCAAAGCGTTCGAGGAACTGCACGGTCAGCGCGATCTCCGGCAACAGGATCAGCGTCTGCTTGCCTTGATCGATCGCCTCGGCAATCGCTTCGAAATAGGTTTCGGTCTTGCCCGATCCGGTCACGCCGTCGAGCAGGCTCACCTGAAAGCGCTGCGCCGCCACATCGTCCCGCAAGGAATTGGCGGCCGCTTTCTGATCGGCGCTCAGCGTCACATGATCATGACCCGGATCGGGACAGCGGAAGGGCGCAAACTCGGGCAGCTCGCGCGGGCTCAGGGCGCCGGCCTCGATCAGTCCGCGCACGACGGCCGGTGTGACGTTCGCCTCTTCGGCGATGGCGGAGACGCTGCGCGCCAGCCCGTCGCGCACGACCTCGAACACGCGCTCGCGCGCCGGCGTCATGCGCGCCGGTGTCGCGCCGCCCCGCACATAGCCGATGCGCGGTACTTCGGGCTCGAAGGCCGCGCGCGCGCGCAAGGCCAGCGCCAGCACCATGCCCGGCGGGTTCAGCGTGTAGCGCGCCACCCAGTCGATGAAATCGCAGAGAGGTTCCGGCAATCGCGGCAAGCCCGTCGAGCGGCACGGCCTCTTTCAGCTTCTTGTCGGAAACGGAGCCTTCGCTCTCGCCCCAGACGACGCCCAGCGTCTCGCGCGGGCCCAAGGGCGCTACCACCAGCGTGCCGCGCGGCAGCGCTGTCCGTCATCGGCAGGCGGTAGTCATACGGGCCCGGCAGCGGCAACGGCAGCAGAATTCCGGCGCGCGCGGGATTGCGCGCATCGGTATCTGTGCCGGGCTTCAAGATGGCCGCCTTCATGGCTACACTTTCCAAAGTGATTCTCTTTGGTCAATCCCCGAGGCCGTCTTGATGGACCGCGCCGAATATATCGATCCCGCCCAAGCCGCCGCCGAAGCCGTCAAGGCCTATGTGCGGCTGAACCGCGCGCGGCTGGCCGGCGATGGCGAACTTCTGGCCATGCTCCTGCCCGAGCGCTTCGCCGAGGCCGAGGTCAAGGATCTGCAGCGCTACACGATCGAGCGACTCGTGGCCGCAGAATACGGCCCTGCGCGCCGAGCGCGATGGCCTGAAGACCAAGCGCGGCCTGGGCGACGGCGTGCGCCGGCTGGTGCTCGATCTGCTCGATGCCGCAGCTTCGAAGAGGCGATCGCGGTCGCCGTCGGCGCGGCCGCCGGCCTTCGGCGCCGATCGCGCCGGCATCTGCATCGAAGGCGATTGCAATCGCGCCATCGGCGGCCGGCGTCGAACGCGTGCGGCTGATCGCGCCGGGCCTGGTCTCCGGCATTCTGGGGCGCGACGGCACGGGCGTCATTCTTTCCAGCGGCGGCGAAGTGCTGCTCGGTCCCGGCGGGGGCGAGTGCAAGAGCCTCGCCGTGTTCCGCCTCAAGATCGGGCGCGACACGCCCTCGGCCGTCTATGTGCTCGGCGCGCGCGCGGCCGGCTGCTTCGAAGGCGAGGAGGTCGGCGCCGAAATCGGCTTCTTCGCCCGCGCGCTCGAGCGTGCGATGCGGGCATGGCTCGATCTGCCGAAGAGCTGAAGCGCGACTGGCTCTCCGCGCTCGCCCATGAGCGCCGCGCCAGCCCGCACACGCTGCGCGCCTATGGCGACGATCTGGATCGCTTCCTCGATTTTCTCACCGATCATCTGGCCGGCCCGGTCGATGTGACCGCGCTGGCCGAACTTGCGCCCGCCGATATCCGCGCCTTCATCACCAGGCGCCGCGCCGAAGGGCTCGGGCCGCGCGGCGTGCAGCGCGCGCTGGCCGCGATCCGCAGCTTCTTCCGCCATCTGACGCGCGAAGGCATGCTCGACAATGCCGCGCGCCCGCGCCGTCAAGACGCCGCGCATCCCGCGCACGCTTGCCGCGGCCCCTGAGCGAGACCGATGCCGCGCGCGCCATCGAGGAGGCCGGCGAACAGGCCGTCGAATGGCTGGCCGCGCGCGACACCGCGCTGCTGACGCTGCTCTATGGCGCGGGCCTGCGCATTTCCGAAGCGCTGTCGCTTGAAGCGCGGCGATGCGCCCGCTGGGCGATTCGCTGACCATCCTCGGCAAGGGCCGCAAGGAGCGCGTGGTGCCGGTGCTGCCGGTCGTGCGCGAAGCGATCGCGCATTATGCCGAGCGCATTCCCTTCACCGGCGCGAAGGATAGCCCGCTCTTTCTCTCCCGCCGCGGCAAGCCGATGAGCGCGCGCGAGGCGCAGGCGCTGATGCAGCGCATTCGCGGCGCCTTGGGCTTGTCGGAGCGGGCGACGCCGCATGCGCTGCGCCATTCCTTCGCCACGCATCTGCTGGCCGGCGGCGGCGATCTTCGAAGCGTGCAGGAACTTCTCGGCCACGCCTCGCTGTCGACGACGCAGACCTATACCGAGGTCGAAACGCGCCAGTTGCATGGAAACCTATACCCGCGCCCATCCGCGCGGGCGCTAGATCGCGTCGCCGGCGTCTTCTTCGACCTCCTGCGCGGTGATGCGTCCGCCCTGCCACACGCCGCATGAGCCAGAGCGAGAGCAGGGCCGAAATCAGCCCCATCGCCGCCATCAGGAAATAGGTCTGCCCGCCAAAGCGCGCATAAAGCGGGCCGCAGGCCATGGTGGCAAAGCCCAGCGCGATGCCGGACCAGCTCACCGCATAAAGGCTCTGCGCGGTTGCGGCGAGCCGCGGCGGCACGGCCTTCAGGATGAAATACATCGCCCCCAGATGCGCCATGGCGAAGGTCGCGCCATGCAGGAACTGCGCGAAGATCGACAAAGGGCAGCGGCGGATCGAAGCCGAGAATGGTCCAGCGCAGCACGCAGCCGATCCCGCCGAACAGCAGAAGCTTGGTCGCTCCCAGCGCGCGGAACACGCGCAGCGAAAAACTCATCAGCAGGATTTCGGCCAGCACACCCAAGGGCCAGATGATGCCGATCAGCGTGCCGCTATAGCCCAGCTCGCGCCAGTGCAGCCCGCCATAGGCGTAATAGAAGGCATGGCTGCCCTGGTCGAAGCTGGCGGCCGCCAGGAAGATCAGGAACACCGGCGAGCGCAACAGCTCGCGCGCCTCGGCCAGCGGTCGCGCGCATGCGCAGCCGCAGATCGCCCTTGGGCGCATCCGGCCGCGGCTTGGGCAGGGCATAGATCGAGATCAGGCTCAGCATCACCGACACCGTCAGCCATGGCGCGATCACCCCCATGCCCCACAGCGAGACCGCCGCGCCGGAGACGAGATTGCCGGCCACGAACAGCGTCGAGCCCACACCCGCACATGGCCATAATCGAAATCGAAGCGTTCGGAGAGCCGCACGCTCACGCTTTCGAGCAGCGGCGTGATCGAGCCGCCGGCGATATTGGCGGGAATGGCGGCGAGGAAGATGAGATAGGGCCAGCTCACGCCGTTGAGCGCGCCATAGCCGGCCAGCATGATCGCGTAGAGGAACAGCATCATGCCGCGCCGGTCGTTGCGCGCATCGGCGATGATCCCCGTCACCGGCGCCACCACCACCCGCAGCAGCATGCCGCTGGACAGCAGCGCGCCGATCTGGTCGGGCGCCAGCCCCTTCCATGCCAGCCACGCGCCGAAGAACGGCGTATAGGCGCCGCCGATCACTCCCGACGCGGCCTGTGCGAAGGAAAGGCGAAGGGCGACGCCGCGCAAATGGGTTGTCCGTGTTGGCCGTAGGCGCCCGGCAGGTAAAGCTGGCGCCGCTCGGCGATATTTTTCAGAAGCGTCCAGATCCCGGTTTCGGCGGCCCTGGCCGCATCCCCGTCCTGCGCTTCGACATGCTCATGTAGCGCGATCAGCAATTCGCGCAAGCCGTAATTGTTCTGATCGAGCGCAGAGATGCGCAGGCTGACATCCGATCGCCCTTGGCGGCTGCCTCCAGCTTCGCCCGGAGCGCGGCATCGCTCACGCCCGGTGCCAGCTCCGCGAACAATGCGCGCATCTCCCGGTTCTCGGCGGCGCGGATTTCGGCGGCGCGGTCATATTCCTGCGCCGACAGGATCGCCATCAGCGCCGCCAGCTGGGCGGCGCCTTGCGTGTAATGGCTCGGCAAATTGGGCGTGAGTTCGCCCATGATCTGCCCGGCCGTGATCATCAGGATCTGGTCGACTTCCGGTTTCATGCGCCGAACTCCTGTCCCAGTCGCGTCGGCCAGAACCTTGTTGTGGAAGGCCAGGCAATACCAGCCGGAGAAGGCATTGACCGCTTCGGTGTTGCGCCCTTCGGTGTATTCCTTGGCCGCCGAGATCCAGATGGCGAGCCCCTTGAGGCTGGCGAAGATCTCCCACCATGTGAGCGCCTCGCGGTCGATGGTCAGGCCGCTCGCCTTTTCCCAAACCGCGAAGCCGTCTTCGCGCGCGATGCCGCCGGCCGGATGCGAGGGATCGCCATGGGACCAGAGTGGATCGACAGCCCAGCCAATGTCTTCCAGCGGATCGCCCAGATGCGCCATCTCCCAATCGAGAATGGCGCGGATGTCGCCGCCTGCGTCATAGAGGAAATTGCCGGTGCGATAATCGCCATGCACGACGCTGAGTTTCTGCGCCGGTGGCGGCGGGTTGCGCCTGAGCCAGCGGATCGCGGCCAGCGCGATCGGTTGCGGTTCGATGGCGTCCTCGCGGATGACCTTTTCCCAGCGCTCCAGTTCGTGGCGCCAGCAGCTCTGTCGCATCGCGCGCGCCCTCCAGATCGCCAAGACCGATGGTCTTCGGATCGGCGCCGGCGATGCGCCCGAGAATGTTCCAGAACTGCGTGCCGATCTTGTCGCGATGCGCGCCGTAGGGGTCGGGCGTGAGGATCGAGGCGACCGCGCAATTCTCGATCTCCTCCATGATGAAGAAGGGCCGCTCCAGCGCCCCGCCCTCCAGCTCCAGCGCGATCGGTTCGGGCACCGGCAGGCCCAGCCCGTGAAACGCCTGATAGGCGCGGTATTCGGTGGTGCGTTCGGTTTCGATCAGGCTGGCTTCGGGATCGCGCCTCAGGATCAACGCGCGGTCGTGCGTCTTGCCGCCCTCGCTATAGCGTGCGCGGAAACGATAGGTCTGCCGGCTGGCCCCGCCCGGAATGCGCGCGAGATTCGAGACTTCCAGATCGGCGGCACCAAGCTTGTCGGCGAGATAGGCGGCGAGCTTTGTGGAAAGATCCTCGCTCATGGCGCCGGATCGAACAGCGCTTTGAACCCGGCTGGCGCATAAGGCCCGATCACCAGCTGCTCCAGCACACCCGCGCCCACGCGCTCGCCATCCGGCCCCGCCAGCCGCGCCGTCACGAAGGCCTGCACATGCTGAAAGAGCGGCGCGTTCTCGTCGATGGTCGGCGAGATCGTAGGTGTCGTAGCCGAGCGCGTTCTCGCCCTTGTAGTGGCCATGGCCCCATTCGGGATGGGTGTAGCCGATGCCCGACATGTAGAAATTGAAGCGCGGCGTCAGTTCGGCGCGCCAGCTTTCGCCATCGGCATCGCGCACTTCGATGATCGCGGACTTGGCATGGCGCGTGCCGGATTTGTAACCGATCTTCGAGAAGCAGCTCGCCATATGCACCGGCTCGGCGTCGCCCAGTTCGCCCAGCACCGAGGCCGTATTCCACGGCTTGCCGCTCGCTTCGGCATTCAGGTGATAGAGCATGAAGCGGTCGGGGAAATTGAGCGGCGCCCACAGCCAGTAGAATTGCGGCATGCGCGGCGGCGCGACGCCTGCGGATCGGACGCGCCGATGGGCCGCACGCCCCAGGAGCGGTCGCGCGTGCCCAGCACCATGCCGTAATCGATATCGATGCGCGTGCCCTTCACATCGATATGGCCTTCATAGAGACCGTTCTGCGTCAGCCGCGTGTAATCCATGATCGTGCGCGGGCCCTGGCGATAGGTGAAGCGCGGCTCTTCCACCGGCTTGGCGCGCGCTTCGAAGGTCACATCGGCCGTGATGCCATGCTCATTGTCATGCACGAGCACGCGCAGTTTGTTCAGCGGTTCGAGGACCTGGATCTCGATCGGCCCGACGCGCGTATCCATGCGCTCGCTGTTCAGCAGCGTCGAGGCGCGCAGATTGTGCTGCACGCCGTCCACGATCACGCTGAAGGCGGCATCCATCACATTCAGATGCGGATAGACGCCCAGCGCGCAGGCGAAGAACACATGGCCGTCCAGCGTGTAGCCGTTGAAGAAATAGCGGTCGTAGAAATTGCGGTCGGTGCCGGCCACGGCGATAGGTTCCGGCAATTGATGCACCGGGATAATCATCGGCTTTGGTCAGCATGGCGTTTCCGTCTGTTTCTGATTTTTCGTCAGTCTGACGGAGGCTCCAAAGCTTGGCAACGCGCGCAAACAAAAAGGGCGGCGCCAGCAGCACCGCCCTTCCGTAACGAGAACTTTCCCGCCTTATTCGGCGGGTGGCGGGCGGTGGCGGAACAGGCGCCTTTCGCTGCGCGGGCGCGCGCCCAGCGGCAGCGTCGCGATATAAAGGATCAGCCCGGCCGAGAGCGTGGCCCAGGGCCACAGCACGGCCAGCGTCACGATGCCGAGGGCGGCGAGCGCCGGCCATCACCCGCAGCTTGCGCGGCAGGTGGAAATTCTTGAACGACAGCGTCGGCAGCCGGCTCACCATCAGCAGCGCGACGGTGGAGACGATGGCGCCGTTGAGGATCGGATTGGCCAGCAGCGCACCGGCTTCGGTGCCCTTGAACTGGAAGCTCAGCAGCATGGTCAGAAGGATCATGCAGGCCGCGGCCGGTGTCGGCACGCCGGTGAAATGCTTGTTGGCCTCGTGCTGGTCCTCGGCTTCCACGGTCTCGATGTTGAAACGGGCCAGACGAATGGCGCAGCAGGCGCAATAGACAAGCGCCACGGTCCAGCCGGCGCCGCCCGCCTGATGCAGCGTCCACAGATAGACGAGCACGGTCGGCGCGATGCCGAAGCTGACGAGATCGGCGAGGCTGTCGAGCTGGGCGCCGAACTTGCTGTCCGCGCCGAGCAGGCGCGCCACCTTGCCGTCCATCGTGTCGAGCACGGCGGCGACGATGATGGCGATCACGGCCGCCTTCCAGTTTCCCATCAGCGCGAAGCGGATCGACGTGGTGCCGGAGCACAGGGCAAGCAGCGTCAGCCCGCTGGGCAGGAAGCGCCCGAGGGGGAAGCCATCATGATGATCGTCACGGATCTTGGCGATCGCGCGCCCGGGCCTGAACCTTCGCATAACTGTCACCCTAACCCGGAAAGCGGGATGTCCGCCACAACCGTCTCGCCGGCCACCATGGTCTGGCCGGGGCGTGCGACAACCCGCGCACCCTCGGGAAGGTAAACATCCAGCCGGCTGCCGAAGCGGATCATGCCGAAGCGCTCGCCGCGGGCGACGGTCTGGCCCTCTTTCAGGTCGCATTTGATGCGTCTTGCCACCAATCCGGCGATCTGGACCACGACAAGATCCTTGCCCGCCATGGCTCCGGGCCCGTCCATCCGCACCGTCATGGCCATGCGTTCATTGAGTTCGCTGGCCTTGTCGAAGGAGGCGTTGACGAATTTGCCGGGACGATAGGCGAGCGCGGTTACGGTTCCGTTCACGGGGTTCCGGTTCACATGGACGTTGAAAACATTCATGAAAATCGAAAGCCGGGGGCGCGGGGCAGGCCCCAGCCCGAGTTCCGGCGGGGGGGCGGCCTCCACCACCGGCAAGAGAATTCCGTCGGCCGGGCTCAGAATCAGGTGTTCGCCCTCGGGCGCCACCCGCTCGGGATCGCGGAAAAAGGCGCCGACCCAGATGGTAATGGGCAGAAAGGCAAAGCCCGCCCAGTCGGCGGCCCAGAACAGGCCCGCATTGATCGCCACGGCAATGGCGAGGAAGGGCCAGCCTTCTTTGTGGATCGGCAATCTCAAGCTGCGTCCTCAAGTTGCGTCGGGGCTTTCCCGGCCCTTGGCGGGGCCGTCCGGCCTGGGACCTCTCGCCGCATATCTGCGGGAGCGGGGGACATAAGGCTTTTGCCCCTCCGTTGCAATCTTGAGGGCCATTTTAGGGCCCATCCGGGGCGGCACGCGGGCGCCGGGAGGATTTTCCCGTTTCGTCCCGGACCTTGCGAATTGAACTGTTGCGGGGCCGGGGCTTCCTGCGTATTTTCCGCCGCGCTTCGGCCCCTTCCGGGAGCCGCGAGACGGGCCGCCTTAGCTCAGTTGGTAGAGCACCGCATTCGTAATGCGGGGGTCGCGTGTTCGAGTCACGCAGGCGGCACCACTCAGTCTTCTCCGACAGCCACTTTCAGGCTCTCCGCGGCCATTTTGCGCAAAAGCCCGCAGAATGGGGCTTATGGTCCGTATTGCGTGGGCTCGGAGACCGGGGGGAGCGGAGATTCTCCCGACTTTTTGGCCTTCGTCTCCGTTCGCAGAACCCGAACCCACACACTGGTCCATTGCGTGGGTTGGAGTGCGCCGAGAACGGCGCCGCGCCAGACTGCGTGCAGTCCGGCGCGGGGGGGGGGGAGCGAGATATTTGCCGTGGTTGAGAGGCCGGGCGTGCTTAGCCGGCTTGGGCTAGGGCTTTCAGGAAGGCCGGCTGGGCGCGCCAGGCAACCGGCAGGTCTGCATCGAGGAGCTGCGCGAGGCGCAGGCCGAGGGGCTGATGTCCGGCGAGGATGTCCTGGGTCAGGTCCGGGCTGAGGAAGGCGAGCTTTAGGGTGCGTCCCACGTGGGTCCGCTCGGTGCCGGTGCGGACGGCGATCGCATCGATCGATTCGGCCTCGCCGCAGAGCAGCATCTGATTCCAGCGATGAGCCCGCGCCACAGCCGCAATCAAAGAGGAATCTGGCTGGGCTTGTTCCCCACCGGCCGGGAAGGATGCCGCAGAGCCCAACAAATTCGCCAGCTGATTAGCTCGTCATAGACGGATATAATTACCGCGCACTTTTGGGAGTCAGCCCCCCGGCAAATGCAGTCACGGATAGTAGAATACACCGCAGAGTACCCAATTGTCGTCTTTGTCGGGCGACTTCATCGGGAGCAAGGCAGTTTCCGGCCGCCGCACGTCGCCCACTGCGCCCCTAACACGGACAACTTGAAAAACCGGTCTTTGCATCCGTATGACCTTGTTTAACGACGACAGGAACCTCTGGGTCGTGGCGTTGTCGTAGACCTCGGAAATCAGGAGACCCGAAACATCGCGTCCGAAGCGTTCCCGCAATACCGACCCGACCAGCCGAAAACGAAAATCTCCTAGGCTTGGCTGTGTTTCAAGCACAACAAAATTCTTTGTGAGACGCGCAAGGGTGCGCGCGGGCACGTCGCGGCCCATGACGAAATCGCCGTGCGCTCTGCAGGCCTTCCAATAGGCAAGCAGCTCCTGCGCTCCTGGATGGAGAGGTGCAGCCAATTCTTCGAATGAAACGTCAAGTCGCTGTCCCGTCACGGGATCGACGTTAGCAATTGGGGTGGGGTCATTGGTCATTACAAGCCCTTTCAAACCGGATTAGCGCGGTTCAACGTGACGGTTGGTCGGAGCCGACAGAGGGTTATAGATTAGCGGAGCGTTGACCTCGTCTGGGGGTTGATATTAGCCGGCGACCTTGGGGCGCAGCTCGCGCTTGAGGATCTTGCCATTGGGATTGCGCGGCAGCTCGGCCCGGAACACCACAGCGCTGACCCGCTGCTGCTTGCCGAGGCGCTGGTTGAGCCAAGCCTTCAGCGTCTCGGCCTCCGTCGCGCCGTTGGGCACCACCACCGCCAGCGGCGTCTCGCCCCATTCGGGATGGGGAATGCCCACCACGGCGCAATCGGCGACCGCTTCGTGCCCACGGAGCACCGCTTCGATATCGGCGGGATAGATGTTTTGGCCGCCGGAAAGGATCATGTCCTTCTTGCGGTCCACGATATAGAGAAAGCCTTCGCTGTCGAGGCGGCCTATATCGCCGGTGCGCAGCCAGGTCCGACCTTGTTCGTCGTGCCAGGTCGCGTCGTCCGTGGCCTCGGGCTGCTGCCAATAGAAGGGCATAACAAAGCGGCTGGCACCGACGATTTCGCCCGTCGCGCCCTCCGGCACCTCTCGTCCATCTTCATCGATCAGCTTGATGTCGCAGCCCTGCACGGGCTTGCCCACCGAAGCCATCCGGCCTTCCGCGTCTTCCGGATCGAGGGTGGTGACGACGCCTTCGGTCAGGCCATAAAGCTCGATCACCCCGCATGGGAAGCGGGCGAACAGGCCCTCTTTCACCGTTTCGGGCAGCGACGAACCGCAGGACATCATAGCCTGCATGGACGACAGATCGCTGGTCGCCAATTCCGGCGCCGCGAGCAGCCGGCGATATTGCACCGGCACCATCGCGGTATGGGTGATGCGATAGGCGGCTATGGCCTCTAACGCTGCCCCCGGCTCGAAGCGGGGCTGAATGACCAGCGTGCCGCCGGCCAGCGCCGTCCCCAGCATCATCGCCCAGCTGATATTGGAATAGAGCCCCAGCGTGACCAGCGTGCGCGCGCTGGAATGATAACGCAGCGCCAGCGCGAGATCGTACGCCCAATCCAGCCGACCGCCATGATCGTGCACGATGCCCTTGGGCACGCCAGTGGTACCGGAGGAATAGATGATGTTGCACAGACTCGATCGCCCCAGCGAAACTTCAGGCAGGCTGGCCGGAAAGGCACTGCGCCAATATTCATATGCGGTCCAGCCGCGCGGCGTGCTCGGGCCGGCGCACAGGCGAATGGCGAGGGGCAGGCCCTGAAGATTGCAGCTCGACAGCCGTTCCGCCTGATCGACGGTGATGAACAAGGCGCGCACACCGGCATCCGCGAGCATCGTCTCAAGCGCGGAATCGTTGACCGACAGGTTAATGGGAACGGCGACAGCGCCCGCTGACAGAATCCCGAACATCGCCTCCACTGTGGCGCAGTTATTGCTCATCACCACGCCGACCCGATCGCCAGGCGCGATGCCGGCAGCGATGAGGCCATGAGCGGTGCGTCCGGCAGCGGCAACGAGGCCGCCCCAGGTGGTAGAGCCATCGGCATCGACCAAAGCCAGCTTAGTAGCGCGCCATTTGCCATGCAGGCGCAGAATATCGGGCAGCAGCGGACGAGACGGCTCGATCATCGCAAATCCCCTTTCGGATGCGACTGGAATTTCAACAATAGATGAATTACAATTTGGATTGAAGCTTTACCCGGTGGCTCAGTCAAGAACAACCGGCGCGGTGGGGAGGCGAGGATTGAGTGAGTTCGCGACACGCCGCGTTAGCGTGGGCGATGGTCTGGCGATCACAGCGCGCGATTATGCGCCGGCTGGCGCGGCGAAGGATCTGCCCGTCCTATGCCTGCACGGGCTCACCCGCAACAGCGCCGATTTCGAGGCCGTTGCACCGGCCTTGGCAGCGGATGGACGGCGCGTTCTGGCGTTGGACATGCGCGGCCGCGGCGCATCGGACTGGGATCCCAAGCCGGAGCGGTACCATCCGGATGTCTACTTGCATGACACGTTGGCGGCGATGGATGAGCTGGACGTCGCCAGCGCCATCGTCCTCGGCACGTCGATGGGGGGGCTGATCGCCATGCTGATGGCGGCCACCGCGCCCGACCGGCTGGCGGCAGCGATCCTCAACGATGTTGGCCCGGTGCTGAACCCAGCCGGCCTTGCCCGCATCGTGACGTATGTTGGCAAGACGGGTCCGTTCGCGTCCTGGTCCGCGGTCGAGGCAGCGCTGCGCGACAGCCAGGGCGCGGCCTTCCCGCGTGCCGTGCCGGAGTTCTGGCCGCTATTCGCACGCCGCATCGCCAGCCAGGCACCGGATGGCAGCATCGCCCTCGCCTATGACCCGGCCATCGCCACGGCCTTTGCCGGCCAGCCGCCAGAGGCGCCAACCGATCCCATGGCCCTGTTCGCTGCGCTGGCCCTCAAGCCGGTGTTGCTAGTGCATGGCGCACTCAGCGACATCCTTACCGCTGATGGCGTGGCGGCGATGCGGGCGGCCAAGCCCGATATCAGCGTGGTCGAGGTCGCCGATGTCGGTCATGCGCCGACGCTGGAAGAGCCCGTTGCCACCGCCGCCATAGCGACCTTTCTTGCCGAGCTGCCTTGAATTTCGCGCCTCAATGGCGCTTGTGCACGCAGATCTTCTCAAAGCCCGCGGCGATGAAGGGCGCCATGCGGGCACGTACGGCCTCCAGATCGGTGGACCGGCACACGCCCGACGAGAGCAGATCGATACGGCCGGTCTCAGCGAATGTCAGTGTCAGCGCGCCCGAGAGGAAGTGATAACTCCAATAGAGATCGATATCATGCGCGCCCGGCATGATGCCGCGAATCGCGTCGATCAGCCGGTGGATCACCGGATCGAAATAGCGCGCCATCGTCTCGCCGCCCCATCTGGGCGTGTTGTTCACCCTGGCGACGATCGCCAGATAGTTCTTCCAGCCGGGATCGCCGCTGACGCAACGCTCGATCACGGGATCCAGAAAGGCCTGAATGAAACCTTCGATGGTCGCGCCGTTCGGACCGGGATTGACCTGATAGTCATCAATGGCCTTTAGCCGCGCTTCGTTGATCACGGCGGCGCGACGCAGGAACACGGCATCGAACAGCCCCCTTTTCGTGCCGAAATAATAATGCGCCAGCGCGACATCGACCGCCGCCATGCGCGTCACCTGCCGGATCGTCACTCCATCGAAGCCGTGAAGCGCGAAGAGTTCCTCCGCCGCATCGAGGATGCGCTCACGCGCGACGGCGCCGCCGGCCTTCTTGGGGGGGCGACCGCGCACGCGGGCCGTTCCCGGCTTCGACTTCGCGGACTTGGCCGCCGCCTTGCCCGCGCGCGTCTTCGTTGCAGATTCTTTCATCCATGCTGCCTCGTTTGGGCCCGAATTAAGAATGCGCAAGTGCGACGAACCCGGCAATCCACCCACCTGTGTCCCGTTTGCTACAGGGGGCGTTTTTTCTTCATCGCCTATTGAATTGTTTTTCATCGAGTGTTGAATAATCCGATCTGCAAAGTCCGCAAAGACGGATTCGCATCAGCGTCAAAAGATTCTGCGGGCCGGTGATCCGGAGATCGCGAAGGGGAGGTATTATGCATTTCTCGCTCAAATCACGTCTGCTTGCCGCCGCGCTGCCCGTCATGCTATTCGCGCCGACGGCTGCCGCCTCGGCCCAGGATTCGGGCTCGACCATCGAGACAGTCGTGGTGACGGCCTCGCGGCGCGCGGAGTCCGCACAAAATGTCGGCGGCGGTCTGACCGCGTTCAACAGTGTCGACCTGCAGCAGATGCACGCCCACAGCTTCACCGATTTCGCGACCTCGGTACCCAGCCTCAGCTTTGCCTCGGGCGGCCCGACCACAGATTTGATCGCCATTCGCGGCGTCACCTCGGGCTCGGCCCAGAAGGGCAGCGCCGTCGGCATCTATCTCGACGACGTGCCGATCGGCTCAAGCACGCAGTTCGGCATCGGTTCGAACGCGTTCAATTTCAATCTGTTCGACATGCAGCGCGTCGAAGTCCTCGACGGTCCGCAAGGCACGCTCTATGGCGCGAACTCCCTTGGCGGCGCGATCAAGTATGTCACCGTCAAGCCGGAGCTCGGGACGTTTGACGCGATGGCGGAAGCGGAAGGCTCGTCGACGGAACACGGTTCGCTAAACGACGGGCTGCGGGCGATGGTCAATGTGCCACTGTTCGGCGACAAGGTCGCGGTGCGGATCGACGGGATGCAGGAGTTCGATTCCGGCTACACGCAGGACCCTGCGCATCACCGCAAGGATGTCGGCGCCGGCCGCACGCTCGGCGGACGTGTTCAGATGCTGGCCCAGCTCTCCACGGACCTCGACGTCCGCCTGACGGCGATGACCCAGTACAATTACGGCAGCGGCGCCGACGTCGTGTTCCGCGATTTCACCACGCACCAACCCCTGCCCACCTTCTACAGCCCAACCGGCGCAGGGACCTACAACCAGTACTACGCCCTCGAGCAGCCCTCCGAGAAGCGGCTCAATCTCTATTCCGCCGTTGCCAACTGGGACCTCCACTGGGCCAAGCTAACCTCCGTCACCAGCTATCAGTACAATTATTTCCACACCGATGCGGACGTGACCCCACTCTATGATGTCATCCTCGGCGGCGTCCTGACGGGCGTGTTCGGCCAGACGCCGCCGCCCTTCGCGCTGCCGACGGAAATGAAGACAACCAAATTCACCCAGGAGCTGCGCCTCGCCTCGCCGGACAACAAGAACTTCGAGTGGGTTGTCGGCGGCTTCTATACGCGCGAGCTCACGAACGAGACGATCGAGCTGGTGGACGGCTCGACCGCCAACGGCCAGATCCCGGGCACGCAGGTGCCCGGCTACACCGTGCTGCCGTTCTACGGCTATCTGCCCAGCACCTATCGCGAGTTGGCGGTGTTCGGCGACGGCACCTATTACGTCACGGACAATTTCGACGTGACGCTGGGTCTGCGCTACAGCACGCAGCACCAAACCTACAGCTCCTATCTGCAGACGCTGCTGTTCTTCCCGAACTACTATCAGACAACCCGCTATCCGGCGACGGGCAACCGCACGTCCGACCAGTCTGTCGTTACCTACCTGATCAATCCGCGCTACCATATCAACAAGAACACGATGCTCTATGCGCGGGTGTCCAGCGGCTACCGGCCTGGCGGCCCGAACTTCGTGCTCAACACGCCCACCAATGCGCCGCCGACCTTCGCGCCGGACAAGCTCTGGAACTATGAGATCGGCGAGAAATCGACGCTGCTGGATGGCAAGGCCATCCTCAACTTCGATCTCTATGACATCGAATGGAGCGGCATTCAGACCACGGCCAGTATCGGCGGCATCAACCAGCTCGTGAACGCAGGCAACGCTCGGGTGCAGGGCGCGGAGACATCGTTCTCGTACCGCATTCTTCCGCCACTGACCGTCAGCGGGTCGGCGTCCTACACCGATGCGCACCTCACCTCGCTGACCGCAGCCGAGACCAGCTTCCTCGGCATCACGACCAAGGGCGCGCGCCTGCCGTTATCGCCGCGGTACAATTTTGCGCTGAGCGGTACCTACAATTTCGATCTCACCGGCGATATCAGCGGCGCGCTGAATATCAGCGACATCTATGTCGGATCGCGCAACTCGGCTTTCAATGTGGGGCCGGCCGGGCAGACGGCCGGCGCCGGCGCGCCCAACTACAAGCTGGCAGCCTACAACACCGTGAATGTCGGCCTCTCGGTGTTCCTGCCGCACAACATGGAAGTGGACGCCTATCTGAAGAACGTCTTCGACACGCGCGGGGAGGTTTCGGCCAATCCGTTCGAGAACCAGTATCTCAACCCCAACTTCCTGGGACTGGGACTGCCCTACGCCCCCGTGCCGGTTATGCTGTCGCAGCCGCGCACAATAGGACTGGTGTTAAAGATCGGCTTGGACAAATAGGCCCCAGACATCGCGGATCCATCATCCGAGACCGAGCGGCGCTGACCGACATGCAGCGAGTGGTCCAGTCGCAAAGTTAATTCAGTGGCGTCGTTTGCGCCACGGGTCCGCTGGCCGGCTGATCAGCCGGCCAGCGGATTGCTTCTGGTGCTGATGGCCGATATCCCCTCAAGGAGCGCCCCGAGAACAGGCACCTTGAGAGGCGAAGGGGTGTCCGAGGCCAGGGCAAAGGTCGCCGAGCCGAATCAACTCCTTGGTGGCCCTACGACCGGGCGCTGAAAGAGCCGGCAGGAGTAATGAGGAGGTCTTCCGCTCGTCAGTCGCGAGGAGGCGTTAGGGCCGTGGCGGCGCAGCGAGCGGTGGACCAATTCAGGCGCTTTATGCCGACCGGCAATGGGAGGCGATTTTCGCCGGCCTCGCTCGCTGAACGACAAGCGTCCCTCCCTGTTCCCGGCCCGGAGTTCCCTGAAAGCTGCCGAATGTTCCCTGTTCTGGGGATCGGAATTCCCTGTTGTCCGCCACAGGGAATTTCCGTGTAAGATGCTGGAAAGACGTGGGTATTCTGGCCGGATTTCGGCCGAGGAGGCCAAAATTTGGGAAATTCCCTGATAATTCCCCGTTTAACAGGGAATTTGAGTCCAGAGCTGCTCTGTTTGGTGCGGAAGGCCGCGGAGCATAGTGAGAGGCAGACTGGCCCCTGCACCAGTTCCATCTTCGTGGCCAACCGCTGGCCTTAACGGTGCTGGCTTCGTCTCCAACCTGCACGTTCAGAACAGTCAGCGCCGCGCCATCGCGATGGCGCTTGCAGGCGCGCGGCATGTCTGTGTCGATCACGGCCGAACAGATTTTTCCGTCCGGGTATCTTTGCCGCTGCAATTTGCTTTCGAGCCCGGTGAGTGCCCGCCGCTGGACAGCAAGCGGCCGCCGCAATCGGTCATTTCCGGCCGGACCGTCGCGCAACGCAAACATCGAACCGTTTCCATCATGCAGGCGCGTTAAGCGAAACGACCAAGTGTTCTTGGGTAAACATGGTTGCCGAATTCTTTATGGCTTGGATTGAAGTTGATTCAAGTCAGCCCGCGCATCCTAAACTGGTCTAAAAAGATCCCAACCTATCGTCAGTACACGGTCCTTGGATGCGTGTCATGGATAGGTCTCCTTTCGGTTTTGCGATATTTGTTGCGTCTGCGGTGCTGCTGAGCGCGTGCCAAAGCCCAAGCATGATCGCATCGGATTTGCCGGACAATGCAACGATAACGTCGATATTGCCGGCGCACGATGTCGAACTCATCCCTGCAAGCTCAACCATGCCATCCGGCGCGCTCGCCACGCCGCCGTCGGGATTTGTCGCCTTTTGTGATCGCGATCCCGGCCAATGCAAGGCGACGCCGGACAACGCGATGCCCATCGCCTTGACCGCGCAGACCTGGCAGATGTTGAAACACATCGACCAGAGCTGGAACACGGCCATCAAGCCCGAAGAAGATGCCGCCCATTACGGCCAGGTGGATTACTGGACGATCCCGACCGATGGTTATGGCGATTGCGAGGATTATGCGCTCGCCAAGCGGCAGGCGCTGATTGCAGATGGGTTTGCGGCAAGCGATCTGCGCCTTGCGCTGGCGCGCACCCAGGACGGCACGGCTCATATCGTCCTGACCGTGGCGACGGACAAAGGCGATTACGTTCTCGACAATCTGACCGCCAGCGTGCGGCCCTGGTCGGCCACCGGCTATCAATGGATCGCTCGGCAGGGCGCCGACGATACGCAATGGGCCTTTGTCGGCCTCGGTCAGCCCGGCGAGGCCAGGATCGCCACCGCCGACATCGCTCGCTAACGCTCCCGCCCCTCGCGGACATGTCTGCGCAAGCCCCGGATTTCTAACCGCAAGGTTGCCGCAGCTTATAAGTTCCCGCAATCTTGCGCGAACACGCAACCGCGCTGCGCCGCCCCCGGCCGGCCCGGCAAGATCACCAATCCGTAAATCCGGCACACACTCGGCGTCAGGTGCGCCGTGGCATGGATGCGCCAGCAAAACCAACCTGTTGTGTGTATGCCTGTGATTTCAAGCCGCCGATGGCCCCGCGCCGTCATCGCGCTCTTTGCCGTGCTGTTGCTGCCTGTGCTTCTTGCCGCCGCGCCGGCGCGCGCCGCCGGGCTCGATCTCTCCGCCTATAAGGGCAAGGTCGTTTATCTCGATTTCTGGGCCTCGTGGTGCAGGCCCTGCCTGCAATCCTTTCCCTGGATGAACGATCTGGCCGATAGCTACAAGGGGCGCGGCCTTGTCGTCGTCGCCGTCAATGTCGATCAGGACACGCGACTGGCGGAAGACTTCCTGCAGCAGCATCCGGCCGATTTCCATGTCGTCTTCGATCCCGACGGCTCGCTGGCCGACCAGTACAAGGTCCAGGCGATGCCGACCTCGTTCCTGATCGGACGCGACGGCAAGGTGCGTTACGTCCATTCCGGCTTCTATCCGAAGAAGATCGGCGACTATCTCGCCCAGATCCGCGCCCTCCTCAATCAAAAGGCTTCGTGATGACGCGCATGACCACAGCCCGCCTGCGCGGCGGTTTGCAGCTTTGCGGCCTGTGCGCCGTGCTTGTCCTTGTCTCGGCGTGCGGCACGCTGGGGCCGAAGCCGTGGCAGAAGGATCTGATGGCGCGCAAGGACATGCTGGTCGGCGCCAATGCCGCGCAGTTCGCGGCCGAAGATCATATCTATTTCAGCAAGGAAGCCGCCAGCGGCGGCCGTGGCTCTGCCGGCGGAGGCTGCGGGTGCAATTGATCAAGCGGCGCAAACGCGCAGGTCAGGTGCGCGAAACCATCGCCACGCTGTCGCTCGGTCTTCTGGCGGCGGCCACGGCCGGCCATGCGGCCCATGCCGGAGCCTTTTCGAGCGATGGCTATAACCCGAGCACCGGCCTTCTCAATCTCCCCTATTCGCGAGATCAATACGCAGATCCTGTTCTATCAGGAGAGCGGCGGGCGGGTGCGCGCCATCGAGCCTTCGGGCACGCTTGACGGTGCATGGCGATGGCGACCGTGTCCTGTCGCTCAATCTCACCGCCGATGCGGTCACCGGCGCCACGCCGAATGGCGCGGTGCCGTCCGATCTGGTGCAGAAATTCGTGACCCCGATCCAGCTTCACGGCTCGAGCACGACGGTAACGAGCGCCTCGGGCGGCTCGACCGTGATTCAGATTCCGCCAACCCCGGGTCAGATCACCCAGGCCGCTTTGGGCCGGCAATATACGGTGGCGGCCAATGCGCTGCCGATGGACCGCGGGTTTCATGACGAGCGGGTCGCCGCCAGTTTCGACTGGTCGCAGCCGCTCGGGGCCATCACCCAGGTTGGCTTCGGCGCCGGTTATTCGCAGGAACACGATTTCCGGGCCATCACCGCCAATGCGCGCATTGCCCAGAGCTTCAACGGCAACAACACCACGCTCAGCCTCGGCGTCAATTTCGAAGACGATTCCTCCTTCCCCTATGGCGGCGTGCCGACGCCGCTGACGACGATGAACGCGCAATGGAAACCGCAGTCGGCCAGGGGGCGCACGCAGCTCGATGGCGTGCTCGGCCTCACCGAAGTGATGACGCGGCGCTGGCTGTTGCAGCTCAACTATTCCTACGGCAGTTCGAACGGCTATCAGAACGATCCCTACCGCATCGTCTCGGTGGTCGATCCGACCAGCGGCGAGCCGCTCGACTATCTCTATGAGAACCGGCCCGGCAATCGCACGCGCCAGAGCGTGTTCCTCAACAACAAGTTCCTCTATGGCCCGTCGCTCACCGAACTGTCGGCGCGCTATTACAAGGATAGCTGGGGCATCAAGGCGACCTCGGCCGAACTCTCAGAGCGGGTGAACCTGACGCATTGGCTCTATATCGAGCCCAATGTGCGCTGGTATCACCAGACGGCGGCGAATTTCTATCGCAACTTCCTGGTCTCGGGCGCGCCCATGCCGGCCTATGCCAGTTCGGACATTCGCCTCGGCAAGTTCACGGCGATCACCTATGGCGCCGAGATCGGCTTCCAGATCACGAACACCAGCAAGATCTATCTGCGCGGCAACTATTACAAGCAGACGGGCGATGCCCATCCGGCCGATGCCATCGGCCAGCTCAAGAACCAGAATCTGTTTTCGGGAATCAAGGCGGGCTGGCTCATGATCGGATATACATGGGACTTCCACTAACGCGGCCGAGGCCGATGCCCGACGACGATCCCGCCACGCGCACCGATGTCCTGCCCGATGGGCTGGTGCGCGCCGGCGACGATCTCGTCTATAGCTTCCGCGCCATGGCGACGCCTTGCGAGGTGCGCATCGAAACCGACGCGGTGGACGACGCGGCGCGCGCCGCCCGCGCGGCCGAGGCCGAAGCCAAGCGTATCGAACAGAAATTCAGCCGCTATCTGGACGACAGCGTGATCGGCCGCATCAACAATGCCGGCGGTGCGCCTGTCGAGGTCGATGACGAAACCGCGCTGCTGCTGGATTTCGCCGATCATTGCCACCGCGTCAGCGACGGTCTTTTCGATGTCACCTCGGGCGTCTTGCGCCGCATCTGGCGCTTCGACGGTTCGGACAATACCCCCTCCGATGCGGAGGTGCGCGCGCTGCGCCGGCAGATCGGCTGGCGGAAAGTGGAATGGCGCGCGCCCACCATCCGCCTGCCCGAGGGCATGGAGATCGACCTCGGCGGCATCGGCAAGGAATATGCCGTCGATCGCGCGCTGGCGGCTGCGCGTATGCGTTGTGCGGCGCCGATCCTCGTCAATTTCGGCGGCGATCTTGCGGTCTCGGGCCCACGCTCCGGCGCGGGGCGCTGGACCGTGGCAATCGAATCCGTCGATCGCAGCGGTGAGGCCGCGGCCATGCTCGAAATCGCGGCCGGGGCGCTGGCCACCAGCGGTGATGCGCGGCGCTTTCTTCTCAGGAACGGCTTGCGCTACAGCCACATCCTCGATCCGCGCAAGGGCCGTCCGGTCATGGGCGCGCCGCGTTCGGTCACGGTGGCGGCGCAGACCTGCCTCGAAGCCGGCATGATCGCGACCCTTGCCATGCTGCAGGGGCGCAAGGCCGAAACATTCCTCCAGCGGGAGGGGGCCAAGGCCTGGTGCATTCGATGAGAGCCTTCTTTGCACGTAGCCTCGCGCTCGTTGCGGTTCTGCTGTTCGCGGCGCTGCTTCCGCCATCTGCTTCGGCCGCGCCGCTCCAGCATGTCAGCGTCTCTGCCGCGCTCGAAACCGCGGCCACGCCGAATTCGACTGATTGGGTCGCGCTGCACATGGCCATCGCGCCGGACTGGCATGCCTATTGGCGCAATCCGGGCGAAACGGGCTTGCCGACGCGGGTGCGCTGGTCCTTGCCGCAAGGCGATAGCGCCGGGCCGCTCCAATGGCCGGCGCCGCAGCGTTTCGTCACCGGCGGGATCGTCTATTACGGCTATGCCGGCGATGTCACCTTCCTCGTGCCGCTGCATATCGGCGATGCGGCGAGCGGCGTGGCCATGGCGTCGCTGCACTGGCTTCTCTGTGCGGATATGTGCATTCCGCAATCGGCGGTGTTGCACATTCCGCTGAACAAGGCGGGCGGCACACCGCAATTCTTTGCCGCCGCGCGCGCCGCCATCCCGCAGCCCTTTTCCGGAAGCGCCCATGTCGCGCATGGCAAGAGCGGCGTCACGCTCACCTTGACGGATCCCGCGCTTGCGTCCGCCGATATCGCCCACGCGCAATTCTTCCCGGCGACCGCGCGTGCTGTTGCCTATGCCACGCCGCCGCGGATCACGCGCCAGGGCGATCGGCTCAGCATCACGCTCGCCGCCGCGCACCATGCCAAGCCGTTCCGCGCCTTTGCCGGCGTTCTCGAACTTGGCCCCGGTCAGGCCTTCGACATCTCGGCAACACCGGCGGCCGCCACGGTCGCACACAAGGTGCAGTCCGGATTCGCCAATGGGCTTCTGGGCGCCATGCTGTTCGCCTTTCTTGGCGGGCTGATCCTCAACCTCATGCCCTGCGTGCTGCCGATCCTCTCGATGAAAGCGCTGGCGCTGGTACAGTCGGGTGAGCGCCCGGCACAGATGCGGCGCGACGGGTTGTTTTATGCGGCCGGTGTGCTCCTCAGCTTCGCGGCCGTGGCGGGCCTGTTGATCGGGCTCAAATCGGCGGGCGCCGCGCTGGGCTGGGGCTTCCAGCTGCAATCGCCGCTCCTGATCCTTGTGCTCTATCTGCTCACCGCCACCATCGGCCTCAACCTGCTGGGCCTGTTCGAACTGCCGCTCGGCCTCACCGGGATCGGCGGCCACTTCACGGGCGAAAGCGGCTTTGGCGCCTTCTTCACCGGCATGCTGGCCGTGCTGGTGGCGAGTCCCTGCACCGCGCCCTTCATGGGGGCGGCCCTGGGCTATGCGATGACGCAGCCCGCGGTCACGGCGTTCGCCGTCTTCCTGTCTCTGGGGATCGGCTTCGCCGCCCCGCTGACGGGCTTCACCTTCATCCCCGGTGTCGCGCGGATCATTCCAAGGCCGGGCCCGTGGATGCTGCGCCTCAAGGAGGTGCTGGCCTTCCCCATGCTGGCGACGGCGATCTGGCTTCTCTGGGTGCTCGAACAGCAGACCGGCGCCAACGGCATCGTCTTCGCGCTGGGCATCGGCCTCGGCATCGTCTTCCTGTTGTGGCTGATCCGGCTCATCGGCCATCCCGCTCTGCGCCTCTTGCTGGCGCTCGCGGGCGTGGCCGGCTTGGGCGCCGCGGCCCTGATGCTGCAACCGGCCACGGCCACAGGGGCTCCGGCCAGCGGCCAGTGGCAGGCTTGGTCGCCCGGCGCCGTTGCCGCCGCGCGCGCGGCCGGTCATCCGGTGCTGGTCGATTTCTCGGCCGCCTGGTGCGTGACCTGTCTCGTCAATGAGCGCGTGGCGCTGGAGGCGCCATCGGTCGAGCGGCTGATCGCGCGCGATCATGTCGTCACGCTGAGGGGCGACTGGACCAACCGCAACGCGGCCATCGCCCAGATCCTGGCGCGTCATGGCCGCGTCGGCGTGCCGCTCTATCTCGTCTATCCAGCCGATCCCGGCGCACCGGCTGAGGTGCTGCCACAACTCCTGACGCCGGATGTCGTGACGGCCGCACTCAAACGGCTCACCCCGGCTTTCCGTCAAACCGCGGCGCGATAAGGATCGGCGCATAGGCGATCAGATGGGCGAGAAAGCCTGCGATCCACAGCCCGCCGGAAATTGCGATCGACGCGTTGTAGTGGTCCGGCGCGATGGCCGGCGCGAACACGCGCACCAGCGCGGCCAGCGGCACCAGCACATAAGCCAGAACGGCGAGACGCGGCAGCACGAGCGGTCGTCCCGTATGGCCCAGTGAGGCGCGTGTCGTCACGCCCAGGATCAGCGTGGCGAAACAGCCGATGGTCAGCGCATGCAACCATTTGGCGCCGATGGCGGCTCCGGTCAGCACACCGATGCCTTTGAGGGTCAGCGCCAGCACCAGAAAGCCGTAACCGACATGCAGCACCCAAAGCAGCGGCATGCGCCGCGCCTGCCAACCTTGCCAGCGCGCCAGCCGCAGGCCATGCAGTAGCGCGGCGAGAAGTGCAATTCCGCCCGCGACCGCATTTGTCATCGGCACCGCATCGCTGGCGAGCACGAGCAGCAGCGACAGGATCGCCGCGGCATCCAGCGCGGGCAGCGGCGCGATCTCGATCGGCTTGCCCGCCTGCATCAACCCGCTGCGCGTGAAGGCCGGAATGATGCGCCCGCCGACAATGGCGACCATGATCGCCACCACATCCACGCCCAGTCCCAGCCCGATGAATTCGCCGCCCGCCAGATCGCCCAGCACCCCGAGCTGGAAGGCGAGGTCGGCGGCGAAAAGTAGCGTCAGCAATCCCAGAAAGGGCAGGTTGCGCCATTTGCCGGCGCGGATCAGCGGCGTGGCCAGAAGCAGCGCCAGCGCCGGAAAGAAGGACAGCTCGATCCCCGCCGCCAGCGCATTCGGTTCGAACCAGGGCAGCATGGCGATGCGGCCTGCGATCCAGATCAGCGTCAGCACGATCAAAGGCGGGCCGGAGAAGCCCGGTGCGCCGGTCCAGCTCGGCACAGCGGTCAGAAGAAAGCCGGCCACCGCGGCGCCGACGAAGCCGAACAGCATCTCATGGCCATGCCAGGCCCAGGCGGCAAGCGCGCTCTGTGGCCACAGGCCGGGCACGGCATACACGCTCAACCACAGCGCCATCACCCACACCGCCTGAACCCCGGCCAGAAGGAAAAACGGCCGGAAGCCATACGAGAAGAGGGCGAAGCGTGTGCTCATGCCGAAGCTTGCGCCGCCGCCGGCCGCCAGAACATGCCCGCCTGCAGGCTGCGGGCGATGGTCTCGGCTTTGGCTTCGAAGGCGCGCGCGAGTGTGGGCGAATGGATTTCGCGCGCCGTCTCGCCGAACAACTCCAGCCAGCGCGCGAAATGCTCGGGCCGCACGGCTTTGAGCTTCAGATGTGCCGCCATGGGATTGCCGTGATAGCGGCCGGACATGCGCATGACTGACGACCAGAAGGCGCACATCTTCTCAAGATGCGGATCCCAATCGGCAATGGCGACATTGAAGATCGGGCCCAGTGCCGCGTCCGCGCGGATCTTGTCGTAGAAGGCATAGACGAGGGCTGCGATCTGCGCCTCGCTGGGCGCCTGGTCCGGTGAAGGTTTGTTGTCGATGGACATGGCTGAGTCTCACAAAAAGCAGTATTTCCAGTGCCGCTTTAAGAGGCTATTGCCGGGGGCGCCATAAAGCAATATCTTGTATACATCTTTTCCAAGAGGTGCGATAAACCGTGCGGCTGACGACTTACACCGATTACGGCCTCAGAATGCTGATGTATGTGGGCCTCAAGGGCGAAGACCTGGCCACCGATTCAGGAGATCGCCGACGCCTATGACATCTCCAAGAACCATCTGATGAAGGTGGCCTATGATCTCGGCCGTCACGGCTTTCTCGAAACCGTGCGCGGGCGCGGCGGCGGGCTGAGGCTGGCGCGCCCGCCCGAGCGCATCAAGCTCGGCGATGTGGTGCGCCGGATGGAAGACGATTTCGCGCTGGTGGAATGTTTCGAGCCGGACTCGGACAATTGCCGCATCACGCGGACCTGCCGCCTCAAGGGCGTGCTGGGTGAGGCGTTGAAGGCCTGGCTCGCCGTGCTCGACAAATACACGCTGGCCGATCTGCTGGGCCGCAACCCGGCCCTGGCGAAGACATTGCTCTCCGCCTGAGCCGGACGCGCGGCGCTTACGCCGTCAGCTGGTCGATGTCGTGCCAGTTGCCGTGCAGGCCCGGGCGCACGCGCAGGGGCATCTTGATGGTCGCGATCGGACCTTCGTCGACTTGCTGGGCGTCGAACAGGAGAAGATCGGAGCGCATCTCCTTGAGGCGGTTGGCCAGCATCACGATATAGCCGACGCCCTCCGGCGCATCCTTCGACTTGGGAATGAAGCAGGGCTCCTGCAGCGAGGACACCGGCCCGCACCACCAGGTCTTCTTGGCGCCGGTCGTCACGTCGACATGGGCCAGCGTGTTCATGAACAGGCCCAGCCGTGAAAACTCGCTCGGCTTCTCCATGTCGGAGACCAGCAGATAGCCGTTGCGATAGGCCGCCATGGCATAACGGTCGTCGATGCGCGGGAATTCGCCGACCAGATCGGTCAGCCGCTCGCTCTTGAAGCTCTCTTCATTGGACGACATGTCGAGCGTCCAGCGCGTCAGATAGGACTGCGCCTCGATCGGATTGAACGGCGCGCCATGCACATCCGGGAAGAACGGGAACATGTTGTTCTTGGCCACAGGAATGTCGAAATGGATTTCGTCGCCATCGTTGAACGCGTTCATCACATGTGAGGCGAACAGGTTCGGCCCCTTGAACCAGCGAATGTCCTTGCCGTCGCTGCCTCTTCTCAGAACCCCGATGTAAACCGGCATGGTGGTATCGAAGCCGAAATGCGGCAGGCCCTTTTCGAGCCGGTCCCAATTGCCGATGCTGGGCACAATGTGGAACACGGCGAAATCGCGCGTCACGCCATAATCATGCATCATGCAGTAATAGGGCACCTCGAACCACGCCTGGTTGACGAGCTTTCCGTCCGGCGTGATTTCGAAATAATTGACGTCCGGCGTGAGCAATCCCTTCGCGGCATAGCCGAAGGCGCACATATTGCCGCTGTGCGGATCGAGCTTGGGGTGCGCCGTGAAGGTCTGGCTTTCGAGCTGGCCGCCGAAATTGGAATAGCCCTTGCTCTCCAGCGTCAGCGGATCCATCTCGACCGGCGGACTGTCTTCCTTCAGCGCCCACAGCTTCTTGCCATGCGCAATCACATTGGTGTTGGCCGTGCCGCGGATCTTGCCCTTCACTTCGGGTTCGTCGGTCAAGGGATTGCGATAGGCGCCGAACAGCGATTTGCCGGCCTTGTGCTCGATGTCGAATTTGTCGGTGTGCACCCAGCGATGCTTGAAATGCGCGCGTCCGTTCTCGAAGCGGAACTGGCTGACCATGCCGTCGCCGTTGAACCAGATGTCCTCGCCCATCTTGGACGGGAATTGCGGATCGGGATTGACGCGATAGAAGGCGCCGTCGATATCCGTGGGGATATCGCCCTCCACTTCGAGATCGAAGATGTCCGCTTCGAAGCGCCCCGGCGCCATGAAGCCTTCCAGCGCGGGCGAGGGGTTGAATTTGGCCACGGTCCCGGTTCCTTCCCTGAAACGATTGTTCCGCCCCGTATACAAGGGTGCGCCGGCCGCTGTGGTTGATTGCGGTCAAACCCGTGCGCGGCCGTGCGGCGAAGTTCATCGCTGGTTATGCGCAGCGTCAAGCGTCCGCGCTGCGCGGGCCGGAAAATGTCGCCCGAATGCGCGCGACGTGGGATTGTATTGCGCTAAGCGTTCAGTCCGGGCTTGGCCACATACCAGCTCGCCGACAGGATGTGATCGACCGTGTGATCGTCCGGCCCCAGCGGCAGGAACAGGGATTCCTGGCCGATATGCTCGTGAGGGCCCTTCGACAGCGTGCCGCGCAGCACCAGCGGTTCACGCCGCCGTGCAACTGAGGCGCAGATGCGCCGGAACACATCGCCCATCCCCGGCTCGACGGCATTGAGCTGCTCGGCGTTGAAGCCGGAAAAATTTTTCCCCCAAGCCTGAACGGCTGCATCGCCCATGACGCGCCATTCGAAATCCGATCCGTCCGGCGCCACGCGATAAAGCGTGACATGGCGCAGGAAATTCAGCATGTCGCGGGGGCTGATGGCCTCGCGCGCGGGAAAGCGGCGGCCGTTTTTCTTGCTGTCCCACATCGCCAGCAAGCCGTTCAGCAGGGTGCTATCCATCTCCGCCACGCCGATGCGGGCGCCGACGACCTCCGCCGTATCCGGCGTTACGGTGGCCAGCGCTTCGGACGATGGTGATTCCATGGCGCAATCCCTGACCCGGTCAGTGTATCGGGGCGCTTCGACTCCAACCATACATTAGTTCGCATTCATTACCATTGCGGAAAGAACGCGAAGGGGGTCCCGCCCGCCGGATGGGCAATGACCGCCTGGGGGCCATGCCGCGATCGAGATGGAGCAAAGCGCGCACGATGCCATCAACGAAAAGATCGACGACGGCAACGAACAGGTGGCCTGGGAACGCCGCAAGTATCGAGCCGGTACAAGAACGAGAAGGCCGGGTCACTGGGAAATGGCCATTCGTGCCGGTGGACTATTGGGGAGCGTCCTGCGCGCCCGGCCCGGCCGAATTTGCCCTGCTTTTATTTGGCTCATTATTTCAGGAGTTTGAAACTCCCTTAATATTACAGACAATTCCGCCACGATTTTTTAAGCCGATGGGATCCATCCTGTGCTCGTACGCGGCAGGTGCAGGCACGTGATGTCGTCACTCGAAGTCGAAAACAACATCATCACATTGGTGCTGATTTTCCTGGCGCTGGTGTGTCTGGCCGTTGTGATCAGCGCGACGTTCGAGCGCCGGTTCAAATCCGGCCGCTCCGGCTACCGTTCGCGCCGTTGGAATGCGGCGCGCGGGTCTTCCGACATTCGCGATGTCGGCCAGCAGATCCATGCCGTTATGGCCGCCAAGTTTGAAAAGCGGCGGCTGATGAACGCGCCAGAATATCGCCTCTTCCGGTTGATCGAAGAAGAAGTCTCGGCCGCGGGCCATGGCTATCGCGCCTTTGCACAAACCAGCCTCGGCGAAATTCTGGCCTCGCCGGATCGTGATGCCTTTGCCTCTATCAACAGCAAGCGCGTCGATATCCTCATCGTCGATGGCAGCGGCTGGCCGGTGGCCGCGATCGAATATCAGGGCAAGGGGCACTATCAGGGTACGGCTGCCGCGCGCGATGCGGTCAAGAAGGAAGCGCTGCGCAAGGCCGGCATCCGCTATGTCGAGGTCTGCGCCGGTGATCGCCCCGATCAGGTTCGCACGCGCTTGCGCGAACAGATGGGATGGGGCGTTGCGGCATCGCCATCGAGCGACAGCGCGCAAGATACGCCCCGGGCTCATTTCGGCGGCGTGGGCCTGCCTCCGGGGCTGTCGAACGCTCGCTGACGGACACTGCTCTTCCGAAATATTGAAGATTGGCAAGCCACCCGCGCCCCCAACCCGGCCGATTGCCAGTTGCAGGACAACGCCGCGTTTGTTCTGGGTCAATGACCGCATCCTGAATTCGGTCGACTGTTTTTCCACGGCGCGCGACCCGCGTCCGGGGGCGGAGGGTGAAACGCAGCGCGCCGATGGCGGGCCGTGGCATTGGCGGCGGCCGGAAGGAGGCGGCAATGACACAGGTTTTGCAAACCCTGCGCCAGGAGCATCGCAATATCGCGCGGCTGCTCAATGCGCTCGATCATCAGATGACCATCATGGCCGGCGCTGCGGCGCCCGACTATGAAACGGTCGGGTCCATCGCCGATTATTTCTGCGATTATCCCGACCGCTGCCATCACCCCAAAGAAAACACCGTGTTCGAACGGCTCCAGGCGCGCTTCCCGGAGGAGGCGGGGTCCATCGGCGATCTGGCGCGCGAACATCGCGATGTCGGCGCGCGGGCGCGTCGTTTCCGCGAGAATATCCAGAGCCTCTATCGCGATGCGGTCATTCCCCGCAACGCGGTGGTCGGTGCCGCACGCAGCTTCGTCGATGCGGAGCGCAAGCATATGCGGATGGAGGAAGAGCGCTTCTTTCCCCTGGCGCTGGGCAAGCTGGACGCGGAAGACTGGGCGGCGATCGAGAAGCGTCTGTCCAACGACCACGATCCGTTCTTCGGCGCCCGCATCGAGCAGGAATATGCAACGCTGCGCGAGCGCCTGCTGGACTGGGAGCGGGAATACCGGCCGGCTTGAAGCGTCGTCCGGCGACGGGGAGGGCTAAGCCGACCGCCAGAGATCTGGTTTCTTCTTGTCGTTCAGGTGCCGGACACGTGCGACAAGCGGTGAATGCCCGTTGCTCTTTGCCCAGGTGATGGCCTCCCCCTGTGTCCCGAAGGTGGCAAGGACATGGTCCGCATGATCCTCGACGACATAGTCGTCGATGGCGGTGCCCTCGGTGCGGCCCTTGGGACGCGCTTCGATGTAAACGTTTGCCATGCTGTTTTCCTCCGATCGGTTTGGAAACCGAGAGTGTTGGACGGATGCGGGCGACGGCATTTGGCCTGCCTCAAAACTCCCGAAAAATCTTTCGGCCCGCCCCTTGAAATGCGGATTAGCTGTTCCTATTTCGTTCCTGTAGGCGAATAGAGGAATGGCTGGGCCGGGACGTCGATCGAAACGCGAGGACATACAGGGCAAGGGTGCGGGCGTCGCGCGCATTACTGGGGACCCGAGGGAGCAAAGGGCTCGCATGCGCGGCACACAATGGATGCCGGCATCGGCCGCTCCCAAGGCGAACGAAGCCCGAGGCGAGGCAACAAGGTGCGAAGGCGTGGGCGCGATGGCGCGTGCGGCTCCGCCCGCCGGAGCCTCGAACGCCAGGGCGGGCAGGCCGGGCGCGGGGACGGTGAGGAAAAAGAAGCCGCCCGCGCCAGGCCTCCCGCCTTTGTCGTGTCTGGCCTGGCCGCGCGCCTCAGGCCGCGCCCATCAGATGGAAGATGGCGTCCATCATCCAGTTCACGGGCTTGACCACCAGCCATCCGAACACGTTGAGGTCGATGCCCAGCTTGTCGCCGATGAAGGGCAGGAGGAACAGCGCGCCAATGATGATGGCGAAACCGTATGGCTCGATCCGGGCGAAGGGCTCGGCCAGCCGCGCGGGCAGAAGTCCCGTCAGCACGCGCCCGCCATCGAGCGGCGGCAGCGGCAGCATGTTGAGCACGGCCAGCACCAGATTGATCTGCAGCGAGGCCACCAGCATCGTCGCCCAGAAGCCGTCCGGGGCCATGCCCGCGGTCATCCCGGCATAGAGCGCGATGGCCGAAATCGCCGCCAGGATCAGGTTCGTGCCCGGCCCCGCCGCGGCCACCCAGATCATGTCGCGCTTGGGATTGTTGAGCCGGCCGAAATTCACCGGCACCGGCTTGGCATAGCCGAACACGAAGCCGGCATGGGTCAGGATCAGCGCGGCCGGGATCAGGATCGTGCCGAACAGGTCCACATGTTTGATCGGGTTGAAGGTCACCCGCCCCAGCCTGGCCGCCGTGTCGTCGCCGAACAGTTTGGCGACGAAGCCATGGGCGGCCTCATGGAAGGTGATGGCAATGATGATCGGAATGGCGAGGATCGCGATGGTGGCGATCTCGCCGGCAAGGCCTGTCGGCATGGAGGGGATCAGCTTTCCGGTTCGAAGGTGAGCGCAAGCCCGTTCATGCAATATCGAAGCCCCGTCGGCTCCGGCCCGTCCGGGAAGACATGGCCCAGATGGCCGCCGCAGCGGGCGCAGTGGACTTCCGTGCGCTTCATGAACAGGCTCTTGTCGGTGCGGGTCGCCACGGCCCCGTCGCGCGGGGCGAAGAAGCTGGGCCAGCCCGAGCCGCTCTCATATTTGCTGTCCGAATCGAACAGCGCCGCCCCGCAGCCGGCACAATGGAAGAGGCCGGCCCGCTTCTCGGCGTTGAGGGGGCTGGTGCCGGCCCGCTCGGTCCCGTGGCGCCTGAGGACCTGGTATTGGTCGGGGTTGAGCCTGGCCTTCCATTCGGCCTCGCTCATCTGCACGGGGAATTCATCCGGGTCCTGTTCTGCCATGGCTGCCTCGCCGGGTCCTTCTTCTCTTCCGGAACTCTTGCCCGGCCGTAAACCCTTATAGCATAAGCTTAACCGGGCGGGCCTCCGGGGCGGCCATCCATTTGCCACACCCGTTTTGTCCCATTATAAGCCCTCGGGGGTTGTGAGGCTGTGCCGTGAGGCGCGGGCCGCCAGTTTAGGGACAAGAACTCACCCATGCGCGTCATCACCGTTGCCTTGTGCTGCCTGCTTCTCGCCGCCTGTGGCTCGTCGGGCGACACCGCCGACGTCGATACCGGCACCACGGCCATCACCGCCGACAGCGGTGGCAAGCTCGTGCTGGGGGTCAATTCCTATCTGTGGCAGGCCAGCCTGAACACGCTGTCCTTCATGCCGCTGGCCAGCGCCGATCCCTTTGGCGGGGTCATCATCACCAACTGGTATTCGGCCCCCGACAATGCCAATGAGCGGATGAAGGTGACGGTCTATATCCTGTCGCGCCAGCTTCGCGCCGACGGGCTCAAGATCGCCGTCTTCCGCCAGACCAATTCGGGCAATGGCTGGGTGGATGCCCAGGTCAATCCCGATACCGCCACCAAGCTCGAAGACGCGATCCTGACCCGGGCGCGGGAGCTTCGGCTCGCGAGCGTAGGTTCTGGCGGTTAATCGCGTCACGCTGTAAGCCTTTCAATGCCGCCGGCTGCAGCGATCAGAGCGGTGGCAATGAAGGAAATCGCGTATGGCGCGCTACAACGCCAAGGAATCCGAGAAGCACTGGCAGGCCGCCTGGGAGGCGCGCTCCGCCTTCGTCACGGCCAATGATACGAGCCGTCCGAAATACTATGTGCTCGAGATGTTCCCCTATCCGTCGGGGCGCATCCATATGGGCCATGTCCGCAACTACACGATGGGCGATGTCATCGCCCGTTTCCGCCGCGCGCAGGGCTTCAATGTCCTGCACCCGATGGGCTGGGACGCCTTCGGCCTGCCGGCCGAGAATGCCGCGCGCGAAAAGGGTGTGAACCCGCGCGACTGGACCTATGACAACATCAAGGCGATGAAGGCCCAGCTCAAGCTGATGGGCCTCTCCATCGACTGGTCCCGCGAATTCGCCACCTGCGATCCGGAATATTACCAGCATCAGCAGCGCCTCTTCATCGAGCTCTACAAGGCCGGTCTCGTCTATCGCGCCGAGGCCGATGTGAACTGGGACCCGGTCGATCAGACCGTGCTCGCCAATGAGCAGGTGATCGATGGCCGCGGCTGGCGCTCGGGCGCCCTCGTCGAGCGCAAGAAGCTCAGCCAATGGTTCTTCAAGATCACGGCCTATGCCGAGGATCTGCTCAAGGGCTTGGAGACGCTAGATCGCTGGCCGGAAAAGGTCCGGCTGATGCAGAAGAACTGGATCGGCCGCTCCGAAGGGCTGCGCTTCGCCTTCGATCTCTCCAATGGCGAAAAGGTCGAAGTGTTCTCGACGCGGCCCGACACGCTGTTCGGCGCCAGCTTCGTGGCGCTGTCGCCCGATCATCCGCTGACCGAGGAACTGGCGAAGTCCGATCCGAAGCTGGCGGAGTTCGTGGCCGAATGCCGCCGCCTCGGCACCGCCGAAGAAGCGATCGAGACGGCGGAGAAGCGCGGCTACGACACAGGCCTCAAGGCCATCCACCCGCTCGATCCCGACTGGAAGCTGCCGGTCGTGGTCGCCAATTTCGTGCTGATGGGTTACGGCACCGGCGCCATCTTCGGCTGCCCCGCGCATGACCAGCGCGATCTCGACTTCGCGCGCAAATACGATCTGCCCGTGCTGCCCGTGGTCGTGCCCGAAGGCGAAGACCCCAAGACATTCGATGTCGGCAATGAGGCCTATACCGGCCCGGGAAAGCTGGCCAATTCCCGCTTCCTCGACGGTCTCGATGTCGAGACCGCGAAGGACAAGGTTGCGAGCCTGATCGAAGGCGAAGGCCGCGGCCAGCGCACGGTGAATTATCGCCTGCGCGACTGGCTGGTCTCGCGTCAGCGTCCCTGGGGTTGTCCGATCCCGATGGTCCGTTGCGAAAGCTGCGGCCTCGTGCCGGTCAAGCTCGAAGACCTGCCGGTCAAGCTGCCGGATGAGCTGACCTTCAAGGGTGCGGGCAATCCGCTCGATTCCGATCCGCATTGGAAACACACCAACTGCCCCGATTGCGGCGGCAAGGCGGTGCGCGAAACCGACACCTGCGACACCTTCGTGGATTCGTCCTGGTACTTCGCCCGCTTCACCGATCCGACGGCATCCGATCCGCTGAACAAGGCGATGGCGGACTACTGGTTGCCGGTCGATCAGTATATCGGCGGCATCGAACACGCGATCCTGCATCTGCTCTATTCGCGCTTCTTCACGCGTGGGCTGCACAAGGTCGGCTATACCACGATCGACGAACCCTTCGCCGGCCTCTTTACGCAAGGCATGGTCTGTCACGAGACCTACAAGGATACGAAAGATGCCTGGGTCGAGCCGGGCGAGATCGAAAAGCGCGATGGCAAGGCCTATCTCAAGGGCACCGACACGGCCGTGAAAACCGGCCCGTCGGAGAAGATGTCGAAGTCGAAGAAGAACGTGATCGCGCCCGAAACGATCATCGAGGATTTCGGTGCCGACACCATCCGCTGGTTCATGCTTTCCGACACGCCGCCGGAACGCGACATCGAATGGACCGAGGAAGGCGCCGAAGGCTGCTGGCGTTTCGTCAATCGCATCCATCGCCTCGTCACCGAGGCGGGCGATCTGCTGCCAGCCGGGACGAAGCCGGGCGCAGTGGATGAAGCGTCTTTGGAATTGCGCCGCGCCACCCACCGCGCCATCGCCGCGGTGACGGAAGATCTCGAAGCCCTGCGCTTCAACCGTGCGGTCGCGCAGATCTACGCGTTGGCCAATGCCATTGGCGGCGCCAAGGGCAATATTGACGGCGGCGTTCGCCGTGAGGCGCTGGAAGCCATCGTGCTCTTGTCCGGCCCGATGATGCCGCATCTGGCCGAGACCTGCTGGCAGGCGCTGGGCCATGATACGCTGGTGGTCGAAACGGCGTGGCCCAAGGCGGATGCCGATCTCGTGCGCTCCGATAGCATCACCATCGCTGTGCAGGTCAATGGCAAGCGCCGCGGCGAGATCGAGATCGCGCGCGGCGCCGACAAGGCCGTGGCCGAAGAAGCCGCATTGGCGCTGGAGCCGATCCGGCGGGCGCTGGACGGCAAACCGCCAAGGAAGGTGATCGTCGTGCCCGACCGCATTGTGAACATCGTCGCATGAGCGCGCGCGGAACCCGTCTGGCCATCGTCCTCGGCCTTGCTCTGGGGCTGTCGGCTTGCGGCTTCCGTCCGCTTTACGGCACCTATGGCGCCAACCCCGGTGCGCAGCGCATCTTCTCGTCGATCTATGTTCCGCCAATCGAGCTGGACCATGCCGGGTATGAGCTGCGCAATTCCCTGATCGATCTGCTCGAAGCCAGCGCCTCGCCGTCGCAAGCGATCTATCAGCTCAATGTCACGCTGCATGAATCGCGGCAAGGCGTGGCCGTGCAGACCAATTCGGCCATCACGCGCTACAATTACACCCTCGATGCGCGCTACCAGCTGATCGATGCACGGACCGGAAATGTCATGACCTCGGGCCACCAGTCTTCACTCTCTGCCTACAATGTCATGCCGACCTCTTCGACCTCAGCCTATTCGACGTTGATGGCTCGGCAGGACGCGCGAAAGCGTGCGGCCGAAGACATTGCACAGCGCATCCGCCTTGATCTGGGGGTGTACTTCTCGCAGAACGCGGCGCGGACCCAATGATCGTCAAGTCCTCCGAGGCCGACCGCTACGCCGCCAGCCCACCCAAGCATATGGTCGCGGCGCTGGTGTTCGGCCCCGATCAGGGGTTGGTGCGCGAGCGCGCCGAACGCATGGCGAAGACCGTCGTGCCCGATCTCACCGATGCCTTCCAGGTCAGCGACCTTGATGAAGCCGCCCTCAATGGCGATCCGGCGCGGCTCGCGGATGAAGCCGCCGCGATTTCGATGCTCGGCGGCCGCCGTGTCGTGCGTGTGCGCGGCGCGGGCAACGGTCTTGCCAAATTGTTTGAAGGCTTCCTCGATGATCCCAAGGGCGATGCCCTGATCGTTGTCGAAGCCGGCGACCTCAACAAGGCGGCGGCGCTGCGCAAGGTTTTTGAATCGGCGAAGAACGCCGCCGCTATCCCTTGCTATGCCGACACGGCGCGCGACCTGGCCGGTGTGGTGCGCGATGCGATGAAAGAGGAAGGGCTCACCATCGCCGCCGATGCGGTCGAGGATGCCGTCGCCCGCCTCGGTTCGGATCGCGGCATCACGCGCCGCGAGCTCGAAAAGCTGGCCCTCTATACGAAAGACACGGGCAAGGTCACGCTGGACGATGTGCGCGCCATCATGGGGGACGAAGCCGATGCGCGTGTCGAGGAAGTTTGCGACGCAGCCGGTGAGGGCGATCTGAAGAAACTCGATCTGGCGCTCACCCGACTCTGGGCCGAAGACACCTCGCCAATCGCGGTGCTGCGCGTTGCCATGAGCCACTTCCAGCGCGTGGCCCAGGCCAAGGCCTTGTCGATGCGCGGCGAGGCCCTGGATAGCGCGATCCGCAAGATGCGCCCGCCGATCCATTTCTCGCGCGCGTCGTCGTTCAAGATGCAGGCTTCGCGCTGGAGCGAGGAACGGCTGGCCGAGGCGCTCGATCTGCTTCTCGAAACCGAGGCGCTCTGCAAGACGACGGCGATCCCGACCGAGGCCGTGTGTGGACGGGCCTTTTTCAACATCGCCTCCATGGCGAGAATGCGTAGCTGACATGCTGAAGATCCGCATCATTCCCTGCCTCGATGTGAAGGACGGTCGCGTCGTCAAGGGCGTGAACTTCGTCGGCCTGCGCGATGCCGGCGATCCTGTCGAACAGGCCATGGTCTATGACAAGGCCGGGGCCGACGAACTGTGCTTCCTCGACATCACGGCCAGCCACGAAAAGCGTGGCATCCTGCTCGATGTCGTGCGCCGCACGGCCGAGCATTGCTTCATGCCGCTGACCGTCGGCGGCGGCGTGCGCACGCTGGAGGATATTCGCAGCCTGTTGCTCGCGGGCGCCGACAAGGTTTCGATCAACACCGAAGCCGTGAAGCGGCCGGAATTCGTGGCGCGAAGCGGCCAAGAAATTCGGCAGCCAGTGCATCGTCGCCGCCATCGATGCCAAAGAAGTCGCGCCCGGCAAGTTCGAGGTCTTCACCCATGGCGGCCGCAACGCCACCGGCATCGATGCGGTCGAGCATGCGAAGAAGCTCGTCTCCTATGGCGCCGGCGAAATCCTGCTGACCTCGATGGATCGGGACGGGACCAAGGTCGGCTACAATCTGGCATTGACGCGTGCCATCGCCGATGCCGTCACCGTGCCGGTGATCGCCAGTGGCGGTGTCGGCAATCTGGAGCATCTGGTTGAAGGCGTGCGCGAGGGCCATGCCAGTGCCGTGCTGGCGGCCTCCATCTTCCATTTCGGCGAAGCGACCATTGCCGAGGCCAAGGCGCGGTTGGCCGCGGCCGGGCTGCCGGTGCGCCCGGCTTGAGGCTGTCGTTCACCGTTTGACCGGGCGCAATTGATGCCGGTTCGGATTCGTGGATGATGCGGTGCCACGGGCAAGGGCGCGACAAGGGACTGCGCGCGGGGTGAGCCTCGCGAAGAGAGAATGGATCAGCAATACGAGCTTTGGCAGCCGGCAGAACCGGCGCGCCGCCGCAGGAGCCGGCGGGAGGCGGGCGCGGGCCCGGCCCGGCGCCGGGCGCGCGGCAGCGTGCAGCCTGTCACCGATCTGGCCGGCAAGGGGCTGGTCGCCAAAGCAGGGCACGCAGGCGGTCAAGGCGCGGGGCCACGCCCTGCCGCCTGACGCGACGGCCGACGAGGCGTTCCGCCTGACGCTCACCCATTGCCGCTGGCATATCCTCGCCAATATTCCCGCCGTGCTCGACGCGCGCGAGGTCGAGGGCGTGCATCAGCTGCGCGTGGCGCTGCGCCGTCTGCGCGTGGCACTGGCATCATTCGGCAAGGAATTCCGTGGACCCGCGATTGATGCCCTGCGCATGCGCGCGAAGATCCTGGCGCAGGGGCTGTCGCGCGCGCGTGACATGGATGTCTTTCTCGACGAGTTGTTCGAACCGGCTGCGCAGGCCAATGGTTCCCTGGAAGCCTTTTCGGTGTTGCGCGAACGCGCCCAGGCCGCGCGCCGCGAGGCCTGGGAGGGTGCGATGCATGAGGCTCCGGCATGGCCTTCCACACCTTCCTGCACGATCTCGCCGAGGCTGATCGATACGCGGCAATGGCATGATCAGGCATCGCCCGGCGCAGGCTCGCGTTCTTCGACGCGCCGGCGCGCGATCTTGCCGATCGCATGCTGGCCATGCGGCTCAAGCAGGCGAAGAAGCGTGCCAAGGGGCTCAATTCCCTGAGCGAGCCTGAGCGCCATCAATTGCGCATCGCGCTCAAGAAGATGCGCTACACGGCCGACTTCTTTGCCTCGCTCTATCCGGCGGAAGACGTCAAGCCGTTCCAGAAACGCCTCAGCCAGATGCAGGATGTTCTGGGTCTGCTGCAGGACGTGGCGGTCGCGCGCAGCACGCTCAAACATCTGGTCGAAGAGCCGGAAGGCTCGCTGTATGGCGTGCGCGCCGATCTGTCCTTCGCGGCCGGAACCGTCTATGGCTGGCATCTCGACCGTGCGAATTCGGCCTGGAAGGATGCGATGAGCCGCTGGAAGAGCTTCGCCAAAACCGAACCCTTCTGGGCGAAGGGCTGATCGTTCGATGCGGCAGACGATCGATCCCGCGCGGCGCGAAGACTATCCCGCCAATATCCAGGCGATCCTGAAGCGCGCCGCGCCCTGCTCGGCCTGGCTCGGTCAGGAGTTGCTGGAGATCGATGCCGAAACGGGTTGGTGCAAAATCGCCTATGAACCTCGGCGAGCCGCAGTTCAATCGCTTCGGTGCGTTGCATGGCGGCGCCATTGCCTGCGTGATGGACGATGTGCTCGCGGTCGCCGCCGGACTTGTGCTGCAATGGGGTGAGATCGCGCCGACGCTGGAGATGAAGGTCTCCTATCTCGCCCAAGGCGCTACCGGCCGCCACATCGCGGAGGCGCGGGTGTTGAAGCGCGGACGCCAGATCAATTTCCTCGACGCCACATTGGCGCGCGAAGACGGCAAGGTGATCGCGACGGCGACGGCCACGATCATGATCGCGCCGATGAAGAAGAAGACCTGACGCGTTACGTGGCGTCGAACTCCACCACCACGGGCACGTGATCGGATGGCTGTTTCCAGCCACGCATCTCTCTTCAAAATTGCATGGCCGGTCGCCGCGCCCTTGAGGCCCTGGCTGAACCAGACATGGTCGAGCCGGCGGCCGCGATTCGATGCTTCCCAATCCTGCGCGCGATAGCTCCACCACGAATAGATCTTCTCATCTTCGGGAACGAAGGTTCGCGTCACATCGATCCAGTCGAAGGCGGCTTTCACCTCGCCCATCAGCTCGGTTTCGACGGGTGTATGGCTGACGACATCGAGAAGCTGCTTGTGGCTCCAGACATCATGTTCGAGCGGGGCGATGTTGAGATCGCCGACCAGAATCGCGCGCGCCGACTTCTTGCCCTTGCGCTTGGCGAACACGCTCTCCATCTCGCGCAGGAAGTCGAGCTTGTGGGCGAATTTCTCGTTCTTCTTAGGATCGGGAATGTCGCCGCCGGCCGGCACGTAGAAATTGTGCAGCTCCAGCCCGTCCTCGAAGGTCACCGAGATGTGGCGGGTGTCGTCCTTGCCGCAATATTGCCGGCTCGCGGTCTTGGCGAAGGGCAGGCGCGAGAGGATCGCGACGCCGTGATAGCCCTTCTGGCCGTGAATGGCCTGGTGGACATAGCCGGCCTGGACGAAGGGATCGCCGGGAAACAGCTCGTTCACGACCTTGGTCTCCTGCAGGCACAGCACGTCCGGGCTCTGCTCCTTGAGGAAGCGCAAAACCAGGTCCTGGCGTAGCCGGACCGAGTTGATGTTCCAGGTGGCGAGCTTCATTTCGTTGCAATCCTCCTATGCGCGGCGCGCAGGGCGTTTGGGAACTTTCCGATTTGCTTTGCCATAACAGCATGTTATTGCGCCGCACAAGATGATGTTGCGGCGCATGAGAAATGTTGAACAATGAATATTGAGAGAAATATTCATTGAAACAGGATCAGGTCCGCAGCTATGTAGATCGCAGACAGCCGGTGGGTCCGGCGGGCGAATTTCCAAGGCCGAAGGGTGGCGAGACCCGGTCGGCCGAGCCAAAGGAGAGGCAGTCATGACACAATCCAAGCATTCACATTCCCGAGCAGCATTCCGTCCTTACCGATGCAATCTCCGCCGCCTTGCTGGGCGCGGTGATCGTTCTGGCCGGGCTTCTGGCCCTGGCCCCCTACGCGGCGGCACTCGTCGCGTAAATCAAAGCTTCGTGGAGGCGCTGCCCATTCCGCTCCCTCCGGGCGGCGCATCCTGAAGGGGCCAGCGCGCTTTGGGCGGCACATCGAGCCGGTCAAAGCGGCCCAGCTGGCCATGCTCTACCCCTGCCCAGGCAATCATGGCGGCATTGTCCGTACAGAGCCGGGGCGGGGGTATTTTTATGTCGAACCCATTCGGCCGTGCAGAGCGCGCCCAGCGCGCTGCGGATCGCCCCGTTGGAGGCCACGCCGCCGGCCACGACCAGCGCAGGCTTGCTGGCATCCGGAAAGTCGGCCCGGAACATTGCCATGGCCGTCTTGGTGCGGTCGCGCAGCGAGGCGATGACCGCGGCCTGGAAGGCGGCGGCCAGATCGGCCTCGTCGCCGGGCTTGTAATCGCCCTCCCGCACCACCTGGCGCACGGCCGTCTTCAGCCCCGAGAAGGAGAAATCTGCGCCCTTCGCGTCCCAGCATCGGCCGGGGCAGGGGAAAGCGTTTGGGATTTCCGCGCGCGCGCCAGCTTCTCGATATTGGGGCCGCCCGGATAGGGCAGGCCCATCAGCTTGGCGGTCTTGTCGAAGGCTTCGCCGACCGCGTCGTCGATGGTCGTGCCGTAGAGCCGGAAGCGGCCGACGCCCTCGACGCCCAGAAGCTGGCAATGCCCGCCCGAGATCAGCAGCAGCAGGAAGGGGAATCCCACCCCTTCGGTCAGCCGCGCCGCCAGCGCATGGGCTTCGAGGTGGTTGATGGCGATCAGCGGCTTGCCGGCCGCCAGCGCCAGGGCCTTGGCCGTGGTCAGCCCCACCATCACCCCGCCGATCAGGCCCGGCCCGGCCGTGGCGGCAATGGCATCGACGCTCCGACAAGCTCCAGATGCGGCGGCGGCCAGCGCTTCTTCGACCAGCGCGTCCAGCGCCTCGACATGGGCGCGGGCGGCGATCTCCGGCACCACCCCGCCATAGGGCGCATGCTCGTCCATCTGGCTCAGCACGATGTTGGACAGGATCTCGCCCGGGCCGGGCGGCGAGCCGCGCACCACCGCGGCCGCGGTTTCGTCGCAGCTGGTTTCGATGCCAAGTACGGTGAGGGTGGCCACGCCGTCGGGCCCTCGTGTTATAGGTCGCCCGTCAGCCTCTAGCCCGAACAGCCGCATGCCGCAAAGCCATAGCGATTCCAGTGCTCCGTCTCGGGACCCGCGGGTCCAAGCTCGCCACCACCCAGTCGGGCATGGTGCGCGATCTGCTGGTGGCGGCCGGCCATCCTTGCGAACTCGTCATCGTCAAGACCAGCGGCGACCGCATCCAGGACCGCTCGCTGGCCGATGCCGGCGGCAAGGGGCTGTTCACCAAGGAGCTGGAAGAGGCGCTGCTGGATGGGCGCATCGATCTGGCCGTCCATTCGATGAAGGATGTGCCGGTGGAGATGCCGCCGGGCCTGGCCCTGGCCGCGATCCTGCCCCGCGAAGATCCGCGCGACGCCTTCCTCTCGCACAAGGCGGGTTCGCTGGCCGAATTGCCCCAAGGCGCGCGCATGGGCACCTCCTCGGTGCGGCGGCAGGCGCAGCTGTTGCGCGCGCGGCCCGATCTCGACATCGGCTTGCTGCGCGGCAATGTCGACACCCGCCTCGGCAAGCTCGATGGCGGGGAACTCGATGCCATTCTGCTCGCCTATGCCGGCCTGAGGCGATTGGGCCTTGGCGATCGGCCGACCGCCTTGCTCGATCCGGAGGTATGGTTGCCGGCGCTGGCGCAGGGTGCGATCGGCATCGAGATTCGCGAAGACGATGCGCGCGCGCGCGCGGCCGTCGCGCCGCTCCATGACAAGGCGACGGCGCTCGCGCTGGCCTGTGAACGGGGCTTTCAGGCCGCGCTCGACGGGTCTTGCCGCACACCCATCGCGGGCCTTGCCACCTATGAGGACGGCATGTTGCGCTTTCGCGGCGAAGTCATCGCGCCCGATGGGCGTGACAGCGTGGCGACCGGGTTCGAACAGCAAACTGGATGCGGATGCGACGGAGGATGCCGCCCGTCTCGGCCATGAGGCGGGGTTGTCGATCAAGCCGCGCGCCGCGGCGTGGCTGATGCTTTAGGCTGTGAAGATTCTCGTCACCCGGCCCCAGGACGATGCGCGGCGAACCGCTGCGGAACTGGAGGCGCGCGGTCATGCGGCGCTGCTTGCGCCGCTGCTCGACATCCGCTTCCGTGACGGTCCGGATATCGATCTCGGTGGCGTTCAGGCGATCCTCGCGACCAGTGCCAACGGTATCCGCGCTCTGGCGCATCGCACCACGCGACGCGATGTGCCGGTCTTCGCCGTGGGGCCGCAAACGGCCGACGCCGCGCGCGCCGCCGGGTTCACCGACGTCAAGAGCGCCGATGGCGATGCCGCTGCTCTGGCCGCATCCGCGATACGCTGGACAACGCCGCAAGCCGGCGCGCTCTTTCATCCGGCCGGGGCACAGACCAAAGGCGTTCTCGCCGAACGTTTGACGGCTGCCGGCTTCACCGTCCGCAGTGAGACGCTGTATGAGGCGGTGCCTCGCGCGCAATTGCCGCCGGAAGCGATTGCGGCGCTAAAGGCCTGTGAGATCGGCGCCGTTCTCCTTTATTCCCCGCGCAGTGCCCGGACTTTTGCTGATGCGATCCGGGCGGCGGGGTTGGAAGAGAGCTGTTCTCATTTCGACGTGCTCTGCATCAGCGAGGCGGCGGCGCGGGCTCTTGTCGGGCTTCGCTTCCGTGCTGTCCGCACGGCCTCTGAGCCGAACCAGGACGCGCTTCTCGGGCTTCTCGATTGAGCCCCCCGCCTTGTTGGAACGCCCTGCAATGCCTATAGATTTCCTGTCGCTACAGCAGCGTTTCGCCCCCGGCCGGGGTGGCCCAGGAGCACGAACCGATGAGTGATTCCGACAAGCCGGACACAGACAAGGACGAGCAGGCCTTCGCCGCCTTGCCCAAGCCAGAGGCCGGCGATGAGTCCACGCCGCCGCCTGCGGAGAAATCCGCCCGCCGCGGCTGGTTCGGCCTGCCGGAGGGCGCTTTCGGGTTCTTCCTCCTGTTGCTGCTGGCGGCCGCCTGCGGCGGCTTGATCGCCGTCTATTGGCCGTGGATGACGGGATCGGACGCCGGCAATTCGGCAATGGCCGATCGTTTGGCCGCGCTCGAAAGCCGTGTCGGTCAGATTGCAGCCGGCAAGGCGCCCGCGGTTGCCGCCGCCGGATTCGACGATCTGCAGCGCAAGGTCGCCGACCTCAAGGCGAAGCTCGACGCCGACGAGGCAAGGTTGAGCGCGGTCGAGACCTCGTCCGGCGCTAGCGGCAACGCGGATATTGCGCCGCTCAAGGCCGCCATCGACAAGAACAGCTCCGACATTGCCCAGCTCAGCCAGCAGCTCGACAAGCTGGCGAGTGTGCCGGCCAAGCCCGATGCATCGCCGGAACTGGCATCGAAACTCGCGGTCGACGACAAGGCAATTGCCGCGCTGAAGAGCGATCTCGATGCGCAAGCGAAGGCGCGAGGCGAAGCCCTCGATGCGTTGGGTCAGCGAATTGCCGCGCTGGAAAAGACCGCACCGCCTGCCGATCTGGCCGCGCAGCTCAATGCGCTGGCGCCCAAATCCGACGTAACGACGCTTGGCGCGCGGGTGAGCCGTCTCGAATCGAAAGACGCGGCCGGGCTGATGCGCCGCGCAGCCTCCGTGCTGGCGCTCGCCGATCTGGTGCGCGCCAGCGAGGGCGAGACACCGTTTGCCAATGAGCTCACCGCGCTCAAATCCGTGATGCCGCCCGCGCCCGAAATCACCGAGCTCTCGCACTATGCAAAGACTGGCGTACCGACGGTTTCGACCCTGACGAAGCGCTTTGAAGCGCGGATCGATCCCATTCTGGCGGCGGAACGGGCCGCGCAGGCGAAGAACTGGGCCGAGCGTCTGTGGTACGACGTGGTCGGGCTGATTTCCGTGCGGCGTGTCGGCAATGTTTCCGGCAACGATACACAGGCCCGTGTCGCGCGCGCCGAATATGCGCTCAAGCATGGCGATCTGGCCGCCGCTGTCCATGAGGTCGACGCGCTCGACAAGCCGGCCAAAGGGGCCGTCACAGCGTGGTTGCGCGACGCGAAGGCACGGCTAGCGGTGACGCAGGACTCGCGCGCGCTGACCAATCGGATCGTATCCGAGCTGGCGGCCGCGGAAGCCGAACGCAAAGCGGGCGAGGCGCCGCAATCCGGCGGCCAGCCATGAGGCGGCTGTTCACCTTTCTGATCGTCGCCGCGTTTGTGGCCTTCGCCGTCGCCTGGATCGCCAACCGGCAGGGCGAACTTGTCTACGTGATTGACGGCTATGAGGTGACGACCAGCGCCGGCACGGCGATCGGACTGGTGCTGCTGTTCGCGGCGTTCGTCGTCGTCCTGACCCGTATCGTTGCGATCGTTCTGGCCGGGCCCGATGCGCTGGGGCGCTGGTCGAGCCTGCGCCGTATGCGCCGCGGTCACGATGCGCTGTCGCGCGGGCTTGTCGCTGCCGCGGCCGGCGATGTCGCCGAAGCGCGGCGTCACGCCAGGAAGGCGCAAGGCGTGTTGGGCGGCTCGCCGCTTGGTCTTCTGCTGACCGCGCAGGCCGCGCATCTCGAAGGCGACGAGCGCGCCCAGGGCATCGCCTATCGCGCCATGCTGGAGCATCCCGAAACCGAATTCCTCGGACTGCGCGGCCTCTTCATGGAGGCGATGCGCCGCGACGACAGCGAAGAGGCGATGAAGGTGGCCGCGCGGGCGCATGCGCTCAAGCCGCGTGCGGTGTGGGCGGCCAACGCGCTGTTCGATCTCAAATCGGCGCGCGGCGAATGGGCCGACGCCAAGGCGGTGCTGGAAAGCGCGCAGCGCGCCAAGTTGATCGAGGCCGATGTCGCCAAGCGTCGCCGAGCCGTGCTGTTGACGGCCGAAGCGCTGGATGCCGAAGCCGAGGATCCCGATCGCGCGCTCGATCTGGCGCAGCAGGCGCTCGATCTGTCGCCGGCGTTGGCGCCGGCCGCGGCGCTGGCCGCGCGCAAGCTGGCGGCCGAAGGCCGGGCGTGGCGGGCGCAGGATATTGTCGAAGCGGCCTGGGCGCAGGCGCCGCATCCCGATCTCGCCGCCGCCTATGCCGCCATCAAGCCGGACGAGACGCCGGAGGAACGCGCCGAACGCATGATCGGATTGGCGCATCTCAAGCGCGATCATTTCGAAAGCCGCATGCTCGAAGCCGAGCAGGATGTGAATCTCGGCAAGTGGTCGGACGCGCGCCGCGTGCTGGCGCCGCTCGCGCGCGGCTTCGCCAGCGCGCGTGTCTGCACACTGATGGCCGAGATCGAACAGGGCCAGCGCCACGATGCCTCCGCCGCCCATGGCTGGCTGGAGCGCGCCGTGCGCGCGCCGCGCGATGCCGAATGGCGCTGCACGTCCTGCGGCTGGACCAGCCTCAAATGGCAGGCCGTCTGCGATCATTGCGGCGCGTTCGACACGTTGGGCTGGACTGCCCCGGCAACGGCGCGCCTTGAAACCTATGCCGCCGAGCCGTTCGAGGACGAGACGGAATTCGAGGGCGAAACGCTCGACGTCGAAGCGCAGCCTTCCGACGAAGCTGCTCCCGCCAAACCCGTGCCCGCCAAAGCGCCGATGGCCAAAGGTGAAGGCGCGGGAACCGGCTTCGTGACGCTGCCACGGGCGCCCGACGATCCGGGCCCCGATGGCGACAATTTCGAATCCGGCGCGCCCTTCAAGGGCGGCGCCGTCGATTAGGCGGCGCGCGCTTTCTTCGCGAACGCTGCCAGGGCTTCACCGACTTTGGGCATCAACGCTGTCCAGTCGCCGAAATTCTCCGGGCTGAAGACGGGGGCCGCGCGATACCAGGGATAGTGATCGGTGCCGAGCTGCGGCCATGTGCGCCCGGCTGTCAGGAGCCATGTCTCGGTGCCGATGCTGGCTGAGGTGGCCGCGGCCGAGGTGGGCGCCGAGATGACGAGATCGAGCGCGGCCGAGAGGGCTGCGGCGCCGTCAAGGTCGTTCTTGAGATCGAGATCTTCGATCTGGAGAATTTCAACGCCGTGGTATTCGCTGGCGCGGGCCAGCTCCTCGGCACAGTCGCCATACTGGACATTGACGAAGGTCACGCCCGGCGTCTTGAGGATCGGGCCCCAGGCATCGAGGGCGCTGAAATATTTGCGCCGCTTGGCGTCCTGCATCATCGAGCGCCAGCAGATACCGACAAAGGGGCCGCTGGCCCTGGCATCCAGGCGCGCGCGCAATTCGGAGGTGCGCGTCGGATCGGCTTTGAGGAACGCCTTGCGCGGGAAATCTTCGATGCGGTTGCGGAAGAACTGAAGCGGCGTGCCGATCGGCGCGTAGAAGTCCGGCGCGCCGTCCTTGCTAGCCCATTCGATAAAGCGCAGCTCCTTATTGCCGTCGGGATCGATCAGGGTGCGGTCGTCATAGGTGCCGATTTGCGCTTCCGGGTAGCTGCGCTGGAACAGCGGAATCAGGCGCTCGTCCACGGCGAGCTGCAGCTTGCCTTCCGGCCCCAGCGCTTCGATCACGTCGGGCAGGATATTGGCGAACATGATTTCGTCGCCCAATCCCTGCTCGCCGACGATCAGGATGCGTTTGCCGGCAATGTCCTCGCCGCGCCAGATCGGCGCCTCGATCATGTGGTGGACATAGCCGCGGAAATCCGGCGCATTGCGGATTTCATATTCGCGCCAACCTTCTTCGAGCTGGCCCATGCCGATCAGGCAGATGCTGCGCGAGTGGCGGCCCTCACGGATGTCGCTGGCGTCGAAGGCACGCGACAACGCCGACTCATAAACTTCCAGGGCTTCGTCCAACCGGCCCAGATGCGAATAGGCAAAGCCCAGATTGTGCCAGGGGCGCGAGAATTCCGGATCAAGCGAGATCGCTTCGTGATAGAAGACCAGGCTTTCCTCGGCGCGGCCGTCTTCGGCCAGCACCGTGGCCAGCGAATTCCACAGCACCGCTTCCTTGGGCATCTGGAACAGAGCGCCGCGCAAGGTCTCAATGGCGCTGTCCGGATCGCCCATATCGGCCAGAACGCTACCGAGATTGTTGTAGCCGAGCGGTGAATCCGGGCAGCGGTCGATATAGGTGCGGAACATCTGTACCGCCCCGTCTTTCATCTTCAGGTTCCAGGCCGTCAGGCCGAGATTGATCAGCAGTTCCGGGTCGTCGGGATCGAGCGCGAAAGCGTGCTCATAGGTCACCAGGGCCTTGTGCAGATGCCCCATTTTCTCCAGTGCCATCGCCAGAACGTGGAACGCATGGGCATTGGTCTCGTCTTCTTCTGTTGCCCTGAGAGCGAGCTGACCGGTGCGGGCGATATCGCCGCGGCGCCAGGCCTTGATCGCGCGCCTGAGAAGGCCGTTGGATTTGCGCCGCGTGGCCGCCATGTCCAGCGCATCTTCAGTGGCCTCGACCTTGGCGATGGTCTGGGCCTGGGCTCCGATCCCGGCCAGCGTCTCCAGTCCCGGCAATCCTGCTGCGTGTGCCATGCGGCATGCTCCTCATGTAACCGAGGGCATGAAAAACCGAACGTACTTAATCTTGGGTGAATGCTAACTCATTTGATGCAAGGAGTTTGTTAACGAAAGCGCGCTAGCCTTTGGGCCAATGAGAACGGCGGGGCAAGTCTGCTTTTCCTGCCAAGCCATGGACATCAAAGGAATCCCTGGATGCCGTTGAAGCTCTCTTTGAAGCCAGGCGAGAAGTTTGTGCTTAATGGCGCGGTCCTGACCAATGGCGACAAGCGCACAAGCCTCATCCTGCAGAACAAAGCCTGTGTTCTTCGGGAAAAGGATATCATGCAGCCCGAGGACGCAGAGACCCCGGCGCGGCGGATCTATTTTCCCATCATGATGATGTATCTCGATGGCGAGGATACCGAACGCTACTACAACGATTTTGCCTTGCGGATGACGGAATTCATGAGCGCGGTTCACACGCGCGAAGTCCTATCGATCTGCGTCGATATCAGCCGCGATGTAATGGGCGGTGCTTATTATCGGGCGCTGATGCAGTGCAAGAAGCTTTTCGAATTCGAACGGGAGCGGCTGAGCTATGAGCCACCAAGCG
>CAWGGT010000021.1:0-48186 GCA_963822185.1 uncultured Pseudomonadota bacterium
CCGCCAATATGTTCAAGGAGGTCGCGCGCCTGACCAAGGGCGTTTATGCGCGTTTCGATGCGGGTGCGGCGCAGCAGTTGCGCGATCTGTTGATGGCGGCCGCGGTCTATGCCACGGGCGGCGAAGTCGCCTTGCGCGATTATGGCGACAAGGTGGGCGGCGACGTGCTGCGGCTGGCGCGCCATATGCGGGGCGACATGATGGGAGCCTTGGTCCTTGGCGTCCTGGTGCTGATCGCACTTCTGTTTCTCGGCCAGATGTTCGCCGGTGCCAATCCGAAGGCTGGCCAAGGCCTTGCGCACCACTGGCGCGATCCTGCTGGGGCTTGCGGCGCTGGCGCTGCTCACGGTCGACCGTGTGGGCGTTGCCATGCTCCTGGGCAGCATGGCCTGGGGGCTCTATACGGGCGGCCATATCTGGCCCGGCGGCTGGCCCTATTTCGGCCGGCAGCGGAGGTGGCGGAACGGCGGCGGGCGGGCGGTGCCAGGCCGGGTGCCGGCCAGGCGACCGCCGTGCGCACCGATTGGCTCGAGCTGGAACTCGATCACGAGACGGGCGCCATGCGCGGCACGGTGCTTCAGGGCCGCTACAAGGGCCGCTTGCTGGAACGCATGTCCGAAAGCGCGCTGCGGGCCTTCTACAGCGAGGCCGCGCCCGGCGATGCCGAGACGGCGCGTCTGCTCGAAACCTATCTCGACCGCCGCTTCGGTCCGGGCTGGCGCGGACAGGGCAGGGCGCGCGCAGGAGCAGGCGCGGGCGGCAAGCAGGGCGTGGCAGCCGCAGCGGCCGCTCGCGGGCGCGCCCCGATGGCGGCATGTCACGCGACGAAGCCTATGCGGTGCTGGGCCTTGGGCCCGGCGCGAGCGCCGATGACATCCGCGCCGCCCATCGCAAGCTGATGATGCAGAACCATCCCGACCGCGGCGGCTCGGATTATCTCGCCGCCAAGATCAACGAAGCCAAGGATGTGTTGCTGGCGTGAGCGCGCCTACCGCGTCGCCGTCGCCGCGAAGCAGGTCTGGCCGCGTTCGGTCAGCCGCTCGCAGACCTTGCGCGCCTCGCGCTCGACAAAGGGGCCGAAGCGGGCGCGGTAGAGCGTGTGCCCGTCGACGCTCTGGAACGGCACGACGATGCGTTCGGCCTGGCCCAGAATGTCCATCGACTTCTCGGCATAGGCGGCAAGCTGCGCGCGCGCGACCTTGCGGATTGGCATAGGCGCCGATCTGGATGGTCCAGTCATGCAGGCCCAGCGCGTCATCGGCGACGGGCGACGCCGCCGCGTGCCGCTGCCGCGCAGCGCCGTGTTGCGCGCGGTCGGCTGCGGCACGGATGGTCAGCCGGTTCGATAGGAGGCCAGCGTCAGCGCGGCGCGGCGCGGCTTGGGCGCGATCAGGTCGGCGATGGCATCGTCGCCGGAGGAATGTCGGCTGGATCGGCGCGCGTCTCGGCAGCATCCTCGTCGTTGGGATCGACGGCATCGGCCGGGCGCAGATCCGGCGCGATCGAGGCGATGGCCACGCTGCGGGCTTCGGCTTGGGCACCAGGCAGCACCGATGTCGAAGCCGGCGATGACGGTCTGGGCGCCGGCCGTTGGCGATGGCCTGCCAGGGCACTTCGTTGCGGGCCACCAGGGTCGGCTGCGTGTCGATGCGGGCATAGGTCTGGTTGAGCAGCCGGATCATCTCCCGGTCGCGCATGTGGGCGGTGCGTCCGCCCATGACGATGCCGATGACATGTGCGCTGCCGCGCACGAGCTGGAGACGAGATTGAAGCCGGACATCACCGTGTAGCCGGTCTTCATGCCGTCGGCGCCCTCGTAATGGCCGATCAGATTGTCATGCGTGTCCCAGGTGTGGCCCTTCCAGGTGAAGCTGGGCGTCGCGAAATAGTGGTAATATTGCGGAAAGTCGTAGGCGATGTGCCGCGCCAGAATGCCAGATCCTAGGCCGTCGTGATCTGCTGGCGGTTGGGCAGGCCCGAGGCATTGGCGTAATGGGTGTGGCGTCATGCCCAGCTTGCGGGCTTCCGCCGTCATCATCTGGGCGAAATGCTTTTCGCTGCCGCCGAGCTTCTCGGCGATCACCACGGCCACGTCATTGGCCGAGCGCACGACGATGGCCTTGATGGCCTGCTGGACCGTGATCGTGTCGCCGCCGGGCATGAGATAGAGCTTCACCGGCGACTGTCGGGCGGCATGGGCGGAGACCGGCATCGGCGTTTGCAGTGTCACCTTGCCCTTCTTCAGTGCGTCGAAGAGCAGGTAGAGCGTCATCAGCTTGGTCAGCGAGGCCGGATAGCGCTGCAGCATGGGCGTTGCGCGCATAGAGCACCTTGCCCGTCTCGCCATCGAGAATCAGGGCGGCGTCCTTGTTGGGATAGGTCAGGCTGACGTGGCGGTGATGTGGCGTGCTTGCGCGGCCTGCGGGGCGAGGGCCAGAATCAGGCCCAGCGCAGCCGGGAGCAGGACCGAGAAACTCCTCTTCGCAATCGCGCCGAACAAGGCGCGCGGCCGTACAAACATACTCGACCTCTACCGATGGCAACTGCCCGAAGTCCGTTTCACAATGAGACCAAAATGCGGCGGCATTCGCAAGGGCCGGTGCAAAAAATACCTTAAATTACGGGTGTTTACGCCTCGTTAAGATTTTAGGCGAAATCGCGGCATTGTTCCGCCGGCCCTCTGCTCCGTTCGGCACGGGCCATTAATTGTGCGGTGCAGCGTAAAATCTCTTGACTTCGGGCCGGGTGCGGCGCATATAAATCATGTTGCACTGCAACAGACCGGACGCAGGTCATTTCCCCGTCCGGATGCTGGCCGGAGTGGGCAGTGCGCCAGGAAAGCGAGAGCGGAACCGAAAAGGATCGATTGACATGGCGACGACGACCAAGGCGAAGGCCGCTAGCAAGCTGGGCGGCCCGGAAGCCGTCGAAGCGGCGATGAAGACCGGCACCGAAGCCCTGAAAAACGGCTTCAAAAAGGCTGCCAAGGGCTACGACCAGTTCTTCAGCTACAGCAAGGACACCATGGAAGCCTATATCAAGTCCGCCAATGTCGCGGGCAAGGGCGTCGAGACCCTCCACAACGAGATTTACAGCTTTTCCAAGCAGGCGATCGAAGACCAGATGGCCGCAAGCCAAGGCGCTGATGGCGTCCAAGTCGGTCCATGAGGCGTTCGAGATGCAAAGCGATTTCGCCAAATCGGCCTTCGATGCCTATGTCGGCGAGATGACCAAGCTGGGCGAGATCTTCGCCTCCACCAGCAAGGAGGCGATCGAGCCGCTCCAGGGCCGCATGCAGGCCTGGATGGAAGTGGTGCAAAGCGCCAAGAGCGGCCTGAATCGGCACGGAACTCCCTCTCTGGAGTTTTGAATGCTCCCTCGCAGGGCTCGGGCGGCTTCGGTCGTCCGGGCCTTTCTGCTTTGTGGCCGTGGGGCGGTCCGGCAGGGCTGCGTGCGCCCCGCGCCCAATCCGCACGCTCACATTGCACTGTTGCCTTTGCCTCCCCCCTTTCCGCTAAGCTGGAAAGGAGCAAAGATTTGCGCCGAGATGGCGCGGCGTGAAAGTAGCCGAGCGGCAATGACGGACAAGAAACACGACAAGGGCAGGACGGATGACGGCGAGGGCGATGCCGGCACCGGCATCGTCACCAAGACGCGCCCCAAGACCAAGAAGCCCAGCCTGTACAAGGTGCTGCTTCTGAACGACGATTACACGCCGATGGAGTTCGTCGTGCTGATTCTCGAGCGCTTCTTCAACAAGACGCGCGAGGAGGCGGTCGAGGTCATGCTGCATGTCCACCGCCACGGTGTGGGTATATGCGGCGTCTTCACCTATGAGGTGGCGGAAACAAAAGTGGCGCAGGTCATTGAATTCGCCCGCCGGCATCAACATCCTCTACAATGCACCATGGAGAAGGAGTAGGCCCTTGCCCTCATTGTCTCGCAGCCTGGAACAAGCGTTACACCGCGCCATCAAGCTCGCGAGCGACCGGCATCACGAATATGCGACCCTGGAGCATCTGCTGCTGGCGCTGATGGACGATCCCGATGCCGCCCAGGTGATGAAGGCCTGCAATGTCGATTCGGAGGCGCTGCGACTGGCGCTGCAGCATTATGTCGATGAGGAACTCCTGACGCTGGTGATCGAGGATGGCGAGGACGCCAAGCCGACCACCGGTTTCCAGCGCGTGATCCAGCGCGCCGTTCTCCATGTGCAGAATTCCGGCCGCGACGAGGTCACGGGCGCCAATGTGCTGGTCGCCCTGTTCTCCGAACGCGAAAGCCACGCCGTCTATTTCCTGCAGGAGCAGAACATGACGCGGCTGGATGCGGTTTCCTATATCAGCCACGGCATCGCCAAGCGTCCGGGCATGACGCAGCAGAAGCCGGTGCGCGGCTCCGAAGAGGACGAAGAGGGCGACAAGGACGTCAAGCAGGGCACCGAGGCGCTGGAAGCCTATTGCGTCAACCTCAACGAGAAGGCGCGCTCCGGCCGCATCGATCCGCTGATCGGCCGCGAGCGCGAAGTCGAGCGCACGATCCAGATCCTGTGCCGCCGCTCGAAGAACAATCCGCTCTTCGTCGGCGATCCCGGCGTCGGCAAGACGGCGATTGCCGAAGGTCTTGCCCGCAAGATCGTCAAGGGCGAAGTGCCCGAGGTGCTGAAGGACTGCCACGATCTATGCGCTCGACATGGGCGCGCTGATCGCCGGCACGCGCTATCGCGGCGATTTCGAAGAGCGTCTGAAATCGGTGGTCAAGGAACTCGAAGCCATCGACGGCGCGGTGCTGTTCATCGACGAGATCCACACCGTGATCGGCGCCGGCGCCACAAGCGGCGGCGCGATGGATGCCTCGAACCTGCTCAAGCCGGCATTGCAGGCCGGCTCGCTGCGCTGCATGGGCTCGACCACCTACAAGGAATACCGCCAGTATTTCGAGAAGGATCGCGCGCTCGTCCGCCGCTTCCAGAAGATCGATGTCGCCGAGCCGACGATCCCCGACACGATCAAGATCCTCAAAGGCCTCAAGCCTTACTTCGAGGACTATCACAAGATCCGCTACACCAATGACGCCATCAAGACGGCGGTCGAGCTGGCGGCGAAATACATCAATGACCGCAAGCTGCCGGACAAGGCCATCGACGTCATCGACGAAGTCGGCGCCGCGCAGATGCTGCTGCCGGAATCCCGGCGCCGCAAGAACCATCGGCGTGAAGGAGGTCGAGGATGTCGTCGCCAAGATCGCGCGCATCCCGCCCAAATCCGTGTCGAAGTCCGACACCGAACTGCTGCGCAATCTCGAGGCCGATCTCAGCCGCGTGGTCTATGGCCAGGACGAGGCGATCCATCAGCTGTCGTCTGCGATCAAGCTGGCGCGTGCCGGTCTGCGTCAGCCGGAAAAGCCCATCGGCTCCTATCTCTTCTCCGGCCCCACCGGCGTCGGCAAGACCGAAGTGGCCAAGCAGCTCGCCTCCATCATGGGCGTCGAACTGCTGCGCTTCGACATGAGCGAATATATGGAGCGCCACACCGTCAGCCGCCTGATCGGCGCGCCGCCGGGCTATGTCGGTTTCGATCAGGGCGGCTTGCTCACCGATGGCGTCGATCAGCATCCGCATTGCGTGCTGCTGCTCGACGAAATCGAAAAGGCGCATGGCGACCTCTTCAACATCCTTCTGCAGGTGATGGATCACGGCAAGCTGACGGATCACAACGGCAAGAAGATCGACTTCCGCAATGTCGTTCTGATCATGACGACCAATGCCGGCGCCTCCGACGCGGCAAAGGATGCCATCGGCTTCGGCCGCGGCAAGCGCGAGGGCGAGGACGAGGAAGCGATCAAGAAGCTGTTCACGCCGGAATTCCGCAACCGTCTGGATGCGACGATTTCGTTCGCGCCGCTCAGCCGCGCGCACCATCGATCGCGTGGTCGAGAAATTCGTGCTCGAACTCGAAGCCCAGCTCACCGACCGCGACGTCACCTTCGAACTCACGCCGGAAGCCACGCGCTGGCTGGGCGAGAAGGGCTATGACGACGCCTTCGGCGCCCGTCCGCTCGCGCGCGTGATCCAGGACAACATCAAGAAGCCGCTGGCCGACGAGATCCTGTTCGGCAAGCTCAAGTGCGGCGGCACGGTGCGCGTGCTTCTGGATCGCGAAGCCGACAAGCTCGCCTTCGAGTTCGTCACCAACGCGGACGCGAAGCCCCGCAAACCCGGCCCGCCGAAGCAACTCCCGCCGCCCAAGGCGGAGGAGAGTGTTTAATCGATGGTATTGCTAAATGGACGAGGCAGCCGCACGGGCGCCCGAGATAGAGGTTGCGCGGGCTGAGCTCGCCGAAGTCCTACCAGCGCTGCTCAGTGATGCCGCTCTATGGCATCGGACGTCGTTGACGTCTTACCGTGCCATCATGAATTCGGGGGCTATAGAGCCGAACTGTGGTCAGTTCCCGACTACTTATACTCAGTCCGAGACGTGTTATGGGCGACAGATTGAGGCTGTTTGTCTGTTCGATTTTACCACCGAGAAAATCGATGATGTTCTGGTGGAGTGCGTGGAATTGGCGGCAATTCCTGACCGATAGGGGGGATGCGACGATTCTGCATCAAGATTGACCGGAAGCGTCTTGATCACAGTCGGTTGATATTGCCGAATGACGTAGTTGGAGATGCCTTGCCTCGGGCTGTAAAATCTGACGAGCGCACGTTTGTACCCACAATCATTCCGTACGTTGAAGCTTGGTATAAAGGGGCTGTGCTAAAGACAGAATTTACGGGATTTGTCGTACTCAAAGGCATTGGGCGTGGTGAATTTCGTTGTGATCGAAAATTCGCCCGAAGCAAGTCATGAAGTGGATGAGGTTGCTACGAAGTGGATAGAGGCTGCTGAACAAGAACGTAGAGAGCGTCATGCTAGAGGCGAGTTCACTATCGAGAGCAACTGGATAAGGCGAGAGGTGAGCGTTGAGCGACAGTGTTGCTGACCACGCCGCCGCCATCGCCGCCGCCCAGAAAGTCCTCGACGACTTCATGGCCGCGTTCAATGCGCGCGACATCGAGGCCTGGAACAAGACCTTCAATTTCCCCTCGGTCCGTCTCGCCTCGAACACGCTGACCGTCATCGACGCCGACTACCACAAGCCGGAGATGCTCACCCGCGGCGCGCTGTCGGAGTGGGATCATTCGGCCTGGGAGCGGCGCGCGGTCATCCATGCCGGGCCGGACAAGGTCCATATCGACACCCGCTTCACCCGCTACCGCAAGGACGGCAGCGTCATCGGCGGTTTCGATTCGATCTATGTGATCACCTGCGAGAACGGCCACTGGGGCGTCAAATGCCCGCTCCAGCTACGCGCCGTAGGCCTCACCGCCGCGCCATCGCGTCCGCGATCATGCGCGCCCGGCGGTCCTCATGGGCGCTGTGGATGGCCAGCGCCGCATGGATGAAGGCCACGGCCCACAGGAACAGCCCCAGCGCATGCAGGATGATCGTCACCCAGGCGACGATGCTGAGGATGTAGAGGATCAGGTTGAACAGGGCCTGGAAGGGCTTGCCGCTGAACAGCAGCGCCAGCGGCGAACAGAAAATCGCAAGCAGATACATCATTCCGGCCCCCAGCAGCCTGTCATTTCAACATCTTAAATGGGGTGGGGCCGCCCCGGTGCAAGCCGGGCGAAAAAAATTTCGTCGCGCCCCCTTGAAGCGTCACGCTGCAAACACCATCTGTCCTAAATCCACGAAATTGCGACCGGCCGGCGGCGACCTCCTAGAGTCGGCGCCCCGTAATGCTGCACTTGCGGGAAAGGATCGTAGAAATGATGCAGTGCCGCCTTCCACTCCTGATAGCGCTCGGAGCCGCGGAACCCCTGTTCATGCGCCTCCACGCTGTCCCACCACACCAGCAGAAGATAGCGCCCCGGCGTCTCGACGCAGCGGCGTAGCTCCATCCGCTGGAATCCGTCCGTCGAATTCGATCAACGGGCGAACTGTGCCCATCGCGGTCTCGAAAGAATTTTCCTCGCCCGCCCGCACAGTCAGCACGGCATGTTCGAGGATTCCGCCTTGCGGATGTCATGGCGCCGCCCGCTCTATGGCAGCACGGGCTGGAATTTGTAGCCGTCGCCGGCCTTCTCGATCCGGCCGACCCCGGGGAAGGGGAAATGCGGCGCGAACATCAGCGCGTGGCTGGCGGCGAGCGCGGCAAGCTCCTTGCGGCGCGTCTTCACGCCTTCCGCCTTGTCCGAATCCCAGGCGATGGTCCATCCCGGCTTGGCCAGCGACACGATGGAGCTGTGGGCGATGTCGCCGATATCGGTGAGCGTTTTTCCTTGCGAGGAGATCTCATAGCCGGTGTGGCCCGGCGTGTGCCCATAGAGTGCGATCGTGGTGACGCCGGGCAGAACGGCGCTGCCAGGCTCGAAGGTGCGGACCTGCGCCGCAATGGCGGACGTGACCGCGGCCGCGCGCTTCGTCGCTTGCATGAATGCCCATTCCTTGGCCGACATGTGAATGACCGCCTTGGGAAACACGGATTTGCCCTTGGCATCGATCAGGCCGCCGATGTGGTCCATATGGGAATGGGTGATGAAGATGTCGGTGATCTGATCTGGCGCCACGCCGGCCAGCTTCAGGCTGGCCAACATCGCGCCGCCACGCGCCGCGCCATTTCCCGTGTCGAACAGCACCAGATGGCCGGGCATGCGCACCAGCAGCGCATCGACATCGAGATGGATGGCATCGGTGGGGGCGCCGGCTGCGCGCAGCACTTTCGTCACCGCCGCCGGGCTCGCATTCAGGCCGAAGGTCTTGCCGTTGTTGGGAATGGCGCCCGCGTCGTCGTGCAGCACCGTGACCTTGTCGGCGCCAAGGGTGAAGCTCTTGATTTCGGCGGTCGCTCCGGCAAAGGCCGATTGCGCGCCAAGCGCGAGCGACCAGCGCGGCGGCACTCATCGTCAGCCGAAGGGAATTGCGCGCGTCGATACGCGTAGGTTGAGGCATGGTTCGTGATCTCCTTTGGGCGTGCAGCGGCGATTAGAGCGCTGCCCGGATCTTGGCGGCGATGGGTTCCAGCGTGGCCGGATCGACCATCTGGCGGGCATGCAGCTTCATGTCGATGCCGGCATGGCGCGGCAGGATATGGAAATGCACATGGTCCACGCTCTGTCCCGCGGCCGCGCCGTTGAGCTGCATCAGCATGATGCCCGGCGGCGACAGGGCCTTCTTCACGGCCTGGGCAATACGCTGGGTCGCCAGGATCAGCGCACTGGCGCCGTTCGGCGAAAGGTCCAGCATGTCCACGGCCGGCTCGTTCGGGATCACCAGCGTATGGCCTTCGACCTGAGGCATGACATCCATGAAGGAGAGCATGTGTTCGTCCTCGAACACCTTCACGCTCGGAATCTCGCCGCGCAGGATCTTGGCGAAGATATTGTTGGGATCGTAAGCCATGGCGTCTTTCTCTCGCTTAGTTCGATTTCTTGAACGGCCCGTGCTCGCTCAGCACCTCGATATGTTCGGCCACGGCCTCGCGCTCGCGGATCAGGAAATTGCCGACGGCTTCCCGCAACCCCGGATGGGCGATGTAATGGGCGCTATAGGTCGGCACCGGCATGTATCCGCGCAAGAGTTTATGTTCGCCCTGCGCCCCGGCCTCAACCTTGTCGAGCCCGCGGGCGATGGCGAAATCGATGGCCTGATAATAGCAGGTCTCGAAATGCAGGAAGGGTACATATTCGCTGCAGCCCCAATTGCGCCCATAGAGCACGCCCTCGCCGAACAGATTGAGCGCGCCGGCAATCGGCCGGCCGTCGCGCTTGGCGAAGATCAGCAGGATCTGGTCGGCCATGCTCGCGCCGATGCGGCTGAAGAATTCGCGGGTCAGATAGGGCCGGCCCCATTTGCGGCTGCCCGTGTCCATGTAGAAGGCGAAGAAATGGTCCCAGGCATCCTCGGTCAGGTCGCTGCCGGTGAGCCAGTCGAACTCGATGCCTTCTTCGCGCACCCGCGCGCGTTCTTTGCGCAAATTCTTGCGCTTGGAGGAGGAGAGTTCGCCGAGGAATTCGTCGAAGCTGGCATAGCCATTGTTGAGCCAATGGAACTGCTGATCGTTGCGCTGCAGGAAGCCGAGCGTGCCCGCCGCGCGCCATTCCTGCTCGGTCATGAAGGTGACGTGGAGCGAGGAGGCTTCAAGCTCGCCCACCGCCGCGGCCCCCGCCGCGAGCAGCGCGTTGGTCGTTTCCTCCTGCGGCGCGTCTTTGGCGATCAGCAGGCGTCGGCCCGTCACCGGCGTGAAGGGCACCGCGGCCTGGAGCTTGGGATAATAGTCGCCGCCCGCGCGCTCGAAGGCGTCGGCCCAGCCCCAGTCGAACACATATTCGCCCTGGCTGTGATTCTTGAGATAGAGCGGCAGGATGCCGTCGATGCGGCCATCCCGTTCGATGACGAGATGCACCGGCTGCCAGCCCGTGCGCGCGGAGGCGCAGCCGGTTTCTTCCAGCGCGGCGAAGAATTCGTGCCGTGTGAAGGGATGCGGATCGGGGCGGCCTTCGGGATTGGCGCAGGCGTTCCAGGCCGCGGCGCCGATTTCGGCGGCGGTTCCCGCGACCCGTGCAATGATCCCGTTATCGCTCACGCCAGCTCGAACACCGCCTCCACTTCGACCGCCACATTGCGGGGCAGGGAACCGGCGCCGACGGCCGCGCGCGCATGCCGCCCGGCATCGCCGAACACCTCCAGCATCAGGTCGGAGGCGCCATTGGCCACTTCCGGCTGCTGTGCGAAGCCCGGCACCGCATTCACGAACACGCCCAGTTTGACGCAGCGCTTCACGCGATCGAGGTTGCCCCCGCATGCGCCCTTCAATTGCGCCAGAAGGTTGATTGCGCACAATTTTGCGGCAGCCTGACCGTCTTCCAGCGAAAGGTCCTTGCCGACGGTCCCGACATATTTCAGCCCGCCCTCGGCCAATGTCACTTGCCCGGAGATGAACACGAGATTGCCGCTGACGACATAGGGTACATATGAGGCGACGGGCGCTGGCGGCTCTGGCAGGGTGATGCCGAGCTCTTTCAGGCGGGCGTCGATTATTCCGGTCATGGGAGTCTCCTTGGTCCGGCCCCGAACCTAGAGCAATTCCAGGAAAAGTGGGAACCGGTTTTCCGTCTGGAATTGCGACCGAAGAAAAATGGTCCGGGCGGGCCGCTGAATCGAGGGTGAAAGAGGGGGCTCCCTTGTCGCGCGTCAAGCCGCTATAGAGGGATCATGACGAAACGGCTCGACGCGGATGATCCCTGTCCCGCACGCGACGGCTACATGATGCCTGCGGAGTGGGCGCTACATGCGCGCACCTGGATGTGCTGGCCATGCCGCCCCGAAGCCTGGGGCGGGCCGGATGGCGTGTTGCGCGCCAAGCAGGCCTATGGCCGCATCGCGCGCGCCATCTCCACCTTCGAGCCGGTGATCATGGCGGTGGGTGCTCACGATATGGCCGAAGCCAAGCTCGCCTGCGCCGGCAAGACGGAACTGTTCGAGGCCGCGCTCGACGATTCCTGGGCGCGCGATATCGGCCCGACCTTTCTCGTCGGTCCGGGCGGCGCGGTGGCCGGCGTGCAATGGCAGTTCAACGCCTGGGGCAACAAATATTCTTCGTATACGGATGATGCCGCCTTTGCCAGCCGCGTCATGTCCTGGGCCCATGTGCCTATCTATCGCGCGCCGCTGGTGTGCGAGGGCGGGGCCATTCATGTCGATGGCGAAGGCACGCTGATCACGACCGAACAGGCGCTGCTCAATCCCAACCGCAATCCCAGCTTCACGCGCCAGCAGGTGGAGGAGCGGCTGGCCCTGTTCACCGGCGCGCGCAAGATCATCTGGCTCGGCGAGGGCTTCTCGGATGAGGAGACCGACGGCCATGTCGACAACATCGCCTGCTTCGCCGCGCCGGGCCGCGTCATTGTCGGCGTGCCGGCGGCGAAATCGCATCCCGATTACGAACCGGTGATGGAAGCGATCCACCGCCTTGAGGAGGCGCGCGACGCCGAAGGGCGCCGTTTCGAGATCGTCGAGATCGTCCAGCCCGAAAAGCTGCGCCTCGATTGGCGCGGCCGGCCGCTGCAATCGAGCTATGTCAATTTCTATCTGCCCAATGGCGGGGTGGTGATGCCCTCCTTCGACGATCCCAAGGACGATGCCGCCCGCGCGGTGATCGCCGATTGTTTCCCGGGCCGCGACATTCTTCAGGTCGATGCGCTCGACATCGTCGAAGGCGGCGGCGGCATCCATTGCATCACCCAGCAGGAGCCGGAAGGCCGATGAGACCGTCACCTTCGCGGCCACGCAATTCGCCTGTTCCTGGGACCGCGCCGCCAATATCGCCAAGGCGAAAGAGATGGTGCGCGCCGCCGCCGGGCAGGGCGCCAATGTCATCCTGCTGCAGGAACTGTTCGAGACGCCCTATTTCTGTCAGGACCAGTTGCCCGAACATTTCGCGCTGGCCCAGCCCTTCGAGGGCAACACGCTGATCGCGCAAATGGCGGAACTGGCGAAGGAGCTTGGCGTGGTTCTGCCCGTCAGCTTTTTCGAGCGCGCGGGCAAGGCCTATTTCAATTCGCTGGCCATGGTCGATGCCGACGGCACGGTGATGGGCCTCTATCGCAAATCCCACATCCCTGACGGCCCCGGCTATCAGGAGAAATATTACTTCACCCCCGGCGATACCGGCTTCAAGGTCTGGAACACGCGCTTCGGCGTGCTCGGCGCGGGCATCTGCTGGGACCAGTGGTTTCCCGAATGCGCGCGCGCGATGGCGCTGATGGGCGCCGAGGCTTTGCTCTATCCCACCGCCATCGGCACCGAACCGCCACCGGCCCCGCCGGTCGATAGCCGCGATCACTGGCGCCGGGTGATGCAGGGCCATGCCGCCGCGAATTATCTGCCGCTGATCGCCTCCAACCGTATCGGCGTCGAGAAGGGGCGAGACCGGCGAGATGACCTTCTACGGCTCCTCGTTCATCGCCGGGCCCACCGGCGAGCTTGCAGCCGAATGCGGGCGCGAGGCGGAAGGCATCGTCACGGCCAGATTCGATCTGGATGAAATTGCTGCGGCGCGTGCCTCCTGGGGCCTGTTCCGCGACCGGCGGCCAGAGCTTTACGGCGCACTGCGCGGCCATGACGGGCACTCTGCATGAGCCAAGCCTTGCGCGCAGTGATGGCCGCTGCGCTCGGCCTCTCATTGATCGCCGCCGCGCCGATCCATCTGCAATCCAACCGGGCGACCTACAAGGTCTCGCTCGGGAGCGCGCTGCCGGGCGGGATCGTCGCCGTGCAGGGGCGCATCGTGATCGAGTTCCGCACCACCTGCACGGGCTATGCGACGACGCAGCGCTTCATCTCCGACATGACGGACGCGCAGGATTCGACCTCGCGCTCCGATTTCGTCATTCAGGCCTGGGAGAGCCGCACCGGCCGCGCCATGCGTTTCGACATCGCCAACTTGGTCGATGGCACCATGGCCGAGCAGTACAAGGGCCGCGCCACCCGCGATGAGGATGGCGCGGGCAGCGTCAGCCTCTCCGTGCCGAAAGATGGCGACTTCAAATTGCCGCGCGGCACGCTGTTTCCGAGCATGCAGACCATCGGTGTGCTCGAAGCGGCGGAGCAGGGTGAGCACAGTTTCAACCGCACCGTCTTTCAGGGTGGCGGCGCCGACGATCTCTATTATTCGACATCGACCATCGGCGCGGAGGTTTCCAAGACAGATACGACGCGAGACGCCGATCGCTTCGGCGCAATGCTCAATGGCGTTCGCGCATGGCCGGTGTTGATGAGCTATTACACCCCCGATGCGCGCGGCGAGACACCGCAATATGAAATCTCCACGCGTCTCTATGCCAATGGCGTCATCGGATCGATGGACATGATCTATCCCCGCTTCACGTTGAAGGCGCAATTGCAGAAACTGGAGAAGCTCTCGACGCCGAAGTGCTGAAGCGGTTCGGACGGAGCGAAGCGGCAAGGAGGTCGCCTCCGCCGATCGGTCGCGAATTCCGGCGCTGCGGCATACGTTTTGGCCGATGAGCTCACGTTTGAACGTCATCTTGCGCCCTGCGCAGCCGGCCGATGCTCCGGCCTTGAAGGCAATTCTGCACGACACCTTCGAAAGCACCTGGCGTCCGAACATAAGCCCGGCTGCGGCCATGGCCTTTCGCGAAGAGGACCGTCCCTCCGACTATGTGAGCAGACGAGGAACCCTGTTCTGGGTGGCGGAGTGCGAAGCCGATGTTGTCGGCTTCATCGATTGGGATGGCGATTTCGTGAACGCCCTGCATGTGCTTGCCAGCCATGCCAGGAGCGGCGTCGGGACCCGGTTGCTCGCCCATGCGGAGGCAGAGATCGCCAAGGCGGGCTTTCCCTCCGCGCGATTGGAAACTGATACCTTCAACACCCGCAGCCAAAGCTTCTACGCCGGCCGGGGCTACGAGGAAGCCGGCCGTTACCCCGACGCGGAATGGAACAGCGATTTGACGACGATCCTGTTGGTCAAGCCGCTGGGTTGAGGCCCGCATACGACATCGGTTCACAGGAATAATGCCGGACCGCAGCGTTCCATGTTAGGATGCGGCCGTTCAAGGGGAGCCGAAAAATGAACATGGTTGGCATTCGTACGATCTTCGCTGCGGCCTGCATCTGCATGGTCGCCGGGCCGGCTTCGGCCGCGCTCAAGCTGGGCGAGACCGCGTCGGATTTCACCGGTAGCGGAAGCCTCGGTGGAACGCCCTTCACGTTCGATCTGGCTGCCGCGCTCAAGAAGGGACCGGTGATCCTCTATTTCTATCCGTCCGCCTATACCGGCGGCTGCGACATCGAAGCCCACACCTTTGCCACCGAGGCAGGCAAGTTCGCCGCCGCAGGCGCCACCATCATTGGCGTCTCGGCCGACAACCTTGCCCGGCTCACCAAATTTTCCGCCGACCCGGATTTCTGTGCCGGAAAATTCCCGATTCTTTCCGATGAGAGCACAAAGATCGCGGCGTCCTATGCCCTGCATGTCTCGCCGCCGGTTGCGGGCGCTAAGGATGTGCGCGGGCAGGAGATCGGCCATGGCTTCATCGAGCGCTTCACCTATGTGATCGGACAGGACGGCAAGATCGTCGCCGAGTTCTCCTCGCATGACGACAAGCTCTCCCCCGACGAGCACGTCTCCAAATCCCTCGCAATCGTGCAGCAGATGAAGGCGAGGGAGTAGGATCGCCGCTGGCTCCACCTTCTCTGAAGGGGAGGGTAGACTTACCGCCGCCGCGTCGTGTCCGGGGCACGATGGCCACGGCAGAAGCTACTATCCTTAACCTCCGGTGTTGCCTTCTTGTGCCTTCAAATTCGCTATGGCTTTTTCGATGAAGCCGAAAACTTCTATTTTCTGCGAAGCGTCCGGATCGGACCGCGCATCGTCCACCATCGCCTTTAGCTGTGGCTTCAGGGCTGTCACGGCTGATGGACTGCTCGTTAGTTGCCTGGTCAATGCCTGAAAGCGCCTTGCAAGATCCATCGCCGCCGCCGAGGTCGCGTCTCCAGACGCCATCAGAGCCTTGGCCTCTTCCACCAGGTCTTTGCCAGTATTCTGAAGGTCCGGGTGATCGGCGTGCCATTCCCGGATGCTGGCGACGTCGCCTGGCGCAAGATGCTTCTGTTTGAAGGGCGCAATGACTTCGTTCAATTCCTTGGCGGTCGGATGTGTCGTCATGACGGTCTCCTGGGTAAGGGTTGCGAGATCGTCGATAGAAAGCGTTGCGCCAGATGCCAACTTGGTCCGGGCCTTTCGTATCAGTGCGAGTGCGCGAGCCGTGCGCTCGCTGTCCTTGATCAGAACCTGTTCCTGAAACGCCAGGATCGGGTCCAATGCGTCCTCGCCAATCAGAAGTTCGCCAATCTGGCGCAGGGATAAGCCGAGGCGCTTAAGGGCGAGTATCCGGTGCAGGCGAGCGAGCTGGTCCGAGCCATATACGCGCCAGGCCGCGCCAGTGGTTCCATTGCTGGTGCGCAACGGCTGCAAAAGCCCATGCTGCTCGTACAAGCGTAGAGCTTTGATGCTGATGCCGAAGCGTTTGGCGGCTTCCGCGGGGCTCAGATGACAATCCATGGTTAGCTCATTCTATCGACGATCAAACCTTGCGGGTCGTCCCCAGGGGACGGGTCAATCGCAATTTCGCCATGGTGCTTGGTCGATTTGCCATCCTTTGCCCGTCCTCGGTCTGGGAATCCCTCCTGCAGCGCGCGTTTTGCCTCTCCTGGCGCAAAGCGGTCATCACCGCCGCCGCGTTGTGTCGGGCGCGGGCGTGGACGCTTTGAGCCCACGTCCTTTCCCCAGGGCCTCGCGTCCGAATTTCGCGCGCAGCTTGTCCATGGCGCGTTCGGCGGCGGCGCGCTTGCCCGACCCGTCATCGACCAGATCGGGAATGTCGCAATCATCGGCCGGCACCAGATTGGAAATGCCGACGCCCAGAAGACGATAGGCCGTGCCATCCGCCTCGCGCAGCAGCGCTTCGCGGGCGATGCGGAAGATGCGGTCTGCGAGCTGCGTCGGCGACTCCAGCGAGACGCTGCGCGTGCGGGTTTTGAAACTGGCGGTCTTGAGTTTCAGCGTCACCGTGCGCCCGCCGATCTCGGAAGCCTTGGCCCGCGCCGACACACGCTCGGCCTGATCCCACAGGACGTGTTCCAGCGTCTCGAAATCGACGATGTCGGTTTCGAAGGTGGTCTCGCCCGATATGCTTTTCATTTCGGCATCGGGATCGACGGCGCGCGTGTCGTCGGCATGGGCCATGCGATGCAGCCACAGTCCGGTATTGCCGTAGCGTTTGGCGAGCCATGACACGTCGCTGTCCTGGATCTGCGAAATCTTGGAGAAGCCGTCCTTGGCCAGCTTTGCTGCCGTTGCGGACCCCACGCCGCGGATGAAGCCGATCGGCTTGTCGCGCAGGAAACTTACGGCCTCGGCCTTGCCGATCACGGCGAAGCCACGCGGCTTGTCGAGATCGGAGGCGAGCTTGGCCAGGAACTTGTTGTAGCTCAGCCCGACCGAGGCCGTGATGCCCACTTCATTGTGGATGCGTGTCACGAGCTTTGCCATGGTCTTGGCCGGGGTCAGCCCGTGCAGCCGTTCGGTGCCGGTGAGATCCAGATAGGCTTCGTCCAGCGACAGCGGCTCGACCAGCGGGGTCAGGTCGCGCATTGCCGCGCGCACCAGCTTTGCGGCCTCGGCATATTTTGCCATTTGCGGGCGGATCACGATCGCCTGGGGGCACAGCTTCAGCGCCTGGAACATTGGCATGGCCGAGCGCACGCCATAGACGCGCGCCATATAGCAGCACGTCGAGACGACGCCGCGCTTGCCGCCGCCGATGATCAGCGGCTTGTCCACCAGCGCGGGATCGTCCCGCTTCTCGATCGCCGCATAGAAGGCGTCGCAATCGAGATGGGCGATGGAAAGATCGTGCAATTCGCCATGCGCAATGATGCGCCGGCTGCCGCAGGCGGGGCAGCGCCCCGTTCCCGGTTTCACATCGGCCAGACAGTCGCGGCAGAAGGCGCTCATCGGCCGATCTTACTTCGGAAGCCCCGGTTCGGTCCCGGTCTTGGGCCATAGCCAGGCGGCGCCGCGCACGCCACTGGAATCGCCATGTGTGTGCTGCAAGATGTTGATCGGCCCTTCCGGCGTAAAGGCGTATGCGGCCACGCGCTCCGGAAGGTCGCGATAGAGCTGGCGGATATTCGAAACGCCGCCCCCCAGCACGATCACATCGGGATCGAGCACATTGACGATGCCGGCCAGCGCCCGCGCCAGCCGGTCCATATAAACATCGAGGGCGGCCTCGGCGGGGCTGTCGCCTGCGCTCGCGGCGGCGGCAATTTCGGTGGGCGTCCAGTTCCGCCCAGAAAGTTGGTTGAATTGCCGCGTCAGTGCCGGCCCGCTGCACCAGGCTTCGATGCAGCCCAGTTTGCCGCAGAAGCATTTGGGGCCCGGCGTCTCCTCCGGCGCCGGCGCGGGCAGGGGATTGTGACCCCATTCGCCGGCGATGCCGTGCGCCCCGGCCAGGAGATGACCGTTTACGACGACGCCACCGCCGATGCCGGTGCCCATAATCACACCGAACACCACATTGTGCCCGTACGCCGTCCCATCCACCGCCTCGGAAAGGGCAAAGCAATTGGCGTCATTGGCGATACGGACCGGCCGTTCCAGCGCTGCTTCCAGATCCTTGTCCAGCGGTTTGCCGATCAGCCAGGTGGAATTGGCATTTTTGACGAGCCCGGTCTGACGGCTGATCATGCCGGGGATGGCCACGCCGACGCTGGCCTTGCGGCCCAGCATCGCCTCGACCATTCGCACGAGGTTCGCGATGGCGCCCACTGTGCCGCGATAATCGTCCCGGGGCGTGTCCACGCGCTCGCGCACAATGATCTCGCCGCTGTCGTCGAGCACCGCGATCTCGATCTTGGTTCCGCCGAGGTCGACGCCGATGCGCATGTCAGGCTCCCGCCTTCTCGAGTTGGATCCGGATAAACGCTCCCGCCGCGCGCCAGTCGTCGGCGCGGATGTCGGCATGTTCGGCCGGCGGCAGCAAGGGTTTCAAGCCGGTCATCGCCGATCAGGTGAATGCGCAGAACATCCGGATCGTGCGCGGCCGCCGAGGCGAGATGATGGGGAATGTCGTCGATGAAGAACACCGGCCGCCCGCTGCGTTTCGCCAGCGCCTGCACGGCCGGCCCCTTGGGCCCGGAATTGACCAGAAGCGGGAAATCGAAGCCCAGCCGTTCGAAGTTCCGAAGGCGCGCCGGCGCCTGTGCCGCCGTGACGTTGGATAGCACCACCACCTGCACACGCGTCTGGAGCCCGTGCAGGGTCTCGACCGCGTCTTCCACGGCCTCCAGTGAATCGAGATCGGCCCGGAACTCCTCGAGCAGGGCCGTGACCTCGATATCGATCAGGGCGGTGTCGTCGTCCCGCCGCTTCACATTGCCGTGCAACCGGTAGCTGGTGAGATCGAGATAGAGGTCGCGGGCGTGCAGAAAGCGGTCCAGCCCCTCGGCGAAGCGCAGCAGCACCTCGTCGGCATCGACGATCAGGAGCGGCCGCTCGGCCGAGACCGGGACAGTGCGGGCGGAGGTGTGGAAATCGGCGCTCATGCCGCACCGGGCAGGGCATGGCGCGCCCGATGCAAGGTTTCCGGGGCCAGCGCCTCGTCCGCGCAGAAGCCCGCGGCCAGGGTTTCGTCGCCCATCAGGAAGTCCATCACCGCACCCAGGAATTCGGGTTCTCCCGCGCTTTCGCGCAGATTTAACGCGTCCGCGCCGGTCTCGGCCAGGAAGCGGTCCGCGGGCGCCGTCCGAATTCACCAGCCAGGCCAAGGCCTTGAGGGCCAGAACTTCGGCGACGCCTGTGTCATGATCGGTCGCATCGTCAAGGGAGCGTTAATGGTTTCATAGACATACTGCCCAGCGTACCGGTACCGCCCAACGGCAAGGAGCGCCTGCTGTCTGCAGGCCGCTGCCGGGACGAGGGGCAGATTTCGAGATTCGCGATTGGGCGCGTGTCGACCTTGGAGAGTCAAGTGATGGACGCTATGGCGAAAACCGTTCTGATCGTGGAGGACAACGAGCTCAATATGAAGCTCTTCCACGATCTTCTCGATGCGCATGGCTACAAGATCCTGCAGACCAAGGATGGCATGGAAGCCCTCGACATCGCGCGCGAGCATCATCCCGACCTGATCCTGATGGACATCCAGCTGCCGGAGGTCTCCGGGCTGGAGGTCACCAAATGGCTCAAGGAAGACGACACGCTGAAGGCCATTCCGGTCGTCGCGGTCACGGCCTTCGCGATGAAGGGCGATGAGGAAGTGATCCGTCAGGGCGGCTGCGAGGCCTATATCTCCAAGCCGATTTCCGTCACCAGCTTCCTCGATACTGTGCGCAAATTCATCGGGTGATCCGCATGACCGCCCGCGTTCTGGTTGTCGACGACATCCTCTCGAATGTGAAGCTGCTGGAAGCCAAGCTCTCGGCGGAATATTTCGAGGTCGTCACGGCCTATAGCGGGCAGGAAGCACTCGACCGCATGGAGGAACACGAGCCGGACATCGTTCTGCTCGATGTCATGATGCCGGGCATGGACGGCTTCGAGGTCTGCCGCCGCATCAAGGCCAATCCCAAGTTCGCGCATGTGCCGGTGGTGATGGTCACGGCGCTCGACCAGCCGTCCGACCGCGTGGCCGGTCTCGATGCCGGCGCCGACGATTTTCTGACCAAGCCGGTGGGTGACGCCGCCCTGTTCGCGCGGGTGCGCAGCCTTGTGCGTCTCAAGCTGATGACGGACGAGCTTCGCATGCGCGAGGCCACTGGCCAGAACATGGGTCTGATCGATCCCACCGACAGCCTGACGCAGGCCGACATTCAGGGCCGCATCCTGATCATCGAGGACCGGCCCGAATCCGTGGCCTGGTTCGAAGCCGCGCTGACGCCGCATAACGAGCTTTCGTCCGTCGACGCCTTCGAAGAGGCTGTCGTGCGCGTGCGCGGCGGCGATTACGATCTCATCATCGTCAGCCTCGGTCTTAGGGGCTTCGACGGATTGCGCCTGTGCTCGCAGCTTCGCTCGCTGCCGGAAGGGCGCAATGTCCCGATCCTGGTTCTCGTCAGCGACGGCGACAAGCGCAAGCTCGCCCAGGCGCTGGAAATGGGCGTCAACGATTACCTGACGCGCCCGGTGGACAAGAACGAACTTGTCGCCCGCGTGCGCACGCAGTTGCGCAAGAAGCGTTATGCCGACCGACTGCGCCACAATGTGCAGCTCAGCCTGGAAATGGCGATCACCGATCAGCTCACCGGCCTGCACAATCGCCGCTATATGAGCCGCCATCTCGACACGCTCATCTCCAGCGCGCACAAATCCGGCAAGCCGGTCGCCTTCCTCATCATGGATATCGACTACTTCAAGTCGGTCAACGACACCTATGGCCATGACATCGGCGATGAGGTGCTGCGCGAATTCGCCAGCCGCATTTCCGCCAATGTGCGCGGCATCGATCTGGCCTGTCGCTACGGCGGCGAGGAATTCGTGGTGGTGATGCCCGACACCGATGTGGCATTTGCCTGCACGGTGGCCGAGCGTTTGCGCCAGAGCGTCGAAGCCAATCCCTTCGTCATCAGCCGCGCGCCGGGCAAGCTCAACATCACCATCTCCATCGGCATCGCCGGTTCCGAAGGCAATAGCGACAGCGCCGATGCGCTGCTCCACCGCGCCGACCAGGCGCTCTATCGCGCCAAGCGCGAAGGCCGTAACCGCGTCATCGCCGACGCGGCTTAACGCGCCACGCGCCTCCGCGGCCTCGCGCAGCACCGTATCGATCACGTCGACCAGCTTTTCCGGCTCATGCGCGCCGGAGGCGGCATATTTGTTGGCGAAGATGAAGGTCGGCACGCCCGAAATTCCCATCTCGTGGGCGAGGGCATCCTCGCGCTCGACGAGTTCGCAGATCGGCATCCTCGGCCAGCAGCTTGGCGACAAGCTCCGCATCCATTCCCGCTTCGGTCGCGATCTCGGTCAGCACACGCTGGTCGCCGACATCGCGGCCCTCTTCGAAATAGGCGCTGAACAGGCGCTCGACGATGTCGTCCTGCACACCGGCCGTCGCGGACCAGCGCACCAGCCGGTGCGAGTCGAGCGTGTTCGGGGATTTGCTGATCCTGTCGTAATCGAAGGCGATGCCTTCGCCGGCGCCGGCCTCGCGGATCGCCTCGCCCATGGCTTTGACGCGTTCGACGTCGCCAAATTTCGCGGCCAGATAGGCTTTGCGGTCCACGCCTTCGCGCGGGATCGTGGGATCGAGGCGAAAGGGGCGCCAGCGCACATCGAATTCGAGTTCGGGCCGCATGGCCAGGGCGCGGCCGAGCCGGCGCTTGCCGATGAAACACCACGGACACACCGTGTCCGACACCACGTCGATCTGGAAGGGCTCGCTCATGGCCAAAGCCTATCGCATCTGCCCGCTGCGTTCAAAGTGTCGGTCTTGACCGCGTCCGCCGCGCTGCTCACGATCCCGCCGCCGCTATTCGCGGAACACAGGGTGGAAGACATGGAATTCGATCTGACGGGCCGCGTGGCCTTTGTAACTGGAGCGACCAGCGGATTGGGCCGCCGTTTCGCGACGGTGCTGGCCAAAGCCGGCGCCGCTGTCGCGATCGCCGGACGCCGGGTCGAACGGCTGTCCGCATTGAAGGCCAAGCTGGAGGTCATGGGGCGGCGAAGCGTGGCCGTTCCACTTGATGTCACCGATGCCGGCGCCTTGTCGCGCGCGTTGGATGGCGCCGAAGCGGCCCTTGGCCCGGTCGATATTCTCGTCAACTGCGCGGGCATGAATATGCAGGCCGCGGCCGTCGAGACCGGCCCGGTCGAATTCGATACGGTGATGAACACCAATCTGCGCGGGCCGTTCCTGCTGGCGACCGAAGCCGGGCGGCGCATGATCGCGCGCGGCAAGGGCGGGCGCATCATCAACATCGCCTCGATCGGCGCCTTTCGAGTGCTGCCGGGGCTCGCCACCTATTGCATGTCGAAGGCGGGCATCGCGATGATGACGCAATGCCTGGCGCGCGAATGGGCGCGGTACGACATCAACGTCAATGCGATCTGCCCGGGCTATATCGAAACCGAACTCAATGCGGAGTGGTTCGCTTCCGAAGGCGGCCAGAAGCAGATCAAATCCTTTCCGCGCCGCCGTCTCGCCGCCGAAGGCGATCTCGACGGCATGCTGCTGCTTTTGGCCTCAGAAGCCGGCCGCGCCATATCGGGATCGCTGATGACGGTGGACGACGCGCAATCTCTCTAGCGCTTCGCGGCAACATTCGAAGCTTACGCACGGTCATGCGAGCATCGTTCCCGCGAGCCGTGACCGCCCTCTGTTTACGGGCCCAGAGGTGCCAGCTATGAATAAAAGGCGACGCAATTGAGATGGAGTGGTCCATGGGTCCCCTGGCAGGCATTCGGATTGTGGAGTTTGCAGGGATCGGGCCCGGCCCCTTCGCCGCCATGTTGCTCTCGGATATGGGCGCGGACATCATCCGGATCGACCGCAAGGGCGGGCGCACGCCGCACAAGACGGAAGTGACCTATCGCGGCCGTCCCGCAGTTGCGCTCGACATGAAGAAGCCCGAAGCCGTCGAAGCCGCGCTCAAGCTGATCGATACTGCGGACGGTCTGATTGAAGGCTTCCGTCCCGGTGTCATGGAACGGCTTGGCGTTGGCCCGGATGTGTGCCTGAAGCGCAATCCCAAACTCGCCTATGGCCGCATGACCGGATGGGGGCAGACGGGTCCGCTCGCCAATGCCGCCGGTCACGACATCAATTACATCGCGCTCACCGGCGCGCTGCACGGTATTGGCAATCGCGGGCAGAAGCCGGTTCCGCCGCTCAACCTCGTCGGCGATTTCGGCGGCGGTGCGCTCTATCTTGCTTTCGGCATGGTGTGCGGATTGCTGGAAGCGAAATCTTCGGGCAAGGGCCAGGTCATCGACACGGCGATGACGGACGGTGCGGCCTCGCTGATGACGATGTTCTACGGCATGAAGGCGATGGGCATGTGGCAGGACGAGCGCGGCGTCAATCTGCTCGATAGCGGTGCCCATTTCTACGACACCTATGAAACGAAGGATGGCAAGTTCGTCGCCCTGGGGTCGATCGAGCCGCAATTCTACGCGCTGCTTTTGGAGAAAACCGGCATCAAGGACGACGCCTTCGCCGCCCAGATGGATCGCAAGGCCTGGCCCGATCTCAAGGATAAGCTCGCCGCCGTCATCAAAACGAAGACGCGCGACGAATGGGATGCAGCGATGCAGGGCACGGATGTCTGCTATGCGCCGGTTTTGTCGCTGGCCGAAGCGCCGGCGCATCCCCATAATGCCGCCCGCAAGACGTTCATCGAGGTGGATGGCGTCGTGCAGCCCGCACCGGCGCCACGCTTCAGCCGCACCGTGCCGGAAGTCCAGGGCGCGCCGCAGGGCGCCGACAATGAAGCGGCGTTGAGCAAATGGGGATTTTCGAAAGATGAGATTGCGGCGCTCGCTTCGGCCGGAGCGATCTAGGGCATGATGAGCACGCTTTCCGGCACCACGGGCCGCAGGCGCATCTATCTGATGCGCCACGGCCATGTGGATTATCTGGCAGCCGAAGTTGTGCGCACCCGCAACACCCATCAGGTGCCGTTGACGCCGCGCGGCCGCATGGAAGCGCAGGCAGCGGGCCGGGCGCTATCCCATGTTGCGCTGGATCGTGCCATCTGCTCCGGCCTGCCGCGCACGCGCCAGACGGCCGAACTGGTGCTGGCGCAATCGGCCGAAGCGCCCACGCTCGAAACCGAGCCCGAATTGGTAGAGATTCAGGGCGGCCGTCCCAAGGGGCTGATCACCAGCCGCAAGGAGTTGATCGCCACGATGTCCTTCCACTTCGCCCGCGCGGGCGAAGAAGGCGCCACGATGATGGAAGGCGGTGAAGCTTTTGCGGCTCTGTCAGGCGCGTGCCGTGTCGGCGATCAAGTCGCTGCTCACCGCGCCCGACTGGCGCCAGATCCTGATCGTCGCCCATGAAGGCGTGAACCGGCTGGTGCTGAGCTGGGCGGCGGGTGCGGGCCTCGCCGCGGCGGGTGCCTTCGAACAGGATACGGGCTGCATCAATGTGCTCGATTTCGACATGGTGCCCGGCGCCAGTGGCCGCCCGATCCCGGAAATCGAGCGCGTGCTGATCAAGGCCGTGAACCTCACGCCCTACAACTACGTCAAGCACGGCATGAATCTGACGAGCCTCGAAGCCATCTTCGATCGCGATTTCGCGCAGGAGAAGATTGAGGGGTAGCTACCTCTCAAACATCCAGCTCGCACCACACCGGCACATGATCGGAGGGCTTCTCGCGTCCGCGCACATGTTTGTCGATGCCACAACCCTTGAGGTGATCGGTGGCCTGCGGCGACAAAAGAATATGGTCGATGCGGATGCCGTGATCCTTGGTCCAGGCGCCGGCCTGATAATCCCAGAAGGTATAGCGATGCGTCTCGGCATGGCAGGCGCGCCAGGCATCGGTGAAGCCGAGATTTTCGATTGCTCTTAAGGCCGCGCGCGTTTCCGGCTGGAACAGCGCGTCGCCCTCCCAGGCCTTCGGGTCCCACACATCGTCTGGCGTCGGGAATGACATTGTAGTCGCCCATCAGCGCCAGCGGCTCTTCAAGCTTGAGAAGGCCCTCGGCGTGGCGCTTCAGCCGCGCCATCCATTCCAGCTTGTAGGGAAACTTGTCGCTGTCCACCGGATTGCCGTTGGGCAGATAGATCGAGCCGATGCGGACCACGCCCTTGTCGCCGGGGATCACCGCCTCGATATAGCGGGCATGCTCGTCGCCGTCGTCGCCGGGCAGGCGCGGGGTCACATCCTCCATCGGCCGCTTGGAGAGGATGGCGACGCCGTTATAGGTCTTCTGTCCGTGTACGGCGCAATTGTAGCCCAGCTCTTCGAACGGCTCGGCGGGGAAGGTATCGTCCGTGCATTTCAGCTCCTGCAGGCAGACGACATCCGGCTCGGCTTCCTTCAGCCAGGCCAGCACGGCCTCGCGCCGCGCCTTGATCGAGTTCACATTCCAGGTGGCGAGTTTCACGTCATGCTCAGATCGAAAAGCTCGTGCCGCAGCCGCAGGACGAGGCGGCGTTCGGATTGTTGACCTTGAAGGCCGCGCCGATCAGCTCATTGGAGAAGTCGATCTCGGCGCCCTTGAGGAAGTCGAGCGACATGGGATCGATCAGCACCGTGGCCCCGTCGCGCTCGATGACGAGGTCGTCGTCCATCCGCGCGTCGTCGAGGGCGAAGCTGTACTGAAAGCCCGAGCAGCCGCCGCCGGTCACCGCCACGCGCAGCATCATGGGCTGGGGCTCGGATTTCAGGATTTCCGCGATCCGCTTGGCGGCCCGGGCGGAAACCGTAACGGGAGCGGCAGTATCGACAGACATGGCGTTCCTTGGCGGACTGGAATACCACCTCTATGTAGTCCTTGAGGCCGCCGGAGCAAAGGCCGTGAGCCCTATCAACTCCCCGCCGGGCCGCCTGGAAGGCCCGATTTTCGAGCCTCCGGCCACGCATGCCCGCTATGCAACCCGGCCCGGAGACGAGCCGCGGCCGGTTCCATGCCGAAACCGAAAGCCCCACCCGCACCGCCTATCAGCGCGATCGCGACCGCATCATCCATTCCTCGGCCTTCCGCCGCCTCAAGCACAAGACCCAGGTTTTCGTGCAGCATGAGGGCGATTATTACCGCACCCGCCTGACCCATTCGCTGGAAGTGGCCCAGATCGCCCGCTCCATCGCCCGCTATCCTGGCGCTGGATGAGGATCTGGCCGAGGCGGTGGCGCTGGCCCACGATCTCGGCCACACCCCCTTCGGCCATGCCGGCGAGGATGCGCTGCGCGAGGCCACGAAGGATTTCGGCGGCTTCGACCACAATGCCCATGCCCTCAAGCTCGTGACCCAGCTCGAGCATCGCTATGCCGATTTCGACGGCCTCAATCTGACCTGGGAAACGCTGGAGGGGCTGGTCAAGCATAATGGCCCCATTACGGGGTCGGATAAGCCGATCCCGGGCCCGATCACCTCCTTCAACCGCCGCTGGGATCTGGAACTCGGCTCCTGGCCGGGGCTGGAGGCCCAGATCGCGGCCCTGGCCGACGACATCGCCTATGTGAACCACGACATCGACGATGGCCTGCGGGCCGGCCTGTTCAAGTCTGTCGGATCTCGTCGAAGCCCCGCTGGCCGGGCCCTACATCGCCGAGGTGCTGGCCCGCTATGGCGAGATCGAGCAGGCGCGGCTGGTCGGCGAGATCGTGCGCCGGCTGATGAGCGCCATGGTCCAGGATCTGCTGGCGGAGACGGGGGCCCGCCTTGCCGCCGCCAGACCCGCCAGCGCGGCCGGAATCCGGGCCCGTTCCACGCGCCATCGGGGCCTTTTCGGAGCCGATGGCGGCCGGCATCCGGAACCTCAAAGCCTGGCTCTTTGCCCATATGTACCGCCATCCCCGCGTCACGGGTTCCATGGACCAGGCCAAGCAGGTGGTGACGGCGCTGTTCGAGGCCCTGAGCGGCGATCCGGGCCTCTTGCCGGCCGATTGGGCCGGGGCCTGCGGGGCGCCGCGGGACGGCGGCCACGGTCTCGGTGGTGCGCGACTATATCGCGGGCATGACCGACAGTTACGCTTTGCGCGAATACACGAGGATCTTCCACACCCAAATCGCGCTTTAGCCCCAGGGAACCGCCTTGCGCCCGTGATTCGGCCCACGTCGGAATGCTAGGTTTTCGACCAGATAAGATTCGGCGGAGCTGACCCATGCCCAAACATGAGCCCGGCGTGTATGAACCGTCTGCGGACGACATTCGCGTGTTCGACGGAGGCGAGGACGATATCGACGACGAAGGATCGCGGCTTCCGCTCCTGATCGTCATCGCCCTTCTGATCGCGGCCGCTTTCGCGCTGGTGGTCTGTCTTGCCTATACCCAGGGCGTGCAGAACGGCCGCGAAAGTGCGCCGCGCACCATCGCTGCGGACGAGGGGCCTGTCCGCACGGCGCCCGAGAATCCGGGCGGCAAGACGCCCTATCAGGGCCTGAAGATCTATGAGCAGCCGGCCCCGCCCGACGATGAGAGCGCGCCGGCGCACAGCGCGGCGGTTCCGCCTGCCGCCAAGCCGGTGGAAAAGCCCGTCACGCATGTCGCCAGGCACGAACCGGTCGCCAAGCCGGAACCGGCCGCGCACAAGCCCGCGCTCGCCAAGGCGGCGCCGGTCAAACGGGCCGCGCTCAAGCCAGCCAAAACGGAAGGCGGCGCCTACACGCTGCAGATCGGCTCCTACAAATCGGAAGCGGAGGCGGCCAAGGCCTTTTCGGTCTATCAGCACAAGCATCCGTTGGTCGGCGGCTTGACGCCGGACATCCAGAAGGCTGATCTCGGCAAGAAGGGTACGTGGTATCGCCTGCACATCGGCTCCTTTGCGGACCGTGCGGCGGCCGGCGCGCTCTGCGCCAAGCTGAAGGCGGATGGCGGCGGCTGCTTCCCGGCCAAGAAGTGACGGGATAGCGAAGAGCCCATGCGCACGCGCGCGATCTATGGCTGCGCCGGGCAAAGGCTGACGGCGGAGGAACGCGCGTTCTTCCGCGATGCGCAGCCTTGGGGCTTTATCGTCTTTGCACGGAACATTTCCGATCCCGATCAATTGCGCGCGCTGATCGGCGAATTGCGCGAGACGGTGAACGATCCTGCGGCCCCGGTCCTGATCGATCAGGAGGGCGGCCGTGTCGCGCGCCTCAAGCCGCCGCATTGGAAGGCGCGTCATCCGGCCGCGCGCTTCGGCGCGCTGCACAATGAGGATGCGGAAGCGGCGCGCGAAGCGGCCTATCTCAATGCGCGGCTGATGGCGGCGGAGCTGACCGGTCTCGGCATCAATGTCGATTGCGTGCCGGTGCTCGATGTGCCAGTTGAAGGCGCGCACGATATCATCGGTGATCGCGCCTTTGGCCGCGAACCGTCTGTGGTCATCGATCTCGGCCGCGCCGTGATCGAAGGCATGATCGATGGCGGCGTGCTGCCGGTGATGAAGCACATCCCCGGTCACGGCCGCGCCGGCGCCGATTCCCATCTGGCCCTGCCGCGTGTCGACACGGATGAAGAGGAATTGAGCGCAACCGATTTCGTCACCTTCCGCAGCCTCAGCCATTGCCCCATCGCGATGACGGCGCATGTGGTTTACGAGGCCATCGATCCGCAGCGTCCGGCCACCACCAGCCCGAAAGTGATTCGCGATGTGATTCGCGGCGAAATCGGCTTCGAGGGCCTGCTTTTGTCCGACGATGTGTCGATGCAGGCGCTCGAGGGGCCGATTTCTGTGCGTAGCAAGGCGGCGCTGTTTGCGGGCTGCGATCTGGTGTTGCACTGTAACGGCCGGATGGAGGAAATGCGCGAAGTCGCCGAGGAAGCCACGGCCCTTGATGGACCTTGCCGCCAAGCGGGCCGACGCCGCGCTGGCGCATCTGAGCCCGCCCGATCCCTTCGATGTTGAAGGGGCCGAGGCGCGGCTGGCCGAACTTTTGGGAGCCGTCGCGTGAGCGAGACCGCCGAAGACGAATTCGACCGGATGGAGGTCACGCCCGTCGAAGCCACGCCCGAGGAGGCGCTGGTCGTCGCTGTCGACGGTTTCGAGGGGCCGCTCGATCTGCTGCTGGGTCTTGCCCGCAGCCAGAAGGTCGATCTCGCCAAGATTTCGGTGCTGAAGCTCGCCGAGCAATATCTCGAATTCGTCGAGCGCGCGCGCCGGCTCAATCTGGAACTGGCCGCCGATTATCTGGTCATGGCGGCGTGGCTCGCCTATCTCAAGTCGCGGCTGCTTCTGCCGGTGCCACCGAATGCCGAAGGCGAGCCGACGGCGGACGAGATGGCCGCGCGCCTGCGCTGGCGCCTGCAGCGTCTCGATGCCATGCGCGAAGCCGCCGCCCGGCTGATGGCGCGCGACCGGCTGGGGCGCGAGGTCTTCGCCCGCGGTGCGCCCGAGCCGCTCAATGTCGTCAAGCTGCGCACCTATACCGACACGATGTACGACCTGCTGACGGCCTATTCGACCCAGCGCCTGAAGACGGTGAAGGGCGGCACCTACAGCCCGAAGCATGCGCCGGTTCTTCTGATCGAAGAGGCGCGCGAGCGGCTGGAGCGTATGCTCGGCCGCATCGGCAACTGGAATTCGCTGACGAGCCTTCTGCCCGCCGGCTGGGACAGCGGCCTCAAGCTGCGTTCGGCCAAGGCCAGCACCTTGCTCGCCTGCCTGGAACTGGCGCGCGACGGCCGGATCGAAATCCGCCAGCTCACGCCCTTTGAAGAAATCTATGTCAAAGACCGCGCGCAGCAATCGCCCGCGGCGGAGGCAATGTCATGAACAAGATCGTCCGTCTGGCCGAAATCGAATCCGAGGAAGAAGTCGAGCACGCCGTGGCCCAGTCCGATACCCCAGCCGAAAACGAAGCGGCCAACGATGCCGCGCTGTCTGCCGAAGACGAGGGCATCAATCCCGAGCATCTGCGCATGACCGAGGCGCTGCTGTTCGCGTCGTCCGATCCGCTGGATGTGAAGGCGCTGGTGACATCGCTGCCGGAGGGCGCCGATGTCAAGGCGATCCTCAAGGAGCTTCAGTCGATCTATGAGAAGCGCGGCGTAACCCTCGTCTGTGTCGGCGGAAAATGGCAATTCCGCACCGCGCCGGATCTCGCCTTCCTGTTGCGCAAGGAGCAGCCGGAACAGAAGCGCCTGTCGCGCGCGGCCATCGAGACGCTGGCCATCATCGCCTATCACCAGCCCGTCACCCGCGCCGAGATCGAGGACATTCGCGGCGTGGCCGTGTCGAAGGGAACGGTCGATGCGCTGATGGAAATCGGCTGGGTCAAGATCCGTGGCCGCAAGCGCACGCCGGGCCGGCCCGTGACCTATGGCACGACCGATGCCTTCCTGGTGCAGTTCGGGCTGGAAAGCGTGCGCGATCTGCCGGGCATGGACGAACTCAAGGCCGCCGGCTTCCTCGAAGCGCTGCCGCCCTCGGGCTTCGACGTGCCGAACCCGACCGACGAACTGGCTGAGGATGAGGATCCCTACGATCCGAACGAGCCGGAAGAGCTCGCCACCGGCAGCGCCGATCCGCGCGAAGACGTCTGACCAAGCCCCCCTTGTGGAGAGCTGAAGCCTCTTAGTCTTCCAGTTCCACGACGATCGCTTCGCCATCTTCGAGCGCGATGGCGATCTTGCCGTCGCGCAGCGCCTTGGCGTCATGGCCGAACACCTTGGCGCGCCAGCCATGCAGGGCGGCCACGCCTTCGTCCTCATGGGCGGCGAGGCGTTCGATGTCGTCGGCATTGGCGATCAGGCGCGGGGCCACATCCGCGGCTTCGGCCTTGAGCCGTAGCAGCGTCTTCAAGAGATCGACGGTCGATTGCGACGGCTCGCGCTTGCGCCGCGGCTTGGTATGCGCGGCCGGCTCGGGCGGTTCGGCGTCGCGGCCTTCGGCCACGGCGTCCATCAGCGCCTTGCCCATCTTGGAGGCGGCAAAGCCCTTCGGCACCGCGCGGATGCGTTCGAGGTCGGCCGCCGTTTCCGGCGGATGGGCGGCGATCTCCAGCAGCGCTTCGTCCTTGATGACGCGGCCGCGCGGGATATCGCGCGTCTGCGCCTCGCGCTCGCGCCAGGCGGCGATGGCCTGCAGCACCGCGAGCAGGCGCTTGTTGTGGGTGCGGGCCTTGAGCCGGCGCCAGGAATCTTCGGGATCGAGCTTGTACAGCGCCCGGGTCCTGCAGCGCCTTGATCTCCTCCTCCACCCAGCCATGCCGCTTGGTGCGCTTGAGCTGCGCCTCCAGCGCCTCATAGACGACGCACAGATGGGTCACGTCGGCCATCGCATAATCGAGCTGCTTCTTGGTCAGCGGCCGCCGGCTCCAATCGGTGAAGCGGGAGGATTTGTCGACCTCGGCCTTGGCCAGCTTGCGCGCCAGAGTCTCATAGGAGGCGGCTTCGCCGAAGCCGCACACCATGGCAGCGATCTGGGTGTCGAACAGCGGGTGCGGGATCACCGCGCCCTGATGGAAGAATATCTCGATGTCCTGCCGGCCGGCATGGAACACCTTCACGATCTTCTCGTCCTTGAGGAGCTTGTAGAAGGGCGTCATGTCCAGCCCCTCGGCGAGGGGGTCGACGATGGCGGCGATGCCGCCCGGCGCCGCCACCTGCAAGAGGCAGAGCTTGGGCCAATAGGTCTGGTCGCGCATGAACTCGGTGTCCAGCGCGACGTAAGGCGAGCCCTCAACTTCGGCGACCAGCGCCTTGAGGTCCTTGGTGGAATCCACGATCCGCATGGACCCGCTATAGCGGATTCGGGCAGTCCCGTCCGGGAAAACTGCCCGATTCCGGAAAATGTCCCGGGCCTGTGGCGCGACTGCGCCGCCGGCACCAATTCCCGTTCGGATGAGGCGGTTCGGGCGCTGATTGTGACGGAAACGCCATCGCTTTTCGCCATTTGGGCCGGGCTTGACCGGCCGCCGGGAAACCGCCACATAGCGGCTTTTCCGGCCGGTTTCCGGCAGTCTGCCGAAATCCCGTCCGCCCAGTGCCAGCCCAAGGATCCGTCATGCACGCCTACCGCACCCATCATTGTGGCCAATTGCGCAAGGACGCCGTCGGACAGCGCGTCCGCCTGTCCGGCTGGGTGCACCGCCGGCGCGACCATGGCGGGCTGGTGTTTCTGGATCTGCGCGACCATTACGGTCTGACCCAGTGTGTGGTCGAGCCTGATGCGGCGGCCTTCGCCGTGGCGGACAGCTGCCGTTCGGAATGGGTGGTCACGGTGACCGGCCCGGTGGTCGCCCGCTCCGAGGACACGGTCAACAAGGATCTGCCGACCGGCGAGGTCGAGCTGCGCATCGAAGAGATCACGGTCGAATCGGCGGCGGCGGAACTGCCTTTGCCGGTGTTTGGTGATCTCGAATATCCCGAGGACACCCGCCTCAAATACCGCTTCCTCGACCTGCGCCGCGAAGGTCTGCACAAGAACATCATGCAGCGCACGAAGATCATTTCGTCGATGCGCCGTCGCATGGAAGAAGCCGGTTTCACCGAATATTCCACGCCGATCCTGACGGCCTCCTCGCCGGAAGGCGCGCGCGACTTCCTGGTGCCGAGCCGCATTCATGCGGGCAAGTTCTACGCCTTGCCGCAGGCGCCGCAGCAGTACAAGCAGCTCATCATGATGTCGGGCTTCGACCGCTATTTTCAGATCGCGCCTTGCTTCCGCGATGAAGATCCGCGCGCCGACCGCCTGCCGGGTGAGTTCTACCAGCTCGACCTCGAAATGAGCTTCGTGGAACAGGACGACGTTCTTTCGACGATGGAGCCGGTCGTCCGTGGCGTGTTCGAGGAATTTGCGAACGGCAAGCCCGTGACGCAGGACTTCCCGCGCATTGCGTATGACGAGGCGATCCTGAAATACGGCACCGACAAGCCGGACCTCAGAAACCCGATCATCATGGGCGACGTGTCCGAGCATTTTCGCGAATCCGGGTTCAAGGTTTTCGCCAAGATCCTCGCCAATGATCCGAACAGCGCGGTGTGGGCGATCCCTGCGCCGACCGGCGGCAGCCGCGCATTCTGCGACCGCATGAATAGCTGGGCGCAAGGCGAGGGTCAGCCGGGCCTGGGTTACATCTTCTGGCGCGAGGAAGACGGCAAGGTCACCGGTGCGGGCCCGATCGCCAAGAATATTGGTGAGGAACGGACCGAGGCGATCCGCCTGCAGCTCGGACTGAAGCCGGGCGATGCCTGTTTCTTTGCGGCGGGCGACCCCAAGAAGTTTGCATCCTTCGCGGGCGACGCCCGCACGCGTGCTGGCGAAGAACTCAATCTCGTGGACCGTGACCGGTTCGCGCTCGCCTGGATCGTCGATTTCCCGTTCTACGAATGGGACGAGGAGGAGAAGCGCGTCGATTTCGGGCACAACCCCTTCACCATGCCGCGCGGCGGACTGGGTGCACTCGAGAACGAAGACCCGCTCAGCATCAAGGCGTGGCAGTATGACCTCGTCTGCAATGGCTTCGAGATTGCTTCGGGTGGTATCCGCAACCATCTTCCGGAAGTCATGGTCAAAGCCTTCGGCATTGTCGGGCTTGATGCCAAGGTAGTCGAGGAACGCTTCGGCGGCCTTTTCCGCGCCTTCCATTACGGCGCTCCGCCGCATGGCGGCATGGCGGCCGGTGTCGATCGCATCGTGATGCTGCTGGTGGGGGCAAAGAACCTGCGCGAAATCACGATGTTCCCGATGAACCAGCAGGCCGAAGATTTGCTGATGGGTTCGCCGGGCGAAGCCTCGCGCAAACAGCTCAAGGAACTGCACATCCGCGTTGTGGATCCGGACGCCAAATAGCGGTCCTTCGGACTTACACAGGCAATCTCGCCTATTGGGCACGCGCGCCGGTTTTGACCGAGATCAGCGCGCGGGCTGCGCACGCGTCTAGGGGCGCGTCTTCTTCAGATCGGGAGACGCGCAATGATTGAAGTCATGTCGGGCTTTCCAGGCGAGGTGCTGGCCGTCAAGGCGAGCGGCCAGATTTCGGGCGATGACTACCGGAAGGTTCTTATCCCCGCCGCGCTTGCGCAGATGAAGGATCACAAATATCTGCGCCTCTATTGCGAGATTGTGCCCGGCTCGTCGGTCACGCCCGGCGCCGTGTGGGAGGACACCAAGATCGGCATCGGCCATTGGGGCGATTGGGGGCGGATGGCCGTTGTCAGCGATATCGCCTGGGTGCAGGACGCGATGCGGATGTTCGCGCCGTTCTTCCATCACCCGGTGCGCACCTTTACGAATGCTGACGCAGCGCAGGCACGGGCGTGGATATCGGAGAAAGAGTGAGCCGGCTCAGTTGAGCTTGCCGGGGAGCTCCTTGAGGCTTGCCGCGATCAGCTCGCCCGCGCGCTTTTCGTCGAGCCGCGCCACGATCAGCTTTTCGGCTGCTGTGGCGGCCGCGTCGGCGGCGAGGGTGCGAATCTCGGACATCGCCTGGGCTTCGGCCTGGGCGATCTTGTCCTGTGCCTGCTGCGCGCGGCGTTCGATCTGCTGCGTGAGCGCTGTGCGCGCTTCGCCGGCAAAGCGTTCGGCATTTTCCCGGGCTTCGGTCAGGATGGCCTCGGCCTCCTGTTCGACCGATTTGGCCTTCGCCTTGTACTGGGCGAGCAGGGCTTCGGCTTCCTCGCGCAGGCGCTTGGCGTCGTCCAGCTCCTTGGCGATGGCCGCGGCGCGGGTGTCGAGCGCGGCGCCCGCAAATGCCGGCAGGCGCTTGTAGAGGAAGATGCCGATGACGATGACGAAGCCGACGGCAATCCAGAATTCCGAATCGGAGAAGAATTCCATCGTCGTCTCCTATTGTCCGCTCACGGCCTTGGCCGCGTCGTCCGCCGACACCGTGTCGCCCGTCAGCCGCGCGACAATGGCGATGGCCGCGTCGCGCGCAGTTTCGCCCACATGCGTCTTGGCTTCGGCCTGAACCGCGGAAATGCGCGCCTCGGCTTCGCCCATCGCGGCCTGTGCATCGGCATCGGCCTTGGCCTTTGCGCTATCGATCTCGGCGTGGATACGCTTGTGGTTCTCGTCGGCCAGGGCCTGGGCGCGGGCGCGGGCCGCGGCAAGCGCCGTCTCGTAATCGGCCGAGGCCTGCTCGGCACTCTGGCGATGGCCTTCGGCCGCCGACAGATCCGCGCCGATCCGGCTCTTGCGCTCGTCGATATTGCCGCCGATCCGCTTCACGCCCAGGCGCCACATGACGAGCAGCATCAGAACGAACGTGACCGTCAGCCAGAAGATCTGGGCCGAATAGGTCGACGTGTCGAAGGGCGGAAATGCGCCCGACTGTTGCGAAGGAACTTGCGTCCCGCTCGTCGTCTGTGTGGTGTCGGCCATGGGTGTGGACCAGCGCCTTCGATCAGGTGAAGAGGATGATGAGCGCAATCACCAGCGCGTAGAGGCCGGTCGCTTCCACCAGCGCGAAGCCGAGCAGAAGGTTGGTGAACTGGGTCGAGGCCGCGCCCGGATTGCGCAGCGAACCTTCCAGATATTTGCCCCACAGGTCGCCGATGCCAATGCCGGCGCCGCCGATCGCGATGCAGGCGAGGCCCGCGCCGATCATTTTGGCTGCTGCAAGATCCATGTCGTAAGCTCCTTTAGAATGGTTCAGTGATGACCGTGAAGATGCAAGGCTTCGTTCAGGTAGATGCAGGTGAGCATCGCAAACACATAGGCCTGCAGGAACGCCACCAGGAATTCGAGCGCCATGATGGCGATGATCATGAACATCGGCGCCACCGCGATCGCCGACAGAATGCCGCCCGCGCCGCCCAGCAGGATCACGAAGCCGGCGAACACTTTCAGCATGGTGTGGCCGGCCAGCATGTTGGCGAACAGACGCACCGAGAGGCTGATGGGGCGGAAGAAGAAGGAGATCACCTCGATCGGGATCAGCAGCGGCTGCAGCACCAGCGGCGCATCCGGCACGAACAGCTTCAGAAAGCCGATGCCGTGGAAGATGAAGCCGTAAACGATGACCACGGCCATCACGAGGCTGGCCAGCACGAAATTGACGGCGATCTGGCTCGTCACCGTGAACACGCCGGGGATCAGGCCGAAATAGTTCGAGAACAACACGAACATGAAGATCGCGAACACGAAGGGGAAGAATCTGAGGCCTCCCTTTCCGGCGGTCGATTCGATCATGTTGGCGACGAATTCGTAGCCCAGCTCGGCCATCGACTGGCCGCGCGTGGGAACAAGGCGGCCCTTCTTCACGGCCAGGAGCATGAACAGCGTCGTCAGAGCGACGATCACGCACATCACCAGCGCCTGATTGGTGAACGAGATGTCGTATCCCGCCAGATGCAGCGGAATGAGCGGCTCGACCCGGAACTGTTCCAGCGGCTTCATCTGCACGGGTTTCAGCGCTCCTCGTCATCATCATCGGCGGCGGGCGGCGGTTCAGCCTCCGCGGCCGTCGATTTGTTCAACTTGTTCGCTGCGTAGATGACGTTGCGGATTCCCGCACCTGCACCCAGCAGCACAAACACAATCAGCAGGATCGGCCGGGTTCCGAACAGCCGGTCCAGGCCCCACCCGATCGCCCCGCTCACGACAAGCGCCGTCACCAGTTCCGACATGAACCGGTATGCGATCCCCATCGGACTGGGGGGCGTGTCCCGGTTCTTGACGGCCTCGCGCCGGCGCATCTCTTGAAGCCGCTCTTCCAGCGCTCGCAGGTCGTCAGGCTCGGGAGGTTTGGTGCTCATCGGCGCCCCCGATTTCCGGCGCAACACGTGCGTTTGCGGGCCTTCACAGCTTCCCTGAAGGCGCGCGGACCATAGGGTCGGGCCCCCAGCCTGTCAAGAACATGAACTTCATGACAAGTGATTGAATTCACAGAAAGAAAAAGCCCGCGGCGAAATGCGCGGGCAAGATTCTATCGCAGGCGCGAAGGGCTACTCGGCGGCGACCACCCGCTCTGCTTCGGCGAGACTCACCGAGACCAGCTGGCTGACGCCGCGTTCGGCCATGGTGACGCCGAACAGGCGGTGCATCCGCGACATGGAGAGGGCGTGGTGGGTGATGACCAGGAAGCGCGTATCGGTCAGCCGGGTCATCTCGTCCAGCATGTTGCAGAAGCGATCGACATTGGCGTCGTCGAGCGGGGCGTCCACTTCGTCGAGCACGCAGACGGGTGCCGGATTGACCAGGAACACCGCGAAAATCAGCGCCATCGCCGTCAACGCTTGCTCGCCGCCCGACAGAAGTCCCAGCGATTGCAGCTTCTTGCCCGGTGGGCGGGCATAGATTTCCAGGCCGGCCTGCAGCGGATCGTCCGATTCGGTGAACACCAGCTTGGCTTCGCCGCCTTCGAACAGCTTGATGAACAGCTCCTGGAAGTTCTTGTTGACCTTGTCGAACGATTCGATGAGCCGCTCGCGGCCTTCCTTGTTCAGGCTCTGGATGCCGCGGCGCAGTTTGGAAATCGCACCGTCGAGATCGTCGCGGTCGGCCTGAAGCGTCGTCAGCCGCTCTTCATGTTCGGCTGCTTCCTCTTCGGCCCGAAGGTTCACGCCGCCCAGCTGCTCGCGCTCGCGCTTGAGCTTCTCGACCCGCGATTCGGCATGGTCGAGCGCGGGCAGCTCCTGGCCGTCCTTGATCTCGGCCCGCTCGGGCAACTCTTCCGGTGTCGCGTCCAGTTCCTCGCGGATGCGTTCGCGCAGCTCGGTGATGCGCGCCTCGGCGGCTTCGAACATGGCCTGAAGGCGGGCGCGCTCCTCGCGCGCCGCGCTCAGTGCCGCGTCGCAGGCCTTCACGGTCTTGTCGGCTTCGGACAAATGATCCTCGGCCTGCTGGCGCGCGTCGGAAGCCTCGTTGCGCGCGGTCTCGGCGGCCGAGATTGTGTCGAGCAGGGCGTTGCGCTTCTCGGCGATCGCCTCCGGCACCGCGTCGAGCGTCACCAGCTCTTCGCACATCTGGGCGCGGCGGGCGCTGTGTTCCTCGATCTGCCGGGCGGCGGCTTCGCGGCGGCCGTCCCAACGCTTTTTTTCGTCGGCGATGGCCATCAGGCGCGCGGCGCGCTGGCGGGCATCGCGCGTCAGGCCGTCGACGGCGGCGCGCGCTTCGGAATCGGCACTGCGAGCCTCTGCGGCAGCGCCGCGGGCGGCAGCGACCGCTTCGTTGAGCGCGGTGCCGTCGGTGAGGCCGGCGAGAGCCTCTTCGGCCTGACGCTGCAATTCCAGCGCCGCATCGCGGGTTTCCGTGAGGCGGCGGATTTCGGCTTCGAGATTGGCAAGGCGCGAGGCGCGCTCGGCCGCGGCGCGCTGCGCCTTGGCCGCGTCACCCTGGGCTGCGATCAACGCCTGATCGGCGCGGCGTTGCGCGGCTTCGGCCTGGCGCAGCGTCTCTTCGGCGGCGCGCACAGCCTCGCGCGCCTCGGCCGCTGTGGCCTTGGCTGCGGAATAGGCTTCGAACAGGCTGGTGCGCTTGGCTTTGGAGGCTTCGATCGTGCCTTCGAGCGCGACCAGCTTGTTGCGCTGGGCGAGGCGCACGGCGGCCGCTGATGGCGCATCGGCCGATGCGGAATAGCCATCCCAACGCCACAGATCGCCACGCTGCGAGACCAGGCGCTGGCCCGGCTTCAATTGCGGCTGCAGCGTATCGCCGGCATCCGGCTCGGTCAGGCCGGTCATGGTCAGGCGAGGCGTCAGCGCCTGGGGCGCCTGCACGTAGCGGATCAGCGATTCGGTGCCCTGCGGCAGCGGCGTCAGCTCATGCGTGATACCAAGATCGCGCCAGTGATGCGGCGCCGAGATGTCGAGCGGTGCTTGCAGATCATCGCCCAGCGCCACGGCCAGCGCGGTTTCATAACCGGGCTCGACCTTCACCGCATCGACCAGCGGCGGCCACAAATCCTGGCCTTCGGGGCGCAGGAGATCCGACAGCGCGTTGGCTTCGGCGGAGACGCGCTGCAACTCGCGTTCGGCCTCTTCAAGCGGCTTGCGTGCTTCTGCTTCGGCCCGATCGGCTTCTTCGGCTTTTGCGCGCGCAGCGGGAATGGCGCTGCGTTCCGTTTCGGCCGCTTCGCGCGCGGTTTCGGCTTCGGCACGTGCGGCTTCGACGGCCTCTTCGGCGGCGCGCACATCGGGCGCACCGGCCGCGTCTTCCATCGCCTTGTCGAGGCGGGCCTGCGCGCCGCCGAGCTGTCCCGTCGTGCTTTCCACCAGCGCCACGGCCATGGAGCGCGAGCGTTCGTAGCCACTCTTCTGCGCGTTCCATTCGGCCAGTTCGGCCGTCAGCTTTTCGAGCGCGCGGTCGCGTTCGGACAGTGTCTCGGATGCTTCTGCGGCCTTGGTCTGTGCGCCGGTAAGCTCTTCGTCGGCGCGGGCCGATTGTTGTTCGAGGCCGGCGGATTCTTCGCCCAGCGTTTGCAGAGCCGTCTGCGCATCGGCATCGAGCGCTTGCTCGCGGGCGAGATCCTGTTCGCTTTGCGCGATGCGGCCGCGCAGGCGCTGCGCCTCTTCGCGCGCGCGCCGTTCCTCGGCATCGAGCGCATCGCGCTCGACGACCAGCCGATGCAGCGCGGCAGAGCGTTCGGCCTCTGCCTGGCGTAGCGGCGGCACGGCCTCCGCGACCTGAACCTGAATCGTCGAGGCCGTGGCGGCGCGTTCGGTGCATTCCTCTACCGTCGTGGAAATCGAGCTGAGAGACTCCGAAGCCTGCTTGGTTTGCGCCTCGGCGGCCGTCCAGCGCAGATGCAGCGCCAGTGCTTCGGCCTTGATGATCAGACCCGACAGATTGCGGTAGCGCGAGGCCTGCCGCGCCTGCCGCTTCAGGCTCGATAGCTGACCGTCGACTTCGCGGATGACATCGTCGAGCCGGCCCATATTGGTTTCGGCGGCCTTGAGACGCAGTTCGGCTTCGTGACGGCGCTGATGCAGCCCGCCAATACCGGCCGCTTCCTCGAGAATGGCGCGGCGTGCCAGCGGCTTCTGGCTGATGAGCAGGCCGATCTGGCCCTGCCGCACAAACGCCGTCGATCCGGCGCCGGACGAGGCATCGGCAAAGAAGATCTGCACATCGCGTTGACGCACATCGCGGCCATTGATGCGATAGACCGAACCGGCCTCGCGCTCGATGCGGCGTGAAATCTCGATGGCGTCGTAGTCGTTGTAGCTGGGTGGGGCGGTACGATCGGTGTTGTCGATATAGAGGATGACTTCGGCGGTGTTGCGCGAGGGCCGCGCGGCGCTGCCGGCGAAGATGACATCGTCCATCTCCGTGCCGCGGACAGAGGTCGGGCGGGTTTCGCCCATCACCCAGCGCAGGGCATCGAACAGGTTGGACTTGCCGCAGCCATTGGGGCCGACAACCGCCGTCAGGCCGGGCTCGATAAAGAGCTCGGTCGGTTCGACGAAGGACTTGAAACCCGAAAGCCTAAGCCGCGTGAACTTCAACGGAAACGCGCCGTCCTGCCGCTATTGGGGCCGCCCGAAATCACGCATCGGGCGGCAGATGATGTATGCGGAACCCTTGGGACCCCCAACGTGCTGTAGGAGGGGCCTCCGGTCCCGGGCGAGCAGGCATTTGTCCAGATTCAACGCCGGCCGGTCAATCTGACCCTGCCCGGCCTGCCGACTTATCCAAAGAGTTGCGCCGGCGGGGGCGGGAAAGGGCTCCGATTGACCCATTTCCCGCGATTTCTGTGGATTATTTCTTGGCGTCGGCCGTTTTGAGCAGGCCGTTCAGATAATCCTCGGCGCCCTGCCAGGTCACCATTTTGTCTGAGGCCATCTGGCCATTGACGATGAAGCTGGGCGTCCCGTTGATCCCGTAGGCCTTCTCGGCGTGCTGGCCGATGGCGGCGATCTTGTCCAGTTCGCTCTGATTGCCGATGCAGCTATTCACCTTCTCCGCGCCCATGCCGGCGATGCGGCCCATATCGACCAATGCGTCATGGATGTTCGCGATCTGATAGCCGTCCGGGTCCCATTTGGACTGGTTGCGGAACATCATGTCGATGAACTGGAAATAGCTGTCCTTGGGCAGGCAGCGCGCCATGGCTTCGACCGCGACATCCGCCGGGCTCAGCGCGAAAACGCGGAAAACGTAATGGACCTTGCCCGTGTCGATGTAATTCGCCTTGAACTTGGGGAAGACATCTTCGTTCCAGTGGGCGCAGTGCGGGCAGGTGGGCGCGGCATATTCCACGACAGTGACGGGTGCCTTGGGATCGCCGAGCGTGTGGTCATTGGCGGTCAGTTCGACCTTCAGCGCCCCATTGCCGCCGCTGATCGTGCCGCTTGGGCTGCCGGAACGGACGAAATAGGTTGCGGCGGCGAGGACGATGGCCGCGGCCGCGACCAGACCGTAGAGGACGGATTTCCTGTTCACTATAGGCTCTCCCCGGCATGTTTGCCGCGGTTGCTTTTGGCAGAGCCGGCGGTTCGGTTCAATTGCGGGTTTGCACGGCGAGGCTAGTGCGCCGTCTTTTTGAGCTCGGCATCGAGCACCTTGCGCATGCCGTCGAGGGTCATGAAGTCTCGCTGGTGGAAAACCCCGTCGATCATGAAACTGGGCGTCGAATGGATGCCGAAGGTCTTCTGCGCGTACTCGCCGACCGCCGCGATCTTGCTGAGCTGGGCCTTATCCCTGGTGCAGCGATCAACCTCGACCGCCGTCATATTGGCCTTGTCGCCCATCAGATAGAGCGCGGCCTGGACATCGTCGATCCGATAGCCGTCGGGGTCCCATTGCGACTGGTTGCGGAACATCATGTCGATGAAGCTGAAATAGCGCTTTTCGGGCAGGCAGCGGGCCATGGCCTCGACCCCCAGATCGACGGGCCGCAGCGCGAAGACGCGGAAGGTGTAATGGACCTTGCCGGTGTCCACATACTCTTTCTTGAAGGTCGGGAAGACGGTCTTGTTCCAATAGGCGCAGACCGGGCAGCTCGGCGCGCCATATTCGACCACCTGGATGGGCGCATCGTCCGCGCCAAGGCTGCGGTCCCAGGATGTCAGCTTGAGCTTGAGCGAGGCCGTCGCGTCGGTGGCAGCGGTGCCGCCGCCCGAGATGACGACATAGGCTGTGACCGCCAAAGCGATCGCCACCAGCGCTATGATCCCGGTGAGCACCAGTCTTCTGTTCACGCTCCAGCCCCTTTTTGCGTCAAACCGGCGCCACTATTGGCCGGGCCGCGCGCCGGTTCAATTGCCGCGGGTTTAATGATCGGCGCTGCGGCGCCAGCGGGCCAGCGACAGCAGGGCCTCGCGCAGGCCCTCATTGCCCTTGAAGCGCTGGGCCGGATCGTCGGCGGGCAGCGCGCCGGGCTTGCGGGGTCGGGGCGGGGGCGGGCGCAATGCGAGCGAGGCCTGAACGAAGCGCAGCTTCGCGACCGCCGGCCGTCCCAGATAGGCGTTGATGCGGTCGCACAGCGTCCGCGTCTCATGGCTCAGGAACAGCGAGGCACCGGGTTCGGCCTTGAGCGTCAGCGTGCCGCCATCGGGCCCGCTGGAGAGCTTCACCGGCACGGCAAGGCGCGCGACCTCGGGGCCTACGATCTCGGCCCAGCGCAGCACCAGCGTGGGATCGTCGAAGCCCTTGCGGGCGAAGGCCGAGGCCGACAGCGCGCCGCTATCCTGCGCAACCGCTGCGCTGCGGCCGCGGCGCGGCGGCGGCGCATCGCTTTGGCTCTGTTTGTTCCGTTTGCCTTGGGCCATGGTGCGCGCCGGGAATCTCTTGGTGATCGGTCGTCAGTATGCCTGCAGCGCCCCCAAGGACGCAAAAGCGGACGCAAAAGACAAAGCCGCCTCCGGCCGCTTCGGCCACGGATCTTCTGGCCTGGTACGATATCCATCGCCGCACGCTGCCCTGGCGCGCGCCGGCCGGGAAGCGCGCCGATCCCTATCATGTCTGGCTCAGCGAGATCATGCTGCAACAGACAACGGTGCAGGCTGTCGGCAAGTACTATCGTGACTTCCTGCGCCGCTGGCCGCGCGTGGAGGATCTGGCCGCGGCCCCGCAGGACGATGTGCTCGCGGCCTGGGCCGGCCTTGGCTATTACGCGCGCGCCCGCAATCTGCACAAGGCGGCCAAAGTCGTGGCCGGCGAATTGGGCGGGCGCTTTCCCGAAACCGCCGAAGGCTTGCGCGAGCTGCCGGGCATCGGCGCCTACACATCCGGTGCCATTGCCGCCATCGCCTTCGACGAACGTGAAGCCGCCGTCGATGCCAATGCAGAGCGTGTGATTGCGCGGCTCTATGCAATCGAAGAGCGCAATGCCGAAGGCCAAGCCGCTTTTGCGCGAACTGCACGCAGGCGCTGGTGCCGGAAAAGCGTGCCGGCGATTTCGCGCAGGCGCTGATGGATCTGGGCGCCTCGCTCTGTTCGCCCAAGAAGCCGAACTGCAAGGCCTGTCCGTGGGTGGCGTCATGTGTCGCGCATGCGCGCGGCATCGAAGAGCAATTGCCGCGCAAGGCCGAAAAGCGCGCGCGGCCCTTGAAGCGCGGCGCGGCCTTCGTCGTCACCGATAGCAAGGGCGCGGTGTTGCTGATGAAGCGTCCCGAGAAGGGCTTGCTGGGCGGCATGCTGGAACCGCCGATGGGGCCGTGGGGTGAAAGCTTCCCGTCAAAGCGGCAGGCTTTGGCACAGGCGCCGTTCGAAGCGGAGTGGACCAAGCGCGCCGGCATCGTGCGCCACGGCTTCACCCATTTCGAATTGGAGATCGAGGTCTATGTCGCCACTCTCGGCCGGCGACCGCGCGCAGAGGGTTCCTGGATTGCGCGCGATCGCCTGGCCGATGTGGCACTCCCCACCATTATGCGAAAAGTCGTCGCCCATGGGCTGGACGACGGCGGACCGCTCTTTGCTCAGGCCAGTTCGGCGCGCATGCGCTGACGCAGCGTATCGATGGAAACCAGCTCGCCCTTCTTGGTCTGGAAGTGCCAGAAGGTCCAGCCATTGCAGGCATCAAGGCCCTGCACATGGGCGCCGATGCGATGGATCGAGCCGGTGGCATCCGAGCAGACAAGCGTGCCATCGGCACGCACCTTCGCCGAGTACCGCTTGCGCGGGTCGACAAGCACAGTGCCCGGCGGCAGCAGGCCGCGTTCCACCACCCAGCCGAAGGGAATGCGCGGTTCGGCGCGCTTGGATTTGGTGACTTCGATGGCATCGGATGGCGCGCGCTCGACGCCGGAGATGCGCGCGCGCGCGACCTTGGCATAGCGCGCATCGCGCTCGATGCCGATGAAGCGGCGCCCCAGCCGCTTGGCGACGGCGCCCGTGGTGCCGGAGCCGAAGAAGGGATCGAGGATCACGTCACCGGGCTTGGACGACGACACGATCACGCGATGCAAAAGGCCTTCGGGCTTCTGCGTCGAATGCGCCTTGGCGCCGTTCTCGTCCTTGATGCGTTCGCCGCCCGAGCAGATCGGCATCGTCCAGTCCGAGCGCATCTGCAGCTCGTCGTTCATCGCCTTCATGGCTTCGTAATTGAAGGTGTAGCTCTTCTGCTTCCTGTCGCGCGTGGCCCAGATCATCGTCTCATGGGCGTTGGTGAAGCGCGTGCCGCGGAAGTTCGGCATCGGATTGCTCTTGCGCCACACCACATCGTTGAGGATCCAGAAGCCGAGATCCTGCAGGATCGCGCCGACGCGATAGATGTTGTGATAGGAGCCGATCACCCACAGCGAGCCGGTCGGCTTCAGCACATGGCGCGCGGCCGTCATCCAGGCGCGGGTGAAGCGATCATAATCCTCGAAGCTGCCGATCTGGTCCCAGCCATCGTCGACGGCATCGACCTTGGAATTGTCGGGCCGGCGCAATTCGCCTTCGAGCATCAGATTGTAGGGCGGGTCGGCGAAGACGAGGTCGGCGCAGCCTTCCGGCAGCGACTGCATGATCTGCGTGCTGTCGCCTTCCAGAACGCGGTCCACGGCATCCTTGAACGCGATGCGCGGCGCCGCCGCTTCGGCGATCTGCGGCTTTTGCAGTTTGATGATCCGGCCCATAGCCCCGCCCAGTTGGATTTGCAGGCGCGCAGGGTGATTCGCGGCGGAGTCGCGCGTCAAGAGTCCCCTTGGAATCAGATGCTTAGGTGTGACTCAAAAAACTCACAGATGTGACTCCGCCGGATTCGCGGACCCCAACATCTTGTGTACGGGCGCAAAGGATCGACGATGATGAATTGTGGGCCCGAGTCGATTTAGCGCGGTCAGATGGGTCGCGGTGCCGTAGCCCATATTGGTGTTCCAGCCGTAATCGGGGTGGACCGCATGCAGTTCGAGCCATCATCCGGTCGCGCGTGACCTTGGCGATGATCGAAGCCGCGGCGATCGAAACCGACAGGCCATCGCCGCCGATCAGCGTCTCGCAGGGGCAGGTGAGAGCCGGCGCATCCTTGCCGTCGACGAGTGCGATGGCGGGCGCGTGTTGCCAGTGCCGAGACGGCGCGCGCCATGGCCAGATGGGTGGCCTGACGGATGTTGATCGCATCGATCTCTTCGACGCTGGCCTGACCGATGCCGACGATCGCGCAATCCATGATGATGTCGAACAGAGCGCTTCGCGCTTTTTGGCGGCGTCAGTTTCTTGGAATCGTTGAGCCCCTCGGGAATGCGTCGCCTTGTCGAGGATCACGGCCGCGGCGACCACCGGCCCGGCCAAAGGCCCGCGGCCGACCTCGTCGATTCCGGCGAGCGGGCCGGGTGTGGCGGCAAGAATGCGCGCTTCGTGGCTGTAATCGGGCATGCCGGCCAATCTGGCAGAGCCGGACGGCAGGCGAAACCCGTCTGAAATTTTCTTGCGGAATTGAACTGCGATTTTTGATGCGTCTCGCAAACCTCCTAGAGCAGCGCCAATTGCTCGCCGGGCTGGGGCGGGCGCTGGAATTTGCCGGGATCGAGCGGCCGCGACGGGCGCATTGAGGCCGAGGCGGCGCACCGCCAGATGGAAGCGGCGGGCGATCAACTGGGCATAAGGGCCGGTGCCCTTCATGCGGTGATGCCAGGTGGCGTCGTATTCCTTGCCGCCGCGCATCTGCGGATCAGCGACAGCACGCGGGCGGCGCGATCCGGCGCATGGTCCTCCAGCCATTCGCGGAACAGGTCTTTGATCTCCAGCGGCAGGCGCAGAAGCACATAGCCCGCGCTTCCGGCCCCGGCTTCGGCCGCGGCGGCGAGGATCTGTTCAAGCTCTTCATCGTTCAGAGCCGGGATCACGGGCGCGAACATCACGCCGGCGGGCACGCCGGCTTCGCGCAATCCCGTGATGGCTTCGAGCCGCCGCGGCGGGCGTCGCGGCGCGCGGCTCCATGGTGCGGGCCAGTTTCGGATCGAGCGTCGTCACCGACAGCGCCACCTTGGCGAGGCCCTGTTCGGCCATGGGCGCCAGGATATCGAGATCGCGCAGCACCAGCGCCGATTTGGTGACGATGCCGACGGGATGGCGGAATTCGGCCAGCACCTCCAGCACCGAACGCATGATGCGCATGCGCTTTTCGATCGGCTGATAGGGATCGGTGTTGGTGCCGATGGCGATCGTCCTGGGCACATAGCCGGGCTTCGACAATTCGCGCCGCAGAAGCTCGGCCGCATTGGGCTTGGCGAAGATGCGGCTTTCGAAATCGGCCCCCGGCGACAGGCCGAGATAGGCGTGGGTCGGCCGGGCGAAGCAATAGATGCAGCCGTGCTCGCAGCCCTTATAGGGATTGATCGACTGGTCGAACGAGATATCCGGCGAATTGTTCTTCGTGATGATCGTGCGCGAGGAATCGGTCAGCACCTCGGTCCTGAGCGATGGTTCCGGCCAGTCCTCCGGCGAAGGGGGCGGTGGCATCCAGCCATCGTCCATCAGCACCCGGGCGTGGCGCTCATAGCGCCCGCTGGCGTTGGAGAGGGCTCCGCGCCCCCGAAGCCGCCTGGGATCGGCGGAGATGTCGAGCACCGTGGTCATGGTGTTCAATATAAGAACAAAAGAAGAACAATACAAGCCCTAAGTGTTTGGTCCCGAAGAGTCATGGTGCATTGTATCACGATCTGCGGAGGGATTCGTTATGGGACAGGTTCTACACGGCAGCGCCACGACGACTGAGGCGGTCCGTCGAGCAATACAAAATAGTCAAGCGAGCCTGAGGGAACTGGCCGCCCGCTACGGGATCAACCAGAAGACAGTCGCCAAATGGCGTCGGCGTACATCGGCCAGCGACGCCGCGATGGGGCCGAAGGAACCTTGTTCGACGGTGTTGTCGAAGGAGGAAGAGGCGCTGATCATCGCCTTCCGCAAACACACGCTGCTGCCACTCGACGATTGTCTCTACGCTCTTCAGGCGACGGTTCCGCATCTCACACGCTCGTCCCTGCATCGCTGCCTTCAGCGCCATGGCATCAGCCGGTTGCCGCAGACTGAAGGGGACAAGCCGAGCAAGAAGAAGTTCAAGGTCTATCCGATCGGCTACTTCCACATCGACATCGCTGAGGTCCGGACCGAGGAAGGTAAGCTCTATCTGTTCGTCGCCATCGACCGGACATCGAAGTTTGCCTATGCGGAACTACACGAGAAGGCCAAGCGGCAGACGGCATCGGACTTCCTCAAAGCCCTTATCAAAGCCGTTCCCTACAACATCCACACCGTGCTCACCGACAACGGCATCCAGTTCGCCGATCTGCCGAAAAACCGCATGGAGCCGACGGCGCTATGGCGCGGGCACATCTTCGACAGAACCTGCGAGGACAACGGCATCGAGCATCGGCTCACGAAACCGAACCACCCCTGGACCAATGGCCAGGTCGAACGGATGAATCGAACGCTCAAGGAAGCCACGGTCAAACGCTATCACTACGGAACGCACGCCCAGCTCAAGGAACACATCCATGCCTTCCTCATGGCCTACAACTTCGCCAAGCGCCTCAAGTCGCTGAGAGGCCTCACCGCGTACGAGTACATCTGCGAAATCTGGACGAAACAGCCAAAAAGGTTCAGGCTAAATCCGCTTCACCACACCTTGGGACTGAACACC
>CAWGGT010000022.1:0-149604 GCA_963822185.1 uncultured Pseudomonadota bacterium
AACGTCTGAACAAGCCTCTGGCGAGGTTGATAAGTTCATTGACGGCAGTTCATTCCATCGAAGTTTCGGTCTAGCGGTGCGGTTCGGCGGGCATTTGGTCTCTGCGGGGTTTGATTGGCATGGCTTGCGACACACTACGCCCCTTGGCAGCGCAACAGGTGGCGCCGCGCCATGAACAGATTGGCCAGCGCGCAGGTCACAAACAGGCGGTGGGCGTTCTTGTCCAGGCCGCGATAGCGAACCATTGTGAAGCCGAACACCCGCTTGATGACGCCGAAGGCGTGCTCGACCTTGGCCCGGACCTTCGACTTGGTGCGGTTCTTCGCCCGCTCGGCCTCGTCCACCACGCCGCGATGGCGATAGCGGCGATTGGTGAAGTCCTTCGCATTCGGCGCATGCGCTTTGATCACGCCGGTCTGACCCCGGTAGGCTTGATCGCCCCAGACGCGACGTTCTTCGCCATGCAACAGGTCGGGCAGAATCTCGCAATCGGCGACGTTGGCGGCCGTGGCCACCGCTGTGTGGATAAGCTTGGTCCGGCTATCGACGCCGATGTGAGCCTTCATGCCGAAATACCACTGGTTGCCCTTCTTGGTCTGATGCATGTCGGGATCGCGCGCCTTGTCGGCATTCTTGGTCGAGGACGGCGCGTTGATGATCGTCGCATCCACGATGGTGCCCGTGGAAATCTTCAGGCCCTTGGCTTCCAGATGCCGATGGACCGCCTCGAACAAGCGGCTGCCCAGATCGTGTCGTTCGAGAAGGTGGCGGAAGCGGCACACGGTCGTCTCGTCGGGCGCCCGCTCGCGACCCAGGTCGATGCCGACGAATTGGCGCATCGTCAGCGAATTGTAAAGCGCCTCTTCCACCCCGGGGTCCGACAGATTGAACCAATGCTGAAGGAAGTACATGCGCAGCATCCGCTCGACGCCAACCGGCGGACGGCCATTGCCCGGCTTGGGATAGACCGGCTCGATCATGCTGCACAGCGCCGTCCACGGCACAACGCGCTCCATCTCGGCCAGAAACGCCGCGCGCCGCGTCGTCTTGCCGTAGCGCTCGAAACCCGTTGCCGCCAGCGTCATCTGCTTCATTGTCTCGTTCCGATTCAGGCCGCAGACCTCAGCTTACAACGTATCGGAAACGGTGGGAATCACACCTTATGCAGAGGTTCCCTAGCGCAAGCTCGCCTCGATGTTCCCGCCGTCGACGGTGAGAGTGGCGGCGGTCGTCTTCGTCGCCTTGGCGAGATAGACGAAGGCGTCGGCGACATCGGCGGCCGTGACTTCGCGGCCCAGAAGATTGCCGCTCATATAATCCATCTCACTTACACCGCGCGCTTTCGAACGCGCGGCCACCATCTCCTCGGTCAACAGACCGGAGCGGATGCGATCGGCATTCACCGCATTCGAGCGGATCCCGTCGCGGCCGTGATCGAGTGCATATTGCTTCATCAGGAACAGCGTCGAGGCCTTGGGCAAACCATAGGGCCCGAAATCCTTGCCCGGATTGATCGCCTGTTTGGAGGTGTTGAACAAGAGGCAGCCGCCCGTGCCCTGCGCGCGCATCACATGCACAGCCGTTTGCACCACCGATTGATGGGCGAAGAAATTGAGTTCGAAGCTTTTCCGCAAGGCGGCATCGTCGACATCGCCAATGCGCCCCTGCCAGGCGGCGCCGGCATTGGAGACGACGATGTCAACGCCGCCGAAGGCTTCCACAACCTTGGCGAAGGCGTCGCGCACCGAGGCAGGATCGGTCACATCGCAGGCAATCGCGAGCGCGTTCTTGTGCACAGATTTCGCGGCGGCGACGGCGGACTCGTGATCGCGGTCGAGGATGGCGATTTCACAGCCTTCTTTGGCGAAGGCTTTGGCCGTGGCCGCCCCGATGCCAGAGCCGCCGCCGGTGATCACCGCGACCTGACGCGCCAGCGGCTTTTCGGCGGCCTTGCCAAGCTTGGCCTGCTCCAGCGACCAGTATTCCATCTCGAACAGATCGAATTCGCCGATGGGCTGGAAGGCTGCCGACGGCTTCGGCATCGGTGATGACGTCGACCGTGTTCTCGGCAATATCAGCGGCAATGGCGGCATCTTTCGCGGAGGCGCCGAGACCGAAGAGACCGACACCGGGCACCAGCACCACGCGCGGCGAGCGGATCGAGTTCGATCTTCTTCTGCGCGGACTTCGCATTGTTGCGGGCGAAATAGTCGTGATAGCGCGCGACATAGGCGGCGACGGCGTGTTCCACCGCGCTCTTCCAGTCGTGCAGCTTGCCCGCTTCCGGCGCGGGCACGATCAGCGGCCAGTTCTTGGTGCGGATGGTGTGATCGGGCGTGACGACGCCGATCTGCGAATAGCGCGCGAGCTCCGCGCCGTTCACATAATTCAGGATCGCATCGCTGGTGCGGAAATCGAGGATCTGGCGCTTGACCGTTCCCGCCAGTTCGTCGCGCGCAATGGCGACAGCGCCGCGCAGGATCGGCGCGATCTCGGCGACGCTGGCAAGCTTTTCTGGCAGCGCGGCCTGCGCCAGCGGCTTGCGGTTCTTCGAGAGACGCTCTTCGGCCAGCGTCACGAATTCGATCATGCGCTCATAGGCTTCGCGCGCGGTTGCGCCCATGGTGAAGAAGCCGTGGCGCACCAGCAGCAGACCTTCGACCTTGGGGTTCTTGTCGAAGATATCGGCCACGGCCTTGGCCAGCGCGAAGCCCGGCATCACATAAGGCACAGTGGCGACGCGATTGCCATAGAGCTCGCGCAGCAGCTGTTTCGCCGTCCGGCTGGTCGGTCAGCGCCAGCACGGCGGTCGAATGGGTGTGGTCGATGAATTTGTGCGGCAGGAAGGCGTGCAGCAGCGTTTCGACGCTGGGATTGGGCGAGGACGGATCGAGCAGATTGATGCGCTGGAAGGCGACCATGTCCTCGTCGGAGAGCGTGTCGAAGGCGCGCAGGCGGCGCAGCGGGGCGAGACGCACGGCGGGAAGGCCGGCCGGCTCGATGGCGCCCATATCCCAGCCCGAGCCCTTGACGCAGAGCACTTCCACGTCGTCGCCCAGCATGTCCTTGACCGTGGTCTTGACGGAGGTGTTGCCGCCGCCATGGAGCACCAGCTTGGGATCGGAGCCGAGCAGCCGCGTCGTGTAGGTGCGCAGGGCAATATCTTCATTGATGCCCTGTTCGGCGTAGCGCGCGACGAAGGCTTGCGCGTCGCTATCGGACCAGCGGGATTTCATCGACTCGCTCCGCTCGGGAAAGAGCGAATGCAGGCCCTCTTCCGTCGCCTTGCACACACCGCGTTCGGTGATGAAGCCTGTTACCAGCCGCGCGGGGGTGACATCAAAAGCCGGGTTGGCGCCTGGGCTGCCGGGGGCGGCGATCTCGACCGTGGCCAGGCCGCCATTCGGCAGACGGCCCGTCATCTTCAGAAGTTCGTCGGCACTGCGTTCCTCGATCGGGATGTCGCGGCCGGAATTCAGCGACCAGTCGATGGTCGAGGACGGCAGCGCCACATAGAACGGCACATCGTTGTCGTGCGCCGCCAGCGCCTTCAGATACGTGCCGATCTTGTTGGCGACATCGCCATTGGCCGTGACGCGGTCGGTGCCGGTGATGCACAGATCGACCTTGCCGTGCTGCATGTAATGGCCGCCGGCATTGTCGGCGATGATGGTGTGGGGCACGCCATGGCCGCCCAGCTCGTAAGCGGTGAGCGAGGCGCCCTGATTGCGCGGGCGGGTTTCATCCACCCAGACATGAAGATCGATGCCGGCATCATGGGCCATATAGATCGGCGCCAGCGCCGTGCCCCAATCGACCGTCGCCAGCCAGCCGGCATTGCAATGGGTGAGGATGTTGAGCGTCTGGCCCGTCTTCTTCGCCGCGGCCGCTTGCAGGATCGCAAGCCCATGCTCGCCGATGGATCGGCAGACCTCCACATCCTCGTCGCAGATGGCGGCGGCTTCGGCCCATGCGGCCTTGCGCGCGTTCGCCGGCGGGAAGGGGCTTGAGCTTCGCCTCCATGCGGGCCAGCGCCCAATGCAGGTTCACGGCGGTGGGGCGCGTGGCCAGCAGCAGGGCATGGGCGTCTTCCAGCCCGGCATCGGAGGCGATCACCTGCATGGCCAGCGCCATGCCATAGGCGGCCGTGGCGCCGATCAGCGGCGCGCCGCGCACCACCATGGTGCGGATGGCGCGGGCGCATTCCTCGGCGCTGTCGAGCATCTGGCGTGGCGAATTCATGCGGCAGGCGGGCCTGGTCGATGACCTCGACCGCCTCGTCGCTGACGGGCCAGATGGTGCGGTAATGCGTGCCGGAGATTTTCATGGGTGCTCTCTACCACCAACCCGCCCCGCGCGGGAGGGCTGTGTTGCGGGCGATGCCGGCGTCACGCCGGCGGCGCCGTGGCGATCATGGAGGGATAGCGGGCGAAGCGTTCGTACCAGGCGGCAAGGCCGGGCCGGCCTTCGCGCCAATCGGCGCAGACATCGCGGAAATCGAGATAGCCGAGCGTGCAGCCGATCGTGATCTCGCCGATGGTCGGGGTCTCGGCGAATTTGGCGCAGCCCCGCTCCAGCATGTCGAGGCCGGCCGAAGATCGCTTGGCTCTGCCTTGCGAGCATATCCCGATTGCGATCCGCTTCAGGCAGGCGCCTTTCCGCACACAGCGCACGGCCGCATCGAGTATCCCGTCGCCCAGCGCCTGCAGCCCCAGCGCCCGCCAGCGCCCTTGCGTGCCGCGCCAGATGCTCGGGCCCGGATAGAATTTTCCGCCACCCAGCTCGTTCAGATATTCGCAGATGACGCGGCGAATTGAAGATGCGCCGAGCCGTCATCCAGCACCAGTGTCGGCATCTTGCAGAGCGGATTGCGCTTGCGCAGAGCATCGTCGCTCCACGGGTCGATCTGGATTTCCTCGACGCGGCTCGCCGAGATCCAGCTCAAGGATGATGATCCGCGCCTTGCGGGCGAAAGGCGAAGTCGGCGAGCTGTAAAGCTTCACGCTCAGTGCCCCTCGAAGCTCACCAGGCTGACGACTTCCTTGCCGAGGGCGCGCAGCTTGTCGGCGCCGCCGAGCTCCGGCAGGTCGATGACGAAGGCGCAGCCCATCACCTTGGCGCCGGCGCGTTCGAGCAGCTTGATGGCGGCGAAGGCGGTGCCGCCGGTGGCGATCAGATCGTCGACGACGATGACATGCTCGCCCGGCTCGACGGCATCGACATGGATCTCGACGCGGTCCTTGCCATATTCGAGATCATATTCCTCGCCGATCACGGTGTGCGGCAGCTTGCCCTTCTTGCGCACCGGGATGAAGCCGACCGAGAGCTGATGCGCCACCGCGCCGCCGAGGATGAAGCCGCGCGCCTCGATGCCCGCGATCTTGTCGATCTTGACGCCGGCATAGGGCTGCACGAGCTGATCGATCGCGGCGCGGAAGGCGCGCGGATTGCCGAGCAGGGTCGTGATGTCCCGGAACATGATGCCGGGCTTGGGGTAATCCGGGATGGTGCGGATGGCGGTTTTGAAATCCATCGTCAGTTTCCTTTCAGCACCCGTCCCGCCACCGCATCGAGCTTGGCGAAGAGTTCGGCGTTGCGTTTTTCGGGATGGGTGATGATCGCGGTGTCGAGCGTGGTCTCGACGCCGAGCGGGCTGGGCGTGCGCTCCGGCCCCACCTTGGTCGCCACGCGCTTGACCAGCGCGCGGGCCTTGTCGGCATTGCCGGTCAGCACCTTCACCACGGTCTCCACCGTGACGTGATCATGGTCCGGGTGCCAGCAATCGAAATCGGTGACCATGGCGACGATGGCGTAGGGCAGTCTCGGCCTCGCGGGCGAGCTTGGCTTCGGGCATCGCCGTCATGCCGATCACCGAGCAGCCCCAGCTCTTGTAGAGCTTGCTTTCGGCCAGGGTCGAGAATTGCGGGCCTTCCATGGCCAGATAGGTGCCGCCCTTCACATGGGGAATGGTTTCCTCGTCACAGCTTTCGACCAGCGCATTCTGCAGCTTTGGGCAGACGGGATGGGCGAGCGACACATGCGCCACGAAGCCTTCGCCGAAGAAGGTCTTTTCGCGGTTGTGGGTGCGGTCGATGAACTGATCCGCCATGACGAAGGTGCCCGGCGGCAGTTCTTCGCGGAAGGAGCCGCAGGCCGACAGCGAGATGATGTCGGTGGCGCCGGCGCGCTTCAGCGCATCGATATTGGCGCGGTAATTGATCGTGGTCGGCGACTGGATATGGCCGCGGCCATGGCGCGGCAGGAACACCATGTCGACGCCGTCCAGCGTGCCGAAGAGGAGTTCGTCGGAGGCTTCGCCCCAGGGGCTGGCCACGCGCTCCCAGCGCGCATGTTCCAGGCCGGCGATGTCGTAGACACCGCTGCCGCCGATGATGCCGAGAACCGTCCTGGTCATGAAAAAGGCCTTCCGCGTTGCCGCTGGCTTTTAACATGTGCGGGTGGCTGCGCCAGTATTTTTGCTCCGCACCGGCGCAAAACGCACCAATATCGACAACGGCACGATGCCGGCCCGTTCGCCGACCGTCGCAGATTAAGCGAGCGCCAAGCCCCATATGGCATGGCCATCGTCGTCGGTGGGCGGCGTCTTCGATCCGCTGGAGCTCGGAAGACGGTGCGCCCTCCGGCCCCGGATCCGACGGGCAATGCGGTACGCGCCAATATGGCGAACAAGCCGAGCTGCGCGGGTAAATGGCAGTTTCGAGCGCTCGATCGCGCTGACCAGGAGCAGGATCACGCCGACGTCGACATAAGCGACAAGGTCACCAAAGCCGAACATCGCGATCCATTCAGGCGCCCCGACCACAATCGCCGCCAAGACGGCGAAAACGATCAACCAGACAATCACCTTCAGCGGCGTCGCACGGCTGAATGCGTCGGCGGGGGCATCGATCAATATGGTCCGCAGGAATTTGCCGATGCGTGTGTCCGGGGCCCAACAGGCCGCGCATAGCGCCAAGAGTAACAGTTCGACCACGATCCACATCGGCCCATGCTCCCTGGAGATTGCCTCCAATATAGGACGCGATGGCAAATTGAACTACCACTAGTTGCATAGCTCGGCAGGCAAAGAAAAAGGGCGGGAGCCGGTGGCTCCCGCCCTTTCATTCGTTCGGCTCAGCGCCTCAGTGCAGGTCTTTCCAGACGCGGCGATAGCTGAGGTAGAGCAGGCCCGACAGGACCGTGAGGAAGATCAGCACCTCGAAGCCCAGACGCTTGCGCTGTTCCATCTTCGGCTCGGCAGCCCACATCAGGAAGGTGGCGACGTCATGCGCCTCCTGATCGACGGTGGCCTTGGTGCCGTCCGAATAGGTGACCGCGCCATCGACCAGCGGCGGCGGCATGCCGATGTTCCAGCCCGGGAAGTAGGGGTTGAAGAACTTGCCCTCGGCCGGCTTGAAGCCCGGCGGCGGGGTGGTACCAAAGCTGGTCACGACCGAATAGATGCGGGCCGGGCCACCTTCAAGTGCCTTGGCCAGCAGCGACATGTCCGGCGGAAGCGCGCCGCCATTGGCGGTGCGGGCCGCTTCCTCATTGGCGAAGGGCGCCGGGAAGTGATCCGACGGCAGGCCGGGGCGCATCAGCGGCTGGCCGTTCTCATCGGTGGTCTGGCCTTCCTTGTTCGGACCGGCCGGAATCTTGTATCCGGCGGCGATGGCCTTGACCTGAGCCTCGGTGAAGCCGGGACCGCCCGGATCGGCGAGGCTGTGGAATGCCACCAGATTCATGCTGTGGCAGGCCGAGCAGACTTCCTTGTAGACCTGAAAGCCACGCTGCAGGGCCGCACGGTCATAGGTGCCGAACGGACCTTCGAAGGAGAAGGAGACATCCTTGGCCGGCAGGGCCTCGCCCGTGGGCGTGCCCGGCGGAACGATGTCGGCGGCCAGTGCCGGGCCGGCGAACAGGCCGGCCGCGACAAGGGTGATTCCGAGGCGGAGAGCAATGCGCATAATCTATCTCCTTACTCGGCCGCAGCCGGCGCTTGCGCGTCGCGGCCGAGCACCGCCTTGGCGATGCTGTCAGGCAGGGGTTTTGGTGTCTCGACGATTCCGATGATCGGCAGGGCAAGCCAGAAGAACGCGTAGTAGTAGAGCGTCGCCACGCGCGCGATCCACAGATACGAGATCTCGATGCTGCTGCCGAGATGCAGGACCGCCTGCGGCTCCTTCGAGCCCAGATAGCCGAGAATGATGCAGTCGACCACCAGGAACCAGAAGAAGGGCTTCAGCATCGGCCGGAAGCGCAGCGAACGCACCTTGGAGGTGTCGAGCCACGGGATCAGCGCCAGCGTCACGATGGCGCCGAACAGCACCACCACGCCCAGGAGCTTCTGCGGCACTGCGCGCAACATCGCGTAGAACGGCAACAGGTACCATTCGGGGACGATGTGGGCCGGCGTCACCAGCGGATTGGCGTGCAGGTAATTGTCCGGATTGCCGACGAAGTTCGGGGCGAAGAACACCAGCACCGCGAACAGCATCACGAACAGCGACATGTAGAACGCGTCCTTGACCGTGTAGTAGGGGTGGAACGGGACTGTGTCCTGCGGCCCCTTCACGTCAATGCCCAAGGGGTTGTTATTCCCTGGCACGTGCAGCGCCCAGATGTGCAGACCGACCACGCCCGCGATCACGAAGGGCAGCAGGTAATGCAGCGAGAAGAAGCGGTTGAGCGTCGGATCGCCGACCGCGAAGCCGCCCCACAGCCAGGTCGTGATCGCCGTGCCCGCGTGGGGGACGATCTGGTCGATCGAGCTGAACAGGTTGGTGATCACCGTCGCGCCCCAGAAGGACATCTGGCCCCAGGGCAGCACATAGCCGAAGAAGGCCGTGGCCATCATCAACAGATAGATGATGACACCCAGGATCCAGAGCACCTCGCGCGGCGCCTTGTAGGAGCCGTAATAGAGGCCGCGGAACATGTGGATGTACACCGCCAGGAAGAACATCGACGCGCCATTGGCGTGCATGTAGCGCAACAGCCAACCGTAATTGACGTTGCGCATGATGTTCTCGACGCTGTCGAACGCCAGATCGGCGTTCGCCACATAATGCATCGCCAGCACGACACCGGTGACGATCTGCACAGCGAGGCAGAGCGTCAGGATGCCGCCGAAGGTCCACCACATGTTGAGGTTCCTGGGCGTCGGGAACGTCGTCATGGTGTCGTTGGCAAAACGCAGGATCGGCAGGCGGGAATCGAGCCAGCGCGTGAAGCCCGTCTGCGGTTCGTAAGTGGAATGGCCGGCCATTCGATTAAAGCTCCTCAGCCGATCTTGATCTTCGTGTCGTTCAGGAAGGCATAGGGCGGGACCGGCAAATTCTCCGGCGCCGGGCCCCGGCGGATTCGGCCTGCAGTGTCGTACTGCGAGCCATGGCAAGGGCACAGATAACCGCCGAAGTCGCCTTCGTTAAAGAGCGGAATGCAGCCCAAATGCGTGCAGATGCCAACCACGACCAGCCAGTCCGGCTTGATTTCGCGATTGGCGTCAGTGGCCGGCGCGGTGTCCGGCAAATTTGCGTTGCGCGCCAGCGGGTCGGGAAGCTGACCCAGCGGGACGGCCTTGGCCTCCGCGATCTCTTTCGCCGTGCGGCGGCGCACGAAGACCGGCTTGGAGCGCCACATGACCACGATCTGCTGGCCCGTCTCGACCGAAGCCAGATCGACCTCGGTGGAGGCCAGCGCCAGAACCGAGGAGGACGGGTTCATCTGGGCGATGAACGGCCAGGCCGCAGCGGCCGCCCCGACTGCAGCCGTGACACCTGTGGCGATGTAAAGAAAGTCGCGCCGTGTCGTGTCGGCAGCGGTCGTGCTTGCCACGGTTCACCTTCTCCAAGAACACGGGCGGGGGGACAAATGGACGGGACTCGCGCCTGCCCCCGGAATACCGGCGCGCCCCCTGAAGTTGGCGGTAAAATAGAGAGTCGATTTTGGAGGGTCTTGCGGCACGATGACGCATAAAATGCCAAATCCGCCCGAGCCTTGCACCAATCCCAGTGGAATCGGGACTTGGGCGCCGGGATGGCCCCGGACTGCGCGGATGTGACCCTGTTTTCCCGGGTTCAGACGCCGCATCTGAGAGCGATTGCCCGCCACCCGGCCTCGCCGATAGAAGTTATCCACAGGACAGCCCGATGCGCCTTGCCCTTTTCGAGCCCGACATCCCCCAGAACGCCGGCAGCCTGATGCGGCTGGGGGCCTGCCTGGGGGTCGGCATCGACCTGATCGAGCCGGCCGGTTTCCTGCTGACCGACCGGGCGCTGAAGCGGGCGGGGATGGATTATCTCGACAAGGCCGAAGTCACCCGCCATGCGAGCTGGGAGGCCTTCCGCGCCGCCCACCGGGCCCGGGGCGGGCGGCTCCTTGTCTTGACGGCCAAAGGCGCGCTTTCCTACACGGACTACGAATTTGCGGCCTCGGACACTCTGCTTCTCGGCCGCGAGAGTGCGGGGGCACCACAAGCGGTTCATGACGCGGCCGATGCGCGGCTGACGATCCCCATGCGGTCGGGGCTGCGCTCGATCAATGTGGCGCAGGCCGGCGCCATGGTGCTGGGCGAGGCCTTGAGACAGACGAAAGGATTTCCGCATTGAGCGGCACGGAAGAGATCGAGGATCGCAAAGTCCGGGCCAGGGCCTGGTTCGAGGAGCTGCGCAATCGCATCTGCGCCGCCTTCGAAGCCATCGAAGACGAGCATACCGGCCAGCTTTCGGAACTTCCTGCCGGACGCTTCGAGCGCAAGGCCTGGACGCGCCCGGCCGAGGACGGCCAGGAGACCGGCGGCGGGGTGATGTCCATCATGAAGGGCCGGGTGTTCGAGAAGGTGGGGGTCAATATCTCCACCGTCTATGGCCGCTTCAGCCCGGAATTCGCCAAAACCATCGAGGGAGCGAGCGAAGACCCGCGCTTCTGGGCCAGCGGCATCTCTCTCGTCGCCCATTTGCAGAACCCGCATGTGCCGGCCGTGCATATGAACACCCGCCATATCGTCACCACGCGCGGATGGTTCGGCGGTGGCGCGGACCTGACGCCGATGTTTCCCAATGATGAAGACGCGGCCGATTTCCACGCGGCCTTCCGGAAGGCCTGCGACAAGCACGATCCCGGCTACTATCCGAAGTTCAAGACATGGTGCGACGAATATTTCTTTTTGCCGCACCGGGGTGAACCGCGCGGAGCGGGCGGGATTTTCTACGACCACCTCAGAAGCGGCGATTCCGAAGCCGATTTCGCCTTCACAAAGGACGTGGGACTCGCATTTCTGGAGGTTTATCCCCACATCGTGAGACGGCGCATGTCTCAAGCCTGGAGTGACGCCGACCGCAACCATCAGCTCGTGCGGCGAGGCCGCTATGTCGAATTCAACCTGCTTTACGACCGCGGGACCCAGTTCGGCCTCAAGACGGGCGGCAATGTCGACGCCATCCTGATGTCCCTGCCCCCCGAAGCCCGCTGGCCCTAAGCTCGTAGGTTCCGAGCCCGGAGTTCGATTTGCACTTCCTCGATCCCTCCATTGCCGCGCTGCTTCAGGTCATCCTGATCGACATCGTGCTGGCCGGCGACAATGCGGTGGTGATCGGCATGGCCGCCGCGCGCGTGCCCAAGGCCAAGCGCGGCAAGGTGGTGTTCTGGGGGCTGGCCGCCGCGGTGATCCTGCGCGTCATGCTGGCGACAGTGACGGCCAGCATCCTCGAGATCATCGGGCTGATGTTTGCCGGCGGCATCCTGCTTTTGTGGGTGACCTGGCGGCTGTGGCGCGACATCACCGAATACCGGCAGGAAAGCGAAGGCGCCGACACCGTGGCCGCGGCCGACGACGAGAACGGCAATGGCGGCGCCCTGTTCGACGACGGCGCCTCCACGCGCCGGGCCATCGTCCAGATCATCATCGCCGACCTGTCCATGTCGCTCGACAATGTGCTGGCCGTGGCGGGCGCCGCGATGAACCACGTCTGGGTGCTGGCGATCGGGCTTGTGCTCTCGGTTGCGCTGATGGGCATCGCCGCCACGCTGATCGCCAAGCTGCTGCAGCGTCATCCCTGGATCAGCTATGCCGGGCTCATCATCGTGCTCTATGTGGCGCTGAGGATGATCTGGTTCGGTGCCTGGGAGATCATGCACGTCGCAGGATAGGCCCGGGCGCTAGCCCACCTTCAACAACAGCGCGGTTGCGTCGTCGCTTTTCTTGAAGCGCGGATAGCGGCGGCCTTCTGGATCGGCCTCTTCGATGGCGCGCAATTCCTCGCCCAAGGCGGCCAGACCTTTCGACAGCGCAGCCGCGATCAGCCCTTCGATATCGTAGCGATCATATTCGCTGACGAGCGCCAGGAAGCCGTCGCTGCCGATGAGGACATGCGTGCCGGAAGGCGCGCCGACGCGGGCGAAGCCGGCATGATCGGCGGCGCGCGGATCGGGGCCGAAGGCCCAACTGCCGCCCTCCGTATTGAGGCGATTGCGGGCGCGGCGCAGGGCCGGAAGAAATTCGGGCCGGTTGACGCCCGCGGCCGGGGCAAGCCCCGTCTTCGCAGCGAGGCGGGTGGCGCCATCGCGCTCGGCGCTCTTCTTGTCGAAGGCTTCGCCGACGATGAAGGCGGCCTCGTCGCCGCGCTTCACCAAGGCTGCGCAATCGCCGAACCACAGCGCATCGAAGCCGGCCGCGCTTTCGACCGCCAGCATCATCGCGGCGAAGGGAATCTCGTAGGTTTCCTTCGGCTTGCGGCGGGCAAGACCGTTGAAGGAACGTTCGGCATCTTCGAGCGTGGCTTTCAACGCCACCTGCGCGACTGCGCCCTCCTTCAGATGCGCCATCAGCCGATTGGCGCCGAAGCGCGCGATCCAGGCCGCATCGCTTGTCCCCGGCAGCAGGGATTCGCCGAGGCCCGTCGCGCCATCGAACACCACGGCGGCGCGCTCGAAATGCGCCAACACATCGTCATTCGGCTTGGCGGAATTGCCGGGGAGCGAGAGTGAGTCGAGGATCGTGAATGCCATCAATACACCGTGGCCTGCACGACGGCCTTCAAACGTTCGGCCAGCGAGAATTCGTCTTCGGTGAAATCGGCGTCGATCCACCACTCCTCGACTTCGGCCAGCACGCGGCCGATTTGCGGGCCTTCGGGCACGCCAGCGGCCATGACATCACGGCCCGTGAGCGGGAAATCGGGCCGGGTCCAGCTATCGCCCATGGCGAGCAGCGCGCGCCATTGGATCGCATTCGAAGGCTTGGCATCCTCGGCCCAGCGCAGCAGGACACGATCGCGGAAACGCTGCTGGCCAAGGCGATAGAGCAATTTGCGGACTTCGCGAATGGAGAGATAGGAAACGATCTTCTCGCGCCCGCCAGCGAGGTCTTCGAGACGAATACGATCGGCATTGGAAAGCTTCCAGCGATACGACAAGACGCTGGCCGCCTTGGGATCGTCGGGCAACAGGGCTGCGAGGCGCAGCACGGCATCGGGCGTGAAGAAGGCATCGGTGTCGATCTTTATGAGACGTTCGAGGCGCGCCATGGACAGCGCGCCGGGCATGATCTCGGGCAGGATGGCGCTGGCCGCCATCACGCGCAGACAGGCCAGCGGATTTTCGGCACGCAGCAGCTTCAGCATTTCCTTGGCGATGCGTTCGCCGGAGAGCTTCTGCAATCCGGCGCGTTCGGCGGCGGCGGCATGAAGCGCTGTCTGATCCAGATCGCCCTTGCCGTACCAGGCGTGGAAGCGGAACAGGCGCAGGATGCGCAGATAATCCTCGCGGATGCGCGTGGTGGCATCGCCGACGAAGCGCACACGGCCCGCCTTGAGGTCCGCCACACCGCCGACCGTGTCGGTGATCGTGCCATTGGCCGCGGCATAGAGCGCGTTCATGGTGAAATCGCGACGCTGGGCATCTTCGGCCCAATCTGTCGTGAAAGCGACGACGGCTCTGCGCCCATCGGTCGAGACATCGCGGCGCAAGGTCGTGATCTCGAACGGCGCGCCGTTCGCAATCGCCGTCACCGTACCATGGGCGATGCCGGTGGGCACGGCGCCGAGGCCGGCATCGTGCAGGCGCTTCGTCACATCGTCCGGCACAAGTGACGTCGCAATGTCGATGTCATCGACGGCGCAGCCCAGAAGCGCATTGCGCACGCAGCCGCCGACGAAGCGGGCTTCGCCGCCGCCCTTTGTCAGCGCAGCCATCACGGCGCGTGTTTCCGCCGCGGTCATCCAACTCTGTGTCGCCGGATCGAGACGATCAATCATGGGGGGCACTCATAGGGGCCATCATGGGGGTTTGCCTTGTTTGTCGACATGGCCGGGGATGATCTTCCCATCCACATATTGCGGCGCCACGTACACGCCCCTGGTGCTCTCGCCATCGGTGAGACCGACATAGAAGAAGCTCAAAATGACCAGAACAAGGCCGGCGGCGGTGAGCCAGAACCAGGGCGTATCGGGGCGCGGGTTCTGGAGGCGGCGATGGAAGACGAAGACATAGGCCGTGAACAGGGCGAAGGGCAGGGCGAACAGCACCATGCGTTCGAGGATGATGCGGATCATGCGCCCAGTCGCTCCATGAAATTGACGAGGATCGCCGCTGTCGCGCCCCAGATGTAATGGGACCCGTATTGATAGGCGTAGAATTCGCGCCGCCGCCCTTGCCATTCCGCGCTTTTGCGCTCGCGATTGGCGGGATCGAGCAGGAAGGAGAGCGGCACCTCGAACACCTCATCCACCTCGCCGGGATCGGGCACGAGGCGGAACCCTTCCGTCAGCATGCCGACCACGGGCACGATGGCAAAGCCGGTGCCGGTTTCATAGGTTTCGAGAAATCCCGCCACATCCACGAAATCGGCCGTGATGCCGGTTTCTTCCTGCGTTTCGCGCAAGGCGGTTTCGATCAGGCTGGTGTCGTCCTTATTGACGCGGCCGCCGGGGAAGCTGACCTGCCCGGCATGGCGCGCCAGATGCGGCGTGCGGCGGGTGAAGAGCATCGTGGGTTCGGCGCGCAACACGATGGGCATCAGCACCGCGGCCGGCCTGAGCTTGCGGGGTCCGGCGGGGCGATTTTCCGGCGTCAGATCGTAATCGCTACGCGTCGCCACGGTCGGCGCCTTGGGCGCATCGGCCAGCAGATGCGGGCGCAATGCGGCGAGCCCTTCCTCGGCGATGCGCTGCGGCCAGTGCGCGAGATCGGCGGAGACACGCATCTAGCCCCGCCCCAGCGCAAAGAATTTGCCGCCGCTCCACACGCCGAGGAACCCTGCGTGCTCGCCCTCGCCCGGCACGGCCAGATCGGCGAGCTGATAGAACACAGCGCGCGCGATCTTGGCTTCGAGACCACGGCGCACATGCACATAGGGCGCGGGCTCTTGCGTTTCGGGATCGGTTTCGACGCGGATCGGATTGTCCGGCCCCGCCACCGTCTCATCGCCGACATTGGTGGTGAAGGCCAGGCGCTGGTCCTTGCCCTTGCCCTCCGCGTTCAGGAGCACGGCGATGAACGGCGCATCTTCGACCGTGATGCGCATCTTCTCGACCGGGGTGACGAGATGGTAACCGTCCGGGTCCTTGCGCAGGATCGTGGAGAACAGGCGCACCAGCTCATGCCGGCCGATGGGGCTGCCATTGTGGAACCAGCTGCCGTCGCGCGCGATGCGGATATCGATGTCGCCGCAATGCTCCGGGTTCCAGCGCTCGACCGGCGGCAGGCTGCGGCCGGCCGCCGCCTCGCGCTGCAGGCTGGCGAGCCCCATGGAAAACCCCGATTCCGCCATAACTCGTTCGAATCTCCTCAAATCCCCGGCCGGCCCGGGGTCTCGGCACTCTCACACATCTGTGTCGGGCCAGTGCGGGGAAGCCGGGCTCTTGCCGGTTGCGTGGGCGGGCACAGGGTGCAACATAAACGCCTCACCCGGCGGCCCGCTCTTAAATTCCAAGATAGGCGCGAGGCTTAGTGCCGGCAAGTTTTGGGGGCCGGCAAGCTTTGGGGCCAGCGGGATAGTTTTCATGACGGAATTCGCAGACCATCGCCGGTGACGCCCCAGACGAGGCGGCCGTGGCCCAGGCCGAAAAGGCCGCCCAGACCTTCGGGGCCGTGCGCGCAGCCATCGGCAAGGTGATCTTCGGCCAGACCGATGTGGTGGACCAGACGCTGGTCACATTGCTGGCCGGTGGCCATGGGCTTCTGATCGGCGTGCCGGGCCTCGCCAAGACGCGGCTCGTGGAGACGCTGGGCGTGGCGCTGGGCATGGACTGGAAGCGCATCCAGTTCACGCCCGATCTGATGCCGGCCGACATCATCGGCTCCGAAGTGCTCGAAGAGGCCGGTGACGGCAAGCGCAGCTTCCGCTTCCTCAAGGGGCCGGTCTTCACCCAGCTCTTGATGGCGGACGAGATCAACCGCGCCTCCCCGCGCACGCAATCGGCGCTGCTGCAGGCCATGCAGGAACGCGACGTGACTGTGGCCGGCACGCGCTATGAATTGCCCAAGCCTTTCCATGTGCTGGCGACGCAGAACCCGCTGGAGCAGGAAGGCACCTATCCGCTGCCCGAAGCGCAGCTCGACCGTTTCCTGTTGCAGATCGATGTCGGCTATCCCGACGAAGCGTCCGAGCGGCAGATGCTGCTCTCCACCACCTTCGGCGAGGAACGGACGATCCGGCCCGTCTGCACGCCGCAGGATCTGATCGAAGCGCAGGCCATTGTGCGCCGCCTGCCGGTGGGCGCGAAGGTGATCGACGCGATCCTCAAGCTGGTGCGCGCGGCGCGGCCGGGCGACGGCGGCGATGCGGGCCTGAAGGACTTCATCTCCTGGGGACCCGGTCCGCGTGCGAGCCAGGCCTTCATGCTGGCGGTGCGTGCAAAAGCGCTGATCGAGGGCCGTTTCGCACCGTCGGTCGACGATGTGGTGGCGCTGGCCCATCCGGTGCTGCGCCATCGCATGGCGCTCAATTTCTCGGCGCGCGCCGAAGGCACGACCATTGCGGACGTGATCGACCGGCTCACCCGGAGCATTCTTTGACGCGAAAGGCAGGCGGCATGAATGCGCAAGGCGGCAATGCGCAGGCCGTGCGCGAACAGGCCGAGGCGCTGGCCGCCAGCCTGCCGCCGCTGCTGGTCGCCGCCGAACGGCTGGCCTCTTCCGTCAGCCTCGGCGTGCATGGACGGCGCAAGGCCGGCATGGGCGAGACCTTCTGGCAGTTCCGCCGCTATCAGCCCGAAGACGCGGCCACCACCATCGACTGGCGCCAATCGGCCAAGTCGCAGCATCTGTTCGTGCGCGAACGCGAATGGGAAGCGGCCGAGGCGGTGTGGTTCTGGCGCGACGGCGCGCCCGGCATGCGCTTCAAATCGGAGTGGGCGGAGGCGAGCAAGATCGACCGCGCCACGGTGCTGACGCTGGCGCTGGGGGCGCTGCTGATCCGCGGCGGCGAACGCATTGCGCTTCTGGGCGACGGGCATGGACCGGGCTCGGGACGTCCGCCCTTGCGCCGCATCGCCCATGAGCTGATCGATTTCGCGCCGGGCGACGATCCGCTGCCGCCCGAGGCGCCGGTGACCAGGAATGCGCAATTCGTCTGGTTCAGCGATTTTCTGTCGCCGCTCGACGAGCATCGAGGGCGCGATGAAGCGGCTGGCCCATGCCGGGCTTTCCGGCCATCTCGTCCACATCATCGATCCGGCCGAAGAGGATTTTCCGTATCAGGGACGCACACGCTTCGAAGCCGCAGGCCTGCGCGAACACGAAATCCTGGGCCGCGCCGAGACGGCGCGCGCGGCCTATCAGGCGCGCTTCAAGGCGCATAGCGAAGCGCTTGCGGGCGCTGGCGCGGCGGCTGGGCTGGAGCTATCTCGCCCATCGCACCGACAAGCGGCCGGAGACGGCGCTCGTTGCGCTCTATGCCAATCTGGGCGGCGTGCCCGTGACCATGCGCGGGGCGTGAGCCATGTTCGGCGCGCTCAGCTTTGCCACGCCCTGGATTTTGGCCGCGCTGGTCGCGCTGCCGGCGATCTGGTGGCTGCTGCGCGTGACGCCGCCGGCGCCGCGGCGCATCGTCTTTCCGCCACTGCGCCTGTTGCTCGGATTGGCGAGCCCGGAAGAGACGCCGGCGCGCACGCCGCTGTGGCTTTTGCTGCTGCGCCTTCTGACGGCTGCGCTGATCATCATCGCGCTGGCAGGCCCCAGCATCGGCACGCCGCCGAAAGCGGCCGGATCGGGCCCGCTGGTTCTCTTCATCGACAATGACTGGACCGCCGCCCATGCCTGGAAAGCGCGCGAGGCCGCGATCAGCGATGCGCTGGCCGGCGCGGCGCGGCAGGGCCGGCCCGTCGCCATCGTCCCGACCGCCACCGGCAACGCACTGCAGATCAGCCTGCTGGATGCGGGCAGAGCCGCACGCAGCGCGCGCGAACTCGTGCCGCAACCCTGGGCGCCAAACCGCATGCAAGCGGTGGCGGCGCTTCAGAAGATCAACTTCGCCAGCAAGCCGGAGATCCTGTGGTTCAGCGACGGGCTCGATCATGGTGATGCAAAACAGATCGCCACAGCGCTTTCGAAGATCGGCACCGTAAGGCTCACCACCGATGCACCCGGCAAGGTGCCGCTGGCGCTGAAGCCCGCGGACAATGCGACGGACGGCTTCAAGCTGACGCTGATCCGCGCCGGCGGCGAGGGCGCGCGGCACGGCACGGTGGAAGCGCTGGGCAGCCGCGGCGAAAACCTCGCCAATGCCGATTTCGATTTCGCGCCCGGCCAGCGCTTCGACAACCACCGTACTCAAGCTGCCGCTGGAACTGCGCAACGAAACGGAACGGCTTGTCATCGCCAATGAGAATTCGGCCGGGGCGGTGCGCCTGCTCGATACGTCTTCCAAGCGGCGCAAGGTGGGGCTCGTTTCGGCCACCAATGTCGAAGATCAGCAACCGCTGCTGTCCGGCTCCTATTACCTGACGCGCGCGCTGTCGCCCTATGCCGATGTGAGCCAGGGCACCATCAGCACCGAGCTGAAGAAGGACGTGTCGGTGCTGGCGCTGATCGATATCGGACGTATCGTCGGCGAGGATCATGCGCGGGTCGAGAAGTTTGTCGAAGACGGCGGCGTGCTCTTGCGCTTTGCCGGGCCGCGCATGACGAAAGACGTGGGCAGCCTCGTGCCGGTAAAACTGCGCGCCGGCGGGCGCTATCTGGGCGGCGCCATGGGCTGGGCCGAGCCGCAGCATCTGGCGCCCTTCCCCGATGCCAGCCCCTTTCGCGGACTTTCGATTCCCAAAGACGTGACCGTGTCGCGGCAGGTGCTGGCCGAACCCAGCGTGGAACTCAGCACGCGCAGCTGGGCTCGGCTGAAAGACGGCACACCGCTCGTGACCGCCGAGCAGCGCGGGCGCGGCTGGATCATCCTGTTCCATGTCACGGCGGGGCCGAGCTGGTCGTCGCTGCCGATGTCCAAACTCTATATCGACATGCTGAGGCGCATTCTGACGCTGGCGGGTGGCGCGCATCCCGGCGAGATGGGCACCGCCGCCAATGCCAGCTTCCCGCCCGCCGCGGTGCTGGACGGCTTCGGCCAATTGCACAAGCCGCCGGCCGAAGCGCTGCCGATCCGCGGCGATCAATTTGCCAAGGTCAAACCCTCGCCCGAACATCCGCCGGGACTTTATGGCAGCGAAGGCGCGCAATTCGCGCTCAACGTGGTGGACGCCGACACGGTGCTGACGCCGATCGGCGATGTGGCCGTGCCGCGCAGCATCTATACCGGTATGCGCGCCGTGCCGCTGGCGCCCTGGCTGCTGACGGCGGCGCTATTGCTGCTGTTCGCGGATGCCATGATCTCGCTATGGCTGCGCGGGCTGCTGCGCGTGCCGCGCTGGATGGCGGGCGGAACCGCGGCGATCCTGTTCGCACTTGCTGATCGCGGCGCCGCATCCGGCGCGCGCGGCCGAGAGCTTCGACATGAAGGCCGCGCTGAGCACGCGGCTGGCCTATGTCATCACCGGCGTGCCGGATGTCGATGCCATGAGCAAGGCCGGGCTCACCGGGCTGGGCCTGTGGCTCAAGGCGCGCACCTCCTACGAGCCCGAAGCGCCGGTGGGCGTGAACCTCGCAAAAGACGATCTCAGCTTCTTCCCGCTGCTCTATTGGCCGATGGACCCGCGCGAGAAAGACCTGTCGCCGGAGGTCCTGTCCAAGGTGCAGGACTATATGCGCAATGGCGGCACGCTGTTCATCGACACGCGCGAGCTGACACTGGGACCGACACGCGGGGCCAACAATCCCGGCGACGAGACGCTGAAGCGCCTGCTCGGCACGCTCGATCTGCCGCCACTCGAGCCCGTGCCCTCCAACCACGTGCTGACCAAATCCTTTTATCTGCTGTCGAGCTTTCCCGGCCGCTGGGCCGGCGGCAAGGTTTGGGTGCAGGCACTGCCGCCAAGCGGCGCGGATGCCGCACCCATTCGCGGCGGCGACGGCGTCTCGCCCGTCATTATCGGCAGTGACGATTACGCCGCGGCCTGGGCCGTGGATTCGAACGGCGTGCCGCTGGTCGATTGCACGCCGGGCGGCGACCGCCAGCGCGAAATGGCGATCCGCTTCGGAATCAATGTCGTGATGTATGCGCTGACCGGAAATTACAAGGCCGATCAGGTGCATGTGCCGGCCCTGCTCAGGAGACTGGGCAAATGACCGGCTATGCCATCGACTTCGCGCCGCATGTGCCGCTGATCCTGTTGTGGCTGCTGATCGGCGTGGCCGTTCTGGTGACCGGCGCTGCGCTGGCCATGCGCGGGCGCGGGGCCTGGGCGCGCGGGCTGGCCTTTGCCGTGTTGCTGCTGGCGCTGGCCAATCCGCTGATCGTGCATGAGACGCGCGAGCCGCTCGTCCGATGTGATGGCGCTGATCGTCGATCATTCGCAGAGCATGGATGTGGGCCAGCGCAAGGCCGAGGCCGACAAGGCCGCGGCCGCGATCAAAGAGGCTCTCAAGACGCCACAAGACCCTCGAAGTGCGCGAGACCATCGTCCGCACCAACAATCGCGGCGAGGACAACGGCACCGAACTCTTCACCGCGCTCGACAACACGCTGGCCGATGTGCCGCCGGACCGCGTGGCCGGCGCCATTGCGATCACCGACGGCGAAGTGCATGACGCCCCGCCGCCGGACAAGATGCATCTGAAGGCGCCGCTGCAGGTGCTGATCGCCGGCAAGCACAATGAGCGCGACCGCAAGCTCACCGTCACCAATGCGGCGCGCTTCGCCATTGTCGGCCATGACGCGCAGATCGAGCTCGAAGTCGACGATTTCGGCAGCGACAGCACAAGCCTATGCCGAGGTCGATGTGCGCGTGGACGGCAAGGACACCGACACGAGGCTGGTGCCGACGGGCAAGAAGACCACGATCAAGGTGCCGATCACCCATGGCGGCGAAAATGTCATCGAACTGATCGCCAAGCCCGGTCCGGCCGAGCTGACGCTGGAAAACAATCGCGCCGTGGTGGCGGTGAACGGCGTGCGCGACCGGCTGCGCGTGCTGCTGGTCTCAGGCGAGCCGCATGCGGGCGAGCGGGTGTGGCGCTCGCTGCTGAAAGCGGACCCCAGCGTCGATCTCGTCCACTTCACCATTCTGCGCCCGCCGGACAAGCAGGATCCCACGCCCATCACCGAACTGTCGCTGATTGCCTTTCCGACGCGCGAATTGTTCGACGAAAAGCTCGACCAGTTCGATCTGGTGATCTTCGACCGCTACCGCGATCGCGGGCTGCTGCCGCTGGCCTATTTCGCCAATATCGCGCGCTATGTCGATCAGGGCGGCGCGCTGCTGGTCTCGGCCGGACCGGAATTCGCCGAACATGCAGAGCATCTACCGCACGCCACTGGCCGGTGTGTTGCCAGCGCAGCCGACCGGCCAGGTGATCGACAAGAAATTCCGACCGCTGGTGACGGAGACCGGCCAGGCCCATCCCGTGACGCACGACCTCAAGGGCGCGAACCGTGACGGCAAGCCGCCGACATGGGGAAGCTGGTTCCGGGTGATCGGCGCAACCAAAGTCTCAGGCGAGACGGTGATGAAGGGACCGGACGATTCCCCGCTGCTGGTGCTCGACCATGTCGGCAAGGGGCGCGTGGCCGAATTGCTTTCCGATCAGGCCTGGCTGTGGGCGCGCGGCTTTGAAGGCGGCGGGCCGGATGCCGAATTGCTGCGCCGCCTCGCCCATTGGCTGATGAAGGAGCCGGAACTCGAAGAGGAACGGCTCTCGGCCAATATTGCGGACGGCACCATCACCATCGACCGCCACACCATGGCGAAGACGGCGAAGCCGGTGACGCGTGACCGCGCCCGGCGGCAAGAAAACCACCGTAGAGCTGAAAGAGATCGAGCCGGGAAGCTGGCGAGGGACCGCCAAGGCCGATGAGTTGGGGCTATATCGCCTGACCGACGGCACGCTGAGCACGGTGGCCGCTGCGGGTCCGCTGAACCCGAAGGAAGTCGCCGACATGCGCGCGACCGAGTAGCATCCTGAAACCGCTGGCGCAGAAGAGCGGCGGCTCGGTGCATTGGCTGGTCGATGGCGGCGTGCCGACGATCCGCATGGTGGGCGCGGGCCGCATCGCCTGGGGAGCGGACTGGATCGGCTTGCGCGCCAATGGCGCCTATCGCGTGACCCAAGTGGAGCAACAGCCGCTCATGCCGGCCTGGGTGGCGGTGATCCTGCTGCTCGGCACGGTGCTGATCGCATGGCGGGTGGAGGGGCGCTGAGCTATTCAGCGCGGGAACCGCCCATGATACAATTCCAGCATCGAAGTCGACCAGGGGTGGGGACATGAGACGTCGCGCGTTCTTTGCAAAATTTATTTTCGTTCCGGCGATCGCGATGCTCTTTTCGCTCGCGACCGTCTCTCAGTCCGTGGCGCAGGATCGCGATCATCACCGCTGGCGTGATCATCACCACCGCGATTGGAGGGAAACCGAGGGCCTCGTGCGGATCCACAACCGCTGGAAACCCGATCAGTTTCTCAACATCGAATCCGGACGGTTGACGAGTGGGGCCATCCGGGGCGGCTGGTACAGCGCGCGCTGGGCCGTCGAAGATGGACCTGATGGGTACGTCCGCCTCCGCAATTTCTGGAAACCCAACGAATACATTCACATCCAACATGGCTACGTCGAAGCCGGGCCGATCGAAGCGCGCTGGTGGAGTGCCATGTGGACCATCGAGCCCGTACCTGGAACCGATTTCGTGCGGCTGCGGAACCGCTGGAAGCCGAACGAGTGTCTCAATGTCGAACATGGAGAGCTGGAAGCGGGACCGGTTGGGCCGGGCTGGTGGAGCGCGATGTGGACGCTTGAACCGATCGACGACTGACGCGACCGCCTGCGGCCGGGCCGCACCGCGTGGGGACCGGACTGGATCGGCCTGCGCGCCAATGGCGCCTATCTCGTGACCAGCACCGAACAGCAACCGCTGCTGTCGGCCTAGATCGCGGTGGTCCTCTTCCTCGGCACGGTGCCGATCGCCTGGCAGGTGGAAGGACGTTAGACTGTACCGGCAATCCCGGAGCCCAAGCGATGCGAATCGCCGAAGCCTGCGTCGAGGATATTCCTGAGATCCATCGCGTGCGCGTGTCCGTACGGGAGAATGTCCTGGCCGATCCGAGCCGCGTGCAGCCGCATCATGTCGTCGAGATGATCGAAACCCGCGGCAAGGGCTGGGTGTGCCGCATCGATGGAAAGCTCCGCGGCTTTTCCTTTGCCGATCTCAAAGAGCGAAATATCTGGGCACTGTTCGTCGAGCCGGGATATGAACAGCGTGGCATTGGACGCGCCCTGCACGACCTTGCCGTGGGCTGGCTGTTCGAACAGGGGAACCTGGCGATCTGGCTCGCGACCGAACCGGATACGCGCGCAGAAAATTTTTACCGTTCCGCAGGTTGGATCGCAAAGGAGCTGGAACCCAATGGCGACCGCCGCTTCGAACTACACTTGCGCGATTGGCGACGCTAACGCTTACCCAGTTCCTGAATCACGAATTCCGCGCGGGCAGCAACGGAGGATTTCGGCAGCAGCACTGGCCCGCAACTGAGTTCGGGCAGGCTGCGGACGGGTGGAGGGGCGTTAGCGAACGGCCACTTGTTGCGCAGCAACCACTCCCCTCTCCCCGCTGCTGCACCGCACACAACGGCAGGTAGCGCAATCTGGCTGCCTTACGTAACATCCCTTTGGGGTTATGGGGGGCACAATATGGAGCACTGGCTCGCAAGCGCTGTACTGACAATTAAACCTTGGGCCATATGGGCAGGGACGATGGCGACGTCATGGCTGGCATGGCGCTTCTATGCGCTTGCCGGCGGGACTTTCGTGGCAGGATTGTCGATCTGGAATGCGAACCGGCACCGCGAATTCGTTGTCGAGATCAGCAACCCGCCCGGCCGCAAGCCTTCAAGGCGGAAGAGCATCATGCGCTGGCAACGCGAACTCGATGAGCGCGTAGGCAACAAGCAGCGCGAAGCTGTCCGGCAAGCCTTGCTGGTCCTCTTCTACGGCTTTTTCATTCCGTCGACGGTGCTCGGGGTGGCGATCTACTATTATCCGTGGTTCATGCCCGGGCATGAGGCGCTCAGCGTCTCGGGTTGTCCGCATCCGATGGCTGTGACGCCAACATTTTTCGGTACGGGCACCTTCATTTTCTCGCAGCTGGCGATGGGAATGGCGAACAAGATGTCATTCCTTGCCGATAGCGCACTGGCCCGGGCCTTTCCCACCTACATGCCGGCAAACGGAATAATCGCGGCCGCCATGGTCGGTTATAGGTATTTTATTGGCCTGTTCGCGGCCGCCTTTGTCCACCTCCTCTACACCGCTCGAAAAATTCCAGTTGACCTCATGGTCCAAAAGCAAAGAGAGGATCTCGACAAAAGGCTGAAGAACGCCGATCACTAAGTTATGCAAGCCACCACGAAATCGGCGCGGGCCTGAACGGAAGCAGTCGGCAGCAGCATCGGCGTGTAACCAAGTTCGGGCAGACCGCGGGCGAGATCGTCATATTCGATGCGCGCATCGGCGAGGCCGTGACGGCGTTCGCTGTCCGTCGTGAAAATCTCCGGCCATGGCGGGGCAAGAAAGACGGTGCTTGCATAGCGTATCTGCACGAACGCCTGCGCAATATCCGGCGGCACCGCCGCGCCGAAGCGTTGCAGGCCGCAGACGGCATCGATCAGCCCGCGATCGAAAAATGTGATGCCATCGCGTTCGGCGGCGCGTGCCAGATCGTCCAAGGCAAGGCGCGCGGCGCGGATCGCGAACCCCTTGAGGTCCACCCAGGGCAGCGCATCGCCGCCGCATTCGGTTTCCTCGCGCACGACGCGGCGGCCCGGCTCTTCGCAAGTTGCAAATCCGCGCGCCGCCAGCTCGGCCAGCAGCGTGGATTTGCCGCCGCCGGAGCAGCCGGTGATGAGCACGAAATCTTCGGCGCGGGCCACGGCGCGTGCGAGGGCTTGTGCGGTCACGTCAGCCACCACACACCAAGCGCCAGCGTGATCAGCGTCACTGGCACGCCCACACGCAAATGTTGCCAGAAGGAGATTGCGACGCCGGCACGGCCGGCGCGCTCGACCACGATCAGATTGGCGACCGAGCCCGCAATGGTGAGATTGCCGGCCAGCGTCGCCGCCATCGCCAGGATCAGCCAGGCACGATGCGGATCGGCCAGCCCCTCGATAAAGGGCTTGATCAGCAGCACGGCCGGCACGTTGGAGACGATGTTGGACAGCAGCGCGGTGACGCCCGCCAGCATGGCCGGCTGGTTGAGGTGCATCTGTTTGAGACTGGCCACGAGTTCAGGCGAGAAGGCAACCTTTTCGAGCCCATGCACGACAATGAAGAGACCAGCGAACATCACCAGCAGCGACCAGTCGATCTCGCGCCAGATGCGCGCGGGCTTGATGCGGCGGGTGAGCAGCAGCGCCGCGCCCGCCAGCACCGCCACCTCGGCCGGCGCCGCTCCGAGAAAGAACAAGACAATGGCGGCGCCCGTTGCGATCAGCGCCTTGGCCAGGAGCCAGGGATGGATCTCGGCGTCTTGCGGCAAGTCGGGCAGCCTCGCACCGCCGGCGAGATCACGCCGGTAATAAAGAAGCACAAACGCGGCGACGACGATCAGGCTCATCAACGCCACCGGCGCCAGCGCGGCAGCAAAGCCCGCATAGGATATGCCCGAGACGCTGCCGATCACCATATTCTGCGGATTGCCGGTGATGGTGGCGACACTGCCCGCATTCGACGCCATGGCGAGCGCGAGGAGATAAGGCTCGACGCGGCGCTTCATGGCCAGCGCACTTTCGGCCACCAGTGGCGCCAGCATCACGCACACCGTGTCATTGACGAGAAAGGCCGAGAGCACGCCGGCCACCGCGACGATGGCGACAAGCAACAGCACCGGGCGATGCGCGTAACGGCCGGTCCACGATGCGGACAGCGCAAAGAAACCGGCCACACGCAGATTGGCGACCAGGATCATCATGCCGAACAGCAGCACGATGGTATTCATGTCGATGGCGGCATAAGCCTCGGCGGGCGTGAGCGTGCCCACCGCCACCATCGCCGCCGCGCCGAGAAGGGCGGCGCCCGCCCGGTCGATCCTGAGCCATGGCGCGCGGCCGATGGCGATCACCGCATAAGTGGCGACGAAGATGATGAGCGTAAGCGCTTCGCTCACAGAATCTCGAACACGGTGAGTTTGACGCCCGCCTTGAAGCGTTCGGCCCGGCCGATGGCCAGCATGTGATTGAGATGAAACAGAGCGGCATCGCCGGTGCGAAAGCGCATGGCGGTGCGGAAATAATATTCGTGCGGTTCGAGCCGTTCGCCCTTCGCCAGCCGCGCCAGCGCCTCCGGCGAGCCGGTGCGCAGGCCCTTCGAGGTCACTTCGATGCGCGCGCCGGATTCGGTTTGGAGTGCGTAATGGGCTTCGAGTTCGATGGTGCCGTCGGAAAGCTGCATCTGCCAATCGGTGCCGGGCAGCACCTTACCGGACGCGATGCCCGAGAAGCGGCCCGACAGGATCGGGATAGCCCGTCGCCAGTAACCGCCCAGATCGCCAACCTCGACCGGCGGCCCGATTTCGGCTTCGAGCGTCAGGATATGGCAGGAGCCCAGCGTTTCGTCGCTCATGCCCTGCCTCCGAGCGGTGCGCCACTGGCGCAGACGGGATTGTCGATGCGGGCGCGGCGCACCTGGCCCGACAGGTCGAGGGCCGCGCCCGGCTTCAGCGACAGGCCCAGCACCCGCGCCGGATCGACCGGCCCGGGGAATTTGAGCTTTCCCGGCGGCAGGCGGGCAAAGCCGACGCGGGCGTAATAGGGCTCGTCGCCGACCAGGATCATCGCCGCCCAGCCGGCGGCCTTCGATGCCGCGATGCCGCGCTTCATCAGATCGATGCCGATGCCGCGGCCGCGCTGGTCGGACTGTACGGCGAGCGGACCCAGAAGGAGAACGCGGGCGGCCCCCACGGCCACCGGCCAGAAGCGCACCGAACCGCGCAAGATCCCGTCTTCGACGGCGACGAAGCTAAGTCCTGCTTCCGGGTCCACGCCTTCGCGCAGGCGCCAGGCCGCCTTGACGGTACGGCCGGGGCCGAAACTCTGCGCCGTCAACGCCTCGATCAGCGGCGCATCTTCGGGGCGTTCGGGCTTGATCTCCCACATGCGCGGGTCCTTCGCCTTCATCTCTTTTACCAGCCCTGCATCACCGCTAGGCTTTGGGCCATATATAACTCTCTCGGAGGTTAAGCCCATGGGCGTCATGGAAGGCAAGGTCGTTCTGGTCACGGGCGGCGCAAACGGCATCGGCAAGGAATGCGCGCTGCTGGCGGCAAAGGAAGGCGCGAAGGTCGTGGTCAACGATCTGGGCGGTGGCGTCGGCGGCGGCGATCTGGGCGATGCCGGCCCGGCCGAAAAGGTGGTCCACGCGATCAAGGCTGCCGGCGGCGAGGCCGTGGCCAATTCCGACAGCGTGGCCGACCGCAAGGGCGTGGCCCGCATGATCGAGCAGGCGATGGACAGCTTCAAGGGCCTGCACGCCATCATCAATCCGGCCGGCATCTTGAGGGACAAGATGTTCCACAAGATGGACGACGCCGATTGGGATGCGGTCATCAATGTGCATCTGCAGGGCAGCTACAATGTCTGCCGCGCGGCGGTGAACCATTTCCGTGAGCAGGAGGAAGGCAGCTTCGTGCTGTTCACCTCGACCTCCGGGCTGATCGGCAATGTCGGTCAAGCCAACTACGCCGCCGCCAAGATGGGCATTGCCGGGCTGTCGCGCATCATCGCCATGGAAGGCGCGATGAAGAATGTGCGCGCCAACACCATCGCCCCCTTCGCCTGGACGCGCATGATCGCGACCATTCCGGTGAAGGACGAAGCCAGCGCCAAACGCGTCGAGCGCATGAAGAACATGATGCGCGCCGATCAGGTGGCGCAGCTCGCCGTGTCGCTGGCGAGCCCAGCCACCAAGAACGTGTCGGGGCAGATCTTCACCGCGCGCGGCAACGAGATCTTCCTGATGAGCCAGCCGCGGCCCATCCGCGGCATGGGCAAGGTGGAAGGCTGGACGCCCGCGACCATCGCCGAGCATTGCATGACGGCGATGGAACCGAGCTTCACCGATCTGGGCGCCACCACCTCGGTGTTCGGCTGGGACCCGATCTGACCTACCAGATGGCGCGCTGCGGTGCCTGGCCGGTGAACTCGGCGAGGCGCCGCGCCGTGCCGGATTGCGTGCCCTGGGGCGGCGCGGCCGGGTCCGCCCAGCAGATTTCGGCGATCTCGAAATTCGGCTTGAAATCGACCTCTCCGCCCGCAAGCCGGTAGACCGCGATGACATTGGTGGCCCAGGCGACGCGGCGGGTATAGAGCCCCAAAAGGGCCGGCGGTTCGCCGCCGCCATAGCCCACCTCCTCCCGCAATTCGCGCAGCACGGCCTCGGCCGGCGGCTCCCCGGCCGCCACGCCGCCGCCCGGCAGCGCCCAGCCATGGCCGAGCCGCGGGCGCACCAGAAGCACCCGGCCAGCCTCGTCGGTGATGATAGCGCTCACGCCGAAAGCGAGCTGGGAGAGGGCTGCCCGGAAGCAGATAATGGCCGTGGTCAGGGCCCGCTGGCGCCATCTGCGGATGCGGCTCATCCCATACCCTCCAGGCAATCTGTTTAGACGTTGATAAGAATGACGGCCTATTCTGGGCGCTGATTCCAGAAGGCGGACCTACAGCCGTGGCACCCCGACTTGCCAGAGCATTGCACATCCGCACCGCGCCGGTGAAGGATGGTGCGCCATGACTGGATCTGCATTCGGCCACCTCAGGGCGCTTGTGATCGAAGACAACCATCACATGCGCCTGCTCCTGCGGTCACTGCTCAAGGCGCTCGGCGTTAACGACGTGCTCGAATGCGGCGACGGTGCCAGAGGCTATGAGATGCTGCGGGAAAGGTCGCCCGACTTCGTGCTCACCGATCTCTCCATGAAGCCCGTCGATGGCATCGAATTCACCAAGATGGTGCGTCTGGCCAAGGACAGCCCGAACCCTTACGTGCCCATCATCATGGTGACAGGCCATACCGAGCGCGGCCGGGTGGAGGCCGCCCGCGATGCCGGCGTCACCGAATTCCTGGCCAAGCCGATCACGCCGCAGAACCTGCTGCTGCGCATCACCGAGATTGTGGAGCGGCCGCGCCCCTTCGTGCGCTGCAAGGGCTATTTCGGCCCCGAGCGCCGGCGCAAGAAAGACCCCAATTTCGCCGGACCCTGGCGCCGCACGGACGATTTCGAAGACGACGTCACGATCGAATAGGGACCGGCGCCGGTACGCACCTTTCGTTAACGAAACGGGACGGTGCAAAGCCGCCAAAACCGGCGCGCATTCATCGCTCTTTAAGCCCTAGCCTTAATACTAACCGGACAATTCGAACCGGTCCGCGCGGGACCGGAACCGGGGGCCTTTGATCCTTCCATGCTTCAGATCGGCGGACTTGTATTCCTGTTCGTGGCCGTGTTCGGCGGGTTCATCCTGTCCGGCGGCTCGCTCGGCGTGGTCATGGAAGCCCTGCCGCACGAGATGATCACCATTGGCGGGGCGGCCATCGCCGCCACGCTGGTCGGCGGCTCCATCTATTCGCTCAAGCAAATGGGCGGGGAGATGGGCAAGATCGTCTCCGGCCCCAAATGGAAGCATACCGATTACACCGATCTTCTGTGCCTGCTCTTCCTCCTGACCAAGACGATGAAGTCCAAGGGGCTGATCGCGCTCGAAGCGCATATCGAAAAGCCCGAGGACAGCTCGATCTTCAAACGCTATCCGCGCATCACCAAGGACCATTTCGCGCAGGCCTTCATCTGCGACACGCTGCGCATGATGACGATGAGCCTGGAAGACCCCCATCAGGTCGAAGCGGCGATGGAAAAGCAGCTCGAAAAGCACCATCACGAGGCGCTGAACCCTTCAACCGTGCTACAGACCATGGCCGACGGCCTGCCGGCACTGGGCATCGTCGCCGCCGTGCTGGGCGTGATCAAGACCATGGGCGCGATCTCCGAGCCGCCGGAAATCCTGGGCGGCATGATCGGCTCGGCGCTGGTGGGTACCTTTATGGGCGTGTTCCTGGCCTATGGCATCGTGGCGCCGATCGCGGTGCGCCTCAAATCCATCGTCGAGGAAGACGCGCAATTCTATCACGTGATCCAGGACATTCTGGTCGCCCATCTGCACGGCAATGCGGCGCAGGTGTCGGTGGAAATCGGCCGCGGCAGCGTGCCGACCTCGGCGCAGCCCACCTTCCAGCAACTGGAACAGGCGATCCAGGAAATCCCGCCGGACGCGAGCTAAGCCGCGCGCCGCGCGGGATTACTTGCGGTTTTCGGCGCGGATGGCGTCATAGCCCTCGGCCAGCGCCATGAAGAAGGTGGCGAGCGCGCCAGCCAGAATGCCCAGCGGCACGGCGTAGAGCACATCCATATCGCAACCGAGCACCACGATGGTCGTGACGATGATCCCGGTCCATTGCGCGAGCGATTTCGGCATCGGCTGCATCCCCCTATCAACGCGCAGAGCGTAACGGATAAGGGCAGCCCCACGAAGGACGACGTTAAGAAGCGGTTAACGGGAACCGGCAAATGCTGTGGATCGCCCGCCCCCTGCCCCATTCTGTTACACGACGTCGAATTCGATGCCCTGGGCCAGCGGCAGCGCATCCGAATAATTGATGGTCGCGGTCTGCCGCCGCATATAGGCCTTCCAGGCATCGGAGCCGCTCTCGCGACCGCCGCCGGTTTCCTTTTCGCCGCCAAAGGCGCCGCCGATTTCCGCACCGGACGGGCCGATATTCACATTGGCGATGCCGCAATCCGATCCCGCGGCGGAGACAAACTTTTCGGCCTCCTGGATGTCCTGAGTGAAGATGCAGGACGATAGGCCCTGCGGCACGGCGTTGTGCAGCTTCATCACTTCATCGAAATTCGAATAGCGCATGACGTAGAGGATCGGCGCGAAGGTCTCGTGGCAAACGGTGGCCGTCTGGCCCGGCATCTCGACGATGGCCGGCTTCACGTAGAAAGCGCCCGGATGGGCCGCTTCATGCACGCGGCCCCCACCGGTGATCTTGCCGCCCTCGTCCTTGGCCGAAGCCAGCGCGCGTTCCATGTTCTCGAAGGACTGCCTGTCGATCAGCGGGCCGACCAGCGTGCCCTTCTTGAGCGGATCGCCGATCGGCAGGCTCGCCCATATATTCTTCAGCTTCGGCACCAGCGTGTCGTAGATCGAATCATGCACGAAAAGGCGGCGCAGCGTGGTGCAGCGCTGACCCGCCGTGCCCACGGCCGAGAAGGTGATGGCGCGGCTGGCGAGATCGAGCTTGGCGGAGGGGGCGACGATCATCGCATTGTTGCCGCCCAGTTCGAGCACGGTCTTGCCGAAACGCGCGGCGACGATGGGTGCGAGTTCGCGGCCCATGCGCGTAGAGCCGGTGGCGGAAACCACCGGAATGCGCGCATCCTTCGACAGCATTTCGCCGACTTCACGCGCGCCGAGCACGATCTGGCTGAGATGCGCCGGTGCCTCGCCGAAGCGATGGATGGCGCGCTCGAACAGGGACTGAACGGCCAGCGCCGTCAGCGGCGTCTTCTCGCTCGGTTTCCAGATGACGGGATCGCCGCAAACGATGGCCAGCGCCGCGTTCCACGACCACACCGCGACCGGGAAGTTGAAGGCCGAGATCACGGCCACAGGACCGGCCGGATGCCAGCTCTCCATCATGCGGTGGGCCGGACGCTCCGAGGCAATCGTGAGGCCATAAAGCTGGCGCGACAGACCGACCGCGAAATCGCAGATGTCGATCATCTCCTGCACTTCGCCGAGACCTTCCTGATGGATCTTGCCGCATTCGAGCGTGACGAGACGGCCCAGCATATCCTTGTGCTGGCGCAGCTCTTCGCCGAGCAGGCGGATCAGCTCGCCGCGCCGGGGCGCGGGGACCACGCGCCATGCCTTGAAGGCCTCGGCGGCAGCCGCGATCTTCTTCTCGACGCTCGCCGCATCATCAAACGTGACACGGGAAATCTCCGCGCCGTCGATCGGCGAATGCGCCGGATGATCGCCGGCCGGCTTGATGCCGAAATGGGCGAGGATTTCGGATGCGTGCATGGGGATGCTCCTATGACTTGGCCGCGCGCAGCTTGCTGATCGTCGCGGTCGGCGAGATCGTTTCGGCGTCCATGGTGATGTGAATGAGCGAAGGAACTCTCGCGGCTTCGGCCTGACGGAAGGCGTCCGCGAAATCCTCGGTGCGGGTGACGTGGAAGCCGAGCGCGCCGTAAGACCGCGCCAGCGCCGCGAAATCGGGATTGCGCAAATCCGTGCCGACAACCCGTTCGGGATATTCGCGTTCCTGATGCATGCGGATGGTGCCGTAGGTGGCGTTGTCGAACACCAGCACGATGATCGCCGCATCATATTGCATGGCGGTCGCCAGCTCCTGCCCGTTCATCATGAAGCAACCGTCGCCCGCCGCGCAGACGACCGTGCGTTCGGGATGGACGATCTTGGCGGCCACGGCAGCGGGGAGGCCATAACCCATCGCGCCCGAAGTGGGGCCGAGCAGCGTCGGGTATCCGCGATAGAGATAAAAGCGGTGCAGCCATGCCGCATAATTGCCGGCGCCATTGGTGATGATGGCATCGTCGGGCAGATGTTCGCTGAGCCACGCCCAGATGTCGGACGGATTGAGCGCGGACGGAACGGCGACCGGCTTGGCGAAAGCTTCGTAATCGGCGCGGGCTTCGCGGCGCCAAGCGCGCCAGGCCAGCTTGGCCGGCGCGCCAAGTTCGGCGGCAAGCCTGAGGAACGGCGCGGTGCTGGCAACGATCGCCAGATCGGGCTGATAGACGCGGCCGAGCTCGTCGGCGCTGGGATGGATATGCACCAGCGCCTGCTTGGGGTTCGGAACCGTGAGGCGCGTATAGCCACTGGTGGTCATCTCGCCTAGGCGGGCGCCGACGACGATCAAGAGATCACTGTCTTCGATGCGCTTGACGAGCTTGGGATCGGCTCCGATGCCGAGATCGCCGCAATAGTTTTCATGGCAATTGTCGAAGCGATCCTTGGCGCGGAAAGAGGTCGCGACCGGCAGGTCGTGGCTCAGCGCAAATTTGCGCATGTCGGCGATGGCGTTCGCATCCCAGCCCGGCCCGCCGATGATGACGAAGGGCCGTTCGGCCTGCATCAGCATCGTGTGCAGGCGCTTGATCTGGTCAGGCGAGGGGACCGCGTCGGTGCGGTGATAGGGTTTGGCGGCAGGCGTTGTGCACGGAGCCGAAAGCACGTCTTCCGGCAGTGACAGCACCACCGGCCCCGGCCGTCCGCTGGTCGCGACATGGAAGGCGCGGGCGATATATTCGGGGATGCGGTTGGCATCGCGGATTTCCGCCGCCCATTTGGCGAGCGGGGTGAACATGGCGCGGAAATCGACTTCCTGGAACGCCTCGCGATCCAGCATCGACTGGTCGGCTTGACCGATGAAGAGGATCATCGGCGTCGAATCCTGAAACGCTGTGTGCACGCCGATTGAAGCATTGGTGGCGCCGGGGCCGCGCGTGACGAAGCAGATGCCGGGCTTGCCCGTCAACTTGCCATAGGCTTCGGCCATATTGGCGGCGCCGCCTTCCTGGCGGCAGGTGATGAGGCGGATCGTATCGCGCGCGTCATAGAGCGCGTCGAGCGCAGCAAGATAAGATTCGCCCGGCACGCAGAAAGCGTGGGTGGTGCCGTGAATCCTGAGCGCTTCGATAAGCGCTTCGCCGCCGGTGCGTGCAGTTTCGGTCATCAATGCGTCCTTTTCCTCCCCCGCCGGGCGGGGGAGGAAAGTCTGTGCGGATTATGGCTCAGGCGTAGTACTGGCCGAAGCGGTTCGCAAGGTAATCAGCCAGAACCGTCTGTTCCTGACGCACAAAGCCCGCCTGCGGCAGCTTGCCTTCAAATAGAAGATCCGTGCTGGCGCAGATGCCCGCCGCAGTCGTGATCTGGATGGCGCTCATCAGGCGGCCATTGATCTTCTGCGCATAGATCTTCTTGGCATAGCTTTCCTGCGTCAGCAGCCCATCCTGCCAGCCGGCGACCGTCACGAAGACCATCACGACATCCTGATAGGTGATCGGCAGCGCGTTCTCCAGCACGTCCTTCATGATGTCGCGGCGCTGGCCGAGGCGCAGATCGCGCACCAGCATCTTCATGATGTCGCAATGGCCGGGATAACGAACCGTCTTGTAGTTCATGTTCTCGACCTTGCCTTCCAGCGTCTCGCACAGCGTGCCGAGGCCGCCGGAGGTGTTGAAGGCTTCGTATTCGGCACCGTCGAGCGAGAAATGTTCCAGCTCTTCCAGCGCGGGCACTTCGACCGTCACGCCATCGCGGATGCTTTCGCAGGGATTGCAATATTCGTTGATGACGCCGTCGGTCGACCAGGTGAGGTTGTATTTCAGCGCGTTGTGCGGGAACTGCGGCAGTGCGCCCACGCGCATGTTCACATCGCGCAGCTTCTCGAATTTCTGCGTCAGGTCATGGGCGACAATGCCGATGAAGCCCGGCGCGAGGCCACACTGCGGTATGAACGCGGTGTCGGCGCCTTCGGCCAGCTTGCGGATGGCGCGGGTGGATTCCACGTCCTCGGTCAGGTCGAGATAATGCGCGCCGGCCTTCTTGGCGGCGGCTGCGACCAACGGGGTCAGATTGTAGGGCGTGGCCGTCAACACCGCGTCATGGCCTTCGACGGCCTTGCCGAACGCGGCTTCGTCGGTGACGGAGACTTCCTTGAGGGTGACGCGGTCGTTCTTCGGCATGCGCTCCAGGCTGGCCGCATCGCGGTCGGCCACGGTGACCTTGTATTCGCCGGTGCCGGTCAGGAATTCGGTGATGGCAACGCCAATCTTGCCGCCGCCCACAAGCATCACATTCTTCATACGCCACTCCCTCGATCACGTGATAAGCCCCAAGGAATAGGGCCGTTCCCGGCCGGATCGGAGGCGGTATTTCGCCGGAAATTGCGCTATACTCCGGCGAATCGCAGGGGAATCCGGCGAAATGATGAGGCAGAACTCCAGATGCGCGACAGCGATGACCAATTGATCGCCCTGCTCCGGGCCAATGCCCGCGAGCCCACCGCCGCGCTGGCCCGCAAGCTGGGGCTGGCCCGCTCCACCGTGCAGGAGCGCATCGCCCGGCTGGAGCGCGAGGGGGTGATCAAGGGCTATACGCTGCGCCTAGCCGAGGAGGCCGACCGGGGCAAGCTTCGGGCCGTGGTCATGATCACGGCCGATCCCAAGCAGGCCGACCGGGTGACGGCGGAACTCAGGAAGATGCCCGAGGTCAGGAGCCTCTCCGCCGTGGCCGGACCTTACGACATGATTGCGGTGGTCGAGGCCGAGACCACGGCGAAAATGGATGCCAGCCTGGACCGCATCGGCAAGGCGGCCGGGGTGGCGCGCACCGTGTCGTCGATCATCCTGTCGGAGAAGTTCGCACGCTGACGCCAGTTCTCCTTTCATGCTAATGTAATGTTGTCAGCGGGAACTCGGCCGGGCGTGTAAGGCGCCTCACAGGGGCGTGGCATGCGGGATCAGGCAACACAATTGCCGCGCGGGCGCGTGGCGCGCGCCGTCCATCGCGCGCGCCGGCCCGACAAGGAGGCCATCGAGGGGCTGCGCGTGAAGGCGCCGTTCTGGTGGGTGGCGATCTTCCTCTTCGTCTTCTCGGCCTACCAGATCATCATGAACCCGTTCGGGTTCAGCGACCTGGTCCAGCGCTACACGCAGGACATCTCCGACCTGCTGATCACCGGGCCCTATGTCTATCCCGAGACCGGCCGCGGGAAGATCTCGGTGGCCCTCGTCGACGACGAGACCCTGAGCCGGATGCAGATGCCCTGGCCGTGGAGCTATGGCGCACAGGCGCGCGCGCTCGATGCCCTTCTGGCGCTGAAACCCCGCGCGGTCATCGTCGACATCCTGTTCGTCGACCCCCGAGAGGACGCCACGCTTCCCGAACTGACGGACGAGATCGGCCGCTACAAGAAGGCAGGCGTGCCGCTCTATTTCTCGGGCAATCCGTCCATGCCGCCCGGCACCCCGCCGATCCGCAAGGAGCTGATCCAAGCCGGTGCGCATGTGCTCGATCCCAGCCTGCTGCCACAGGGCATCGTGCGGCAATATCCGGTGGAGGCGCGCTGCCTGAACGGACAAAAACCGAGCACAAGCTGCCATTCCATGGCGCTCACGGTTTATAGCGACCTCTTTCCGAAGGCGCCGCTCGATGTCAATCCGGATGGGCTGGTCGAGATCATGTGGGGCACGCGCTCCGATCCCACCAATGCGAAATGGATGGATCTCTCCGAAGGCTGCGACCAGAAGATCGACTTTTTCCGCCGCCTCTATCTCGCCTTCTTCGATCCGTCCCAGGTGCGTGCGCACTGTCCCTATCAGGGTGTGATCCCGGTGCAGGCGCTGCTCGACGGCAGCCAGAGATGCCGACGTCGAACACCTCGCGAAGGACCGCATCGTCTTTTATGGCGGCGCGCTCTCCGGCGTGCAGGATCGTTCCTTCTCGCCGGTCAACGGCCTTATCGCCAATGTCTTCATCCATGCAATGGTGCTCGACAACCTCATCACCTTCGGCGGGCGCCCCGAACAGAACGTGGTGACGGTCGCGGGCAATACGCTCGACAACAACACCATTCAGGTCATCGCCATCATTCCGGTAATCCTGATCCTCGCATGGATCCACATCCGCAATCTGCGCGCCCGCGAGCGGGCACGCACACAGCCGCCTCGCGAGAGCGGTGCATTGTTCGAATTCCTCTCCGAAAAGGTCATGGAATATGTCTGGCATTATGGCACCTGGGCGCTGGCGCTGGCCGCGGGCCTGGCGCTGACTTTGGCGGCGGGCCTTTCCGTCGCGAACTGGGTCGAGGTCGTGTTCGTGTCGGTCGAACTGGCGGCGATGCTGCTGGTCGGCGTACCCGACGCGCTCTGGGGTTATCTCAATCATGTGGCTGGCGGGTTCGTGCAGCCTGAACATGCGTAGGCAAGAGCGTTCACAAAGGAACATCCATCATGAGAGCTCTGTGCGCAGCAGCATTATTCTGCGGAATGACCCTTAGCGCCGGCACCGCTTATGCCGACGAAACCTGCAGCCAGGTAAAGGGCGACGTCGTCATCGCCGCGCGCACGCCGGAAGTCGATCTCTATGACGGTCCGGACGGCAAGCGCGTGATGAGCTTGGAGCAGGACAAGTTCCCACCCTGCACGCCGATCACCGGCCGCGCGCCCAACATGATGCTGCGCCTGGATTTCGGAACCTCGGTCTACTGGGTGCCGCCGCATATGGTGAAGTATCGCTTCGCCGGCAATCTGCCGCCCGTATGCCGCAACCTCGCCATGGGCACGCAGCAGGAAGAGCTCGGGTCCACCCGCGGCCTCGGCGAAGGCTGTCCCAAACCCGGCAGCGCGGGAGCCACGCCATGAGAACGAAGATCGTCGCAGGCCTTGCGCTCGCTGCCGGACTTGCTGTTGCTACACCAGCTGCCGATGCCACAAGTTTCGAAATCGAGCGGCTATCCCAGCCACGGCCGCGCCATCGACCAGCTGACACCGGCCAGCGATTACGGCGAAGCCCTGAAGGGACGCCCGCTGGCCCTCGGCATCATGCGCACGCGCGGCCAGGGCTTCGTGCCCTCGCCGGTGCTCCAGGCCTATGTGCATGGCGTGATGATGAAGCTCCTGGCCGGCGTGAATTTGCCACCAAGCTTCCATCCCGAAGTGCGCATCCTCGCCGCCCCCGCCTATGCTGGCGAATGCACGCCCGACGGCACCTTGATCCTGACCGTAGGCCTGCTCGAGCGGCTCGAGACCGAAGACGAACTCGCCTTCGTGCTCGGCCACGAACTCGCGCATGCGATCTACCGACATCAGACGCCGGACTGGTACAAGAAGGCGCAATATTTCGCCGTCGTGCACGGCACAGCCTTCGACACCGTGACACAATCGACGGCGCTGTCGCTGGGCGGCTCGCTCGGCGGCAATATCGCGCGCGGGCTCAATGTCGCCCAGCATCTGGCCAAGCTCAGCGCCAATGTGCTGATGCCGCAGATGGAGCGCGACCAGGAAGATCAGGCCGACTCGCTCGGCTTCGATCTGATGGTCAAGGCCGGCTATGATCCTGAAGCGCCCTTCGCCGTGATGGACAGCCTTGCCGAGCAGGAAGCCGAAGCCAAACGCGCAGCCGACGCCGCCAAGGCGGTCTCGGAAAAGAAATCCGGCCACAGCGACAGCAGCCTTCTGGGCGGTTTCGGCGCCGTCGGCGGCATGCTCGGTACCCTTGCCATGGGCCGCACGCCGAGCTCCGACCAGATAGCGGATGTTGCCATCTTCGCCTTCGACGAAGCCGTCGATAACATGGCCGAGGACGCGACGTCGCATCACCCGGCCACCGAGCGCGAGGCGCTGCTCAGCACCTATCTCTATCGCAACTATCGCGACGTGCGCCCTCATGCGCCGACGCTGCTGCCCTGGAGCCCGCAGAGCACCGCGCCCGAACATCTTCCACTGACGGCCCTCCTCGCCCATTACAGCGATGCCGAAGACGCGGCGGCCTATGTTGCCGATCCTGCGAGTTCGACGCCGCAAAAGGCGATGAGCGATGTCCAGACCGCGACGGACACGCCGACCGACGATCACGCCTACACGCAATATGCCGCCTCGGAATTTTACACGCATCGCGACGAGCCAACGCTTTCGGAAGCGGCGCTGCGCAAGGCCGCGGCGGGGCCCGAACCCTCCTGGGAAGTCTATGCGCGGCTGATCGATCTCGACATCGCACGGAACGACTATGCCGGTGCGGAGACCCTGATGGAGCAGGCCAATGCGCGCTTCGAAGATTTGCCGGTGCTGCTGCCCAAGCGCATCCAGATCCTGAAGGGCCTGGGCCGGGAGGCCGACGCCAAGGCGCTGATGCCCAAATGCAAGAGCTATGACATCGATCCCTTGACCGACGAGTGCAAGAAGGCGCTGAAGGCGTGAGAGCCGTCAGCGCCCGTTGTTCGTCGACGACGCGCGGATCTTGAAGCCTGCGTCCAGAAGCGTCTGACGGATTTCGGCGGCGTGGCCGGAATCGCGCGCCTCGATGGTCATGCCCAGATCGGTGAGCTTGGCGCTCATATCGGTGATCATGCGGTTGTGGCTGACTTCGAGGATGTTGCCGCCCGCCTCGCCCACCAGCGTGGCGATCTTCGCGAGCAGGCCCGGGCGGTCCTCGATCTCCACCAGCAGCGAGAGGATGCGGCCCTCGCGGCTGAGCTCGCGCAGGATCACGTTGGAGAGGAGCCGCATGTCGATATTGCCGCCCGACAGGATCAGCCCGACCTTCTTGCCGGCGAAGCGCTCGCGATTGGCGGCGACGGCGGCATAGGCCGCGGCGCCCGCGCCTTCCACCACCGTCTTTTCGATTTCGAGCAGACAGGCGATGGCGCGTTCGATCTCGTCCTCGCGCACCAGAAGAATGTCGTCGACCAGGGCCGAGACGATCCTTTGCGTCAGCCCGCCCGGGTCCTTGACGGCAATGCCTTCGGCGATGGTCTGTCCGGCGCAGGGCAGTTGTTCGCCCTTCACCGCGTCATACATCGAGGGATAAAGCTGCGCCTGCACGCCATAGATTTCGATGGAGGGCTTGATGGCCTTGGCAGCAATGGCGACGCCGGAGATCAGACCGCCGCCGCCAATCGGCACGACCAGCGCATCGAGTTGAGGAACATCCGCCAGCAATTCGAGCGCGACGGTGCCCTGACCGGCGACGATGCGCGCATCGTCATAAGGGTGGACCAGCGTCAGGCCGTCTTGCTGGGCGATGGCGAGCGCGCGCGCGAAAGACTCGCTCAGCGTGACGCCTTCCAGCACCACACGGGCGCCGAAATTCTTGGTGTGCTTGACCTTGTTGAAGGGCGTGCCCTCGGGCATCACGATGGTCGCGGGAATGCCGAGGCGACCGGCATGATAGGCCACGCCCTGGGCATGATTGCCGGCGCTCATGGCGACGACGCCGCGCTTGCGCTCGTCCTCGCTCAACGACAGCAGCTTGTTGAGGGCGCCGCGCTCCTTGAAGGAGGCGGTGAATTGAAGGTTCTCGAATTTGAGATGGATCTCGCAGCCCGAGATCTTGGAGAGGGTGCGCGAATGGTGGCTGGGCGTGCGTTCGATGGCGTCGGCGACGCGGGCGGCCGCCGCGCGGATGTCGTCGATGGTGACTTCGGAAAAGCTCGGAACCGCGGCGGAATCGGTTACGCCTGCCGTCTTGGCCAAGGGTCGCGTCTCCAATCCTGTGCCGTGGAAGGGCTGGTAGCAGCGGAGGGATTTGAACCCCCGACCAAGGGATTATGATTCCCCTGCTCTACCACTGAGCTACGCTGCCAAAGCGCCTGACGGCCGCTGAGGCGGGGGATGTACGGTGGGGGTGCGAAGCTGTCAAGTTTCGGGTTCGGGCCGGGGATTTGGCCCGGATCGGGGCCGGCGCAGAGCCGCGGGAGCCGCCGGGTCGCTTACGCCGCCGCGCGGGCGGGCTCGGCCGACACGATGGTGCCGCCGCCGAGCACCCGCGTGCCGCCACTGGCATAGAAGACGCAGGCCTGGCCCGGCGCCACGCCCTCTTCGGCATTCAGCAACTCGACCGAGGCCCGGCCGGCTGCCAGCGGGGTGACGCGGGCCGGCACGGGCGCGCGGGTCGAGCGCACCTTGACCCTGCAGTCGATGGCGCCGATGGCGTCGGTGAGCCAGTTCACATCGCGCAAGGCGATGGTGCGCGTGGCCAGCGCCTCGCGCGGCCCCACGATCACGCGCGCATTCTCCGCATCAAGGCGAATGACGAAGAGCGGATCGGCATTGCCGGAAAGGCCTAGGCCCTTGCGCTGGCCCACGGTATAATGGATCACGCCCTCATGGCGGCCGAGCACAGTGCCTTGCGTATCGACGATCTCGCCGGGTTCGGCCGCGCCGGGCTTCAGCTTCTCGATCACGCCCGCATAATTGCCGGAGGGCACAAAGCAGATGTCCTGGCTGTCCGGCTTGTCGGCCGTGACGAGGCCGAGTTCGGCCGCCATCTGCCGCACCACGGGCTTTTCGAGCCCACCCAGCGGAAAGCGCAGGAAAGACAGCTGCTCGCGCGTGGTGCGGAACAGGAAATAGGACTGGTCGCGCGCCGGATCGAGGCCGCGAATGCAGCTCCGGCCCCGCCGGCCCGTCGAGCCGCTGGACATAATGGCCGGTGGCCATGGCCTCGGCGCCAAGCTCCTTCGCCGTGTCGAGCAGATCGGCGAACTTCACCCGCTCATTGCAGGCGACGCAGGGGATCGGCGTTTCGCCGCGCGCATAGGCGGCTGCGAAATCCTCCATCACCGCCTGTTTGAAGCGGGCTTCGTAATCCAGCACGTAATGGGCAATGCCGAGCGTTTCGGCCACACGGCGGGCATCGTGGATGTCCTGGCCGGCGCAGCAGGCGCCCTTCTTCTGCACGGCGGCGCCGTGATCGTAGAGCTGCAGCGTCACGCCCACGACATCGTAGCCGGCGCGCGCCAGCAGCGCCGCCGTGACCGACGAATCCACCCCGCCGGACATGGCCGCGACGACCCGCATCGGCCGGACGGGCCTGGGAAGGGCATATGCCTCGAGAGCGCTCATGGCCCGTCCTATAGGCCGGGCGGATGGCGGCATCAAGGCGTGAGGATTTCCTCCCCGAAGAGAGGGGGAACGTGATGATTACTTCAGATAGTTCAGCAACGAGACCTGGTTGAGCTTGGCTGTCACCTGCAGGGCGGCCTGCAGGGCCGTCTGGTTCTGGTTGAGGTTGGTGATGGCCTGGGTCATGTCCACATCCTCGATATCCGAGGTGAAGCCCTGATAGAGCGTGGACAGCGTGGTTTGATGGTCGATCGCGCCCTTGAGGCGGTTATAGACCGCGCCATTGCTGGCCAGCACGTCGTTAACCGACTGCGCGGCCGTGGTCGCGGTCTGGATCTCGCCCGAGAGGAAGTTGGATTTGGCGCCTGAAATTGTGCCGGTAAGGGGGCCGCTGGCGCTGGCGTCGTAATCGACAATGTCCTTGATGGTCTGCAGGAGCTTTGTGCCGGCATCGGAGGCGAGCACGCCCACCTTGACCGTCTCGCCATCGGCGACGTTGACCGAGGCAGCCACCGTGCCATTGGCGAAGGCATTGCTGGCACTGGGCAGCGCCTGCAGCGCCGAAAAGGTCGTCGCGGTCACGGGCGCGGTGTTGTTCTTGTCGCCGCCGAACAGATAATTGCCGTTGCTGTCCTTCGAGTTCAGCACCTGGACGGCCTGATCGAAGATCGACTGAACCGAGGGCATCAAGGACGACGCATCGCCGTTGGCGACGGCCGTGGTCACGGCCTGACGCAATTGGTTGGATAGATCGGACAGCGTGTTGAGCTGGGTGTCCTGAAGATTGGCCTGGTCGAGCGCCGATTGCGTCGCCGTCTTGTAGGCGTCGGCCCGCGTCGCCGCCGAGCGCGCCGCTTCCAATGCGGCCGTCTTGTCCCCATACCCGGCATAGTCGTTCGCAACCTTGCCGCTGGACACCTGCTGCTGGCTCTGATTGAGCTTGGCATTGGCAACCGACAGCTCATTCATCATGTACTGCGCCTGCATATTGGTGGAGATGCGGTCGATCGTCATGGCAAGTCTCCTTACTGCACCTGCAGAAGCGTGTCGTAGAGGGTCTGGACGGTCTGCAGGATGCGCGCGCTGGCGCTATAGGCCTGCTGATAGATCATCATGTTGGACATTTCCTCGTCGAGATTGACGCCCGACACCGAGGATTGCCGCGATTTGGCTTCGGTCAGCCGGTCGGTCTGCGCGGTGTTGTTGGTCTGCGCGGTCTGGCTGCGCGTCGCCACGTCCTGATAGAAGCCGCCGGCATAATCGCTGAGGCTGGCGCTCTGCGCGGCCATGCCGCCGGCCTTGGCAAAGCTCTGCTTGGTGCTCGACACGTTCTGCAACGCAAGAAGCCCGCGCGAATCGCCCGAGGTCACGATGCTGTCGCCGGCGACGGTCGCGCCGGTGATCGATGCTTGCGCGAAGGACAGGCGCGAGGGCGAGGCCGTGATGTCGCTATTGACCGAGAAGCCCTGCGCCGCAGCCGAGCCTTGCGTGATGCCGAGACCGAAGAGCTGGCTGAAGCTCATGCCCGTGGAGCCGCGGGTGGTCGTATCCTGCGTCACGTTGAGCGAATAATTCGAATAGTTCGAAGATGGCGTTGCGCTGAGCGAGCCGTCGCTGGCCAGCGAGAACGTCATCGCCCCGCCGAAGGCGGTGTTGAGATTGGAAACGACATTGCCGATCGTATCGCCGGCAGCCACCGTGACTGTCGCGGTCTTGGCGATCTGCCCATCCGGCCCCTTGAGCGAGAAGCTCATCGTGCCGCCTGCCGCGAAGCCGCCCGCATCGCCGGCCGACAGGCCGGTCGCCAGGATCGAGGGCGACGCGGTGCGGAACAGATCGTTAAGGCCGAAGAATTGCGAAAAGCCCGAGCCGGCGCGGCTGGCCGGCGTTGTCGCATCGTCCTGGGTGACAATGCCGTTGGTGCCGGTGGCTGCGATCGACAGCTGGCCGTCCGCGAAGCTGGCCGTGCCGTTCGCGCCCAGCGCCGTGTTGAGCGCGGAGACGAAGCCGCCGACCGTACCGCCAAACGCCGTGGCGGCGCCGCCATCGACCGAGAGCGTGCCGGCCGAGAAATCGACATCGATGCGGCTGACCAGATTGCCGCGAATTGTCGGCGACGGCGATGGTGGTCTTGCCGGTGAAGTTCAGCGCATCGCTCGACAACAGACCGGTATCGCGGCCGCTGAGCGTGGTCGGCGGCGGGAAGGCAGCATTGGCGTTGTGCTGGGAGTTGAAGGCCACGGCGGTCTGGCGCGCGAAATTGCCGAGCTCCTGCTGGAGCTGCGACAGCGGTCCGTCGCGCATGTCGATCAGGCCCTTGAGCTTGCCCGAACCCAGATGCGGGTCGAGCGTCATGGCCTGGCCGACGCTCTGGCCTGTCGCCGGATTGATATTGTCCAGCATGATCGAGCTGAAAGTGCCGTTGCTGTTGCCACCCGAATAGGAGAGCTGGGCATAGGTGTCGCCAACGAGCTGCACGCCATCCTGCGTCGAGACGATGAGCTGACCGTTGGGGCCGTCGGCGGTGCGCAGGCCGATCTGCTGCGAGAGCTGCTGCAACGCCTGATCGCGCTGGTCGAGCAGGCCGGTCGAGGTGTCGCCGCCGGCATTGGCAGTCGAGATCTGCGAATTGAGATCGTGGATCTGCTTGATCAGCGTGTTGACGCTGCCGATCGAAGAGGTGACCTGCTGGTCGACCGAGTTCTGCAGATTGGAGAGCGAGCCCGACAGGTTCGAGATCGTATCGGCCAGGCTCTGAAACTGGCCCAGCACCGCCTGCTGATTGGTGGAGGAGGTCGCAGCCAGCGAGGCGCTGCCAAGGGCGGAGAAGACATTGTCGAGCTGCGAGGTCAGCGCGCTGCCGTCGCCCGGCTTGCCGAGAAAGCCATTGAGCTGGGAATAGGTGCCATTCTCGACACCATATTGCGAAGAGGTCGCCTGCGCGGTCAGCACTTCCTGATTGAGGAACTGATCGGCGACGCGCTGGATCTCGGAGATGTCGACGCCGGTGAGCTGCGTGCCGGAGACCTGAGCCTCCTGATTGACGACACGGCGCGTATAGCCGTCCGTATTGATATTGGCGATGTTGTTCGAAACCGTGCGCAACGCGGCCTGGTTGGTCTGCAGCGACGACAGCGCGCTCGACAGGATTCCATTCAGTGACACCGGTTCGACTCCAGCTTCGGTTGGCCCGCAATTCACACGGACGCTTTTGTCCCGCTGACGCTATTCGCAAACCCCGTGCCATATGAAGCCCAGCGAGAAGCCAGCAAAACCGCCGCTTTTGCGGAGGCCGCACGGCATGATGTGCGGCAGTGTTTGCCGGGCAGCGGCAGTTCGTGCCGCCCGCTTATGGTCGCGACACGGTTCAAAGCGGTGGGAAATGCCGGAAAATCGCGCATTCAAAAGTTGGTCCGGGGCTTGCTACGGCTGCGGCGAGAACAAACGGATCGCATCACGTGTCAGCATCGCCTGCACCCATCATGGCCGCACAATCCCCCGCCAAGCCCAGCGGCAATGGCGGCGGCAAGGCCGACGCGTCTGCCGGCAGCGATGGCGGCTTCGATGCGATCTTCGTCACATTGATGGCGGGCCGCGCGGCTGACGCCGGCGACGACGCGGCAGTTGGGTCCGCAGATGCAGCGGCCGGCGCCCAGACAAAGGCGGCGCAGCCGCAAGCGGACACAACCAGCCCCGCGGCGAAACAGCTCCTTCAGGCACTCAACGCCAGTGTGTCCTCCACGGCACTCGCATCCGCGAACGCCGCACCCCAGGATCCGTCCGACAAGCCAAAGCCCGGCGCGGATGGTCAGACCACGAAAGACGGCAAGGCCAAAACGGCGGCCAACGAGACCGCGCAGATCCACGTATCGCAGACGGCCATCGCCAAAGCCTCTGATAGCGCCAAGGCCCAGGCAGCTGCGACCGCGCTCGCGAATACGCCGGCCCCGCAGGACGCCGCAGGCGATGCCGGCCAGATCGCGGATAAGAAGACGGCCAAAACGGCCGGCAACACCGATCACACCGGCAAGAACGACAAGAACAAGAAGACCGACACATCCGCGGCGGACCAGACGTCGGCGGCACTGCTCGCCGCCCTCGGCGTACCGGCGCCCCAGACACAGACCGCCGCGCCGCAGGACACGGTCAAGACCGCCAAGGATATCATTGCCGACGCGACGGCACCGAAGGCCAAGCCCACCGCAGGCAATACGCAGGATACAGGTGCGACAGGCGATGCCGCTGCGCCGGCCGGCACCGACGCCGCAACACCGGGCGCCGCTCCCACTCCGCAGACCGCCGCCAACACGCCCGATCCCAAGACAGCGGCGCCCAAAGCCGGCGAACAGGCCAAGACCGCTCCGACCACAACCACGGCGCAGAACACACCCGCCCAAACCGCGCTGCAGGATGTGCTGGCCGCGCTCGGCGCCAGATCGACTGCAGCCACGAACGCGGCAACGCCGCCCGCTGGCACCGGCGACCAGACCAAGCCGACGACGCCTGCCAACAAGGCGGCGCTCGCCTCTGCGGCCGGCAAATCCGCTCATGGCAATGCGCAGACCCCGCAGAGCACCACGCCGGCCGCACCCGGCCAGGCCGTCGCCGCGGCCAATGACGGCACCAACACCGCCTCCGATCATGGCGGCCACGACAAGGGCACGTCCGCAGATCATGGGCCTGAGGGCCATGTCGCCAGTGCCAAAACCGCGCCCCAGATCCCGCAGGCCGCCTTCCAGCTTCCGCAGCACGGTGCAGCCACCACAACCGCCACGGACCCGACGGCCGCCGCGCCCTTCGCGGCGCAAGCGAGTGCAAATGGGGCGCCCGGTCAGGTCGCCGCCCAGATCCATGTCGCGGCGCAGAGCGCGACCCAGGCGCAGCAGGCCGTACCAGCCAATGATTTCGGCGCGCTGGCGCTCAACATCGCCGCACATTCCCAGAACGGCGCCCAGCATTTCTCGATCGCGCTGCATCCGGCGGATCTGGGCCATATCCATGTGCAGCTCAGCGTCGATCACAGCGGCGCGGCGCAGGCCCATCTCAGTGCCGACAGCCAGCAGACCCTGCAACTCCTGCAGCAGAACGGCCATCACCTGGAGCGCGCACTCAAGGACACCGGCTTCAACCTCGCCGGCGGCGGCCTGAATTTCTCGCTCAAAGGCCAGCAGCAGCAGAACACGGGCGGCCAGTCCGGCCAGGGCCGCAGCCGCACGCTCTCGGTATCGGCCGTAGCCGCGAGCGGCAGCGCCGCGGAGGCGGCTACCGCCAGCACCCAATACAACCTCGCGCCCGGTAGCGTCCGGCTCGATATCCACGTCTGAGGATCCATCATGACGACGATCGCCCCCACCACGACGCCACCGGCCAGCACGACCAGCTCGACCGGCAGCGCCAGCGCGCTGAACCAGCTGTCGGGCAATTTCGACACCTTTCTGCAGTTGCTCACCACGCAGCTACAGAACCAGGATCCGACCGCCCCGATGGACACCAATCAGTTCACCCAGCAGTTGGTGGAATACAGCCAAGTCGAACAGCAGATCTCGGGCAATTCGAAGCTCAATTCGCTGATTTCACTTGGCCAAGGCCACAGCAACACCGATGCCGTCAGCTATCTGGGCAAGAACGTAACATTGACAAACGGGACGGCCGCACTGACGAACGGCGCTGCCAACTGGACCTATTCGCTGCCTTCGTCTGCGGCCACCAATACGCTGACTGTCACCGACGCAAACGGCAAGGTGGTCTACGCGGCAAACGGCGAAACCGCCGCCGGCGCGCATCAGTTCACCTGGAACGGCCAGGACAATGGCGGCAACCAGCTTCCTGACGGTGCCTACACGCTGACGGTGACGCCGACCGCCTCCGACGGAACGACCCTCAGCCCGCAGATCGCCTCCACCGGCACAGTCAGCCAGGTCGATCTGACCGGATCGAGCCCGAAACTGATGATCGGAAGTACCGAATTCCCGCTGACCGACGTGTCGGCGATCAGCCCTTAGAGAGAAATCCGGCGCCGAGAACCGGCACCCCATAGATAAATCGGCATGACGGGCGAAGCCCGCACAGTCGGAAGGAAAGAGAGCCATGAGCCTTTACGGAGCAATGTCGACGGCAATCTCCTCGCTCGACGCGAACAGCTCTGCGTTGAGCGCCGCCTCAGCGAACATCGCCAACGTCAATACCGTGGGATACAAGGCCGGCGAGGCCACATTTTCGACGCTGCTCGCCGCGTCGCTTGGCACCGGCGATGTTTCGTCCGCCGGTGTCACGGCGAACATGACCCAGAATGTCTCGCAGCAGGGCCTGCTGCAAACGACCAGTTCGCCAACCGATCTGGCGATCAGCGGCAACGGCTTCTTCGCGGTCAATACCTCGCCCAACTCGCCGGGTTCCGCCAATTCGCTCTATTACACACGCGCCGGCAATTTCACGCCGGACGCCACCGGGAACCTGAAGAACGCGTCCGGCTATTATCTGATGGGCTGGGCGCTGGATGCGAACGGCGCCATCCCGTCGGACCGCAATGACATGACGCCGATCAACATCAACGCGCTGTCCGGCAAGGCGAACCCGACAACCTCGATCACCTACAAGGCCAATCTGCAAGCGAGCACTTCGATCTATTCGACCTACAACGCCAGCACCAACAACATGGCAAGCGGCGCTGTGACCCCGGACTTCCAGCGCACGATCAACGTCTATGACAGCCAGGGCGGTTCCCAGCCGCTGCAGCTCAGCTTCAAGAAGACCGGCACCAACAGTTGGTCCTACGAAATCAGCTACCAGGGCGCTGCCAGCAACGTCACCGCCAGCAATCCGATCTATACGGGCACAATGAGCTTCAATACCGACGGCACCCTGGCCAACGCCGATACCGCGAACAGCCCGGCAAGCGGCAGCATCTCGCTGGCGCTACCCTGGTCGGCCTCTTCGGGCCTTGCCGCGCAGACCGTCTCGTTCAACATGGGAACGGTCGGCAATTCCGACGGCATGACGCAGTTCGACAGCGCCTCGTCGCAGACTTCGTCGAACGTCAACGGCGCCCTGTTCGGCTCGCTGTCCGGCGTCACGGTGGACAACAATGGCTATGTCACGGCCCAGTTCACCAACGGCCTGACGCAGAACATCTACAAGATACCGGTGGCGACGTTCTCGAACCCGGATGGGCTGGCAACCACCAGCGGCAACGCCTACATGACTTCCAACGAGTTCGGGCACGCCCTCGATCTCGGAAGCCACCACCGGTGGCGCCGGCCAGATCAAGTCGAAGTCACTGGAAAGCTCGACGGTCGACCTCGCGACCGAATTTACCAATCTGATCACGACACAGCGCGCATATGCTGCCTCGTCGAAAATCGTAACGACAGCATCAACCATGCTCGATCAACTTCTGCAGGTGGTGCGTTAAGACTTTCCGGCGCGCTTCTGAGCCAAAGAGGCGCGCCGGTAAACCATGTTTCATAAAAATCAATGAGCCATTTTACGACTTCATTTACCCTGTGCCTTGGGCCTTTCTTAAAGGCATGACGGTTAGCTTTCGCATGGGTAATGGAGTCGGGAGCACAGAAATTATGGGCGAAGAACGCAGAGGACGCGTCAGCTACGTTATCGGACCCGATGGCAGTCCGCTGACGCTGGCCGACTTGCCCCCGCCGAACACGAAACGCTGGGTGATCCGCCGCAAGGCGGAAGTCGTCGCAGCCGTGCGTGGCGGCCTGCTGAGCCTGGACGAAGCCTGCAAGCGCTACACCCTGACGGTCGAGGAATTCCTCGCCTGGCAGCGCGCGATCGATCGCTTCGGCCTGGCCGGCCTCAGAGCCACGCGGGTGCAGCAGTACCGGCACTAGTTAGCAAAACGTAAACGCGAGTGACGAATAGCGAGTAGGGGACGCCGAGCCTCTGCTCGCTATTTGCTATTCGCTATTCGCGCGCCGTTAAGGCGCCCTTTACCCAAACCCCGGCAATGTTTGCCTACCAAGAGGGGCTGGCAGCGAGGGCACGGATCGATCCGTGCCCTTGCCGTCCGGGCCCGAAGCGTAGGGGGCAGGCTTTGCCGGAGTTCATGAAAGGTGTCGGGGCAGCGCGATTCGGCGTGATGGCGGGTGTGGCCGCCGCTCTGACCGCATTCTTCCTCTATATCGCCGGCGTCATCTCCGAGCCGCCGCAGTCGATCCTTATGCCGGTCTGGCTCCGCGCGACGCCAGCCAGGTCACAGCCAAGCTCGACGCCATGAACGTGCACTACACGCTCAAGGCGAATGGCGGCACGATCATGGTGCCCGCCGATGACGCCACCAAGCTGCGCATGGAGCTGGCCTCGCAGAACCTGCCCTCGGCCGGCGTCGGCTACGAAATTTTCGACAAGTCGGACGCCTTCGGCACCACCGCCTTCGTCCAGAACATCAACCGGCTGCGCGCGCTCGAGGGCGAGCTGACGCGCTCCATCGAGACGCTGGACAATATCGACAGCGCCCGCGTTCACCTCGTCATTCCGCAGCGGCAGATCTTCTCGCGCAATTCCGAACCGCCGACCGCCTCGGTCGTGCTCAAGCTGCGCAATTCGCTCAATCACGACCAGGTCGTCGCCATCCAGCATCTGGTGGCCGCGGCCGTGGCCGGGCTCAAGCCGGGCCGCGTGGCCGTGGTGGACGATCAGGGCGACCTTCTGGCCGGCGGCGACGGCAGCGACAGCGCCGATGCCGATTCCGCCGCGCAGGACCAGCAGACCACCGATTACGAAGAGCGCATGCGCAAGCGCATCGAAAATATCGTGGCCAGCGTGGTCGGCCAGGGCCATGTCCGCGTGCAGGTGGCCGCCGACGTCAAATACAATCACGTCCAGCAGACCTCCGAGACGTTTGACCCGGACAGCAAGGTCGTGCGCTCGACCCAGACCATCGATTCCAGCTCGTCGGACACCTCCAACAACAAGTCCAACGCCGTATCGGTCGCCAGCGCCCTGCCCGCCGGCACCCAGAACACAAGCGGCGGCAGCGGCGGCAACTCGGGCGACAAATCCTCCAATTCGCACAACGAGGAGACCACCAACTACGAAATCTCCAAGACCGTGCGCACCTCTACCCAGGACGGCGGCCAGGTGAAACGGCTGTCGGTGGCGGTCGTGGTCGACGGCACGGTCAAGACGCTTCCGAACGGCAAGACCCAGTACACACCGCGCAGCAAAGCCGAGATGGCCCAGATCCAGAATCTGGTGGAATCGGCCATCGGCTACGACAAGGCGCGCGGCGACAAGGTCGAAGTCGTCAACATGGCCTTCGCGCGCATGGATGTGGGCTCGTTCGCGCCGGTGCCCAAGCCGCTTCTCGGCCTCGACAGCGCATATTGGTTCAAGATCATCGAGGCCGGCATCCTGTCGCTGACCGCGCTTCTGATCGGCCTGTTCGTCGTGCGCCCGCTGATCCGCAACATGTTCGCGCCGATCCCGGGCGTGGGCGGCACGGCCCAGATCGCCGGCCCGCAGCAGCAAGGCGCCGGCCAGCTTCCGGCGCCAGGCGGCGACGCGGCAAGGCGCACCCGCCCAGATCGCCGCCGGCGGCAGTCCGGCCGCCCTGCCCGGACCGGAGGGCGGCTCCATGATCGACATCCAGCGCATCGACGGACAGGTGCGCGAATCCTCGATCAAGAAAGTCGGCGAGGTCGTCGACTCGCATCCCGAAGAAGCGCTGGCGATCCTGCGCACCTGGCTCCATCAACCGGCGTAAGAACCAATGCCCCCGCTTATAAAAACCGCAGCGAAAGACGACATCAGCAAGCTCACGGGCCCGGAGCGCTCGGCCGTGCTGATGCTCGCCCTTGGCGAGGATCACGGCCAGCAGCTCTGGTCGCTGATGGACGAGGACGAGATCAAGGAAGTCACGCAGCTGATGTCCAATCTGGGCACCATCAGCTCGTCCGTGGTCGAAAAGGTTCTGGTCGAATTCGTCTCGCAGATGTCGGGCACCGGCTCGCTGATGGGCTCCTATGAGGCGACCGAGCGGCTGATGGCGCGCATCCTGCCCGAGGACAAGGTCGCCTCCATCATGGAGGAGATCCGCGGTCCGGCGGGCCGCACCATGTGGGACAAGCTGGCCAATGTGAACGAGACCGTTCTCGCCAACTATCTCAAGAACGAATATCCGCAGACCGTCGCCGTGGTGCTGTCCAAGATCAAGCCGGAACACGCCGCCCGCGTGCTCGGCGCGCTGCCGGAGGAATTCGCGCTCGAAGTGGTCCAGCGCATGCTGCGCATGGAAAGCGTGCAGAAGGACATCCTCGACAAGGTCGAAAAGACGCTGCGCGTCGAGTTCATGTCGAACCTCGCCCGCACCGCCAAGCGCGACTCCCATGAGCACATGGCCGAAATCTTCAACAATTTCGACCGCCAGACCGAAGGCCGCTTCCTGACCTCGCTGGAAGAGCGCAGCCGCGACTCGGCCGAGCGCATCAAGGCGCTGATGTTCACCTTCGAGGATCTGGGCAAGCTCGATCCCGGCTCGATCCAGACGCTGCTGCGCAATGTCGAGAAGGACAAGCTGGGCCTCGCGCTGAAGGGCGCCACCGACACGCTGCGCGACGTCTTCTTCTCCAATATGAGCGAGCGCGCCGGCAAGATCCTGCGCGAAGACATGGAAGCGATGGGCCCGGTGCGCCTGAAGGATGTCGACGAAGCGCAGATGCGCATGGTCAACGTCGCCAAGGACCTCGCCAACAAGGGTGAAATCATGATCGCCAGCAAGCAGGGCGAAGACGAGCTGGTCTACTGATGAGCGCGCAGAAATTCACATTCGATACGGTTTTCGAAGGCGTCAGGGACGTGGTCGCCGATACGGCGCGCGCGCGCAAGCGCCACAATTTGAGCCAGGCCGAGATCGACGCGCTGAAGGCCGAGGCGCATGCCGAAGGCATCCAAGGCCGGCGAAGTGCGCGCGCTCGAAGCCATCGCGGCCGGCGCGAGCCGAAGCCGCCGAGGCGTTGCGCGAGGCGCTGGCCCGCACGGCGAACGAGATCGAAGCGTTGCGCGCCCATTCGGCCGCCATCGCGCTGGCCGCGGCGCGCAAGCTGGCGCGCTCGGCGCTGGCCTCCTTTCCCGCAGCCGAGGTCGAGCAATCCCTGCGCGAGGCCATGCACCAGGCCATCGGCGAGCCGCGCATCACCTTGCGCGCCAGCCCCGACGTGGCCGAAGCCCTGAAGGACCGCATCGCCGAAATCGCCGAAGCAGAAGGCTTCGACGGCCGCGTGCAGATCGCCGCCGACCCCGCACTGAGCCAGCGCCGATTGCCGCATCGAGTGGCGCGGCGGCGGCGCCGAACGCGCCGAAGCCTCGCTCGACGAAGCCATCGACCAACTGATCGCCCGGCATTTTGCCGATACCGCGCCCATCGCGCTGACGGAGGACTGACCCATGGCTGACAATGACGACGTCGACCTGCCCGACCTCGGCCATGAAGACCCGCAACCGCAATCCGCTGCGCTGCTGAACGCCGAAGGCTCCAGCGATGCCGAGACCAAGCGCACCTCGCAGGATCTCGAAGCGGTGTTCGATGTGCCCGTGACCGTGTCCGCGGTGCTCGGCAAATCGGGCATGGAGGTCAGCGAACTGCTGCAGCCTCGGCAAGGGCACGATCGTGGAGCTGGACCGCAAGGTCGGCGAGGCGATCGACATCTATGTCAACAACCGTCTGGTGGCGCGCGGCGAAGTGGTGCTGGTCGAAGACCGGCTCGGCGTGACCATGACGGAAATCATCAAGACCGGCCAGTCGTGAGCGGCGGGCGAGCAAAGGAAGCATAGTTATGCGGCTACTCATCATCGGCGGTTTGCAGGGCCAGATCGGCGCCGCGACCAAGATCGCGATGGAGCGCGGCGCCAAAGTCACCCATGCCGGGTCGATCGACCAGGGCCTGGCGGAACTGCGCGGCGGACGCGGTGCCGATCTCGTGCTCGCCGACGTGTCACAGGACATCGGCCGGCTGGTGCGCGCGCTGGCCGACGAACGCATCTGCACCCCGGTGGTGGCCTGCGGCATCGGCACGGACGCGCGCGGCGCCGTCGATGCCATCCGCGCCGGCGCCAAGGAATATCTGCCGCTGCCGCCGGACCCCGAACTGATCGCCGCCGTGCTCGCCGCCGTGGCAGAGGAAAGCCATCAGCTCATCCATGAAGACGACGCGATGAACTCCGTCATCGCGCTCGCCGATCAGGTGGCCGGCAGCGAAGCCTCGATCCTGATCACCGGCGAGAGCGGCACCGGCAAGGAGGTGATGGCGCGCTACATCCACAAGAAGTCGCAACGCGCCGAAAAGACCTTCATCTCCGTCAATTGCGCGGCGATCCCCGACAACCTGCTCGAATCCGAATTGTTCGGCCATGAGAAGGGCGCCTTCACCGGCGCCGTGGCCCGGCGCATCGGCAAGTTCGAAGAGGCCAATGGCGGCACGCTGCTGCTCGACGAAATCAGCGAGATGGATGTGCGCCTGCAGGCCAAGCTGCTGCGCGCGATTCAGGAACGCGAGATCGACCGGGTGGGCGGCGGCAAGCCGGTCAAGGTCGATATCCGCATCATCGCCACCTCGAACCGCGACCTGGCCGAAGCCGTCAAGCAGGGCATCTTCCGCGAAGACCTGCTCTATCGCCTCAATGTCGTGAATCTGCGCCTGCCGGCTCTGCGCGAGCGCCCCAAGGACATCCTCGCGCTGGCCCGCCATTTCACCAACAAATATACCGAGGCCAATGGCACGCCGCTGCGCCCCATCAGTTCGGAGACCGAGCGCGTGCTCATCTCCTATGGCTGGAAGGGCAATGTGCGCGAGCTCGAGAACACGATGCATCGCGCCGTGCTGCTGGCGCAGGGACCGGAGATCGGACCCGAAGCCATCCGTCTGCCCGACGGCACGCAGGTGAGTCAGGCCACATCGCCAGCGAGGCCCGGCGCAACGGCTCATGCGGCGCCGGCGGCAGAGACGACCGGCCCGGACGGCACGCGCAAGCTGGTCGGCCGCACCGTGGCCGATGTCGAACGCGACCTGATCCTCGACACACTCAATCATTGCCTCGGCAACCGCACCCATGCCGCGAACATTCTGGGCATCTCCATCCGCACGCTGCGCAACAAGCTGCGCGACTATGGACAGGCCGGGCTCAACGTGACGCCGCCGGGCGACGCGCGGATGGCGGGTTAAGCGAACTACACATTGGACCATTTGATCCGGGATCGACATGGCTGACATCGCCGCATCCGCACCGGCCACAGGCTTCGGCCTGAACGGCGCTTCGCTGACCAAACTGATGAAGCGTTCCGACCTGGCGCTGGCCGGCGGCATCATGGCGATCCTCGTCGTGCTGATCGTGCCGATGCCGTCCTGGATGCTGGATCTCAGCCTGGCCTTTTCGTTGTCGGTGGCGATCCTGATCCTGATGACCGGCGTCTTCATCGAGAAGCCGCTGGAATTTTCGTCCTTCCCGACGGTGCTGCTGATCTCGACCATGATGCGGCTGGCGCTCAACCTCGCCTCGACGCGATTGATCCTGAGCCATGGCCATGGCGGCACCGCCGCCGCCGGCTATGTGATCCAGGCCTTCGGCAAGCTGATCATGCAGGGCAATTTCGTGATCGGCCTGATCGTGTTCGCGATCCTGGTGATCGTGAACTTCGTCGTCATCACCAAGGGTTCCGGCCGCATCGCTGAAGTCGCCGCGCGCTTCAGCCTGGACGCGATGCCCGGCAAGCAGATGGCGGTGGACGCCGATCTCAGCTCCGGCCTGATCGACGAGGCCACGGCACGCCAACGGCGCAAGACGCTGGAAGCTGAATCCAATTTCTTCGGTGCCATGGACGGCGCCAGCAAATTCGTACGTGGCGACGCCATTGCCGGCCTTCTGATCGTCGCCATCAACATTGTCGGCGGTATCATCATCGGCGTGGCGCAGAACGGCATGAGCTTCGCCGACGCCACTCACACCTATACGGTCCTGTCCGTCGGCGACGGCCTTGTCAGCCAGTTGCCGGCCCTCATCATCTCGACCGCAGCGGGCCTGATGGTGTCGAAGGCCGGCATCGACGGCGCCACCGACAAGGCGCTGATCGGCCAGCTATCTCACTATCCGCAGGCACTCGGCATCGCTGCCGTGGTGATGGCCATCATCGCGGTCGTACCCGGCATGCCGACCTTTGTCTTCATGGCGCTGGCCGGGCTGATCGGCAGCGCCGCCTGGATCGCCTACAAGAAGAAAGACAATGCCGCCGCCGCCGTGGTCGCCGAAGAGGCCAAGGCCCATGCTGCCGCCGAGCCGGCCGAGGAGCCGATCGCCAATGCGCTCGCCATCGACCAGCTGCGCATCGAACTGGGCTATGCGCTGCTGCCGCTGATCAACGACGTCAAGGGCCAGCGCATCACCGACCAGATCAAGGCGCTGCGCCGCCAATTGGCGCAGGAGATGGGCTTCGTGATGCCGTCGGTGCGGATCCTCGACAATATGCAACTCGGCGCGAACACCTATCGCATCTGCCTCAAGGAGGTGGAATCGGGCCAGGGCGAACTCTTCCCGGGCAGCCTGATGGTCATGGACCCGCAAGGCCGGCCCGTCGATCTGCCTGGCACTGCCACGACCGAACCGGCCTTCGGCCTGCCGGCGCTGTGGGTGAACCAGTCACTGCAGGAAGAGGCCTCGTTCAAGGGCCTGACCGCAGTCGATCCCGGCACCGTGCTGACCACGCATCTGACCGAAGTGCTCAAATCGAACATGGCCGAACTGCTCTCCTATTCCGAGACCAAGAAGCTGCTCGACGAGATGCCCAGCGAGCAGAAGAAGCTGGTGGACGAACTCATCCCCTCGCAGATCTCGGTCACGGGCGTTCAGCGCGTGCTGCAGACGCTGCTCGCGGAGCGCGTGTCCATTCGCGATCTGCCGGCGATCCTCGAAGGCATTGCCGAGGCCAGCGGCCACACCAAGAATGCGCTCTATCTCACCGAGCATGTGCGCACGCGGTTGGCGCGTCAGCTCTGCCACCAGCATCTGTCGCCCGGCGGTTACTTGCCGCTAGTGGCGCTGTCGCCGGGCTGGGAGCAGGCCTTTGCCGAAAGCATCATCGGCCAGGGCGAAGAGCGCCAGCTCGCCATGGCGCCGAGCCAGCTGCAGCAATTCATCACCAATGTGCGCGATCGCTTCGACGACGCCGGCCAGCAGGGCGAGGTGCCGGTGCTGCTGACCAGCCCGCAGGTGCGGCCCTTCGTGCGCTCGATCATCGAACGCTTCCGGCCGCAGACCACTGTGATGAGCCAGAACGAAATCCATGCCAGCGTGAAGCTGCGCACCCTGGGGCAGGTGTAATCCACGATGCGACTTCGGACATTTATCGCCAGGGACATGCGTGAGGCGATGGCGCAGATCCGCGCCGAGATGGGCGTGGAAGCCGTCATCATTTCGAGCCAGCGGGCCAAGGGCGGCGGCATTCTCGTGCGCGCCGCGGTCGAAGAGACGCCCGCCGAAGCGCAACAGGAAGAGGCCGTGGCCGCCCATGCCGAGCAGATGGAGACGCAAGCGCAAGCCGCGCTGCCGGATTTCGAGCAGCAATATCATCAGGGCTTGATCCGCCGCTTGCGGACCGCCCCACCCAAACCCGAACCGGCCGCGCCCAGCCGCAATTTCAATCGCGCCGAACTGCTCACGATCCTGCGCGGCCATCGCGCGCCCGATGCGCTCGCCCCTGCTCTCGCCGAGGCGGCCGAAAAGACCGGCCTCTCCGACATGACGCTGGCGCTGGCCTCGGCCCTCGACCAGCGCATGAAGACGCGCCCGATCGAACTTTCAAAGGCAAACGCCCTGCTGCTGACCGGCCCGCACGGCGCAGGCAAGACGGCCGTGGCCGCCAAGCTTGCCGCCCAGGCGCGGCTCGCTGGCCGTGTCGTCAAGCTGATCGCGGGCGATGCCAAGGGCGCCGGCGCCGTGGAACGGCTCAAGACCTTCGCCGAACATCTCTCCATCGGCTGCGCGGTGGCGCAGGACACCGGCGAACTTGCGCAGGCGCATCGGCGAATGCGCGAAGACAAACACGCTCGCCATTATCGACACTGCCGGCTTCGACCCCCGGAACGGCAAGGCCCGCAGCGCCTTCGCCGCGCTGGCCAAGATCGGCGGCATCGAAGCCATCGGCGTGGTCTCCGCCGCCGGCGATGCCGAGGAGATGACCGAGATCACGGGCGCGCTGACATCGCTGGGCGCACGCCGGCTGATCGTTACCGGGCTCGACACGGCGCGCCGCCTGGGCACGCTCGCCGCCGCCGCCACCACGGCGCCGGCGCTGGCCCATGTCACCCGCTCGCCCTTCCTGGGCGGTGCCCTCGAAACCCTGACGCCACTGTCGCTGGCGCGCGCGCTGATCGGGCGCAACCCGGCCACCAACATCCATACCGCCTCCGGGACCGCGTCATGACCACACCCATCCTGCCTGCGCCCCATCTGACCGCCATCGGTTCCGGCAAGGGCGGCACCGGCAAGACGCTGCTGGCGATCGCACTCGCCGAAGCGCTGTCGCATGACGGCGAACGCGTGCTCTTGTGCGATGCAGATCTGGGACTTTCGAACACGGCGGTGCAGCTCGGCCTCGCGGCCAGCGGCGATCTGCCGGGCCTTCTGGCTGGCACCTGCAAACTGCCCGATGCGGTGGTGGCGGTCGCCGGCGGCTTCGAGACCCGCGGCGGCTTCGATCTCATCGCCGCGCCGTCCGGCTCCGGCGCGCTGGCCAATACCGGGCCGGTCGCGGCCGAAAATCTCGTCGCGCAATTGCGCACGGGACGCGCCTACACCCGCGTGCTGATCGACCTCAGCGCCGGGGTCGATGCCGCGACCATGCGCTTTGCGGCCTCGGCCGACGACACGCTGCTGGTGCTCTCGCCCGACCCGTCCTCGCTGACCGATGCCTATGCCTTTGCAAAGCTCTTGTTGCGCGCGACCGGCACGCGCCTGCCGCAGGTGATCGTCAATATGGCGGCGAGCGACGCGGAGGGCCGGCGCACCGAAGACGCCATGGCAGCAACCTGCAGCGCCTTTCTCAATTGCGTGCCGGAGTTCCTGGGCACGATCCCGCGCGATCCCCGCGCCCTGGAGGCCGTGCGCCGCCAGCGCGCGCTCGTCAGCCATTGCCCGCAGGCGCCAGCCGCCCGCGCCGTAAGCGCCCTCGCGCGGCGACTGCATGCAGGGCTGAAACCGGCCCCGCAATTGGCCTGCGCCGGCGCCGGAATGCGTTAACCACGCCGCGCCTGCATTTTGAGCAGCTTATAAAGTTACCGACGAAAACACGGGCAATTGGCGGTTAATTCTCCCGATCTCCCCCAGCTTCGTGTATCATTTCCGGACAAGAGGGGGCCGCGGCGCCGCCCAAATGTCGTGCGCCCGCATGCGAGCTTCTACAGGGATAGGGACTGTTAAGGGGGTACCATGTCTTCGCTTATGGACGTCTGGAACGGCATCGTTTCCATTTTTGGCTCGGCCGATATGATCACGCTTGGGATCATTATCGTGATTGTGCTCGCAGCCGGATTCATCATGCAGGGCTTTGAATCCATCGTCACCACGACCGTGATTGCCCTGGTCCTCTTCGGGCTGGCCGGCTATGTCCGCGCTGTTGCCCTGTCTGGCAAGAACGCGGCGGCGCTGGCCGAAAGCCAGTTCCATGGCTTCCTCGGCATGACGATGCAGACCTTGCTCGCCTATGCCATCGCCTTTGCCATCGGGATCGGCATCATCCACCTGGTGCGCTCGATCGTGATGCGCTGAGCGGACGGGGTCTGCGAATTGGCAGCCTCGCGGCCTGATCCGGCCACGAGGTTGTTCTTCTATTCGGTCCATATGCCTTGATTTCGCCCATGGACGCGGGCGCGGTCAGACATTAGCTTTCCTCCATGATCGGATATCTGCTCCTTGCCGTCGCCGTCGCGCTCGTTCTGTGGGGCGTGGCCATCTATAATGGCCTCGTACGGCGCAAGACCGTGGTCGGCGAGGCCTGGAGCGGGATCGAGGCGCAGCTCAAGCGCCGCGCCGACCTCATTCCCAATCTGGTCGAGACCGTGAAGGGTTATGCCACCCATGAGCGCGAGACCTTCGACGAACTGGCGCGGCTGAGGAGCCAGGGCCAGGCCCAGGCCGACGTCGCCCAGCGCGCCCAGACCGAGCAGGCGATCACCGCCGCCATCGGCAAGGTCATGGCCGTGGCCGAGGCCTATCCGGCGCTCAGGGCCTCGGAGAATTTCCAGACGCTGCAGGGCGACCTGTCCAATATCGAGGACCAGATCCAGCTCGCCCGCCGCTACTACAATGGCGCGGTGCGCGATTACAATGTGATGGTCCAGCAATTCCCGTCCAATCTCGTGGCGGGTCAGACCGGCTTCGCGACGGCCCAGTTCTTCGAAATCGAAGACGCCAAGGACCGCGCCGTGCCGAAAGTTTCCTTCTCCTGATGTTGCGCGCCCTGCTCGCTGCGGTGCTGGTGCTGTTGTTCGCCGCGCCGGCCTTGGCGCAAAGCGACGCCGAAACCATCGACAATTATGCCAGCGACATCACCGTCCATCGCGACGGCACGCTGGATGTGACCGAGACGATCGGCATTACCGCTGCCGGCATCCAGATCCGCCACGGCATCTATCGCGACTTCCCCACGATCTATACCGATCCCTACGGCCAGCAAGATGCGCGTGCGCTTCGACGTCAGTGCGGTCACGCTCGACGGCCAACCCGTAAACTACGCCGAGGAGTCCCTCTCGAACGGCGTGCGCGTGAAGATCGGATCGGCCGACAGCTACGTCTCGCGCGGCCACCACATCTATACGATCCACTACACCACCGATCGCCAGATCGCATTTCGACAAGACATTCGACGAGCTCTACTGGAACGTCACCGGCACCGGCTGGATATTCCCGATCGAACAGGCGCAAGCGACCGTGCATCTGCCGGCCGCGGCAGTGATCACGCGGCCATGACATCTATACCGGCGCGCAGGGCGCGCGCGGCCAGGACGCGACCGCCGAAATCCTCGACGATCACACCATCCGCTTTGCAACCACGGCGCCGCTCGGCAGCCATGAAGGCCTGACCTTCGCCGTCAGCTTCAACAAGGGCGTGATCGCGCCGCCGACCGAGGCGCAGAAGACGGCGAGTTTCCTTGCCGACAACGGGCCGATCCTGGTGTCGCTGCTCGGCCTCATCGTGCTCTTCGCCTATTACCTGATCGCCTGGTACCGCTTCGGCCGCGATCCGGCGCGCGGCACCGTGATTCCGCTCTTCGGCCCGCCCAAGGGCTTTTCGGCCGCCGCCATCCGCTATGTCCGCCACATGGCCTATGACCGCAAGAGCTTCGCCGCCGCGCTGATTGCCATGGCGGTGAAGGGCTATCTCAAGATCAGCGAGGACGATGGCGAATACACGCTGACGCGCACCGGCAAGGAATGGAAAGACGCCGGACTTTCGAATGGCGAGCGCGGCATCGGCTCCGCCCTGTTCGACGGCCCGGACGATTCCATCGTGCTCAGGCAGAGCAATCACAGCGCGATTTCGAGCGCCATCTCCAAGCTCAAGACGGCGCTCGCATAACGAATATGAGAAGACCTATTTCGTCACCAATCTGGGCTGGTTCATCGGCGGGATCGTCATCCTCGTGCTGACCGGGGCTGGCACGGCACTTGCCTCCGACGATCCCGCCCGGGCCGGCTTCATGCTCCTGTGGCTGTCGATCTGGTCGGTGGGCACGGCCTTTATTGTCCATCGCGCGCTGACGGCGTGGCACGACATGCTCTACGGGCCCGGCTCGCGCATCGGCAATTTCTTCAGCGCGATTTTCACGACGATCTTCTCGCTGCCCTTCGCCGGCGGCCTGGTCTTCATGCTGGTCATGTCTTCGCCGGCGTGATCTCGCTGCCGGCAGCGCTGGCGCTGATTGCCGGCGGCGTCATGGCCTATGTCTTCTATCACCTGCTCAAGGCGCCGACGCAGGCCGGCGCCAAGATCCTCGACGAGATCGAGGGCTTCCGCATCTTCCTCGACACCGCCGAGAAGGACCGGCTGGAAAAGCTGCAATCCGCCGGAGGTCACGCCCGAAGTGTTCGAGCGCTTCCTGCCCTACGCCATCGCGCTCGATTGCGAGAACCACTGGTCGAAACGCTTCGAGGCCGAAGCCGCGCGCGGCCGCTGCCGATCCGGCGCGCGCCGGCGCCTATGCCTATTCGCCGCTGTGGTATTCGGGCAGTTCCTTCAACCGGCTGGGCACGGCCGGCTTCGTCTCGGCCATCGGCGCCTCGGTGGCGAGCGCGGCGGCGGCCTCCGTCGACGGCGCCGGGCTCGAGCTCCGGCTCGGGCGGCGGCGGCTTTTCCGGCGGCGGCGGCGGCGGCGGCGGCGGCGGCGGCTGGTAGCGCTCAGCGCCGCCTCTTCTTGCTCGAAGCGGTTGTCGAGCGCGAAGGGCCCCGGGCCCATGCCCACCAGAAGCAGCAGCGCCCCGCCGATGGCGACATTGCGCGCGAAGAGCGCGTAATCGGCGGCGCGCTCGACCGCGTCGTGCAGGGTCCAGAAATTGTGCATCAGCACGGTCACGATCACGGTGAAGCCGAACAGGAGCATGGCGCCGTGGCGGGTGTGATAGCCGAGCAACAGCGACAGCCCGCCCAGCATCATCGACCAGCAGCGCCAGCGCCAGAAGCGGCGGCGGCGCGGGAATGTCCTTCATGGCCATGAGCTGGACCGTCGCCTCCCAATGCGCGGCGCGATCCCAGGCCGCGCTGAGGAAGAACCAGGCCAGCACCCAGCGCCCGATCAACGGCGAAATCTGTTCGGAAAACGACACGATGCGACGCCCCACCGCGAACTTCGACGGCGCGCAGTGTATCAAAATGGGGCGGCCGAGGCCAGCGAGCGGCAGGCTCAGGCCTGCCGCAGCGCGTGCTTGCGCAGATGACGGACCAGCGCCATCTCGTCGAGCCGCGACTGGCCGCGGCGGGCTTCGAGTTCGGCGGCGCGCTTGGCCTGCTGCTCCATCGCCAGCTCCAGGCTCTTCAGGTCCTGGAAGGCACTGGTCAGTTCGTCCTGCGCCTGGGCGCGCTCGCGCTCCAGCTCGTCGAGCGTGGCGCGGAGATTGTCGCGGCGGATATCGATCGATTGAGGAAGGACGGAAAGGCCAGCCGGCCGATATCGGTGTCGTTGGCGCGCTGGCGCTCGCGCGCCACGCTGTCTTCCAGATCGGCGAGCTTGCGCTCCAGATCGGCCTTCATGCCGTCCAGCGTCGCCATGCGGCGCTTGAGATCGTCGACCCGAAAGCGCCTCAGGCGCAACAGCGTATCGCGGCGTTTCATCACGCTTCACCTTTCCCCATTCCATCCTGGCCGCCGACGATCGCGTCGAGCGCGGCGTAGCCTTCTGCCAGCGTCGTTCGTTCGTCCTTCTTCTGTGCCAGGAAACGCTTCGAGCTGCGGATAAAGTTCGATCGCGGCATCGACTTCCGCATTGGTGCCGCGCTTGTAAGCGCCCAGGCGGATCAGCTCGGCCATATCTTCGTAAACGGCGAGCGGCGCGCGGGCGCGCGCGACGATGGCCTGCTCGTCTTCGCGTGTTGCAGGCCGGCATGACGCGCGAAACCGATTTCAGAATGTTGATCGCCGGGAAGCGCCCGCGTTCCGCAATGGCACGATCGAGCACGATATGCCCGTCCAGAATGCCGCGCACGGCATCGGCGACCGGTTCATTATGATCGTCGCCTTCGACCAGAACCGTGAACAGGCCGGTGATCGAACCGCGCTCGCCTTCGCGGCCCGGGCCTGCGCGTTCCAGCAAACGCGGCAATTCCGCGAACACCGTGGGCGTGTAGCCCTTGCTCGCGGGCGGCTCGCCTGCCGACAATCCGATCTCTCTCTGTGCCATAGCGAAACGGGTCACCGAGTCCATCAACAGCAGCACATGCAAGCCTTGGTCCCGAAGTTGTTCCGCAACGGTCATGGCCACATAGGCGGCCTGGCGGCGGACCAGCGCCGGCTCGTCCGAGGTGGCGGCGACCACGACCGAGCGGGCCAGCCCCTCCTCGCCCAGATCGTCCTCGATGAATTCCTTGAGCTCGCGGCCGCGCTCGCCGATCAGCCCGATGACGATGGCGTCGGCATCGGTGTGGCGGGCCATCATCGACATCAGGGTGGATTTGCCGACGCCGGAGCCGGCGAAAATGCCCATGCGCTGGCCGAGGCAGCAGGTGGTGAAGGCGTTCATGGCGCGCACGCCCAGATCGAGCTTGCCGCCGACCCGGGCCCGGTCATGGGCGCTGGGCGGCGGCGGCCTTGACCGGATAGCCGACCGGGCCCTGGAGGCAGCGGGCCCTTGCCGTCGCGTCGGCTGGCCGAAGGCGTTGATGACCCGGCCCATCCAGGCCTCGCAGGGAAAGAGCTGGGCCGGCTGACTGTCGAAATCGGCGCGGGCGCCGAGGGTCACCCCGTCGACGGAGCCCAGCGGCATGACCTGGGCCCTTCCATCGCGGAACCCCACCACCTCGCAAGGGATTTCCGTGCCGTTCGCGGCGGTTAGCCGGACCTGACCGCCCAGCGTGATGGCCCCGGCGGCGCCGGTGACCTCGACCAGCAGGCCCTCGATCCGGGCGACCCGGCCGAAGCGGCGCAGGGTCGGAACAGCCTCAATTTCTTTGAGCAAAGCGTTCATGGCGGGTCCCATTGGGGGCCGAATTCTGCGCCCCCTGAAAATTCATCTTGGACGGCAATGGTTTAAGTGGCGGTAAACTTAACAAAGCGAATCAACGAGATGCCGTACGGAATGTCCGCGCGGTGATGGTTGATTCAGGTCTGTTCGCATCGTCTGAAATCAGGCATAGATGCGAAAGCGGATGTTAACCATTTCCGCTTACCTTCCTCGCTGTTCGTTAACCGACGCCCAGCGGGGCTATTCGCTTGTGAGGGGGAATTAGGGACATGCGTGTGCTCCTGATCGAAGACGACAGCGCAATGGCGCGCAGCATCGAGCTGATGCTCCGCTCGGAGTCGTTCAACGTCTACACCACCGACCTCGGTGAAGAAGGGGTCGATCTCGGCAAGCTCTACGATTACGACATCATCGTGCTCGACCTGCAGCTTGCCCGATATGAGCGGCTTCGAGGTTCTGAAGTCCCTGCGCGTCGCCAAGGTGCAGACGCCAGTGCTGATTCTGTCCGGCAATGCCATCGTCGAGGCCAAGGTCAAGGCGCTCGGCTTCGGCGCCGACGATTACATGACCAAGCCGTTCCACAAGGACGAGCTGGTCGCCCGCATCCAGGCCGTGGTCCGCCGCTCCAAGGGCCATTCGCAATCGGTCATCACCACCGGCAAGCTGACCGTGAACCTCGACGCCAAGACGGTCGAAGTCGACAGCCAGCCGCGTGCATCTGACGGGCAAGGAATACCAGATGCTGGAGCTGCTCTCGCTCCGCAAGGGCACGACCCTGACCAAGGAGATGTTCCTGAACCATCTCTATGGCGGCATGGACGAGCCCGAACTCAAGATCATCGACGTCTTCATCTGCAAGCTGCGCAAGAAGCTGGCCGCCGCGACCGACGGCGACAACTACATCGAAACCGTCTGGGGCCGCGGCTATGTGCTGCGCGATCCGGCCGGCGACGAAGCCGCCGCCTGATACCGGTTATCAGGGGGAAGTGCGAAGGGCGGCTCCGGCCGCCCTTTTCTTTTGCCCCTATAGCCCCTGCCCCCTCGGCGCCCCGGCGCGTTTGACATCCTCCGCGGCGCGCGGCCTGATGGCGGAAATTATAAGCGCCACAAACAATCCGGCGCATGAGGGAGGACCGGCTGTGAGCATCGAAACCGCGGGTGTGGAATCGGCGCCGGAGCGCGCCGCCGAAGAGGCCGCGCAGACGCCCGAATTCTCGCGCGGCTACCGCTTCTGGCTTCTGACCGTGCTGCTGCTCGTCAATGCGCTGAACCTCGCTGACCGGCAGGGGCTGGCCGTCAGCGCCCCGGCGATCAAGCACGATCTGATGCTGTCGGACACCCAACTCGGCCTCTTGCAGGGGCTGGGCTTTGCGATCTTCTTTTCGCTTCTCGCCTTGCCGATTGCGCGCCTGGCCGAACACAAGAGCCGCACGCGCATCATCGCCATTTCGGTGGGCGTGCTCGGGGTGATGCTGTCGCTGTGCGGCACGGCGAAGAATTTCTGGCAGTTCCTGTTGTTCCGCGTCGGCGTCGGTGTGGGCGACGCCGGCTTCGGCCCGCCCGTGGCCTCGCTGACCGGCGATCACTACCCGACCGACAAGCGTGCCTCGGTCAATTCCATCATCTGGCTGGGCGCGCCGGTGGGCGCCGTCGTAGGGTCGGTGCTGGGCGGATGGTGCGCGCAAAATCTGGGTTGGCGGGTGTGGTTCTATGGGCTCGGCGTGCCGGCAGCCCTGCTCGCCATTGCCGCCTTCTTCACGCTGCGCGATCCGCCGCGCGGCATGTCCGATGCGGTGCACCATGACGGCCCGCCACCCTCGATCATGGAAGTCGCGCGCTTCCTGCTGGCCAAACGATCGGTGCGCCACATCATGATCGGCGCCGGGCTGGCCGCGACCACACTCAACGGCCTCGGCCAGTTCTTTGCCCGCTATATGGTGGCAACCTTCCATATCGGGCTCGCGGAAGTCGGCGGCATTCTCGGCCTGATGGCCGGAGCCTCCATGGCCTCGGGCCTGCTCTTGGGCGGTTTCGGCCTCGACTGGGCGGCCAGACGCGACCGGCGCTGGTATGCCTGGGGCCCGGCCATTGCCCTTGTCATCGCCGCGCCCTTCTTCATCTTCGGCGTCATGCAGGCGACCGTGACCGCCAGCGTGATCGTGCTCTTGTTCGGCCATATCGCGCTGTTCGTGTTCTGGACGCCGACGCTCGCCATGTCGCAGAACATGGTTGGCGCGAATATGCGCGCCTCGTCCGCCTTCATCGTCAATCTGGTGCTGGGGCTTGTCGGCATCGGGCTGGGGCCGACGCTGGTCGGCATCCTCTCCGATCGCTTCGCCAATATGGCGTTCAGCCTTGGCAATTTCGGCACGGCGTGCCCCGGCGGCGCGGCACCGGCCGGCGCGGGCCATGCCATGACGCAGGCCTGCGCCAATGCCTCCGCCGCCGGTGTGCAGGATGCGATTATCGCCGCCTCGGCGCTGCTCGTGTGGGCCGGGCTGCATTACCTGCTGGCCGCGCGCGACCTCAGGAAAGACCTCGACACCCATTACGCGGGATGACGCTCAGCGCGGCGTACAGTCGAGGATCTTGTCGTCGAACACCGATCCGATGAGGAGCTGCCCGCCGGCATAGACGCCGACGCTGGCCGCCCCGATGCGCTTGCCGAGCCCGACATAGACCGGCGTGAAGTCGCTCGGCAGCCCGTTCAGGGTCGTAACGCGAAAGATCTCCGAGGGCGAAGGCGCGTTCGGATGCCGCGCATAATTTGCGAAGGCGAAGAGCTTGGGATGGCCCGCCACCCATAGCTGCCCTTCAGCATCGCGGGTGATGTTGTCGAGCCCGGCAGGCAGTGAATAGCGCCCCGCCAGACTCAGCTTTCCGGTGACCGGCTGGATGTCATAGGTGTCGATCTCGCGGCCCAGTGTTTCAGTGGCATAGAGCTTGGTGCCATCGGCCGAGAGCGCGAGGCCATTGGCATAGCGCAGGTCGCCCGCCGCCACGACCGGGAAATTGCCATTGTAATAAACGATGTTTGCGCGCGGCAGCAGCAGATAGGTTTCGAGGATCGTCCCGAAATGCGTGCGGCTCATATGATCGTTGGTGACGTAGAAGCGGTCCGGGCCGACCGCCGCGACATCGTTGGGGCTGACGATCTCGGACGAGCGCAATGCTGGCGCGCTCCGTCAGTTTTGCCGAGATACTGCCATCCGACGCTTTCGTCACCGTAACAGCGAAAATATCGATCGAGGGTTTGCCGTAGTGGCGACGATTGACGGCCATCAGCGTCAGCGCCCCGTCACCGCCACGATAAAGACCGATGCCCAGCGGGTGGAAATCCTTGGGCGTGCCGGTGAGCCGCGTCACCCCCAGATCGGGATGGGCGATCTGCAGGATGTAAAGGCCGTCGCGGCCACCGTCGGGATGACCGGGCCGGCGGTCGGTCGCGGAGATGAAGGCGAGGCCGTCGCGCCGGTCGGCCGCAATGTCCTCAGCGCCGGCGACGCCATGAATGGTCTGGCACGCGCCCGAGAAGCCCGGCGTCACCGATGTGAACACGCCGGCGGTGTTGAGCGTGCGGATGACGAGCGCCAACGCGCCCACCGCGACGACACTGCCCGCTATGGCCGCAATCCGCCATGCGTGACGCATCAATCCCTCCCTCGCGAAATCACGTCCGGCTTATTCGCCGGCCATCGCCATCCCGCTTGTGAACTGCAGATCGGCCAGACGCGCATAAAGCCCCCCGCCCCTGACCAATTCATCATGTGTGCCCTCGCCGACGACGCGGCCGCGCTCCATCACAACGATGCGCTTCAGCTTCTGGATCGTCGCCAGCCGATGGGCGATGACGAGCGTGGTGCGCCCCGCCATCAGGTTGGCAAGGCCAAGCTGCACCAGCCTTTCGTTTTCGGCGTCGAGCGCGCTGGTCGCTTCATCGAGCAGCAGCAGCGGCGCATCGCGCAGCATGGCGCGCGCGATCGCCAGGCGCTGGCGCTGGCCGCCCGAGAGCGTGACGCCACGCTCGCCCAGAAGCGTGTCGTAACCATGCGGATATTGCTCGATGAACTCGGCCGCGGCCGCCGCTTCGGCGGCGCGCCGCACCTCCGCATCCGAAGCCTCGGGGCGGCCATAGCGGATATTGTCGGCAATGGTGCCGGAGAAGATCGCCGGCTCCTGCGCAACGACGGCGATGTGTCTGCGCAGTTCGACCGGATCGAGTTGCGCGGTATCGATGCCGTCAAAGGCGATACGGCCCGTTTGCGGTTCGTAGAAGTGCAGCAGCAACTGGAACACGGTCGATTTGCCCGCGCCCGAAGGCCCCACCAGCGCCACCGCCTCGCCCGGCGCCACGTCGAGCGAAAAACCGTCGAGCGCCGGCACTATCGGGCCGCGTGGGATAATGAAACGACACATCGTCGAAGCGCAGCGCGCCGCGCACGGGCGCGGGCAAGGCGCGCGGGTTGGCCGGCGCCTTCACATCGGGTTCGGCATCGAGCAGTTCGGCCAAGCCGCTCCGACGCGCCGGCCGCGCGCATGCAGATCGCCCCAGGTTTCGGAGAGCGCGCCGAAGCCCATCGCCACGAACAACGCATAGAAGAGGAATTGCGTCAGCTCGCCGCCGGACATGACGCCCGTCGCGACATCGCGCGCGCCGATCCACAAAATGCCGTCGACACAGCCGAAGGCCGCGATGGTCACGACCACCGTCATCGACCGCGCGGGCGCGCGTGCGCCGGATCGCGACGTCGAAGGAGGTTTCGACATCGCGGCCGAAATCGGCGCGGTCGATCTGCTTCATGGGTGAAGGACTGCACCGTCTGCACGGCATTGATGGTTTCGGCGGCGCGGGCGCTGGTATCGGCGATGCGTGTCCTGGCTCTTGCGGCTCAGCGTGCGGATCCAGCGGCCGAAGCCGATCAGCGGCACCATCAGCACCGGCACGATCACCAGCACCAGCGCCGAGAGCTTGAGGCTGGTCACGAACATCAGCACCAGCGCGCCCGATCAGCATCACCGCATTGCGGAGCGCGATCGAGGCGCTGGAGCCGATCACGGTCTGGATCAGGGTGGTGTCGGCCGTCAGCCGCGAGAGCACCTCGCCGGTGCGCGTCATCTCGAAGAAGGCCGGCGTCAGGCTCAGCACATGGTCGAACACGCCGCGCCGCACATCGGCGATCACCCGCTCGCCCAGCCAGGTCACGAAATAATAGCGGATGCCCGTGGCCAGCCCGAGGGCCGCCGCCACGCCCAGAAGAAACAGGAAATAGGGCTGGATCCGGGCGGCATCGGCGCTGGCGAAGCCATGGTCGATCAGCCCGCGCAGGGCGGCCGGAACCGTCAGCGTGGCCGCCGAGGAGCACAGCAGGGCAATGCCGGCCGCCGGCGACCTGCCAGCGATAGGGCCGGACAAAGGGCAGAAGACGCCGAAGCGGCTGCAAGGAACGGCTGTCCCCGCCCTTCGGCGCGGCGCCCGGCCTCGTCCGCAAAGTCTTGCGTAGATTGCGCCAAACGGTCCGCCGGTCTTTCCACCATTTCCTCATATACAGGACGGTAGGAAGCCGAGAATTGGACCCATCGCCGCGCGGCGCGGCCCGGCGTCAGCCGGTAAGCCCCGGCCTCACAGCCCGTGCTCCTGCCGCCATCCAGATCCTGCCTTGCGCCCGGAGCCCCGATCTCCTATAAGGCGCGCCTTCAAACTGGTTTCGAGAAGGTTTTGCGCCATGAAAAAGGGCATCCATCCCCAGCTATCATTTCGTGGAAGTGGCGCTGAACGACGGCTCCACCTACAAGACCCGCACGACCTGGGGTTCCGAGGGCGACAAGCTGACCCTCGACATCGACCCCTCCACCCATCCGGCCTGGACCGGCGGCCAGCAGCAGCTGCTCGACCGCGGCGGCCGTCTGTCGCGCTTCAACAAGCGCTTCGCCGGCTACGTGAAGAGCTAAGCCGCCCGTTCGGCAGCGACGCGCAAACGAAAAGCGCCGCCCCTTCGGGCGGCGCTTTTGCGTGCGTGCGGATGATGCGGTGATCACCCGCCCCTTTGCTATTCGCCTTGCGGCGAGCCGAAGGCTTCCTTGAGACGATCGAATTGCGCCTGGACTGCCGGCGCCGGGCCGTCGCCATTGAACAGCACCTCGTCGAGGCGGGCGATGCGGCGATACAGATTGTCGCTGCGCGACAGAAGATCCTGCAACACATCGGGCAGCAGCTCGATGCCGTCTTCCTTGCCGCCGAAACAGATTTCCTTGGAGCCGAGGCGATAGCGATCGCTGGCCGCTTCTTCGGGCTTCATGTCGCCTTCACCCACGGCGCGCTGCACCAGAAGCCAGCTTGCCGCCTGCATCAACCGCGTCGTCACCCGCATGCTTTCGCCGGCATAAAGCAGCGCCGCCTTGCGTGGCAGTTCGCGCGCTTCGCTGCGCCCGCGCCCATCGAGATAACGCGCGGTCTCCTCAACCAGCGACATGCCTTCCTCGAAAGTGCGATCGAACAATGCCGAGTCGGTAAAGCTCTGCAAATTCAAATCCTGCAGATCGACATCGTCGGCATCATGCAATGACATGCGCGGCAAACTCCCGGAAGCGTCAGACAGGCTAACAACTTGCCCCGCATGCACAAGCCGGGGCAATCACCCATATGCAGATAAAGCAAACAAGCCGTTGCACTTGCGCCACGCAGTGATTCACCATAACTGCAAACTCCCTATTTCTTGAAGAAGGCGCTGGCCGCGTCTTTCGTGGCACGCCGTGCCAAAATGGCCTCCCTGGCGCGTGCGATCTCGACCTCGAGCGCCTGTATGCGCGCGGTCAGCTCATGCTCGGACAAGGTCGACAGATCCTGTCCCAAACGGATTTCGGGAACCGGCTTGCGCGGCTGCAACTCTTCCGGATCGATGGCCATGGTTTCTCCTCCGGGCGGTTTGCTAGTGTCGGAACGGAATTTTCGGGCGCGCGCGGGTTCCGCGCAAGCCATCGCAAGAGCTGAGGAACCGATATGACCCAGACCATGACCGCCATCGCCGTGGAACAGCCGGGCAAGGATTACCGCCTTGTCACGGCACAAATTCCCCGTCCCAGCCCTGGAAAAGGCGAAGTCCTGGTCAAGGTCGCGGCAGCCGGCATCAACCGCGCCGACCTGATGCAGGCCATGGGCGCCTACCCACCGCCACCCGGCGCGTCCGCCACGCTGGGGCTGGAGATTTCCGGCACTATCGCGGCGCGCGGCGCCGGGCGTCACCGATTTTGCGGATGGCGGCAGAGGTCTGCGCCCTCCTCGCCGGCGGCGGCTATGCCGAATACGCCGTGGTGCCGCAGGAATGCCTGCTTGCCCGTGCCGAAGGGCGTAGGATTGGTGGAGGCAGCGGCGCTGCCCGAAGCCCATTTCACGGTCTGGACCAATCTGATGGATGCCGCGAAGCTCAAACCCGGCGAGAGCGTGCTGATCCATGGCGGCTCAAGCGGCATCGGCACGACCGCGATCCAGCTTTGTGTTGCGCGCGGCCATACCGTTTTCACAACAGCGGGCAGCGCCGACAAATGCGCGGCCTGCGAACAGCTCGGCGCCACCCGCGCGATCAATTACCGCGAAGAAGATTTCGTCGAGGTCATCAAGGAGATGACCGGCGGCAAGGGCGTCGATGTGATCCTCGACATGGTGGGCGGCGATTACATCGAAAAGAATTTCCGCGCCCTCGCCGTGTGGGGGCGGCTCGTCAACATCGCCTTCATGGGCGGCATGCAGGCCAATGTGAATTTCGGCCTGATGCTGATGAAGCGCCTGTCCTTCATGGCGACGACGCTGCGCGCCCGCTCCAATGCCGAGAAGGGCGCCATCCGCGACGCGCTGGCGCGCGAGGTATGGCCGCTGATCGAAGCGGGAAAGATCAAGCCCGTGGTGGACACGATCCTGCCGCTAAAGGAGGCACAGGCCGCACACCAGCGCATGGCTTCGAGCAGCCATATCGGCAAGATCCTGCTGACGCCCTGAAGGCGCGGCGGATCGCGCATTTCCATGGGCTGTTGCGGGCGCTAAGAAGCGTGCCGCAATGCAGCAAGGTGGTCATTGAGCCATGGACATTTCGAAGATTCCGCCCGGCCGCAATCCCCCGAAGGACATCAATGTCCTGATCGAGATCCCGGCGGGCGGCATGCCGGTCAAATACGAAATGGACAAGGAATCCGGCGCGCTCTTCGTCGACCGCTTCCTGCACACGGCGATGTATTATCCGGGCAATTACGGCTTCATTCCGCACACACTCTCCGAAGACGGCGATCCGACGGATGTGCTGGTGCTGTCGGCGATCCCGGTGGTGCCGGGCGTGGTGGTGCGCTGCCGGCCCGTGGGCGCGCTGATCATGACCGATCAGGCCGGCCCGGACGAAAAGATCATCGCCGTGCCGACCGACGACCTGCATCCGTTCCATGCCGATGTGCGCGAATACACCGATCTGCCGGAGATCCAGCGCCAGCAGATCGCGCATTTCTTCGAACACTACAAGGATCTGGAACCGGCCAAATGGACCCGCATCGGCGACTGGCTCACCGCTGCCGGGGCCGAAAAGGTGATCGAGGCGGCTATCGAGCGGGCCAAGGGCTGATTTTCCACCGAAACACATCGAATTTGCGGTCCAGCCCGGTGGGCGGGAGCCGCAAAAGCCTTTCCTCGGGCGGCGGCAGAGGGTAAGAAGGCCGCCAATCCTCAAAAGGTAGAGACCTTGAGAGTTGGGATGGGAGGTGACAGCCCCGCCCCGGAAAGGAAGAACTCATGTCCGACAAGCCGCTGATGCCCAAGGCCACCGCCGTCTGGCTGGTGGACAACTCCTCGCTCACCTTCGAGCAGATCGCCGATTTCTGCGGGCTCCACCCGCTGGAGGTCAAAGGCATCGCCGATGAAGACGTCGCCAAGGGCATCAAGGGCCAGGACCCGGTGACCTCGGGCCAGCTCACCCGCGAGCAGATCGAAGAGGCCGAGAAGAATCCCAAGGTCCGCCTCAAGATGGCCGCGCCCAAGCACAAGATGCCGGCGGTCAAGCAGAAGAAGGCGCCGCGCTACACCCCCGTCTCCAAGCGGCAGGACAAGCCGGATGCCGTCTACTGGATCCTGCGCAACCATCCCGAATTCGCCGATGCCGATATCGTCAAGATGGTCGGCACGACGAAATCGACGATCCAGAAGATCCGCGACCGCTCGCATTGGAACATTGCCAATATCAAGCCGGTCGATCCGGTGACGCTGGGCCTTTGCACCCAGCTCGAACTCGACCTCGCTGTGGAGCGGGCGGCACAGCGCCGCGACCGTGCGCTGAAGCGCGCGGGCAAGACCGGCGAGACGCTCAAGCCGATCGAAGAGACGACGGCCGGGCTGGACGAAGCGCCCGCCGCACCGGCACCGGCCCCGACAGAAGAATCCGTCTTCGGCACAAGCAGAACCGCGGGCGAATCCGAAGACTAGACCTCAGGACGCGGGCGCCATGGGTTCGGCGCCCGCCTCTTCGCCCATCGCGCTCGGCTCATCGGTGTCTGGGCCGCGCGGATCGAGCTCCAGCGAAACCGGCGTGAGCTGGTGCGACATCGGCGCGTAGGGCTCGCGATATTCCTCTTCCGGCGCATCCTTGACCGTGATGCGCCAGCCCACAAACAGCACATGGACGATGTGGACGCCGGCGGCGACAAAGAAGAGCGCCGCCGTCGTCGTTCGCACGGTAATGGACGCGGCCACGATCGGCCCGACCACCGAGGCCAGCGCATTGACCAGCAAGAGCGTCGCCGACGCCTCGACGAAGTCTTCGCGCGGGATGCGGTCATTGGCGTGGGCGACAGAGAGGCCATAGATCGGCAGCGACATCGCGCCGTAGATCGCGAACAGCACGATGGCAGAGGTCCGGTCGAAACCACCGAACAGCGCCAGCGCCAGGCCCGACAGCCCCGCCAGCAATGACATGCCGGCAATGATGTAACGCCGGTCCATCCGGTCGGAGAGCCGGCCGGCCGGCACCTGCATCGCCGCGCCCGCGAGCGTGAAGGCGCTCATGAATGCGGCCAGGAGAACATTGGTGAGGTGGTGGTCATGCGCATAGACCGGCGCCAGCGTCCACACCGCGCCATTGGCGAAGCCCACAGCCGCACAGCCCGCCACACCGACCGGCGCGATGCGATAGAGCCGGAGCGGCCGCAGCACCGGAACCTCGGTGGGCACGGGCTGCGGCAGGCGCGTGAGCCCCACCGGGACCAGGCACAGCGCATAGAAGATCGCCGCCACAGAGAACAACACGAAGCTTGTCGGCGCGGCCGTCGTGAAGAGCCACTGGCCGACCACCAGCCCGCCAAAGCTGATGCTGAGATAGAGGGCGAGAATGCGCCCGCGCGTCTCGTTGCTGGCCCGGTCATTGAGCCAGCTTTCCGTTACCGTGTAGATGCAAGCCGCCGCAAAGCCGAAAAACAGCCGTGCGACGCCCCACACGACTTCCTCGACCAGCATGGACTGAACGAGGACCATGGCGGCGGCCAGCCCGGCCGCAACGGCGAAGGTGCGGATATGGCCAGTGCGCGCCAGCATCCCCGGCGCGGCAAAACAGCCGGTCACGAAGCCGGCATAATAGGCCGAGCCAATGATGCCGATCGCCAGATCAGAAAAGCCCGCCAGATCGCCGCGCACGGGAATGAGCGTGCTGACAAGACCATTGCCCACGAGGAAAATGAGGATCGAGAACAGGATGGCCGCAATGGCGCGAATCTGTTGCGTCATGGGCGCTCACTCTGACGGGCCAAGCGAGGTATGGGCAAGCCCCACAACCTCAGAATGCGTAACGCGCGATCACGAAACCGCCGACGATCAGGACCAGAAACCCCAGCATGACGAGTTCCAACCGCTTCTCGATGAATTCGCGCACCGGCTCGCCGAACCAGTAGAGCAATGCCGCCACGATCAAAAAGCGTGCGCCGCGCGTGATCGCCGAGAGCAACACGAAGAGCGGGAAATTGTAGCCGGCAAAGCCGCTCGCAATGGTCACGAGCTTGTAGGGGATCGGCGTCATCCCCTTGATGAGGATGATCCAGGCGCCCCATTGCGCATAGAGATGGCGGAACTCTTCCAGCTTGTCGCCATAGCCATAGACCTGGATCAGCCAGTGGCCGACCGAGTCATAGAGGAGCGAGCCGATGGCATAGCCGAGGATGCCGCCCAACACGCTCATCAGCGTGCACCAGCCGGCGAGCAGGAAGGCGCGATGGCGGTTCGCCAGCGTCATCGGCACCAGCATCACATCGGGCGGGATCGGGAAGAAGGAGCTTTCGGCGAAGGCGATGGCGCCCAGAAACCAGAAGGCATGCGGACCGGCCGCATGGCGCATGACCCAGTCATACATCGCGCGCATGGGCCCGCCGCGCACCGCCACTTCCGGTGTCTCGCTCATCATCTCACCCTGACAATCGACCCTTCCTAGCAAGCAGCCTCCCGCCCGTCCATGCGGGCCGGCTATACGGTCCGTCTATCTTGGCGATGCCTATCGGCCGCGCTTGCTGCCGTCGGGGCCATTCATTAGCCTTGTGGGGGCATCCTCACCTCACATTCGACAAAACCATGGCCCCGCGCAAAAAAGCCAAAGCGAAATCCAAATCCACCCCCGCTACCAAGCGCCGGGCACAAGCCAAATCCCCGGCGAAGGCCAAGGGAAAAACCAAGCCCAAAGCCGCGCGCAAGGCCCCGGCCAGGAAGGCCGTGAAAAAGAAGACGACCAAGAAACCTGCCCGCAAACCCGCCAAGCCCGCCGCAAAGCGGCCGGTGAAGAAATCCGCCGCCAAGAAGACGACGAAGAAGACGGCGCCCGCGCGCAAGAAGCCGGCCGCGAAGCGCGCCCCCAAGCGCACAGCGCCCTTGGCCAAAGCGCTGCCCCGGCCCGCGACGGGCATCCGTCCTCGCAAGGCCAATATCCGCCGGGGCGCCGCCGCCAGCCCGCGCCCGGCGCCGCGGCTGAAGCCGGCCATGGGCGGCAACCCATATGAAACCGGTCTTGAGCGCAATCCCGCCAATTACCAGCCACTGACGCCGCTGACATTTCTGGAACGCGCGGCCTCCGTATTCCCGGACCGCACGGCCATCATCCATGGCAGGTCGCGCACCGATTACCGGACCTTCTATGCGCGCGCGCGCAAGCTCGCCTCGGCGCTGGCGGCCCGCGGCATCCGCAAGGGCGAGACGGTCGCCGTGATGCTCGCCAATACCCCGCCCATGCTGGAAGCCCATTACGGCGTGCCCATGATCGGGGCCGTGCTCAACACGCTCAACACGCGCCTCAGCGCGGGCGAACTGGCCTTCATCCTCGATCATGGCGAGGCCAAGGTGCTGATCACCGATTGCGAATACGCCCCTGTGGTCAAGGAGGTTCTGAAACGCGCCAAGGCGAAGCCGCTGGTGATCGATTTCGACGATCCCGAATTTCCGGGGCTCGGCGAGCGGCTGGGCGATATCGAATATGAGGATTTCATCGCGGCCGGCGATCCCGATTACGCCTGGGAATATCCGAGCGACGAATGGAACGCGATCTCGCTCAACTACACCTCCGGCACGACGGGCAATCCCAAGGGCGTCGTCTTCCACCATCGCGGCGCGGCGCTGATGGGCTATGGCAATGTGATCGCCGCGAACCTGCCGCGCCATCCGGTCTATCTGTGGACGCTGCCCATGTTCCACTGCAATGGCTGGTGCTTCCCCTGGACGCTGTCGACGGTGGCCGGCACGCATGTGTGCCTGCGCTGGGTGCGCGCGGAGGCGATGTATGAGGCGCTGGCCGAGCACAAGGTCACCCATCTGTGCGGCGCGCCCATTGTGATGTCGACGCTGATCAACGCCGCCGATGAAGACAAGCGCGAGCTGCCGCATCAGGATCGAGTTCATCACCGCCGCCGCGCCGCCGCCGGAAGCGGTTCTGGCCGGCATGGCCGATGCCGGGCTTCAACGTCACCCATGTCTATGGCCTGACCGAGACCTATGGCCCGGCCGTCGTCAACGAATGGAAGGACGAATGGGACGAACTCGACCGTCCCGGCCGCGCCGCGCGCAAGGCGCGCCAGGGCGTGCGCTATCACGCGCTCGACGCGTTGAGCGTGATGGATCCCGAGACGATGGAGCCGGTGCCGGCCGATGGCGAGACGCTGGGCGAAGTCATGTTCCGCGGCAATATCGTGATGAAGGGCTATCTCAAGAATCCGAAGGCGACGAAGGAATCCTTCGAAGGCGGCTGGTTCCATTCGGGCGATCTGGGCGTGATGTGTCCGGACGGCTATGTGCAGCTCAGAGACCGTTCCAAGGACATCATCATTTCGGGCGGCGAGAACATCTCCTCCATCGAAGTGGAGGACACGCTGCTGAAACATCCCGCCGTGCTCTATGCCGCGGTGGTGGCCAAGCCGGACGAGAAATGGGGCGAGACGCCTTGCGCCTTCATCGAACTCAAGCCGGGCAAGGACGCGACATCGGAAGAGCTGATCTCCTGGTGCCGCCAGCATCTGGCGCATTACAAGGCCCCGCGCCATGTCGTGTTCCACGAGATCCCCAAGACCTCGACCGGCAAGATGCAGAAATTCAAGCTGCGCGACGCGGCCAAGGCGGTTTAGCGCGGCACACCGAAACGGAGAGACGCACGATGAAATTCGAAGGCGGATGCTATTGCGGCGCGGTACGTTATGAGGCGGAGGGCGAGCCGATCTTCCGCCTGCAATGCCATTGCCGAGAGTGCCAATATATTTCCGGCGGCTCGCCCAATGTATCGATGGTGATGCCGGAGGCGGGCTTCCATTACACCAAGGGCAAGCCGCAGGCATTCACGCGCAGCGATCTCGACAAACCCGTCACGCGCGAGTTCTGCGGGACCTGCGGCACGCACATAGTCAGCCGCACGCCCAATGGCCGCGGCGCCGTCATCATCAAGGTCGGCACGATGGATGAACCGGCGCTGTTCGAGCCGGATATGGCGATCTTCACCATCGACAAGCAGCCCTTCCATGCACTGCCTGAGGGCAAACCCGCCTTCGAGCGCGTGCCGGGTTAAGCCGCGCACCCGCAGCGTTGCCGCCAGCATAGGCGCGCCTATCGTGATGTCTTGAAGGGAAGGCCCCACGCCGCTTCCGCGGGTCTCGAAACCGAGTGTCCCACGGAAGCGGGCGGCGGAGTCTGTCAGGGGGCTAATGGAACGAGCTTCGCAGTCGTTCGAGTTCGTCTTTGATGCGGAGTTTTTCTTTTTTGAGGGCGGCGACCCTGACCTCGTCCCAATCCGGGTGGGTCAGCTCTTCGCCGATGAGCTCTTCGAGTTTCCTGTGCTTGGCGGAAAGTTCCTCGATATGCCCTTCTAGTGCCATGGATGCACCTCTCATCGTTCGTGAAGGTGACACAATTAGAGCACCAACCGGGGGACCTGTCACGGCCTCTTCCGCCTATCCCTTCCGGGGTGTAAATGTGCCGCATGAGCGGGAACCATCAAGACAAAATCGAGGACCGAACCGGCTGGTCGTGGGCATCAGCGGCGCCAGCGGCGTGGCCTATCGGCATCCGCCTGCTGGAGGCCATGGCGGAACTCGACCTCGAGTCGCATCTGGTCATGAGCAAGGCCGGGGAAATGACCATCGGCTACGAGACCAAGCTGACGCCCAAAGCAGGTCGCGGCCAAGGCCGACTACACACTATGCCGCCAGCGATATCGCCGCCCCCATCGCCTCGGGCAGCTTCCGCACGGCGGGCATGATCGTGGCGCCATGCTCGGTGCAAGAGCTGGTCGGAGATCGCCAGCGGCGTGACCTCGTCCCTTCTGACGCGCGCCGCCGACGTCACGCTCAAGGAACGCCGGCCGCTGATCCTCCTGGTGCGCGAGACGCCGCTCCATCTGGGCCATCTGCGCACGCTGGCCCAACTCGCCGAAATGGGCGCCATCATCATGCCGCCGGTGCCGGCCTTCTATGCCGCCCCGCACAGCCTCGAAGAGATGGTCGACCAGATCGTCGGCCGCATGCTCGATCTTCTGGGCTATGATTGGCCCGGGCAGAAGCGCTGGGGCGAGGATCTCGCCAAGGGCCGGCGCAAGCCGAACGCAAAACGATCCCGGGCATAACGGGACGAAATGATCAGAGTGCGGATGACATGACCGAAGCCGAAGAGCAGGCGCTGCGCGCCAGGCTCGCCGAACTCGCCGAGGAGCATCGCGACCTCGATGCCGCGATCGCCGCCATGGCCGAAGCCGGCCCGGCCGATCAGCTTCGCCTGACGCGTCTGAAAAAGCGCAAGCTGCAGCTCAAGGATCAGATCACGCAGATCGAGGATCAGCTTCTGCCCGACATCATTGCCTGAGCGGAGCCGCACTCAGCGCGCGACTTCTTTCTTCTTCTGCGCATACATGGCCTCGTCGGCGCGGGCGATGGCATTGTCGGCATCTCGCCGGGCATGAGCTCGAACGTGCCGTAGGAGAAGGCCACGGGAATGGACTGGCCCTGCCCAGCGCGCCGGAACCGAGGCCAGCGTCTCGGCCAGCGTGGCGGCCTTCTTGTGCGCCACGATCTGGTTGGCGTGGGAGAGGATGACGCCGAATTCGTCGCCGCCGAGGCGCCCGACCACATCGCTGTCGCGCACATGCTCCATCAGCGTCTGGGCGAAATGGGTCAGCACCGCATCGCCGGCCGCATGGCCATGGGTGTCGTTGACCTGCTTGAAGCCGTCGAGATCGAAATAGATCAGGCTCGAGGCCGTGCCGTAGCGCGAGGCCAAGCCGATGGAGCGGGTCAGCTCGCGCACGAAGGCGCGGCGGTTGAGCAGCGGCAGAAGATGGTCCTGATCGGCGTCGCGCTCGGCCGTATCGAGGCGCGCGCGCATCTGGTCCGAGTTCGCGGCGCAGGGAATCGACTTCCTGCATCAGCCCCATGATCGCGTCGCGCACACGCGGGCGTGAATTCGTCCTCGGGGATGCCCAGGATCGAGGTGACGCTGGCCGTCTCGGCATCTGGCCGCGGGGGCTGGCGCCTCGGCACGGCGGGCATAGCCGGCTGCGCCAATGCCGGCTGGCCAGCTGCGCGCGGCCCGTGCGTTCGATCTTCATGGCCCGCTCCGCCTCCGAATCAGGGACCGCCATGGTCGGGGCGATATGCTTAAGATTCGAGTATATGCCGTGCCCGGCGGTTAACCTGTCTGGCAGGCAAAAAGGCGCACCCAGCCCCTTTTCATGGGAGGCGCGGCCCATATAATGCGCCGCTTCCTCGCCGGGCCCCGAATTTCGGACAGCCCGGCCAGCCGCAAAGGCCCGAAGCAGCATGACCACCCCAGACGTCGGCATCATCATGGGCAGCCAGTCCGACTGGCCGACCCTCAAGCCGGCCGCCGAGATCCTCGAGGCGCTGGCGATCCCCTACGAGACCAGGATCGTCTCGGCGCACAGGACGCCGGACCGCCTCTATGACTATGCCAAGGCCGCCAAGGAGCCGCGGGCTCAAGCTGATCATCGCCGGGGCCGGCGGCGCGGCCCATCTGCCAGGCATGGCCGCCTCGATGACGACGCTGCCGGTGCTGGGCGTGCCGGTGGAATCCAAGGCGCTCAAGGGCATGGATTCGCTGCTCTCCATCGTCCAGATGCCGGGCGGCGTGCCGGTCGCGACCTTCGCCATCGGCCAGGCGGGCGCCAAGAATGCCGCGCTTCATGCCGCCGCCGTGCTGGCGCTGGGCGATGCGGCCCTGGCCAAGCGGCTCGAAGACTGGCGCGCCGACCTCACCCAATCCGTGGCCGAGACACCGACCGACGCCGCAATGACATCCGCAAAGGCTCTCACAGCGCCCGTCCCGCCGGGCGGCACGATCGGCATTCTCGGCGGCGGCCAGCTCGGCCGCATGCTGGCGCTGGCGGCCGCGCGGCTGGGCCTGAAGACCCATATCTATTCCGACAGCGACCGACGCCCCGGCCTTCCAGGTCTGCGACCGGCATCACCATCGCGCCCTATGACGACCGCGCGGCGCTGGCGACCTTCGCGGACCTCTGCGATGCCGTGACTTACGAGTTCGAGAACGTGCCGGCCGAGGCCGCCGCCATCCTCGCCGATCACAAGCCGACCTATCCGAATGCGCGGGCGCTGGCGGTGGCGCAGGACCGCTGGACGAAAAGAGCTTCATCCGCGATCTCGGCTTGATGACCGCGCCCTTCGCCAATGTCGAAACGCGAAGCCGCCGCGCGCGCCGGCTTTGCCGCGCTGGGTGGCGGACCGGCGGTGCTGAAGACGCGGCGGCTGGGCTATGACGGCAAGGGCCAGGCGATCGTGAAAAGCGCCGACGAAGCGGCCGCCGCCTTCGCGCGCTTCGACAACGCGCCCTGCATTCTCGAAGGCTTCGTCGATCATTCGATTTCGAGGCCTCGGTGATCGGCGCGCGGGCGCTGGATGGCAGCTTCGCCGCCTACGATCCGCCGGAGAACATCCACGAGAACCACATCCTCAAGCGCTCCATCGTGCCGGGACGGCTGAACGCCGATCAGACCGATGCCGCCAAGGCGATCGCCAAACGCATCGCCGATGCGCTCGATTATGTCGGCGTGATGGGCGTGGAGCTGTTCGTCAGCGCCGACGGGCCGCTTGCTGCGTCAACGAGATCGCGCCGCGCGTGCACAATTCCGGGCACTGGACGCTGGACGCCTGCATGGTCAGCCAGTTCGAGCAGCATATCCGCGCCGTGGCCGGCTGGCCGCTGGGCGATGCCGCGCGCCATTCCGATGCGGTGATGGAAAACATCATCGGCGAGGAAGCCGCCGACTGGCAGGCCCTGCGCCAAGTCGGGCGGCGCGCTGCACCTCTACGGCAAGGGCGAAATCCGCCCGGGCCGCAAGATGGGCCACATCACACGATTATCGCCGCGCACGCCCGCGCCTGAGCCGCCGAGGATCTCGCCGAAGGACGGCCAGTCCTTGGTGCGCTTCTTCACATCGGCCTTGAACTTCTCGAAGCGCATCACATCGTCGATGCGCTTGGCGAGGAAGGCGTGCGTGGCGCGCTTCGTCCTCGCTGTCGTCGTTGAACCAGCGCATCAGCGTGGCCGAATAGACGCCCGCCAGAATCGCGCGCTTGGTGTAGAAGTTGAAATCGGTCGAGGTGTCGCCGGCCGCGCGCCACATCGCATCGACGGTGCGATAGAGCAGCGTCATGCCGAGCGGGGCATGCGGCGGCAGGGTCAGAAAGGCGCCGGCGCGGCGGGCCGCTTCCTTGTGCGGCGCGAGCACTTCGAGGCGCGCCAGCACGGCGGCCGAGATGCGCTCGCGGATCTTCATGCTTTGGCAGATCGGCCTGTTCGAGCAGCGCCACCATCTCGCCATCGGCCCAATCGGAGAAGGCTTCGACAAGGCTGAGTGCGCCTTGCGGAAAGAGCCGCGCCATGGCGATGTCATCGGCGCCGGCCTTCTCGCCCGCGCGCTTCAGCACGGCATCGGTGAAGCCGTCGAAGGGCGCATCTTCGAGCGCGGCCATCAGCACGGCGTGCTTCAGCGCGGCATCGTCCTTCGCTTTCGGCCTTGGTTTTCGTCTTCTTTGGTCTTCTTCGCCGCGGTCATTGCCCGCCCTCACGCGCCAGCCAGTGCTTCACTTCGCTTTCGAAGATCAGCTTGGACAGATCGGACATGCGCTGCGGATAGAGCATGCCGTCGAGATGATCGAGTTCATGCTGCACGACGCGGGCATGAAAGCCCTTGGCCTCGCGCTCGACCTTGTGGCCGGCCAGATCGAGGCCGCGATAGCGGATATGGGCGGCGCGCTCGACATAGCCGCGCAGGCCCGGCACCGACAGGCAGCCTTCCCAGCCGCCTTCGGGCTCGCGGCCGACGATCTCGTAGTTCGGGTTGATGAGGACGGTGAGCGGCGCGGTGTGCTCGAATTTCTCCTCCTCGGCGAGGCCCGGATCGGAGCGCTCGGCCGGGGCCTGGAACACCACCACGCCGCAGCGGCACATGGACCTGCGGGCGCGGCCAGCCCGGCGCCATTGGCGTCGACCATGGTCTCGACCATGTCGGAGACCAGCGCGCGGATCTCCGGGGCCGTGGGGTCGGCCACGGGCGCCGCCTGGCGGGCAAGAACGGGATGGCCCATGCGGGCGATCTTGAGAATGGCCATGGGATGAATATGGCCCGCGCCGCGCGGCGTTTAAAGCGGGCTTTGGAGCGGCGTTTTGTGCGGCGCGCCCGGCGGCCTCGATCCCGGCAAGCGCGGCGAGCAGGTGGCACCGCGCCCCTTCGAGGGTGAAATCCTGAAGCGGCCGGTCCCAATCGGGTAGCACCGCGCCGGCCGCCGCGGCCCGGGCGGCGGCAGCCAGCACCACGCGGCGCAAGGCCAGAAGATCGCCCACGGCGCGGGTCAGCGCGCGGGCTTCGGCCAGCAGGCGGCGGATCCCGGCGCGCCGCTCCCGGGTCTTGTGGCTGTAGCGGCCATGCTTGTGGGCATTGCGATTGCCACGCGGCGCCCCGCCCTTGGGGTTATGGATGTAGACCGGCGCCCGGAGGCCATGCGCGAACCCGGCCTCGCCCCAGATGTGGTGGGCTGCTTCCGCCCCTGCCCCATGATGCTGGAGGTTGTTTGCGCAAAATGGAGCTGAGGACGGGCGCCGCCGGCCGGCATCCGGCTGGCGGCGGGCGGTTTCGGGCGTGGAGCGGGTGGCGGCATGGCTCATGCGGGCGATATAGGAATTAAAACCTTTCCTTCAAGGGGGGACCGGAGATTATTTTCGCAGGCGCCGGGCCGGGGCCGCCGGGCCGGCAAGCTGCGGAAAACCGGGCTGGACAGGCTTAAACCCGTCTGTTATCTAGCGCGCCCTTACGGAAATTGCCCACAGGAGCCGCTTTTGCAGATCATCGTTCGCGACAACAATATCGACCAGGCGCTGAAGGCGCTGAAAAAGAAGATGCAGCGCGAAGGCATCTTCCGCGAGATGAAGCTGCGCGGCCATTACGAAAAGCCGAGCGAGAAGCGCGCCCGCGAACGGGCCGAGGCGATCCGCCGGTACCGCAAGCTGCAGCGCAAGCGCATGCAGCGCGAAGGCGTTCTGCCGCGCCGCTAGGCCGGACCAACAAATTCCGCGTGACCGAGGGCTGCCCGATTAGGGCGGCCTTTTTGGTTTGGAGATCAGCCCGTCAACAGGCCCTCGAACGGCATCATCGGATCGACGCCGAGAATGTCCGCAAGCGGCTTGCCGTCGCTGACGCGGCGAAACAGGCCGAAGGCCATCCAGCGCGCGCGGCCATCGACATTGCGCGCCCCGCGCCCGCTCATCTGATCGGCAATCTGCAGCGTGCGCGTGTCGAGCGAGATGCGCGTGAAATCTGTGTGGTTCTGCACGCCGGCATGGGCATGCTGGCTCGAAAAGGCGATGACCTCGCCGGGATCGATCACGACCGGCATCGCTTCGGCCGGATCGATCTCTTCCAGAAGGCGCGGCACCATCTCGCCCGGCCGGACGGTTTCCGGCGCCTCGCGACCCCGGCGGATGACATCCGCGATGTCGAACGACGCACTGCTGTTGGCCAGCGGTTGCGCGAACAGCCTGGGATAGAAGGCGAAGGTGCGCTCCGCACTGACGGGATAGATCGGCGCCCACCAGTTCACCTGCGCATAGAGGTTCGTGCCCCAGCTGTCGCGGTGAAAGCCCACGGTCGCCGTGCTGCGGGCCCAGGGGCGGCGGCCACCCGGGGGATGCGGCGGCTGGAAGCGCAGGATGAGCCGGTCGCGCGCCGTCTCCGCGGGGTCGAGCCCGATCTCTGTCAGCACCTCCTGCCAGAGCCGCTTGGCCTCGGCGCTGTTCGAGAACGCGCGCTGTACGGCTGCCAGACGCTCGGCCAGTGCGGTTTGCGCAAGATGACGATGGATCTCGATCGGGGGATGCGGCGCCAGCGCATCCTCCAGAAACGCCCGCGCCAAAGCCACAAGCGCCGCCATCGAATCCAGCTCACGGAATCGAATGATGGCGCCGTCATAGAGCGCGGCATGAAGGCCCGCCGCGTCGAGGGCCCGGTCATAGTCTCGATACATATCCCGCCGAATGAACGCCGAAACCGGTCTCTTGCCAACTGCGCGATCGTGGCGGTCAATTGACAGGATCATTTATCTGACTAAAGTCAGATAAATGATCGATGCCGTTGCCCGTATCCGTCGCTTCAACCGCGCCGTCACTTCGGAAGTCGGCGCGCTCGACAGCTCCTTTCTCGGGCGCGGGCGGCCGCTGGGCGCGGCGCGCGTGCTCAATGCCATCGGCCATGGGCGCACCGATGTGGGCGAGGTGCGCGACTATCTCGGCCTCGATTCCGGACTGATGAGCCGCCTGCTGCGCGGGCTGGAAGAGGAAGGGCTGATCGAGACCACGCCCAATCCCGCCGATGCGCGCCGCCGCGTCGCCAAGCTGACACGGGCCGGACGCGGCGAATTCCAGGCTTATGAATCTCTTTCCAATGCGCGGGCCAAGGCCCTTCTCGCCCGCCATGCCCGGCCCGACGCGCTGCTGGAGGCGATGGATCTGATCGCCACCGCGCTCGGCCGCAGCCAGATCGCAATCGCGGAAATGGACCCCAGATGCGAGGCGGCACGCTATTGCCTCGGCGAATATTATGCCGAGCTGGCCCGCCGCTTCGAAGGCGGCTTCGAGGTGTCGCGCTCGCGCGATCCCGATGCGAAGGACATGATCCGCCCGCGCGGCAGCTTTCTTGTGGCGATGTCGGACGCATGGCGGTCGGCTGTGTGGGGCTGAAGGGAACGGGCGGCGCGATCGCCGAAGTCAAAAGGCTGTGGGTGGCGCCGTCGGCGCGCGGGCTGGGGCTGGGCCGGCGTCTGATGGACGGCCATCGAAGACACCGCGCGCGCACTGTCCATCACCACGCTGCGGCTCGACACCAATCGCGCCCTGCCGGAGGCGCAGCAACTCTATCGCAACAGCGGCTGGGTGGAGATCGAGCGCTTCAACGACGATCCGTACCCGGATTTTTTCTTCGAAAAACGGCTTTAGCCGCCTTACGCCTTCTTCAGCCCCACCATCGCCCGCAGCGCCGCGCCCAATCCCGGCGGGCGTTCGCTGGTGAGCACATTGGCGGCGAAGACGCGGCCCATCTGCCAGACAAGGAGCGCCGCCGTCGCGATCATCAGGGCGACGGCGAGCCAGACCTGCAGAACCGGCGGGTTCCACGGCAGGCGGAACATCATGAAGAACGGCGTGTAGACCGGGATCCAGGTCATCACCGTCGCAATGGTGCCGTTGGGATCGCGCAGCAGCGCCGGCATGATCAGCAGCGGCGCCATGATCGCGATCATGGTCGGGCCGATCAGCGCCTGCGCATCCTGCAGCGAGGCCGTCATCGAACCCAGCGCCAGGAAGATCGAGGCATAGATCAGAAGCCCGCAGACAAAGCAGATCACCAGCAGCGGCAGAAGCGACGAACCGGCCAGGCTCGACGCCGTCGCCATGATGAGCCCATGTCCGCCGGGCACGAAATATCCACGCCGCCGCCACGCCCATGCCAAGCCACAGAAACAGCGTCAGCAGCGAGGCGCCGGCCGCGCCCAGAAGCTTGCCGATCATGAACTGGCGCGGGGTGACGCAGGACAGCATCACCTCGACGATGCGGCTCGACTTCTCCTCGATCACAGCCGACATCAATGAGGCCGCATTCATGAACACGATCAGCACCAAAAGAAAGGCGAAGCCCGACGGCGCATAACGCTGCACCTGATCGGCAAGGGTCAGCTTGTGCCCCATGGCGGCGCGCGTCGGGTCCAGCGTGCTCAGTTCGGCGCGGGCCTGCAGCACATCGAAGGAGGCTGCCGGCGCAATCCGGCGCAAGGCCTTGCGGCGCAGCGCCTCGGTCAGCGCGCTGCCGAGAAAATTCTTGAGATCATGGGCGGGCGGCCCCGACGACCAGAACTGCGCCATGAGGCCGCCGGAGGCGCCGTAATCCTTCGGCACGACAAGGATCGCATCGGCGACGCGATGGCCCGAGAGCAGCTGCGCCGCGCGGGCGACGAAATCCCGGCCCGAGGCCATTCGCAAGCCCGCGCGGCGGCGGCAGATCACTATAGCGCGGGGCGCGCGGAGCGAGGGCCGGTGCATCGCGGTGCAAATAGGGCGTCAGCCGTTCGCGCACCGCCGCCGCCCCGCCCATGGCGCGGAAACCGGCGAGCGCCTGTTCGCTGCCCGCCGGCGCGGTGAGGAGCGCATAGAGCCCCGGCGCGCGCCGCCTGCATCCGCGCCATATCGGCATTGTCGCCGGCATAGGCGGACAGGCGCGCCAACTGGTCGGCCGCCGTGCGGGCGGCCACGGCTTCGGCAATGGCCGGCGCAAAGCCGCCATCGCGATCGACGACCATGAAACTGCGCGGCGGCGCGTTGCGTTCGATCCAGCGCGGCACCGCGCCGGCAAAGACGATCCAGGCGGGCATCAGGAACAGCGAAATCAGAAAGCCGCGGCGCGTGACATATTTCACGAATTCATGGCGGGCGATCAGAAGAATGGACCTCATCATCATGCGGCGGCCTCCGCCTCGCCCTGCGCCGGCCAGCGCGATGAACACGTCCTGCAGGCTCGCATCGGCAACATCGAAATAGTTCACCGCCACACGCGCCTCGAAACAGGCTGCCAGAAGCGGCGCGCCATCCGCGCCTTCCTTAAGCGCAATCTCCCAATAGGTCTGGCCCGGACCGGGCGGGACGAGAGCGGCGACGCTCGGAAGATTGCGCAGGAAGCCGAGATCGCCCTCGGCGCCGATGCGCACGCGCCGCGGCAGCACGGCGCGCGCCGCATCCAGCGTGCCGTCGAACACTTTGCGCCCGCGCGACAGGATGACGAGATCATCGCAGAGCCGTTCGGCCTGCTCCATCGTGTGGGTGGAGAACAGCACCGTCTTGCCATCGGCGGCGAGGCCGCGGATGGTTTCCTCGAAGCTTTGCTGGTTGATGGGATCGAGACCGGAGAAGGGTTCGTCGAGCAGCAACAGCTCCGGGTCGTGCACAAGGGCGGCCAGCAGCGCCACCTTCTGCGCCATGCCTTTCGACAATCCCTCGATGCGCGTGCGGATGTGGGCGCCAAGGCCGAAACGCTCCAGCAATTCGCGCGCGCGTACCCGGGCAGCGCCATACTCCATGCCCTTGAGCGCGGCGATATAGGCGATGGCGCCATCGGCGCGCATGCGTTTGTAGAGACCGCGCTCCTCCGGCAGATAGCCGATGCGCGCGCGTTGCTCCGCGCCGGCCGGCGCCCCGAACACGCGAAGCTGTCCGGCATCGGGCGCGATCATGCCCAGCATCATGCGCAGTGTCGTGGTCTTGCCCGCGCCATTGGGGCCGAGAAAACCGAGAATGCGGCCGGGACGTTGGGTGAACGACAGATCGTCCACGGCCGTGAAGCCGCCAAAGCGCTTGGTCACGCTGTCTAGTTCGAGAACCGGTGCCGTCATACGCCCAGCATGCCTGCGACGAGGGCCGGGTCAAGACAGACAGGCGCGATAGCCTAACGAGCTGTCGATACGCGATAGGCGCAGCGGCGCGCGCCGGCCAAGATGTGATCGGTACGCTCAACCGTGACGCCCGGACCCAGGAGGCGGCGAAACAGCGCCAGCTCCTCACGGCACAGCCCCTGACACAGGCTGGCGGCCGCGCAGATCGGACAATGATTCTCGACGAACAGCCAGTCCCGCCCTTCGCGCCTGAGCTCCGGCATATAGCCTTCGCGCGCACGGATGCGCGTCAGCGCTTCGAGACGGGCCTTCAGCGATGTCTCGTCCGCCATCGCCGCGCCATAGGCCTTTGCCTGATCCTTCGTGCGCAAGGCGAGCAATCGCTCGAGCCCGTCGTCTCCAAAGGCCTTTTTCATCTGGCCGAGCAGATCGACCGCAAGCAGGGAATGCGAATCCGGGAAATGGGCATCGGCGGCGGCGCTCGCCTGCCAACGCGTCAGCGGGCGGCCACGTGTCCTGGGTTTCGCCCCGGCCTCCATCAGGGCCGGCATGACAAGGCCATCATCTTCGAGCGCGGCCAGATGCTGGCGCACGGCGACCGGCGTGATCCCCAACCGCGCCGCCAGATCATCGGCCGAAAGCGGGCCCTCGCGCTTCAAGAGATCGAGCACGGCCGCGCGGCCCGCGGGCAAAGCCGCGGGGCGTGTGGGGTCATGCGAATCCGGTAGAGCACGCATGCGAGAATTTCTAAAGCCATGACTTGCGAAAAACAAGGTCGTGGCGTTTAATTTAGAAAGTATTTGCTTTCTAAATTCTGGGAGGATCAGGATGGATGCTGTGATCACACCCGAGCCCGCCATGCTCACAGCCACCGGACTGACACCGGCCGAGATCGAAGCCGGCGGCAACAAGGTGATCCGTCGCGCAGGAAAGCAGATTCTCCTGATCGCGCGCGCGGGCGAGATCTTCGCCATCGCCAATCGCTGCCCGCATGAAGGCTATCCGCTGAGCGATGGCAGTCTCGGTCCCGGCTGCGTGCTGACATGCAACTGGCATAACTGGAAATTCGATCTCAGAACCGGGGCGGCGCTCGTGGGGCGCGATCCGGTGCGGTCCTATCCCGTGACCATCGAAGACGGCGAGATCCTGCTGGACCTCGCCGATCCGCCGGCCAAGGCCCAGCGCGCCGCCGCGCTCAAGGGCCTGGACACCGCGCTGGAAGACCGCGACCTGCCGCGCATGGCGCGCGAGACGGCAAGAGCTGATGCGCGCGGGCTATGACGCGAAGGAGGCGCTGGTGCATGCGATCAGGGTCTCGAACGAATTCCTGGAAGACGGAGCGCAACACAGCCATGGCGCCGCCGCGGACTGGCTGGCGCTGGCCGCGCGCGCCAAAACGCCCGAGCACAGCTTGATCGCGACGCTGGAGCCAATCCTCCATCTGTCCTGGGACACGATGGGGCGGCACAGCTTTCCCTATGCCGAGGGCGTGCGCGACTGGAATGCGGACGCCTTCATCGCTGCCGTCGAGGCGGAGGACGAAGCCGCGGCTCTCGCTTTTGTGCGCGGCGCCGTGGCCGCAAATATCCCTTACGCGCAGATGCGCCCCGCCTTCGGCCGCGCAGCGCTGGCCCATTACGCCGATTTCGGCCATAGCGCGATCTATGTGGTGAAGATCGGCGAGTTGATCGAGGCGCTCGACGGTCAAGCGGACGAGCCACTTCTGCTGGCGTTGACGCGCAGCCTTGTGCGGGCGACGCGCGAAGAAAGGCTGCCGGAATTCCGCGCCTATGACAGCACATTGACCGCCTGGCCGGACGGCGGCGATCTGCCGGTCACAGCCGCTGACTTCAAAGGCAGAAACACCAAATCCGTGCTGGCGCGGCTGCTGCAATCGACGCGGCGCCCGGTGAGCGAACTGTTCGATGCGCTGCTGGGCGCGGCCGGCTGGAACCTTCTCCACTTCGACACCACCGTCGAAGAGGCGAGCGACAATGCGATCGCCGACAATGTCGGCTGGCTCGATTTCACCCATGCGCTGACCTTTGCCAATGCGGCGCGGCAGCTTGTGCGAGGAGACACCGGATCTGTGGCCGCAGGCGCTTGTGCAAATGGCGCTGTTTGTGGGGCGCAATACGAAATATGTGGGTGAGCTCGAGGAAGCACGCTGGCGCGTGAGCGATCCGCAAAGCTTCCTCACAAGCGAAATGGCAAAGCTCTACGATCATGGCCTCGCCGAGCCCATCGTCTTCTGCCATCGCCTGAAAGTGCTGTTCGCGCTGGAAGGCGAATGGCGCGCCGCGCCCGAGGCCGGCTGGCACGACGCGATGTTCGCGGGCGTGAACCGCTATCTGAATACGCCGATCAAGCGCCATCACGGCTTGCGCGTGGCAACGCAGGCGCTCGACTTCATCGCCAAGGAGGGTTGAGGCACACGCCCCGCGCGTTCAGGCGGCGCAATCGGCGCAGACGGCGACTTCGATCGTCACATGGCTGAGGGCGGAAAAGCGCGTGCGCAAGGCCGCCTTGATCTCTTCGGCCGTGGTGGCGTTGGGCGTGACCAGCGAGACGATCAGCCCGCGATGGCCCGGGCCGAGCCGCCACAGATGCAGATCGGCGATGCGCGCGCCCATCTCGCCCTCGATCATGCGCGCGGATGTCGTCGGCGAGTCCCGGATCGTCCTCGGCGTCGAGCAGCACCATGCCGGCATCGCGCACCAGCCCATAGGCCCAGGAGCCGATCACCAGCGCGCCGACAATGCCGACCACCGGATCGAGCCAGGCGATGCCCCACAGATAGCCGGAGCCCAGCGCGGCCAGTGCCAGCACGCTCGTGGCCGCATCGGCCAGCACATGAACATAGGCCGCGCGCATATTGTGATCGTCGCCAGCATGGGCGTGCCCGTGCCCATGATCGTGGCCGTCAGAATGATCATGCGGGTCGCGCAGGATCAGCGCACAGACGAGATTGACGCCAAGGCCAATCACGGCGATCAGGAAGGCATCGCCATATTGCACCGAGACGGGCGAGACCAGCCGGGTAATGGATTCGATGGCGACGCCAAGCCCGGCAATGCCAAGCGCGATGGCGCTGGCGAAGGCGGCCAGATCGCCGAACTTGCCCGAGCCGAAGGTGAAGCGCGCATTGCCGGCATGGCGGCGGGCCAGCCAATAGGCCGCCGCGGCCAGCCCCAGCGCGCCCACATGGGTGGCCATGTGGATGCCGTCGGCCAGAAGCGCCATGGAACCGAAGGCCAGCCCCGCCACCACCTCCACCACCATGAAGATGGCGGTCAGCGCCGTCGCCAGCGTCGCGCGGCGTTCGGCACGGGCATGGCCATGGCCCAGAAAGACATGGTCATGCGTCCACAGGCCGTGCCTGTGATCGGCATGATTCGAGCCGGCGTGATGGTGCTGCGCCATGACGGGACCGTAACCCGTCAGGCCGGAACGGAAAAGCCGAAGCTCAGGTCGGGTCCAGGAACTGGGTGCGCTGGTAGAGCAGCGTGCCGCTCGCATTGGTAATCTTGAACAGCTTGAGGCACTTTTCGTCGGCCATGTTGTCACACGGCACATCGACAGTGATGGTCACAGCCGTACCGTCGGAACTGGCCTTGCAGATCACGCGCTTGGCGGTGTCGGTATCCGTCGCATCCTTGGACGTCAGGCTCGCGCCGGCACCCAGAATGCCGTAGTCCTCAACGCGGGCAAGCGTCGCCTCGCAGACCCCACGGGCCGCCAGCGCCTCTTGTCCGGACTTCGGCGCGCTTGAACCGCCGCTGCTGCCACGGCCCAGGAAATAGCCCCCCGCCGCCACCGCAATGACAAGGACCGCAGCCCCGCCGAGCACGATGGGATTCCGGACGAGCGCATTCATATCGGCCATGTGGCACTCCCTCTCACGGCGCGCATTTGTCAGGACGATCGGCGGGCCCCGCGCAACCCCTTGGCCAGCCGCGACTTTCGGGGCGGCACCATACTGGGGCGCGGGCCTCGCGCCAAGCCCCCCAGGGGCTCGCCAAACGCCTTTTAATCCAGAGACTTGACGATCTCTTCCGTCATCTTCTTGGCATCGCCGAACAGCATCATGGTGTTGTCGCGGAAGAACAGCTCGTTCTGGACGCCGGCATAACCCGAGCCCATGCCACGCTTGACGAAGAGCACTGTCTTGGCCTTCTCCACATCGAGGACCGGCATGCCGAAAATCGGCGATGCGGGATCGGTCTTGGCCGAGGGATTGGTCACGTCATTGGCGCCAATGACATAGGCGACATCGGCCTGGGCGAACTGGGAATTGATGTCCTCCAGCTCATAGACCTCGTCGTAAGGAACATTGGCTTCGGCCAGAAGCACGTTCATATGGCCCGGCATGCGGCCGGCCACCGGATGGATGGCGTAGGAGACCTTGACGCCTTCCTTCTTGAGCACGTCGGCCATCTCGCGCACGGCGTGTTGGGCCTGCGCCACCGCCATGCCATAGCCCGGCACGATGATGACCGAGCCCGCATTCTTCATGATGAAGGCCGCGTCGTCGGCCGAGCCCTGCTTGACGGGCCGCGTTTCGGCCGCACCGCCGGCCGCAGCCGTCTCGCCGCCGAAGCCGCCCAGGATCACCGAGACGAAGCTGCGGTTCATCCCCTTGCACATGATGTAGGACAGGATCGCGCCCGAGGAACCGACCAGCGCACCGGTGATGATGAGCGCGGTGTTCTCCAGCGTGAAGCCGATGCCGGCCGCGGCCCAGCCCGAATAGGAATTCAGCATCGAGACCACGACGGGCATGTCGGCGCCGCCGATGGGGATGATCAGCGTGATGCCGAAGACGAAGCTGAGACCGGCAATCGCCCAGAACGCCCAATGCGGTTGGTGCAGGAAGAACCAGACAATCAGCCCGACAATGACGCCGAAGATCAGGATGTTGAGCAGATGCCGCGCCGGCAGCATGATCGGCGCACCGCTCATATTGCCGTTGAGCTTGGCGAAGGCGATCAGCGAACCGGCAAAGGTGATGGCGCCGATGGCAAGCCCGAGACTCATTTCCACGAGGCTCTGCGCGTGGATCGCGCCTTCGCTGCCGATGCCGTAGGCCGCGGGCGAATACATCGCGGCGGCGGCCACCAGCACGGCGGCCAGACCGACGAGACTGTGGAAGGCCGCAACCAGCTGCGGCATCGCCGTCATGGCGATGCGCCGGGCAGTCACTGCGCCGATCGCGCCGCCAATGGCAAGCCCGCCGAAGATCAGACCCCAGGTCAAAGGATCAGTGACGCCGGTGACCCACAGCGTGGTGGCGATGGCGATACCCATGCCGATCATGCCGTTGCGGTTGCCCGCGCGGCTGGTCACGGGCGAGGACAGCCCGCGCAGCGCCAGAATGAAGAGGACGCCGGAGAGCAGATAAAGCAGCGCTGCGATGTTCGCGTTCATCGCCTACTGCTCTTTCTTCTTGTACATCGCCAGCATGCGCTGGGTGACGAGGAAGCCGCCGAAGATGTTCACCGAGGCCAGGATCAGCGCGAAGAAGCCGAGCAGCTTGGAAGTCCATGCCTGGGCGCCGATCGTGTTCACCGACACCGCAATCAAGGCGCCCACCACGATCACCGAAGAGATGGCGTTGGTCACGCTCATCAGCGGGGTGTGCAGTGCCGGCGTCACCGACCACACAACGAAATAGCCGACGAACACCGCCAGCACGAAGATCGAAAGCCGGAAGACAAAAGGATCGATCGCTTCCATCGCATCAGCCTTTCAAAACCGGATGGACGATCTCGCCGTCCTTGGTGAGCCCCGCGCCCTTGACGATCTCGTCGTCCCAGTCGAGCGCCAGCGCGCCCTCTTTGACGATGAGCTGCACGAAGTTGAACAGGTTGCGGGCATAGAGACTGGAGGTGTCGACGGCGAGCCGCGAGGGCAGATTGGTGTAGCCTATCAGCGTGACGCCATGGACCTCGATCACCTCGTCCGGCTTGGTCAGCGGACAATTGCCGCCCTGCTCGGCCGCCAGATCGACGATGATCGAGCCGGGCTTCATCGTCTGCACCATCTCCTCGGTCACGAGCACCGGCGCCTTGCGGCCCGGGATCAGCGCCGTGGTGATGACGATGTCCTGCTTCTTGATGTGCTCGGCGACGAGAGCGGCCTGCTTGGCCTGATATTCCGCGCTCATCGGCTTGGCATAGCCGGCGGCGGTTTCAGCCTGCTTGAATTCCTCATCCTCGACCGCGACGAAGCTTGCGCCCAGCGATTCCACCTGTTCCTTGGTGGCGGGGCGCACATCGGTGGCCGAGACGATGGCGCCGAGACGCCGCGCGGTGGCAATGGCCTGAAGCCCGGCAACGCCGACGCCCATGATGAAGACACGCGCCGGCGCGATGGTGCCGGCCGCCGTCATCATCATCGGCATGGCGCGGCCGAAAGTGGCGGCGGCATCGATCACCGCCTTGTAGCCGGCGAGATTGGCCTGGGACGACAACACGTCCATCGCCTGCGCGCGGGAAATGCGCGGCATGAATTCCATCGCAAAGGCGGTGACGCCCTTGCCCGCGAGCTTGGCGATGGCGTCTTTCTCGGTGTGCGGCGCCAGCAGGCAGGCCAGCACCGCGCCCTTTTTCATCTCCGCGATTTCGGCCTCGCCGGGCCCGCGCACGCTGAGCACGATATCGGCTTCGGCCAGCATCTGCCCGGCATCGGGCGTGACGACGGCGCCAGCGGCTTCGAAATCGTTGTCGGAAATGCGCGCGCCCGCGCCGGCCCCGGATTCGACCAGAATGTCGAGGCCAAGCGCCTTTCAGCTTCTTGACGGATTCGGGAGTCGCGGCGACACGCGCCTCGCCGGAGCGGCGCTCTTTGAGAACGGCGAGTTTCATCGGAGGCCCCCCGGCCGCACGATTTCCGCGCTCAGTGCGTGCGGAAAATGGCGAGGAAGACGAGGATCGCGATATTGAGGACGATCCCCCACTTCACGAACGTCTTGAAGGCCGTCCCAGGTCTTCACGTGATCGCGGATATCCATCGAGCCAGGGGTGTAGTGATCGGGGGTGGTCATGTCCGGTTCCTAAGAGAGACGAAATGGGCTGAAGCGGCCGGGACTATAGCAAAGGCGGCCCTCACGGCAACTCCAGCCAAACCTGCCCTTGGCATAAAAGATTGCGTGGGACCGCGCAAGATTGAACGGAATTGCTCAGACCCGCCGGGTCGGCACGGAATGGTTCCAATCGGCCAGAAGCGCCCGCAGGGCCGCGACAAAGGCCAGCGGCTGGTCGAGCATGACGTGATGCTGGGCCAGCGGGAATCTCGACCACGGGCGCGGCGCGGCCCAGAAGATTGAACATGTATTCGCCGATCTCCGGCGGCATCAGAACCGAATTCTCGCCCCGGAAGATGGCGATTCGGCATTTGGTGGCCTTGAGCCGGGCCGGCCATGTCGCCGATCGAAAAGTCCTGCCAGATGGCCGGATCGAATTTCCAGGTGCACCCCGCCTTCGACCTCTTTCAGCGAGCGGCGGGCCACCCAGTCCATCAGATAGAGATTCTCGCAGGGCTGCGGCGGCATCAGGCGGAACCGGGCCAGGGCCGCCGCCAGATCGGGATAGACCCGGTTGGGTTTGATGGCGCGGCTGCGGCGGGCCGCCATGCGGCGCGGTCGGGCGGATTGACCGGCAAATCGACGATCACCGTGCCGGCCAGCCGATCGCCATGCAGCGCGCCCGTCAGCATGGTGACGAAGCCGCCGAAGCTGTGGGCCACGATCACCGGCGGTTCCTCGGGCGCGAACATGCCGGCCGCCTCGCAGACGGCGAGCTGCTCCTCGGCGAACAGCTCCATGGAATAGCTCTCGCGCCAGCCCGAATCGCCCATGCCGGAGAGATCCATGGCCGCGACGTTGTAATCGCGCGCCAGCTAGGGGGCGATGAAGCTCCACCAATAGGCATGGGCGGCATTGCCATGGACCAGCAGCAGGCCCGGCCGGGATCTTGTCGCCCCAGCGCAGATAATGGATCGGCGACGCCCGCCACCTCGACAAAGGCGCTTTCGGGCTCGACCGCCACGGCCTCGTCGAACCAGTCCGGCGCCGGCGGGACCGCACCGGCCAGCGGCGCCAGCGGGCCCTCGCCCGAGGATCGCGGGAACCGGACGGACTCGCTTCGCCGTCTTGTCCGCCGGCCATGCTCAGCGCCGCCTTTCGGCGCGGGCCCAGCGCCTTGAAGATGCCGGTGCCGGTCATGATGCGTGCGCTCGCCCGACCAGATGCGGCCCTTGATGGTGAAGAGATCCTCGTCCACGCCGACGATCTCGCCGGTGCCCTCGCACCCATTCGCCAAGCCGGGCCGAGGAGAGGAAATCGGTGAGCAGGCGCGCCGTGACCCAGTGATGGTCCGGCTTGGCGATGGAGACGGCATGGCCGAAGGCGGTATCGGCAAAGGCCATCAGCATGCCGCCATGGCAATTGCCCATGCCGTTGGTGTGGTGCTCGCAGACCAGGAAGGCGCGGGCATAGCTGCCATCGGCCTCGATGCGCTCATAGAGCGGGCCGATCTGGCGGCCGAAGCCGTGGAACCAGTCCATGCGCCTGATAGCCATCGGGAATGACCGGGGCGTCGTCGTCGAGAAGATCGTCGGTCATGGGCTCGAAGGCTCGAGAAATTGTCAGCCGAGCCATTCTAGCCACGCCCCATGCGGCTGGCAAAGCGCGAGGCGGCGCTCGCTGCGCGTGCCGTCATGATAGCGCGGATCGTCAGCGCGGCAGCGAGATGCTGCGCGCGTCCTCCTGCTCGAAGGACAGCCGCCAGACCGGACGGCGCAGGCCCGCCACCGTCAGCAGATCCTCGAGCGTCGGCCTTCATCTCGCGGCAGAACTGATAGAGCGCGATGGTGTGGAAGACGCAGACCGGCTCGTCTTCCGGGATCGCGCGCAAGGCCGGGCAAGAGATTTTCCAGCGCATCGCCGCGGCGGATCTCGACGGCCGTACCGCGGCTGCGCAGCAGGGCGATGGCGCGATCAAGGCGGTCGAGGCGCGCGGGACTGATCCGGCCAGACAAGCGCGCGCAGCCAGTCGCGATCATCGGCGTTTTCGAGATCGACGGGATTGAGTTCGAGGCCGATGCGGCGCGCCGACCGCCGGCGCCGGGCCGAGCGGCGGCACCTGCGCCCCGCGCAATTCGGCTTCGATCACGAGCGGCGCATCGCGGCGCAAGCTCGGCACGGCTTCGCCGTCGCGCGTGATAGCGCACGCCATAGCGATCCCAGATCAGGTTGAGGCCGGCGCTGGGGCCGATCTCGATCAGGTTGAGCGGCGCGCCCGCTTCGGCCGCGACCGCACGAAAGCCGGGATGCAGCACGGCGCTGCGCCCGACCTCGTTGGTGTTGGTGACGCGGGTCTCGATCAGCGCGGCGATCTCGCTGTCGATGCTGCGCGACGAAATCGGCGAAAGAGCGGGAACGGATCTTCGTCCTCGGCGTCGAGCCGTGCCGCCCAGGGTCGCATAGAAGCGCGCGCAGCGGATGCTGCGCGCCGCGCAGCAACAGAAAATGCACCGCGCGCCAGGATCATGTTGGCATGCGGCTGGCCGGGCTTGGCGCGCGCCGCCATGCGCCTTCAGCCTTTCATCGCGCGCCGATGGCGGCGGCAAGCCGCGCATAGAGCGGCGACGACCTGCTGCGCATGCGCGGCCCAGACGTGCCAGTAATCCGCGGCTTGTCGCTCATGCCCCCTCCGGCAGCGGCACGCCGGCTTGCCTGAAGGCAGCCTTCTGACGCTTCGCCAAGGCGGCGACATCGAAATCGGCGATCTCTTCCTCGAACAGCTGGTGATAGTTGAGCCTGCGCGCCCAGGCGGATCAACGCGCCGCCAAGGCCGATGGCCGCGCGATCCATGAACACGAATTCGCGCGGCGGACGGATGCCGCCCAGCGCTTTCAGCTTCTTGTGCACATCGTTGGCCTGCTTGAGACCGTATTCGGCGGCCGGCACGCCATCATCGACCACGCGCACGCGATCGTCGAGCAGCGGCGCGAAGATGAAACCGGCCCACATGTTGAGCACCTGCACCAGCTCCGGCGTGAGCGTCTTGAAGCCCCAGGCGCGATAGGCCTTGGCGGCAAGCTCGTCGTCCTTTGTCCTTGAGCGCGCGGTAAAGCCCGACCACGCCTTCGACGAAGGCGGGCGTGAAGGTGCGGATGCAGCCGAAATCGAGAAGATTGATGCCGCCATCATCGCGCACCGCATAATTGCCGAGATGCGGATCGCCATGGATCACGCCGATAGCGCGCGAAAGGCCGCCACCACGCCTTGAACAGGGCCGTCGCGATTGTGATTGCGCGTCTTGAGCGGGGCCTTTTCGAAATCGAGGATCGGCTTGCCCTCGAGCCAGCTCATGGTCAGAAGCCGCCCGGTCGACAGCGCCGTCGACCGGATCCGGCACGGCAATGTCGGCGCGGTCGGCCAGCATCGCCGCATAGAGGCGCATATGGGCCGCCTCGCGCACATAATCGAGTTCCTCGGCCAGGCGGGCGGCGATCTCGTCGCCGATCTCGCTGCGTGTCGATGGTGCCGTCGAAGCCGCGCTGCAGCTTGAGCGCCGCCTTGAACTGGCGGATATCGGAATCCACCGCCGCGCCCATGTCGGGATATTGCAGCTTGCAGGCGAGCGCCTCGCCGCTCTTCGCCGTCGGCGCGATGGACCTGGCCGAGCGAGGCCGCGGCGGCGGCCTCGCGCTCGAAGGATTTGAACTTCTTCTCCCAATCGGGGCCCAGCTCGGCAGCCATGCGCCGGCGGACGAAGCCGGCCCCCATGGGCGGGGCATTGGTCTGCAGGCTGAGGAGCGGGGCGGCAACTTCCGGCGGCAAGACGCCGGGAACCGTCGCCACAAATTGCGCCACCTTCATCACCGGTCCGCGCAAAGTTCCCAAAACCTGCGTCAGATCGGCGGCATTGGCCGCGCTGAGCGTGCGCCCGCCGGCCAGCGCGCGGCCGGCGCCGCGCATGGCAACACCCGACAATCCCGCGGAAACCCTGGCAAACCGGGTCAGGCGGCGGCCCAGCCCGTCCTCACGATCCTTCTGGCTCATGCGACGGAGCGTAGCAGAAATCAAGGATGCGCGCTGCACAGATTTGTTGCTGGTTAGGGGATGGGCACACGTGCCATGACCCGAATTGGCACGGAATTGCGCGCGATTTCTTAAGCGAGCCTTTACCGGTCGCGCGCGAGACTTGTGCCAGAACCAGAAAGCGGACCAGGCGATGGCGCAGACAATTCTGATTGTCGACGACGATCCCGTGCAGCGCAGGCTGCTCGAAGCGGCGATCAGCCGCGCGGGAATGAACGTCGTCACCGCGCCTGGCGGACAGCCTGCGCTCGATCTCGTGCACGGTCCGCGCGGCGAACAGATCAACCTGATGCTGCTCGACCTCGTCATGCCGGACATGGACGGGCTGACCGTGCTCTCCAAGCTGCGCGCGACGCATCCCGACACTGCCGGTGATCGTGCTGACGGCGAAGGGCGGCATCGATTCCGCCGTCGAAGCCATGCGCGCCGGCGCCAGCGACTTCCTGGTCAAGCCCGCAAGCCCCGAACGCATCACGGTTTCGATCCGCAATGCGCTCAAGATCGGCACGCTGTCGGGCGAAGTCACGCGCCTGAAGAAGAAGACCGAGAACCGCCTCGTCTTCGAGGACCTCATCGGCAAGAGCTCGCGAAATGCGCCAGGTCGTGCGGCTGGGCCAGCGCGCGGCACAATCGACCATTCCGATCCTGATCGAAGGCGAATCGCGGCGTCGGCAAGGAGCTGATCGCGCGCGCGATCCAGGGCTCGTCCGACCGTTCGGGCAAGCCCTTCGTCACCGTCAATTGCGGCGCCATTCCCGAAAACCTCGTCGAATCGATCCTGTTCGGCCATGAGAAGGGCGCCTTCACCGGCGCCACGCGACAAGCATCTGGGCAAGTTCCAGGAAGCCGATGGCGGCACGCTGTTCCTCGACGAAATCGGCGAACTGCGCCTCGACATGCAGGTCAAGCTGCTGCGCGTGCTGCAGGAAGGCGAAGTCGATCCGGTCGGCAGCAAGCGGCCGGTCAAGGTCGATGTGCGCATCATCTCGGCCACCAATCGCGACCTCGCCGAGATGACGCGCGAAGGCGGCTTCCGCGAAGACCTCTATTACCGCCTCAACGTCTTCCCGATCTTCGTGCCGCCGCTGCGCGAGCGCAGGGCCGACGTGCTGGCGCTGGCGCAGCATTTCATCGCGCGCTTCTCGGCCGAAGAGAACAAGCCGGTCAGCGGGCTGACGCCCGACGCGCAGGCCCTGATCGAGGACTTCAACTGGCCGGGCAATGTGCGCCAGCTCGAAAACACCATCTTCCGCGCCGTCGTGTTGTGCGACGGCGACATTCTGGATGTCTGCGACTTCCCGCAGATCGCCGCCGCCATGGGCGTCGACGCCGCGCCGCGCAAGCCTGTGGCCAGCGCGCAGGCGCCGGTGCATGCGAGCCGCGCCGCACCTGCCGACGACGACGAGCACGAGGAGACCGCGCTGCCGGCCGCCACCGCGCCGATGTCGCCTTACAATTTCTCCGCCGTCGACCCGGCCGGCCATATGCGCAAGCTCGAAGAGATGGAAGCGGAGATGATCCGCATGGCCATCGCGCGCTATGAGGGCCATATGTCGGAAGTCGCGCGCCGGCTCGGCATCGGCCGCTCGACGCTCTATCGCAAGCTCAAGGATTTCGGGCTCGAACAGCACGCCCTGAAACGGACGCGCCGACAGACGAGGACGACGCCGGCCAGGCGGCCAGCGCCATCCGCCGGCTAACTCGCGCATCCCCAGCGCCGTCAGATACAGATCCAGCACCGCTTCCTGTTCCTGACGGTCGGCGGTGTCGAGTTTGCGCATGCGCACGACCTGCCGCATGATCTTGGTGTCGAAGCCTTGGCCCTTGGCCTCCGCATAGACTTCGCGGATATCGGCCGTCAGCGCGGCCTTTTCTTCTTCGAGGCGCTCGACGCGCTCGATGAAGGAGCGAAGCTGCTCGGCGGCGAAGCTGGCCTTGGTCATGCGGGACACCCCATCACTGTCGACGACACCCGCCCGGTGGCGGGGGCCCGACACTTAAGGGGCCGCGGCGGCCGACGCAACGCGAACGAAGGCTGCTAGCTGTGGGTCTTTTGCGATTCTGCGAAGGCCGCCTTCTGCTCGGGCGTGGCCTCGGTCTGGTAGCGCTTTTTCCATTCGGACGGCGCCATGCCGTAGACAAGACCGCGGGCCTCGTCCTTTTCCAGCGCGATCCCCTTTTCCGCCGCCGCCTCGCGATACCAGTCGCCCAGGCAATTGCGGCAGAAGCCGCCCGTGATCATCAGATCGATGTTCTGCACATCGGTGCGCGCCTGCAGATGGGCGACCAGACGGCGAAAGACCGCCGCTTCCAGTTCCGTTCTCGTGCTTTCGTCCATGGCGGAAACTCCTTCGGCTGGGGTGAGCGGGCGCGTGAAGCGGATTTCGGGCGCGCCCATCTCGGCCAGACGCCGCGTCGATAGCAGGCTTGAGGCGAAGCGCGAAGTCCCGCGCGGCCTCCGGCGTCGCCACCAGATCCTGGCGCATCTCGATCAGCACATGCGGCAGGCCGTGACGCGTGCCGTGGCTGTAGAGGCAATCATTTTCAAGCGCGCCCGAATAGGGCTCGTTGTCCCCGACGGTGAACCCGGCCTTCGCCAGCGCCGCCATCAGCGGATGGGCCAGCCTGCCGTCGCGATCCCACAGCACGCCGACCTGCCAGGGCCGCGACTTTCCCTTCCAGGACGGTGTGAAACTGTGCATCGAAATCAGCACGGGGATGGTGCCGGCCGCGCGCAAGGCAGCGATTTCGGCGTCGATCGCGGCGTGATAGGGCCGGTGATAATTCGTCAGGCGATGTCTCGATCTCGGCAGCATCGGCCTTCGCGTTGCCCGGCACGATGTGGCGGTCGGAGAGTTTCATCACCAGCGTGGGATCGTCGGCACCGCGATTGAGATCGATGAGAAGACGCGAATAGCGCCCCAGAATCGCCGGCGCGCCATAGGCCTCGGCCAGCGTGCGCGTCGCTTCGGCGGCACCGATGTCATAGGCGATATGCGCCGCGAAGGCGTCTGCGCCCAGACCCAGCGTGCCATAACCCTCCGGCAAGGCATTGGAGGCATGATCGCAGAGGAAGATCAGGCCGCTCCTGGCCGGTTCCGCCGGGCGATACGATTTCGAAAGCCGCATCGCGCATGGCGGCCATCATTTCGCGCCGCGATCCTCGCGGCAAGTCCATCGCAGGATGGCCTCACCCGCGTTGACAGGGCTCACACCATGGGCGACACCGGATCATCGATGACACGACCGGCCCTTATCGCCCTTGCCGTCCTTGCCTCGGCATCGCCCGCCCTGGCCGGCTTCACCGTCTGCAACCGGACGGCGCAGGCCGTAAAGCTTGCGCTGGGCCGCTTCAACGGCACCGCATTGGATGAGCGAAGGCTGGTGGACCATCGCCGGCCAGGATTGCACAACCGTCATCAAGACGCCGCTCAAGGCGCGCTATTACTATCTCTACGCCACGGATGGGGGGCCGGGCAGCTGGGATGGCGGCCGCGCCTTCTGCGTTGCCGGCACCGACCGGTTCCGGATCGATGGCCGCGCCGATTGCGCCGGACGCGGTTTCGACCGCAAAGGCTTCTTCGAAGTGGATACCGGCCGGAAAACCGACTACACACAATCTTTATCGGATTGAGATCATGCGCCGCACCCGCAAAACCAAGATCGTCGCCACGCTCGGCCCCGCCAGTTCGGAGCCGGCCCAGCTCAAGGCCCTGTTCGAAGCCGGCGCCGATGTGTTCCGCATCAATATGAGCCATACCAGCCATGACAAGCTCGCCGAGCTGCATGGCCATGTGCGCGCGCTCGAAGCCGAGATGGGCCGGCCCATCGGCATTCTGTGCGACCTGCAGGGACCGAAGATCCGCGTCGGCACGCTGCCGGGGGGCGAGATCACGCTGACCGAAGGCCAGCGGCTGAAGCTTCTGTGCCAGCCCGCGAGCGACGATCCCAATGTGCTGCCGATCCCGCATCCGGAAGTCTTCGCCTCGCTCAAGCAGAAGCACTGCCTGCTGATCGACGACGGCAAGATCCGGCTCCGCACCTTCGCCTCCAAGCCGGACTCGGCCGAGGCCATTGTCGAACTGGGCGGCGTCTTGAAGAACCGCAAGGGCGTCAACCTGCCCGACACGCTGCTGCCGGTCTCGGCGATGACGGAGAAGGACCGGCGCGATCTCGACGCCGCGCTCAATCTCGGCGTCGACTGGATCGCGCTCTCCTTCGTGCAGCGGCCCGACGATGTGGCCGAGCTGAAAAAGCTGGCGCGCGGCCAGGCCGCGATCATGGCCAAGATCGAAAAACCCAAGGCGCTGGAGCGTCTGGACGAGATCCTGGAACTCGCCGACGGGCTGATGGTGGCGCGCGGCGATCTGGGCGTCGAACTGCCGCTCGAAACCGTGCCGGGCCTGCAGAAGAAGATCACGCGCGCGGCCCGCGCCGCCGGCAAGCCGGTCGTCGTCGCCACCCAGATGCTGGAATCGATGATCCAGGCCCCCGCGCCGACACGCGCCGAAGTCTCCGACGTGGCCACGGCCGTGTTCGAAGGCGCCGACGCGGTGATGCTGTCGGCCGAGACGGCGTCCGGCGCCTGGCCCGCCGAGGCCGTCTCCATGATGGACAAGATCGCGGGTTCGGTGGAAAGCGACCCGCTCTATCAAGCGATCATCGACTCCCAGCGCGCCCCACCCGAAGAGACCACGGCCGATGCCATCATGGCCGCCGTGCATCAGGTCACGCACACGATCCATGCCCGCGCCATCGTCACCTGGACGAGTTCGGGTTCGACCGGCCTCAGGGCCGCCCATGAACGGCCCGAAGCGCCGATCCTGGCGCTGACGCCAAGCATTCACACCGCGCGGCGGCTCTGCATTGCCTGGGGGCTGCATTGCGTGACGACGGAAGATGCGCACGACCTCGACGATGTGGTCGAGCGGGCCGGGCAGATCGCCTATGAAGAAGGCTTCGCCAAGCCGGGCGAGCGCATTGTGGTGACGGCGGGGGTGCCGCTGCGCACGCCGGGCGCGACCAACCTTCTGCGCGTGGCCTTCGTCGGCGGGCGTTAGATTCGCTCGCCTTCGACTTCGCGTTTCAGCTTGCGTACCTGGCGGGCAACCCCATCGAAATTGGGGATCGAGGTCCAGCGCCTTGCGATACAGCTTCAGCGCGGCGGATTTGTCGCCATAATCCTCGAGCATGCCGGCAAGTTCGGCACTAGGCCTCGAACTGGCGCGGATTGAGCGCGAGCGTTCGTTCCAGACTGACCATCGCGGCCTGATCGTCACCGGCCACCGCTTCGATACGGCGCGCGCTGATGCCAGCCCTCGGCATAATCGGGTTCGATGGCGGTGACGGAATCGAACAGTTTCTTGGCCGTCTTGACATCGCCGCCCTGAAGCGCACTGGCCGCGCGGCCCATCAGCAGATCGATGGAGGGGCTGCCCGATTGCAGGAACTGCGCGAGGATCTGATCCTCGATCGGCTTGGCCTCTTCGGCGGAGCCGGCCCGGGCCAATGCCGCGAACAGCGAACCCAGCGCCTTTTGCGCCGCGGGTTTCGGCACGTTGACCGCCGGCGCAGGTGTTGCCACGGCGGCACCCGAGCCGGCCAGAAGAGCGGCGAGGACAAGAAGGATACGCATGACCGAAGCCTAACGCGCCTCAGCGCCGCTGGCCACCGCCGAAGAATATTGCGGGCGCGGGCCCGCCCTCGGACCAGTCGATCAACTCCGCGAGATGGAGCAGCGGCGGCGCGTCGGGTCCGGCCAGATGATCCATGCAGCCAATATTGCCGGAGACGATGACATCCGGCACCACGCGCCTGGCGTTGGCGAGCTTGCGGGCGCGCAGCTGGCCCGCCAACTCCGGCTGCAGGATGGAATAGGAGCCGGCCGAGCCACAGCACAGATGGCCTTCCGGAATTTCAAGAACCTCGTGGCCTGCGGCGGCCAGCGCCTCCGCTCCCGCATCCGTCAGCCGCATGCCGTGCTGGAGCGAACAGGGCCGCTGCAAGGCCACGCGAAGCCCGCGCGGCGGCGTAGCGGGACGCGGGGTGAGGAGTTCGGAGAAATCCTTCGCGACGGTCACGAAGCTCTGCGCGCGCGCCTGCCACTCCGGTTCATCGGCAAAGAGATGGGCGAAGTCTTTGACATGAGCACTGCAGCCTGTGGCCGTGATCAGCACGGCGGCGAAACGCTTCGCTCCGCCTTCGGCTTCGAACGCCGCAATGATGCGTTTGGCCCAATCCTTCGCAGCGTCGGTTTCGCCGAGGTGATGGGCCAGCGCGCCGCAGCAGCCGGCGCCGGACAGCGGCACGAGCGCGAAGCCGCGCCGCGCCAGCACACGCGCGGCGGCAGAATCGATTTCAGGCGCCATGGCGGCCTGCGCACAGCCGGGCAAAAGCGCGACCTGTTTCAGCGCCGGATCGGGCGCGGGCAGCGGCGCGGGTTTGGGCAAGGCGCGCGCACCCTTCTTCGCCAGTTCTCCGAGACGGCCGGGCAGGCGTTTCGCAATCGGGGCAAAGATGCGCGCGAGACGAAAGCCATGGCGCACGCGGTCCGGCCGCGGCAGCACTTCGAGAATGAAACGGCGCAACAGGCGATCGGCGGCGGAGCGGCGATAATGTTTGGCAATGTGCGCGCGCGAGGCATCGATCAGGCGCTGGTAATCGACACTCGAGGGACAGGCCGTACGGCAATTGAGGCAGGAGAGACAACGGTCGAGGTGATAAACTGTCTCGTCAGACGGCGCGCCACCCGATTCCAGCATGCGCTGCATCATGACGATGCGTCCGCGCGGCGCATCGCGTTCGTCGCCCAGGAGCACATAGGTCGGACAGGTCGCCGTGCAGATGCCGCAATGGACGCAGGCACGCAGATTCTGTTGCGCCTCGGCAAGCGCCGGCACCTGCAATTGTTCGGGCGTGAAATCCGTGCGCATCAGACGCCCCCGCCCATGCGGCCGGGATTGAAGATGCCCAGCGGATCGAAGGCCGATGTCACCTGCCGCGTCAGCGCGGCCAGAGTCTGCGGCTGTGGCGGGAAGACGGGGAGTGCGCGGCGCGTCTCTTCGTCTGCGCGAAGGAGCGTGGCATGGCCCCTGGCGCGCGCCGCAATCTGGCGCAGATGCGCGGCCGTGTCCGCGTTGCTGGCCGAGGTGCCGACCCAGAACAGCCCGCCCGCCCAATCGGCCAGCCACATCGTGCCGGCAAGGGCCTGCGCCGTGTCGTCGGACGCCGCCGGCGGCACGGCGATGCGCCAGATATCGGCATCGTGGCCCACATAGGCGCCGCCGCTTCCGATGCGGGCAAAGGCGGCATCGCCGTCTTCGAGGTCCTGCATGTCATGGCCGTCACAAAGCTTGCGCAATGCCGCGCGCTTTTCCGAGAGCGCTTCCGCCATGCCATCGACGCGCATCAGTGCGGCGCCCGCGCCGATGCCGCTGATCAAGCCGAACGGCCTGGCGGCAGAGGCGGAGATGAACGCCAGTCCCGTCGCTTCGAGCGGACTGGCCCAGACGCCGCGCAGCAGGCGAAGCCCGGCTTCGGGCGCAATGTCGCGCAGGACAAGGGTGAGACTTTTCGCTGCGCGCGGAACGAGACGCAGCGTTACCTCGCTCATCGGCCCCAGCGTGCCGAAGCCGCCGCACATCAGTTTGGAGATGTCGAAGCCGGTCACGTTCTTCACCACGCGGCCGCCGCCCTTATAGGCTTCGCCGTAGCCGTTCACGCCGCGAAAGCCGAGCAGGTGATCGCGCGCCGCGCCATAGCGCACACGCGCGCTGCCGGAGGTGTCGGCCGACAACGCGCCGCCAATTGTGCCGGCCTGAGCCGGTGCGCCGAAGAGCGGCCCCCAATCGGCGGGATCGAAGCCGAGGCGCTGGTTCTTCTCCGCGATCGCCACTTCGATCTCGACGAGCGGCGTGCCTGCCTGCGCCGTCAGCACCAGCTCTTCGGGTTCATAGGCGGTGATGCCGGAAAGGCCGGAGAGATCGAGTACGTCGTCGGCTTCGACGGGACGGCCGAGCCCGCGCTTGGTGCCGGCGCCGAAAATCTCAAGCGTGCGTTTGCCGTCGCGTGCCGCGCACACGGCTTCGACCAGATCTGCCTCTCTTGTGATCGCAATCGTGCTCATCACATCCGCGGCAGATTGGAATATGGCACGCGGCCGTGATGGACATGCATATGGCCCTGCTCGACACAGGCCGACAGCGTCGGGAACACCTTGCCCGGATTGAACAGGCGCTCAGTATCGATGGCGCATTTGAGGCGCTGCTGCTGGGCGAGGTCTTCTTCCGAGAACATGGAGGGCATCAGATCGCGCTTTTCGACGCCGACGCCATGCTCGCCCGTCAGCACACCGCCGACCGCGACACAGAGTTCGAGAATTTCGGCGCCGAAAGCTTCGGCGCGTTCGAGCTCGCCCGGCGCCATCACGTCATAGACGATCAGCGGATGCAGATTGCCGTCGCCGGCATGAAAGACATTGGCGACCGCCAAGCCATATTTCTCGCTCATGCGCGAGATGGCGTCGAGTACCTCGGGCAGCTTGTGGCGCGGGATGGTGCCGTCCATGCACAGCATGTCGGGCGCGATGCGGCCCGTTGCCGGAAAGGCCGCCTTGCGCCCAGCCCAGAAACCTTCGCGCTCGGCTTCGTCGGTCGCTTCGCGCACGTCGTGAGCACCGGCCGCTTTCGCGATTGCCATGATGCGATGTGCGGCCCCTTCGGCTTCGGCGGCGACGCCATCGGTTTCGATGATGAGAATGGCTTCGGCATCGCGCGGATAGCCGGGGGCGCAATATTCCTCAACCGCATCGATGCAGCGCCTGTCCATGAACTCCATGGCTGCGGGAATGATGCCGGCGGCGATGATGTCGGCCACGCATTGCCCGCTGTCCGACACTGAACCAAACGCCGCAAGCAGCGTGCGCGTGACAGGCGGCTTGGGCATCAGGCGCAAAGTCGCTTCGACAACGACGCCGAGCAACCCTTCCGAACCGGCGACAATACCGAGTAGATCGAGCCCGCCGACGCCCGGCGCCTTGCCGCCCAGCGTCACGCGCTCGCCGCCCGGCAGCGCCAGCTCGACGCCCAGAAGATTGTTGGTGGTGATGCCGTATTTGAGGCAATGCAGCCCGCCGGAATTCTCCGCGATATTGCCGCCCACCGTGCAGGCGATCTGGCTCGAGGGATCGGGCGCGTAATAGAAGCCGTGTGCCTCGACCGCTTTGGTGATGGCGAGATTGGTCACACCCGGCTCGGCCACGACGCAGCGATTTTCGTAATCGATCTCGAGGATGCGCTTCATGCGGCCGAGGCCCAGAAGAATGGCATCGCCACGCGGCAGCGCCCCACCGGACAGCGAGGTGCCGGCGCCACGCGGGATGATGGGAATGGATTGTTCGGCGGCGTAGCGTAAGAGTGCCGAGACCTGTTCCTTGGTCGTCGGCAGAGCGACGGCCAGCGGCGACTGGCGATAGGCCGTCAGCGCATCGCCGTCATAGACGGCCAAGCCCTCTGGATCGGCGACGATGCCATCGGGCAGGATACGCTTGAGGTCCGCAATGATGGTATCGCGGCGAGCGAGAATGTCGGGATCGGGCGGGGCAAGGTCCATACCCGCGACTCTAGCGAAGACCGGCCGCGACCAACAGGACGGGCGGCGCGAAACGCTTTTGCCTTTGGAGCAAAACCAGGCTCAGAGGGCCCGATTAGCCCTGGCGCGCCTTGAAGCGGGGGTTCTTCTTGTTGATGACGTAGGTCCGGCCGCGGCGGCGGATGACGCGGCAGTCTTTGTCGCGTTTCTTGAGCGAGCGCAGCGAATTCCGGATCTTCATAACACGCCTTCGAACATGCTGGAGCGCGGCCCGTTTGGCCGCCAAGAAGGCGCGGAAACTAGTCAACGCCTCACGCCCTGTCAACGCCTGCCGGGCCTTGTGTTAAGACTGTCCCAGATCGGGCGGGACGGCCCGCCAAATTTCTGATAAGTTATTGAAGATGCTTCACTTCCTAACCGATTCCAGACTTGCCTCGGGGACCCGGCGGCGGCCGGCCCTGGTCCTGCCCGTCCTTCTGGCGCTGACGGCCTGTGCGACGGCCGGGCCGAGCGCGGCCCGCAGCAGCCGCCACGCCGTCGTCACCCCGAGCCCCGAGCCGGCCGACGACGCCCAATTCTATGCCTTCATCAAGAGCTTCCGGGCCGAGGCGCTCAAGGCGGGCATAAGCCCGTCCGATCTATGACCGCTCGATGCGGGGCATTGCGCTCAACGCCCATATCCAGGATCTCAACAACAAGCAGCCCGAATTCGTCAAACCGATCTGGGAATATCTCGACAGCGCGGTGTCGGACAAACGGGTCGAACATGGCCGCGAGAAACTGGCCGCCAACGCCACGATGCTCGCAAATCTTCAATCCCGTTTCGGCATCCCGAAGGAGATTCTGGTCGCGATCTGGGGGATCGAGACCAATTACGGCAGCCAGGCCGGCCGCTACAACATGTTCGAAGCGCTGGCGACGCTGGGCTATGACGGCCGCCGCGCCCAGTTCGGCCGGCGCGAACTGATTGCCGCGCTGACCATGGAACAGCGCGAGGGCTACCGGCCGGAACAGATGCTCTCGTCCTGGGCCGGGGCCTTCGGCCAGACCCAGTTCATGCCCAGCGACCTTCCTCGAACATGCCATCGACGGCGACGGCAATGGCCACATCGATCTGTGGACCTCGCCGGCCGATGCGCTGGCCTCGACCGCCTCGATGCTCGACCAGGCCGGATGGCACCGCGGCGAGCCCTGGGGCTATGAGGTGCGTCTGCCGCCGCAGTTCCCCTATGCGCAAGCCGATCCGGGTCAGACCGAGCCGCTGGACCATTGGCGAACGCTGGGCGTGACGACGGCGCTGGGTGCAGCGCTGCCCGCCGGACCGGACAAAGGCGCGATCCTGCTGCCGGCCGGCGCGCATGGGACCGGCCTTCCTCGTCTTCCACAATTTCCGGACCATCCTGCGCTACAACAATGCGACCGCTTACGCGCTGGCGGTGAGCATGCTGGCCGACCGCATCGCCGGGCGGGCCGAAATCCGCCAGGGCTGGCCACGGGATGAAGAGGCCCTGAGCCACGACGACGCCAAGGCCTTGCAGGAGGACCTCAAGCGGCTCGGCTACGATCCCGGCCCGGTCGACGGCATTCTGGGTGGACAGGTGCGGGCTGCCTTGCGTGCCTATCAGGATGCACGCGGCCTCAAGCCGGACGGCTTCGCCACACAGGCGCTGCTGCAGCGCATGGAACGCGAGCTTGCGGCCAAAGGCGGCTAGGCGTTCGGGACCTGCGTCTCCGGCGCTTCTTCGACCGCTTCGGCATCGGGCGCCGCACCGGCCTCGCGCAAGGGCCGCGACAGCAGCGCATAGCCATACATCGCCGCCATCAGCAGACCGCCGAACGCGTAGGGCGCGACCGGGTGATACTCATAAAGCGTGGTGCCGATGATGGGGCCGAAGATGAAACCGGCCGCGGCCGTGGCACTGATGAGGCCGGCGACGGCGCCCTGCTCGTCCGGCGAGACGGCCAGCGAAGCCGCCGCCGTATAACCCGGCCGCGCCATGCCGAAGCCCAGGCCCGATATCACCAGCGCCAGCAGCAGCGGCCCGAACTGGTGACCGATCACGAACAGCAAATTCGAGACCACGGCGATGATGCAACCCCAGCGGATCAGCGCCCGCGCCGAGATATTGAAATGCTGCACGATCACGAGCTGCGCGAACAGCGCCGCCATGGAAGACGCCATCAGCCCGATGCCGACATATTGCGGCGCGGCCTGCGGCGTCAGATGCAGCACGTCGATAAAGAGATAGCCGACCGTCTGCACCGGAATGGCGGCGGCGGTGCCGACGCCAAGCCCAAGCAGGATGAAGGGCAGGACACGCCGGTCGCGCCACGACAGGCGCACCGTGACCGGACGGTGTTCCTTGGGCGCGGTGCGTTCGGGCAGGAAAATCCAGATCGCCGCCGCGCTGGCAAAAGCCACAAGCGCCGTGAAGTAATAGGGCGCGAACAGGCCGAACACGACCAGCGCCGAGCCAATGCCCGGCCCCACCGTCGTGCCGAGGCCGAAGGCCGCCCCGATGGTGGCAACGCCCTGGGTGCGTTCGGCCCGCGTCGTGCGGTCGGCGACATAGGCCTGTGCCGAGGGCGCGGCGCCGGACCCGAAAATGCCGTAGAGCGTGCGCGTCGCGATCATCAGCGGATAGGCGACCATCAACGGGATCAGATGATTGACGCCGGCCTGGGCCATCGCCGCAAACGACGCGAAGGAGACGCCGAAAGCCCCGAGCCCCAGAACGATGAAGGGTTTGCGCCCCATCCGGTCGCTCATCGAACCCCAGAAGCCGCTGGTGAAGACCCAGATCGTGGCCGAGACCACAAAGGGGATCGAGGCCTCCAGCTCGCTGAGGCCCAGCTCGCGCGCCAGCGAGGGCAGCACCGCGAACATGACCGATTGGCCCGCGCCCAGGCACATCATGCTGCCGAACAGGATGGCGAAGGCGCGCCGCCGCTCGGCCTGCGTCGTCACGCGGGCAAAGCTTTGCGGGGAAGCCGGTTCGTTGGGGTGATCGTTTGTCATGATGCGCTCGCGGCGCTTGAGAGACAGGAAAGTGACGGAGAGCGTCAAGACGGCAGATGGGTGAGCCACAGCTGTCGCGGCGATGACAAGCGCGTAAGCTGTGGTAACATTCGCGCAAAGGGTCGAAGGGGGGATCCGCTGGATGCGCAATGTCCAGGCAAGCCATGCACGCGCGCAGCTCCTGAAGCTGCTCGATCAGGTCGAGGCTGGCGAAAGCCTGACGATCAGCCGGCGCGGGCGCATCGTCGCGCAATTGGTGCCGGCCAAGCCCGAACCGCCGAAGCCACTCAAAAAGGTGCCGCGCCGCAAACGCCGCGGAATGAGCGAAGAAGAAATCCTCGCCGCCGCCAATGCCGTGCGCGCGCGGATGGGCTGAGGCCCGCGACCATTCCGTCACGTGACTTCGGTCTGCGCCGCCGCCACACTGGCCGCGCATGAGGGGACCGCCATGACCGCCCAACACATCAAGGATTATTACGGCAAGACGCTATCGGGCAGCGCCGATCTCAGGACCGATGCCTGTTGCGACCTCGATGCCACGCCCGCGCATGTGCGCCGCGCACTGTCCGAGATCGATGCCGAAGTGCTGACGCGCTATTATGGCTGCGGCCTCGTCGTGCCCGAGGCCATTGCCGGCACGCGCGTGCTCGACCTCGGCTGCGGCGCGGGCCGCGACTGTTTCGTTCTGGCGAAACTCGTAGGCGAAACTGGTTCGGTGGCGGGCGTCGACATGACGCCGGAACAGCTTGCCGTGGCGCGCCGCCATGTGGACGGTCATGCCAAACGCTTCGGCTATGCCGCACCCAACACCACGTTCCACGACGGCTATATCGAACGCTTGAGCGAACTCGGCTTTCAGTCCGCGAGCTTCGATGTGATCGTTTCCAACTGCGTCATCAATCTGTCGGCCGACAAACAGGCCGTGCTCAAGGGCGCCTGGGATCTCTTGAAACCCGGCGGCGAATTCTATTTCGCCGATGTCTATGCCGACCGCCGCCTCGATCCGGGCTTGCGCGACGATCCTGTGCTGCTCGGCGAATGCCTAGCCGGCGCACTTTACTGGAACGACTTCCTGTCTCTCGGCAAAGGCGCGGGCTTTGCCGATCCGCGCCTTGTCGGCAGCCGGCCCATCGCGGTGACCGATGAGGCGATGCGCGCCAAGCTTGGCCCCGCACGCTTCTTCTCAGCCACCTATCGCCTGTTCAAGCTCGAGGGGCTGGAGCCGGCTTGCGAGGATTACGGGCAGGCCGTGATCTATCGCGGCGGCATTGCCGAGTGCCCCGACACCTTCGCGCTCGACAATCACCACGCCATCGAGAAGGGCCGCGTCTTTCCGGTCTGCGGCAACACATACCGCATACTGAAGGAAAGCCGGTTCGCGCCCTATTTCGCGTTCATCGGCGATTTCACAACGCATTACGGCATCTTCGACGGCTGCGGCACCGCCATGCCCTTCGACGATACGCAAGGCGCCACGACATCGGGCGCATGCTGCTGAGCCGGTTCAGGGCAAATTCTTGAAGCGCACTCGTGCGGTATCGCTGCGCCCGGCCGCGTCCACAACCGTGATGCGCGCGAAGCCTGTGCCCGGCGGCGTCAAGAGGGCGGACTGAAACCGCGTAAAGCTACCCAGCAGCCTGCCATTGACGAGCCAGGTGAGCGGCGCCTTTCCGCCATCGACCTTCAATTGAATCTGCTTGTCCTTCGCGCCTGCCGCCGGCAGCGGCACGGTGGCGCCATTGGGCGGAAAGGCGATGCGCGGCGGCGCGACATGGGCTTCCGCCACGCGCGACCGTGGCGCGGCATGGCGCGTGAAGATGCGCAAGCCAGCCGGCAATTCGGCCGTGGAGCGCGCCTGGATCACGCCCGCCGGCACGGGCGGCGGCGGCTTCCTGTCGGGCGGCAACAGGCCGAAGGTCTTGAGCAGGATCGGTGCGGCCGTCTGGCGGCCGACATGGCCGGCGCGCGGCGCACCATCGGCGCGGCCGACCCAGACGCCAACCGTGTAATCATTGGAGAAACCGACCGACCAGGCATCGCGGAAACCATAGGACGTGCCGGTCTTGAAACCGATGGCGCGGCTCTTCGTGAGCCCCTGCCCCATGGCCCAGCCGTCGGGGAGCGAGACGCCATCGAGAATCTCGCGCAAGTACCAGGCCGCCGGTTTGCCGAACAGGCGGTAGGCCGCGCCTTGTGGTGTGCTCTTCCGATAGCGCAGCGGCCGCACCACACCGCCATCGGCGATGCCGGTATAAAGCATGGTGATGTCGGCGAGGCTGATGCCGAGACCGCCCAGCGCCACCGGCAAGGTCGGGCCTTCGTCGCGCGTCGGGAAGGCCAGATGCGCGCCCGCATTGGTGAGGTTGAGCGTAAAGGCCAGCGGGCCGACGCGATCCAGCACCATCACCGCCGGAATATTGAGCGACTCGCGCAAGGCATCGGTGGCCGTCACCGTGCCCTGGAAGCCGCCGGAGAAATCGCGCGGGGCATAATCGCCGAAATTGGTCGGTGCATCCTCCATCATCGATTTGGGATGCAGGATTAGTTCGTCGAAGGCCATGCCGTAGATGAACGGTTTGAGCGCCGAGCCCGGCGAACGCGCGCGCGCGGCCAGATCGATCTGGCCCGACGGACCCCAGTAATCTGTGCCGCCGACATAGGCGAGCACAGCATGGGTCGTGTTGTCGGCCACGACGATGGCAAGACTGCCGCCATCGCGGAAATAGCTCTGCTCATGCATGGCCATGCGTTCGAGCGCGGTCTGAAGAGACGCGTCGACGGTGGTGACGATGCGCGATCCCGTATGCGTGCGCGCGAGCCTTCGCGCCAGACGCGGCGCGATCATCGGCATGGCGAGACGCTGCGAGGCGACGCCCTCGCGCATCGCCACGTGCCGCATCGCTCTGTGTGACGATGCCGTCCGCGACCATGCGATCCAGGATCTTGTCGCGGCCGGCTTTGGCGCGGATGGCGTGGCGGTCGGGGCGCTGATGCTCGGGCGATTGCGGCAGGGCGACCAGCGTCGCGGCCTGCGACAGATCGAGCGCATTCGGCTCCTTGCCAAAATAGGCCAGGGACGCCGCGCGCACGCCCTCGAGGTTGCCGCCGAAGGGGGCGAGCGTCAGATAGATCGAGAGGATCTGCTTTTTCGAGTAACGCTCTTCGAGTTGGATGGCGCGCGCCATCTGGATCAGCTTGGTCAGCACCGTGCGCGGACGGCCGGGCTCAAGCAGCCGCGCGGCCTGCATGGTCAGCGTCGAGGCGCCGGATACGACATGGCCGGTTGTGACGAGCTGGAAGGTGGCGCGCATGAGCGCCAGCGGATCGACGCCGAAATGCTCGTCGAAGCGCTTGTCCTCATAGGCCTTGAGCAGCGTGAGATAGCGTGGATCGACATCGGCGACGTTTGTCTTGAGCCGCCAATATCCATCCTTCGAGAGGAAGGGGCGCAGCAGCGTGCCGTCGCGCGCAACCACTTCAGGCGAGAGCGCTTGATAGCGCGCCATGTCCGGCGGATCGAGCCGGTCCGCCGTCGCCAGCGCCAGCAACACGCCCAGTGTGGCAAGGGCGATGGCCGGAAGGTGGCGCTTCAGCTTGCGCAGCACGGCACGCTCACTCCAACCCCAGCATTCCTCACTTCGCGCTCACATCGAGCTTGCCCATGGTCGTGCGGGCCATGATGCCGGGGGTGTACATATCCTCGATCTCGGCTGCCGGCAGCACGAAGCGGCCGGGCGTCACGGCGCGGGCGATATAGGCCAGTCGATAGGTCGGGCGCGGCTCGGGGCCCTTGCGATTACGCGGATGATACATCGAGCCGATATTGAAGGCTGCGACGTAGCGGTCGTCGCGTGCTTCCTGCACATCGGTGCCCGTCAGATCGCCGAGCCAGGAATAGAGCTTGGCATCGTCGCCGGACAGCGCCGATTCGATCTCGAGGCCAGCGGGCAGAAGATCGGTAATCGCCATACGCCGATAGAGATTGTTGTCCATCTGCCCTTGCAAGACGACGATCACGCGCTCGTTCTGCTTGAGGTTTGCAAGATCGGCGGGCTGGCCGGCCATGGTCCAGATCGTCTTCTGTAGAGATAGGCCATGGCTGGCTTCGGGCAGCGGCACGGACGGCGTTCCCTGCACCGAAACATTGCGCCAGATCGTGGCATCGCCCCGGTTGGCGACGGTAACGCCTTTGTCGAGGCGCGTCACCGTCGGCGCCAGATGCACGGCGCCCGCATTCGCCTCGGCAGGTTTGCCGTTCACGGTTACTTTCAGGGGCGCGCGCGCCTTGGTGAGTTCGTAAGCCGCGCGCAGCATCCAGGCCTTGTCCTGCGTGGTCGTGGCGTTGAGGCGCATGTCGACGGCAGAGGTGCGGCTGAGCAGCGCCGGCACGATGGAAGGCTCGCCGCCTTCAATCGCGAGCGCCGTGGTGCCGGCCAGATCGCGCACCAGCGAGCCGTAATTCGCATCCGTATAGCTGCCCGGCTGCGCGGCAAGCGCGATGCTGCGGGCGCGGTCGAGGCCATAGGCGGCGCGGCTGCGATCGCCCGCTTCGGCGGCGGCCGCGCCCGTCAGCGCGGCGGCGATGGCCGTCTTCCACGCGCGGCCGCGCGTGTCGCTGAAATAGCGCAGATCCGACAGGTTCACCTGCCCCGCGCGCGCCAGCACGTAGAAGGCATAGGCGCGCACCGCATCGTCATAGCCGCTGGAGGACGGCCGTTTGCTGCAGCCATTTCACGCCGCGCTCCAGCGGCTGATTGGCGACGACATAGCCCTTGTCCTTGGCCTGTTCGAGGAAATCGAGCGCGAACACGCTGATCCAGGGATCGGCGCTCGCGCCCGGACCCCACATGCCGAAATCGCCCGCGTAATTCTGCATGTCGAGCACATTGTCGACAGCATCCTGCATGCGCGCATGCAGCGCTGTGTCGGTCGGCAGACCGGCAAGGCCCGCCATATCGTTGAAATAGAGCAGTGGCATGGCCGCGCTGGTCGTCTGCTCGATACAGCCATAGGGGTATTTGTCGAGCCAACGCAGCAGGCCCGGTACGTCACTATAGCCATGACTCGCGGAGACATTGAGCGAGACCACGGCGGTGGACGGCACAATTCCCGCAAGCAGTGAGCGGCCGGCCGCATAGCTCTGGCCCGGTTTCAGCACGGCGACCTGATCACGGCTGATATCGAGCTGTGGCGCGCGAACCTCGATCGGCCAGGCGCGCGTGACATGGAAGCCCTTCGGCCCTTCGACCGTGAGCGAGACGGTAGCAATGCCGAGCCCCTTGGCTGCCAACACCACAGGCACCAGGATGCGCTGGCCCTTCTTGAGTTCGCGCGTAATCACATCCTTCGGCGAACCGGCATCGAGGCCAAGCGGGCCCGAGGTCGTAACCGTCGCCGTATAATTGCCCGCCGCGCCTTCGACATTGTCGAGATTGAGCGCAACGTCGGCGTGATCGCCGGGTGCCAGGAAACGCGGCAGCACGATCTCGGCCACCACCGGATCGCGCACCGTCAGCGCCCGGTCTGCGGCGCCAAGCTTCCTGTCGCTCATGGCCACGGCCATCAGGCGCAATTCGCCGTTGAAGTCGGGAATGTCGAGCGGGACTTTGGCCTTGCCGTCCGCACCGATCTTCACCAGACCCGAGAACAAAGCCACCGTGCGCTGCGGCACCACGGCCAACGTGCGCCCGCCGAGACTGTCGCCGCCTTCGCGCAGACTGCCGATGGGCCCCTTCTCCGGCTTGATCAGGCGGCCGTAATCGTCGCGCATGCCGACGCCGAGGCGGCGTTTGCCGAAATAGTAATGCGCCGGATCGGGCGATTTGAAATCGGTGAGCTGCAAAATGCCTTCATCGACCGCGGCCAGCGTCAGATAGGCGCTCTCTCCGCCGTCGAGCCCCTTCACCGTGACGGGCACGATGATGGTCTGGCGCGGGCGCACGAGCTTGGGTCCGCCGATCACCGGCGTCAGCGTGCGTGCTTGATTGTTGACGCCGAGCCAGACGACGCCAATGGAGCGCACCGGCTCGCGCCCGGTCGCCTGGTCGAGCGGGCGGTAATCGGTGACGAGCACATAGGCGCCCGCGCCCCAATCGGCCGAGACCGGAATATCGACACTGACGCCGTCCTTGGGCGCATTGATGACCTGCGAGGAGAACAGTTTGTCGCCGGCCACGACCACCAGCGCCTGTCCGTCGGCATTGGGCTTGATCGTGACATGGGCGACCTCGCCCGGCTTGTAGGAGGGTTGATCAGCGGCGACCGGAATGCGGTCGGGCCGGTCGCCGGCCGCGCTGGCCGACCAGCCGGAATAGAAGCGATAGGCGCTGGACGCGCCCGTCTTGGGATCGGTGATCGTCAAGCGATAGGTGCCCCAGGGCACGGACTGGCTGAGGCGCGCGGGCCGATCGGCCGAAATGTCGAGCTTGCCGGAGGCGACAAGGCGGTCGCGCGTGGTCGATTGGTATTTCCAGCTTCCATTGTCCTGATACCACTGGAAGGTCGTGACCTCGCGCACCCAGGAATAATCGAGCCCGCTTGCCGCAATGCGCTTGCCGGACTGGTCAAGGGCAATGGCCTCGAAATGCGCGGGCGCATTCTCGGGCACGGAGCCATCATCGAAATCGGGCCGGATGCCGAGCGCGATGTCATGCGTGGCCAGGCGCACATCGACGGCGCGCTCGGTGGTGCGCCCGCCCGGCTCATGCATCTTCACCGTCACATGGGCCTTGAGCGGCAGGGTGGTGTCGGCGAGATCGCCGATGGTGGCGCTGGCGGTGGTCACGCCGGCCGCATCCGAATCGGGAACGGTGAGCGGCACGACGACATCGGAGAAGGAATCGTCCACCCGGCCGAACTGGTATTTGGCGTAATCCGGGAAGGGGCTGGCATCGGCCATGATGCGCGCCTCGCCCTCGCCCGAAAGTCCGCTGCCCGGGGCGCCGTAAAGGAAGCGCGTTTCCACCCGCACTTTGAGATCCGATTTCGGATGCAGCAGCGTTTCTTCGGGCGTCAGCGTGACCTTGAGGCGCTGGGGCACGAAATCGGCAACATCGAACTGCACGCGCCCGACCGGATCGGCCTTGGGATCGACATAGGCCGCGACCTGCCAGCGGCCATGCGGGGCGCGCGCATTGAGTTGCAGATCCCAGGCCGCCGTGCCGGCGGCGAGCGAAGCGCTGGGGATGGTGGTGCGCGCGACCTCGACGCCATCGGGCCGCGTCTCGACCAGCGTCAGCGGCGCGGACGCCGCAATGCCCGACCCGATCGCGCAGCGTGGCGACGGCATGCACCATTTCGCCCGGGCGATAGACCCCGCGCTCGGTATAGAGATAGGCGTCCAGCGGGCCGGGCGACGGCCGCCCGCCCACGCCGCGATCGGTGAGATCGAAGGCCGGACGGCGCAGATCGAGGAAACTGAAATCGTCGTTCGGGCCATAGGCCATCACCACCACGGGCTGATTGCCGCCCGTGCCGCGGAACAGGCCTGCATCGAAATCGGCGCGGCCGACGAAATCGGTGGTGGCGGTGGCCAGGACGTTGTTGTCGCGCGCCACCAGCGTCAGCTTGACGCCGGAGAGCGGCTTGGCGCTGGCATAGGAGCGGGTGAAGACGCTCATGCCCGAGGCGCCGGTGAAGCTCGTCAGCGCGATATCGGAATCGACCACCCATTGCGCGGCCAGATTGGCGCCATACTCGTTCTCGCTGTCCGTTTTCGCGGCATCATGCGCGATCAGCACATAGGCGCCGGGTTTGCGGCCCTTCAGGATATCCGCGATCGGGATCAGCGTGACGACCGAGGCGTTCTTGACGTCGGCGACATCCATGGCGCCGGTCCAGATCACCGCGCCCTGATTGTTCGCAAGCTGGTCGGCGTCCCAGGAATAGAGCGTGGTGCGGTCCACCAGCCCGCTTTCGATCTGCGACAACAGGCGGTCGCCGACGCGGATCACCTTGAGCTTGAGCTTTTTGATGTTGACGGTCGTGACCGGCACGCCGTCCGAATTGTTGCGCGGCAGGATGATGCCGCCGCCGAAGCGCACCAGCGCCGGCTTGTCGCGCAATTGCACGGGGATGGTCTCGGCCTCGGCCAGGGTCTCGCCGCCGGCCGCCGGCAGGCCCTTCTTCAGCGTGACATTGTAGGTGGTGTTGAAATCGAGGCCGGCCAGACACAGCCGATCGCCAAAGGCGCGGGTGGCGATGCGGGTTTCGGGATCGAGGCCCAGATAATCTTCGTAATGGGTCTTGCCGCTGACATCGAGCTTGCGGGTGAAGACGAGGCAGGCCTCGGCCTGAGGCTTGGAGGTGTCGATCTCAAGGCGATGGAAGGCGAAAGGAACGGGGCCGGAGGGTCTGGGATTCGGGGGCGCTGCCGGTGGCCGTTGAAATGCCGCGCTGAATGCGCGCGATGACGCCGTTATCGGCGGTCTGCGTCGGGCCCTTTTGCGGGCCGCGTCCGCCCAGGAAATAGAGCGCACCGGCCAGCAGCGCGAGCACGATGACCGCCGTTCCGCCAATAATCAGAAACCGCTGCCTCATGCCATCCCCCTGAAACAGACCTGCATCCCGGTCCCATCCAGCCTACGCCGGAGGGGTCGGCACCGAAAGGTTCAACCGCAAAGATGGCGGCAGAATGACAGGGGAAAGGCGCTGTCGCAGCGTTATTCGGCCGGGGCCGCTGCGCGGATGGCCCGCACCACACGCGCACGCAGGATCGTGTATTGGATGCCGAAGAGGAGAAACTGGGACGCGAGCGGCACCACACCATTGAACCAGGCCCAGGCATCGGGGCCGGCGAGGAAGGCGACGGCCAGATTTCCGGCCGAGAGCGAAAACATCTGCGCCGACCAGACATAGCCCCAGAAGATCGGAACCGAAGCGGGCAGATTGTCGGTCGCCCGCTTCGGCAGGTAGCGGGCCATCCAGCCACGCTTCAGCATGATACAGCCCACGGCGAAATAGCCGATCGAGGGCTTGACCATGATAAAGCGCGGATCGGCGGTGAACAGCGAAGCACCGCCCAGCACCAGGACGAGCGCAAGGCTCATCCATTGCATGGCCGCGATGGGCCGGCGGCGGACCAGCATGATAGAGGATCTGCGCGATGCCGACGCCGATGCCCAGAAGGATGGAATCGCGGATGCTGCCGGTGATCGCATAAAAGGCGACGAAGAAGATCGTCGACAGGAAGTCGGCGATCAGCGGCCGGATCGCGGTGGCGAAATTTCTCATTGGCACCTACTTCGCTCTCCCTATATGGGGAGAGAGAAGATATTATTCACACCACCGGCGCCCAATTGCCGTGGAAGCCGAAGGGCACGCGGCGCGGCAGCTTCGCCGTCGCGATGGGGCCGGCCCCGACATCGCGCGCATCGAAGACGACGAAATCCGTGCGATCTTCCGCGCCGCGATAGACGGTCGTGACGAGAACGCCGTCGCCCTCGTCCGCATTGGCGGCGCGCGGCACGAAGACCGGCTCGCCCGGCGCATCGCCGGCGGCGAAGCGATAATCCACACGCTTGCCGGTCTTGTGATCGAGATGGGCGATGGTGTCGAAGGTCACCTTGCCGTCATCTTTCGAATTGCCCGCGAAATAGCCATGGGCGTAGGCAAGGCCCGCATGGCGTTCGTCGAGGCGCGGGAATTCGCCCGCCAGATCGTCGATCCGCGTGCGCTTGATGGTGTTGGTGTTGTCGTTCAGGTCGAACACCCAGCGCGTGAGATAGGCCGAACTGTTCTTCGCCGGTGAGCCGTCGGCACTCGGAAAGAGCGGCGCGCGCTCATATTCCATCGCATCGACGACGAGCGTATCGCCCTCTTCATACATGTTCATGGGATGGAAGACGTAACAGGGATCGGTGGTGAACCAGCGCATGGTCTCCACGCCCGCATCGCGGCGCATGACACCGATATGCGAACCCTTTTCGGGTTCCCAGGCGAAGGGCATCTGCCCTTTCATCGCGCGATCGAGACTGCCTGTGAGCGGCAGGACCGGGAACATCACATAGTTCCGCGTCACGAAGAAATCATGGATCATGGCACCATAAGGCGCTTCGAAACGGTCGAGGCGGGTGACCTTGCCGGCTTTGTCGACGACGCCATAGGCCATGCCGTTGGAGAATGGCAAATCGCCGACCATATAGCCGAAGAAGACAAGTTCGCCGGTTTCCGGATCGATCTTGGGATGGGCGGTGAAGCGCTTGGCGACGCCGGCATATTCGACATAGCCGCGTGGCTCCAGGCTGTGCGGATCGAGCGCGAAAGGCTCATGGCCTTCTTCAAGCGCCAGCAATTTGCCCGCATGCCAGATGATGTTGGTGTTGGCGAGGCCGCTGTCCTTGCCGATCACATCGGGATCCGAGGTCATGGGATTGCCGAAGGTACCGAAAAGCGCCTTGCCGGCCGCATGCTCCAGCTCCCATTTGGGCGTCCGCACATAGCGGTTCCTGTAGGAGACCTTGCCGTTCGCAACCGTGAAGGCGTGGATCATGCCGTCGCCCGCGAACCAGTGATAATTGGGATCGCGCGGTTCGAATTGCGGGTTCGGGCCATTGCGGTAATAGGTGCCGGCCAGCTCGGGCGGGATCGCGCCTTCGAGCGGCAGGTCCAGAAAATCACTCTCCTCGCGCACCGGCGCGAAATTGCCGCTGAGATAGGGATTGATACGCGTGGGTGCGTTCATGACCGGGTCTCCGATGGTGGCGCAGTAAATTATACGTTGTAAATTTATAACGTAAGCGATAAACCTTTTCAAGAGGCCCGCCACAAGATTCGTCATGCCCCGCGTCCTGACCGAAACCGACATTTCCGCGTTCCGCGAGCGGCTCTGCGAGGTGGCCACGCGCCAGTTCGCGGCCCATGGGCCGGAGGGCGTGACCATGCGGGCGCTGGCAGCCGAGCTGGGCGTCAGCCCCATGACCCCCTATCGCTATTTCAAGGACAAGGACGAGATCCTGGCCGCCGTGCAGGCCCGCGCCTTCGACCGCTTCGCCGAAGCCCTTGAAACGCCGATGGACAGGCCCGGCACAGCCGGCACACGCGCCAATGCTGTCGGCGCGGCCTATGCCCGGTTCGCCTTCGACAATCCGGAAGCCTATCGGCTGATGTTCGAAATCGCCCTGCCCGCCTGCGAGGCGCTATCCCGGATCTCGACCGCGCCGCCGAACGCGCCCGGGCAAACCATGACCGGCTATGTCGAAGGGCTGGTCGAGGCCGGCCTGCTCGAAGGCGATCCCGAGTTGATCGGCCATGTCTTCTGGGCGGCCATGCATGGCGCGGTGATGTTGAAATTGTCGGACAAATTGGCTCCCGAATGCGATTTCGACCGCATCGTCGAGGCCGCTTTCACGGCCCTGGCCAAGGGTTTCCGTCCATAGGGCGCCGTCCACCCATAAAGGCGGATAACGGCCAAAGCGCCATAGCTGGCCCCGCCATTTCTTTACGAGAAATTTCCGGTCTGTGACCTAACGTGGACGAAGATTCCACGAAACTGCCAACCGTACATATTCGGCAAGACCTGGGTGATTGATGTTAACGGTTTCACCGGTCGCGAAGCAGCAAGTGCACACCCAACAGGAGCTTAACGCCCTCCTGGTGGCTCACGAGCGTTATGTCAGTGGCCGCGGCGGCGTGCGTGCACAATTGGCGCATGCGGCGCTCGACGGCCTCAGCTTCGTCGATCGGCAATTGGTCGAAGCCGACTTCGCAGGTGCGTCGCTGGTGAACACCACCTTTTCCCGCGCCAATCTCGAGCGCGCGAGCTTTTATTGCGCCGATCTGCGCGGCACCAATCTGCGCTTCGCCAATCTCACGCGCACAGATATGCGCGGCGCGTCGCTCAAGGGTGCGTCGCTGGCCAACGCCGTACTGGACGGAGCAGATTTGCGTGCCGCCAAAATCCTGATGTATCGCGAAGGCGAGGGCGTCTCCATGCTCGACCGCAATACCAGCGGCAGCGGGTTGAGCGCCGCGGGTAGCGGCAAGGCAAACGGCGTCGACTTCTCAAATTGTTCGCTCAAGAATGTTTCCTTCGCCAAGGCGCTGCTCGACGGCACCAATTTCTCCGGAGCGCTGCTGCAGGGCGCGCGTTTCAAAGGCGCCAAGGTCACCAATCCCTGCTTCCGCGGCGCCGTGCTGACAGGCGTGCATCTTGGCGATCTCGACCTGCCGGCCGAGGCGATCGAAGGTGCAGTGTTCGACATCACGCCCGGCGCTGCCGCCAAAGCCGGCGCGCTCAAGACGGCGCTGGCGCAGCATCAGGACTGGATCGGGAGCGGCGGCAAGAAAGGCGCGCAGGCGAAATTCGTCGGCGACGATCTGCGCCCACTTGAAGGCTGCCTGTCGAACCGCGTGCTCTCCGCGCTCGAAATCCCGAACTGCATCGCCATCGGCGTCGACTTCTCCGGCAGCCATCTGCAGGCGGCAAAATTCGACGGCGCCGATCTGCGCGACGCCAATTTCAGCGGCGCCGATCTGCGCGGCGCCTCGTTCCGCGGTGCCAAGCTCACCCATGCGCGCTTCGACCAGGCCAATTTGGGCAATCTCGCCATGGCCGATGGCCGTGTCTTGAAGCCCGACTTCGCGGGCGCTCAGGCCTCGCTCGGTCAATTTCTGACCACCACGCTGGAGACGCCGCTGAGCAAACTCGGACTCGAAACCACCGAGTGACAGCGCCGATGAAGATGTGGAGAAGGAATGGTGGGCGGTACTGGGATTGAACCAGTGACCCCTACGATGTCAACGTAGTGCTCTCCCGCTGAGCTAACCGCCCTAACCGTGTCGGGGCGGCTTCTATAGCGTCCTGCCCGTGCGGCTGGCAAGCTGCGCGGGGCAGTTTTCCACCATCCCGGAAGGCGCCTTTGCGACGGGCTCAAGCAGGCCCGTTTCCGGCCGCCCACAGGCCCATTGCGGGCCAGAATAACGGCATGTCGGGAAGGCTGGCCGGGTCAGGCCGCGACCATGCGCTCGACCTCGGCCACGATCTCGCGCAGATGGAAGGGCTTGGACAGCACCTTGGCCTGTTTGGGGGCGTTGGAGGAGGGATGCAGCGCCACCGCGGCGAAGCCGGTGATGAACATGATCTTGACGGCCTGGTCCATCTCGGCGGCGCGCTTGGCGAGCTCGATCCCATCCATGCCAGGCATGACGATATCGGTCAGCAGCAGGTCGAAGCGGAAGCCTTGGAGGCATTCATAGGCCTCGGCGCCGTCGCCGAAATCGGTCACTTCGTGGCCAGCCTTGACCAGCGCCTGGGCCAGGAAGCGGCGCAGCGATTCATCGTCTTCTGCCAAAAGGATTTGCGCCATGGATCCCCGTTCCCCCGATGCCGGACTTAACCTTATAACCCGGCGCAGGTAAATGCAGGTTTGCCGTCGTCGCAGCCGCGAGCCGGCGCCCAAAAGCAGCTTGATCGCACCCTGTGCCGGTGGTCCACTGTTTTCCATACGGGACAGATGGAGAGCGACGCGCAGGATGGGCCGTGAGCACAGGAGGGATGGGACGGGGACGCACCCCAGCCAGATGCCGGCCGCGCGGGCTGCCAGCCCCTTTGCCGCAGCCTCGCTCGCCGACGCGCCCTTCGCGCTGGCCCGGCCGGTGCGCCAGAAGCTGCCCTTCATCTTCACCTCGCCGCATTCCGGCCGCTGCTATCCCTCGGACTTCGTGGCCGAAAGCCGCCTCAGCCCGCTGGCGCTGCGCCGCTCCGAAGATGCCTTCGTCGACGACCTCTTCGCGGCCGCCGTGCTGGACCTGGGTGCGCCCTTCCTCGCCGCCCGCTTCCCGCGCGCCTATCTCGACGCCAATCGCGGCCCCGGCGAACTGGACCCGGCGATGTTCGCCGGGCTGCTGCCACTGACTGTCGATCCGCCGGGGCCGCGCGTGCAGGCCGGTCTGGGCGTCATTCCGCGCATCGTGCGCGACGGCGCCGAGATCTATCGCGAGACGTTGCCGGTCGCCGACGCGGTGGCGCGCATCGACCATCTCTACCGGCCCTATCACGCAGCGATCCTGTCGCTGATCGAGGAGACGCGGCGCGCCTTCGGCCTGGCGGTCGTCATCGACTGCCATTCCATGCCCTCGGCCGCGGCCGTGCCGGATGTGATCCTGGGCGACCGCTACGGCATCGCCGCCGCGCCGGCGTTGATGCAGCGCGCCCAGCAGGCCTTCGAACTCAGAGCCTTTACCGTCGCGCGCAACGTGCCCTATGCCGGCGGCTTCACCACCCAACTCTATGGCCGCCCGAGTCGCGGCGTGCATGCGCTGCAGATCGAGATCAACCGCGCACTCTATCTCGACGAAGAGGCGATCGTGCCGGGCCCGCGCTTCGAGGATGTGCGCACACGCATCGCCGAAGCATTGGCGCATCTGGGCGCGATCACGGCCGACGAGCTTTCGCCTTCGGCCATGCCCGCGCCGCTGCCCTGGGCGGCGGAATAGCAGCCAGCAAAAAGGCCGCGCGGTCGGCACGGCCTTCTGCGAGATTTGCGATCTGGAACCGCTTACTTCGCCGAGAGATCGTCCCATTCCGCATCATCGACTTCGGCCAGCACGACCTGCACATGGCAGTAACCGAGCACGTAACGGAAGGCGCGGCGGCTGACCCGGCCGCGGAAGCTCTTGCGGTCGCCGCTCCGGTCGCCCGGGATGTCGACCAGATCGCCAGCCGCCGGGAGCAGGCCGAAGCCGCTCTCGTCGATTTCGATATCTTCGACGCGCCCAATATCCACCACCTCTTTGGCGCCCTTGGGCAGGAACTGATAGTCGATCGCGTATTTCACGGGGAGACCCTCACTTGGAAACGTCGCATCGTCTGAATGCGGCGCCGTGCCGTCAACTCCTCAGACGCGCCCGAAGGCCATCCCTCAAAGAAAAATGGCCGCCCCCGGAGGAGCGGCCAAGTTCAGGGAGGAAACGCCCAGGAAGGGCGGCGGCACCACAGAGAGGAAGTCCGTAATGCCGCGCTGCAACAATATGCATGTGCGCCAGCGCTGGCGCAAGAAATAATTCGGCCCAGCTCGGAATTTTTTGCCGCAGATTTCCTTTAAAATCCGCGGCAATACGCCCCGGGACTGTTTGTTGGGCAGGGCTGCACAATAATTTTGCAGTGCAGCAAATGCGGAGAAATAGCGGCCATTCTGGAATTTGGATGGCAGCTTCATGAAAACATTATTGCTTTGCAACACGGGAGTCGTGTTTCGCAGGCATCCAGGGTCCCGCAAGGCCCTGAGAGGGATTCGCAGGGCCAAAGGAGAGTTTCAATGGCCGAAACCGCCTGGTCCGACACCAAGAGCTTCCGCCGCTCCGCCCGGCGCAGCGATCTGCCCGCCGCCCTGTTGGCGGCCAGGCGCCCGCGGGGCCTGTCCGGGCACGCACCGGCACAGCCCAAGCGCCACCACCGCACCATCTTCATCTCCGACACCCATCTGGGCACACGCGGGTGCAAGGCCGAGATGCTGGCCGACTTCCTGGCCAGGAACGCCTGCGACACGCTCTTCCTGGTCGGCGACATTGTCGACGGCTGGCGGCTGAAGCAGCGCTGGTACTGGCCCGAAGCCCATAGCCGGGTGGTGCAGGAGCTGCTGCACAAGATCGATCACGGCACGCGCGTCATCTATATTCCGGGCAATCACGACGAGGTGCTCAGGGCCTATTGCGGGCGCGCCATCGCCGGCGTCGAGGTGGAAAAGGAGTTTGTCCACCACACCGCCGACGGCCGCCGCCTGCTCGTGATCCATGGCGACCACTATGACGGCGTCATCGCCTATGCGCGCTGGCTCGCGCTTCTGGGCGACTGGGCCTACACGCTGGCGCTCCATCTCAACGAGACCTTCAACGCCGGGCGGCGCACGCTCGGCCTGCCCTATTGGTCACTCTCGGCCTATCTCAAGCAGAAGGTGAAGAATGCCGTCGAGTTCATCTGCCGCTTCGAGGAAGCCGTGGCCCGCGACGTCCACCACAAAGGCCTGGACGGCGTCGTGTGCGGTCATATTCATCACGCTGCGATCAAGGAGATCGGCGGCATCACCTACCACAATGACGGCGACTGGGTTGAAAGCTGCACGGCGCTTGTCGAAGATGCCCGCGGACACATGGAGATTCTCCACTGGGCATCCGCACACGCAGAGAGCCCCGGTGTTGCCTTTGCGCATGCCGGAAGCGCCGAAGCCGCCCTGCCTGCCTGACACCGAAGGTCCTCTCTTCGAGGACCATGGCATGATGCCGGCTGACGATGCGATTGCGCCGGCCGAAGCGGATGTCGACGACACGGTCCTCCAGCGCGTCCTGCTCGTCACCGATGCCTGGGCGCCGCAAGTGAACGGTGTCGTGCGCACGCTGGAAATCCTGGGGAAGGACCTAAGCGCCCTCGGCCATAGCGTGCGCTATGCCACGCCCCAAGGTCGCTTCACACTGCCGCTGCCCTCTTATCCCGAAGTCCGCCTCGCCGTGTTTCCGCGGCGGAGCCTTCAGACGATGATCGACGACTTCGCGCCCGATGCGATCCATATCGCGACCGAAGGCACGCTGGGGCTCAGCGCGCGCGCCATCTGCCTGCGCCGGAACATCCCCTTCACGACCTCGTTCCACACGCGCTTTCCCGAATATGTGCGGGCGCGACTACCCTTCATCCCCGAAGCGCTGGTCTATCGTTTCCTGCGCTGGTTCCATGGGCCCGCGCGCGCGATGATGGTGGCAACGCCCACGCTTCAACGCGAGCTTGAGGCCCATGGCTTCACCAATACGCGCATCTGGTCGCGCGGCGTCGATGTGGAAATGTTCCGCCCGATCGCGGATGCGAAGCTGCCCTATCCGGGACCCATCTTCCTATATGTCGGGCGCGTGGCGATCGAGAAGAATCTCGATGCCTTCCTGTCGCTCGACCTGCCGGGCACCAAGGTGGTGATCGGCGACGGGCCGGCGCGCGACCAGCTTGCGCGTCGCTATCCGGACGCCAAATTTCTCGGTCCCAAAACCGGCGAAGACCTCGTGCGCCATTACGCGGCGGCCGATGTGTTCGTGTTCCCGAGCAAGACCGACACCTTCGGCCTTGTCATGCTCGAGGCGCTGGCCTGCGGCGTGCCGGTGGCCGCCTTCCCGGTGCAGGGGCCCTGCGACGTTATTGGCGGGGCACCGGTGGGGGCGCTGCGCGAGGATCTCGGCGAGGCCTGCGTGCGAGCGCTTGAAATCCCGCGGGAGGCCTGCCGCAGCTTCGCGCTCACACGCTCCTGGCGCGCCTGCACCGAGCAATTCCTGGCGAACCTGCCGCTCGCCTGAGCCCCGGGTCGGTTGGACCCGAACCCGGCCGGACCGGACGGCGGCCACGAGGCCCACGCCCAGCCCACGTCAAACCTTGACGGCATGCCCGCGATTGCCGACAGACATGCTAGGTTCGCCCGTTCGTTCGACGCATCGGTTTGTCCATGTCCCCATCGCGCGCCCGCCGCGCCCCCTTTCTGGCGCCACGGGAGTGGCTGTTCCTCAGCCTGGTGATTCTGGGCTGGGCAGTGTTCGTCCTCTGCCTCGGCAAGGACATGTCGTGGGACTTCCGCAACTATCACTGGTACGCGCCCTATGCCTTCCTGAACGGGCGCATGGGCTTCGACATCGCCGTCTCCCATCAGGCGACCTATTACAATCCGCTGCTCGACATCCCCTTCTACTGGCTGGCGACGCACACCCCGTCCTGGTTCGCGCTCGGGGTAATGGGCGCGGTGCAGGGCGCGAATGTCGTGCCGCTCTATATCATCGCGCGAGAACTCATTAAGCCGCTCGAATCGCGGCTGGCGGCGGGATGGCTTGCCGCGTTCTGCATGACCGGCGGACTGACCCTCAGCCTGTCCGGCACAACCTATTACGACAACATCATGAGCGTGTTCGTGCTCAGCGGACTCGCCATTCTGATCGTGGGACGCGAGACGCTGGCCACCGGCACGCTTACACGCGCCGCGATCGTCTCCGCCATTGCCGGATTGATCACCGGCAGTGCCGTGGGCCTCAAATTGCCCGAAGCGCCCTACGCGCTGGGCTTTGCAGCGGCGCTGGCGATCCCGAAGGGCGATTTCAAGCGGCGCGGCGTGCGATTGCTGGCCGGCGGCGTTGGCGGCGTGATCGGCGTGGTGCTGTTCGCCGGTTACTGGTTCTGGCGCATGGATGTCGTCACCGGCAATCCGCTGTTCCCCTATTTCAACGACGCCTTCCATTCGCCGCTGGTGCTCGCCGCCTCCTATCGCGACACGCGCTTCCTGCCGCATGATCTGTGGCACGCGCTGCTCGACCCGATCCTGTTCTCCATCGACTGGCGGGTGGCCGACGATCTTCCATATACCGATATCCGGGTCGGCCTCGCCTATGTGCTGATGATCGCGGCCGGCCTCACCTGGATCGCACGGCGCCTGCGCAAGGATCCGCCAACCGGCACCACCGTCACCGGATCCAGCGGCACGGCGATGCTGTTCGCCTTCGTCACGATCGCCTATCTGTCGTGGCTGTCGGTGTTCGGCATCTATCGCTACATCCTGACGCTGGAGATGCTGGCGCCGATGGCGATCATCGCCGCGATGGGCGCGTTGCCGTTGGGCCGCACGGCGAAACTCACGACGCTTGGCGTCCTGGGACTTGCCATCGCGCTGACCTCGCGGCCCGATTTTCTTGAGCGCGCGCCGCTGGGCGATCCCTATGTGCAGGTGAAGCTGCCGCCGATTCCCCATCCGAACGACACCATGGTGCTGATGACCGGCGAAGCGCCGATGGGCTTCCTCGTGCCGGAGCTCCCGCACCAGATCCCGGTAATCCGCATCGATGGCTGGCTGATCCAGCCGCAGGACGGCTCGCACCTCACCGCCGAAGCCATGGCCCGGGTTAAAGCCTTCAAGGGCGACCTCTTCCTCATCGCCAATCCTTACGAGACCAACCGCGCCCGCGCGGCGCTAGCCGCCTATGGGCTTGCGTTCAGGCTCGAGCAATGCCGAGATATCGAAACCAATCTCGGGGGCCCCTATCTGTTCTGCGCCCTGTTTCGAAAGACCGGCTCATGAACGACTTCACCAATGAGGAGGTCATCGCGACCGGCGCCACGGCCGGGACGCCGCCGCGCATCGCCATTCTGATCCCCTGCTACAATGAGGAAGCGGCCATCGCCGCGGTGGTGCGCGATTTCCGCGCCGCGCTGCCAGAGGCTTGCGTCTATGTCTACGACAACAATTCGAAGGACGGCACGATGGATCGCGCGCGCGAAGCCGGCGCCGTCGTGCGCCAGGAGACGCGGCAGGGCAAGGGCAATGTGGTGCGCCGCATGTTCGCCGATATCGAGGCCGATGTGTATGTTCTGGTCGACGGCGACGACACCTATGACGCAGCCGCTGCGCCGCAGCTCGTGAACACGCTGATTGAGGATGGCTATGACATCGTCTCCGGCCGGCGCGTGGCCACAGGCGAGGCCGCCTACCGGCCCGGCCATGTCTGGGGCAACAAGATGCTGACGGGCCTGACCGCGCTGATGTTCCATGTGCGGCTCAAGGATCTTCTGACGGGCTATCGCGTGATGTCGCGGCGCTTCGTCAAATCCTTTCCCTTCACGGCCGAAGGCTTCGGCATCGAAACCGAGCTCACGGTTCATGCCGTGCGCCTGCTGATGCCGATGGGCGAGGTTGACACGGCCTATAAGGAGCGGCCCATAGGCTCGGTCAGCAAGCTCAACACCTGGCGCGACGGCTTCCGTATCCTGTTCACGATCACCAGCCTGGTGCGCGAGGAACGGCCGCTGATCTTCTTTTCGGCGATCTTCGTGGTGTTCGCGGGGTTGTCGATCCTTCTCGGCATGCCGGTGGTGCTGGAATATCTGCGGACCGGGCTCGTACCGCGCATACCGACGGCCGTGCTGGCCACCGGGCTGATGGTGCTGGCCTTCCTGACGCTCGCCAGCGGCCTCATCCTCGACACCGTGACGCGCGGGCGCTGGGAGCTGAAGCGCCTCGCCTATCTCGCCATACGCGGACCCCAGGCGCACCGGACCAGCCGCAAGAGCGATCGCGAGGGTCCGTGATCAAGTCCGACACGCCGCACGCGCCGATCCGCGCGCAGTTTCTGCGCTTCGCCATGGTCGGCGGCGCAGGCTTCTTCGTCGACGAGGGCGTGCTGGCGCTGATGCGCAATCTGTTCGGCCTCGGCCTGCTCAGCGGCCGCGCGGTCTCGATCCTGTGCGCGATGAGCTTTACCTGGTGGGGCAACCGCACCATCACATTCCACACCCATGCCGCGCGCGGCCTGCCTGCCATGACCAGAGAATGGCTGCGTTACGTGACGGCCAACAGCCTCGGCGCAGTGCTCAATTACAGCAGCTATGCACTGCTCGTTCATTTCGCGCCGACGCCGCTCGACAATCCCTATCTGGCCACCGCCATCGGCGTCTGCATCGGCATGGTGTCGAACTTCACGCTGTCACGGCTGGTGGTGTTCCGCACACATCACCGCGACTCGTAATCAACGCATCCGCACAAGGCTTTCGAGCACGGGCTGACCGCCCGAGGCATCGATCTCCACACGGGCGGTTTCGGTGAGCCGGGCGAGCGTCATGTAGAAACCGCAGGTGAGGATGGTCTCGACAATTTCCTGCGTCGAGAATTCGCGCTTCATCGCTTCGACATTCGCCTCGCTGGCCGCGACATTGCGGATCACATCCTCGGCGAAAGCGAGCAAAAGCTTTGCACGCGCGTCAAAACAATCGGCCGCAAAGTCGCCCACCTCCAGTGCATCGACCTGTTCCTGCGTGCAGCCGCAGGCCAGCGCTATCGGCACATGCTGCGCCCATTCATAGGCCCCGCCATCGATCTTGGCAGTGACGAGAATCAGAAGCTCGCGATGGTTGGGCGCCAGTTGCTGGCGCCCGAGAATGGCGCCGCCGAGCCTGAGGCCCTGGCGAAAACATTCCGGCGCATTGGCCCACATGCGGAAGATGTTGAGCTTGGTCGGCAGACGGTCATAGGCATCGCGCGCTTCGGGCGGCAGGGCGTCGATATCGGCATCGGGCAAAAGCGGCATGGGCGTGTCCTTCCAATTTCGTTTGCACGAGCTTGGACGGACATCTGCGCGCGCGCAATCATTCCGGCGCGGGCAGGATACGCGGATCGACCGTCACCGATTTGACGATGGCGAAAACCGCCACGCCCGGCCCAAGCTCCAGCCGCGCCACCGAGGCCTGCGTGATGCGCGCCACCAGCTTGGCGCCGCCGCAATCGAGCTGCACATCGGCCTCGGCGCCCGGCCCATCCTGGATGGCGGTAACGGTGGCGGCCAGAACATTGTTGGCGCTGATGGCGCGGGGTTCCTCACGTGCCAGCATCACGTCTTCGGCGCGCAAGCGCACCCGCAGCCGCGCGCCCAGCGGCCGCTCCAGCTTCGCCACCACCAGCTCGCCGCCGGTGAAGCCCAGCACGGTCAGGCCGTCGCGATGCGCGGAGACGCGCGCCTCGAAGGCGGCGCCATAGGCCGGCATGCCGAGCCCGGCCGCGAATTCGAGATCGCCCAACAGATCGAACACCGAGCCCTGCGCCGCAACATGACCGCCGCGCAGCAAGACGACATGATCGGCCAGCCGCGTCACCTCGTCGAGCGAATGGCTGACATAAAGCATGGGCACTGCCGTCTCGTCGCGCAGGCGTTCGAGATAGGGTAGGATTTCAGCCTTGCGCGGTGCATCGAGCGCAGCCAGCGGTTCGTCGAGCAGGAGCAGGTCCGGCGAGGACAGAAGCGCCCGACCCAGCGCCACGCGCCCCTTCTCGCCGCCCGAGAGTTTGGCGGGCCGGCGGTCGAGCAACGCCTCCAGGCCCAGCAACGAAACGATGTGATCGATCTGTGCTTCATCGGCACGCACCGGCGCCCGCCGCCAGCCAAAGCGCAGATTGTCTGCGACCGACATATGCGGAAAGAGCCGCGCATCCTGGAACACCGTGCCGATGCGCCTCGCATAGGGCGGCACGAACAGGCGTGCATCGCTATCGAACAGCACGCGCTCGCCCAGCGCGATACGGCCGGCTTGCGGCTTGAGCAATCCGGCGATGGCGGCAACGATGGTGCTCTTGCCCGCGCCGGAGGGGCCGAACAGCGCCGTGACGCCGCCTTGCGGAATCGCGAAATCGGCTTCCAGCGCGAAGCCGGCAAAGCGATGGCGAAGGGCGACCGACACACTCATGCGCCCAGCATCGCGCGCGCGCGCCGTTGTGCCAGTTCGGCCAGCCCCACACCGATCAGCGCCAGAAGGATCGACAGCCCCGTCAGCCGCGCGGCCGCCAGCTCGCCGCCCGGCGCCTGCAGCGCGCTGTAGATGGCAAGCGGCAAGGTGCGCGTCTGCCCCGGGATGTTGGAGACAAAGGTGATGATGGCGCCGAATTCGCCCAGGCTGGCGGCAAAAGCCGTAATCGCCCCGGCGACAACACCCGGCAGCGCCAGGGGCAATGTCACGTTGACGAAGCGGTCGAACGGGCGCGCGCCCAGCGTCGCCGCCGCATCGCCAGCCCGCGGTCGATGGCTTCGAGCGCCAGGCGGATGGCCCTGAGCTGAAAGGGAAAGGTGATGATGCCAGACGCCAGCGCCGCACCGGTCCAGCTGAAGGCGAAGCGGATACCGAAATGCGCCAGCAGCCAGGCGCCGATGGGCCCGCGCGTGCCGAACGCCAGCAGCAAGAGATAGCCCATCACCACGGGCGGCAGCACCAGCGGCAGGGTCAGGACGCCCTCGACCAGCGATTTTCCCGGAAAGCGGCGATGGGCCAGGAACAGGGCCGTTCCCAGCGCCAGCGGAAAGGCCCAGGCAATCGCCACCAGCGACACCCTGAGGCTCAGAAGCAGCGCCTCGATTTCAGCCGGGCTCAGCTCCATGGCCGCCACCATGGGCAAAACGGGAATGCGATCTCAGCCGCCATGCCCCGCTTATAACCCAGGCGTGATAACCCGGCGAGCATATCGGCAGCGGTTGCCGCCGCATCGCACAGCCCCTACCGTGGTGCGGGGAAAGACCGGGGAACAGAATGCGGCTCGTCACCGCAACGCTGGCCGCTGCGGCTTTCGCTGTGACGCTCCTGGAAGGGGCGGCACCGGTGGTGGAGCTGCTGCGCCCCGCCGCGCCATTGCCCCCGGCCAAACCCGCCATGGCCACGCCCCATCGCGCCGCCGGGCCCATCGCGCCCAGGCCCGCGCAAACGCCGCCACCGCCCGATCCGGCGCTGGCGGTGTCGCTGGCCTCCTCGCCCCTGGTGCTGATCCGCTACGACCATTGGAGCGCGGCCGACGAACGCGGCTTCGGCGATTTCGTCCGCGCGATCGCGGAATCCGATTGCGACACGGTCAGTTCCTGCCTGCACGGGCCGGGCAATCCCTTCCGCGCCAGCGATCCCGCCTCAATCCCCTTCCGCGCCGATTGCGCCGACTTTCCCTATCTCCTGCGGGCCTATTACGCGTGGAAGAAGGGCCTGCCCTTTTCCTATGAAAGCGATGTCGCCCCGCGCGGGCACACAAGCGACCTGCGCTACAGCCCGCGCGGCAACCGCGTGACCGAACGCCAGGATGTGCTGTCGGGCTCGACCACGGGCTATGCGCTGCTGGAGACGCTGCGCGATGCGATCTCGACCGCCACCTATCGCATCGATCCCGATCTCGACGCGCCGCTGCCGCCCGATCTCTATTCGCCCGCGATCAAGCCGGGATCGATCCGCGCCGGCACGCTGATCTACGATCCCAACGGCCATGTCGCCACGGTCTATCGCGTCGATCCCGACGGACGCATCTTCTATATCGACGCCCACCCGGACGAATCGGTGACGCGCGGCAATTACGATATGCGCTTCGTGCGGGCCCGGCCGGGCATGGGCGCCGGCTTCAAGAACTGGCGGCCGGTGAAACTGGTCGGCGCCACACGGCGCGCCGACGGCGTGTTGACGGGCGGGCATATGGAACTGGCCGCGCAACGACCAGATCGCGGATTTCTCGGAGGTTCAATATTTCGGAACTGAGGGCCGCCCCGCCACCGACGCTGGCTGGCGGAGCGGCGTCTTCCTGCTCCACGGCCAAGCCGTCGACTATTACGATTATGTGCGCGCCATGCTGGCCGGCGGCACGCTGCGCTTCAAGCCGCTGAAAGAAGTGGGGGAGATGGTGGCGTCCAACTGCGCCGATCTGCACTACCGCGCCGAAGCGGTGAATGTCGCGATCAAGGCCGGGATCGAGGAGCTACCGGAACCGGACCGCCTGCCGCCCAACATCTACGGCACCGAGGGCGTTTGGGAGGTCTATTCGACGCCCTCGCGCGATGCCCGCCTCAAGACCGCCTTCAAGGAGCTGCGCGATCAGGTGGCGCGCTTCATGACCATGTATCGGCAGCACGATCCCAGGCTCGTCTATACGGGCCACGATCTTGTCGGCGATCTCTTGCGCCTCTACGCCGCCAGGACCGCGGCCTGCACGATCACCTATACGCGCAGCGACGGCTCGCGCGTCAGCTTCGGCTATGAAGAGGCGCGGCGGCGCCTCTTCGCCATGTCCTTCGATCCCTATCAATGCGCCGAACATCGCTGGGGGGCGCACACGCCGCAGGAACTGGCGACCTGCCATGACGGCGAGCGCAAGCGCGCCTGGTATGTGGCCGAACAGCCGCTGCGCAATCAGATCGACCGCACCTATGAGGCGCGGATGGATTTCACCCTGGCGGAGCTGAGAACCCCGGGCCCGGGGAAGGGCGTGGCCCGGCCGCCGGATACCGATGTGCGCGCTTATCTGCTCGGCCAGATGCAGCCCGGCGCGTCCGAGCACGCGGAGCGCTGAGGACAAAGAAAAAGGCCGCCGGCGGAACCGGCGGCCTTTGACATTCTCGACGCGCGCGCTTAGTGCGTGCGCGCGTAAACCGACCACAGGCTGGCCACGGCCTTCACCTTGGGATCGGTGATCTTGCGGAAGGCCCGGACGGCCTGGGAGCCCTTCTTCAGCCCCGTATAGGCCATGCCGATCACCATCTGCGCTTGATCGGTGTCCTTCACGCCCTTCTTGACGCCCTCCTGGGCGGCGTCGAGCGCATCCTGGTACTTGCCGATGCCCCAATAGGTCTCAGCCAGCTTCACCAGCGGATCGCCGGTCTTGGCGGCATGCGCCTGCTTGGCGAGCGCGTCCATCTGCTTTTCCTGCTGCGCCCCGGACTCCTTGGCGCGGGCCAGGAGACGTTCCTGACGCGTGCCGGACAGCACCTTGGCGTCGAAGCCAGCCTGCTCGATGCGGGCGGCTTCCTGCGGATAGTTCAGCAGGATCGCGATCTGGGTGGCGTTGGAATAGTCCTCGCCGTTGCGCATGAAGCCGGTCAGCAGCCGCACGCGGTAGATGCCGAGCGAGTCTTCGTCATTGAGGCCGCGGGTGTTGTCGGCCGCGGTGAAGAGATAGGGCCAGTATTTCTTCTGGCCCTTCAGCACCAGTTCTTCGGCAGCCGAGCCGACGGCGGCGCTGTTGCCCATCTTGGAGGCGGCGGCCATGCGCAGGCTGATGACCTGATCGCTGCTGCCCATGCGCTGCAGAAGGTCATAGGCCGTGCGGTACTGGCCCATCTCGTAATAGGCCTGGGCGACCAGAAGCTGGCTCTGGCCATCGAACGCGCCGAATTTCTTCAGCAAGCTGGGCGTCGGTCGTCACCACATCGTGGTAGCGGCGCGAACTGTAGTCATGGGCGAACTTGGCCTTGGCCGTGGTGGAGTTGGTGACGCCGCCGCTGAAGTCGCCGGTCTTGACCATGACGTATTGCTTGGTCTGGTCGATGACCTTGCGTTCTTCGGCGGTCAGATGGCTTGACGCCCTCGGCCTTGCGGACCTCGGCCATGGCCGCGCGAGCCTTTGCCGGCCTTGGCCAGGCTCAGCGCTTCCTGGAGCGGCTTGCCGACCTCGGCGCGGACGCCGGCGGCCTGGGCGACGCCCACAGTGGCCACCGTGGCAACGGCCACCGAGGCCGTACCGATCAGAAACGCGGCGGCAATGCCGCGCAGGGACTTGGCAATCATCTCGATCCTCATTCCACTGGACGCGGAGCGAGACGCATGCGGCCGCATGATAATCCCGATCCGCGATCGTCCCTCACTTACTGGACATATTTCTCGGTACCGACGATGCCAATATGGCGAACGCCGCGCCGCTGCGCATCGGCCATCACTTTTGCGACAGTGTCGTATTTCGCGAGGCGATTGGCGGACAGATGGATTTCAGCCTGATCCGCCGGATCCTTCTGGCCTTCCTGGTAGAGATAGCTGTCCAGGGTCCCAAAATCGACGGGCTGATTGTTGTAGTAGATGGTCCCGTCAAAATCGACCATCAGATTGACGACCGGCGGCGGCACAGGCGGCGGCGTCTGGTTCGGCCGCGGCATGTCGAGCTTCACCGCATTGGTCTGGATCGGAATCGTGATGATGAGCATGACGAGGAGGACGAGCATGACGTCGATCAACGGCGTCGTGTTCATCTCGACCATCACTTCGCCTTCGCCGCCACCGTCACCAACATTCATTGCCATAGTAGAGGTACCTTCTTCGCGACTGGAGCAGCGTTACTGAGCGTTTTTGACGGGCTCGGTGATGAAGCCGATCTTGGGAACACCCGCCTTCTGGGCGTCATAGACCACGCGGCCCACCGCTTCGAATCGGGCGTCCCTGTCACCGCGGATATGCACTTCCGGCAGTGCCTGCCCCTTTGCATTCGCGGTCTCCAGCGCCTGTTCCATCTTCTGGATCAGCTCGTTGTTGGACGCGACGGGAATGTTGTTCCAGTAAACGTTCTCGTCTTTGTCCACGGAGATCACGATATTCTGAGGCTTGGTCTGCGTCGGAATATTCTTCGCGTTGGGCAGTTTGACCGGAACCACCTGCCTGATCACCGGAACCGTGATCAGGAAGATGATGAGCAGCACGAGCATCACGTCCACGAGCGGAGTCGTGTTGATGGTGACGTTGAGATCGGCGTCATCATGGTCCGGAGATGCCACGTTCATGGCCATGGGTACATTACTCCAATTCGAGGTGCGTATTCCGACGCAGAGACATGCCTACTTCTTGTTGGTGACCAGATAGGTCTGCAGGTCGGACGCGAAGCTGCGGAGCTTCTCGTTGATCACCTTGTTGCGGCGAACGAGGAAGTTGTACAGCAGCACGGCCGGCACGGCAGCGCCCAGACCGATGGCGGTCATGATCAGGGCTTCACCCACCGGACCGGCGACCTTGTCGATCGAGGCCTGGCCGGACAAGCCGATGGCGATCAGGGCGTGATAGATACCCCACACCGTACCGAACAGACCGACGAACGGCGCCGTCGAACCAACCGAGGCGAGGAAGGCGATGCCGCCCTGCAGGCGCCCGTTGATTTCTTCCAGCTGGCGGTTCAGCGCCATGGCGATCCAGTCGTTGAGATTGACGAGACCGGTCCCGGTGGCCGAGGACGCTCGCACGCCGCTTTCCGCAACCGAGCGGAACACGCTGTTCTTGGCCAGCTTGTCGATGCCTTCATTGAGGTTGTTCGACGACCAGAAACGGCGCTCGACCTGCTTGGCCTGCGTCATCATGCGGGCCTGTTCCCAGAACTTCATGAAGAAGATGTACCAGGTGCCGATCGACATGATCGACAGGGTGATGATGATGCCACGGGCGATGAAGTCACCATTTTCCCACAGCGACTTCAGGCCGTAGGGGTTGGCCTTGACCTCGGTCGTGCCGGCGGCTTCGGCCGGCGGCGGGGTCACGGCCGGAGCCGCAGCCTGATCGGCCGGAGCAGCCGACTGATCACCAGGCGCAGCGGCCTGACCGGCCGGAGCGGCGGCCTGATCGGCCGGAGCCGTGGCGTCGCCCGGCGCCGCCGGGGTGGTCGCCGTGTTGTCGGCCTGCGCCACCTGCATCGGAGCGGCATTGGTCTTGGCGAGGGCCTGACCAGCGCCCAGGCCGGACAGGAGGACGATGGCAGCTGCGATCGTCAGGCGTTTCGAAATCATATCTTCGCTACTCCGTGTAAGTGAGATGAACCGACTTGGAAGGCCCGAGCGGGTCCGTCCGCATTCTTTCTGGGGTTATCTAAGCTGATACGTGACAAGAGCCTTGGTCGTAACCGCGATCGGCTTGCCGCCCTGCATGGCCGGCTTGTAGCGCCAGTCGCGCACGCAGATGGTCGCGGCATTGTCGAGGCGGGAATAGCCGCTCGATCTGTCGACCTTCACATTGGACACCGATCCGTCGGCATTGACGACGAACTGGATCATGACCTTGCCCTGCTCGCCGAGACGCCGCGAAATTGGCGGATAGGTCTCGTTGCAACCATGGCGGCGGCCGGTCGGCCGCGGCGGGATGGTCCGCACCACCGGGACCGAGCGCTTCGACTGCACATTGCTGATCGCGTTCCCGGCCGGCGCATTCGTCTGGATCGTGATGTCCGGCGGCGGCACGAAGGGCGGCGGCGGCTTGGCCAAGTCTGGCGGCGGCGGCGGCGGCGTCTTTTCCTGCTCCGGCGGCTTCTGCTGCACGACTTCGGCTTTCAGCTCGGTCGGCAGCTTGGCAATGACGGACGCCGCGAGGCCGCTGGCCAGCGCATAGATGACGACGACATGGAGCGCGGCCACCAGCCCAAAGCTGATGTAGCGGCGCGGGCTCGCGGCGGAGGCCTGAAACGGCCTTAGATCGTGTTCTGGCTGATGCATGGGTTATCGGAACCAAACGTAGCTGGACCCGGCGCTCTCGCACCGGGCCTGGTGATGACGGACCAGGCTCACGCGCCCCCCTTCCCTGACGCCATCGGTGTGGCGCCCACTTATGGTTTTCTTTCTACACATCGTAATCACCGTTTTTGACTCGGTCTAGCGCTTCGAATGGTAAACGGCGGCACTATGCACAGTCTTGTCAGTAACGCGAACTTCCAGCACACCGGCGGCTCGCTCATACCGGGCTCGCCGAAGTCACCTCCAGCCCATGCCTTGAACTGCGCAAATTCCGTCGCACCCCCAACTCCACCAAGCGCGGATGCGCCTGCCCATGCATAAAACTTTTTTTACCGGGCGCATTCCAGCCAGATCACACCGGCTCGCGGGATGCGGCGAATCGTTCCACCCACCATCTTTCATCGATTTGTATCGTCGCCGCGCAACATGGCCAAATTGAGATGCAAGATGCAATCGTGCGCGCGACATAATCTTTTACGCGGGCGATTTTTTTGCCGAAAAATTGAAGAAAATGCGCGTTGACCAGAATCATGGTTACCGGATAGCGTTCAATTTCGCGCGAGGTTCCCGATAGGGATTGCCCACGTGGGTTCAAGGGAACGCGGTGAAATACCGCGGCTGCCCCCGCAACTGTAACCGGACAGCGAACGTCCAACACAGCCACTGAAGCATCAGACAGCTTTGGGAAGGCGGACGAAGAGCGAAGACCCGGGAGCCAGGAGACCTGCCTCGCGACGTCGTCCTGTTTCCGGCCGGGGTGCGCCGAAAACTGCGGAGATCACCGCTGCGACGACATGAGAGAAGTCGTTGCTGCGGGGATGTTTTGCGTGACCTTATTCGAATTTCGGACGCTCATGTCCGCATGCCGGCTTCTGGCCCCACACCAGGAGACGCAAATGCACAAAGTTTCAGCACTCGCCACATCATTGCTATTCATGACGGCAGCGGCACCGTCCGCATTCGCCGCCGACACGCCACTCGATACCGTCGTCGTCACCGCCACCCGCACCGAGCAGCTGCGTGCGCGAACCGGTGATTCGATTTCCGTCATCACCGGCCAGCTCCTCAATCGGCAGCAGACAGTGTCTGTCAGCGATGCGCTGGCCGAAACGCCCGGCCTTGCCGTCGTGCGCAATGGCGGGCCGGGGCAAACCACAACCATCGGTTTGCGCGGCGCAGAAGCCGGCCAGACACTGGTGCTGATCGACGGCGTGCGCATCAACGATCCCAGCACGGTCGATGGCGAGGCGGTGCTCGGCGACGTGATGGTCAACAATATCGCGCGCATCGAGGTGCTGCGCGGGCCGCAATCGACGCTTTATGGCAGCGATGCAGTCGGCGGCGTCGTCAATATCCTGACCAAGCGCGGCGGCGCACGCCCACTTGCGGCGACGCTGAGCGCCGAAGGCGGCAGTTTCGACAGCTATCGCATGAACGTGGCGGCCAACGGCACCACCGGCCGCTTCGAGTATGGCGCGGCGGCGAATTATTTTCATACCAACGGAATCTCGGCCGCCGATTCGCGAAACGGCAATCCGGAAACCGACGGCACCGGAAATCTCGGGCTCACCGCCAACACGCGCACCCACATCCGTCCGGGGTTGAGCGTCGACCTGCGCGCCTATTACACGCGGGCGCGCACCGGATTTCGACGACAATTACGCGCCACCCGCCTATCAGCTCTCCGATTCGCCGGTCTATGAGCGCAACACGCTGTTCGCCGGCTATGCAGGCCTCAACCTGACACTGTTTGACGGAAGATTGCACAATCGCTTTGCCTATATCGCCACGACGAGCCGGCGCACAGTGTACGATTCGCCCTTCTATTTGCCCTTGCACGACGATTACGCCTATCGCGGAACGGCGGCACGCTTCGAATATCAAGGCACCTTCGATCTCAGCGACAGTGACCAGATCACCTTCGGTGCCGAAACCCGTCGTACCCAATTGCATGCGACAACCGCAGGCATTGCCGGCGCACATGGTCATGATCGGCTCACCGGCGCCTATCTGCAGGGCCAGACGACGCTGTTCGATCAACTCACCGTGACGGCCGGCATCCGTCACGACGACGACAGCGAATTCGGCAGTCACAATTCCGTCAAGCTCGCAGCCGCCTGGACGCCCAATGACGGGATGACCGTGCTACGTGCCAATTACGGCGACGGCTTCAAGGCACCGACGCTCTATGAACTCTATTCCGAATATTCGAATCCGCTTTCGCAGCTGGTTCCCGAATCGGCGCATGGCTGGGAAGCCGGCATCGACCAGTACGTCTGGCAGCGGCGTCTGCGGGTGAGCGCCACCTGGTTCGAACGCCGCACCGGAAATCTGATCGATTTCTTCTCCTGCTATGGCGCAACCTCACCGGCCTGCGCGCTCAGAAGCGCGGTGGGCGGCTACTACTACAATGTCGGACGCAGCCATGCGCGCGGGCTGGAGCTGACGCTCGATGCCAAGCTCAGCGACACACTCGGCCTGCACGTCAACTACACCAACATGCATGCGATCGACGCACTGACGCATAGCGATCTGGCGCGGCGTCCGCACAATCTCGCCAATGCACGTCTGGAATGGCAGGCGGCGCGCGAATGGTCCTTCGGCGCCTCGGCGCTTTATGTCGGACACCGTTTCGACGGCGCCGGCGGATCGAACCCGCTACCGAGCCACATCACCGCCAATCTCTATGCCGCCCACAAGATCGGCCGAACATCTCGAACTCTATGGGCGGATCGAGAATGTGCTCGATGCCCGTTACGAGCCCGTCGCCGGCTATGGCGCGCCGGGACGCGCCATCTATGGCGGCATTCGCGTTCATATGTGATGGGAGGACGGGACGGCAGGTCAGCCAGCAAGCCTGGCCTGCCATCCCGGCGCCTTCGCCTTGCCATAGACGCCACGCACCGTGCCGAGGGGCATAAGGCCGGTGCCATCATTGGGCACGCATTCGGCGCCGCCGAGCAGAAGCCAGCCATTGGGCGCCAGACATGTTTCCATGCGCGCGAGCACGTCGCGCTTCTCGGCTTCGCCGAAATAGAACAGCGTATTGCGGCACAGGATCAGATCCATGCGCCCGAGCCAGCCATAACTGTCCAGAAGGTTGAACTCGTGGATGCGCAGCATGCGGCGCAGGCGGTCGGCCACGCGCCAGCTATCGCCGTCGCGGGTGAACCATTCCACCAGGCGGCCGACCGGCAGGCCGCGCTGCACTTCATAATCGCTATAGACGCCCTCGCGCATACGCCCCGCCGCCTCATGCGAAAGATCGGTGGCGTAGAGATCGATCTTCCAGCCCTCCGCGGCCAGCCCCGCATCCTCGAGCAGCATGGCGAGGGAATAGGCCTCCTGCCCCGTCGAGGCCGCCGCACACCAGATGCGCAGGCGACGCGATGCCTGCCGTTCCGCCATCAGCGAAGGCAGGATCGTGGTGGCGAGATAGTCGAAGCAGTACAGATCCCGGAAGAACATGGTGTCATTGGTCGTCATCGCCTGGGTGACGGCGCGCGCCAGCTCTTCGGGCTCGTCCTCCAGTTCGGTGAGGAGCGCGCCCACCTCGCGCAGGCCGAAGCGGGCCGCGACCGGCGCCAGCTTGCTGCGAACGAGGTCGAGCTTGTCGGGGGTCAGGAGCAGCCCGGAGCGCCGCCGTACGACATCGGAAAGCAGCGCGAACTGAGCTTCGGTAACCGCCATCGCCCGCTTCAGAGCAGGCCGACCTGACCGAGCTTTTCTTCCAGCGAGGCACGGTCATAGGGCTTCAACACATAATCATTGGCGCCGGCCAGCATCGCCTCGTTGATGCGCGCGACGTCGTTTTCGGTGGTGCAATAGACGACGACGGGATGGTCCCCGCCCTGCTCGCGGCGCAGGCTGCGCAGGAATTCCATGACATTGGAGCCGGGGATGTTCCAATCGAGCAGGATCAGCTCGGGCATGCGGGTGCGGCAGGCCGCCAGCGCCTCGACCCCGTCCTCGGCCTCCCCGGTCTCGAACTCGAAATCGGACAGGATCGAGCCCGCCACCATGCGGATGACGCGGCTGTCGTCGACAACGAGGCAATGTCTCATGGGCGCTCTCCGGGGCCGGAACCGAACGATCTGCCCCAAGGGTAACCATGAAGCCGTAAAGGCCCTCTAAACCGCGGGCCGCTTGCTGAACCGAAAAGCGCTCAGCCGCCGGTCACGGTGACGGCACCCTCGGCCGCGGTCAGGGTCAGCCCGGCCCCGAGATTCTTGGCGAGTTTGTGGGAGAGGAAGGCCTGGATCGAGCGGCCATCAAGAGGGCCGTTCTCCTCGCCGCGCGCGGCCTGCGCGACCTCTTCGAGGATGCGCGCATTCTGGCCCTCGGCGTGGACGGTGAAGCCCGGCGCCTCGGCATCGCCCGAGGTCCCGACCACGACGCGGCCGCCGCGCGGCAGGCAATCGGCCGCCAGAAGGGTCGCGTTCATCAGCAGTTTGGCCCAGTCCTTGGGCCAGTTGAGGGGCGCGGCGTTCCACTCCACGCTGACCTTGGAGCCCTCGACCAGCCCTTGGACGATGCGCCCGACCTCGGTGAGATCGAGCGAGGCGCCGGCGGAACCCGGCGGCGCCGAAGGCCAGACGGGCGAATTGCAGGCGGGCGGCGGCCTGTTCGGCCGAGGAGGCCACGAGCTTGAGCGCATCGGCGCGCATGGCGGCGTCGCGCTCGTCCTCCAGCACTTCGAGGCCGTTGACGACGGCGCCGACCGGGCTGACCAGATCGTGGCAGACGCGGCTGACCAGGAGCGCGGCGAATTCGATATCATTCATGGCTTCCACTTTCCTGGCTTCCACGCGGGCCGGCTCCTATGGTTTGCAAGTGGTGACTGTCGCGTCCCGGCCTTAAGGAAGGATTAATGAGCGATTTCCTCCTGCCCGGACAATGGGTGCGTCTGCCGGGCGCGCCGGACTGGGGCATCGGCCAGATCCAATCCGTGATAGGGATGCGCATCACCGTCAATTTCGTCCATGCGGGCAAGCGGCTGGTCCATGCCGACCGGGTGACGCTGGAACCCGCGGACCCGACCGAGGAAGACCCGCAGACATGACATCCCCGCGCCCGGCCGCCGCGCCCTCCGACATCGCGCGCACTCCTGGCCGAGATCGCCTGGCATGCCGGCGAGATCATCCTGGCCCATTACGAGGCCGGGGTCGAAGCCCGCCAGAAGGACGACCAGTCGCCCGTCACCGCCGCCGACGAGGAGGCCGAGCAGTTCATCCTCGCGCGCCTGCGCCATGAATGGCCCGAGATCGGCGTGGTGGCCGAGGAAGAGGCCGCGGCCGGAAAGATCCAGACCATCGGCAACCGCTTCTTCCTGGTCGACCCGCTCGACGGCACCAAGGAGTTCATCAAGAAGAATGGCGAGTTCACCGTGAACATCGCCGAGATCGAGAACGGCGTGCCGGTGCGCGGCGTCGTCTATGCCCCGGCCATGAACCGGATGTTTCTGGGTGACGGCGAGAACGGCGCCTTCGAGATCGACACCACGCCGCATGACGCTGGTGACGTTCGACGCCGCGCGCCGCATCGAAGCGCGCCCCGCGCCGAAGGACGGGCTGATCGCGGTCGCCAGCCGCAGCCATCGCGACACCAAGACGGAAGAATATCTCGCCGCCTATCCGGTGAAGGATTTCCTCGCCGCCGGCTCATCGCTCAAATTCTGCCTGGTGGCGGCGGGCGAGGCCGACATCTATCCCCGCCATGGCCGCACCATGGAATGGGACACGGCGGCGGGCCATGCCGTGCTGGCGGCGGCGGGCGGCAGCGTCACCCAGGTCGACGGCGCGCCCTTTATATATGGCAAGGCCGGACGAGCGCTTCGGCAACCCGTTTTTCGTGGCGCGCGGCAAGCCCTGAGCCGTAATCCCCGCTGCGAATTTCCGCCAAGCCCCTGACCGCCACGCCGAAAACGCCCGAAGATTGTTTTCGCGTTTTGGGCCGTTTTTGCGCGAGGGGGATGGGGCGGCACACCCGCGCAACAGAATTGTTTTTCGATTTTGGGCGATTTTTGGGTACCCCCCTCCCCCTGACGGACACTCCCGCGGAATAAGGGATGGCGATCTTCCGAAAAAAAATCGCATTCAATTGCGCGCGCGGAGCGCGCAAGTTGAGGGTCGCACGCAGAGCCGCGGAGGCGCGGCACAGCTTCGGCAAGATAATTGTTCGTCGCTTTCTTCAAATCCTCCATTGATCTCCAAACAAACACGTTCTGCGCCCACCACGCTTGTGTTCAAGCGCGGCAGCGAATTTGAGATATAGGAAAAAGAAAATTCGCGACAAGGCCTTGAAGAGAAGCTGAGCGCTACATAGCGTCAGCAAGCGGCAGCTTTCAACTCGCGCGCCAAATGATCTCCGAAATGCCAGAACTAGGTACACAGGGAGCAAGAATGTCCGTCAAATGAGGACGTTCGCCAACCTAAGGAGCCTTCTGTGAGTTGCCGCCCGTGAGGCAAGAAGTTTCTGAACCGGTGAGCAGGTGATCGAGTGCGGTCTTCTGTCAGGCCTTTGATTGCGGCGTTTTCAGAAGCCGCTGGCCGGTATGGTGATCCGCGGATCAGGTCCAAATCTGATTCACGAGCTCGAAGCTCGGGCTCTGTAACTGGTTTTCCTGATCCAGATCTGTTCGATCATTTTGCCCATTCGGGTCGTCGCCTTCTCACTCCCCCTTGCCGGCTTGGGCCTTGCGCAGCCTTTCTATCAGGCGGCGGTTACCGTTGCCGGGGTTCGATAATCTTCCTGTTTCGTCAGCATCGCCCAGATCATCCGGGCCATCTTGTTGGCCAATGCGATTGCCACCAGCATCCGTGGCTTGCGCGCCAGCATGCGGGCTAGCCACGATGTATCCGGGATCGATTTTCGGCCCATCCAGTTCAATCGCGACATTGCGCCCATGATAAGCAACTGGCGAATGTCGCTTTGCCCGGCTTTGGAGACGCGGCCATGACGGGTCTTGCCTCCGCTCGAATGCTGTTTCGGCACCAATCCCAGCCAGGCGGCAAAGTCCCTGCCGCATTTGAAGCTCTCCATCGGCGGGGCAAACGCTTCGACCGCCAGAGCCGTCATCGGTCCCACTCCGGGCATGGTCTGTAGCCTTCGGGCCATGTCCGCTTGCCCTGCCAGGTCCTTGATCCGACGATCACTTGTCGCAATCCGCACGGTCATTGCTTCGATCTGCTCCAGCAAATCGCGGCATTCAATCCGAGCAATCTCAGGCAGATCGCTGTTGGGCTCGGTGATGATCGCGGCGATCCGGGGCACGTTATGGATGCCTTGCGGCACCACATGACCGAGCTCGTAAAGAAAAGCGCGCAGCATGTTGACCAGTTCGGTGCGCTGCTGAACCAGCCGGTCCGCGCCCGGAACAGCATTGCCCGACCTTGCTGCTCGGCCGATTTTGGCTCGACGAAACGCATTTCCGGTCTCTGGGCTGCGATCCCGATTGCCTCGGCATCTGCTGCATCGTTCTTCTGCCGCTTCACAAATGGCTTCACATATTGCGGCGCAATCAGCTTCACCTCGTGACCCAGGCCGATCATCTCGCGGGCCCAGTAATGCGCGCTGCCACAAGCCTCCATCACGACCACCGCTGGAGGCTGCTCGGCCATGAACTTGAGGAAACTCTGCCGCGAAAGCTTCTTTCAAAACCGAAGCTGACCTGTCATCGACGTCGCGTGCAGCTCAAAAACAGATTTTGCCAGATCCACCCCGATCATCGTATCTTTGGTCACGGTTGCCGTCCTTTCCGCTCAGTGGCTGTAAACACCACCAACTTGGCACATTGCGATGCCGTCTGGGGAGGGCGGCAACCACCCCAT